>NZ_JBZFQN010000001.1:0-1461945 GCF_058313615.1 Bacillus sp. z33
GGCAACAATTATGGAACAAGGTAAAGTGAAATGGTTTAATGCAGATAAAGGTTTTGGATTTATTGAACGTGAAGACGGAGAAGACGTATTCGTACATTTCTCAGCGATCCAAAGCGATGGTTTCAAATCTTTAGACGAAGGTCAAAGTGTAACGTTTGAAGTAGAACAAGGACAACGTGGCCCACAAGCTACAAACGTTCAAAAAGCTTAATAATAGCTAATGATAGACCCTGCATATGCAGGGTCTATTTTTTTTTTTTTGCATTTAATTAATTTAATCAATAAAAAGGGCCCTATTCAAGAAATGAATAGGGACGATGCAACAAACATATGAAACTAGTAATATCAAATGGTAGGCTAAGCATAGTACAGTGATTGAATAATCCCTAATTTAAATGGATTATGCTGCTGTGACTTTCCTTTGGACTATTTGTTCAATGGACATTCCTACAATCTCTCGAATGATTTCTGGATTCTCCTTTAAGAAAAGCAAAAAGATTGTTTTGGAACTTGTTTTACAGTTTTCAAGGAGTTTAGGAACCTTCTCTTTACTTGAATATGCAAACTTGGCATTACACGAACAGACAGAGAGCATTCGACTATGGCTGCTTAATAATATAATAAGGCTGTTTTCGATAGATTGTTGCTCTTGAATAAAAGGATTTAAGTATCCGATTTATGGTAAAACCGAACTAAGATGGCTTGTTCAACAAACGGGGCAGTTTTGTTGAAGAAAGAATTTGACCTTGAATAACAAATATTCTATAATCAACATATAATGTTGAAAAGTTTAAACGTTTAGTTTTTTGTTATGGAGGATGGAAATGCCTGATAATATTGAGAACAACTCACTTCTAGAGAAAAAAGAAGCCTTTTATAATGTACTTAAAGATTGTACTGATGTTTTTAAGGCACTGGCTGATCCAGTTAGGCAAGATATTTTACTAATGTTTATGGTGTCGAAGCGTCTTAATGTTTCTCAAATTGCTGAACAGTCACCCATGTCGAGACCAACTATTTCTCATCACCTTAAGATAATGAAAATGGCTGGCATTCTTGATTCGAGAAAAGAAGCTACGGAAGTATATTACTGGTTAACAGCAAATGATTCTATTGTGAAGCAACTAAAAAGAATTATTTCAACCATTGAAGAAATTATCAATCATCCAGATAAGGAAAATGAAAGCATATAAAAAGAAATAAAATAATACTTCTTCACCTTATCCAATAGCTGAAGAAGTATTATTTTAATTTAAATGTTTAAGTGTTTAAACGTTTAAATAATTTAAATAAAAAATTTAGGAGGAAATTGAAATGATTACTTTTCAAAATAAGACAGCATTAATAACTGGAGCATCGTCAGGAATAGGAGAAGTATTTGCCCATGAATTTGCAAAAAAGGGTTGCAATGTCTTTTTAGTTGCTCGTTCAAAAGAAAAACTAGATAGTTTAGCCAGTAAACTAGAGTCCGAATATAGAATAAAGGCTATAAGTTTACCTATTGATTTGACTATTCATAATGCTGCCAATTCAATTTGGAGCGAGGCCAAAACGAGAGGCATTCATATCGATATACTAGTGAATAATGCGGGGGCTGGCACATTAGATTTCTTTCATGAAATCAATCCATCAAGGATACTTCATGAAATCCAGCTAAATATTACTTCATTAACAGAATTGACAAGAGTATTTCTTGTTCCCATGATCCAAAAGAAGAATGGCATTATTATAAATGTTGCTTCTATGACAGCATTTCAACCAGCTCCATTTATGGCTGTATATGCTGCTACTAAATCCTATGTATTATCTTTTACACAAGCACTCTGGGCTGAAAATAAAGGGAATGGTATCAAGTTCTTAGCTCTTTGCCCTGGTGAAACAAAAAGCTCTTTTCATGCTTCATCAGGATCTGACCATTTAAAAGGAAGTAGAATGGAGCCAATCGAAGTAGTGAGCGCTGCTTTTAAAGGATTAGAAAAAGGGAACAGTTATCAAATTGTTGGTAAATCAAACTACATTTTGTCCATATTATCTCGAATACTTCCACGAAAAGCTGTTTTAAATATAGCTGCTAACATGTTTAAGAAGTAATCATTTTTGTACTAACTTATGTATATTTTAAATTGGAGAATAGTATTACCACTTCAAGTGAAGGATGGAGTTGCAAAATTATTAGGCTAATACAGCTTTGTTTGAAAAAATAAGCTTAAACTATAGGAATCCTCAAAATTAGCTGCCAATTCAGGCGGCTTTTTCATATGTAACAAAAGGGGCAGGTTAGCGACAATAATTCATTTCGCACTAATTAAGATACAACCCAAACCCTTATATATCAAAGGTTTGGGGGATTTTTGATGCTCACCAATTTTTAAGCTCCGACTATATTGCTCACATTTCGCTCACCTGCCACAATTGGTTGTAACAGAGCGGTTTGGAAGATATCTGCTACTTCGTAATCTGAATCAGAGAATGAGTGAGCATATATTTCTAATGTAATCTTAGGTGAACTATGTCCTAAGCGTTTTGAGACCTTAACGATATCGACCCCTTCAGCAATCAGGATTGAAGCGTGTGTATGTCGAATATCGTGGAACCGAATTGAAGAGACACTGGCTTTTTTACATATAAGCTTCATATCCCTCGTCAGAGTTGCAGCAGCATAAAAATCTCTATTCTCCTTGGCAATGACGAGATTTTTGTCATTATAAAGGGGGCCGCACGTTTTTTTCCAGTCATCTTGTCGTTTTTTATGTTCTTTCAAAGCTTGAGCGAGTTCATCCAAAATTGTCTTATTATGACGGGTTATGACGAAGACCTAAGCCCGGTGGAATACCGAACTCAGGTCCTTGAAGTAGCCTAAATACATATGTCTAACTTTCTTGGGTCAGATCAATTAGCTGTTTCTGCTTTTGGTGTATATAAAGTTAAATTCGGTTGAGTCCCCAGATAATCCTTCTTTAACAAAATGACCGTTGTGCATAAAAAAGCTCTCTAGGTGAAGTGGTCAGATGAAGAAAATCATCAGGATTTAACTCGCCATTGTTCATTTGTACCACTACAGTAAGAAATCACTTTTCACCTAATTGTATTAATTTGATCAAATGAAAATTAACCAAACATTCTATGTTGGAGATGATTAACTAATAATGTTTAGTGTGTTATTGGCAGTAAGAGTCTAATAATTTGCCATTTTAATATTAGTCTGTTATTCTAAAGAAGAATTATTTTTGTTCGGCGGTTTCAGATTGAGAAACGATTTTGATTTTCGTCTAAAGTATTTGAGCAGGGATAGTAACACATCGTGTGGAATTCCACACTAGGAGGCAACAATTATGGAACAAGGTAAAGTGAAATGGTTTAATGCAGATAAAGGTTTTGGGTTTATTGAACGTGAAGACGGAGAAGACGTATTCGTACATTTCTCAGCGATCCAAAGCGATGGTTTCAAATCTTTAGACGAAGGTCAAAGTGTAACGTTTGAAGTAGAACAAGGACAACGTGGCCCACAAGCTACAAACGTTCAAAAAGCTTAATAATAGCTAATTGATAGACTCTGCATATGCAGGGTCTATTTTTTTGGTCATTAAAAAGGGCCCTTTAAATGATTATCAGAAGTAACTTATTAAAAAAGGGGATTTGCTATTAGTTATTTCACGTTCTGGACAAACCCGGGAGTTAATTTCATCAGTTAATGAAGCGAAGAAAAAAGATGTTAAATTTGTTAAATTAATATCTCTAACGGCTTTTATCACGGGTCTTGATTTAAGTGCGCTGTACCTCATCGATTTAATTAGTATGCGTATATCCTAGAAGATCCAAAGAGGAAAAAAACCTATCAAGAGACAATATCGGCAGTATCGTCTGAAACCCATATTAATAGTTGAAAAGCGAAGTTTAATATTCTCCGTCTAAGTGAGTCGACTTTTAAAAATCAGTCTACCTTAGGAGGAGTATTTTATCAAAAGAGTAATCAATCAAAGAGGTTGAATTGTTTGATTATATCAAATCCTGTTTATATGAAGCATGAGCCAGTAAGTAATTTCCTGTCTCCAAATAAAAAAATCTCCCCCAGGCAGGAGGGGAGACCACTGTATCATAGAATATCTCGAAAACAATAAGTTTTAACATTATACTTTAGCAGCAGGTTACAATTCAATCTTATCAACAGAGATACCCGGGATAGATATTTCTCCACCCATAGTAGATTCATAAGTAATTAAACCTACAGAAACTCCCATGATTGTAATAGTATCCTCTTCTAATACTCTGGAATCTGTAATAGAAGAATCATATTCAATGTAGAGAATCTTATCATAATCATCATTAACAGCTAAACGGATCTGAGTAGTGTCGTCATCGCCTTCCATAACTTGAATAACTGTGCCACCGAATTTAACTTTGTCACCCGTATAGTCATCTGGTGTTCTTGCTAGTTGATCATAGGTGATACCAGTATCATAACCTTTTCGTTCTTTCGCTTCTGCACGCTTACGTTCTTCTTCGGCTTTAGCTTTTTCTTCCGCTTCTTTTTTAGCTTTAGCAGCTTCTTCTTTTTTCTTTAACTCTTCAGCTTTAGCCTTAGCTTCCGCTTCTTTTACTTTACGTTCTTCTTCAGCCATTTTAAAATATGGAGCGGCTTCATCTACTTTAGCCTGAAGTGCCTCGTTTTCAGAAGAAAGTTCCTTATTCTTTGCTTCGGCTTTCTCTACTTTCTCCGTAAGAGCAACACCCTTATTAGCTTGGGATTCATATTCCTCAGAAGATGGGCCAAATGTACTCCCAATAAATAATGCTACAATAGCTACAATAATATATTTCCAATGTGCTTTAATAAATGACATAACTGCTTTCAATTAGAATCTTCCCTTCAAAATTAGTAAATCATGTCTCGCCTCTCCAAAATGGGTAGGTGTAGTCACTCATGTTTAGTTGAGTTTATGTTATAAAATATTCCTCTGCACTCCGCACTGTCGTCACATAATTAGCACAATTATCGCAGTAATAATAGTTTGTATACTTTGAACAATTGTAGCCTGAACTAATAATGGTACTATCGCGGTTGTCTATCAATATTTTGTATTCTTTGCAGATAGTTTCATATATACAAACATATTATTTTCCAAAATTAATAAACTAATAGGTATATATTATCATTAATGAAGTAATATTGCACTAAAAAGTGGAAAAATATGAAATAATTGGCGATACAGTGATTTTTAAACAGGTTTTTACTTTCATGTGATTGTAGTAAGTTGTATAAGAGATAGCCAGCGCACTGTAGTTAAATGCATCTATTACAACCTCTATGAGAGAAAAGAGTTGAATTCCACTTTAAATTTTTCTTAACCTAGAAGTAGAAACTAAAATGGAATAGGCAGCTGGGGATATGCTAATGAAATCGCTGACTTTACCGTGAAAAACTTGTTATAATTTAACAATAAACTACCATAGACAGAGAATAGCTATGGAGAATCGAGAATATTCTTGTGAAGAATTTTTTTCTTTCTACTTCATTACTTATGACAGTAGTATTAGTAATGTTTCTACCACTCATGATTATTTATGTTTTGATTATCCATTTTACAGGCCAGTATTATGAGAATTTAATCTATTTAATTATGTTTCTTTTTCTGTTGTGTTTTATAGATATGGGAGTGGGAACTATTATCGATAGCTTTCTTCACGCTGTAACGGACATTTATAAGGATATCTTTGTCACTAAGTTGATTGCGAGTATCTTAACTTTTGCTGGTAGTTATATAGTTATTAGCGCACTAGATTACTTTTTTACAATCATCAATCTTTCAATAGCTGTAAAAATCATTATCATAGCTATTCATCTTGTTGCATCGCTGCTGTTTGATAAAATTGACCAAAGTAAGGATGACATAAATGAAACGCATGAAACTGACAATGATATTTATAAAATAGACTCAATGGTTAAAGATGAAATAGCTTTTTTGTTAAAATCAGAAATTAATTGGGTGGAATGTGTCAAGATAATTAAGGATAAGTATCCGAATGTTCCTAAAGAAAGAATTGTAGCTGTAACCCGAAAGTTACATATGGACAATAAAAAATATGATATGAGTAAAAAATAAGTCATTGTTGGCTCTCGTTTTTCAAAATACGTTAGAAAATTCTTGAAAATTATTTGATTTTTTATAATTATAAGATAAATTTAATGCACATACGATTCAATCCCTAACATTCAACCCAAATCATAACGAATTTCCAAAACGGTTTGCACAATTTCACGATATTTATTTCCGAGACTGATAAGTCTTACCATAATTGAGTATTTTCTCATTATAAATACCATCTGTACTGAAATATTTTAAGAAATCAATCGTTAATCTCATCATAAATACTATAATTAATATTATTGATTCCACTGTTCATTTATTCCATCTTCTGATTACATAATCAATATAAATCTAATTTGCTTCTGATTCAGAAATGCCAAATTTCCAGCTGCCATTTCACTGAGTATCGGGTCATGAATTCATCACCTAACCGATCTATCATCTCCTCTTGAACTTTTTTATGCTCTTTCAAGGTATTAATGACAACTTCGTCCGCAATGATTTTTCTTCGAGATTTTCCGTGTTTTTGCTGTCATCAGTTGATACTCCTGTTCAATATTTTTTTATACCTTACCAAACGTGACCATGATAAGAAAGATAATTCGTAGTGGGGGTTTAAAGATAAGTCAGGAGTTTAGATATATATTAAATGCAGGAAAAACAATAGAAATCACATCGTATCCGTTTGGTTTTACTTTGTTTGCTATTTTAGGAATCGTTGGTTTAATTGTTCCAATAAAGAGCAAAAAATAATGGTTCTTTTTCATGTGTTGGGGTAGAGTTTTTCCTCTGCCCCTTATCCTAATGAATTGCTGAAGTTTTTATATTGATGGTAGGGTAGGATTCTAGCACGAAATCGTGTGAAATACCGGTATCTAAATCCATTCCGTTTGAAGAACTCTGTCAGGTTGTTCAAGCCTTCCACAAACCCATTCGACAATATTAAAGGTTCTTTTAAACGTAAAGTAATAATAAAAACCAAAGAAGATATGATTGTTTTATATGATGGTATGCCTGAGTTTACAATTAAACATTTTCTTCTAAAGAAGATTAACTCACAAGGTCTAGTGTGTTTATAGAGGGTAAGAGTCTTATAATTTGCTATTATAAGACATGTCTGTTATTCTAAAGAAGAATTATTTTTGTTCGGCGGTTTCAGATTGATAAACGATTTTGATTTTCGTCTAAAGTATTTGAGCAGGGATAGTAACACATTGTGTGGAAACACACTAGGAGGCAACAATTATGGAACAAGGTAAAGTGAAATGGTTTAATGCAGATAAAGGTTTTGGATTTATTGAACGTGAAGACGGAGAAGACGTATTCGTACATTTCTCAGCGATCCAAAGCGATGGTTTCAAATCTTTAGACGAAGGTCAAAGTGTAACGTTTGAAGTAGAACAAGGACAACGTGGCCCACAAGCTACAAACGTTCAAAAAGCTTAATAAAAGCTATGATAGACCCTGCATCTGCAGGGTCTATTTTTTTGCATTTAATTAATTTAATCAATAAAAAAGCCCTATTCAAGGAATGAATAGAGCCGGTGCAACAAACATATGAAACTAGTAATATCAAATGGTAGGCTAAGCATAGCACAGTACTTGAATAATACCTAATTTAAAACAGACATATATTATAACTTTCTTTGGAACTCTGTCTGTATATGGTCCATGCGTTTTTAATCACAGATTTGGATGTAGTGAATTTGGCAGGAAGTTTCTATTTGTATAAAACATCAGTATTTATACAAGTACAATTTTCAGAATAAATGACGATCATTTTGTGTTTATAGAGATGAGAGAGTTAGTCAGTCTTTATTACTTTTCTCTATTTTAAATATTAGATTAAAAATTTATGAACCCTTCCGATATATAGGTTGTAGAAAATATAGGAAAATAGGAGGGGTTCTAAAGTTGGATTTATACGTAACTTAGGAAAAGATGCAGGAACTGTGTTGGGTGGAGTAATAGGCGGACCTATACAAATGGTTGGAGAATTATCAGGTATAGAAGTATTAGAAGACATCGGAAGTGGTGTAAGAAAAGCTTCTACATTTGCTGGAGATACTTTTGGTACATTTACAGAAGGAACCGTTAATACTATATCCGGTATTGTTCAAGATGATGTAGTAAAGAGAGATGAAGGATTAAATGGTATGGGTGAAGCAGTTGGCAGAACAGCAATGGGTGTTATTCATACAGCTAAGACTGCTGTGGTTAATGGAGGTGAAATCATTGGGGGAGCCCTTGATGGGGATAAGGACTCCGTGAAAAATGGAGCAAAAGGTTTACTCACTACTGTGGCAGTTGGAGCATTAGCTATTGGAGTTATTGATGTAGTTGACGGAGTCGATGGAACAGATGGAACGAATGTTGCCAGTGCTAATGAAGTATCCGAAACGAGCGGTGAAAGCACGGGTGTTAATCATGTAGATCCACACTATGTTGAAGGATATTACCGCGAGGACGGTACGTACGTGAATGGATATTACAGAGATGGAGATCATAACCCTGGTACTAACTTAACAGTCGAAGAGGGCGGTGGGTATTTCCGTTCGAATCCCGTAAGAGGTTGAGAATACAGTACATATAAAGTAATAATGCCATTATATATTCATTTTTAAACAAAGAAGACGTTGAGCAAGAAGCCCACGTCTTTTCTCTGTTTATTCTTAAGACTCCTTAACAAGAGAATAACGTTGAATATTTATATCACTTTTTTATCAGTACCGCTTAGCTCACAATGTTTAGGATAGCTGGAGATGAAAGGGTAAGAGTCTTATAATTTGCTATTTTAAAATATGTCTGTTATTCTAAAGAAGAATTATTTTTGTTCGGCGGTTTCAGATTGATAAACAATTTTTGATTTTCGTCTAAGGTATTTGAGCAGGGATAGTAACACATTGTGTGGAAACACACTAGGAGGCAACAATTATGGAACAAGGTAAAGTGAAATGGTTTAATGCAGATAAAGGTTTTGGATTTATTGAACGTGAAGACGGAGAAGACGTATTCGTACATTTCTCAGCGATCCAAAGCGATGGTTTCAAATCTTTAGACGAAGGTCAAAGTGTAACGTTTGAAGTAGAACAAGGACAACGTGGCCCACAAGCTACAAACGTTCAAAAAGCTTAATAATAGCTTAGAATAGACCCTGCATATGCAGGGTCTGTTTTTTTTTTGTATGTAATCAATTTGGTCAATAAAAATAAAACTCTATTCATGAAATGAATAGAGTTTCTGCAACAAACATATGAAACTAGTAATATAATGAACGCTAACATAGGAAGATACAATAAAATCCAAGCTATAAATATTTTAAGGAACCAACTATCTTTCTGGTTCCAGTCCCGTTTTCTTTATTTGTTGCTAATACAAACATTAATATTACGTTAAAAGACTATTAGATGATTATCATGAGAGAAGCAAGGAAGAAGCATAATTACAGACTACATGAATTAGCTAGAGGAGCTTATGAAATTGATAGAGAATTGGAGTGTTAGAATAATATATTTAAACTATCCAATTAACTTTATTGATTTGTCCCTCAATCTATTAAGGATTCTATAGCATCTGAACTTTCAAGTATTAATTCTAAAATTCCCGTCAATATACCTGTGTCTAAAATATTTGATCTATTAATACTAATTTGGTAATTATTGGTGGTATAATATGACTATATACGCATTTCTTTAGTGGGGGTATAGATGGATAAATTAAAACCTATATTTGACCAATTGTTTGCGCAGAAAGTACCAAAGGAAATATTGAAAAAGTCTCATTATGAAGTATTCGAAAAGATAGGGAATTCTATGGATTTAGATGTTATTCTACCTCCTAAAGAGCAATTAAGAATTCTATTTGGGAAGAATGAGGTGCCTTTTTCGAATTCGATAGGAGTTCACCCAGACTTTGAGGATTTATCAGAAACAGATACTAGAAGTCAGTATGTATGCTCGGTATTTTTGGATATTTCTGGTTCCACGAAACTGGGCATGAAATTCCCTTTATCAACTGTACGGTTCTATAAGAACGCGATTTTAAGGTCTGCTATTGAAATTTCTCAGGTATTTGATGGACATATACATCGGTTGCAAGGCGATGCAGTCTTTGCTTATTTCGGTCATAAAGATATGAAAAAATCAGATGCTATTATCAATGCATTAAATGCTGCTTCTTTAATGCAGTTCTTTAATAAAAATACTTTAAGTGAATTTTTTGAGGAAAATGGATTAGAGCCCTTACGTATTAGGATAGGCATTGATATAGGTGACGATCATCAAGTATTATGGTCCTCCTATGGATTAGGTAATATAACAGAAATCACTAGTACAAGCATCCATACTGACTTAGCAGCCAAACTCCAAAGTAAAGCCCCGAGAAATAATATATTAATTGGAGAAAATGTTCTTATTTATATGGATTTGCCGGATGAATTTATAAAAATTAAAACGTTTATTAAAGATGGGGAAAAACAGGAGGATAAGTATGTTTTAAATGATACTTATTTGAAAGCGTACTATCAAATGAGAATTTTTGATTGGGAAAAATATCTAAGCTCATTCTCCTTTCTACCTAAAGAACAGTTGACTAGGTATAAATCACCTGAAGATTTTGAAATAAAAGCTCAAGTATCAGAGGATTTAGAAAATATCTTACCATTAAATAGTAATTCTAGAGCTATACAAAAAGGGGCAGCATTAGGGTTTAAACTAGTTTTAAAGGGAACTCTAAAACAATTAAAACCTAGCAAAATTGAATGGAAAGTAATAAACAGAGGTAAGGAAGCTAGTGAATCTGAAAGCAGATTAACTTTTGGTATGGAAGACTACAAAAATAAATATACGTGCCAACAAAAAACAGCATATAATGGACATCATTATATGGAGTGTTCTTTTTATAATTCTCAAGGGAAGTTAATTGGACAAGATAGGTTTGGTATATTTGTTAATGATGAAAATAATATAATGAAAGAATTGGGGATTATTGAACATCCAGAAACAACTAGCAAATAAAAAGGATAAACCTATAGGTTTGTCCTTTTTACTTAATAAAAAACCAGCTTACGCATTCAGTTATAGCCCCAATAGTTAACCATATAAACCCGTATTTTAAATTTTGATACTTTTTTATACAGACTTGAGATAGAACGAAATTTTGATTTCTCATGTCATGAAGGAATTCTATATCGTCTTTTTCTTCAATATAGTCTGCATAAGCTTGGCTGTTAGAGAAAGAACCGATTCCTCCCCATGACATATAAAGAGAAGTATTAGTTGTATAGCGAGGCCAAAGAACTTTCCAAATAAAGAAATAACAAGCTGCAATTAAAGGGAGAAGTCCAGTTAATAAAGAGTAGTTAGCAATTGATAAATTACAAAATCCTATGTCTTTTGCTTCATTTCCAAAGAAACCCAACATAACTAAGGTTGCTCCTAAGGCAATTCCTGCTTTACCATCGGCAAACTTGATATAGTCTCCTATGTAGACTAGATTATGTTTATGATAATCATATAAACGATCTGCTTCTTTAGGATTTGTTAAATCCATTAATATTTCACCCCATACCAGTATTCATTTGATTTATTGTTTCTGCTTAGATCCTTAGGTAATAGACAAGTAGATAAATTAGAAAAGATATTCAATTGTTTAACAAGTATTTTGCTAGAGGAATCCATTCCTAAAAAAAACTCTTTTTCCTTAACAAATTTTTCAAGTTTATGAGCTACATTTACCGCATGTCCAATTGTTATAAACTCTTTATGACTTGAATTACCGAAAGAAGTAACAATTGTGTCCTCGCCATAGGTCAATGTAAATCTATATTTATTTCTAGACATATTCATTTCTTTTCGTAAAAAATAATCCATTTGTTTAATTGCCTCGCAAGCATAATATATTGAAAATACTTTGGAGTTACAATCTATATTAGGATATTTGATATCTGAATCCTTATCATCGAAATACTCTTCATTAAATTCCTTTTCATCAATATCTAATTCGTAAAAGCCATCTTTATCTATTTCGATTTCGTGAAAATTATTTCCATCAAAGTCTTTATTATTGGAAGTCTCGGTAGGATTCCATTCAGATGTAGAAATACTAGGGAAATGCATAGATATTCCATCGCCGGGGAATTTTTCAACAATACCATAATTAGAATAGATAATATCTGTTAATTTTGTAAATATGTATTGAGTTTTAGCAACAAAATTTACTGCTCCATGCTTTCTGATGTCCATAGATGAACCAGATAAATCAAAAACAACTGTTGCTCCTGGTAAATTATTGTACGAACCAATTGTACCTTGAAAAAGATTCATATTTGAAAATTGTCTTTGTAAATCTACTGCGTTTAAACTTTTTAGTATTAGCTCTCTATTTAATCTTGATGGTATATGTCGTGTTGTATTTCTGAATCTTGCCACAAACTTCATCCTTCCATACTTACTAATATGTGTGTGTATAACTTTGTTGGAGAAATATTCCTGATTTATCCATTGTAAAGATTGTATCATTCTTTATTTACAAAATAAATCCTCAAGATAGAAGTATTATGAGGTGATTATCAGGCTGCCAACTAAAGAAAAACTTGAACAGGATTTATTAAATAAAATGACAAACCAGAACATAGCGGAAATCTATGGAACATCTTTTCAAAAGATTATTTCACTCATAAAGAAGCACAACCTGAACCCTAATGAGCTTAGTAAGGTTAATAGATACATTGTCTACATGCATTGGTTCAACATAGAAGAAACTCGGAATGGATTGATTACTTAGTTAAAGATTTATTTGTAATTAATGAATCTAAAGAAGTAAATGTGAAATTGTTCAATCAAATTATGTCAAAAATCCAAAATCTTGACTTTTATTTGTTAAATGAAGATTGTAATAAAATTACTGAATTACGTAGAAGTATAGAGGATAAAATGGTAGCAAATATTAAAATTGTATATCAAGATTTTAAAATGAATAAAGAAATGAATGAAGCTTATTATTTGTAATATTTTCTGAATCACTAATGTTGAGGATATAAATAGGTTCTTATGGCGGAATTTACAGAAAAACTAGTTTGCTAATAATATGTCTGGATATACGTGTTCGAGCACCGCTTGGCTGATAGAAAGCACCTTCTGAATTAGAGGTGCTTTTTAGTTTTGTAATTAATAGATTATATATATTGTAAAAAACATAGTGTTAATATATGGTTATATTGGATAAAAGGGTTCACTCTAGAAATAAAAGGTATTTACTTTAGAAATTACTAAGTTCAAGAAAAGTATTTTAATCTCTATAATTAATTAGGTAAAGAAACTACAAGGAATGAGCTTGGGCTTACTATGGGAAAAACATCTGTGGTATTTTAAATAGTATATAAAGATGACTAGAAACGATTACTTTAATAAGGTGTTTGGAGGAAAAGTTGCTGGTTCAGTTGGACCTTTATAGGTCATCGAGAAGAAAAAAAACGATTAAGGGAAAACTTGTTGAAATGCTAATTTATTCTTTTTTGGGGGGAAGAGTAATGGGAGAATTTGATTTATCTAACATTAGTAACTCTAAGTTCCTACATTCACACCAGGTTCAAGCTTTATCTAGGATACTTAGAATGATAAAAATAGGCGAAAAAAAAATTTATGTATTTGGCCCACCAGGCTCTGGTAAGACTTCCATGTCAATTTTTTTATCAGAATTGTTGTTTGGTAAGTATAGAAACAAAAGGATATTATTTGTACATTATAATTTGATACTAAATTACCAGGTTTCTCAGCATTTACTTCAGAATCACTCAATTGAGGAAGTTAGAGATTTAAAAGAAGATAGTTTGGGTAAGCCGGGTTTTTATTTGACCACCTGGCACAGAATCCGAGATAGGATTGATGAACTTAATAAGGATTTTGACTATATCATTGCAGACGAATTTCAAGATTTTTCTGATGGAATTTCTAAAATATTCCGCTATTTTAAACATAGTACGATCATAACTTTTGGTGAGGCACCTATAAACGATTATGATAGTGTAATTCCTATCTTTTCGATTGAGTCCATTAACGCTGAATCTTATAGTGAGGATGAAGCCTTCAGACTTAGGGAAGAATTAGACTTTTACAAAAAAGAGCTTACAAGGATTGGGAAAGAGAATCAATTATTACATGAAAAGAACGAAGCTCTCCAATTAGAAAGAGAATCCTCCACTCAAAAGATGCTTGCACTACTTGAGCAGGTATCATCAAAAGTTGAAAGTGGATTTGCTGGTGTTAATGAACGTTTAGATGAATTGAAATCATTGATAGAAAGTATAACGAATACGCTCTCTACACTTCAACAAAAATATGAGGTGCCATTACTACATACCATTAAAGAGGAAGAACGGGAAAATCTAATACATCAGTTTTCGGAAGATTTTATGGAAGTTTTATTAAAAAATTTCCAGGTATCTACTCAAATAGGATTCAAGCAAGAAAAAGATAAAATTTTGTCAATATTTGGATCTAGTAATTGGGAAAAGTTAACGGAAGAATCTAAGCAATATATCATCACCTCAAATATTATTTTTAATAATATGGCGGATTATGAACATCAAGTGGATTATTCCCCAGCTTGTATTCCTCTTACAAAAGCTTTGGAACGTGAATTGTATGTGCATTTTTTCTCTAATTTAATTGCCGACTTACGTAAGAGGAAAATACCTATTCAAGATTGGCCACATGGTTTATCAATATATAATCATCAGACAAATAATTATTATGAGATATCGAGTCATAAATTTACACTGGGAAGTATTTCGTATATTCTTGGAACTAGTCTTGATCATAAACGCCCGAAGCGAGCTAAATCCACCTGGGCAGTGATTATGCCATACTTTCGTGAAAGATTTACAATTGGCGATGAAAATGAATTAAAAGGGTACTTAGAGAAACTTGACAAAGGAGTACGATTTGTCACAGTCAATTATCGAAACCAAGCAGCACATAAAGATAAGATTGGATTAGAACAAGCATTAAGTTGCTACAATTACTTAATAAAAGTAACTGGACTCCTGGTTGAACTCTCAAAGTACTTGAAATTTTAATGCTTATTATCTAGATTTATTTCTCCACCAATTAAATATAGTTCTATAGCTATTCAATGTCTGCTCTTGCTTAGTTTACTGTGGTTAATGTCGCTTGGTTACTTCTCCTTAATGAGAAATTCAATAAAAACACGATGACGATATTATGGATTTTTAAGCTTATACATATATGGCTGTAATTGCTAGGCATATGGCTGAAATATTTTAGCACAATAAGTGAAAGAAGAAGTCTCCTGATTGACTGCATCTTTAGTAATTATTATTTTAAGCGAAATAAGTTAATTAAAATTCATCGGGATAAAAAAACGATGCTCAAATCTTTTTCATGAGTTAGCATAATGGTATATACAGTGATTTAATTCTCCCAAAATAATATGATATTTAAATCATTTTTTTATGTTAAAATCGTTTTACACAAATTTTACACAAGCAACTTATAAACCCTTCTCGTATAAGAGTTTCTAGCGTATTTTATATCCCGACCACCGGTATCATAAACAACTAATAAACGTTAAAATCATTCCTCACAAATTGTGGGGGATTTTTTTGTTTTCCCTCACACCACTAAACATCGGCAAATAGTGTCATGGAGGGTGTGTTATTGATTATCTAATCGATATTCTATCCAAAATGGAGAATTAAAAAATATCCAAGCTCCAGATACATATATATTTTATTGAGCTCAGCCCCTTTCCAATCCTACATCCCATATTTATTGCCCTACAAATAATCTACCAAAGGAACGGGCAGTACGTGGGGAATTTAAAAAATATACAAAATTTTAAATATAGTGAAATGATTCTAAAAATTATTTGCATATTAATGTGGTGATCTCATATAATAGAAGATAATAAATTACATAAAATGTAATTTATGATAATAATTTTCAAAAGCAAAAAATTTTGGGCGAAGGGTTCTATATTTGAATGAAAATGGAGGGATAAGAATGTTTGAAAAACTGCAACGTTTGGGAAAAGCTTTTATGATTCCTATTGCTGTTCTGCCAATAGCCGGGATCATGCTTGGTATTGGTGCAGCTTTTACCAATCCCCTTATGGTAGAAACCTATGGGTTGGAAGGATTACTCGGAGATGGGACATTTTTGTTTTATATTTTAAGCACCATGTCAGCGATTGGTAATATTGTTTTTGCTAACTTACCCTTGATATTTGCTGTCGGGATTGCTTCAGGGTTAGCGTTACAGGAAAAAGGTGCAGCAGGTTTATCAGCGGCGATCGCTTTTCTTGTCATGCATGTTATCGTAGGTACCATTCTAGGTTTTCTGGGCCATACACCAGAGTCGACAACTGTAGACTATTTCCTATCTCAAGGTCTAGATCCAGTGGAAGCAGCAAAGCAGGCAAACGTATATGGATACGAGCTTGGTATTTTTACAGTTAGAATCGGAGTGCTTGGAGGAATTATTGTTGGTTTACTAGTAGCCTTTTTAGCCAATAGATATTACGACAAGCAGCTTCCAGAAGCACTTTCGTTTTTCTCTGGAGTAAGATTTATTCCGATTATTTCTGTATTCGCAATTAGTGTAATAGGGATAATTATTCCATTTGTTTGGCCATATGTTCACATTGGAATTTCAACTTTCTCAGAATTCTTTGGACGAACAGGCCCAATCGGAATGTTCTTCTATGGATCACTAATGAGACTTCTCAATATTTTTGGACTTCATCATGCGATTTATCCGCTATTCTGGTACACCTCACTTGGTGGAGAATTAGAGGTTGCAGGGAAAATCGTACAAGGTGGACAAAGCATTTTCTTCGCACAATTGGCTGATCCTACTGTTACAAAATTCTCGGCTGAAGCAACGAAGTATTTCACAGGTGGTTATTTACCAATGATGTTTGGCCTCCCAGCAGCTGCCCTTGCTATGTATCATACTGCTAACAGTAAAAACAAGAAAATTGTGGGTGGTATACTATTTTCAGCGGCCTTAACATCCTTCTTAACAGGGATTACTGAACCAATCGAATTTACATTCCTTTTTGTAGCACCATTACTTTACGGGATCCATGCCATCCTAGAGGGAATATCATATGCTGCTTTATATGCTCTAGATGTATCGGTAGGGGTTACTTTCTCAAGGGGTATCATTGATTTTACATTATTCGGTATATTGCAGGGTAATGATAAAACGAATTACATTTGGATTCTCATTCTCGGAATTCCAACAGCACTTATCTACTACTTTGTATTTAAAACACTTATTCTAAAATTGAATCTAAAAACTCCAGGTCGTGGTGATGAATCTGAGAATAAGTTATATACGAAGAAAGATGCATTATTAAAAGACATTGATGTAGAGGATGTGATTACAGCCTTAGGTGGAAGAGAAAACCTAGTGGACGTCGATGCATGTATAACTAGATTAAGAGTAACCGTCAAGGATATAGACAAAGTTGCAGGTGATTCCGTTTGGAAAGATGAACTGAAGGCAAAAGGACTCTTTAAGAGAGGTAAGGGTGTTCAAGTTGTTTATGGAGCTCTCGCAGAGATCTTGAAGAATGAGATAAACAAAGTTAAATAATTTTCGTTATTTATTTAGAAAGCTTAATAGGTGGAGCGTAGCGGTATTATATTTTTTCCTATCTTATCTATATACTAATGCTAAGCTACCTCCACTATCAAAGTTTCGTTAATTGGATTTGCAGCAGGAGAATTGTGTTTCAATTTTAAATCATCAAGGTAAAAAAACAGAAATAGTAGGTGAATAAAAATGTTAGAACAAATTAAAAAGGGTCTTGTTGTTTCATGTCAGGCTCAAGAGAGTGAGCCTCTTCATAGCTCATTTATCATGTCAAAGCTTGCTCTGGCTGCCAAGCAAGGTGGAGCGGCAGGTATTCGAGCAGAATCGAAACTAGATATTATCGCAATTAAAAAAGAAGTAGATTTACCTGTCGTAGGAATTGTGAAGCGAAATTATCCAAATAGTGAAGTCTTTATCACAGCATCAAAACAAGAAGTCGATGAACTAATTGAGACAGGCTGTGAAATGATTGCGATGGACGCAACACTAAGAGAACGTCCAAATGGAGAAATATTAGCTGATTTAGTTTCATATGTAAAAGAGCATTATCCAGGGGTTCAGTTGATGGCAGATATCTCCTCGTTGGAAGATGCGATGAATGCGGAACGATTGGGCTTTGATTGCCTTTCCACAACCCTTTATGGCTATACAAATGAAACAAAAGATTGTAAATTATATGAGAATGATTTTGAATTTGTCAAAACAGTCTTAAAAAATGTCTCGATCCCTGTCATTGCTGAAGGAAATGTTATCACTCCTGAAATGGCGGCAAGGGTACTTGACCTGGGGGCTTACTCCGTTGTAGTCGGGGGAGCAATCACTCGGCCGCAGCAAATAACAAGTCGCTTTGTTGAAGAAATAAATAGGGGTTGTTGACCAATATTTAGGGTGGAAGGAGTCATCGATGGTTACGCTCTTGAAGGAAATTCAATCGAAATATTCTTCATTCTCCGATAAAGAAAAAGGTTTAGCTGATTTTTTGCTTTCTTCGTCATCAGAAGCTTCCAAGTGCACGATCAAAGAAATAGCAGAAAAGACGAATGTATCCGTTGCAACGATCACACGTTTCTGTAGAAAAGTATCCTGTAAAAATTTCGTGGAATTAAAAATGAATCTAGCAAGAGAAACGCGCCATGAAGATACAGAAGATATGGATTCCAAAATAAGAGGTCAGTATATGGATGTAATCCGCGATATACAAGGTCTTAACAGTCGGAAATCAATAATGAAAGCACTCAAATTAGTTACAAATGCTAAGCGAATTTTTATCTATGGTTTAGGAAGTTCGGGACTTGCCGCACAGGAATTAAACTACCGATTGAGTAGGATGGGTTTTGCCAGTGAAGCTGTAACCGATCCACATTTAATGATTATTAGAAGTACTTTATTAAAAAAAGGGGATTTGCTATTAGCTATTTCACGTTCTGGACAAACCCGAGAGTTAATCTCATCTGTTAATGAAGCGAAGAAAAAAGATGTTAAATTAATCTCTCTAACGGCTTATGACCATACATATCTAACAAAATTATCGGATGAAGTGCTATGGACCGTCCATCCCGTTCGCAACGCCTACTTGTCAACCGGTCTTGATTTAAGTGCACTTTACCTCATCGATTTAATTAGTATGCATTTCCTGGAGGATCCAAATAGGAAAAAAATCTACCAAGAGACCATTTCTGCAGTATCGTCTGAAACCCATATTAATAATTGATTATAGAGAAGTTTAAAATACTCCACCTTAGAGAGGCGATTTGTTAAAAATCAGCCTACTTAGGAGGAGTATTTTATTTGTAAAAAGATACTTATATTAATAAACTGTCCCAGTACTTTTATTATCAAGGGTGTTATTTTTGCCCTTTTTTAAGAACAATGTTCAAAGTTAAGTGTCTACTAATCACATTTAGTTTTAAAGAAGGATTAATGTCCTCATTTGTTGAACTCTTTATTGTAGTAAAGCGAATGCAAAAGATTATTAAATGGAGAAAAATGAAACAATGGAAAGCAATACAGAGGTAATAAAAATCGCTATAAGTGGTTTTAATGCCTTAGAACGCATAGCTTGGAAACTCACGTTTAAACCGAGACCAACCATTGCCATTGTCAGGATATAAGTTGTGAAATTGTTAATAATGTTATAAAAAGAATCAGGAATAATTATATATTCTCCCAAAATGAAACTATTGATTAAACTCATAGCAATAAATCCAAGTAAGAACCAAGGAAATTCTATTTTGGAGTTAATATTGTTAGATTTTTTTCGACTGTTTATCCAAAAAATCAAGAGATAGCAAAATGGTATTAATAATAAGACTCGGCTTAATTTGGCCAAAAGAGCAATAGCCATTGCATCTTGACTAGCCGGAGCTGTAGCTAAAGCAACATGAGCTATTTCATGCAAGCTGGCACCACTCCATATTCCATAGTCTAAGTCGGGTAGGGGAATTATAGGCCGAAGGAATGTGTATAAGACAGCAAAAAAAGTTCCAACTAACGCAATAATACCAATCCCCATAGCTGTATCTTCTTCTTTGCTTTTCAAAATTGGGGATACAGCGGCAATTGCTGCTGCGCCACATATACCTGTTCCTACAGCTAATAACAAGGATAATGACATGTCTGCTTTCAACCACTTAGCAAGGAGTATAGTAATTATCAGAGCAAAGGCGATGGTAATAATACCACGCAAGATCAGTGGCATACCTTGATTGAAGATTATATTTATATTTAATTTTAAACCATACAGAATGATTGCAAACCTTAATAGTTTTTTTGATGAAAATTCGATTCCTTTTCTGATCTTTTCTGGATAATTCCAAATTTGTCTATACACAATGGCTATAATTATTGAACAGGCCAGTGGACCCATTAGATTAAATCCACTAATTTTAGATAAACCTAATCCTAATAAAGCTATAAAAAAAGTAAATCCAATACCACCGACCATTTGAAACATGGGATAAGTGCTATGCTGCTGACGTTTTTCTAATGGGGATTGTGACATTAAGCATTCCTCCTTTAAGTAGCTACAGATAAAATGTAGCTTAATTAAAGATAGCATAGAAATATATACGTCATTTATTTAGAATTTTCATATGTTTTATACATTTTTATTATAGATCATCTTTTAAAGGGGGAGTATATATGAACTTTGAGGATTTAAAAATATTTCATACATTAGCTAAAAAGAGGAATTTCTCAGAAACAGCTAAATCATTACATATGACTCAGCCGAATGTTAGTTTACATATTAGAAGATTAGAAGAACATTTAGGTGTAAAATTATTTGAAAGAACAACCAAAAAGGTATATTTAACACCTATAGGAAAAGTGTTATTCAGTTCATCTGAATTAATATTAAGACAGATTCATTCAACAAAAAAAGAGATTGAAATATTATCTAACACAATTCAAGGGACATTGATCATTGGTGCAAGTTTAACAGTAGGAGAATATATTTTACCTTACTTATTTGGAGAATTTGTGAAAATTCATCCTAATATTAGCTTGAAATTAAAACTTAATAATTCTGCACAGATTATTACAAAACTTAAAGATTCAGAGATACATCTTGGTTTTATTGAATCTATGCTGAAATATCCTGATTTTAAGCAAGAAGCTTTTCTAGAAGACGAGTTAATTATCATCACATCTCCCCATAATTCATTAATAGAGACTGACTATATAACAACTGACCAACTTTTTTCTCTTCCTTTTATTATGAGAGAGCAGGGATCCGGGACAAGACAAGTGATTGAAGAAAAACTAAAGGAAAATAATCTGGATCCCTCAAAGTTAAACATTGTATTGGAACTGGAAAGCACTGAGTCTATTAAATCTGCCGTTGAATCAATTACAGGCATTTCGATTATTTCCCATTCAGCTGTAAGAAAAGAATTAGCTTTAAATACTTTGAAACAATTGCATATTAAAGATATAACGATGAGGCGAAATTTTTATATGTTATATGATGAACATTATTTAAGTCTTACTGCTGATATATTTGTGAAGTTTCTGAAAGAAAATATTTGTAGTTTACCTAACCCACAGATATCTATTTAATAGGTTATATTCAATCGTCGCATTTTTCTTATTAAACTGGAATGATCAATTTTTAGTTGTTGAGCAGCTGAACGAATGCTGCTTGTACTTTTCAATGTACTAATTATAATTTCTTTCTCATATTGTTCAAGGGCTGATTTAAGACTAATTTCTTTTGATAGTAAATGGGGAAGCTGATCTGAAAACACATCATCGCTAATTAACGGCATTTCTAAATTCCAATTTTCTCTTATATTATCGGGAAGATCAGCAGGTCCAACCTGTGAAGTAAGCGTTGAGATAATTACATATTCAATTACATTTCTTAATTCTCTAACGTTACCTGGCCAATCGTATTCAATTAGCTTGTTCATAGTTTCAGGTAAAATTTGTTTTGTCAGTTTGTATTTGTTACAAAACTCATCTTTGAATTGTTCCACCAGTGGAGGGATATCATCTTTTCTGGACCTTAGCGGTGGTATCTTCAATTGAACCACATTAATTCTGTACCATAGGTCTAACCTGAACTTCTTTTCACGGATTAATCTTTCTAGATTTTGATTTGTTGAGCAAATTAATCTAAACGATAGATTGATAGGTTTAGTAGATCCGATACGAGTGATGCTTTTTTCTTGTAATACACGAAGTAACTTTACTTGAAATTGAATGGGCATTTCTCCAATTTCGTCTAGTAATATTGTTCCATTGTTTGCTTGTTCAAAAAATCCGGGTTTCCCTTCCTTTTTAGCGCCAGTAAAGGATCCACCTGTAAATCCAAACATCTCAGATTCAAAGAGTTCGTTTGGAATAGCAGAACAATTCACCTTTATAAAGGGTTGGTTGGATTTGGAGCTTAATTGATGTATTAAGTTAGCTAATACTTCTTTACCTGTTCCGGAATCGCCTGTAATCAAAATATTCGTTGGAAATTGAGATATTTGTTCGATTTTTTGATATAACATTTTCATCTGTGGGCTATTGTATATTATATAAAAGTCTGTTTGGTTATAGAGTGTATTTGAGGTGTTGTTATTAATATGATGAGAATCTAGAAGCTGTTTTTGTAAATGATAAAGATAGCTGATATCGCGGACGCTAGTAACGACCATTGAAACTTTTTGATTTTTATCAAGAATAGGGTTTGCTGTCACAACAAAATATTTCTGTTGTTTTATTTGTTGTATTATAGTTGTCTTTTTTTTTGTATCTAATGCTATTGTGGCGGCAGATTTGTCAAAGTATTGATTTAATACAAGGTCGGTGATATTTCTATTTATTACCTCTTTTTTTGATATCCCTGTCATTTCTTCGTATGCTTTGTTCACTTCAATTACTATACCTTCATCGTTGACCACAAACAAACCATCTGAAGAATACTGAACGATGGAATGGAGAATTTCGTTTAAAGATTGTAATTTAATTAACTCATCAGATTTTCTACTATCACCTACATTATATTCATCTATCAAAGCTTACCTCCTCTATATTTTTCGGTGGTGAAATAAAACACCGTTATGGTGGCGTTTCAACACCAGTATCCTTAATTATAAATAGAAAACTCTTGTTAAACAAGAAGATTAAAGTTGGCATGATAATTGCATTATATATAGTTGTAACCAAATATTTTTGAAAGGAGGATTAGGATGGTGAAGAATGTTTTAAGATTAGATCTACCTGGTCAAATCCATTTAGGAGCAAACAGTATAAATTCTCTAGGAAGTATGGTGTTACAGGCTGGTGGAACAAGAGTATTAGTTATTATGGATACATTTCTGACAAGACCTGAAATTAGCTTAGACACAAAAGTAAAGGAGATATTAATCTCGGATAAAATTGAAAGCGCTATCTTTAGTTCGTATTCCGGTGAACCTACAACTGAACATGTAAGTAATGCGCTTCTTGTACTAAGGGAATTCAATGGAGATTGTATTGTATCCATCGGTGGAGGAAGTGCAATTGATATTGGAAAAGCTGCTGCTTTATTTAGCTGTAACGAAAATCTTGATTGGATTGATATTGTAAAGAAACCTTACCTTAAGAGATTACCTTTATTAGCAATTCCTACTACCGCAGGAACAGGTTCTGAAGCTACAAAAATAATGGTTATAACCGATACTGATTTGAATATTAAAATGAATCCAGGTCATCCTCACCTCATACCGGATATAGCAATTCTTGATCCGGAACTTACTTTAAGTCTTCCTAAGAACTTTACAGCTTATACAGGTCTTGATGCCTTAAGTCATGCAATGGAAGCATTTGTATCTACTAATTCAACCATTATGACAGAACCATTTGCTCTAGAGGCAATTGAAAGAATTGGTAATTCATTGCCTGTTATTTATGAAAATGGCAATAACATTGAAGCTAGGCAAAATATGCTTCTTGGTAGTTGTTATGCAGGAATTGCTTTTTCTAATGCTTCAACAAATCTAGCGCATGCAGCTGGTCGGCCATTAGGTGCGCGTTTTCATATACCTCATGGATTAAGTGTCGCTCTCCTGATGCCATTTGTAGTTGAATATGGACTTGATTCAGCTAGTGATAAGTATGCAGATATTGCAATAGCGTTAGGAGCTGATCCGAGTTTGAGTAAGGAAGACTTAGCTGTAAAAACATTAGACATCCTTCATAACTATAATGACATATTCAATATATGGGAAGATGGCAAAAAGTATATAGATGTTGATGACTTAAGAAGGAATATTACATTGTTGGGGAAAGATGCGATATCTGGGAATGGAATTCTAACAAATATTAAAGTGCCAAAGCAAGAAGATGTTCATGATTTATTTTATAAATTAGCTGATAAACTATCAAGTTTATAAATCAATTTAGGAGGAGTTTGTATGAAAGTAAAAAATAGGGAAGTTAAAGCTACTAAATTAAAAATGACGCCTAGTGAAGCAATTGTAGAAACATTGTTAAAAGAAGGAATTACCCATATTTCTGGGATATTAGGTTCTGCATTTATGGATATGCTGGATCTTTTGCCAACTGCAGGTATTCGTTTTATCGGAGTAAGACATGAACAAAGCGCTGCACATATGGAGGATGGATATGCACGAGTATCGGGGAAAGTAGGAGTAGTTATTGGGCAAAATGGTCCAGGAATTACTAATATGGTTACATCTGTTGCTGCAGCAAATCAAGCGCATACTCCGATGGTCGTTATTTCGCCTTCTGCAGGCACTCCTACTGTTGGATGGGATGGATTTCAAGAATGTGACCAAGTCTCAATATTCAAGGCTATTACAAAAGAAACAGTTCGAGTCACACATCCGAGTAGAGTAGCAGATTGTTTAAGAACAGCATTTCGAATTGCTTATGCAGAGAGGGGACCTGTTTTATTTGATATTCCTAGGGATTACTTCTACGGTGAGGTTGAAGATTTTATATTAGAACCCCATCAATACCGTGTAGATTCTCGGGGTGCAGGATCTATCGAAAGTATTGAGCAGGCTGCTAAGATTTTAGCGGAAGCAGAGTATCCGGTTATCATATCAGGACGAGGAACAGTGGATTCAAATGGAATTGAGCAGGTTAAGATGATAGCGGAATATTTATCAGCTCCTGTTGCTGTATCATACATGCATAATGATGCGTTTCCGAATAATCATCCCCAATTTGTTGGACCAATTGGATATATGGGATCTAAAGCTGCAATGAATACTTTGAAAAAGGCTGATGTTGTATTGGCAATAGGAACACGTCTATCAGTGTTTGGGACGTTACCTTGCTACGATATAGATTATTTTCCTAAGGAAGCAAAGA
The DNA here is from genome assembly GCF_058313615.1 of Bacillus sp. z33. Taxonomy (NCBI): domain Bacteria; kingdom Bacillati; phylum Bacillota; class Bacilli; order Caryophanales; family Bacillaceae; genus Bacillus; species Bacillus sp. z33. The sequence goes on from NZ_JBZFQN010000001.1 coordinate 25,520, forward strand.
TTATACAGGTTGATATTAATCCAAGAAATATTGGAAGGACACATCCTGTCGAGGTTGGTATTATAGGGGATGCAAGAGAAGCGAGTAAAGCACTTTTTCAACAGATTAAAGAAGTAACTTCTCCAATAATAGACCAAAGTAAATTAGCTGATTTGAAAGCTGTTAAAGAAAAGTGGGATAAAGAATTGGTGGACCTAGCCATGGTTGAAGGGAATCCAATAAATCCACGTAGGGCACTATTAGAGTTAATAAATGTACTTCCTGAAGATACAATAGTAACAACTGATATTGGCAATGTTTCTTCAACAGCTAATGCCTATTTAAAATTTAATCAACCAAGAAAGCATATAGCAGCTTTAACATTCGGAAATACAGGGTTTGCTTATCCGACAGCTTTGGGTGCCAAACTAGCTCGTCCTGACTGTCCGGTAGTAGCTATTGTTGGTGATGGTGCATGGGGAATGAGTCTACATGAAGTGAGTACAGCAGTGGAAGAAGATATCCCTGTTGTTGCCTGTGTATTTAATAATGGTGCATGGTGTGCAGAAAAGAAGAATCAAGTTGATTTTTACAACAATCGATTTGTTGGGGCTGATATTCAAAACCCTGATTTTGCTGAAGTTGCTAAATCAATGGGAGCTGCAGGAGTAAGAGTAGATAGAGCTGAAGATATAGGTCCGAAATTATTGGAAGCAATTAAATCCAATAAACCTACTGTTCTGGATATTCAGGTTGATGGAACACAACTTGCTCCACCATTTAGAAAAGATGCATTAAAGATGCCTACTAGATTATTAGAGAAATATTCTCATCTAGATCATAAAAACTGGTAATTTTATATTCATCGCTGGGGTAGGGGAAGTTTCTCAAACCCCAGTTCCAGTCTTTTTTTTAACACGTTAAGAAAGCGCTTTCTTAATTTAATTCAATAAATCTATTATCTATTTTCAGTCAAATATAAATTTTGTATTGGAGGGAAATAAATGAATAATGTGAAAAGTTCACTTAAACGTGTTGTTGTCTCTAGTTTAATTGGTTCTACAATTGAGTGGTATGATTTCTTTCTATATGGTGTCGTAGCTGGTCTTGTATTTAATAAACTATACTTTCCATCAGATGATCCTTTTGTATCTACTATACTAGCATATGCAACATTTGCAGTTGGTTTTATAGCCAGACCATTAGGCGGGATTATTTTTGGGCATTTTGGAGACAAAGTTGGCCGTAAAAGTATGCTAATATTAACGCTAACAATAATGGGTGTGAGCACGGCTCTCATAGCAGTGATACCAACATATGATCAGATTGGTATTCTAGCACCTATCTCATTAGTTGTTCTTCGTATTATTCAAGGTATAGGTTTGGGCGGAGAATGGGGAGGGGCTGTATTAATGGCTTTTGAGCATGCTCCTAAAAAGAAGAGAGGATTATATGCCAGTATACCTCAAATTGGATTGTCACTAGGGTTGTTGCTTTCTTCAGGTGTGGTTGCTATTCTCTCTTCAGTAATGTCAGATGGAGCATTCATGAGCTGGGGATGGAGAGTTGCATTTGGATTAAGCACCATACTAATTATTTTAGGATTTTGGATTCGATTAAATGTTTCAGAATCACCTGAATTTAAAGTCGTAAAGAATGAAAATGCGGAAACTAGCGTGCCATTTAAAGAAATGTGGAAAGGAAATGTTGGTAAAATTTTTGCGGGTATGGGTGCGCGTTATATCGATGGAGTATTCTTTAATATAATGGCAGTCTTTTCTCTTACTTACCTGACTACTTATATAGAAATTACTCGAACAGCTGCATTAATAGGTGTATCTATAGCAGCATTTGTAATGTGCTTCTTCATTCCTTTATTTGGGCATATTTCAGATAAAGTTGGAAGAACAAAGACATTTTTTTATGGAAGCATGATTACTGGTTTTTCCGCAATGCCGGCCTTTTGGTTAATGAGCAATAGTGACGGGAATTTATTAATAATATGGCCATCTATCTTAATACCATTTGGTATTCTGTATGCGAGTGTTTATGGACCTGAGGCAGCGTTATTTGCAGAACTTTTTGATGTGAAGGTTAGATACTCAGGTATGTCATTTGTTTATCAATTTTCAGGAATCTTTGCAAGTGGAATTACCCCAATGATTGCAGCTTCTTTAATGGAATTTAATAATGGATCGCCCCTACTAATGACTCTATATGTAGCTTTCGCAGGCGTTGTAAGTGCTATATCTGTTTATTGGATTCATAAAAATAACAAAAGGGTACCTACTTTTCCACAGATTAATGATAATGAACAAGAAAGTAAAAATTTAATATAAATTTATAGGAAATGGATTAAATAGAAGATAAAGATAGTAACTCACTATAAATCAATTGAATATTCAAATATCTATACTCTGAAAACAGATGGGGGATTAACCTTCTTCTGTTTTTATTTAGTTTATTGTAATGGCTCAAATTGATTTCTTTATATGGATGACGTTATGTAACTGCAACCATCCTAATTCGAGAAGGAATAAATCCAAAGATAGTGAGTGAATTGTTGAGCCATTCTAATATAGGGATTACATTGGGTATATCATAACTGATTTGGATATGCAGAGGGAAAGAACAAGTTTGTTGAAGGTATATTTAATTAAATCTTCTTTGATTAAAAATAGAATACCAATGAATAAATTGTAAAGATGAAAGGGAAGAGTCTTATAATTTGCTATTTTTATATATGTCTGTTATTCTAAAGAAGAATTATTTTTGTTCGGCGGTTTCAGATTGATAAACGATTTTGATTTTCGTCTAAAGTATTTGAGCAGGGATAGTAACACATTGTGTGGAAACACACTAGGAGGCAACAATTATGGAACAAGGTAAAGTGAAATGGTTTAATGCAGATAAAGGTTTTGGATTTATTGAACGTGAAGACGGAGAAGACGTATTCGTACATTTCTCAGCGATCCAAAGCGATGGTTTCAAATCTTTAGACGAAGGTCAAAGTGTAACGTTTGAAGTAGAACAAGGACAACGTGGCCCACAAGCTACAAACGTTCAAAAAGCTTAATAATAGCTAATGATAGACCCTACATTTGTAGGGTCTATTTTTGTATGTAAGCAATTTGGTCAATAAAAATAAAACCCAGGATTATATTGTAACTTTTCGATGATGAATCGGAATATTATGGTAATATATTTGTAGTAAGATAGAAGGATTTAAATAAGAGGAATAGTAATAGATTCTGAAATAAAAGAAGTTTGAAGGAAAAGCATTTGGTGAAGAAACCATCGCAAAATACGCGAGCTCGTTCAAAGGGTTTTAAATTGCAAGAACCAAATGTCTTTCAACAGAAACTACCTTATAGAATATTGAAATGATCGTTGATGAACTCTTGAGGAATTCCGATTTAATCTATGGGGGAAACAGCCTAATTAATTGCAAATTTGCTAATTAGAGCTAAAAGAAAGATATCAAATAACAAATTTAGGGTAATTAAACACGGATACTGTTCAATGATCTTTTCTGTTTTGAAGAGAATAAGGTTGTTTAAGAGACCAATTGAATTAAGTAAAGTAGTTGAAGCTGCACGAAAATTAATTTATTCATATGTTTAATAGGACTGTGGATTAATTCCAAAAGGAGGTATTGAAATGTCTAATGAGTCAACATTTCAGAGAGAAGTAAAAGATTTTTGGTATCCAGAATACAACAAAAATGGATATCCTCATGTTCAACAAGGAATGATTTTAAATCCTGAGAGGAATGAGGAATTTTCCCCGTTTATTCTAATGGCTGAAGACTGGTTTAAGCGTGGAACCTTCTCCGACCATCCCCACAGAGGCTTTCAAACTATAACGTATGTTATTGATGGAAGGCTTGAACATATAGATAATGCAGGGGGGTATAGTATTTTAGATGCTGGTGATGCCCAATACATGAATGCCGGTTGGGCAGCTAGGCATGCGGAAGAGGCTTTTGACGATGATCTTATTCATACCTTACAGCTATGGCTGAATCTGCCGAAAAGTCTGAAGCATACAGAAACAAGTTATCAAAATATCTATGTCGAGGATGCTCCTGTTGTGAACTTTGAAGGGGGTTACATTCGAGTTTACTCAGGTGATATTGCAGAGGTAACAGGACCTATGAATAGTTTGGTTCCTATTACGATGACAGAAATTAGCCTCCGTGAAGGGGCTGAATACACACATGTTTTGCCTAAGAATCATAATTCATTCTTGTATATGTTGGCGGGGGAGATGGAGTTCGGAGAAAGTAAGACAAAGATAGCTAAAACAGGGGCGGCTACCCTATCCTTTAATGAGGAAGGCTCAGATTCTAACTCAAGTGAATTAAAAATAAAAGCACTATCCCGTTCCAAAGTATTGATTTATTCAGGCGTCCCTATCCGGGAAGAAATAGCATTTGGTGGACCATTTGTAATGAATACTCAGGAAGAAATCAGGGAGGCGTTCCGTGATTATCAACGCGGATTATTTGGACCACCTGCTGTAAAAAAGAAATAAAATATATTTTTAAACAAACACCAGATGGATAATAAACATCTGGTGTTTTGTATGGTTTGTAAACGTATATACGTATAGTATCGTGGCGTTGATCGAAGATGGATTAATGTCTTTTTGTGTTGTGGAAGTATAGGGGCAGCATTCCTGTAATGAATGAAATGAGCAAAAATCGCCGTGACCAGTATTAATTAAAAGGTATATCTACCTTCAAAAGTAAAACCATCTTTTATTATTGGTCCATATAATTTAAAAAAATCCATGCTTCTATTTCCCATGATTCTTATGAAGATGTGCCGGAGCAAGTAATCACTAGGGTGTTCAATACCATCATAGAAAGCGGGGAGATGCATCTGCTTGTTTTTGTGGAAAAGAAGGCGGCTACCACAGTAAAACAGATATTTGAAGTCAAAAATATCTGAGGCATTCCCCGCTTCGGTTTTGAAGGAGTATCCGAATGTCATTGCCATCGCCGAGAAGCTACGCTTGGAGGAACTTCCATGATTTAGTAGAATAGAAGAAAATAAGCCGGGTGGGGAATGTTCCCGACGGTCTCTTTTGGAGGGGAATGACATGGTTGGTATAAAAACGGTGAATCTTGACGGCGAAGCAATCTATATTTTTAATAGTGCGATTTATATATTGGAAACTCCATCCACAGTTTCATTGGAGCTCGACCTCATCGTGAGCGAGGTAGCCTTAAAGAAATATAGCAACCGCGAGAGCATCATCGCTGAAATCGAGCTGACCGATAACCGAGTAATCAGCTCATTCATGTACATAAAATCAATTCCTGGCCGTCTCCCGCAGTTGAACTTGAATTGTGGGGTCGATGGTCCCTATGAGTACCAGGGCCTTGTTCATATCAATGAGAACGAGACCAATTTTCCTGATATTGAGAAGGGGATTTCCCTTGCCGACATCAGGAAAGTCGAGATGCCTGATGAAAAAATCACCCTTAAGCTCACACTGCCAATTGACCAGGTCGAATGGCTTCGTGGGAAAAAAACAAAAGAACTCAACCAGATATTTAAAGCTATTCTCTATGACCAGATGAATTAAATATACCTTTTATACTAGAATTGGTATCTATATTTCTAATGGTGCTAGGAATAGCACTCTTACCGTTTCAAACAGTAAAATGATAGTTATGTCTTTCTAAGATAATTTAAAAATAAAAGGCATATTAAGGATTAAGCAAGGGTTCTAACACCCTATGATGATAGATGTATTCATGGAAGTTCAATCTTTTGATATAGGAAGAAAAATAAATCAATATTACCATATATTACTTGTTGAAATATAGATAAATACATAATAGAATAATAAAGCAGTCAACGAGAGGGTTTGATATTAATCAATTAGAAGCTTGAGGATTGAAGGTATGAGTCCATCATGGCTTACCATTTATAAACATGCGGGTGTGGCGGAATTGGCAGACGCACCAGACTTAGGATCTGGCGCCTTACGGCGTGGGGGTTCGACTCCCTTCACCCGCACTTATATGCGGAAGTAGTTCAGTGGTAGAACACCACCTTGCCAAGGTGGGGGTCGCGGGTTCGAATCCCGTCTTCCGCTCCAATGCCAATTGATATGCCGGGGTGGCGGAATTGGCAGACGCACAGGACTTAAAATCCTGCGGTAGGTGACTACCGTGCCGGTTCGAGACCGGCCCTCGGCACCAGTTACTTGCAAAAATGCGCCCGTAGCTCAATTGGATAGAGCGTTTGACTACGGATCAAAAGGTTAGGGGTTCGACTCCTCTCGGGCGCGCCATTTCTTTGCGGGAAGTAGCTCAGCTTGGTAGAGCACTTGGTTTGGGACCAAGGGGTCGCAGGTTCGAATCCTGTCTTCCCGACCATTTTAAAATTATGGGGACTTAGCTCAGCTGGGAGAGCGCCTGCTTTGCACGCAGGAGGTCAGCGGTTCGATCCCGCTAGGCTCCACCATCACTTACTTAAACCCAATAGGATTTTGATTTTGACGATGTAGCTCAGCTGGTTAGAGGAGATGGTTCATAACCGTCCAGTTGCAGATTCGAGTCTTACATGATCCACAACCTATATGGAGGAATACCCAAGTCTGGCTGAAGGGACCGGTCTTGAAAACCGGGAGGCGGGTTAAACCGCGCGGGGGTTCGAATCCCTCTTCCTCCGCCATATATTATCTAAGCAATATATATATCGTTGCGGGGTGTAGCAGTCTGGTAACTTGTAGGGTTCATAAGTCGCAGCTTCAAATATTATTCGCACAATAAAAATGGTCCGGTAGTTCAGTTGGTTAGAATGCCTGCCTGTCACGCAGGAGGTCGCGGGTTCGAGTCCCGTCCGGACCGCCATTTACATAATGAAGTTGGCTCAGTAGCTCAGTCGGTAGAGCAAAGGACTGAAAATCCTTGTGTCGGCGGTTCGATTCCGTCCTGAGCCACCATTATAAATTAAAATTTTAATGATAAAATTATTTAAGTGTTATGCCGGTGTAGCTCAATTGGTAGAGCAACTGACTTGTAATCAGTAGGTTGGGGGTTCAAGTCCTCTTGCCGGCACTCTAATAATCGGAGGGGTAGCGAAGTGGCTAAACGCGGCGGACTGTAAATCCGCTCCTTCGGGTTCGGCAGTTCGAATCTGCCCCCCTCCACCATTCATTATAGGGGCATAGTGGTTATGCATCGGATTTTAGTTCCGACATTCGTGGATTTGATTTTTATCAGCCATACCATACATGCGGGTGTAGTTTAGTGGTAAAACCTCAGCCTTCCAAGCTGATGATGAGGGTTCGATTCCCTTCACCCGCTCCAAAAAATATTATTATTCCGCAGTAGCTCAGTGGTAGAGCACTCGGCTGTTAACCGAGCGGTCGTAGGTTCGAATCCTACCTGCGGAGCCATTTGGCCTCTTGGTCAAGCGGTTAAGACACCGCCCTTTCACGGCGGTAACACGGGTTCGAATCCCGTAGGGGTCATAAAACCATGTACAAATGTACATGGTTTTTTTCTATTCGCCACAATCTTCTCATATCTGTTGACCTTCAAACTTTTATCTTTGGTGGGACCTACGGATTATTATCAGATTTTAATGGTAAAAGTTGAGAGGAAATTCCTTTTGAGTAAAACGTAATAGATAGAAATACACAGGAAAAACCGTGGGCGATGCCGATAGTACACCTCCCTATCCCGATGAATCCATCAGGGATTGGATTACCTACCTATATGATAACGAGAAATATTCCCAACAATCCCTGTCAAAGGTGATTATAGAAGGAGATTCACACGTAGAAGTCAGATTCGATGAGGACTCGGATTGATGAATATTTTGGATTTAACGGAATTAATGGAGACAGCTGAATTCATAGGAAACACAGTGCTTGTACTTGTACAGTGTTTATCCGATGTATAAAAATACAGGTGAAATGAGTTCCTACTAAAAAATAGGGGAAAGGCTCAACCCCCTTGAGACACTTGTGGTTAAGCCTTCTCGAAAAGTATGATACCGACTGGGTTCGAACCAGCGAACCCACCCTGTCAATTTACTATTCGGAATCTTATACACAATCTATGCAGAAATAGAGTCCAGGTAGTCCATTAATTCAGAGTGCCAGTGGTTAATTATACAAGCTGAATCTTTTAATTCCATTATTTCTAGAAATTCTGTGCAATTTTTGTGCAATCTGTATATTAATGAATATGGGTGCGAGGTAGGGTTACCTGTAGCAGTTTTCACACCTTAAGTAAATATTTAGTTATAAAGATCATCTCTTGATTTGAGGTGATTTTTGGTTAAATCGCTATAAGTTTTCAAGGGGAGAAATATACAAGATCTTTTTCAACTCCTTTTCGATTCCCAAATACTTTTTTAAGATTTCATTCTCGTGTTTCAGGTGCATCATTTGTCGTTCTTTTCTTTCTTCAGTACTGTGAGAGTCAGGGTCATGGCCATATGTGTATATTTTACCAATCGGTTGGTCAAATCTGTGAATCTTAATATCTCGATACTATTTCATCCACGTTTTAATTTGAGAGACATTTTGATCCCGTACTTCTCCATAATTTCTCTATTCGTGAATTGACGACTCATCTTATCCTTTACGACAGCCCATTTGACTTTATTTGAATATACGTTTTGCCCATGCAAAAACACCTCCGAAACAACACTTTTATTTCGAAGGTGTTTTATATTGTCTCAATTATTTAAGTTAGCCCATTCTGCTACTGGCTTTCTTTTTGCTCCTCTAATATATCATCTACATTTTTTTGTTCTTCCGAATCTTTATAAGCCTTTGCAAAATCTGGAGAAACAGTAACAAGATAATTGAATTCACTTTGGTAGCCAGGGACATAAGCGGAAAAATCATGTTCTGGATTGCCATTTACATATCCATTAATAGATATGCCCATAGGTGATTCATCTGTTCCGGTATAATCAAAACTCTTTATACCTTCAAAATTATAGCGAAAATAAAGTTCAATTCTAGGTTTTTGCTTTTCCCAAAATTCCTTTTCAGCCATTTCCGCTGCTTGTGCTTTTTCCTCTTTTTGTTTTGCCATATATATCCCGCCCCCGATACCTGCCAATAAAATAACTGAAATCAATATGGTAACAATCCAACTTTTATTCATGCTAAATTTTCCCTTTTTTTATATATTTTATGGTTTAATACTATTATAAAGTGGAAAATTATTCAAGTCAGAGAAGGAGCTGTAAAAGGTGAAGGGGATTGGACTTTCAAAAGACGTTAGTGATTTGGAGTATTTCAACTTCTCTGTTATCAGTTATAACAATGATCTTAAAATAGAAGGAGAAGTTTTTGGAGATCAAGAGAAAAAATCAAAATGGATGATTATAGATAAGCAGGACGATCAAGATGGCAATGGTGCAGAAGCAATCGCCCTTGCTCCAGTGGATATGGAAGGGAAAGTAGATACCTCTAATATTGTAATTGCCTATAGAGGTACAGAAGCAAAGCCCAAAATAGACCCAGGCGACTTAGAAGCAGACATTAATCAAGTCGTTCGTAAAATGGGGCATAATGTTAGGTATGTCCCAACTACATTGACTACATTTACCAGAATCACTACAGAACAAACACAGTTTAAATCAGCCATTGATTTTGCGAATAGGGTTTCCAGTAAACATAAATCAGCAACCATTACTCATACTGGACATAGCTTGGGAGGCGGACAAGCACAATATGTGGGTGCTGAAAGAGGCGAAAAAGCTGTTACATATGCCGCTCCAAACGTTTACGGATTACTAAGTGATGAAGCCAAAGCAAAAGTCGATTCAGGTAAGACGAGGGAGTATATAAGAGATTACATTCACGGGAATGACATTATCGGAATGTATAGGGGAGGAGATCCGCTGATCGGAAAGGAATACTTTGTTGCTTCAAATGTAGAACATATATCCATACGTGATAATCCAATAGCTGGTCATTTTACAGATACATACACTGGAAAATTCAACAAGGATGGAAACATTGAATTTAGAATGAAACCTGATGAAGTGATAGCCAGCGTGCGAGCATTTAGGCCGCAATTGAATTTAATAAGGGACTGGAGAAAACGGGTAGAGCAGTATATCGAAGATGATGCAGCTGCTCTTAGGTCAATCTATCAAAATATGCTATCCAATGTTAATGGATCAGGCAAGTATCCGCTTCTTACTGAAAATGATGTACGAGAATATTTCAGAGAAAAAGCTGTTACGATTAAAGGTTCAGACTATTACTTTATTGACGTAGACTTAGCGATGGATTTCTGCCATAAGTTGAAGAAATTTGAACAACAGATGGGAATGTTTCTTGATGATTTAATCAAAGCTGCAGAAACAACAGGGACTATTGATAGGGATATATCTTTCTGGTTTAAGGGGATGTAGCAGTGTTTGACAATGAATTAGATGCAATAAACAAGCAGATTGATAAGTGGGAGTCTAAGATTGCAGAAGGAATAGAAGACGTAGCAGAAGGGTTCATGGATTCATTGTATGCTATGAAAGAAAATGTTGAAAGAAAAATCCAGAAACACGACATGGAAAAAGAACTGGAACGAAAATTCGAACACCATATTGATACAATCAGCCGGAGTTTGAGAAACGATGGAGATAAATTCTGGCATTTGTTTTCTAAGGAAAATAACAGATTAAAAGAAAAGATAGAAGAGGAGTATGAAGCGGCTTCATCAAAGAGAGTGGAAGAAAACTTTGAAGATACCAATAATAAAATGCGGATTATAGAGCAGGACTTTTCCAGAGTCGTTTTGACCTGTTCAAAGAGAAGTTTTTTCTAATTCTTAGGTATAAGATGGCACATATATTGCGGATTTCCCTTTCGCTTCGAATCTTCATTGCGCTAGAAAGGAATATTTAAGCGGTATTGCAAGGAGCGCATTTCATTGGAGCGCCGTCAGAAATACGATTGACGGAAGAACAGTCTACTTTAATTCATCTAAACTTTTCATTTAGTTATTTTCATAAAGGTAGTGAATATAGTTGGGTATTAATTGCCATTTATGAAGGTCGAGGAGGAGAGGGGATTTAATGAGCAGAACGGTAATATTCATGATGGGACTAATGGTTGTTTTAGGTGGGTGTAGCCAGGAAAAGAGTAAAAGTGATAAATCGAGTATTCTATGGAGGAAACCGTAAAAGAAGAACCAGATGAAACCACCAACGAAGTAGTATGGAACCACGCAATCTTCTGAGAAAATATCAGCGCCTAATCAAACTGGCAAAGATTCCTTATATGCCATTCCACAATCTACGGCATACTCATGCAAAGGTTCTTATGAGAATGGGAGAGAATCCAAAAGTGGTTAGTGAGCGGCTTGGATATGCTAGAGTGTGGATGACAAACGATATCTATTCCCATACTAATGAGGAAATGCAGAGACGAACAGCGGATCGGTTTAGTGAACATTTTGGATTTAACGGAAATAATGGAGACAGCTGAATCCCTTGGAAAGACTGGGCTAGTGCAGTGTCGTGTGCTGCTTCTTTGCAACATTTGTGGGTTCTTACTGAATAATTGAAAGAAGGCTCAAACCCTTGATACACATGAGCTTAAGCCTTCTCGAAAAGTATCATCCCCACTGGGTTCGGACCAGCGACCCCCATCCTGTCAATTTACTATTCCAAATTTCTTATCTCCATTTTACATCTTCCCACATTTTTTGATTATATATCTGTTCCTATATAAATAAATAGGACGTAATAAAGTTTTCCTCATTTTTTATTTTTTCTTATAGTCTATTAAATACCATGTAACAAATAAGTGATTATTAACTCAAGCATTCTTCGAAGTGCTTTTTATATTACTTTTCCATTTTTATTGCAGGAAATATAGATTGTGTTTGTCGAATTAATTATTTGGGAGAGTAGGAATGGTGCTTAAGAAATTGGTGTTTCGTTTAAAATGTCAGAAGTTAGATCGACTGCTCTATTACTTGGGAGAAATAAACTCTACAAAGAAAGAGAATATGTTAAATCTGATTAATTCAGAACATTTTGACTTTAGAAATGGGGGATACAGTGATGAACGTACCATTAATACTTACGCAATTCTTAGACAGGGCCGTAAGCTTGTATGGGGAAAAGCAGGCTATCATATGTGAAGATAGGGTATTTACATATCATGAACTAAATGAAAGAGTTAATCGGTTATCTCACGGTTTAAAGAATTTAGGGGTTCAAAAAGGGGATCGTGTTGCTTACTTAGCTCCAAACTCTGTAGAAATGTTAGAGGGCTTTTATGGGATTTTCCAATTGGGTGGTGTGATGGTACCACTAAATAGTCGATTAAAGCCAGATGATTATCAATTTATTTTAAACCATAGTGAATCGAAAATTTTATTCGTTGATCAAGACCTTTACCATTTAATTTTGCCAATTAAAGATAAGCTCAAGACGATTGAAAAAATTATAGTTCATTATAAAGATACCAAGACAGAAGAGGTAGGATATGATGTTTGGTTGGAGGAGCAAAGTAACGAGGTATTTGAGAGATTTCCGTTAGAAGAAGATGATGTATCCAGCCTTCTTTATACAAGTGGAACAACCGGGAATCCAAAGGGAGTCATGCTGACTCATCGAAATAACTATATTCATGCGTTAAGTACTATGCATCACCTTCGCATAACGGATGAAGATGTTTTACTTCATGTTTTACCGATGTTTCATGTAAATGGATGGGGTTCTCCTTTTTATTATACGGCTAACGGTGCTACTCAGGTCTGCTCTCGAAAAACGACACCTGAGATGATTTTTTCTGCCCTCGAAAAACATAAAGTAAACGTTATGCATATGGCCCCAACCGTGTTAAATGCACTCCTGCAATATTACGATCAGAATAGTTTAAATAATGAACAAGCAGTTCGAGTTGTCATTGCTGGTTCGGCACCTCCACCAGCCTTTGTTAGACGAGTGGAAAAAGGGCTGGGCTGGGATTTCATACAAGTATATGGAATGACTGAATCTTCACCTTTAAGCTTGATTTCAGTTGTTCGTTCTGAATTAAAGGAGTTACCTACTGAAGAGCAATACCGAATTAAATCAAAAGCTGGAATTTCGATGGTTGGCTGTGAAGTCAAAGTTGTGACTGAGTACGGTGAAGAAGTGGAGCATAACGGTAAAGAGATTGGGGAAATCATTACAAGAAGTAATGGGGTCATGTTAGGGTACTGGAAGAATGATGAGGCTACGATGGAGGCAATCAAAAACGGATGGCTTCATACGGGAGATATGGCTACTGTGGATGAATATGGACATATTGATATTATCGATAGGAAGAAAGACGTTATCATAAGCGGTGGTGAAAATATCTCTTCCATCGAGGTTGAGGGCGTGCTATATGACCACCCTGATGTATTAGAAGCAGCAGTGATCGCTGTTCCTCATGAAAAATGGGGAGAAACTCCTCATGCCTTTATTGTTCAAAGAGAGGGAAGAAATGTGACTGAAGAAGAATTAATTGCATTTACAAGAGAGAGGTTAGCTCATTTTAAAGCGATAACAGGAGCAACCTTTGTAAGCGAACTTCCAAAAACAGCCTCTGGAAAAATTCAAAAGGTAGTCCTTCGAAATGATTACTGGGAGGCAGCCGGAAAAGGCGGGAAATTCGTTAATTAATAGGATAGCTACTGAAAATTATTATGCTAGGTTAACTAATGGTTTAGATTAGCAAAAAAGTATAATCAATATATTAAAGGTTGGGACATAAGTATTTCAGTTAACGATAAATCCGAACTATTAGGTGACATTTTAAATTGGATATTCGACATCTAGTTTGGGTTTTATTTGTTTTCAAAAGATAGGTTCATGCTACATACCATTATTCACATCTAGTGGAATGGAGCGGAAGCCACCGACTCCTGCGGGAAGTAGAGGAAAGGCTGAGACCTGAGCAAGGCGCAGCCGAGGAGGCTAAAGCCTTCCTCCCCGCGGAAAGCGAGTGGAGTAAGCGCGCAATGGAACGGACTTTCTGGTTTTACCTTGAATCTATTTAATAGTACTATATGTTTCGTTTTCATTTTTAACTATCCATCTAAACTTAAATATTTGAATAAATAAAATAATTTGACAATTTTGTGAAGTCTGAGTTAGAATCAAAAACATAAATAATTTTACAGTGAAAGGGGTGAAGAAAACGGAATTAAAAGATCGTATTCTCGATACATCGGTTAGGTTGTTTGAAAAGCATGGCTTTCATGGTGTTTCAGTAAATGACATTGTTGAGGCCAGTGATACTTCTAAGGGTGGATTTTATCACCATTTCCAATCAAAGGATGAACTTCTTTTTTCTATACACGACACATTTATCTCCTATGTCTTAAGCAAAGCTAAAGAGGCAATTCACCATTATCACACTCCACCAGAGAAACTCCAACAGATTATTTACTCGTTTACGAAAGTATTTGATCTCTACCAATCTCACATATCCGTCTTTTATCAGGAAAGTAAATATTTAAAACCGGAATTGGATTCAACTATTAAACGAAAACGGGATGAATTCAGATTATTAATCTACGAAGTCATCAAAGAAGGTCAGGAATCCGGTGATTTTCGAAAAGAAATCCCTTATGAAATTAGTGGTCTGGCCATATTGGGCATTGTGAATTGGACCTCTAAATGGTATCAGCGAAATGGACCGATGCCGATGGATCAAATTTCTGTGTATTTTACGGATTTTGTTATGCATGCCTTATTAACGGAGGATGCAAAAAGGAAATACGTACATTTTTTTACAGATTAATTAAAACGCTTACATATCCAAAAGAGACCAACCAGTCGGTCTCTTTTATCAAAATGCTAGGAGGATGAAAATGAACTTTGAGCTAAGCACGGAGCAAAAGATGGTTCGCAATTTGGCGAGGGAGTTTGCAGAAAAGGAAATTAAGCCAATTGCAATTGAATTAGACCGGGATTCAAGATTCCCTGAAGAAGTGTTTAAGAAAATGGGTGAACTGGGTTTGCTTGGTATTCCTTTCCCGGAGGAATACGGAGGGTCCGGCGGAGATACGATATCTTACGCACTAGCGGTAGAGGAAATCGGAAGAGCATGCGGGGGAACTGGTTTAAGCTATGCGGCGGCAGTTTCACTTGGTTCTAGCCCAATCTATTATTTTGGAACTGAGGAGCAAAAGCAACAGTTCTTAACGCCATTAGCAAGTGGTCAGGCCCTTGCGTCATTTGGATTAACGGAGCCTAATGCCGGATCAGATGCCGGAGGGACGAGAACGAAAGCAGTACTTGAGGGTGATGAGTACGTTATTACAGGAGAAAAATGTTGGATTACAAATGCCGGATTTGCAGAAACGATTACAGTCACTGCGGTATCTGGTAAGACCAATTCTGGGAAGAATATCATATCCGCCTTTCTTGTACCAACCAATACACCTGGATTAACGATCACAAGCAATTACGACAAAATGGGTGTTCGAGCTTCGAATACATCAGAAATAATCCTCGATCATGTTCGGGTACCTAAGGAGAATGTCCTTGGAGATCTCGAGGGAGGATTTAAACAATTTTTATATACACTAGACGGCGGCCGGATTTCAATTGCGGCTTTGGCGGTCGGGATTGCACAGGCAGCCTTTGATAAAGCATTAGCCTATAGCAAGGAACGCATTCAATTTGGAAAGTCCATCTCTAAGTTTCAGGCGATTCAATTTAAACTGGCAGACATGGCAATGGAAATTGAACTGGCCAGAAATATGGTACTGAAGGCTGCCTGGCTTAAAGATCAAAAGAAAAATTTCACAAGGGAATCCGCCTATGCCAAGCTATTTGCCTCCGAAATGGGATTCCGTACTTGCAATCAGGCCATTCAAATTCATGGTGGATATGGATATATGCGTGAATATGAAGTGGAAAGATACTTACGTGATATGAAGTTATTGGAGATTGGCGAGGGTACCTCTGAAATCCAGCGACTTGTTATATCCCGCCAATTAGGTTGCTAGCCTTATATTTTTAAAGTGATAAGGAGGATTGAGATGGCGGATTTAGTTCAAAAAACAGTTGGTGCGCTTTTGGATGAAATAGCCCAAGCAAATGCGGAGCGGGAAGCGGTTGTCTATTCAGATCGAGGTCTTCGTTACACATATAAACAGTTTAATGATATGTGCAAGGAGGCAGCCCGAGCGTTTATGTCGCTTGGAATGGAAAAGGGAGATCATCTTGCCATATGGGCGACTAATACTCCTGAATGGCTGATTACCCAATATGCGACAGGGAAAATGGGAGCGGTGCTCGTTACGGTAAATACGAGTTACAGAGCCATGGAATTAGAATACCTTCTGCAGCAATCTGATTCAAAAACACTGATTTTAATGGAAAATGTAAAGGATCATTCCTATATTGAAACACTCTATGAAGTCATACCGGAATTAAGAGATGCACCTCCTGGAGAGCTCGTATCAGAGAAGCTGCCTTATTTAAAAAATGTCATCGTGTTGGGTGAGAATCGATATCCTGGTACGTACAGTTGGGATGATGTAATGAAAATGACCTCCCACACATCAGAGCAGGAATTGACGGACAGGATGAATTCCTTACATGACGAGGATGTCATCAATATGCAGTATACGTCTGGGACGACTGGATTTCCAAAGGGAGTCATGTTGACTCATCGCAATATTGTCAACAATGCGATTAATATTGCGGAAGGAATGAAGCTGACAAATGAAGATCGAATGTGTATTCCAGTCCCTTTTTTTCATTGTTTTGGATGTGTATTAGGCACATTAACAGCTGTTTCTGTTGGTGCAACTATGATTCCATTACAGGAGTTTAATCCGAAGAGCGTTTTACAGGTTATCGAAAAAGAAAAATGTACAGCTCTTCACGGCGTTCCGACGATGTTTATTGCTGAAATGAACCTTGATGATTTTGCAGACTATGATTTATCCACGCTCCGTACCGGCATAATGGCTGGTTCTACATGTCCCATAGAGGTCATGAAAGGTGTAGTGGAAAAAATGGGTGCTGCTGAAATTACAATTGTATTTGGACAGACCGAATCTTCACCAGGTATCACTCAAACGAGGACGGACGATTCGCTTGAATTAAGAGTCAGCTCCATCGGCAGAGCGATGGCTAATATTGAGGTAAAAATTGTTGAACCTGGAACAGAGCGGGAGGTACCGCGCGGTCAGCATGGAGAGTTAATCACGCGAGGTTACCATGTGATGAAGGGATATTATAAAAATCCAGATTCGACTGCAGCTGCAATTTCCGAAGATGGCTGGCTTCATACTGGTGATTTGGCTGTCATGGATGAAGAGGGGTATTGTGCCATTACTGGCAGGCTCAAAGACATGATTATCCGCGGTGGTGAAAATATTTATCCAAGAGAAATAGAAGAATTTTTGTACCAGCATCCTGCTGTGCTTGATGTGCAGGTCATTGGTGTACCGGATGCCAAGTATGGCGAAGAAGTCATGGCTTGGATCATTCCAAAAGAAGGCTCAACCATCACGGCTGATGATATCCGAAATTATTGCCAAGGGAAAATCTCCAAGCATAAAATCCCGCTTTATATCGAATTTATCGATGAATATCCGATGACGGCTTCTGGAAAGATTCAAAAATATAAGCTTCGTGAACAGTCCATGCAGATTTTGGGAACGTAAGGGGGAACAGTATTGTTTAAGAGAATATTAATTGCCAATCGAGGGGAAATTGCCTCAAGAATCATCCGTACATGTAAACGCCTCCATATCGAAACAGTAGCGGTCTATTCAGAGGCAGACAAAGATGCGCTATTCGTTGAAGAAGCGGAATTTGCATATTTATTGGGTGGACCAAGAGTAAATGAAAGCTACTTGAACACTGCAAAAATCTTAGAGATTGCCAGGGAGCATAATGTGGAAGCGATCCATCCCGGCTATGGTTTTTTGAGTGAAAACAGTGAGTTTGCGAGGGAATGTATAAGAGAAAATATTGTTTTTATTGGCCCCTCGCCGGATGTCATTGAATTAATGGGTCAAAAGACAAAAGCAAGAAGCGCCATGGAAAATTCAGGTGTACCTGTTGTGCCGGGGATATCTTACCCGCTTGCTGATGTGGAAGACGCAGTGAGGGTAGCTGAGAAACTCGGGTATCCGGTGATGCTGAAAGCTTCTGCTGGCGGCGGCGGGATTGGCATGCAGCCAGTTTCCAATGAACAAGAGCTCCGGAAAGCTTATGAAGGAAATCAAACCCGGGCCAAAAGCTTTTTTGGCAATGGGGATATGTTCCTTGAAAAAGTCATTGTGAATCCGAGACATATTGAAATTCAAGTTCTGGCAGACAAACAAGGAAATGCTGTATATCTTTGGGAACGTGAATGTTCCATTCAACGCCGCAATCAAAAAGTAATAGAAGAAGCACCATCTCCATTTGTAGATGAGAGTTTACGGAAACGAATGGGAGAAACAGCGTTAAAGGCTGTAGGCGATTTAGGATACTATAATGCTGGTACATTTGAATTTTTAATAGATGAAGAAAAGAATTTTTATTTTCTTGAAATGAACACGCGCCTTCAGGTTGAACATCCGGTAACAGAGGAAATTACGGGAATTGATATGGTTGAGGAACAAATTAGGATTGCCTATGGGGAACGTTTGCGATTTACCCAAGAAGATATTCGTTTAGAGGGTCATGCTATTGAAGTGAGAGTTTATGCCGAAGACCCCAATACTTTTTTGCCATCTCCCGGTCAAATAACCCATTTAAAATTGCCGGATGGTCCAGGGGTACGCAATGAAATCGCCATCAGAGGCAATTCATTGGTTACGCCATTTTATGATCCGATGATTGCAAAACTGATTGTCTCGGCACCGAGCAGGGAAGCAGCTATAAGCGGTATGACAATGGCACTTCAAACCTATGAAATAGAAGGAATTAAAACCAATCTACCCATGCTTTTAACGGTGATTAAGCATGATGCCTTTAAAGCTGGTGACACCACAACTGGGTTTATTGAGACAAATCTCAAAAAAACGAAAAACAGATAGGAGAGATACTAATGGCAGAAGAAATTAAAGCGAGTATGGCGGGGAGCGTTTGGAAGGTACAAGTGCAAGAGGGGGATACCGTTGAAGGCGGCCAGGATATTGTCATACTGGAATCTATGAAAATGGAAATTCCAATAGCAGCTGAAGGTAATGGCCTCGTAACTGAAGTTGTTGTAAGTGAAGGTGATTTTGTCAATGAAGGAGATATTTTGGCCCGAATTGAATAACAAGGGGTGAATGGTTTGGAGATTCCCGAATATGTACAGATTAAAGAAGTTGGCCCAAGGGACGGTTTGCAGAATGAAAAGAGTATAGTCCCGACTGAACAAAAAATAGAATGGATTGACCTGTTGAGTGAAACGGGTCTTTCTTATATTGAAATTACTTCTTTTGTTCCTCCTAAATGGATCCCACAACTGGCTGATGCTCTGGAGGTATCGAGGAAAATTAATCGCAAGAACAAGATCACCTATGCTGCACTTGTCCCTAATCGCAAGGGATTGGAAAATGCACTGTTAGCCAACATCGACGAAGTCTCCATTTTTATGTCAGCAAGTGAAACACATAATCAAAAAAATATTAATAAATCGATAACAGAAACATACCCAATCCTCCGGGAAGTAGCAGAGGATGCTTCAAAGGAAGGCAAGTCAACACGTGCGTACGTATCAACTGTGTTCGGCTGCCCGTACGAAGGCAATGTTAAGATCGATACGGTCTTACATATATGCGATAGGCTTTTTGAAATGGGGGTAGATGAGGTATCTCTTGGGGATACGATTGGCATTGCGCATCCGAAGCAGGTGGAATTTATGTTAAATGAAGTATCAGAACGGTTTAATAAAGAGCGCATTGCTCTGCACTTTCACGACACACGTGGAATGGCGCTGGCCAATATATTAGTAGCTTTAAAGAAAGGCTTCACTATTTTTGATTCTTCACTTGGTGGCTTGGGCGGTTGTCCATATGCTTCTGGAGCATCAGGAAACGTAGCCACAGATGATTTAGTCTATATGCTAGAAAGAATGGGAATCCGTACCGGCATTGATGAAAAAATGTTAGGGAGAGCAGCAGACTATATACAGAAACAGATGGGGATTCCTTTATCCAGTAAACAAATGGCTATCCAGGAAAAAAGGGAAGGGAGAAGGGTCAATTGATGATTGAACAAACAGTACGAGATGATGGGATTGGAATTATTGTATTAAATCAACCTCATAAATCCAATGCCTTGTCTGTCGAATTGCTAAAAGAATTACAGCAAACACTTCAGTTATTTAAAGTAAACCCCTCTATTCGTTGCATCATAATTACCGGAAGCGGTGAGAAAGCTTTTTGTGCGGGAGCTGATTTGAAAGAACGATTGCATATGAATCAAAAACAGGTAGGGGAAGCAGTTCGATTAATCAAAGAAACCATCACTATAATTGAGAAAATGCCTCAGCCAACAATTGCTTCTATTAATGGAGCGGCATTTGGCGGAGGACTTGAGCTTGCCTTGGCTTGTGATATCAGAGTAGCCAGTTATCATGTAAGGATGGGGCTTACAGAAACCTCACTGGGAATCATTCCGGGTGCTGGCGGAACACAAAGACTGCCACGGTTAATTGGAATCAGTAAAGCGAAGGAATTGATTTATACAGCTCGCAGAATAGATGCTGGTGAAGCTTTGCAAATCGGGTTGATTAATCAAATCGCCGAGTTGGAAGATTTGGAGACTGTATCCTTTTCAATAGCACGGCAAATTGCCGACAATGCCCCGATTGCTGTGATGGAAGCCAAAAAAGCGATAGACCGCGGTATAGAAACAGATTTAGTGCATGGCTTGCAAATAGAAGAATGGAGTTATCAAGTTACCATTCCAACGAAGGATCGTATGGAGGGATTGAAAGCATTCAGTGAAAAACGAAAACCTGTATATACCGGGGAATAAACGATAGTAGAAAGGTGGATAAGGATGAATACCTATCAAAATGAACTTCTGGAAAAAGCAGAGAACATAAAAAAAGGCGGAGCCGAGAAATATCACCAAAAAAATAAAGAAGCAGGTAAATTATTCGCCAGGGAGCGTCTTGAGCTATTGTTTGATGATGGCGTATTGGCTGAGGATGGCTTGTTTGCTAATCATTCTGCTGAAGGTTTACCGGCTGACGGGGTGGTAACTGGATTAGGGAAAATAAATGGTCAAACGGTTGCTGTTATGGCAAATGATTCTACCATTAAAGCAGGTTCTTGGGGAGCTAGAACGGTTGAAAAAATTATCCGTATTCAGGAAACAGCGGAAAAGCTTCAAATTCCTCTGCTTTATTTAGTGGATTCGGCCGGAGCTAGAATAACGGATCAAGTAGAAATGTTCCCAGGGCGCCGGGGTGCCGGAAGAATTTTTTATAATCAGGTGAAATTGTCAGGGAAAATCCCGCAAATTTGCTTATTATTCGGTCCTTCCGCAGCAGGCGGTGCTTATATTCCTGCATTTTGCGATATCGTTGTAATGGTGGAAGGGAATGCATCCATGTATCTTGGTTCTCCTAGGATGGCAGAGATGGTGATTGGGGAGAAAGTCACATTGGAACAAATGGGCGGAGCAAAAATGCATTGTTCCGTATCGGGGTGCGGAGATGTCCTTGTAAGCAGTGAACAAGAGGCAATCGAATATGCCCGGAAATATCTATCCTACTTCCCGGCCAATTTTGCCGAGAAAACCAAAAGCAGCGAAGTAAAACTACCTCAAGTATCAGACAAAACAATCGCAGATTTGATCCCTCAGAATCAAAATGCACCCTTTAATATGTATGACCTCATTAATCAATTAATAGACGAGGATTCTTTTTGTGAAATCAAGAAATTATTTGCTCCTGAATTAATAACTGGCCTTGCCCGAATGGGAGGAAAACCAGTTGGGATAATCGCTAATCAACCGCGCGTGAAAGGCGGGGTTCTCTTTCATGATTCAGCTGATAAAGCAGCCAAATTCATTAATCTTTGTGATGCCTTCAATATTCCCTTGCTCTTTTTGGCCGATATCCCAGGCTTTATGATTGGCACTAAAGTAGAGCAGGCAGGAATTATCAGGCATGGTGCAAAAATGATTGCTGCCATGAGTGAAGCAACCGTTCCAAAAATCTCTGTTATTGTTCGGAAAGCGTATGGTGCAGGTTTATATGCGATGGCCGGTCCAGCCTTTGAACCAGATTGCTGTATTGCCTTGCCGACTGCCTCGATTGCAGTCATGGGTCCTGAAGCGGCAGTGAATGCGGTTTATGCCAATAAAATTGCCGCCTTGCCGGAAGAAGAACGTCAAGGCTTCATTATGCAAAAAAGAGAAGAGTATAAAGAAGATATTAATATTTATCGTCTTGCCTCTGAAATGATTATTGATGATATTGTTGAGCCGAATAATTTGAGAAGTGAATTAATCACCAGGTTTGGTTTATATGAAAGTAAATATCAGGTCTTTTCATGCCGAAAACATCCGGTTTACCCGGTATGAGAAAACGGAGGGTTCTTTCATGAGCCAAGTAGCCTGGATACCTGATAATGAAACGATTTCTAACATTCGTCTTTATAAGTGGATACGGGAACTGGGGTTTGAAGACTATGATCAATTTTACGCTAAATCCATTCAAGATCCAGAATGGTATTGGGGTTCCGTAGAAAAAGAACTGGGCTTTGCTTGGAAAACACCATATAAAAAAGTAATGGATTTATCAAATGGGATTGAATTCCCGGATTGGTATGTTGGCGGAACTTGTAATGTTGTGGATTCTTGTATAGAAAAATGGATATATTCGAAGCATAATGCGATTGAATATGAAAATGAAACAGGGCAAATAAGGAAAATTTCTTTTCCGCAACTATATGAGAGGGTGAGCCGTGTAGCTGGAGGTTTATTGGACCAGGGGATTGTTCGTGGAGACAGAATAACTATTTATATGCCAATGATCCCTGAGACTATTGTTGCTATCCTCGCTGCTGCAAAGATTGGAGCGATTGTATCTCCTATATTTTCCGGGTTTGCAGAGGATGCACTGAAAACGCGAGTAAATGCAGCTGGGTCCAAAATGATTATAACGGCAGAATTCTACACTCGCCGTGGTAAAAAGGTCGATATGCTTAAGACAGTTACAAATGTTTTGGGTGAATTGGATTCATTAGAGAAGGTAATTGTCGTTAGTGAGAATAGAATTCACGAGTCATTTGTATCCTGGAGTCAGCTTGAAGCTGCCGAACCACTCCATGTTTCTTTCGAAATGAAAAGTGATGATCCATTGATGTTGATTTATACATCAGGTACGACTGGCAAGCCTAAAGGAACTGTCCACACCCATACTGGCTTTCCGATAAAGTCCGCGATTGATGCAAGAATTTCAATGGATATGGTCAAAGGAGATAAGCTCCTTTGGATAACGGATATGGGCTGGATGATGGGGCCGTTTCAATTGTTTGCCAGTTTAATGAATGGTGCCACTATCATGCTTTACGATGGGGTGCCAGACTATCCAAAGGCTAATCAGATATGGAAGTTAGTTGAAAAGTGGAAAGTTACGCAATTAGGAATCTCACCTACATTAATTCGTTCGTTAATGGCAAGGATTGATGACTCGATTAGTTCACACAATCTTTCATCTCTTAAAGTGTTTGGATCAACGGGTGAACCTTGGAATCCGGATCCATGGAATTGGCTGTTTGAAAAGGTAGGGAAAAGGAAAATCCCAATTATTAATTATTCAGGAGGTACAGAAATATCCGGCGGCATTTTAGGAAATGTTTTATTAAAGCCAATTGCTCCCATTATGTTTAATACCCCATTGCCAGGTATGGATGTTAGCGTTTTAAATAAAGCTGGAGAAATTGTTAAGAATGAAGTTGGCGAGCTTTGTATTCATGCTCCATGGGTAGGCATGACAAAAGGTTTTTGGAATGAGCCGGAACGATATCTGGATACATATTGGAGAACCTATGAAAATACCTGGGTCCATGGGGACTGGGTGAGTACAGACGGTGTTTTTTGGGAGATTAAAGGGCGATCTGATGATACATTGAATATAGCGGGAAAAAGAGTAGGTCCGACTGAGTATGAATCTATTCTTATTAAGCATAATGATGTAATTGAAGCAGCCACTATCGGGATTCCTGATGAGATAAAAGGGGAAACCTGTATATGCTTTGCTGTATTGCAAACAAATGTAAAGGGCAGCCCTGAGCTTGAAACAGAACTAATGAATCTGCTCAGCAGCCAGCTTGGCAAAGCCCTAAAGCCTTCAGCTATTTACTTTGTGAGCGATTTACCGAAAACCCGGAACCAAAAAATTATGCGCCGCGTCATCAAGTCTGCTTTGCTCCACAATGATGCAGGTGATTTATCATCGTTGGTTAATCCTGGAATTGTACATGAAATCAATCAGATTAAAATAAAATGATAACCTGTTAGGTGAAAGAATAAAAGATCAGCAAGTGAGCGAATCAATTGCTGGTAAACAGCTATCTAAAAGTTAACCGTTGGCATGGATAATCTCCATGCTCTTTTAATTAGTTTAATATAATTGGATTGTTGTATTCTTGACCATGCTATGTTTCTTTAGAAAAGTATTTTCATTATCGGAACAAGAGAAAAAGCAAGGCATACATCATTGCCTCGCTCTACTATCCTATTAACGAATACGTTGTTTCCGAATCCATTGAGTTGCAATCCATTTTTCACCTTTCGTGACAGGGGAACCGCCATGTAAGGTCTTTTCGTTCAGAGATTCGTCTTGGTAGAAATATTCAAAGTAAACGGCCATTCCTTTTTGTGGAGCGACTGATAAGTCTAGGTGAGGGAAGTATGTTTCTCCGCCTTCTTCTACATCGTTTAGGTATAAGACAATCGTACTAATTCGGTTATTTTGAGCTGCTTGACTTGTCGAAGCAAAATAATCAAAGTGTGCTTTGTATTCCTGACCAGGAGTATAGCGAAGGATATGGAGATTTTCGCTATGTTCAGATGGAATGTTAGTGATCTCAGCTAGGCGTTTTTCAATGCGTAAAACGGTTTCATTTTGAGTATCTTCAATGAAAGCACCTGTACTCGTACGCATTCCGTTTACTTCCCGGGTTGCTCCAACGGTAGAGCGTTTCATATCTTGCTTTGCTAACTCTATCAATGTATCGCATTCCTCGTCGCTTAAGACGTTTCCCAATACAACGACAAGTGGTTCACCGTGACGAGCTAAGATAGGAATTCGTCTTTTCTCTGTCTCGATGATATGACCTGAGTGGGGGAAAACAGGTGTTTCTTTTTGTGGATGAATGGTAGTTGTCATATAGTTCTTCCTCTCCCATCTTTTCTCTGTTCTATCCATTATTTTATCATGTATGCTTAAGAAAACCGATGAGAATTTTTGAATTTATTTTATTGGAAGAATAGATTTCAAAATAATAATATATGAGATTTTGAAATGATTCGCAGTTTAGTAGAAAAAGTTATAGAGTGGAATTGAAATGATTTCAAAATAAATTTATTGAATAAAATTAAGAAACAAGTTTATGGAAGTGAACGGAGGGCTTGTATATGTCGCGTATTCAATTTTTAGCATCGTCTAAGCCATTTATAATGCCTGAAGAAATAGAGGATTGCCCTATTAATTACATAGATGAATTAGCTATGTGTTTCTCAGTGTATGAAGCA
Source organism: Bacillus sp. z33 (assembly GCF_058313615.1). Lineage (NCBI taxonomy): Bacteria > Bacillati > Bacillota > Bacilli > Caryophanales > Bacillaceae > Bacillus > Bacillus sp. z33. The sequence goes on from NZ_JBZFQN010000001.1 coordinate 51,193, forward strand.
GATAAATGGTGGTGTGATATTGTTAAACCAGTTCTATCAATGCCATATATATATGAAGTCGGAGCTCTTGGTCATCATTTTTTTGTTTATTTGGAAAAATATATGGATGTAGGCGATGTTATCGAACTTTATGAAATACCTGTTCAACATTGGTATGAAGAATATATACAGCGTGTCCTTGAAGTTCCAGAGCCAATTATGATCAACGTTGGTCGTTATACCTACCAAAATCAATATGGGTTATTTCAGCTAAACCATAAAAAATGGGTAGAAGAGCTTAGCCATCGAACATTATTAACTGAACGTGGTGTAACGACAATTGTAAAATATTGATAACTCTCTACATTAAGGAGTTTCCACAAACGGACTTCTGCCAGTAACATAAGTAAACAGGTGTAAAAGGGCTTTGGTTTTTAATATTTAACAGAGTTATTATTAAAATCTTATTGAGATAGCAGAAGATAAGAATATTAAAAGTTAAGTAATGCAAATGAGTTTTATTTTATGAGTATTAATTGGATGAAATAATGGAGTATGCGGAGAACTTTATTAGTCTCAGAAAGTCCATGGTATTGGAGAGATGGGTATGCTAAAAAGAAAATATGGTGGTCGTTTTGACTGGAACCGCATTTTAAAAAGAGAATATTCCAAAACATATCTTGAAACAAGAGAGTTCAAAGGATATATAACGTTGCTGCATGCAGTACAGGTAGTTAAGCCTTTATTTGCAAATTATGATGAGAGAAATCTTTGCATTATTGATGATGGATATATGTGGCTTCAACAGTTTCCTTTAGACAAAAATCATTCAGTAACTACAATGTTTAATCAAAGAGGAGATATCGTCCAATGGTATATAGATATTTGTCTATGTAATGGAATCGATAACGGCAGACCTTGGATGGACGATTTATTTCTGGATATCATTCTTTTACCTTCTGGAGAAATGTTTGAAAAAGATGCCGATGAATTGGAGGATGCTTTATTCAAGGGAATCATTGATAAACAACTTTATGATTTAGCTTGGAAAGAAACAAAGACCCTTAAACATTTAATAAGCAGTGGAAAATTGGATTTGCTAAAACTATCTGCTCAGCATAAAGATCTATTAATAGATTTCCTGCAATAAATATGGCTATTTTCGCATAAACTCTTGCTCTTGAATAAAAAGGGATAGGTGTCCATTTTGTATCAACTTTAAATGAAGAATAAAGAGAAACCCCATTAGTTGAATGTTTCTCTTCTTCTCAATTAAATTAATCAATAGCGAATAAATCTATATCTTTCGTTTTGTTCTTCTGCTTATTATTAACTCGCCTAGAATCTCTAACTTCTTGTTTTAAAGCCTGCTTCCTCCGGTGGCATCAATAAAATGCCCCGTGACCCATCGTGCTTCCTCGGATGCTAAAAACATAACTATATCAGCAACATCTTCAGTTGCACCCACTCTATTGAACGCAGATAATGCAGCTGCTTGTGCAAGGCCTTCTGGGGTGGATCGCATCTCCTTGTTCATATCAGTAGCCGTAATTCCAGGCCTTACAGCATTAATTGTAACGCCTTTTGATGCAAAATGTGGGGCTAAGGCCAAAGTCAGTGTCTCAAGGGCACCCTTGGAAGCCGCATAAATGGCTTGCATTGGAGCGGCAATACGAGCAAAGCCAGTAGAGATGTTAATAATCCGTCCGCCGTCCGGTATATAAGGACTGGCTGCTTGAGAAAGGAAGAATGGAGCTTTAAGGTTAACGTTCATGACATCCTCATACATTTCAATGGATGTTTCTTCAAAAGAATCTGCGGGTGCAATCCCCGCGTTATTGATTAAGACATCTAGCTGCACAGTTCCGATTTCCGATCGAACAGCCTCTTCAAAAGCGCTCCAAAGCTTATTTACACCGGAAATGCCGGTGGTTAAATCTGCTTCCAGCGCCACAGCCTTTGAGCCCAGCTTTTTAATATCATCAACAACCTTTGAAGCAGCGTCTTTATTGCTGGCATAATGAACGCCTATAAATTCTGCTCCGCCAGCAGCTAATTTTCTGGCTATTTCCGCCCCTATCCCGCGACTTGCTCCTGTAACCAAGGCAACTTTCCCATTGAATCTTCCTTTATTCGTCGACATCTCATCTACCCCTTTAATTATATTTTTAATGCATAATCAATAATATTAGATTATGATTATTCTGAATAGTACGATATTTTTGTGTCGTTACGATTAAATGGTGTACTAATAAGGAAGTGCGACATTTCAGACACAGGTTAATTGATAGGGCTTATATGAACTTAGAATAAAGGAAGAGGTGGATTTCATGATTGAATTAAATAGTGCCGATTTAACTTGCCCGTTCACTACAGCTCAGAAAGTATTGTCGGGTAAATGGTCTTTGATGATTATTTTTCATCTAAAGGATGGACCAGTACGATTCAATGAACTGTTACGGAGATTTGATGGCTTAACACACTCATCGCTGACTAAACAATTAAGGCAACTGGAAAACTTTCAACTTATTCACCGTGAGGTATATAATCAAGTTCCGCCAAAAGTGGAATATTCTTTAACCGATTTAGGAATAAAGCTCAATCCTACGCTTAATATGCTGACGGAATGGGGAAGCGAGTATATACAGAATTGCAATGGAGTTATAAGATAATTAACGGGGTATTCGTATTATAGAGTTCAGCCAGAACTTTCTGGTTGAACTTTTTTTATATGGATTTATTCTATCAGTAGCCAGGGTAGAACGTACGGGGGCGTGGGACATTGATCCCGTCGGCTAAACTGTTCACCCCCTACTAGTAGAAATATGTTTGCGGCTGGTTGGGACTGAGATCTCGTATAACAAGCGAAGCTATAATACTACTTGGAGGAAATAGGGGTTACTGGTGAATACGTAAGAGGAGGAAAAAGAATGCACCCAGTTGTGGGTATAGATGTAGCTAAAGGAGAGAGTGAAATTCAGGCTTTTTTAGATAAAGGAAAGCCATATGGAAAGAACTATTCAATTAAGCATAATCGTGATGAATTGGATCGGCTTGTAAGTTTCTTGAGCGAAATTAAAACAATGACAGGTAAGATGCCAGTAGTCATATTAGAATCAACGGGACATTATCATACTCCTATTATTCAATGCTTAGAAGAAAACGCGTTGCCTTATATTCTGTTAAATCCACTCATTTCTCATCAAGCAAAGAAATCAAGTTTAAGAAAAGTAAAAACAGATGCTTTTGATGCGTATCAGTTATGTACCCTTTATTACAAAGAGGACTTTGAACCTTATAAAATGAGGGGAAGTCAGCTGTTGAACCTTCGTAATCTATCTAGACAACAGGAAATCGTGACGAATATGTATGTAGAGGCAAAATTGCAGTTTCATACGATTTTGGATCAGGTTTTTCCTGATTACCGAAAGGTATTTGGAGATCTATTTTCGAAAGTATCTTTATCGATATTAAGAGAATATCCAACGTCGGAGAAGATTCTAAAGACGGATGAAGAGGAATTAACAGAACGAATAAAAGGGTATTGTCCAACTCGTTCTCTTCAGTGGGCAAGAGAAAAAGCAAGGAAATTAATCCATTCAGCTTCTCAAAATCCTTTCAAAAGGTGATGTATCAAAGCCATCTCATCAATCTTAATATGTATATAGACATCCTATTTCATTACCAAGGACACCTTTCGGAATTGGAGAGCCAAATGGTATCCCTGGCCAATGAAATAGAAGAATATAAGATTATCCAATCTATCCCTGGAATCGGAGAAAAAATCGCTGCCACGATTATTTCCGAAATTGGTGAGATTGATCGGTTTAATCACCCTAAGAAATTGGTTGCCTTCGCTGGCATCGATCCAAGTGTCCATTCATCTGGCAAGTTTATAGCGATGACGAATCGGATTACCAAACGAGGTTCCAGCAGGCTAAGGCACAGCTTGTATCTAGCAGTTTTATGTGGAATAAGAAGTTCCAGAAATAAAAAGCTCAAGGAGTTCTATGACAAGAAACGCTTAGAAGGAAAGCCGTCGAAAGTGGCAATGATCGCTTGTATCAATAAACTTCTTCACTGGATTTATGCTTTATTAAAAAGGAAAGAACATTTCCTAGATATAGCTTAGAAAGACATTTTAACCACATAAAGAAAAACCTTCCACAAGTTATCTGGAGGGTTATTTGGTATGCCTAAAAACAGTATAGCATATAAAAAAATAAATTTTACAGAGAGATATTGACATCCTATTAGCTGGTTTGATCTTAGAAGATTAATGCCTTCTTCTGTTGAATTCCTTATGAAAGTAAAGGGGCAGGTTAGCTTAATAAGCTATAATTTCATTGACTAAACAATAGTATTATTTAGTTTTATAGTAAAAAAATGAAAGAGTAGATACTCTTTCAAATGTAAATTAAGCATCATTATTATTTAGTTTCTCTAGATTGTCCGATATCTTTTGAAGGATTTGATTTTTTTTCTGTTGTAGTTTTAAAAATCTAGTTACAAACCAAATTACAAATACGATTGGAATTATGAAATATAACAAAGATATAATTGGCAGAACCCAGGTTGAGGTTGACAACGTAAAACCTCCATCATTTTTCAAATATTATAACATATGAGTTGTTGTTGATTTTAAAAAGAAGAATATTTTTCCTGGAATAAAAATTGATCAAGGAACACTGTGATGGCTCTTCCTTATTATTGGATTATCGGGGCAGGTTAATCAAAGAAGGATAATTTGAATAATATATAGAATTAATAAAAAATGTGTAACTTCGAGCTGCCATAGAAAGAGAAATATTTTTATGCGAGTAAAAGAATACTTTGAACAGTATTTAAAGGGAGTGGAATATGTTTATACATAAGATTGATAAAGAAGTATCTTTAAAACTATTTACTGAAGATGATCAAGAGGAATACTATAATTTAGTATCTAATTCAAAGTCACACTTAAAACCTTGGGTTACTTGGATAGACTCTGTTAATAGCCAAGAAGATACAAACAAAAGTCTAAAATTAAGGATAGAAGGATTAGTAGAAAACAGTGGATATCCTATGTGGTTTGCAATTATGTATAGAGGACAAATGGCGGGTACTATTGGGTTTAATGAGATTGATAAAATTAGTAGGATAGGGGAAATAGGCTATTGGTTGGGAAAGGACTTTCAAGCGAAAGGTATTATGTCAAAAGCATTTAAAGAAGTTATAAATTATGGATTTCATATATTAAAACTTAATAAGATTGAGGTTTATATTGCAGCTGGAAATGTACGAAGTAGAGCATTGCCAGAGAAATATGGATTTGAAAAAGAAGGAAGAACCAGGCAGGCAGAATGGTTATATGATCATTATGAAGACCAAATAATTTATGGGCTTTTGGCTGCAGACTGGAAATAAACTCTATAATGAATCATTAACGGGGGGCAATAGGAGAAGATCTAGGCTCTATTCAACGGTCTTTTCTTATGCGACTAAAGGGGCATGTTAGCAGAAGAAGGTAATATTGATAATATATGAAATTTATTAGTATTTAGAATCTAATAATGGAGGTGGCTATATTGAATAAAGGAAGCCCAGGAATAGCTTTATTTGCAGGTCTATTTGTTGGAGTTGTGGTTTTTTTAGTAGAGTATTTAATTCCTAATACAAGCCTCATTACCAAAGCTATAATTGCTGGGTTATCCGCTTTGTTAAGCGGTTGGTTAGGAAGTAAGTTTTTCCGAAAATAAATCGTGAAGAATTGCACTTAAACTATCGGGGGCAACTATCTGAAGCGTGGAATTTATATAAAGCTGATAAAACAGATCCAAGGATATTAAACTCAGACTTTAAAGCATGTAGTGTTCAATTAAACTTGTTAATTCGGAATCTCGGTGATTTATCTCTTGATGAAATAACCACCGATTCATTTAAGCTTTACCTTGGGAATGTTGCTGATCAATTAAAAGCTGTTAGCTGGAGTCACAGGATATGTTTTATAAAGTCGCTGTTTAGGTGGGCCCAAGACGAAAATTTATTGAACGGTAATTCAGCGTCGAAAATTAAGGAACCAAAATCAGATATTCGAATACCGAAGTTTTTATCTGAAGTAGAAATCGAGCATTTAAGAGAAGCCTATCATACAACTTTAGAATATGCATTTATGTATTCAACCGGTTGTCGTATTGGCGAAGCAGTTACTTTGAATCGGCAATCAATTGATTTTTCTAATCAGTCCTTAATAGTCTTAGGTAAGGGAAATAAAGAAAGAGAAGTATACTTTAATACTAGTTGTGATATCTGGTTGAAGAGGTATCTGGAGGAGAGAACAGATGATCAAGAAGCGTTATTTGTAACCATTCGGTCTCCTCATCGGATGAGTATATCTCAAATGAGATATACCATAAAACAGATTTCGAAAAGATTCGGCATTATTAAAAGCATTCAACCCCATCAATTGAGACATAGTTATGCCACCACTTTATTGAATAATGGTGCACCACTAGAAGTTATTCAAAATTTGATGGGACACGAAAAGAGCGAAACGACTAAAATTTACGCTTATTTAAGCGGGACACTGCGGCGTGAGTTATATAAAAAATTTTTCTGATACGAACCAAGGAAGTTAAGGGGCAGGTTAGCGGTAGAAGGATATTAGAGCATTAATAAAGAATAGATAATTATTCAGGAGATGGAGAGATACGATGGATCTTAACAAACAAGATAAAAATCAGACGCTTAGAAAAGTGCAAGGCTTATATAGAAAACAGAAGAAAAATAATAGAGTTGAAGATAAAGATGATAAAATATGGGCTCTGTTTATGAAGATTTTATTCTGGGGTTTGTTTATCTATATCGTTGCTAGTGTATTATTCGATATGGGTATACAACTATTTCCATTCTTCGGGAGATGAAGTGTTTATTAGATAACGCAACAATTAGTTTCAGTTAGCTTGCACTCAGAAAAAATTAGTATATTAAACATATGGAACAGATTACTTATTTCAACTTGTCAGTATCGAATAAAACATCTATAAACACTTTGAGATACATCGCAAAGAAAAAAATACCGCCATTGACGGTATTTAATCTTCTAATATCAAAATTGGTAGTGGGAAAATAGGTAAATTAATCGGCACTATTATTTTTCCTGATTACATCACGAATTTCCATTAGATAAACATTTTTCTGTTTCATTAACTTTAAGATATTAATTGCAACATAAATAGCAAAAACGAGTAATCCTAAATTTATCAGAATAGGTATAATTCCCACAATAGTCAAAGCTCCCATAAATTACCCCTCCAAATTACATTCCTAAATATATATTAACATATTTTTACTTTTATAACAGTTATTACCTAATAAGGATTAGCCTTTTTGTGTTAATTTCTTATGGAAGTAAAGGGGCAGGTTAGTTGAAGAAGGTATTTATATTAATTATCCCGAATATATTCCCATAACCATAAAAAAGAGGGAGAGTTATAATGAAATATTTAATTATTGGTATTATATTATTTGCTCTTTTTGTATTAGTCTCATTTTTCGGTATCAACATATGGTCCTTGAGTTATTATGTAGAATGGGCTACGAAATTTATTCTCCCTTGGATAATCTTGTATTGGTTCATTAGATTGGTTAAAGGAATCGAAAATAAATAATGATGGTGTACTAAAGAATTAGGATTAATATTTAACCGGATGAAGAAAAGAATAACGAGGAGATACAAGAGAAGATGCTTAATTTAGCTCGTAAATATATCTTAGGGAACCATTTGTGAAAAATTCTAATTAAACAAACAGGGGAATTACTCCTATATCATGAGCTGTAATCAGCTCTTTTCTATTATTCTGCTAAAGGTTCAAGTTAGTGTAGCAAACATATTTATAATTTTGGATATTGTTTATTGGGGGGATTTCATAATGTTAATTAGAGGGATACAACCCGTGGATGCCGAAAAATTTATATGTCTAATTAAACAAGTTGAATCTGAAGCTAAGTTTATGCTTATGGAAGGAGGAGAAAGAAAAACCACTCCTAAACAACAACGTAAACAATTAGAACGCATCAAGCAGCAAAGTAATTCAACAATATTTGTTGCAGAACAAGAAGAGGGAGAACTTGTTGGCTATTTGATAGCCTTAGGCGGTAGCGTTAAGAGAACAAAGCACTCTGCATATCTTGTGGTTGGTATTTTAGAAAAATATAGAGCACGCGGTATAGGAACAAGTTTATTTCAAAGATTAGAAGAGTGGGCAAGAAACTCTAATATATCAAGATTAGAATTAACAGTTATTACTCAAAATGAGGCAGGTATTTCTTTATACAAGAAAAGTGGATTTGTGATAGAAGGTATAAAAAGGAAATCATTGCTAATCGATGATGAATTTTATAACGAGTATTTTATGTCTAAAATATTTTAATTTTAGTACTGAAATGACGGGGGCTTTACTTCGTTATCAAGGGCTGTGATTAGCTCTTTTTTGTTGTGCTGCGAAAAGGGCAGTTTAGCGGAAGAAGGATTACTAACAATCAGTAGAGAATAGTAAATAAGGTTTTCATACAAATGCGGAAGATCAAGGAGATGATTTATTTGGAGAAACTTGAAAACTTAATTACTTGGGTAGATGAAATAAAGAAAAAAAACGGAAGCAGTGCATCCTCATTATATATTCTAAAAGATAACGAAGTAATATTGGAACACTATGATGGTTATCATTCTAATTCTCCTGAATCAGCTCCAGTCACCCCAGCATCCCAATTCAACGTAGCTTCTGCAAGAAAGAGCTACCTTGGTTTAGTAGTTGCATATGCCCTTTATGAAGGGAAAATCAAAAGCCTTGATGACTACGCAATAAATTATTTCAGGGAAATGGATAAACAATTGCTAGGAAAAACAACAATACGGCATTTAGTCACTCACTCACACGGGTTACACGAAAAAGAGGATGGTACTATTTTTCGAGAGTTTGAACCAGGTCAAGGTTGGGCTTATAGAGGAATAAATGTGTTAATGATGACGAGGCTGGTAAATCGTCTATTTAATATGAGCTTTTCAGACCTCTTAGAAGAAAGGGTATTTTTACCTTTGGGTTTTAAGGAAACAGCCTGGCAAACGAAAGAAAATGAATCATTAGTTAAACAAATTGATGATCCAGATTCGGAAGGTTCATTCAATCTGGGGAATTATACTGATGGAATGGAGTCAAACTTACATACTTCTGCTCGGGAGTTTGCACAATGGGGGAATCTTCATTTAAACAAAGGGTTTGCACAGGGGAAACAAATTGTTCCAAGCGAAGTGATTGAAATTGCCACACAAGTACAAAGCCCTTTTTACAAAGATCATAAACTTCCTCAAAATGGTTTGTTTTGGTATGTACAAGGAATTCCAGCTGCCCATAGTGAGCTTGGTGATAGGGTTCCAGAAGGATCCTTTCAAATATTAGGGGTAACAGGTCCAACTGTCCTTATCATTCCCGAATACAGAGTGGTCGTTGCAAAGATGTATAACAAACGATATAACTATGGCGGAGATGACTACCTTTACTACCTCAGAGAATTTAGTAATATAGTTGCTGATACTTTTCGAAAGTAAGGAAAAGGAGGGAGTTAGTTGATTTATATCGCTAGGACTCAAAGAAAAACATTAGGGTATTTCCTGCTATTAATTGCAGTTTCAATAAATGACTATTCCAATTGGTTATTATACTTTCAAATAATATTTTCTTTAGTCATTCTTGGTTCATTATTTATAAAATTTATACTTGAGATAAATGAAGACTATTTGGAGTATCAAATATTGTTTTTTAACTTGCCTTTATATAAAACAAGTATATACCCTAATCAAACAAAACAGATTAAATTCAAACGAGTAAATTGGTATACCAAAGGTGCTATTATACACGTTAAAAAAGGATTCAACATTCGAATTGTAAATTTTTCTCCCAGTGGCGTATTTAAAGACTTAATTGATTTTGCTAATAAAAATGGCATTTCATATTCCAAAACTAAAGACTATCTTATTTTAGAAAAATAGCCTTATTTCACTAAAGGAGCAGGTTAGCAGAATAATAAATTTTCTGAAACTTCAAACAAGTATCTATCGTATATAATTAATAACAGGAAATACCAAGAAAGGGGGATTTTATGTTGCAATTACTTTTAAAGGGATTATATAGGGGGTTTATCTCATTTAGTATCTTACTAATGATTTCACTGTCGTATAAGTTGCAAGGGCAATCAGATGATTCGAGTGTTTATTTTTTTTATGGCCTTATAGCCTTTTTCCTTGGGTTGACAAGCGTCATATATCAAATTGAACAATGGAGTTTTTTAAAGCAAATTTTTGCTCATTATATGGCGATGCTGATTACTGTTTTTCCAACGTTGCTATTAAGTGGTTTTTATCCGTTAGATTCATTTAAAGATGTACTTGATGTGTATCTCCTATTTAATAAAGTGGGTATTATCTTATTTTTGACTTCATATTTTATTTCATATTTTTATTCACGTAAAAAAGCTAACAATAGCACATCAATATGATGGAGGTATACGACTGACAGTGGGCATTGATCTAATAAGGATTAATCCCTTTTGTGTTGAACCTCTTATGGAAGTAATGGGGCAGGGTTTGCGGAATTAGAACCGCCTTATTATAGTAATTTACTTTAGACTAAAAGTAATAAACAGGTGATTTTCTGTTGGATTGAGGATGGAAATGATAAAGAGAAAATATGCAAATCGTTCAAGATGGAAACGTGTCTTGGATAAAAAATATGCACAAGCGTTTCTTAATACCAAAGAATTTAAGGGCTATATAACTTTATTGCAACTAATGAAAGTTGCTGAACCATTATCCTTTCGATATGAGGAACAGAATATATGTATTGTTGATGATGGCTATATGTGGCTTCAACAATTCCCCTTAGAAAAAATGCATTCAGTAACAACAATGTTCGATAATAACGGAAATATAGTGCAATGGTATATTGATGTTTGCCTTGAAAATGGTGTAGAAAATGATATCCCCTATTGGAATGATTTATATTTAGATATCATTTTGTTGCCTTCTGGAGAAGTAATTCAAAAAGATGCTGACGAACTTGAAGAGGCTCTTTTAAATGGAATTATTGACAGGTCTCTTTACGAGTCGGCGTGGGATGAAGTACATACTCTAACTGAGTTAATTAATACTAGAAGCCTTGAATTGCTTGATTTATCTCATCTTCATAAAGAATTCTTAGTCAATGAATTAAAAAAGAAACGATAATGAGGAGAATAATGAAAAAGCACTGCTGATTATAGATGTTCAAAATGGGATGTTTCTAAAAGATAATGTTGTGTATAAAGAAGCGTGTCTTGATACCACTTGTAGAGGGGCTTTTAGTATGAAATATAAAGTCACTTTAGCTTCAGGTACACACAGTACGTGGGGAAAGGGGATTTAAATGTATGAATTTATCCTTTGGGAAAGTTTCTTATGGTGAAAGTGAACTAAAGTCTATTTTAACTGAGATTAAATATGAAAGATGTCACTGGGAAGAGTTAGATATGACTTTGATATTACAATCAATGTTACAGCATATTGGTTCAACAGATAGTGAACTCCGAGATCAGTTGATCTATACCTTCTTTTATAGATTAATTGTTGAGAACAATCAAATTGAAACTGCACTTTTAATTAAACTTTTAGATACTTGTATAAATGAATTAATGTTTAAAGGAATCGGTGAAAAGGAATCCGATACTGTATTCACAAGAGCGTTTACTACCCTTTTAATAGCATTGATACTGCACAGGGATAATCAAGCAAATTTTTTGTCCAAAGATTCTATTGATAACATTAAAGAAAAGCTAATTAAGTACATTGACCTTGAAGAGGATTTAAGAGGATATGTGAAAGGTAAGGGGTGGGCACATAGCATCGCACACGTAGCTGATACTTTTGAAGAGCTGGTGAAGAATCCAAAGCTAGATAGAGAATATTATCCAGAAATATTAAGAGTATTGTGGAGAAAAGTTCTTATATCCAGTAGTGTCTATGTTCACGATGAGGATGAAAGATTATTAATTCCCATTCTTGCAATGCTAGAAAGAGGATTGAATGGAAAAGAAATAGAACAATTACTCAAACACTTACCTAGTGAATTGAATACCCAAAAAGAACAGATTGAGAATGAAAAGTATTGGTTCTTAGTATTCAATATTAAAACATTTTTAAAAAGTTTTTACATTAAAATTAACGGTAATCCTAAACTACTATCACTTCAGAAAAAGGTTGAGCAGAGCCTAGCGAGAATCTGTTGAGCCATTTAAGAAGCCATCAGGCGCATTAATCAAAGAAGGATTAATGCCTGTTTGTGTTGATTTCTTATTGTAGAAACGGGGCAGGTTAGCGGAAGAAGGATTAGAACATATCGTAGACGAATAATGAATACAAAGAAATGAAATGGAATACAGTTTTGTGTCTGTAAGAGATAAGGGAGTGACTTGTTTGGGGAATTTAGATGCTAAAATTTTAATTACAGGGGTAACTGGGACATTAGGAGGTCGGGTAGCGAGAAAGTTTTTATTTGAAGGTACGGCAATAAAAGGGTTGACAAGAAACGAAAGCAACGTAAATTCAATTCCAGGATTAGAGGTACAAATCGTTCAAGGTGATTTGATAAATAGAAGCTCCCTTTATAAAGCATTAATAGATGTTGATATAGTGATACATTGTGCAGCCTATTTGGGAGATGACAATGAGGAAGCTGTAAACTCAAATGTTATTGGAGTTGAAAACATTGCAAGCATTTCATTAGAGTTAGGGATAAAGAAGTTTATTCACATTTCAACCTTGTCCGTTTATGGTGAACCTAAAGAGGGATTTTATAATGAGGCCAGCACAATCGTAGATAATCACGATGAGATCTACATCAAAACGAAGGTTCAATCTGAAAGGATACTAAATAAATACAAGGACAAGGGGCTCAATGTAATAATCCTTAGACCAGGTGCGATTTGTGCAGAAGAAAACTCTTATTGGGGAGACAGACAAATCATAAGGATGTTAGATGCTGAAAAAGTCAATTGGGTGCACCCTAACGACATTGTACCTTGGATTCACGGAGATAACTTAGCAGAAATGATACATTTGGTTTGTTCTAATGGAAAATCTGGAGACGTATATAATGCAATTGATGGGAATTTTCCAGAACAAAATTTTAGGTTAAAGTTGATAAGAGTGTTAGGAAAAGAATATCAAATTCCCAATCGTCAAGCGGAATGTGCCATCTACTCGAATGAAAAAATCAGGTCATTAGGTTACAAGCCAATCAGAACTTTTGAAGAAACAATCATCAATCTCAGTAATTTAGCAATTAGTAAATTATAAACATTGTGCTTATGCTAGGGAGCGTTATTGAATAAGGATTTATGTCCTTTCTATTATCTGGATGGCTCATATATTTATGTATTGGGCCTTGGATTGAAATATAAAGAGTCTATTAATAATACACATATACAAAAACTTTAATGGGTACATATTTGAGAACTATTGTAATTAAACAAACGGGGGGCATTGATCCAGGAAGGATTAGTGCTCCTTTCTGTTGACCTCCTTTTGGAAGTAATGGGCAGGTTAGTTCAATAAGGATTAATTGTATATTGCATTTAAATAAATCAATAAATGTTCTTAAAGCCAAGCATAAAAGAAGGAACCCTAGTGGTTCCAAATGAGATTTTATTAATTAAAACATCTGTATGTCATTACATTCATAGTAATTTAAATATAATTGAAATAGAATATAGAAAATAAATTCCATAAGATATGCGTTAGGATAGCAGGAATTAAAGAATTTGTAAGTCTGAATACTAAGCCGAATGCTATACCTAATATAAAACCAAACAGAGGGTATTCGGGATGGGCAAAACCAAATAAAACAGAAGAAATTAATAAGGTAATGAGGTAACCAGGAAGTTTATTTACCCAAAGTGAGAGGGGAGCTCTAAATAACAACTCTTCAAAGATGGGCATCAAAATAGTCATACTGATTAAAAATAGAACCAGCTCATAAGTATCTAACATTATTGTTCTTGAATATGAACTAGTGAGAAGATTATATGTTGCGGATAAGCTTCTATTGAAAATAAATAAATTTGAAATAAAAATGAATAATAAAGCCAATACAATAACTAAGTATGTATTTAATCTTTTTAATACGTCAAAATCCAACAATTTAATATAAAAAGCTCGAGTTTTTGGGTAGATAAATAATAAAATCACCGCTAAGATAAATACAATAGTTCTCCACGTTAAACTAATTTCTTGAATCTCCAATATGAAATCCTCCTGTTTAAGATATTGATATGAATTAATAATTCTATACAGATGATTGTAAATCCTCTATCAAGGGACATGAGAAGAGCGGAGTGACTAAAATTCACGTATTTTAAGTGGTACACTACGACGCGAGCTATATATAAAATTTTTCTGATACATACAAAGGCATTGATCCAAGGAGTATTAATGCCTTTTTGTGTTGTATTTTCTTATGGGAGTAAAGGGGCAGTTTAGTTGAATAAGATATTATAAAATAATGTTAAAAAAAGGGAAATAAAGAGGAGTCAACATGACTATAAAAAGACACCGAAGTGTCTTTTGTACTTTCAAATCAAGCTCACCGATAAACTGGAATTTTCTAAAGTTTATATAAAAGACGATGTGCTCTGAACTAAAGGTGTAAGGGAAAAAATGTTTTTCGAATCGGATATATTAGTTATTTCTACCAACTTTTTAGTTGAAATCTACACTTTCGTCAAACATAAGAACCCCATAATCGCTTTCTTCTGCTTCGACACCGCAATTGCTGCATTGGTACCAGTGTCCTATGGTCGGCACCATATAGCCTTCATCACATACTGGACATTTTTCGAGGAATTCCTCATCACCTGGTTCTAATTCGTGGAATGCCATTTTTTCTTCCTCCTTTGTAAAATAGCCATAGTAGGGCAAACTTGCAAGTGCAGCCCATCCTGATTAATAGCTTGAACTCGCACCCAGTTTACAAGTGAAAATTTAGATTACTCTATCTATTTACCTGTATAATATCATACGTTTGTGAACAAATGCACTTAAACAAACGGGAGCATTCCTCCAGTATCAAGGGCTCTGATCAGCTCTTTTTTGTTATGCAGCTTAATGGGCAGGTTAGTGGATGAAGGATTTTCTATAATTAGTAGAGAAAAGGAATAGAGAGTCTTAGGACTTTAAGGGGGAGTGAAAAAAATGGTACACAAAAATATAACTGGTATTATAGGTGGAATTTTGGTAGCGGCAAGTATAGTAGTCGGGGCTTTTTTAATCTCTGATTCTTCATCTGTTGCTACTTCAAGTAATGAAGAATATGTACCAATGGTGAAAAGTGTATTTACTATTGATGATCTAGCGGAATATTTATCTGTAAGCACAAAAGATATAGAAGAAATCATTGATGAAGATGATTTAGAGAAAGCATCTATTGAAGGGGGAGCTTTTGATACCTATGAATATATTCCATACCTGACTATTTCGGATGAAAAACGTTTTTTGAAAAGCGAAATAGACAAATGGCTAGAATATCATTCATTGAATAAATAATTATGAATCTTTATGGGATTCACTGGGCTATAAATGATTACATTACAGAATTAGTTATTATAAACCAATGACATATAAGGAGTTCTTTAAAATCAAATATCTGTTTTCTGAAAGTTGAAGATTGAAGTTGGCAAACTACTAACTTAACTCAATAAAAAATATAGAGTCATTTGCAAGGAGGACATGAGTATCATCGCTAAACTATAGGACGTTGGGTTAAGTGAAAAGAAGCATTGGTGTGAGTAAAGAAAAACAAACAAGCAACCAATGAAATCATGGTCATCGCTAAAAGGCTGTCGAGATAGTCTCGAGAGCCTTCTTTTTTATAATCACTAAATTTACGATTGGCTCCTCAATTGGAAGCAAGTCTACTCTCTTTATTTATAAATCGTTCATAGAAATAGTAATTTATTGGAATGGGATTGAGGTTAGAGAATTAAGAATATCAATAATCTTATTCTATCTTTAATAGTAGGACTTGTAATCTAAATCATTACTACTCCATTAACTTAGATTAATTTAAAAGCTTTGTCTTTTTAACAGAAATAGAATTTTGTGAAGAGTTGTACTTAAATTATTGGGGACTTTAGTTAAACAACGGAGACAGCAAAAAGGTGCCGCCCCCCAAAAGCTGTCTCTTTTTTTCGGCATTAGCAACAATCTTTCGATAAAAGCAAAAAGAAAAGAATAAATGTTGGCAATTAGAAGTATGACCAATAGCAATCCTGGATGCCTTTATTGATTAACTTTCTGCATAAATTAATAATTAGCAACTATAAGCTACTATATTAGATGTAGGGAAAGAGGCAAAAGTAAAAGACGGGAAAATGATTCCTGTCGTATTACCAAACGCACTTGCTGTTAAAACCCACATCAATACATATCGACCATTGTTTAAAAGCATAATGGTCCAGCGTCTATCACAGCCCACTCCAAAAGTTGTACCAGCCCAAGTACCTGATGTTAGAAGCTGCTGGCCTTCTGACGGGTTTTGTAGAAGATATTGATACATATTGATCGTAGCCTGTGAAGGTGGGGGTGTGCCCCCAGTGGTTGGTCCGCCTGTTCCTGGCATTCCTGTATTGCTATTCGGCCATCCTATTGAGGTTCCCGGCCATCCTGACATAGGATTACCTTGAAAACCACCACCCATAGGACCTCCTAAAGTAGGAAACGGTAGATTGTTAATTCCGGGAATTTGTCGATAATTATATTCCATTAATATACACTCCTAGTTATGTTTTATAGGCTAATGGCAGTATATTATTTGGTGTGATTAAGGGTGTGGGCATTTGTTGCTGAAATGGAAATATACAATTTTTGGTTCTATTGACTAGTAAAAGCAAAGATTTGCTTTCGTTCTTCTTTTTTTAATAAGACCTAGTATATAAATTGAGCATTTTGTGAGAAGGAAAAATTAAAAAAGATTCAATGGAAAGAAGCATTCAGGATTCTGAATGCTTCTTTAAGTTTCAAGCTAATGTGATCAAGGATGAATGGCTGCCCAATGACCGGCTGACACTTCCACCAATTTTGTGTTCTCTACATCATACTCTTTTCTCTCTGGTTGGATGGATCCATCTTTACTTTTTTGTGCCTCAATCTTAGGGTCTGGGATAGGGATTGAGGCCAGTAACGATTTCGTGTATTCATGCTGAGGATTAGAATACAACGCTTCGCTTTCGGCCAACTCTACTATTCTACCTTTATACATAACGGCGACCCGGTCGCTAATATGTTTGACCATAGATAGATCATGGGCAATGAACAGGTAGGTGAGTCCGAGTCGCTGTTGCAAATCTTCCATCAGTTTGACGATTTGTGCCTGAATAGACACATCAAGGGCGGATAATGGTTCGTCGCACACGATGAAGGCAGGGTCGACGGCGATTGCCCTGGCGATACCGATTCGTTGTCTTTGGCCCCCGGAGAATTCATGCGGATACCTCATTGCGAATGAAGGCTCGAGCCCAACCATATCAAGCAATGCTTCAACCCGTTTTTTGCGGTCTGGTCTACTATTGGCGATTCGATGGACATCCAATGCCTCTCCAATAATATCCAATATCCGCATCCTTGGATTGAGAGAAGCATAAGGATCTTGGAAGATCATTTGCATATGCCGGCGCATAATGAGCATTTCTTTAGGGGAAAAGCTGTTGAGCGACATTCCTTTGAAAAGGATATCTCCTCCGGTTGGGGTATGTAATTGAAGGATTGAGCGTCCAGCTGTAGATTTACCGCTTCCTGATTCGCCAACTACTCCTAATGTTTCCCCGGCTTTGATGCTGAAGGAGATATCATCAACTGCTTTTATCGTCGTTCCTTTACCAATATCGAAATATTGCTTAAGGTGGCGTACTTCCAACAACGGGGTATCGTCGGTATTTATAATCAGCTGTGATACTGGTTTCGGTTTCTTTTTTTCATTTAGTTTCGGAAGTGCATGAAGTAACTTCTTAGTATACGGGTGAGAGGGGGAGGAGAAGATTTCCTCTGTCGTACCGGTCTCGACAATCACTCCTTTTCGCATGACGGCAACTCGGTCGCACATTCCGGCCACTACCCCCAAGTCATGTGTGATTAAGATGATTGCTGTTCCGAATTTCTCTTGCATCTTCTTCATAAGATGAAGTATTTGCGCTTGAATTGTGACATCCAGTGCTGTCGTCGGTTCATCTGCAATCAGCAAAGACGGTCGGCATGCCAATGCGATGGCAATCATCACACGCTGCCTCATCCCGCCGGAAAATTCATGCGGATATTGTTCGTAGCGAATTTCGCTTTCCCTGATGCCGACCAATTCTAACATATCGAGCGCCTGCTCCCTCGCTTGCTTATCCGATAGTTTTTCATGCTTTTTTAACCCTTCTGCAATCTGATTTCCGATTTTCATGGTCGGATTCAAAGAGGTCATCGGATCCTGAAAAATCATTCCGATCTCGCGTCCCCGGATGGCCTCCATTTCTTTCTCGGAGTAATATCCGATGTCTTTTCCTTCAAAAAGAATGGTTCCATTCTTACGTCTGGCACTCACAGGCAACAATTGCATGATCGAACGTGCGGTGACGCTTTTGCCGCTTCCAGATTCTCCGACAATCCCTAATGTTTCTCCTTTATTAAGCGAAAAGCTGATATTCTGCACAGCTTGAATTTCCTGTTCTTCCTGTTCAAAAGACACTGATAAATGCTGCACTTGCAATAATGAATTCATCAAATGACACCTGCCAAATCATCATATTGGTCCAAAAATGACCTATTGTATATATTTACTTATATTGTTGACTTTTACCAATTGTTAAAATAAAATATACTATACCACTCGGAAAAGTGCAATTATTCTTGAGTCTTATGTTTATACAAATGGTTATATGTATTCAGCGCAACGCTGAGAGGATGATAGGGGGGATATCATTGGTTAATGAGCGGAAGTGGAAGGGGAATCGCTCTTTTGTACAGAGAGTTGATTATCTATTCAGAAAAATGTTGAAGAACCCTTCATATAAAATCTTCCTTTTGATATTGGGGGCTCCGCTCTTTTTGATTGTCATGCTGTATTATCTGTTCAAAAGGAACAGGGATGGATATGCAAAAGCGGAAGCAAAGCTAAAGGATTCACTCATCGAGTCTGGACATCTTGATGCCTTTAAGAAGGAATATGAGGACCAGTTAACAAGAAAGCGAGATTTCTTTGGCAAGCAAGTAGGCGATGAGGAAATTGAGAGGGAAGCAACACAGCTTGCCGAACATCAATTAGATGCTTATATTACTGAGTTAATGATGGAATCGGCCAGCAGTGAAACAGGGAAAGGTAAAATGCAATTAGAGGATGCATTTTCTATATTGCTCGAAAAAAAATGGTTCTTGCTCTTTTCGTTCATTGCCGGTTTTTTAATGTACATATTGTTGTTTCTGTACAGTAATCCATATGTGAAATACGTGATGGAGCGTTTAATCATGACAATTTTTGTCGTTGTTGGTGTAAGTGTGCTTGTATTCACAATCCTGTATATTTCACCGTTCAATCCTGCCGCTAACATCTTGGGGGAAACAGCAACGAAAGAGCAGATTGCCGCGTTCAATACCTTACATGGACTGGATCAGCCCTATTTCACTCAATTATGGAACACAATCATCGGTATTTTCACATTTGATCTTGGCAGTTCGTTCGCCGGAAATGAGAATGTCATATCTACTATTATGCGTAAGTTTCCGATTACCTTGACGATTGCCGTCTTTTCTTTATTACTTGCGGTGGTGGTTGCATTACCAACAGGAATTATTTCGGCTATCAGAAGGAACTCGATCTTTGATCATTCTTTCATGTTAATCGCATTACTGGGCTTATCGATTCCGAGTTTCTGGCAAGGACTGATCTTCATTTTGGGCTTCTCGGTCCATTTGGAGTGGCTGCCAGCAACGTATCATGCAAATAACATGCTGTCGTTGATCATGCCAGTCGTAGTACTTGGGACAGGGCTGACAGCTGCAGTCGCCAGGATGACAAGGTCATCGACACTAGAAGTCATCCATGAAGATTATATGTTGACAGCCAGAGCCAAAGGGCTTAGCGGAAGAAGGGTGGTTATGAGGCATGCTGTGCCAAATGCACTCATCCCAATCATCACAGTGATAGGGCTGCAATTCGGTGGAATGCTCGGTGGGGCCGCTGTCACGGAAAAAGTGTTCAATATTAGCGGACTTGGTAGCTATATTGTCGATAAACAATTTATACCGGATGTGCCGGCTGTGATGGGAGCTGTTATCTATACGGCCATCATCATTTCAGTCGTTAATATGATTATTGATATTCTGTATGCATTCTTTGACCCTCGAATTCGGCATAAGATGAAACAATACTAAAGCAGGTGTATGAAATGAATAGTTTAAAAGCTTCACAGGAATATAGACAGGCAAAGTTCGCCTTAAATGCATCATTAATTCTAACAGCCATTTTTCTGCTTAATGTATATGATTTCAAAAGCATGGATAGTAGGGAGTTCTTTTTATGGATGTTCGGGCTTTATGCTTTCTTCACTGGCTTACAGGGCATTTTACTATGGCGAATGAAAAAGGACTTACTGGAAAAAGGGAATATTTCGACCTTTACCAGAAGGTTGGGGTTTATACAACTGGCGAGTTTATTCAGCGGGAATGTCTTCTTGGCAGCATCCGCATTGGTTTTGATTAAAAATAAGAAAAATCTCTATTACTCTCTTGGAATTTATATGTTGTTAACGGATTGTTTTGTGATCGGTGTTTCTGCCTTGAATTTGTTCAAACCATATGTGTCGAATAGCTTTATAGCAGGAATGGGCGTCCTGATTGCAATTACGCTATTCCAATTCGTGGCTGTTTTGTTTCTCATGAGAGGGAGCTTGAACAAGAAGACATCTACCGCTATCGCTATTTTTTTTCTCTTGAGCGCTCTTACCGGGAATCTATTTTCATTGGTGCTTGGGATTACAATATTGCTGAAGGTCAAGAATCAGCGATACGGTGTCAAGACACAGTGGGAATCGATATGGGAAAGATTGACGAAGCATTTCGCAGCGATGCTAAGTTTGTTGTTCATTACCTTTCTGTTTATGATTTCGGTGTGCAGTATTTTTACATTCGAAAAGAGTCTTGCGATTGAAAATGACTATGGGGCAATCTTACAGTCTCCGAGTCTCGTTTATCCGTTTGGTACGGATAATTTCGGTAGAGATGTTTTCTCTAGGCTTGTATTCGGTGCAAGAATATCACTCATTGTAGGTTTCTTAGCGACCCTTATTCCTGTACTGATTGGAGGATTCCTTGGAGCAGTCTCAGGCTACTATGGCAGACATACGGATAATATCATCATGAGGCTTCTCGATATTCTATACGCCATTCCAGGAATTTTGCTTGCCATCACCATTATCGCAGCCTTCGGGGCGAATACCGTCAATCTGATTATTGCCTTGAGCGTTGGAGCCATACCCACATATGCAAGAACGATGAGAGCCAATGTGCTGCAGGTGTCAAATTATGAATTCGTGGAAGCTTCTAGGGCTCTTGGGGTAAAGGATCGTGCTATTATCTTCAAGCATATTATCCCTAACTCCATGGCGCCTATGATTGTTAAGTCCACTTTGACCATCGGGGCGGCTGTCATTTCAACCAGCAGCTTGAGTTATCTCGGACTTGGGGTTGAACCGCATATACCAGAGTGGGGAAATATTTTACGGATTGGAAGTGCCTACTTGGAATCAAATCCTTACCTTGCTATCTATCCGGGAGTGGCAATCGTTTTGCTAGTGTTATCTTTCAATTTCCTTGGGGACGGCTTGAGGGATGCGCTTGACCCTAAGCTTGATCGATCATCATGATTGTGGGGAGAAAGAAGATTTATCAAAAAAGAATTATTTTGGGGGGATTATTTTGAGGAAAAATGGATTTATGACGTTATTGCTTTTGTTCGTATTGGTTCTCAGTGCTTGCACCGTCAAAACTAAAGATGATGTAAGTAATAAAGTAAATGATGGTGAAAAGAAGGAAGCAGTCGAAATCGAAATATTGAGTACGAGCGCCAATGAGTCAGATGTGAATATCCTTCGCGATCAACTTACGAAAAATGGATTTAAGGTCAAATTGAATCTTCAACCGGATTTTGGCAGCTTTAAAGCACAGGAAGATGCAGGCAATTTCGATGTATCGATGTCCAGTTGGACCACGGTCACGGGAAATCCGGATTATGCGGTGCGATCGCTGTTCATAACAGGAGGGGATTATAGTATCCTATCAGATTCGAAGTTGGACAAATTGATCAATCAAGCATCTACCCAAACGCCAGAAGAATATAAAGAAACCTATAAAAAGTTGGAAGAACATCTTGTGTTTGAAAAGGCCTATATCGCACCTTTATATATATCCAACAAAAATCAGGCAGTCAATACAGGAGTATTAAAGGAAAAATCCGTACGTTTGTCGAAGTCGCGGGCCTTGGCATGGGAGTCGATTGATTTTGCCGATACTTCCAAGCGTGATAAGGAGCCTTTGAAATTGACACAGTCGATGTCTACGTTAACTTCTCTTGATCCAATCAAAGGAAATGACGGTTCCATCAACCAATTGAATACGAATATGTATATACGTTTGGTGAATTTGACTGACGATGATAAAATCACCTCCGATGCATCCTTATCGTTAAATCATGCCATTGCGGAAGGAAATACGGACTATTATTTTGTCCTCAGAAACGACATTCGATTTGCTAAAGTAGAAAATAAAAAGGCAGTTGATTCAGGTGAAAGAGTTGGGGCAGAGGATGTTATCTTCACCTTGAACCGTGCTAAAGATAAAGATTCTGTGCCGGATCACAGAACATACAGCTTGCATGAGCATATCAAAAAAGTTGAAATCGTTGAAGACGTGGCAAGCCTTGATTCAGTTAAACTTTCCAATGGGGAAGGCACTGTAAAGGATGCGCTTAATGTAAATCTGGAAAGTGAAATAGCAGAACTAGTCAAAGCTAAAGAGGATGCCGATCAAAAAAGCGGCAAGTATCAAGTCGTTAAAGTGACAACAACAGAGCCATTCCCACAAGTGCTGAACTACCTGGCTCACCAATCAGCAGGTATCGTATCAAAGAAACAAGTTGAAAGCATCAACACTTATGATGTAGCTTCTTTCGACGTCAAGAAAGATATTCCTTATGGAGATCAAAATACGGTAACCGAAGGTAGTCAATATGATAACCATTTATATACGAGCGGACCGTATATCATGCTATACAAAAATGACTATGAAGCAGTATTCCAAAAGAACCCTGCATATATGAAAGGGACAAATCAAGAACCATATATCAACAAGGTGTCCGTCCGATTCATCAAAGAACCTGATAGCGCATTTAGTGCACTACGCAGCGGTGAAATCGATATGCTATCCGGTGTACCGGAAACAAAGTTTGATATTCTTAAAGAAGACAGCAAGATGAAATTACAAAGCACTCAGAGCAATGCTGTTTCTTACTTGTTATTCAACACGAAGAATCGAGATGTTGCAAAAAGTGAGAACTTAAGGAAAGCGGTTCTGTATTCCGTTAACCAGGATGAGTTCATTCAATTCTATAAAGGCGATAAGGCAAAGGCTGTTTCAACTGTCAGCCCGCTTGTTGATACTGGCAATGAATTGACCGCTGATACTGAAAAAGTGCAAGAAGCTTTGGAAGCATATTTCTCTGAGAAGTAAATGGAAACCAAAAAGAATCCCAGGTGGATTCTTTTTTTTTGATCCTTTATGTTGAACTTCCTATGATAGGAAGGTGCAATTTAGCGAAGCAGGAGCTTTACTAGATTATATAGAAATATATAACTCAAGCAAGAGGAGAAAGGAGAGGAGTAAACTTAGACTATTTACTAAAAGGAACGTACTTTTTATCACACGCCAAAATCGAATTCACACAGTCAATTTTACACTGAAAATCATGAAGATTTAAGAAAATGGGAAATATCAAACAAGGAGGAAATTATGCAAGCAGAAAAAAAGCGTAGTGAACATTTAATTGATCCAGAGGTAAGAGGCATTTTGGACGAAATGGGCAGCATGAGCATGTCACAGGAATCGTATTTGATGATTCGTGAGCAAATGGCTACGACAAGCAATAGTGATATTACGGAAAAGTATGACGTTGAGCTAGAGGAAATATATGTGGATAATCTATTTGATGAATCAAAAGTAAGACTAATTGTCATCAAACCTAAAAATACAACTGCCGAAAAGCATCCGTTACTTTACTCTATTCATGGAGGTTGGTATGGTCATAGGTAATGCCGAAATGGACAATGAATTCCACGCGTTTTTAGCGCATAATTATAATTTTATCGGTGTATCCGTCGACTATCGATTAGCTCCTGAACATACTCAACCTGTACAGCTGCACGACTGTTACTCTGGTATGAAATGGTGTATCGACAATGCAGTAGAGTTAAATATCGATACAGATAAAATCGCATTGTCAGGTGTTAGTGCCGGAGCTGGACTTGCTGGTGGCTTAGCGCTTTATATTAGAGATCAAAAGGAATTTGATATCCATCACCTAAGACTGTTAATTCCTATGTTAGACGACAGGACTGCATCGAAGGAGACTACTCCATATAATGGTGAATTTGCTTGGACAAATGAAAGTAACTATTTCGGTTGGAAATCTGTATTAAATCAAGAACCAGGCTCTGAAGGCATTTCTCCATACTATTCGCCTGCTCGTGCCGAATCGTTAGTCGGATTACCAAGCACATATTTATGTGTAGGAGCAATAGAATTATTTACAGAAGAAACATTAGATTTTTCAAAGCGCTTAATTCGTGAAGGTGTACCAACAGAATTACATGTCTATCCTGGCTATCACCACTTAGCAGTTGGTGTACCAGAAGCCTATCATAGCAAGCGTGAAAGTGAGAACAATCTTAATGCACTACTCCGTGCTTTAAAAGTAAAATAGTAAACCTGAAATAAAAACACCTTTTCAATACACACGACCAAAGACCATTTATCCAGATTTCATTGGGACAGATGGTCTTTTTTTGCATATGAGGTTTGGATATTTTCGCCCTAGAATGTGATCATTGGATATCATTGATTCTAGCTGAACTGATAAATTTGACGGCTTTGTCATTAGCGTAACTAGATTCTGATAGATAACCGATGCCATTTGCTTTTACCGTTATAGCGCAACTTAAAGGAAACATTAGAAGAGAGCGGTGCTTAGAAGTATTTTTTTTTGGTAAGTATGAGAGGTTTTTGATAGTAGCCAATAAAATAATTATGTAAACAGAGCGTGTTGTTTATAATATAGTGGATTATCGTATATATTAGCAATATAGGTTAATTTTAGGCAGCTGAAGGAGAACCAGACAATGGAGATATTAAATAGAGGGTATAAAGAAGCAGTGGAAAAAGCTAAAAATGATATTATGCATGATATTTATTTATTCATGGAAGAGAGTGTAGAGAAACCTTCCTTAAGGGATTATATAGATAGCAGAGAATCTTATTTGAATCAGATCTGGAATTTAGCGTGGAAGAGCAGAACACTTCAGCGTATGAACAGAAATGAAAAAAATGATTTTTTAAAGCAGCGAGGCATATCAACTGAAGGAGCCTCCAAAAAGACAATTAACAAAATGGTAGAACAAGAACTGGACGGTTTACGGTCTTTTGATATGAAGAGCTGGATTCGTGATTACTTTAAAGAAACAGATGAACTATGGGATGAATTGTTCGAAACAGTCAAGCTGAAAAGATTAAAAGGAAATTATGAGAATACAGTTATAAAAGAAGCGGCATTAAGTATTTTGAGCAGTAACAAGCTTTATTTTTATTTAAAGCTCAGATACAAAGTAGCAAACCAATTACAAAAGGATATAGCAAATGTGAAGGGTTTCAATCAAGCTAAATTTGAAACGCTCAACGATCTTTTATATTGGGGATATGATGTATACCAAGATGATTCTGTTTTTGACGAATATATTTATCAAAATCTAATCGATACCTTTGTTTACGAAAACATTTACCCATTTATAGTTTCAGAATTGCCGGATCAGATCATAAACCAATATGAGAATATGTTTAAAGGGTCGATTAATCATAAGTTGATCAGGCAATTGATTGGGGGAAATATTAGTGAATTTCAATGGGAATATGAAAGTGAAATAGAGCAGGAATTGATTGAGGACCTTATAGATGTTCGAGCCCACCCGGATGAATTTGATATACAAATGCCGTTATACCATACTCAGCACAAAGAGAGAATTGAAAAAAGAGAACAGAAATTAGAAGAGATTAGGAAACAGGAAGAAATAAAACAAAAGAAATTGGATGATATCTTTGGTGTTGAATACAAGACAACTGTTTATAGTAACACAAAATATATTCTGCATATTGGAGAAACAAATACCGGTAAGACCTTTCAGGCACTAAATAGATTAAGGCAAGCTGCGTCTGGTATATACCTGGCACCTTTAAGGTTATTGGCACTTGAAGTGTATGAAACACTCAGAAACGATGGAATAGCTTGTGCATTAAAGACAGGTGAGGAAGAAAAGGATATTGCAAATGCCACACATTATTCCTGTACAATTGAAATGTTTACAGAAAAAGATGAATTCGACGTCATGGTAATTGACGAAGCACAAATGATAGCAGATAAAGATCGAGGATTTTCATGGTTTAGAGCTATTAATAAAGCACGAGCTCGGGAGGTTCACATCATAGGTAGTCACAACTCGAAAAGGATGATTTTGAATCTTCTTCAGGGAAATGATATTGAAATTCATGAATATAAACGAGATATACCGCTGATTGTGGAGAAAAAACCTTTTAGGATCGAACATGCCAAGGCAGGGGATGCTTTGATTGTATTTTCTCGAAATAAAGTGCTTCAAACTGCTTCAAAGCTGGAGAGAAACGGCCATAAAGTAAGTGTAATCTATGGAAGTATGCCTCCTGAGACAAGAGCTAAACAAATTCAGAGGTTTATTAACAGGGAAACGCGAGTGATTGTATCAACAGATGCAATCGGGATGGGGCTTAATCTACCGATTAGGCGGGTCGTTTTTTTGGAAAATGATAAATTTGATGGCACGAGAAGACGTTTATTGACCTCTCAGGAAGTAAAGCAGTTAGCCGGCCGTGCCGGCCGTAAAGGTATATATAATGAAGGAAGAGTGGCGTTTACTGATCAAATTGGTTTAATGAAGAGGTTGTTAAATGGTGAGGATCGACCCATCAGTACATTTACAATAGCACCTACACAAGGGGTATTTGAGCGGTTTAAACGATATCATTCCAACTTTGAACAATTCTTTGAATTATGGGATGAGTTTAAAAATCCTGCTGGCACAACAAAAGCACCGCTTACTCAGGAAAAAGCATTATATCATTTAATTCGCCATGAACAAATAGAAGGACGAATGTCCATAACTGATTTATACGGTTTTCTTCATTTACCTTTTTCAGCGAATGAGGAGAGCCTGGTTAATCAATGGCTGTATAATATGAAAGCCATTGTGGATCGAAGAGAATTGAGAGAGCCTTTAATAAAGAAAGATTCCTTGGATGAACTTGAATTGTCTTATAAATCAGTAGGATTGCATTTATTGTTTTTGTATAAATTAGATAGAAGAAGTGAAACGGTCTATTGGGAGCGAGTAAGAGAAGAAATCAGTTCAGATGCACATAATAAGTTAAGAAAAGGGGTTAAAAAATATCAAACAAAGTGTCGATTATGCCATAAGCCGTTAAGCTGGAATTATCGATTTGCTATTTGCCAATCCTGTTATGAAGAAAGTAAACAATCCAGGTACTATTATAAAGGGCGGGATATATAGGAGAGTTGAACTTGCAATTAACCGTTGCAAGTTTTTTTTGTATACCATAATTATATTATGTAAACTAGAGGTTGTAAAAAAAGATTTATAGCAATAAACAGGAATAGATGAAACTTATTAAACATAGATTGATAGAGAGAATAGATTAAAAGTAGAACCGGCATTTGCCGGTTCTATGGTTCTTACTGAATGTTTCTGTACAACCCGATAACTTTACCTAAAATACTGACATTTTGTAGAATGATAGGTTCGAGCATAGAGTTTTCCGGTTGAAGACGGAAATGGCTATCTTCTTTAAAGAAACGTTTCACTGTTGCTTCATCATCTTCCGTCATAGCAACAACAATTTCACCGTTGTTTGCAGTATGCTGCTGGCGAACAATTACATAGTCCCCGTCAAGGATACCAGCTTCAATCATACTGTCTCCCATAATTTCAAGCATAAATACATTTTCATCTGCAGGAGCCATATGTTCAGGAAGAGGGAAGTATTCCTCAATATTTTCAATGGCTGTAATAGGCTGCCCGGCAGTTACTTTCCCGATTAATGGAACATTAACGGAATTTGTTTTTGGAATATGGTCATGCGGATCCATATCCAGTATTTCAATAGCACGCGGCTTAGTAGGATCTCGTCTGATGAGACCTTTGCTTTCCAAGCGTGCTAAATGACCATGAACCGTGGAACTGGAAGCCAGTCCAACTGCTTCGCCAATCTCTCGAACGGAAGGTGGATAGCCCTTCTTTTTAACTTCTTCTTTTATATATAGCAAAATATCCTGCTGTCGTTTGGATAATTTAGTAGTCATCTCCCGCACCTCTTTATGCTTTGTTGTTTTTAGTATATCATTTCTTGTTTAACAGTACAAACATAAGTTCGTTTTTTGTGTTGACACAAAACATGTGTTCGGTTTATACTTACATTATGACAAGCGAACATATATTCTATGGAGGGGTTTATTCATGAAAAAATTATGGACTTCTTATTCTTATACAATTATATTTATTATCGGAGTTTTCTTATTAATATCTAGTTTACTGGTGACAAATATTGAAACACCAAAGGACGATTTTCAACAGATTACTGTTAAAAAAGGAGATACAGTTTGGGATATGGCTGACAGATTTGATGGCAGTGAGATGACGCAGACTGAATTTGTTTCCTGGGTTCAGGAACATAATGATTTGCAGATTAATCAATTAAAAGAAGGGCAAACGATTGTGATTCCTGTTAAGAAAAATACTGACAATACAGAAATGCTGCATTTAGCAGATTCTGATAAATAACTATATAATCAGTAGGTCGGGATATAGGATCCCGGCCTTATCTATATGTAAAAAAAGAATGGTGAGAGAAGATGAAGGTTGGAATCTATTGCAGAGTAAGTACAGATAAAAGTTCACAGGAAACATCCTTGGAAAGGCAGGAACAGGAGTTAACAAGACTCGCTGCTGTTAAGGGATTTGAGATTGTTATTACCCAGAAGGAACAAGCCAGTGGATATGATTTAGAGCGGGAAGGTATTCTAATCTTGCTGGAAAAAATGAAAAATAAAGAAATTGAGGGCCTGTTGATTCAGGATGAAACGAGACTGGGCAGAGGAAATGCTAAGATAGCCCTATTGCATTGCATCTTTAAAGAAGGGATTAAATTATATACTGTCACTCATAATGGAGAACTTGAAATCTCAGAAACCGATGCCATGCTTTTGCAAATCATCAGTATTGTAGAAGAGTACCAGCGTAAATTGCAAAACAGTAAAATCAGAAGAGGAATGAAACGAGCAATTGAAAAAGGATACAAACCACAAAAAAACCTCTCCAATCAACATATAGGGGGTGGCAGAGAAAGATCTGAAGTACCGTTACAGGAAGTCATTGAACTGCGTATTAAAGGATTGACTTTTGCTGAAATAACGGAGAATCTAAATAGAAAAGGGTATGAACTTTCAAAAGCAACGATTCACCGAAGATATTCAGAATATATGAAAAAGAATACGAATTAATAGTTACTTCTTGAAAATAATTCTGTTTTTCTATACGATGACAATATCTACTTATATTTCATATAGAAGGAGCAATACTATGCTGCCAATGCATAAAATTAAAAGAATTAATGAATTGTCCAAAAAATCAAAGTCAGTAGGTCTTACAAAAGAAGAAGCCACTGAACAATCTCTTCTTAGGAAAGAGTATTTGGAAACTTTTCGTACTTCCATGAGAAATACAGTCGAAGGTTTAACCATTATTGATCCAAAAGGTAATGACGTTACACCCGAAAAAATAAAAAAATTACGTAATAAAAAGTTACATTAAGGGTATATAATAATAGATTGGGCTCTTTTTGTTTTTAGGAGTGACGATTTTGTAGCATTTACCAATTAGCTATTGTCAATCTGTTTATACTTCATTAATATATATTAGAAGGTTAATCTGAAAGGATGTAGGCAATGTTCACAGAAAAAGATAATTTATCTATTACAGCTATTCGTACACTTTCAATCGATGCAATTGAAAAAGCTAATTCAGGTCACCCGGGTATGCCGATGGGAGCTGCTCCTATGGCATATACACTTTGGACTAGATTTATGAATCATAATCCGAAAAATCCAGAGTGGTTTAACCGTGACCGATTTGTTTTATCTGCAGGACATGGTTCTATGCTTTTATACAGTTTATTACATTTATCAGGTTACGGCCTTGAAATGGAAGAAATTAAAAATTTCAGACAATGGGGCAGCAAAACTCCTGGGCATCCTGAATATGGTCATACAAAAGGCGTTGAAGCTACAACTGGACCACTTGGTCAAGGGATTGCAATGGCAGTCGGTATGGCGATGGCAGAACGTCATTTAGCGGCAGTTTACAATAAAGATAACTTTGATGTTGTAGATCACTTTACATACAGCATTTGTGGAGATGGAGATTTAATGGAAGGTGTATCAGCAGAAGCTGCTTCTCTTGCTGCTCACCTAAAATTGGGTCGTTTGGTTGTCCTTTATGATTCCAATGATATCTCTCTTGATGGTGAATTAAACATGAGCTTCTCTGAAAGCGTTGCTGACCGTTTTAAAGCATACGGATGGCAGTACATTCGTGTAGAAGACGGTAATGATTTGAATGAAATTGCACAAGCGCTTAAAGAGGCTAAAACAGATCTTGACCGCCCGACTATGATTGAAGTAAAAACAGTTATTGGTTACGGTGCGCCAAACAAATCCGGTAAATCCGCTGTACATGGTGCTCCGCTAGGCGAAGATGAAATGAAATTAGCTAAAGAATACTACAAATGGACATTCGAAGAAGATTTTTATGTACCACAAGAAGTTTATGACACATTTGAAGAAACTGTTGTAAATGCTGGTGCTAAAAAAGAAGAAGAATGGAATCAATTATTTGAAAGCTATAAAAATGAATATCCGGAACTTGCTGCTCAACTAGAGACAGCGATTAAAGGGGAATTACCGGAAGGCTGGGATAAAGATATTCCTGTATATGAAGCAGGAACAGCTGTTGCTACGCGTAATTCCGGTGGAGAAGTGTTAAATTCAATCGCCAAAAACCTTCCATCATTATTTGGTGGATCTGCTGACTTGGCTGGTTCGAATAAAACAATGCTGAAAGGCGAAAAAGATTTCTTGCCTGGTACGTATGAAGGTCGTAACATTTGGTTCGGCGTACGTGAATTTGGAATGGGTGCGGCTTTAAACGGAATGGCGCTTCATGGTGGTTTGCATGTATATGGAGGAACGTTCTTTGTATTCTCTGATTACCTGCGTCCGGCTATTCGTTTGGCAGCATTGATGAATCTACCTGTAACGTACGTATTTACACATGATAGTATCGCAGTTGGAGAAGATGGTCCTACTCATGAACCTGTAGAGCACATGGCAGCATTGCGCGCAATGCCAAATGTATCACTTATCCGCCCAGCTGATAGCAATGAAGTAGCAGCAGCTTGGAAAACAGCATTAACAAGCAAAAATATGCCAACTGCATTGGTTTTATCACGTCAAAACTTAACAACATTACCATTATCAGCTGAATTGGCTGAAGAAGGCGTTGCTAAAGGCGGATATGTTGTTTCTCCTTCCGGTAAAGAAGAAGCTGATGCATTATTATTAGCATCTGGTTCAGAAGTTGGTTTAGCTGTTCAGGCACAGGCTATCTTAGCAAACGAAGGTATTAATGTATCTGTTGTCAGCATGCCGTCATTTGATCGTTTCGAAGCTCAGTCTGCTGAGTATAAAGAATCTGTTTTACCATCTTCTGTTAAGAAACGTGTAGCTATCGAAATGGGTACATCATTTGGATGGGATCGCTATACAGGTGATGAAGGAGAGATATTGGCAATTGATCGCTTTGGTGCTTCCGGCCCTGGTGAATTGTTAATGGAAAAATTCGGATTCACTCCATCTAACGTGGTATCAATGGTAAAAGCTTTAATTCAAAAATAATAATTTAGTAAAATCACCAGAGTATTCTCTGGTGATTTTTTTTATAACCGTATTTACTAGTAGATATGTACCTAATCATTCTAGGGTGAAATAATGTGTTATCGTGTACGTGTAAATGGTAGTACATTTCTTTGCTTCAATTGTAAGACAGATATTTGCTCTATTAATGGTTGCCACGCTTAATAATGGATCGGTAATATTAAATATGTTATCTTCTAAAATGAATGCATCAAAAGGCTTGTACGGTACTTCTCAGTCTTTTGATATGTTCAGCAGTCTTATAATTGACTTGGCTTTCATGCATCTCTATATATGTATGAAGAAGCCGATAGATATACAGTGCGGGAATTATCGAGATTATTTAATTTACATATAAGATAGCGAGCTAATAGGATTGGAAGAGCAATGTGTGAAAATGAGAAATACTGTCCATTCACGGCAGTTCTATAACCTTTCAGGGATGAGACAAATGAGAGATGAAAAAAATCTCATCCTTATTCAACATGAATACTGAACTGCATCAGATAATCTGGTATTAATCAAAATCCAGGTATAAAAAGGATCACTGCCAACAGCAAGAGATGTCTAAAAAATACGAAGAAGAAGGGTAGTTTCTAATCTCCATATTGTTTTTTGAAGGATAAATAATGAAAGACGCATGTTTCAACGTATCCAAGCGTTCTTATAATACTAGTTTTATTGAAGGTTCTCTATAAGATTATTTGATATTACCAAGACGTCATACAAACTTCCGTGAATTGGAGACATTCATTGATAAACGATGGTGAGCAGGAGTGAATGGTGTGTTTAATGGGTATACAGAATTTAATTTGAATAATCAAAATATTCACTCTTGTCGACAAAAAAAGAAAAAACTCTGCACGTTCATTTTACATAATATGCAAAAATAATTTTTTATACTATAGGTAAAGAGAATTGGAGGTATGAGTATGCGAACTTATATCATTTATTTAATAGAGAATGAATTTGCCCGTCATTATTATGGACGAGAATATATGTTTTTTAATTTATTCCAGGACTATGAAAAATCTGAAGGTGATGAGAAAAAAATCCTTCGCAGGCAAATCAACTTTGTTACGAAAAAGATTCAGGCTCCACTCTTTACCTCCTTTATGGAAAAACAACTTAATGATCATAAAGATTGCTACATGGAGAATGGGGTATATTATATCAGGAAGAAAAATGTCGGTCATAGTGAAGCGAGCTTGGGTTATCGAAATCATTCCCTTATTCTGCATGCTGAAGGCACGTATGAATGTGAGACTATCTTTTTTGAATGGTTGAGACAGTGGAACCCCTATTTTTTAGCGCTAGATACAACTAAGGATCGGTGTGCATGGTTGAGACCGATTAAACAAAGATTATATGTATAAAGCAGGGAAAATACTGATATTTCACCTAAAAAACCTTCTTATATGTTATGAAAATTAATCTATTGTGTCGGTTTGTATCAAAATCTGATAGAAATATCACAATAGTTATGGTATTATTACTTTGGTTTAGTACAATGTCTTTTAGACAGCACGGAGGAGGTAGTTTAGGTTATGGGATATTATATTCTTACGGCAGTAATTGCTTTGATTGCTGGTGTGGCTTTAGGATTCTTTATCGCCCGTAAATACATGATGGATTATCTGAAGAAAAATCCACCAATCAATGAACAAATGATTAAAATGATGATGACACAAATGGGCATGAAGCCTTCCCAAAAGAAAGTAAATCAAATGATGAATGCGATGAACAAACAGCAAGGGAAATAAAACCTTACACGTCAAGGGATTTAGCACTCATCTGATTATACAGGGTTAATTATTTTAAGATTTCTTGGCAAAATTTAAAACCACTCCTTCTGTAGAAAGGTACGCTAAAACATACAGAGGAGTGGTTTTTATTATGCCACTGAATAGTATAACTGCAGGATATAAAATCTAGCAAAAATCCCATACATACTGACCAAAACGATTCGTAACAGGAAGTGGAACACTTACATTTAAATTGATATATCAGCGACTTATAATCAGTAAACGTATAAACCCCCAGTTTCGTTGATGCCATCTAAATAATTTGTTTAAGTTCTGTCAAATTGATGACAGGGCTTTTTATTATAAAAATATTTAGAAACTGATATCCCAATATTTTGTAAATATAAAGTTGATATGCTTTTCTTTTTGTCATCTTATAAGCCTAGTGAATGCTTCCCGAATTAATATATTGGTTGTGAGCCTTTTTCCGTAACAATCGAAACCATTAAGTTATTGACCATTTGTGCTTTCTTGTCTTCATCCAGTTCAACAATATTTTCGTCCGCTAATTGGTTAATTGCACTTTTAACCATTCCTATTGCCCCTCTACAATTACTTTACGGGCAGATAACACCGCTTGAGCCTGTTGCCTTTGTAACATGACAGAGGCAATTTCAAGATGCATAATACGCGCTTCAAGTATATCCACACCAGCTACATCCAAACGCTTTTGTAAATCTTCAGCTAAGAAAACAGCGGTTTCATCACTATTTTTCCGTAAAGACATATCGGTCTCTTTCTCAAAATGATCATAGGCTTGCAATATGGTGGATGCTTCGTTTGGTTGGACAATGGTTATTCCGGATAATAATAGGGCAACAGCTACAATTAACACGATCGGTATTACGGTTGATCTTTTCATCAGCATAAAAACACTGATACCGGTTTTGATTAACCTGCCTAAATAGGCCTTCATTTTTACTGCGCTCTTTTCCTTCTCTTTAATATGAAAATTCAGAATAATCTTTCCTTCATATTATCTATTTGCTAAAATAAGGGAACCTTATAAAGAGAGTAAAGGAGGGCATTTGTGAGGATTTTCGTTAAACTGAAATGGTTTTTTATACAAGAGAGAAAATCATACATTATTGGGGTTGTTATGTTGCTATTCGTGGCCATTTTACAGCTCATTCCACCAAGAATTATCGGAATCATCGTCGATCAGATCAATAATGATTCTCTGACAGGCAAGGATCTTTCCAAATGGATTTCCATCCTAGTTACTGCAGGGGTGGGGATGTACATCTTAAGGTATTTTTGGCGAATCAAAATTTTCGGTTCAGCTGTCAAATTATCAAGAGAACTTCGTTTCCGTTTATTCAATCATTTTACCAATATGCCATCTTCGTTTTATCAACGGAAGCGAATAGGGGATCTGATGGCACATGCAACCAATGACTTAAATGCGGTTCAACAAACAGCAGGCAGTGGCGTGTTATCGTTGGTGGATTCGCTTACTACAGGGGGATTTGTCGTTCTGGCAATGGCTTTCATTGATTGGCGTTTAACTGTGTTTTCGTTGCTTCCTATGCCGTTCATTGCGATTTCAACCAGTTATTATGGGAAGCTCTTACATAAAAGATTCAGGTCTGCTCAAGCTGCATTTTCTGAGTTGAATGATAAGACGCAGGAAAGTATAAATGGAATCAAAGTAATCAAGACTTTTGGCCAGCAAAGAGAGAATGTTGAATCCTTCCGAGCTTCTTCAAAAGATGTTGTAGAAAAAAACATAGCAGTAGCACGTGTCGATGCTTTGTTTGATCCTACAATCAGTTTAATGGCTGGTCTTTCTTACTTTATATCCATCGCTGTTGGGGCCAAATATGTGATAGAGGGTAGTTTGACAATTGGGGAATTAGTATCTTTTTCAACCTATTTGGGGTTATTAATTTGGCCGATGCTGGCGTTTGGATTCTTGTTTAATATTGTTCAACGTGGGAGTGCATCTTATGATCGAATTGCGGAGCTTTTACGTGAAAAAACCGATATTAAAGAGGAAACAGGTGCATCTGATGAACCAGCGAGCGGCGATATAGAATTTGAAATTTCGTCTTTTACATATCCTGGCGAAAAGCACACGGTTCTCGAGGACATTTATTTTTCGATAAGAAAGGGGGAGACTCTCGGAGTTGTTGGGAAAACAGGTGCAGGAAAAACGACTCTATTAAAATTATTAATAAGGGAGTTTGATATAACAACCGGGTTGATAAGCATTGGAGGGAGATCTATCGACCAGTATACGTTAAAATCCTTGCGGGAAGCAATAGGGTATGTACCACAGGAACATTTCTTATTTTCAGCTACAGTTGGTGAGAATATTGCTTTTGCAAAACCTGGTGCAACCAAAGAGGAAATACAAGGGGCTGCAATCCTTTCTCATATTCATTCCGACATCGTTCATTTTACGGATGGATATCAAACAGTTGTAGGTGAACGTGGAGTTTCGCTGTCAGGCGGACAAAAGCAAAGAATCAGTATAGCAAGGGCAATGATGATGGACCCTGAAATTTTAATCCTGGATGATTCATTATCCGCAGTAGATGCCAAAACGGAGGAAACGATTCTACATAATTTAAAAGGAAACCGAGAAAACAAGACAACGATTATTACATCTCATCGACTAAGTGCCATTCAGCATTCCGATCTTATTATAGTCCTTCAGGACGGCAGAATAGTTCAAAGGGGAAGACATAAGAAGTTAATGGATATGGACGGCTGGTATAAAAAAATGTATCAGCAGCAGCAATTGGAAGATTTAGTGGAACAAGGGGGATAAGTGATGGATGAAATTAAATCGATAAAGGGAAAGGAACAGCGTGCTATTCTCTTCCGTCTCTTATCTTATGCCAAGCCACATAAAAAGAGATTAATAGGTGCATTCATCTTGCTTTTTTTTGCAACAGCAGCTGATATTACAGGTCCCATATTAGTGAAGATATTCATCGATGATTATTTATCTCCAATGAATATGGCACTTGAGCCACTTGCCATATTAGCAATCGCTTACCTGATTCTTTTGATTGCCAAAATGTTTATCACGTATTTTCAAGAGTTGGCGTTCCAGCTCGTCGCTTTAAAAATTATTCAGCAGCTGAGGGTTGACGTTTTCAGTAAAGTACAAAGTCTTGGAATAAGGTACTTTGACAAAACACCGGCAGGAGCAATAGTATCTCGCGTTACCAATGATACGGAAGCAATCAAGGATATGTTTGTGACTGTTATCGCCTCGTTTATATCAAGTGGATTTTTCATTATAGGGACCATCATAGCTATGTTTATTTTGAACGTTAAGCTGGCTTTATTTTGTTTATTTATTCTGCCAATCTTATATTTGCTAATGAGATCTTATCGTAAATTCAGCAGTGTTTTTTATCAGGATCTCAGAGAAAGGTTAAGTCAGCTGAATGCTAAGTTAAATGAATCACTGCAAGGAATGTCCATTATTCAGATTTTTCGCCAACAAAAACGGTTGAGGGATGAATTTGAAGAGATAAATAAAAAGCATTATGAAGCAGGTATGCAGAATATTAGAATTGATGGACTTTTGCTGAGACCAGCTATTGATCTTGTCTATGTATTTGCCATTGTCCTTGTACTCAGTTATTTTGGAATTCACTCAATGAATTCAATTGTCGAGATTGGTGTTTTATATGCATTTGTAAACTATATTGATCGTTTTTTTGAACCAATTAATCAAGTGATGCAGCGTTTATCCTTATATCAACAGGCGATTGTGGCTGGATCAAGAGTATTTTCCATTTTGGATGAGGAAGAATTGGAACCGATCCCAGAAAGCATTCATGAGTATAAAATTGTGAAAGGGATGGTTGAATTTAAAAATGTCAGCTTTTCGTATGATAATAAGAGAGATGTGCTGAAAAATATCTCTTTTAAAGTCAATGAGGGGGAAACAATAGCACTTGTAGGACATACAGGCAGCGGCAAAAGTACTATTATTAATTTGATGATGCGTTTTTATGAATTTAATAGAGGAGATATTCTGATTGACGGAAGATCAATAAAAAAGTATTCAAATGAAGAATTACGAGCAAGGATGGGTCTTGTCTTGCAGGATGCCTTTTTATTCTATGGGTCTGTAAAAGAGAATATCAAATTACATGATCAATCTATAACAGACATTGAAATAGAAGAGGCGTCTAAACTTGTCCAAGCTGAATTCTTCATTAATAAGCTGGCGGATAAATATGATCATTTGGTGGTCGAACGTGGAGCAACATTTTCAAGCGGGCAACGACAGTTGATTGGCTTCGCACGTACGATTGTGACAAATCCAAAAATCCTTATTCTTGATGAAGCAACCGCCAATATTGATACAGAAACCGAAGAATCCATTCAGAAAAGCTTGGCAGAAATGCGGAAGGGTAGAACAACAATCGCGATTGCCCACCGCCTCTCCACGATACAGGATGCTAATCTTATTCTTGTATTACACCAGGGTCAAATGGTCGAACAAGGAACACATCAGGAGCTTTTAGCTCAAAAAGGACTGTATTATAAAATGTATCTACTTCAAAATGGCATTAGCTCAGATATCACCAAAGAAATTGTCTAAAAACATACTAATGAAATAAAACCCATCCAGATATCCGGATGGGTTTTATTGTATTTCCCGATATATGATATCTGTTTTTCCTGCCGCTTAGTGGGAAAGTATGGTACTGTATAAGAGGTAACTTAGCTTCGACCATTATATTTCCCAGTTGTTATTATTTAAACCATTATACTCAACATGATATTTTTTGATTTTTAAATTGTTTTACGGGATGATAGTTGTTTAACAGATTATCTAGTTCTTGGCTATATTGGATTGTTACTTGTGATGATAATCCTTTCTTAGAGACGATAGCAACAAGTTCCACACGTTTACTTTCTATTTTAGCTAACAACTCCTGATTATCCATGGTTGCAGATCCTTCCTCACATCTTGAATTTTGTTTAATTTTACAAGATTATAACATATTTTTACATTAAAGAAATAGAATAAAACAATTATACATAATATCTACAAAAATTGTAAAATAGAATAAAAAAAGAACTATACTCTTTATCAAACGAGCATATGATTACTTTATAGGAAGTATTTTGATACAATATAAAATGGAATGAATTAGAAATAGTGGGGGTAAATTCAATTGGGCGACATTAATATCTTTCTTGCATTTGGAGCTGGGTTTCTCAGCTTTATATCTCCGTGTTGTCTTCCACTTTATCCGGCTTTTCTTTCTTATATTACTGGAATGTCGGTTGGAGAATTAAAAAATGATAACGCAATGATGCATAAAAGGAGCTTATTACACACATTCTTTTTTTTATTTGGATTTTCTATTATTTTTATAGCGCTGGGATTTAGTTCGTCATATATTGGAACGTTCTTTATGGATTATGGAGATGTTATCCGGCAGTTAGGCGCTATTCTAATCGTCTTTTTTGGCTTAATTATCATTGGCTTTTTTCAGCCGAAGGTATTGATGAAGGAGAGGCGTTTTGAATTTAAAAATCGTCCGGGTGGTTATATTGGCTCTATATTAATAGGAATTGCCTTTGCAGCTGGATGGACTCCATGTACTGGTCCTATTTTAATGGTAGTGATTGGGATGACAGCGGTTAATCCCGGTTCTGGAATGCTTTATATGATGGCCTATATATTGGGGTTTGCTATTCCGTTTTTTATGATGTCTTTCTTTATTGGCAAATTAAGTTGGATAAAACGGAACTCTGATAAAGTTATGAAGGTAGGCGGAGCTTTAATGATCCTAATGGGAATTGTTTTATTTTTTGATTGGATGACCAAAATCAGTTCCTACTTTATTGCATTATTTGGCGGATGGATTGGATTTTAAGTCCATTCTTAATAGGTTTATGGATTATTTTCGAAACAATAGAAAGACTGATATACTTTTATCATGTAATAGGGGGAACTGAAAATGGCTAATATTCTAATAGTGGATGATGCAAGGTTTATGCGTTTAACGTTGGCAGCAATCCTTAAAAAGGGAAATCATCTCATTGTTGGTGAAGCAGAGTCAGGTAAAGAGGCAGTAGATTTATATGAAAAATTTAAGCCTGATTTGGTTACGATGGATGTAACCATGCCGTTAATGAGTGGTTTAGAAGCAACTAGAGTAATTAAGAATAAATATCCGGAGGCTAAAATCATTATGTGTTCAGCCATGGGGCAACAAAAGATTGTCAGAGAATCAATAGAAGCAGGTGCGAAAGACTTTATTATCAAACCTTTTGAAGAAAATAGAGTCATTGATGCAATCAATCGTGTATTAGATTAACCCAAAGTAGAAGTTACCAAATTTATGCATGCAAAGAGGAATGATGATATGATACTTGGATTAACGACAATATTTGCTGTTTTTATGGGATTTCTGGTTTTTGCAGTAAGGATGAAAGCATCCCAAAAGCCTGTATCTGTAAAGAAAATAATATTGCCGCCTTTTTTTATGAGTACAGGTGCTTTGATGTATATATTCCCCTATTTTCGTTTAACAGGTATGGAAATACTGGAGGCTATTATACTAGGCATGTTTTTTTCAATATTCTTAATTAAGACGTCCGAATTTGAAATTAAAGAAGACCAAATATATATAAAACGATCTAAAGCTTTTGCCTTTGTATTGATCGGACTTATTTTGGTTAGAACGATCCTTAAGTTAGTCTTAAGCTCAACCATTGATGTCGGTGAAACAGGCGGGATGTTTTGGTTAGTTGCTTTTGCGATGATTGTCCCATGGAGAATCGCTATGTATATCCAATATAAAAAGTTTGAGACGATTTTACATGATTCACAGGCGGAAAAGAATACGGTTACTTCCATTTGACTAAAAATCGACTATAGGTCGGTTTTTTATTTTGCCACTATTTTTATGGGAAGGCTGACAAAGCTAGTTAAAATAAATGGAAGGGGTACTTGTCTGCCTTAAAGAAGGAGCCTATCTATAATAAAAACGACCTAAACATCGGGCTTTGTACTTCTAAAGGTAAAAAACAGAAGAGCTGAATGGCCTTATTACTGTATGTGATTTATAAAAAGAATTAACCGAATAAAAGCACCCATTCTCAGGGTGCTATTAGACTGTATAAAGACTAAAGATGTCGTTAAAACAGAATTACCTTTTCATACTGACTTCGCTCTTCGTAATCGCTTTTCAATTTCAATGACGATGATTGGGACCACTCCAAGTCCGAGTGCGATAAAGTAATATACAGAAGGTAGGCGGGTAACCTCAAATATATAGGCTAGCGGTGGGATAAAGACAATCGCAACAATCAGCAGAAGTGATGCAAGTAATGCAAGTATCATGTACTTGTTTTCACGTAAATCGGATTGGAAAATGGATTTAGCTGTACGGACATTAAGAACATGAAAAAGCTGAGAGAGCGATAATACAAGAAAAGCCATGGTTTGAGCTGCTCCTAACGAATGCAGGTTTGTTCCTGCCAGGTAAAATCCGATTAAGGAAAGCACGGCAAACATCAGTCCCTGGAGGACGATCCGATAAAGGAGGCCGCCAGCAAAGATACCTTCTGCTTTTGGCTTCGGTCTTCTCTTCATAATATCCTCTTCAACTGGCTCCATCCCCAGAGCGAGAGCAGGGAGGCCATCCGTCACCAAATTGAGCCACAATAGATGGATGGCCAACAGAGGGGTCTGTTGCCAAATAATCATGGCAATGAAAACAATGAAAATTTCCCCCATATTGGTACCAAGCAGAAACTGAATGGCTTTGCGGATATTATCGTAAGTGCCGCGTCCTTCCTTTACTGCATCAACGATTGTGGCAAAATTATCATCTGTTAAGATCATATCAGAGGCACCTTTTGCGACATCCGTACCTGTTATGCCCATCGCACAGCCAATATCAGCAGCCTTTAAGGCGGGAGCATCATTGACACCGTCGCCAGTCATAGAGACGATTGCGCCTTTTTGCTGCCAGGCTCGTACAATCCGGATTTTATCCTCAGGAGATACACGGGCATAGACGGAGTATTCGTCGATAGAATCATTTAGTGCTTGGTCTGTCATTTTTTCAAGTTCTGCACCCGTAAGAGATTTTTGTCCCTCATTTAATATGCCAAGGTCCTTTGCAATGGCATTTGCTGTCCCGATGTGGTCACCAGTGATCATAACCGGTCTGATACCAGCCTTTTTACAAATCTGGACAGCATCTTTAGCCTCAGCGCGTGG
The DNA here is from genome assembly GCF_058313615.1 of Bacillus sp. z33. Classification (NCBI taxonomy): domain Bacteria; kingdom Bacillati; phylum Bacillota; class Bacilli; order Caryophanales; family Bacillaceae; genus Bacillus; species Bacillus sp. z33. The sequence continues at coordinate 93,630 of NZ_JBZFQN010000001.1, forward strand.
AGGGTCAATCATCCCTAACAGCCCAACAAAGTGCAAATCGCGTTCAATCTCATTGCTGTCAAGATGATGCGGAACATTGCTTAGTTCCTTGTAAGCGACTGCGAGGACACGCATGGCATCATAGGTCATTTGGTTGTTAATTCTCTTAGCAGCTTCAAAATCACCAGTTTTACAGCGGTTCATCAGCACATCAAAGGCACCTTTAGTAAGAGCATAAGGTTTTCCTTCAATTATATGGACAGTAGTCATGAGCTTTCTTTCAGAATCAAAGGGAATCTCACCTACGCGTGGTGCTGCTTCATGGAGGCTTTCCTTTGTCATATCATTTTTCAGCGCGGCTGAGAGAATAGCAGTCTCAGTTGGATCGCCGATATGTTTTTCTTCTCCGTTTACAATTTCAACTGTTCCGTTGGAGGCTAAGGAACCAAGGCGAAGTAAGGATTTTATTTGGGCGGAGACATGGTTTGTCACATCTTCCGGTTCACCTTTGACCCATGCTTTCATAACGGTCATTTTATTTTGTGTGAGTGTTCCTGTTTTATCAGAACAAATAACTGATGCACTGCCCAAAGTTTCAACAGCCGGAAGCCTTCGGATAATGGCATTTCTCTTGACCATACGCTGCACGCCGAGAGCTAAAACAACCGTGACAATAGCTGGCAAACCTTCTGGAATAGCAGCAACCGCCAGGGAAACAGCAGTCATAAAGATTTCTAGAATAGGCATACCTGAATAAAATCCGATTGCAAAAATAACGATGCTGATTGTCAGCGCAAGTAAGCCAAGATATTTCCCCAGCTTCCCCAGTTTTTGCTGCAGAGGTGTCTGAGCTTGGTGGGCAGACTCAAGTAATTCAGCTATTTTACCCATTTGTGTATCCATACCGGTGCCAGTAACCAATGCTTTTCCACGGCCGTAGGAAACACTGCTTCCTGAAAAGACCATATTCACTCGATCTCCTAGAGGTGCGTCCTCTGTAACAATTGCTTTTTCGTTTTTCTCAACAGGGACTGATTCTCCGGTTAATGCTGATTCTTCTATTTTCAAGGAAGATGCCTCAACTAATCGTCCATCCGCAGGGATGAAATCGCCTGCTTCGAATTCAATCAGGTCACCAGGCACAATTTCGCTCGCTTCAACTTCATTTAATTTCCCATTGCGGATCACCTTGGCCCGCGGGGAAGAAAGGTTTTGCAATGCTTCCAGGGATTTTTCTGCTTTATTTTCCTGAACCACACCGAGTACAGCATTAAGAATAACAATGCTTAAAATGACGATTGGTTCAATGTATTCTTTAGTATCGTGGCCTTTAAGTGCGACAAAAAAGGAAACGGCCGCAGCGAAGATTAAGATTAGGACCATGATATCTTTAAATTGTTCAAAGAATCGTTGCACAAGCGATTTTTGTTTTTTTCCTTTTAATTTGTTAGGTCCATATTTAGCTTGCTGTTCCGTTACTTGCGTTTCAGTTAACCCTAGCTTGCTATTAGACCCGTATTCTTTTTCAAGATCTTCCATTTTCTTTACATGCGGATTAATCATAAAGAAACCTCCATTCCTTTTCGCTAAATATGCCTTTAGCATATCCAAAAGAGAACAGAGGATTCATTGGTTAGAAAATTGTTCAGGCTCATCCCTAATAATGGGAAAAGGTGATGAAATGGGAATGACAATGACAAATCTTAAAACATGACTAAATGAATATGTTATTCGTTTTGCCAGAATAGAACTATGATTTTCTGTTTCCTTAATTGATGATGGAAAACCCACGAGACAAAATCAAAAACCTCACCTAAAAATCATGTATGTTTTGAAGTGCATGGAATTTTTTGTGATGTTTTCGGTAACATGGAATATAGAATCATGTGACAATAGGGGGGAGACTAAAATAGTAGAGAAACTTGTAACCGTGTTTGGAGAACATTAAAAGATAAAAAAAGCACCCCAAAGGGCGCTTTTTTATCTTAAAGGATAGATTTGTCTGTATCTGTTGGTAATGTATTATGAGTTTCCAGCGGAGCAGGTTTTAACATTGGTTTTGCGCCTTCTGCAGGTGGAACCACTGCTTCATAACGGAATTCACCTTGTCCATCTGGTGCTGGGCCACTTGCCCAACTTCCAGTGCTGCTTTCTTCGCCTTCAGAGAAATTATATAAAGAGTATGCGATATCCAGACGTTCTTTTTCACGTGGGAATGTGCTTGGAACAAGTAATCCTTCTTGTTCTTCCAATTCAGCGATTGCTTTTGCCCAAAGGTTTTGGTGAAAGGAATCACGTGCGATAAGAACAGATAGCAAATCTTTAATTCCTGGATCATCTGTCATTTCATAAACACGGACTGCTGCTAAACGACCTTGTGATTCAGCATTCAGGTTAGAGCGGAAGTCAGCCAATAAGTTGCCGCTTGCTGTTACATAGCTTCCCATCCAAGGGTTACCAACACTGTCCTGTGGACGAGGATTTAATCCGGAAACAATAGCATGTTGTGGATTCATACCGCTTAGTACAGCAGCGATTGCTGGGTCAGCCATTGCATTTTCCTGATCTTTAAGTGGTGCGCCATCAAGTAGACGTGCAACCATAGTCGCTAACATTTCAACGTGGCCGATTTCTTCTGTACCAATATCTAATAAAAGATCCTTGTATTTTTCATTACCGCGTACGCTCCATCCTTGGAACAAATACTGCATCATAACAGTCATTTCACCATATTGTCCGCCGATTAATTCTTGAATTTTTTTAGCCATTAATGGATCTGCTTTAGTTGGTTTTGCTTCAAATTGAAGTTCTTTTTTATGAAAAAACATATCTCATACCTCCGTAAAAAGTAGTATTTTTCGAGCGGTTGCTCGTACAATCTAATAAGTACCCAGTGTTTTTCAAAAAGAAACATGTAACTAATAAATTTTGGTAATAGAGGGAAGGAAAAAGTCTTGATAAATAAGGAATTTGGGGAATAAAAAAAATATTCAGGAGGTGTTTATCTACTTTCGCAGAAGTTTAATAGGTTTATTTTCCTGTAAAGTTTACATAAAAATGGAAAAACATCCAGAATATTAGCATTCCGGATGCCTAAGTCGAGAGATAAATGTAGCAAAATCTTTTTATTATTTTCCAATTGGTGTTAATTGTTTATTCGTTTGTTGTTTAGCTATTGCTTCCATCTTCCTTAATTCTTCCCGAAGTAATCGTCTGACTTCTCTGCGTCTGTGTACTTTTTTTCCCATTAAATAAAGACCTCCCTAAAAATAGTGGAAAACAAACCGATCTGACTCTTTTAAAAAATATATAGTCGATTTAACAACAACCTTTTATTTAAGAAATAATGCATCTTGATTGTCATTGATATGAAGCGAACTGGCTGTATATTCCAATTTTTTAATACAGTCAGAGTGTAATAGCAGAGTTTTTCATATTACGGACTGTTACTGTATATTTCTGAATTTCTCAATTAACATAGATGGTTCCTAGAAAGTTAAAGGTGATCACTACTAATTTAGTAATTATTAGTCAATTTAGTTGAAGGTTTACAATCATTTGTTATAATAAATATGGAAATTATTAGATAGTTATGTAGTTTGGTATTACTTATATGGGGTGAATAGAATATGTTAGAAGGATGGTTTCTATGGTTCATCCTGCTTTGGATAATTTTTATGATTGGATTTATGGCAATTGGTGGATTTTTTATGTTTCGAAAATTCTTGAAGAAGCTTCCAAAAGAAGATGGAAAATCGGATATGGACAGAGAAGTCGAATATGTTGATCAAACAAGGGATCTTTGGAATCAGGATGGGAAAGCTTTTTTGGAAGAATTGGTCAGCCCTGTACCAGAGTTGTTTCGGGATGTAGCCAGGCATAAAATTGCTGGGAAAATTGGGGAACTGGCCCTTAAGGAAAAGGCAAATCAAATTACGTTGGACCTTATTATTAAAGGGTATATTTTGGCAACACCAAAGCGTGATCATAAATTTCTTCGCAAAAAATTGAAAACTGAAAAAATAGATATCAGTCCTTATGAACATTATTTCTCTGCTTAACCTCCTCTTCGGTAGAAGAGGTTTTTTCAATTGCCTAGACGTTAACAGAGTAGCGACAGGAATTACGAATAATGGCGAGGACCACCTTTATCAATGGTCCGTAATCTGAAATAAAGAGAAAACTAGTTATGCTTATTTAATCTTAATTGTAGCAGTAAATTTATTGGTATTTTACTTCGCTCAAGTCCACATAACAAATAGTTTTGATATGAAAATTTAAAATGATACCTAATATAACGGATAGGCATGATGCGTTTTATTAAAGATATGCTTAAATATATATAACAAATAGAGTAAAAAGATATATAATCTAACTAAGAATCAGAAGTAAGATAAAGGGGTCAAAAAAATGGAACTAATCAAGGAAATTTATGATGATGCGTCAGAACAGTATACGGGTCTTGCATACCGTATCAGAAAGGCATCCAGAGCCGTAGTCATTAATGACCGCGATGAAATTGCACTTTTATTTGTTACAAATGGAAACTATCATAAATTACCTGGTGGAGGTATTAAAGATGGTGAAACGATTTATGAGGCACTAAAAAGAGAGGTCGAAGAGGAAGTAGGGACCTTAATCGAGGATATTAAAGAACTCGGCATCACTATTGAATACCGCAACAACGAAGAACTTCTTCAATTGTCATATGGATACACGGCTAAAGCTACTGGTGATTTAAAAGATCCTATGTATACAGATGAAGAGATAAATGATGGCTTTGTACTGAGATGGGTACCAATTAAGATAGCAATTGAGATATTAAAACAAGATATGCCTGCCAATGATAAAGGAAAATTTATTCAGCAAAGAGATCTTGAATTCTTATTAAAAGCTGATGAAGTGATTTAATTGAATAGAGAAATAAACGAACTGCACTCAAAAATTGTTAATAAATAAAACAGAAGATCCTGAGTGCAGTTGTTTTTTTGAGTTTTCATTTTAAACTTCTTTCTAAGTCAGCCATTGAATAGGTCTCTGAAACACCTTTTTTTGTATATAAATATTCGATAAGATTCTTATCATCTTTAAAAAGATCTAATAGACCGTAATAGATGTTTTTTAAATAGGGCAGAGAAGGAGGGGTTATTTTCTTATCAGACAATTTACGATTGTCTGTAAATGTAAAGATCGGATAACCCTCAGCTTCGCCCAAGTAGAGAATGTTTCCATACCATGATTCATTAACAGAATAGGTGTGAACTCTTTTCTCTAATTCAAGATTAACTTCCATCTCAAAATCACCATTTTCCTGTTGTACAATTTGCTTAAATTGATCGCTTGTAATTAAATATTTCTTTCCAAATGTGTTCGTACTTTTATCTTTTACAATATCAATAAAAGCGACACCACCCTTCCAACGATTTGAGTATTCCGAGAAATACATTTCATATGGAAGGGATATAGGGGCCGACTTTATAGGAAAAGCAGGATTAGAGCATCCAGATTCAGCTGTTGTTGAACCCTCTGGCTTTCCCCCACTTATATAACAATGGAAGCGACTTTTTAATAAATTCGAGCCATAACTTGCGTACCATACATAATCCATTCTTTTAAAATAACCTCCTGTAATAAAAATGATTATATAGGTATAAGTACCACAAAAGGTTTTATTTACACATATTAATGAATTAAGAAACGCTCAACAAAATACGAATGATGTATAAGAAATAGCATGAACGTTAAAAGAATATACTTGGTATATAGGATGAAAATTATAAGGTTATAAAAAAGTAGAAAAATACTTTGGAGAAGATGCTAAAGAGCTGGAGGAAGTGCACCTATAAAAAAATACTGCGAGAGAAATTGAAATATTTCTCTCGCAGTAAATGGTTTATGTTACATATCATGATGAGAATGATTTTTTTGGCGTGTATGCTGCCTGTTTTTTACTTTATGAGAGCCGCTTAATGGAGCGGGCTGACCATTGTGATTATTGTCTTTAGAGCCTTTTTGATGGTTAGCATTTTTATTTGGCATCTTAATCCCTCCTGTATTTTAGTATGAGTGTCAATGAAATGATTATACTGGTATATAATAACGATTAGTTTAGATGATGATTTATACCATGAATAAGGCAGAATCATTCCGTACATCATAGAAGATATATTGCTAAGGAGGGGTGCATGTGCCTTATCACAAAAATAAAGTTCAGGCTTTTCAATCAGCACAAAATGGAGTAAGAAAAGCAGTGGAAGTCCATGAAAATTTAGAATCGATGCAGCATGACCCACAATTTGGGCATGAATTGAGCCATCTATGGGAAGAGATTAACGAAGCATATCAGCAAGTTGAAAATGCGTATGAAATTGCAAGTGAACATCAAAAAGGCCAGCTGGATAATTACAGAGACACATTAGATAAGATGGTTTCAGATTTAGATAAATATCAAAACCTTCAATAATTAAAGCCAATCAGCAATTATCTTAACATTGCTGATTGGCCTTTTGTTTTATTAGGAAAATAATTACCATTAAGTAAAACTTATAGGAGGTAATAAATTACTTATATTTTACATTATGAAAAGGTTATATTAATATTAAATTGTTAGAATATTAGAATTGAACGAAGAGTATTTAACTGTTCTACAATTTGTATTCTGTAACTTATTTATTTTTTACCTAGAGGGGGTAATTTGAGTGGGGAAAAATGATGTGTTCGACTCACGAAGATTTTTTGAGATTGATGGTAAACGCTATCATTACTACAATTTGAATGTATTGGAAGAAGCAGGTGTCGGTGAAGTATCCAAGCTGCCATATTCCATTAAAGTTTTATTGGAAAGTGTTTTGCGTCAAATGGATGGGAGAATCATAAAAAAGGAACATGTAGAAAATCTGGCTAAATGGGGCACGGAAGATATGTCGATTGATGTCGATGTTCCTTTTAAACCTTCCCGCGTTATTTTGCAGGACTTCACAGGTGTTCCAGCAGTTGTAGATCTTGCTTCATTACGTAAAGCTATGGCTGATATCGGCGGAGATGCTGATAAGATAAATCCCGAAATACCGGTTGATTTAGTTATTGACCATTCTGTTCAGGTTGATAAATATGGGACTGCAGATTCTCTGCAGATAAATATGGATTTTGAATTTGAACGAAATGCCGAACGTTACCAGTTCTTAAGCTGGGCCCAAAAAGCATTTGATAATTATCGTGCTGTTCCACCTGATACCGGTATTGTTCACCAAGTTAACCTTGAATATTTGGCAAATGTTGTTCATGCGACTGAAATGCCCGATGGTGATTACATGGCATATCCAGATTCATTGGTAGGAACCGATTCTCATACTACGATGATCAATGGCCTTGGTGTATTGGGATGGGGTGTAGGTGGAATTGAAGCGGAAGCAGGTATGCTTGGCCAACCTTCCTATTTTCCTGTACCTGAAGTAATTGGTGTACGTTTTATTAATTCCTTGCCAAATGGTGCCATGGCAACAGATTTGGCTTTAAAAGTTACTGAAATTTTACGTAAAAGTGGCGTTGTAAATAAATTTGTTGAATTTTTTGGTCCTGGTATGAGTGCTTTATCACTATCAGACCGTGCAACCATCGCCAATATGGCACCTGAATATGGCGCTACATGCGGATTTTTCCCAATTGACGAGGAATCTCTCAAATATATGCGATTGACAGGACGAACTGAAGACCATATTGCAATCGTTGAGAAATATTGTAAAGAAAATGGCTTGTTCTACTATAAAAATAGTGATGAACCAAGATATACAAAAGTGATTGAGATTGATCTTTCAGAAATTGAGGCTAATTTATCCGGTCCTAAACGTCCACAGGATCTAATTCCATTATCGAATATGAAATCTGCTTTCACTGAAGCGTTAACTGCTCCAGTCGGAAACGCAGGGTTCGGACTTAGCCAGGAAGAAATCAACAAGAAAATTACGGTTCAGCTGAAAGATGGCCGTCAAGCTCCAATGAAAACGGGGGACATCGCTATTGCAGCTATAACTAGCTGTACAAATACATCTAACCCATATGTAATGCTTGGTGCCGGTCTTGTTGCCAAGAAGGCTGTGGAATTAGGCTTACGGGTTCCGCATCATGTAAAAACATCTTTAGCTCCGGGATCAAAAGTCGTGACAGGTTATTTGCGTGATGCTGGACTGCAAACATACATGGATGAGCTTGGTTTTAATCTTGTAGGGTATGGCTGTGCCACATGTATTGGTAACTCAGGTCCATTAATGGATGAAATTGAAGTAGCTGTCGCCGAAGCTGATCTACTCGTTACTTCTGTATTATCAGGTAACCGGAACTTTGAAGGTCGTATTCATCCGTTAGTAAAAGCAAACTATTTGGCATCACCGCCATTGGTTGTCGCATATGCCTTGGCCGGTACAGTAGATGTTGATCTAGAACATGATCCAATAGGTAAAGGGTTGGATGGAAAAGACGTTTATTTCAAAGATATCTGGCCAACAAGTGAAGAGATTAATAAACTGGTACAGGATACTGTGACATCAGATCTTTTCCTTAAAGAGTATGAGCATGTATTTGATGATAACGCTAGATGGAATGAAATCCAAACCAGCAATGAACCATTATATAACTGGGACTTTGATTCAACATATATTCAAAATCCACCATATTTTGAAAAAATGGATCCTAATCCTTCAGAGGTAAAACCGCTTGATGGATTACGTATTGTAGGATTATTTGGTGATTCGGTTACAACTGACCATATATCTCCAGCAGGATCGATTGGCAAGGATACTCCTGCAGGTAAATACTTGCGTGAAAAAGGAGTGGCTATTCGTGATTTTAACTCATATGGCTCCCGTCGCGGTAACCATGAAGTCATGATGCGTGGTACTTTTGCCAATATCCGTATTCGAAATCAAATTGCCCCAGGTACTGAAGGTGGTTATACCACTTATTGGCCTACCGGTGAAGTTATGTCTATCTATGATGCATGTATGGAATATAAAAAAGACGATACTGGCTTAATTGTGTTAGCAGGAAAAGATTATGGGATGGGAAGTTCTCGTGACTGGGCTGCTAAAGGAACCAATTTGCTTGGTATTAAAACAGTAATTGCGGAAAGCTTTGAAAGAATTCACCGCTCTAATCTTGTATTGATGGGTGTGCTTCCGCTTCAGTTTAAAGAAGGCGAAAGTGCTAAAACTCTTGGGTTAACGGGTAAAGAAAGAATCTTTATCCCTGTCAATGAAAATGTTAAACCACGTGATATCATAACAGTAACGGCAATCGCTGAGGACGGAACAGAGAAGAAATTTGACGTTTTAGTTCGATTTGATTCTGATGTCGAAATTGATTATTATCGCCATGGCGGTATATTGCCAATGGTACTGCGTGGTAAATTACAAGAAACTTCATCTACAATGTAAGGATTTAAAAGCTGACTTCGGTCAGCTTTTTTATATTGATGTTCCTTTATTTTCATAAGGTAAATAATAATCTCGTATATATAAGTAAAAATCTCAGTTCTAATTAACTCACTTTACAGACTTTCGCAAATATGGAAATACTGATACAATTTCCTTTGGGGATGTACATATATGTGGCTGGGGGAGTTTACTATGAAAAAAATCATCGGGTCATTCTTGTTGTTGGTACTGATTGGTTTAGCATTTTACGGAGTACTGAAAAGTCAGGATACACCTGTTGAAGCAGGTGAGGGAAATGAAGCTATTAACTTTACTTTGAAAGATCCTGATGGGAAGGAAATTTCCTTATCAGATTATAAAGGGAAAAAAGTATTTTTAAATTTTTGGGCTACATGGTGCAATCCTTGCAAAAAGGAGATGCCTGAAATGGAAAAAATCCATCAAACCTATCCAAACGTAGTGGTTCTAGCCGTGAATATGGATTCTGATAAAGATATTAAAGGATTTATGAAGAATCTAGATTTAACTTTTCCAACGGTATTGGATGTAGATAGTGAAGTCAACAAAAAGTATAAGGTGGTATCGATTCCAACTTCATTTTTTATAAATGAAAAGGGAGTCATTGAGAAAAAAGTAGTGGGAATAATGGAATATAAACAAATGGAAGAAAATATCAGGAACATGTAAACAGCCGAGTAGGCTGTTTTTTCACATTAAATAGCCAATTCAGATATTTATATTTTCAAAAAAGGTTATAAATACAAAAAGTAAAGGCAAAGATAATAAAGATAAAGAAAAATACGATTACGGATGGTGGTATATAGATGAAAAAGCGAAAAAGAATGTCTTTAGCCGATTTAATTATGGAAAATAAAAAGCTAATCTTAATGGATAAAGAAGCTATGGCTATCCTTGAGGATCGAATTGATAAAAGAATGATGGAAAGAGCCGAATAGTATCCATAATATACCCTTCATAAGACGTACCTAAATAAGCATGCTAAGTATGAAGGGGTGAAAAAAATGGGTAATCCGAAAAGAAATTCTAAACCATTTGTACCAAATCATATTGGGACTCAGCCGAGAGCCGCTGGAGGAAATAAAGGTAAAAAGATGCAAGATACTTCTGGAAAACATCCAGATGTCATTCAAACCAAAGGTGAATAATTGGTAAAGACAGAATATTTAAAACCTGCTTGTAAACCGATTTGGTAAACGAGCGGGTTCTTTTTTGCTTTCAATTTCGACTGAATATCTAGTTAAAAATTCGAGAATTATTTCTATAATGAAATAAAAATACTATGTTCCAAATCTTCATAGTTAATTTTAAAACCCAAAACCCAGCAATCAAGAAGAATGAACCGAATCAAAGAAAACCAAAAATAAAAATAGGGGAATAAATTTCCTTCCTCTTTAACCATGAAGGAATGTGAACGTTAAAACTTGCGGATATTACATGAACAAATACTTGCAAGAAGTGATTAAAATTCCATTAAGCTCAGACTGTTTTAAAACCAATACTTATCTGTTATACATAAGCCAAATAGATTAAACTGGACCGTGTTGTATGGTAGGATGGATACATCGACTAAAAAAGGATGAAACAAAAAGATGGAATTTATGATAACCCAATATATAAATAAGCTCGATGAGTGGGAGAGAAAATGGAATGAACAAGGTTCTCTGCCTGCTAAATCCGAATTGCTTGAAGCAGTACAATGGCTTTGTCACAACCAAGCTATTCAAGAAGATCAAAACGAAGTTGAAGGAAAACTGCTCTATTTATTGGCTCTTCAAAGGAGTAAAGAAAAGGAACAAGATGATTTATATTATCTATTAATTGAGGAAGCTAATCGCTTATTAAATGACAGAGCTGATATACAGTTACTACTGGAGAGTAAACAATTAAATCAATTCAATGATTTATTTGCCGGCTTTCGTATTCCAACTTTACGAGAAACGGATAATCGAACAGCCAAACGTAATACCGTCATTCAAATTATGACTGAAACAAATTTATATTTGAATCGAACATCCGATGCGTTAAAGCAAATTAGTCATATAGCAGAATCAGAAGCCAGTATGGCTGCAAAAAGGTATTTAGATGAAATACTTATCCATATGCAAAAGGTCCTTTCTACAGCTAAAGAATATGAAGAGACTTTAAGCGGCAATTTTCATACCGCCATTGTTTATCAGGAGTTTAAATCTTCACTAAATACATTGAATAATAGGATCGATCAATTTAATGAATATATATCAAAACAAGATAAGAATAACCATGAAGATCATCAAAGTGCATTAGTAGAACTTAGCAAAATGATTGGTCTAAGTGAAATTAAAAAACGGGTGAACCAGCTTTATCAATTTCTAAAATATCAGAAACAGCGGGAAAAAATGGGGTTTAGTAATACAGGGGATATTAGTCTTAATATGGTTCTCACAGGGAACCCAGGTACTGGAAAGACGACCTTGGCCAGATTATTGGCGAAAATCTACTATGAATTAGGCATATTGCCGAAGGAATCGATCGTTGAAGTAGATCGGTCTAAATTGGTTGGAGCGTATGTTGGACAAACAGAGGAAAATGTTCGTAAGGCCGTTGAAGAAGCAATTGGAGGTGTACTCTTCATTGATGAGGCGTATAGCCTGAAAAGAGAGGGGCAACAAGGCGCTGATTATGGCCAAACTGTTATTGATACCCTGATATCACTTATGGATAGTGCCGAATATGCAGGGAAATTCGCAGTTATATTAGCAGGATATCCTGAAGAAATGAGACAATTTTTGGATAGTAATCCAGGACTGCGGAGTCGTTTCCCTCATTTTAATTATATGGAATTACCAGACTATTCATTGGATGAAATGGTTCAGATTGCTATTCAGTCGGCTGAGAAGAATCATTATTTTATCGCCCCAGAAGCTATTCCTGCTTTAAAAAAACGAATCGAATATGAGATGGTCGATCAAACATTTGGGAATGCCAGAACAGTAAAGTCGATTGTCATGGATGCTATATTCCATAAAGGTTCGATTGGTAACAGGATGGATAATGGGAGCTTTTTAAACTTTCTTCTTTTGCAGGAAGTAGATTTTTCTTCACAGTTCCCTATAGCTACAGGAGATCCACAGTTAGAATTAATGAATCTGGTTGGTCTGGATACAATTAAAGAGGAGATACATAAACTATCCGCATTTGTAAAGATTCAACAATCGAGAAGGCAGGCAGGTAAGAGTACAGTACCTATTCAGCTTCATGCAGTCTTTACCGGAAATCCAGGGACTGGAAAAACGACAGTTGCAAAGCTATATTCTGAAATTCTCCGAGATTGTGGATTGTTGAAGAGGGGACATCTCGTTGTAGCAAGCCGTGCTGATTTCGTGGCAGGCTACGTTGGGCAGACTGCCATTAAAACGAAAAAGAAAGTTCAAGATGCATTGGGTGGTGTGCTATTTATTGATGAGGCTTACTCCTTATTGAGCTCTTCTAATTCAGACTATGGGAAAGAAGTGGTCAATACATTGGTTGATGAGATGACGAAACATAATGAAAACCTCGTCATTATCTTGGCAGGGTATCCGGATGAAATGAAGACTTTGCTGTCCAGTAATCCAGGTTTTTCATCAAGATTTAAAAAGTTCATGCATTTCCCGGACTACACAATCGAAGAATTAATGCAGATTATTGAGAACTATGCTCAAAAGTATCAATATGTATTAGATCAGCCAGCAAAAGATTATTTAGTTGAAAAATTAAATCTCATTAAAATTGATGGGAATGGACGCTTTGCCATCAATCTGGTGGATAATGCTATTCAGGCGCAGGCTGTTCGCTTGATTGACGAAACACATAGGGATGTTGACAATTCTACCTTGGTGAAGGCAGATTTTCAAAATGTGTTAGAATAGAGAAGGAACCATTATAGTAGAATAGGAGTGTAAGGAATGTTTGTTTCAAAGAAAGAAATCCAGTTGTTTTACGCAGATACAGATATGATGGGCGTTATGTATCATGCCAACTATCTAAAGTGGTTTGAACTGGGAAGAACTGCTCTTATTGAAGAGTTAGGCTATAAATATAACGACATGGAAGAAGCTGGATATTATGCTCCTGTTTATGATGTTCAAGTAACCTATAAAACACCATTACGATATGGTGATAAAGCATATGTACATACATGGATAGAAGAAAATAACGGGTTAAAAACGCTATATGGCTATGAAATCCGGAATCAGCATGATCAGGTATGTGCAACAGGGACTACCACACATATCGTTGTTAGAAAAGACAATTTCAGACCGATTCAGTTCAAAAAAGCATTTCCGGAATGGAATGCAAAATACGAAGAAATTAAACGTAAATAGATATAGGTGTAATTAAAAGGTCGACGGCTAAGTCATTATTATGGCTTAGCCGTCAACCTTTTTTTGTACTTACTAGATGGATGGTCGCAGTCTTCCCCAGATTTCATCATTATCATGTTATAGGTAATGAAAAGAAGTTGAAAAAGTAGATAAGAAATCTATATATTCCTGATATCAAGGGAGGTTATATAAATCGAGAAAAAGCAAAAGCAGGCTGGGAAACGAATGCGTTTTCTCGGCCTGCTATTAGACTGGGGCTTTATACGATCAGCTCATGTCACCATTATTTACTGTAGTTGAACGTAGGCTCTGCTTTTCGATCATCGAACGTTACATGAAGATCATGTCCGTCAAAATACCATACATCATCATCCGTAACAAAATAGGTGATTTCATTCATTTCAAGGGTTACTGCCGTTTGGTTAGGATCCTCTTTATTAATTCCAAGAGAGAAACCTGACTGGATAGGGCTATATCCTCCATAACGAGGGAAGAATCGTAGACTATCGCCTTTTTCAAGTTCTAATTCTTCTTTATACCATGCTGCTGATTTGTCGTCTATTGTAATTTTCATAGATGTATCCTCCTGATATTTATTGATTTTTATAGTATATCTGATTTTCGGATACTACCATTATGACATAATGGATATAAAATAACGACTTATCGGTATGGGATCAATATAAATAACCAATTAAGACTCTTCCTTGATGAAGCCAGTACTGTACACATATAGCCTCTTCATATCACCAATCCAATGGAAGCGTTTCTGGTAAGAGTTTGATTTATCAAAATAGAACTCTAGTTAGTTATATATCCTTTAAATATCAGGGTTAATCTATTTAGTGACGATCCTTTGAAATAAAAAAGGCTACCCATCTGCAGAGTATATCATGTGGGAGAGCCTTGTATGAAATTCTTATTTTGTTGTATTACCTGACATGAATTCAGTCAGTTCTTCTTTAGTGGTCTTATTCTGGCCAAATACTTCTTCATTAGCAAAAGGTTTTATTCTAAAATCATGATCATTTTGATTGGTTACATAAGTTGGGGTAAAGGTAACATCAGATACAGTTGTAATAGCACCTGTAGCAGACGACTTTTTGTTAATATTGATTGTAACCATTCCGCCGATATCTCTATAGTCATTTTGTTGACCGGAAATAAAATTACCTAATGAATAAACGACTAATGTTTTATGTTTATCGGTCTCAACCCATTCAATCGGCTGCAGGACATGAGGGTGATGTCCGATAATGATGTCAGCACCCGCTTCGGCCATTAATTTTGCCACTCTTCTTTGTTCATCTGATGGAGTCCGTTTATATTCTAATCCCCAATGGGCATTGATAAGGATGAGATCGACTTTACCCCGTAAATCCTTAATATCTTGTGTGATTCTCCGATCGTCTAAGTAATTGACTAAATAATCTTTCCCATCTGGAATAGGGATCCCATTCGTTCCATAGGTGTAGGAAAGGAAACCAATGTGTATTCCATTTACTTCTATGATTCGATCACGCCTGGCATCTTCATTATTTTTGTTAATACCGACGTATGGCATTCCAATTTTATTATAATAATCAATTGCGCGAAGAATTCCTTTTTCACCCTTATCGAGTGAGTGGTTATTTGCCAGGGTTACCAGATCTATTCCAACGTCCTGTAAAGTATCCGAGATTTCATATGGAGAGTTAAATGATGGATAACTGGATAATCCCAGATCGCTTCCAGCTGCAATAGATTCCTGATTAGCTATTGTAAAATCAGGATTACTTAACATGTCTTTTACAGGTGCGAACATATCTGAAAAGTCATAACCGGAACCAGTATCAGCATCTTTATAGACCTCATCATGCAGTAATATATCACCAATCGCTCCAATTTCAGCTGTTGTTTGGTATATTCGTTCTGATAATACGACCTCTTTTTTATACGACAATGTTACCGCTTTTTCATTAGATTGCTTAAAAACCTCATCCTTATTTATAGACATAAATATAGCTATAGATCCTGTAAGTATACTAATGAATGAAAAGAGGATTATTTTATTCTTCATGGTTCACCTACCCAGCAAAATTCTTGTAGAATCAGGAATTTATCATACAACCATTCCTATTTGTATATTGCCACTTTTTCTATTAAAATGCAAAATAAGGATTTTTGTGGGCAGTTGGACTTGGAATTTTGACAAAGTTTTACTATTTACAACTAATTCTTTATAAAAATGTCTAAAATTGTTTGGATTCGAAGGTGGTTAGCTATAAGCGTTTAGAAGTTGGTTTAATCAAGATAAATGAGGTACTGTAAAATTCAATAAATAGGAGGGAGAATGATAAAAACAGTGAATTAAAATTTGTAGATTATTTCTATTTTATTGAAAGGAAATAGGGGTACCTATATTGGGTAATGTATTAATTTACCTGTTGAAAAGAACTACAAGAGTAAAAGGAAAAGACTGTTTTTGCACCCCGTAGGAGGGTAACAAAAACAGTCTTATATCAACGCTTAAACAAATTAACTTTTGGCTCTGTTTTATTAATAATCCTTTTAATATTGGCACGGTGTCGATAAAAGATAAAACCTACCAGGAAGAAAATTAAAATTTGAAAGGACAAATCATCTGTAAAGATGATATATACAAGAGCAACAATCGCAATCAACATGGAAGATAAGGAAACAATTTTAGTTAATAATAAGAATATAAAAAAGCATGCGACTAGAATTAAAAACAACTTTGGATCATACCCAAGTAAAATACCGCCTGAAGTTGCTACTGCTTTACCGCCTCGGAATCCTGCAAAAATCGGATACATATGACCAATAACCGCTAATAAACCGCAAACTAACGGAATGGCAATCCAGCTAGGCCAATTATCTGCTTGTATATGAATTATGTATGGCAATAAGGTTGCAAGAGTACCTTTTAAAATATCAACTGATGTCACAATAAGTCCGGCTTTTTTACCAAGTGTGCGGAATGTATTGGTTCCACCAAGATTTCCGCTGCCATGTTCCCGTATATCTATGTTATAAAAGACTTTCCCTATAATTAAGCCTGATGGTATGGATCCAAGCAGATAGGACAGAACAAATAATAAATATAACATACAAACATTTCCTTTCTAACACAATTATTCAATATATTTTACCATGTACATATAAAAAGACATACAAATTTATTTTAATTGGTAAACTTAAACACTTTCCTATTAGGTGAGTACCGTTTATTCTATAATAGCCTAAGGGTATACATAAGAATACATTCAAAATGAAGGGGTTTGAGCTCATGATAGAAAATCCTGTAAGAGAAGAAATTGGTGTACTGTTAAAAAAAGCGAAACGAATAGCTGTCGTTGGCCTTTCTGATAATCCTGAGCGGACATCCTATATGGTGTCAAAAGCTATGCAGGATAATGGATATGAAATTATCCCTGTCAATCCTGCAGTGGACAGTGTTTTGGGGGTTAAGGCGGTAAAAACATTGAAAGATATCGAGGGTCATGTAGATATCGTTAATATTTTTCGACGTTCTGAATACGTTATGGACCTTGCAAAAGAATTTATGGAAATTAATGCGGATATATTTTGGACTCAATTGGGAGTTGTAGATGAAGAGGCTTTCCATATGCTAAAGGATAAAGGGTACACGGTGATTATGGATCGCTGTATAAAAGTCGAGCATGCCCTAACTAAATGATATAAAATGACCACCAATTACTCATAAATACATAATTGGTGGTTTTATTATGTAGCGAGTACCAAAAACTAATAGTTGTAAAAAGAGTGTACATGAGACCATAATTAAGATATAGGTCGGAAATTATATAATTATTTGTACTAAATAGCACGGGGACGGCAACGTATACATACTATTTATGAAAACTTTATTTGCGAAACGAAAAATAATCTGTAAAAATAGAGCAATAGAGCGTATAGGTGAATGTTTATATAACAAAGAACATTTGTTCTTGTTTTGAAATATGTATATAATAGAAGTTGTAACGTATAGAGAGGGGTACATAAGTGGCAAAGAAAGTAAAAACTATAGATTATAACGAAGATGCCATCCAAGTACTTGAAGGATTGGAAGCTGTCCGAAAACGGCCGGGTATGTATATCGGCAGCACAGATACTCGAGGCTTGCATCATCTCGTTTTTGAAATTGTAGATAATTCCGTGGATGAAGTGTTAGCTGGCCACGGTGACGAAATTATTGTAAAGATTCATAAAGATAACAGTATTAGTGTAATGGATAAAGGAAGAGGAATGCCTACCGGTATGCACAAAATGGGTAAGCCGACTCCTGAGGTCATTTTAACAATCCTTCATGCAGGCGGTAAATTTGGTCAGGGTGGATATAAGACTAGCGGGGGTTTGCATGGTGTTGGAGCCTCTGTCGTAAATGCCCTTTCTGAATGGCTTGTTGTCACTATTAAGCGTGATGGCTTTATTTATGAACAGCGATTTGAAAATGGCGGAAAACCTGTAACGACATTAGAGAAGATTGGTAAAACCAATCAAACAGGTACAACGATTCATTTTAAACCTGATCAAAGCATTTTCTCTACAATTGTTTATAACCGTGAAACCTTAAGTGAGCGTTTACGTGAATCCGCTTTTTTACTTAAAGGGTTAAAAATTGAATTACTTGACTTACGTTCAGATGAAAAAGAAGTTTTCCATTATGAGAATGGTATCGAAGCATTTGTTGCCTATTTAAACGAAGAAAAGGATACCTTGCATCCGGTTGTTAGCTTTGAAGGGACTCAGTCCGATATTGAAGTCGAATTTGCTTTTCAATTCAATGACGGATATTCCGAAAATATATTGTCATTTGTCAATAATGTAAGAACCAAAGATGGCGGTACCCATGAAGTAGGAATGAAAACAGCCGTTACCCGTGCCTTTAATGAATATGCCCGAAAATCCGGATTGCTGAAAGAAAAGGATAAAAACTTAGATGGTTCAGATATTCGTGAAGGACTGGCTGCTATTATTTCTGTAAGAATACCTGAAGAATTATTACAATTCGAGGGACAGACAAAGAGTAAATTAGGCAGCAGTGAGGCGCGTTCTGCGGTTGATTCCGTAATATCAGATAAATTATCCTATTATTTGATGGAAAATGCTGATATAGCCACTTTGTTGGTCCGTAAATCAGTTAAAGCAGCTCAGGCAAGAGAAGCGGCCCGGAAAGCAAGGGAAGATGCACGCGGTGGGAAAAAGCGTAAAAAATCAGATGCACTTCTTTCTGGTAAGCTGACACCAGCGCAATCGAGAAATCCCATGAAGAATGAATTGTACCTAGTCGAAGGGGATTCTGCCGGAGGCTCAGCTAAACAGGGACGTGACAGAAGGTTTCAGGCTGTTTTGCCTTTGCGCGGTAAAGTTATTAATACAGAAAAAGCAAAACTTGAGGATATCTTTAAGAATGAAGAAATAAACACGATTATCCATGCCATTGGCGGTGGGGTAGGAGCAGATTTTTCTGTTGAGGATATCAATTACGATAAAGTTGTTATTATGACAGATGCTGATACAGATGGCGCTCATATTCAAGTGTTATTGCTTACCTTCTTTTATCGATATATGAAACCATTAATTGAACATGGTAAAATTTTCATCGCCCTCCCTCCTTTATATAAAGTTAGTAGAGGAGCAGGTAAACGTGAGGTAATTGAGTATGCCTGGGATGACGATGAATTAGAAGGTACAATTAAAAAAGTTGGAAAAGGATACATGCTCCAAAGATACAAAGGTCTTGGAGAGATGAACGCGGACCAGCTGTGGGAAACGACTATGGATCCGGAACAACGTACGTTAATTCGTGTTCGCATTGATGATGCAGCACGGGCAGAGCGCAGGATTACGACGTTAATGGGAGATAAAGTAGAACCAAGACGTAAGTGGATTGAGGCCAATGTTGCTTTTGGATTAGAAGAAGATGGTAATATCTTAGAGAATGAGAACTTAACGGTTGCTGATGAGGAGGAAGTATTATGACACCAGCAGAAAAATTTCGCGATCTACCTCTTGAAGATGTGATTGGCGACCGCTTCGGCCGATACAGTAAATATATTATTCAAGACAGGGCATTACCGGACGCGCGAGATGGATTAAAACCGGTCCAACGAAGAATCCTTTATGCTATGCATTCGGATGGTAATACCAATGATAAACCCTACAGAAAGTCAGCAAAGACAGTCGGTCTGGTAATCGGTAACTTCCATCCGCATGGTGACTCATCTGTATATGAAGCGATGGTCAGAATGAGCCAGGATTGGAAACTCCGTCGTGAATTGATTCAAATGCACGGGAATAACGGTAGTATAGATGGAGATCCGCCAGCCGCGATGCGTTATACGGAGGCGCGATTATCCTCAATTGCCGGCCAGCTTTTACGGGATATAGATAAGAAAACAGTCGATTTTGTACCAAACTTTGATGATACAGCTGAAGAGCCAATTGTACTTCCGGCTAAATTTCCGAATTTGCTTGTGAATGGTTCAACTGGAATCTCAGCTGGTTACGCTACTGAGATTCCGCCGCATAATCTTAGCGAGATTGTTGATGCTACCATCATGCGAATCGATAATCCTGATTGTACGGTGGATGATTTAATGACTGCAGTAAAAGGACCTGATTTTCCAACTGGCGGCATTATCCAGGGGGCGGATGGAATTAAAAAAGCCTACGAGACAGGAAAAGGCAAAATTGTAATCCGCAGTAAAACTACTATTGAAACCTTACGAGGCGGCAGACAGCAAATTACGATTACAGAGCTGCCATTTGATGTAAACAAAGCGAATCTTGTAAAAAAAATTGATGAATTACGGCTTGATCGTAAACTAGAGGGTATTTCTGAGGTAAGGGATGAAACAGATCGTACAGGGTTACGAGTTGTTATTGAACTAAAAAAAGAAGTAGATTCCGACGTCATTCTTCAATATTTATTTAAAAATACTGACTTGCAAATTACATATAATTTCAATATGGTTGCCATTCATAAAAAACGCCCGCAACTCATGGGCATTAAAGCTATGCTGGATGCTTATATTGATCACCGGCGTGAAGTGATTACAAGGCGTTCGGAATTTGAATTGGCAAAAGCCCGTGATCGTCAGCATATCGTTGAAGGACTTATCAAAATGATTTCCATTCTTGATCAGGTAATCGCAACGATCCGAGCATCTCTTGATAAAAAAGATGCTAAGGAAAACCTGGTGAAGGAATACGCATTCACAGAGGAACAAGCTGAAGCAATTGTTTCTCTTCAGCTCTACCGACTAACGAATACGGATATTACGGCATTAGAAAATGAAGCTGAAGAACTTCGTAAAAAAATTGAAGAACTGACAGCCATCCTAGGTAGTGAAAAGAAATTAATGTCAGTTATTAAAAAAGAACTGAAAGAAGTTAAAAAGGAGTTTGCAGATTCACGTCGTTCTATCATAGAAGATAAAATTGAAGAGATTAAGATAAATCTTGATGTTCTCATTCCAAGCGAAGATGTCGTTGTTACGGTCACGAAAGAAGGCTATATCAAACGGACAAGCTTACGGTCATATGCTGCATCAGGTGGACAGGATTATGGAATGAAGGAAGGAGACAGACTCCTTCATAAGCTGGATATAAATACAACGGATACTTTATTATTATTTACGGATAAAGGCAGTTATATTTACTGTCCGGTTCATTTACTTCCTGACGTCAGATGGAAGGATACGGGGCAACATATCAGTAATATCGTACCGCTTGAAAAGAATCAAAATTTATTGAAAGCTATTCCGATTTCTGATTTTGAAAAAGAAGCGTACTTATTATTTGTTACGAAAAACGGAATGGTTAAGAAGTCCGAACTGTCATTATACAAGGCAACCAGATACTCTAAACCTTTAACAGCTATTAATCTTAAGGGAGATGATCAGGTTGTGGATATCCATCAAACGGATGGAAATCATTCCATCTTCCTGGCTACTTCTATTGGGTATGGATTAATGTTCCCGGAAAGTGAAATACCAACAGTTGGAGCACGTGCATCCGGTGTTAAAGGCATAAATCTAAAAGACGACGATTATATTGTCGCAGGTAAAGTTTTTGTTGAAACTGAGTCTTCTATGATTGCGCTAATTACACAGAGGGGCGCTATTAAGAAAATGAAACGAAGTGAGTTTGAAATGACTTCCCGTGCAAAACGAGGAGTTATCATGCTGAGAGAGTTGAAGAAAAACCCACATCGAGTTGCAGGTATAGAATTTGTCAACGATCTTGATACACTAGTGATCCTATCGGAAAAAGGCATGATAGAAGAAATTCCATCTTTCCAATTACGACCTAGCGACCGCTATTCAAATGGTTCGTTCTTTATGGATGAAGGCGAAAATGGCCCAATCGTTGAAACATGGGTGACAACTCCAGAAATGCCCAAATCGTAACGACTAATAATCTATTTGAAAAGCTGTAAGCAGTTTTGTACTGTTTACAGCTTTTTTTTGGTTTATTATAGATGAATTATCTTAGTGTTATGCATAAAAAGGCTTATTTCATGGCATTCTATAATGAATTAATCCTTTATCTGGGAGCTGATAAACATATGAAAAAAGGGATGAATCTTTTTTTGATTTTCGGTATTTTAGGATGTTTACTGCAACAGCCTATATCCATTAATGCCGCAAAAATAGACAAAAAGGGTCGGGAAGTGGAACTTGGAACTTACAAAATTGATGTAACAGGAGACGGGATGAAGGATCATATCTATTTGTATGGTATTCCTTTTGATCAGGCTACTAAATATTATAAAGAATTTAAGTTGGTTGTAAAAACAAAACAGGGCAGTAAGAAGCAAACTATTCCAGGTGGATTTAAACCTTCCGTCAACTTTCTCGATCTGAATGGAGACAATACACTTGAAGTCGTGATGGAGATTCCAACTGGCGGAAGCGGAGGAGTTAATGATTATTATGCTTTTTGCATTTATAATTATAATATTGAACAAATCGACCTCCCTGACACCCTTAATATCAATGGATCTTTTAAAAATAACTACCAAGCTATTTTGATGATCCCAGAAGTTAATCGATCCTATACGATTGATTTAAAGAATCATAAAAAGAAATATGATAAGCTCGGCGTTTATCGAAAAGGGATATTAAGTGAACCATCGGAAACACTCGTAAGTGAATATAAATTGATAAAAGTAAAAGATATTGATCAAGATGGACATAAAGAACTTGTTTGTATACAGCAAGTATCTGGAGCATCGGTTGTTGACCGAATAGCTGCAGTTCAATCCAGCTGGGTATATAAAGAGGAAAAATGGATATTGAAAGATGTAAAAGTAGTGCCTAACTAAGTATAAGTTAATGGTTAGAGGGATTTTTAGTAATTTTTCTTAATTTCACCTAAAAAGAGACAGCTATTTGCTGTCTCCGTTGTTTAACTAGAGCACCATATTGTTAAAGTACATTCATATACAAAATTATTTCCATTAAAGTTTGTGTATATGAGTGATGTTAAAAGAATCTTCATATTTCAATCCAAAACCCAATAATCTATCCATAAATATATGAGAGATCCAGATGATGGATACTATAAGTAAATAATCTCTTGGAAAGTAAAAGTAACTTAAAAAGAAAAGTAGAGGTGCAATAAAACTGTGTCCAATATTATAAATAATTGCACCTATTTTTTTATTAATCGCATAACCAATCATTGTAATATCAGGAACAAATAAGAGGACAAAAAACAACCATATCGGAAAGTTTAGATATAAGTAAATATAATAAGAAACTGCAAAGGCAAATCCATTTTCTATACGAACTATCTTATTAATAGTCATTATATATTCCTCTTATCACTACTTTTGAAGAGTTCAAACATCAATTCCTCAACAACTTCTTTATTTTCTGTATATTTATCTTCATTGATCAGCTCTTTAACGTTTTTCAATAATTTTGATGCTTGTTCATAAAACCGAATTTTTTCCTCGATTTTTCTTATTTTTTGCTCAATTAGTGATACTGTTGAATTGTTACAATCTGTGGATATTGGTTCGCCTTTTAATATAAGCAATTGTTGAATCTCTATTATGGTAAAACCCAGCTGCTTTAATACGATGATAAGCTGTAGTTGCTTTTCACTATCTTCATCATATTCTCGATAACCATTGTCTCGCCTTTTAGGTTTCAATATATCCTCTTTCTCATAATAACGAATAGTATCCGTTTGAATTTGATATTTCTTAGCAAAATCTTTGATTTGCATATTAACCACCCCCAATACAACCATAACATTGGAGTAATGTCTAAGGTCAACAGTCTATATATAAATTGTTTGAAAAAGAGTCATTTATGTATCCTTTCCATTTTCTCTTCCACTAACCTGGATCTTAGTTAAAGAAGCAGTCATAATTTCGAGGATACCAAAATAGATGTTCATTTTTATTCATCAGTAACTATCAATGCATAAACAACCTTTTCTATTGTTGTAGAAATAAATCTCTTTTGTAATTTTTATTCCAAAATATAGGAGAGGAATAGTAAAGGTAGAACGATTATTTTGTCCCATTAAGGAAATGTTAGAAAAGATATCTTCAATCATGAACTAATCCTACAAAAAGTTGATACAAGTTTGATCGAGGAGGAATGCTGATGGAGTCATATGATAACCTAAAAGCTGCCGAAAAGGGTGTTTGGCTTAGTATTTTCACATATATTATTTTATCTATTTCTAAATCGGTGATTGGTTATTTTGGCAATTCCGAAGCACTGCTTGCTGCTGGATTAAATAATTCAACATCCTAAACCCTGTCCTTCTAGCAAAAATGGTCACTATACAATTGATTTTTATCGTTATAATGCTGGGGTAACAGGTTCATGATAATGAAAAAATGCTCCCGTGAAAGCTAGTTATAGGTACGGGAGCTTCTATAGTCAATTATTGAAATAGTGCTCCTGTTCGAGGTCTGGGATTAGTCCAAGTTGCACAGGCTTCCATTTTAAGAGTTCCTGAGTTGCAGTGCTTGATATTGGGATATCGAGTGCTGCAAGTGTGCCAAGGAAGCCAAAGTGGTCGTTTACCTCTTCGCGTGAAATACTGACTACTGGAACGTTCAATTGTTGTCCGATGACTCTTGCGATGTCATAAAAGGGTACCCCTTCATCTGCCACCCCATTTAGTCTTGAACCGGCGGGGGCTTTTTCTAAGGCGAGACGATATAGATGTGCTGCGTCAAGTCGGTGAACAGCCGGCCAGCGATTGGTTCCCGCTTCCACATAGGCTGAGAAGCCCTTTGTTTTGGCAATATGGATTAACTTAGGCACAAATCCTGTGTCACCCTCACCATGTACTGAAGGACAAAGCTCGACAATCGATGTTCGCACTCCGCGTTCAGCCAGTGATAACATTACATTTTCTGCTGCCAATCCGTTGTTATGGGTGGTGATTACGAACGGTTTATCGGACCCTTCCAAAGCTGAACCCATCGCTTCGACGGCGTGCAGATCCGCTGTGAGTGCCCCGTCAAAATTCGAAAAGTCGTGATTGAATGCTAGATGAATCACACCATCCGCAGCAGCTGCACCACTGCGAAGACTGTTAAGATCGTCGATATCGCCGCGGTGACTATCGACCCCAACCTCTTTTAGCTTCGCGGCACTATTGTCTGAGCGTGCAAGACCGACGACCTGATGCCCGGCGTTTATGAGTTCGCGGATGACGGCGGAACCGATGTACCCGGTTGCTCCTGTTACGAAAACACGCATTATGCTTCCCCCCTTATCTTGCTAATGGTTATTTTATAGACGTTAATTACCAAGCAATGGCACCATCTTCATCAGAGAATGTCCCTGTTGGACCATCCGCATCAAGCATCGCAAGTCGGACTGCTTCACGTGCTCCTTGTTCGACACTGCGAGAGCCAGAAAAATTATTGAGTGCAGTTGAGGTATGTCCAGGACATGCAGCATTGACCTTGATATTTGACGATTCAAGTGCGAAAGCGAAGGCAAGTGTCACCGCATGAACAGCTGATTTTGAGGCTGAATAGGCTCCAAACATCGCACGATGCGAATTCTCCGGAAGGGAATTCCAACTAAGGGAGCCGCCAGTGCTGCCCATGTTGACGATCCGACCTGCTGGAGCTTCACGTAAAAGTGGCAACATGGCCTGTGTAACAGCAATGACTCCAAAAACATTCGTTTCATAAACTGCACGAATGTCTTCGAGTGAAGCAATAGTCATAAGACCGCTTGCCGCGCCACCGCTCGGAAACGGATCGCCAGGTTTTCCTGCATGTGAGATGCCTGCATTGTTCACGAGTACGTCGAGACGACCAAATTCGCTCCGAATACGTTCTGCTGCAGCAAAGATGGAATCCTGATTTGTAACGTCGAGCTGGAGAGCATGTGCATCCGTTCCAATGTTAGCTGAGGCCGACTTTCCGTTCTCTAGGCTACGTGATCCGATAAGCACGGTATAATTGTGTGCCGCCAGATCCTTCGCAATTTGTAACCCTATTCCTTTGTTGGCTCCGGTAATCAATGCTACAGGTTTGTTCTGCAAGATTTTAATCTCCTTTATATTTGGAATACTATCTATAAATTTCCCAGCGAATGTGGGATAATTATAGTAAACCACACAATTACGGAACTGTAAAGTTCCGAAACTAATAAGTTTTATAAAATGTTTAAAAGGGGTTAAATGTATGAAGAAAATAAAGATAGAAACATCCGAGCAAAGCCAAGTAGCTGAGGTATTGGCAGAGAAGCCTGCACAAAAATTAGGACGTAAGCGCGATCACACACGGGACGAGAAAATTCTTGAAGCGGCGATAGACATTCTTGCGGATGCGGGATTCGATGGTATGACAATGGACATGGTTGCAGCTCAAGCAAAGGCCGGAAAAGCAACAGTATACCGCCGATGGTCTTCTAAGGCAGAGTTAGTCCAGGAAGCGTTGACCTGGATGAACCGAAGTCATCTGGAGTTGGAGCATTTGCCTGATACAGGTACATTACGTGGTGATCTTCTTGCCCTTTTAAAGCCGCAATCGATCGAAGAAGGAGAGAAAAAGCTTCGAGTCATTATGGGGCTAGGATCTTTTTTGCAGCAGATGGAATTGTCTGAGGGGGGTGGTATCGGAATTTTTGATTCTTGGGACACCCTGAATCGTGAACTCATTCAACGATCTGTAGTTCGTGGCGAATTACCCGCTCATGCGGATGTTGAGATGGCTTGCCAGGTTATTGTTTCCATGGCTGCTTTTCGTGGACTTGTTCAACACCAGCCGTTCGACAAGGATTTCTACGCAACTCTAATTGACAGTATTCTGCTGCCTGCTCTCAAGAACCCTCAAACAGTTTCTCATAATTGAGACTAATTAGAGGTAATTGTGCCTGGTATTGAACCTTGATTGGCTTCTAGCCTTTCAAGGTTTTTTTACTTCATATTCATAAAAAAATCTCCTCAAAGAAGAAGTGACATTAATCTTTCAAATAGTTCATCCAACAACATATTTTAAATTTGAAAGAAGGAGAAAAACAAGGATATGAATTGTAGTTAGGTTGTGAAACTATCTACTTAAAAGGTACGGGTACGATTGCCAAATAATTCAAATGCTTTTTTACTATCAAATCAGATTAGCGGAAGAAGGATTTAATAGTATCGTAACGAATAAATACTATATACATAGTTGGAAGTTTTTTAGTTGACGTCATTGTAAAGGAGGTAAATAGCATATTAAATTCTTGGGAAAGACCTAAAATAAAAATAGGAAAAACGAAGAGTGAATTGGTTTGGGATCTTATTGGCTATACATTCTATTTAGGATCAATCATCTTTTTAATATTCAATTGGCAGGCACTACCTGCTAAAGTGCCAGTACATTTTAATGCTCTGGGTGAAGTTGATCGTTGGGGTTCAAAAATAGAACTTTTAATTTTACCTGTTTTGGGTGTCTTTGTGGCAGGTTTAATGCATTTATTTGAAAAGTATCCAGAGACACATAATTATCCAGAACAAATTAATGATGAAAATGCCGAAGAATTTTATTTGATAAGTAGAAAAACAATGAATCAGTTAAAAAATATTTGCCTTATCGTCTTTGCTTTGATTTCATTTGAGTCAATTACAATTGCTTTAGGCTGGGAGAACCAATTAGGCATATGGCTCATCCCCATTATAATAGGAAGTGTGGCTATTCCTATCGTATATGGAGTAATCAAACAAAAAAAGATTATATAGCTTACCGGAAAATATAACTTTATATTTTCTCGTGATATATTATTTAAAAGTAATGGGGCGTTGATCCTAAATAAGGATTAATGCCTTTTTCTATTGAAATCTTTATAGTAATAAGGAACAGGTTACCGGAAGAAGTCCTTTTCAAATAATGTCTTCCTAATAATCAACTGTGATTGTAGAAGATGCTTTTGTTTAGACTAATTGAAATTTGCTGATAAAACCTTAGTAAGTTAACATAATGTAAGAAGAGATATAAACTTTAGAGGTGAAAAATATGAATACAAAAACAAACAAAAGAGTAGAGGCCATCTTAGGAATAAAATATCCAGTTATTCAAGCACCAATGAATTGGCTTACAAACGCTAAATTTGTTGCTGCTGTTTCTGAAGCTGGTGGATTAGGAGTCTTAGGATTTAATGCGGGTCCACTTGCAAAAGATGAAAACGTATCTATAGAGGAAAGACTTAGAAGTGAGATTAGAGAAATTAAAAAGTTAACGGATAAACCATTCGGCATTAATGTGTATTCTCCCGAAGAAGGTATGGAGACAGATGTTTTTATAAGTTCAACACTTGATGTTGCTTTTGAAGAAGATGTCAAAATCTTTGTAGCGGTAGGTGAAGTTAATAGAAACTTTTTTAAAGAAATAAAAAATCGTGGTGGTATTATAATTTTCAGAGAGTTAACGCCATCGGTTGTTTCTGCAAAAATCGCAGAAGAGAGTGGTGTTGATATTATCGTGGCTACAGGATACGACGAGGGAGGTCATATCCCACAACGACCAATTGGTACTTTCTCAATCGTACCAACAATTGTAGATGTTGTTGACATCCCGGTTATTGCTGCAGGTGGAATTAATGATATTCGTGGGGTACGAGCTGCTTTCGCACTTGGAGCTGAAGGAGTCTTTGTAGGAACTCGTTTTATTGTATCTGAAGAGAATCCTGCTTCTGAGGAGGCTAAACAAGACATTATCAATTCTAAAGCAGAAGATTTATTACTTGTTTCAGGTCTACAGCGTTCTACTCCTACTAAATCAGCGGTGGAGTTGGCGCATATGTATAATAGTGGGAAATCTACAGGTGAAGTTGAACAAGAGATTAATAAGCGCGGCGGTCTTCGTATAGGAATGCTTGATGGAAAAATTTCAGAAGGTATTATTTCTGTAAATACAGCGATTGATACGGTTAAAGAAAAGAAAACAGTTAAAGGAATTGTAGATGAATTAATGGCTGATTTCCAATAAAATAATAGTTGGGGCTGGGATATAACCAGCCTCTAAATAAAATGAAATTGAGCGGTCAATTTCATTATATTTCATTTATAGATCCTTTTAGAACACCCTGGCTTTAGGTGTTTATCCTTAATGTTTTATTGGAAGTTTATTTAGTACAGTTTATATGGAGCTGTGAACGGTAGCTTCTTTTCTCATGCAGGCAAATGAGGTAACTGTATGAAATTAGATTTATAACTAGTGTAGCAATGATGTTTGGGGATGAAATTGAAATTACTTGTTCAGAGACTTTTTTAATATAAACTCGGAGATGAAAAGAATTGCTATTCCTGAGAATAAAATAGTGCCTGAACTAGAAATGAACTCTCTTCCTTTATATTGCTCAAAATAAAAGTTTATTAATAGAATCACGCCCCAATATAAAAACGTTATATAATAAGCCCAATTCGTCGCCTCTTTATTAGAATTCTTATCTTCTTTGAAAAACACGATCTCACTCCTTTTTCATACCAATCAACTAAACTTTACATTTTTTGAACGATAAGTTCAACTACTCAAAATAACTGAGACATTAACCCCAAGAAGAATTAATGCTCTTTTCCTTTGGACTTCTGATGATGGAAATGAGGAGCTTTGTAGAAAAAGGGTTATCATAAAGAGAAGTCGAATATATTTTAAGAAGATAAATTTGTTGTTTCGAGTAGGTGATCCATATATGTCAAAATATATTAGTATCTTCTCATTATCAGTTTTTGTAAGCTTTATCCTTTATTTTATATTTGGGTACATATTAATGAGTAACGCTGATTCGGTAGAGTGGGCAGTATACACGGTAGGAGTAATCATCATTATTCTTCTTTCGTTTTTAATTGCTCTAATATACTATGTGATAGATTTGATTAAGCAGAAAAGGTGATTCGCTTTAGCAGGAATATAGTGAAGCGATAAAAGGGTAAGGGGAATGAATGATGAAAATACGTATTCTAAATGCGTCTGATGCTCAGGTGTACCAAGAAGTACGATTAAGTGCATTAAAAATCAACCCAGAAGCATTTGGTTCAACATATGAGAGAGAAGCGGAATTTTCACCAGAATTAGTTGCAGAACGATTAGAACCTGTTAAGGATCGATTTGTCCTAGGTGCTTTTAATGAAAACAACTCGTTAGTTGGAATAGTTACTTTTATGCGTGAGTTCAGTCTCAAAACCAGTCACAAAGGAAATATTTTCGGGATGTTTGTAGTACCAGAAGCTAGAGGAAAGGGTTTAGGAAAATCGCTACTAGTTGAACTAATAAAGAAAGCGAAGAATTGTGATGGATTGGAGCAAATTCACTTGACGGTTGTATCTGAAAACATCTCAGCCAAGAAACTATATAAGTCATTGGGATTCGAGGTCTATGGTGTAGAAAAAAATGCTTTAAAATTTAATGGGCAGTATTTTGATGAGGATATGCTAGTTTTAACTATCTAATTATTAAGCTAAGAGGGACAATGGTAGAAGATTTTTTTTAAGAGGAATGGTTAGTTGAAGATCAGCTAACAATTTTTCTGTGTAGTATTAAAACAATGAGGTGGTAAATTTTGATACATGTAAAAAGTTTGGAACTTAGTCAGCATGATTTAGATTTTTTAACGGATATGATGTATGAATCTATTTATATACCTGAAAATAAGCCGCCTAAAGAAGAACTGTTAAATTTACCACATATCAAAAAATATAGTGAGCGATGGGGACGAAAAGGTGATAGAGCAATAATAGGTTTTGAGGATAATATTCCTGTTGGTGCAGCCTGGTATCGATTATTTAAAGAAGATCAAAAGGGATACGGATATGTTGACGATAAGACTCCTGAACTAGGTATAGCTGTTATTAATAAAGTAAGAGGTAAGGGGATCGGTAATCTGCTTATGGAAAAGTTATTTGAAACAGCTTATAGAGATGGTTATACATCATTATCTTTGAGTGTTGACCCTAACAACATTCAGGCAGTGCAACTTTATAAGAAACTAGGATTTGAACGATCTGGTTTATCAGGAACATCCTGGACAATGATATATAACATACCATTCAGTTAGATATCAACAACTAATTGAGGCGTTGATCCAGTAGGAATTAATACTTTTTCAGTTGAACTGTAATGCTAGTAAAGAAACGTTAGTTTAACAAGTTTTGGTATTATGAAAATTTTTGGAGGTGAGTGTTTTGTCCATTCGGATTTTAGCCCTTGTAACTATGGTGGTATGGATTATTCAAATTTATGAATTTCTTAAACCTGAAGATAAGCAAGACAATAGAAAAAGTATATTATTAACTACCTTTGGATGCTTGTTAACAACAATACTGACCGTCCAACTTTTTCAAAATTTCTTCACCTAAAATGTAATCACAACTGCTCCTGATTAGGAGCATCAGGTTGTAGACAAAAGGAATTCAGAAAGGCTCTAAAGGGGCCATTTTCTAAATTCCTTCTTTATTTTTTGGATTATTCACGAGGGTTAGACCTATCCTTATCTACTTTTTTAATCCATTTTTGGACTTTCCGCGTCCGTGGTTCTTTCTTTGATATCTTCTTTTTCAAATTTATCAGGTGGAAAAGGTTTTTTAACCTTGGTCTTCCCGGTCTCCGTTAATTTCCACATTCAAACGTTCTTAATATCCTCACGAAGTGGATAGATGAACGAAAAATCAATCGTGACTTCTACTTTACGCTCTGGCACAAGTTGTTCTAACGTAATCATCTCGAGCTGTTCTAGATTCTTTTACATATATTTGATTATCACCCTAATCATCACATTGGTAAATAATAATACCAAAAAACTCAGAGAATTTCTGTCTTAAACTGAGAAAACTCCCCTAAAGCACCGAATCCTATTTTCTGCAGAATGGGAGAGACTCCTGCGGGAAGAACAAGCTCACCCTAGAACCCCGCAGCGCATAGCGCGAGGAGGCTCGATGCTTGCCCGCGGATAGCGAGCCCATTCTGTAGAAAATAATATTAACCGAATATGAAAAGTATATCCATCATGTACAATACTGTGATTTAGATAAGAATTCGAGGGTGTGATGAAATGAACATTGTAAGAATAAAAAGAGATTTTCAATATTCCAGTGCACCAATTATAGGCAAGTATCATAGAATGATAAAAAATCATCTTATTAAAGGGGTGTTTCAGCTATGGCTTTCCAGACAGAACAATTAAGTGTGACCATTATTCCACCTATGACTCCTTTGGGTCCTTTAGAGTGTAGAAAATATACGTTGACACATTCTGATGTGACCGGACAAATGTTTCTCAGCATAGGCTATGAAATTGATGCGTCAAAGATTAACTGGCAGATGCGCGATGAAGTGGTGGCTGATTGGCAGATGATGAACGGGCAGTTCATATTTACAGCCTATGTTCATATAAGTGATGGTGATTTTGATGTATCTAAGGCAGGAGAACGGTATGAGCATTTCAAGAAAATGATGCCTGTAGCCTTGCATGCCATTGTTCATGGTGATCAAACGCTATTAGCATATTATCCGTGGTTGTTGGATAGCCCGGTTTATGTTCACTTTTCATCTAAATATCCTGAATATAATAAAACGGAATTTTACGGGATAGTCCGACATTATCAGTCATAATGTTGGCTGTCCTTTTTGTTTACTGTTATATCCTGTTACAATGAAGGGAAACCAAAAGATATGAGGGAATAAAATGGTATTAACATATGACCTTAAAATAACTGACTTAATTGATTTTTATCTACATGAAACAAAGCAGTCCAAATCAAATCTCCGTAGAATGAGGAACAGAAAAATAAAGCTCTTTTTCATCACCTTCAGTATCTTGTTGATCCTGCAATGGCTTTATATTCGTCCTCTATCACTTATTCATTATGTATACAGTTTGTGTATTGCCTTATTGCCTGTTATCTTTTATTCGGCTTATGTTGAAAGAGCAATCAAAAGAAAATTTAAAAAATTTCATAAGAATAGCAGGGAGCCCAATTTATTTGGTACATATCAGCTAGTCGTGAGGAAAGATGGATTAAAAGAAATGGTTGAAGGGGGAAAACAGGAATTATATAAATGGCAAGATATTATTACGATTGTAAAGCAAAAGAATTATATTTATATTTATACAGATGCCATTCGTGCCATTATCATTCCGGTACGGATATTTAGTACTATAGATGATTGTTTCTTTTTTCTAAATGAATTGAAAAGACATATAAAGGAATCAACTAATCAATGTATCGAGGTGAAGAGTGATTGAAAGTAGTTGTTGTTTCAGATACTCATATGCCGAGAATGGCTAAAGGTCTTCCTCCGCGTTTAAAGGAGGAATTAAAAACAGCTGAACTGATTTTGCACGCAGGAGACTGGCAAACGAGAGAGGTCTATGAAGAATTAAAAGCCTATGCACCAGTCGAGGGTATTTGTGGAAATGTAGATGGACAAGACCTTATAGATCAATTCGGATTTCAAAAAATCCTGTCATTAGAGGGGTATCGTATTGGGATGGTCCATGGTCATGGCAAAAAAGGAACAACAGAGCAAAGAGCAATTGGAACGTTTAGCAAAATGGAACTGGATATGATTATATTCGGACATTCCCATATACCTATTAATAAAACGATTGGTGGAACGATTCTCTTTAATCCAGGTTCTCCTACAGATAAAAGACGCCAACCTGAATACTCATTTGGCATACTAAGGATTGGAGATCGTCTGACAGTTGAACATGTATTTTATTCCGATAAGAAGTAAGCAAAATAAAAAGGATGCAGCTCTACTAAAGTTTATCTTTAATATAGAATGCATCCTCTTGTTTACTTCTTATGTTTGCGCTGATATTTAGTTGTTTTATAGGCTTTGTAATAGGCAAAGGCGCAATCAATAACCAATATTAAAATAACGATAGCTAATATGATGGTAATTACACCTGGTGGCAATGTACCGCTTGTGGTTTTTTCAAATAATAGATTGAACCGTTCTAAAAAATCATTGTTGAATAGAGTAGTGTCATACAGCATTTTATAAAGGAGTGCTATAACAAATGTAATTTGGATTGTATAAAGTATGGCTGTGTAGTATGTCCATTTACCTATCGTGTATTTTAATGCAGCTAAGCTAATCTCTAAAACTGCCAATGCAAACAAAAGGGGTACATACGTTTTCAGGACGGATGGATTAAATAAAGAAGCTTTTAAAACCAGTTCCCCATTTTCTGTTTCGTACCAACCCAGCAGTTGTTGTGAAAATAATAAAACCAAAATCCATATGATTGTCCAAATGAACCCAAATATAGCTTCGGATCTTGGTATTTGATATTTATGTTTTTGAACAGTCCGTCTTTGCAGTTGGTCAATCGTCCACTTTGGCTTAATAAGAGGGATGCTATTAGAATCTGCCACTTTGTCGATAACTATAAATGTTATCGTAACCCAGGTAAATACTTGGAAAGCAGCTTGAATAACTCCCATGATCGAATCTGAAAACATATGGATGAAAAAGGTTACAACTGAAGAATAACTGGTGAAATCTGAAATGTCGCTGATGATTTGACCCACTACTATTATACAGGCCATAATAGCCATCGCAGTTAGTAAAACCTTTATATAACTATCGTAAAAGAGTGGTCCTATAATATACCGTTTATTTCCGCTGTAATTAGCAGCGAGAATTTTAGGATCCCCAAGGCTATTTAAAACGTCCTTTACATCATCTTCCGTATAGTCATCGGGTAGCATATCCTCAATGTGCCCCTGAAGTTCCCTTGCAATCTCCGCTTTGGAATTTTCAGGTAGCCATTTTGTAACTTCATAAACATATATATCAATTAAATTCATCTCATCCATCCTCTCGTAATAATTGTATCATTTGTTGAGCTGTTTCAGTCCAAGCTTCCTCTAATTTTTTATAAACTTCTTTGCCTTCTGGACTTAATCGATAATATTTCCTTTGTCGATTTCCATTTAGTTCCCAATTGCTAATCAGTAATCCTTGTTTTTCTAATCTTCTCAATAAAGGGTAAAGGGTGCCTGGATCAATCGTTACATGTTTTTCCTCGAGGGATTGAACGAGTGAATATCCATATTCCGGATTTTGAAGTTGACTTAAAACGGCAAGAGTAAGTGTACCTCTTCGTAATTCAATAATGAGAGATTGTATAAGTTCATCCAAAACGCCTGCACCTCCTAATTATATAATAGTGTATGTTATACAGTATTGTTAAGTGAATAATACCCAAAAATTAAGACAAAAGAATTTAAAAAACGACCTTCATAATTCGCTTTTAAGGACCTTGTTTTTTTCTTTGAAGGTATTTGTATTATAAATAATTAATTTTGAATATGAGCAATTTGTAGGCTTTTGACGAAAAATAAGGAATCGAGCAGAAATTTGCTATTAAATATTTAAAAATTCCGAATGTAACAAAGGACCTGAATTGATACATTCGAAAAGTGATTAAATCAACCTTTATAGAGGATGTGAAAATTAAAAAATCTTGTATTTGAATGGTCTATTCACGTACAATGAAAGAAGGGTAGAAGGGGGACTGGAAACAAGTGCATACAGCAACCAAACGGATAAAAAATGTACAGCCTATTCGCCGGCTTGATCAAATAGAGGCTATGAAAAAAGCATTAATGCGCTATTGCAGTTATCGGGATTATCTAATGTTTACAATCGGAATTAATATAGGACTCAGGATTGGGGATTTATTGCAACTGCGCGTAAAAGATATATTGGATGGAACCCATATTGTCATAATTGAACAAAAGACAGAAAAAACGAAGCGGTTCTTGATTAATCCACAATTGCGTAAAGAAGTAAAAAAATATGTCAAGAAAGAAAAACTCTCTAAGGAAGATTATCTTTTTCCAAGCCGTAAAGGGAATGGACCCATTACCAGAGTACAGGCTTATCGTGTATTAAATAAAGCCGCCGAAATGGCTGATATTCAAGATGTGGGAACCCATACTTTGCGTAAAACATTCGGTTATTTGCACTATCAAAAATATAAAGATATTGCGCTGCTGCAACAAATCTTAAATCATTCTAACCAAAAAGATACAATGATCTACATAGGATTAACACAAGATTTAATGGATGAAACTTTAATGGACTTCTATTTTTAATCTTTTATTTATAAACCAACCAATGTACAGACTTTCGGTTGGTTTATTTGTACAGATGAGGTAAACCTGTCATAATTTAATATGTGGTATAAAATCCCAATGATAAGAGAACAAATACTTTGTTGATGGGTGGGAGAAAGATTGAGTAAAAAAGAAAAAAGGAAAAAATCAAAGTGGCTATCTCTTATTATAGTAATAATAGGAATACTAGCAGCAGGAGTAATTGGTTTTACTATCTATTATCATTTGAACGAACCATCCAAAGAAGCTATTGAACAAGTAAAAGAAAATCCACCCGAAAATATATCGTATGAAGAAAGCGTCTTAATTGCAGAATATCACGCAAAATATAATGACTTAACAGGCTATGGTAATATTGAAGAATTAGATATTTCAGAGGCGAAGAGCTTATCAGCTATACTTGAGAGAGATATGAAAGAAATGATTAAACACGGGACAGTAAATAAACGATTATCTGAAGACTTTCAGCAGATTCAAGCACTTGCTACGACAACCAAAAATAAAGCAGACAAAGAACAGATTCGATTAATACACCGTTATTTTCATGATCTGGATATTGCGATTAATCAGTATAGCGATGCGAAGGATGTTTTTGGGGTAACTAAGACTCTCGATAAGTAAGAAGCTCGTGATTTTATGGGGATATTGTAATAAATGAAGAAGAAAATCGAGTTAAATTGAACGCTTAACTTATACAGTAGAAATTCAAAAATAGTAAAGGATAGACAAGCATACACATGTGCTCGTCTATCCTTTTTGTTTACTTGTAATTTGTTTAGTGATTTCTTCACTGCATAAATAAAGTTACTGATACTCAAGCAATGTAAATATCGTCCAAAATACGGAGTGTATTCTCAATATTCTCGAACTATAGAAATACGATAATGTGAAAAATAAATTTCTGATAACTATGTTTCCCTCATATAATGAATGTGAGCGGGGTTTCTTGTGCTATTAACGGAAGAAACGTTTGCCCGCTATGCCATCATGATGATTGGAGAAGACAATGGGGAGCGTTTGGAAGAAGGAGACAAATGGGTAGGGGAAGAAAAGGATATTTCAACATGGTTTTTCAGTTCGAATGCCTGGTTATGGAATCGAGGGGATGAGGGGAGGGTTATAATTATGCCGCTTTTAAAGCAAATGCTGTCCAGATGGCATGAGAGACTGTAGGACACAGGAGCGAATGCTTTGTTTTCAGAAAATCATGACCAGCCGAGAAGCTTCACCACATGGATAAATGACGAGCCATGGCACAAAGAAAACGATACAGATTTTTTAATGGTTATTATAAAAACGCTTCCAATTAACATCATTGGAATTACTTTTCATTCGTGCACGGGTTTATCAGAACTGAAAGTATATAAAAATAAAAAAGTTTAAGAAAATAATTGGAATAATACGTTAAAATAAATACAATGCATCATGAAAGCGTTTGCAACATGATTTTATACATGGTGTAAAATTCCCCATTTAGGAGGTTTCACATGATCAAGAAAAGAATAGTTGGTATGTTGGCATCGGCCACCTTGTTGGCAGGTCTGTTGGCAGGATGTTCGGAAGATGAATCAAAAAAATCAACCACAGAACCAAAACCCAAGGAAACCACAAAAGAAACACTCAAACCTGAAGATGGTGCAAGCCTGATTATTTGGGACAACGGGGCAGACGAGGGCGCATGGGCGACTTATGTTGCAGAGCAATTCACGAAAAAATACAATGTGCCTGTTGAAGTACAAGAAGTAGGACACACAGACGCAGCGGGCAAATTGGAAACAGACGGACCAGCTGGCTTAGGTGCCGATGTTTTCAACTCCGCCCATGACCATTTAGGAAAATTGGTAAAAGCAGGATTGGTGTATGACAACTATTTTGCCGATGATTATCAAGATATGTTCTTGGAAGCAGCGGTAAACGGGACAAGCTTTGTTGACAAAGATGGAAAAAAGAAAATGTTCGGCTACCCTATCTCCATTGAAACGTATGCCTTGTACTACAATAAAGACATCGTGAAAGAGGCTCCAAAAACATGGGATGACTTGTTTAAAACAGCTAAAGAATTCCAAGCAACGAGCAAAGGAAAAGATAAGAAATATGGTTTTATGATGGAACCAGGTAACTTTTATTATACACATGCTTTCCTTGCTGGATATGGCGGCTATGTATTCGGAAAAGAAGACACTGATCCAACGGATCTTGGTGTCAACAATGAAGGAGCCATCAAATCAGCGGAATTCATGAAAAAAATCAACAAAGAATTGTTACCGATGAAAAAAGAAGATATCACGGGTGATGTCATTTCCTCTTTCTTCAATGAAAATAAATTAGCCTTTCGTATTTCAGGTCCATGGGATGTTAAAAACCATCAAGATGCTGGTGTGAACTTTGGAATCGCTCCGCTACCAACATTAGATAACGGCGAAACGCCAAAATCCTACTCAGGCATCAAAGCTTACTATGTAAACAGTTATTCCAAATACCCAAAAGCAGCATCTCTTTTTGCTCAAATGGCTTCCAGTGAAGAAATGCTCTTAAAACGTTACGAATTGACAGGCCAATTACCTCCAGCGACTTCGCTCCTTGATAACGAAACCATTAAAAAAGATGAAGTATCCATGGCTTTCTTGGAACAGGCGAAAAATGCTGTGCCGATGCCAAACATCCCAGAAATGCAAGCAGTATGGGGACCAATGGAAATGGCTTACACATCCATTTGGAATGATGGAACAGACTCGAAAAAAACGCTTGACTCAGCCAAAGAACAAATTGAAGATGCAGTGACCACCCAGAATAAAAAATAAAGAGGTCATCTATCAAAAGAGCCAATATCCAGGTAGTGAGATATTGGTTCTTTTTTTCTAAGAAGGGAAAAGGAGGTCAAAAATAAATGAAAACACATGCCAAGAAAAGCCTAATCTTTTCTTTGCTGTTTATGGGACTTGGGCAATTGTACAATCGACAGTACATCAAAGGGATTCTATTTGCCAGTATGGAGCTATACCTCGTGGTGTTTTGGACATTGCCGTTTCGAAATGCTATGTGGGGGTTGGCTACATTAGGGGAAACGGTACAGACCCGTGTGGGATTTGAAATTCAGCAAGGGGATCACAGTATCTTCTTGTTAATCGAAGGAATCATCTTTTTAATTTGCGGATTGTTCTTTGTTTGGATGTATTATTTGAACGCGAAGGATGCTTGGAAAGTCGGACAATGGCGAGATCAAGGGAAAAAACCAAACACATTCAAAAAAACTCTCCGTGTCTTAATGGATAAAGGATTTCCGTACTTTTTGCTCACACCATCGATTGTGTTCACGGCCTTTTTAACCATCTTGCCTCTGATTTTTGGTATTGCAATCGCTTTTACCAACTATTCGGGACCGAACCACTTGCCGCCTGCTTCATTAGTGGACTGGGTGGGATTTCAAACCTTTATTGACTTATTTAACTTGAAAACTTGGAATCGTACGTTCATCGGCGTCTTCGGATGGACGATTATTTGGGCGATTTTAGCCACGGTTACCACATTCTTTGTCGGAATCTTGTTTGCGGTTCTCTTGAATTCTAAAGGAATCAAATTCCGAAAATTTTGGAGAAGCATTTATATCTTACCATGGGCGATTCCATCATTCGTCAGCATTTTGATCATGCGGAATCTATTCAACGGGGAATTCGGGCCAATCAACCAATATTTAGAAGTCATTGGACTCGCCAGCATCCCATGGCTCAGCGACCCAATATGGGCGAAATTCGCACTTGTCATGGTAAATATCTGGTTCGGATTTCCGTTCTGGATGGTCCTGATGAGTGGTGTCATGACGAGCATTGATCGTGAACTCTATGAAGCAGCACAAGTGGACGGGGCAAACGGGAAGCAACAGTTCTGGAAAATCACCATGCCGATTGTCATGTTCTCCACCGCCCCCTTACTCATCATGCAGTTTGCTGGGAATTTCAATAACTTTAACCTGATTTATCTCATGACCAATGGTGGACCTGTGAATGTGGATTACAGTTATGCAGGCTCAACAGACATTTTAATCAGCTGGATTTACAAACTGACCCTCGACCAAAGCCAATTTAATATGGCAAGCGTTGTGAGCATTTTAATTTTTATTGTCATCGCTATTATTTCGGTTTGGAACTTTAGACGAACGAAAGCATTCAACGAGGAGGACATGATGTCATGAAACAAAAAACACGTGAACGAATTTCATTCGTGTGGAAACATTTCCTGCTTCTCGTGGTGGCCATCTTTGTGCTTTATCCAGTTGTATGGATTCTCATGGGAAGTTTGAATCCTGGCGATTCTCTCTTCAGTGCACAGCTTCTTCCAGGGATGGAATGGGGTCTCTTTTGGGATGGGATTCG
The DNA here is from genome assembly GCF_058313615.1 of Bacillus sp. z33. Taxonomy (NCBI): domain Bacteria; kingdom Bacillati; phylum Bacillota; class Bacilli; order Caryophanales; family Bacillaceae; genus Bacillus; species Bacillus sp. z33. Next base: position 134,403 of record NZ_JBZFQN010000001.1, read on the forward strand.
GAATTTTGATTTCACTCAGATCGCCCAGTCCGTCAAAGGTATCCGTTTATCCCTGGACCATTTCGTCTATTTGATACAAAAAACCGAGTATGTGACCTGGTACAAAAACACCTTAAAAATCGCACTGTGGAACATGGTGATTTCGACCTTTTTAGTGGTCACAGCTGCCTATGCGTTTAGCAGATTCCGCTTTCCAGGCCGGAAAGAGGGATTGATGGCTATGCTGATTCTGCAAATGTTCCCAGGATTTATGGGGATGATCGCCATCTATATCCTGCTTTTACAAATGGGATTATTGGATAATCACTGGGGACTCATCTTGGTTTATGCGGGCGGATCTATTCCGTTTAACGCCTGGCTTGTGAAAGGATACTTCGATTCCATGCCCCGCAGTTTGGAGGAAGCAGCGAAAATTGACGGTGCAGGTCATTTCACTATTTTCTTTAGAGTGATGATGCCATTGAGTGTTCCGATTCTCGTCTTCGTAGCGGTCTCAAACTTCATCGGGCCGTGGATGGACTTTATCTTTGCTAGATTGGTTTTGCGATCCAATGAGAATAAAACCTTGGCAATTGGGTTGTTTGAGATGGTGACGGGACGAGGAAACACGGAATTTACAACATTCGCGGCTGGAGCAGTGCTTGTTGCACTTCCTATCACAATTCTCTTTATGGCATTCCAAAAATACATGGTAGAAGGATTGAAGGCTGGGGCGAATAAATAAGCCCCAGCCCCCTAAAGATGGTGAATATTTAGTCATTCGGCAAACATTGCCTGCTCAGCGTACCCTCTTAAACAAAAAAGCACATTAAGGAAACCACATCATAGGATTTCACCCAGCAGACCTGATGATGAACAAATAGTGATACTGTATACCTATCCAAACACGACCGTTCCGATAGAAATCTAGTCCCTGAAATCATGGAGCATAAATGTTTTATTAAATAAAAGCAAAAAACACATTTAGTAGAATACAAAAGAATATTACATCGTAGTGTTAGTTGGATATGGCTTATTCAATAGGTTCATTACGTAAGAAATTCATAAAAACGAAATGATTTATGCTGTTATACGAAAGAAATCTTGTCGATCTGATGCAATTCTTCTTCTGTGAATGCTAAATTGTTTAAAGCTCTAATGTTATCAAGAATCTGAGAGGGTTTGGAAGCGCCTATGAGAACACTGGTCACGATTCCATCACGCAGAATCCAGCTTATAGCCATCTCTGCAAGTGTCTGTCCGCGCTTCTCAGCTATCTCATTGAGTTTGTTGATTTGAGTTAATCGCTTTTCGGATAAGGCAGACGCATTTAAAAATCGTCCGTCCGTCTTTATTCTACTATCCTCTGGGATTCCATGTAAATATCGATCAGTTAACATTCCCTGTGCTAAAGGACTAAACGCAATAATCCCTTTTTTTAGCTTTAAGGAGGACTCTTTTAAATCATTTTGTTCAATTGTTCGGTCGAAAATAGAATACCTATTTTGATTAATAATAAATGGGCAATGTAATTCCTGTAAAATTTCAGTCGCCTTTTGCAGCGTTTTTCCATCATAATTTGATAGACCTACATACAATGCCTTGCCACTTTTAACGCTGTGTGCCAAAGCTCCCATAGTTTCCTCCAATGGTGTGTGGGGATCCATACGATGATGGTAAAAAATATCAACATATTCCAATCCCATCCTCAGTAAACTTTGGTCAAGACTTGCAAGAAGATATTTTCGACTTCCCCAGTTTCCATATGGACCATCCCACATTTCATATCCAGCTTTAGTGCTGATGATTAGTTCATCACGATATGTCACAAAGTTTTCTTTCAAAATATGACCCAAATTTTTTTCCGCACTGCCAGGTTCCGGTCCATAGTTATTTGCTAAATCAAAGTGATTAATTCCATTATCAAAAGCGGTAAAACAGAGTTGTTTCATATTTTCATATGAAGCTGTATCACCGAAATTATGCCAGAACCCCAATGAAATAGCTGGTAACTGAAGTCCGCTGTTACCACAGCGGGAATATATCATAGATTGATAACGTTGTTTTGATGCCTGATACATGTTTTCCCTCCTACATTAAATACTTTAACTATACAAGCGTAGCACTATAAGAAGACTTAATGTCAAATTTTGTTGTTTTTTATGATACAAAAGAGTGTATTAAATGGTGGAAAATAGTATTCGAGATATATCAGAAATGTTTACGCTATCTTCATTTACATTGCGGTATTAAGAGGAGACTATTTTTTAAGGAATATCGGAAGGGGAAATTCAGGACATTAAATTATATTAATAGTCATGTAACCGTCTCCGAACACTCTTTAGTTTCTAAATAACACCGGTATGACCATAGCATGCGTTAAAGACTTCTTTTAATATGAATCTGTGGAAGCAAAACAAATTGACGATATATTATAATTTTTAGATACACTAAAGAAAATTAACTGGTTTCAGAATGTTTTTGTACATGTGAATAGAAAATGGCATTATTAAAGTGACGTTAAGATACATCTGGAAGTAGCAGAACCTTTTTAGAATAGGAGAATTATAGGGATAATCTATATGATGAGTAAACGGTATTTTTACACTTTATCTACAAGAAAATCCGTCTCGTTCTTATAATGGTATTCCCAGTACATGCTCTCTTTGATGCATGTGCAAGATAGATTAATAGTAGGCAATCTGTTATCGCACTTTTATTTTTCTGAATATATTTATTCTTTATAATTGGTCATCCTTTATAGCCAATCTCACTCTCTTATAGAAAAAGTCAATGCGGTTGGAGGTCAGGTTATTTGATAATTCCTACATACATATATGTACACGGGAGGGATACTTAGATGGAATATAAATTATTAGCGGTTGATTTGGATGGAACTTTGTTGAATGCGAAGATGGATATTGACAAAGAAACGATTGAGGCCCTGCATGACTTTAAATCAAGGGGAGGAAAGGTGATCATCTGCAGCGGCAGGACGCCTTTGGCGACTAGGTGGATAGCGGAGACTATCCGTATAACAGATCCAATCATTGCCTACAATGGGGCTGTTATACAAGGGCCAGACGGAAAGATTATTCAGCAATCTACCTTTAAAAAAGAAAGTCTGCTGGCCTTTATAGATGCGTGCCAAAACCATGGGGTATATGGGCATTTGTATGAGGGTGACTGTTTACTAGTTCCTGAGAAAAATAAATGGAATGAAAAATGGATTGAGAATAATATCCTGCCTTTACAAGGAACCGGTTCAGAAATGGCAGGCTATGAACGATACCGGGCGCAGTGCCAAATCAGGCTGTTTCATTCTTTCGATGAATATGTGAAAGAAACCGAACCTGCCATTCAAAAGCTGGCTGCTTTTCGGAAGGACCAAGGGGACTATGAAGGATTTATGGATCGGCTATTCAAAATGGAAAATCATTTTGAAGTGAGCAGCAGCTTCGGTTTCACAAGTCTTGAAATCACTCCTCCGAAAACGACGAAAGCGTCTGCTCTAGAAGTTTTGGCAAGAAAGCTTAGCTTGGATATGTCTGAGGTTGCTGCGATCGGGGACAATTTCAATGACCGACAAATGCTGCTTTCAGCAGGGCTGGGCATAGCCATGGGGAATGCTCCGCAGGCAGTGAAGGAAGCCGCTGATGCGGTGACGGAAACGAATGATAGATTAGGTGTGGCACATGCAATTAGAAGATATTTATTGTGAGAAAAAAATCGGGAATTTATAGCATATTCTTATGCAGCGATGCATAGGATATGCTTCTTTTTTTGGATTAGAATGAAATAAAGTTTTAAATATTCTATAAAATCATTGAATATCGATTTCAACTGGAGTATATTGGAAGTGTCAGATTACTAGTAATTGGTAACCTTGTGTGGGAATATCTTGGAGGTCTTATTAATGAAAGAAAATTTGAATCGATTAACAACGGAATCACGCAACGAGAGAAGCATGCAGATTGATACATCCAGTCCGATGGAAATACTGCGAATTTTAAATGAGGAAGATCAAAAAGTTGCCGCTGCAGTTCAAGAGGTTTTGCCCGATGTGGAAATGGCCGTCCGCTTTGCTGTTTCATCCTTCAAAAAAGGAGGACGCCTAATTTATATGGGAGCCGGGACAAGCGGAAGGCTTGGTGTTCTAGATGCAGTAGAATGCCCACCGACCTTCAGTACCAACCCAGAAATGGTGCAGGGTATTATTGCAGGTGGAGAAAGCGCATTCACGAAAGCGGTTGAAGGTGCGGAAGACAGGCCTGAGGATGGCGAAAAAGATTTGAAGGATATCGGTCTTACTGAAGATGATACGGTCATCGGCATTGCTGCAAGTGGCAGGACGCCCTATGTTATTGGTGCACTTCGTTACGCACGTGCGGTAGGCGCCAAAACAGTGGCACTTTCATGTAATAAACAGGCTAGCATCAGTAAAGAGGCAGATCATGCCATCGAAGTTATTGTAGGGCCGGAAGTTCTGACGGGATCCACTAGGCTTAAATCTGCAACCGCTCACAAAATGATTCTTAACATGATTTCAACTTCCTCAATGGTTTTGCTCGGCAAAGCTTATGAGAACTTGATGATTGATGTTCATGTCAGCAACGAGAAACTCAAAGAAAGAGCGATTGGAATTATTGTCAAAATCACAGGAGCAAGCTATGAAACAGCAAGACAAACATTGGAAACTGCTGATCATCAAGTAAAAGTCGCCTTGGTCATGCTAAAAAAGGATGTCAAAAAGGAAGAAGCGGTTCTGATTCTGGAGCAATCCGGAGGGTATGTCCGTAAAGCCATAGAAGCCGATATTGCAGAATGATTTAAAAATAAGTAGGTGATTATAAGTGATTTCTGGAGTATTGAAGATGGTAGTGAATATGGTGGGACAATTACCAAACTCAGAGAGGAAAGTCGCTGAATATATATTAGAAAATCCGTATGAAGTCGTAAATTGTAACGTTAATGAATTGGCAGAAAAGACAAATTCAAGCGGGGCTGCCGTCATCAGGTTATGCAAGTCACTCGGGCTGAATGGCTTCCAGGATTTGAAGGTTCGGATCGCCGGTGATCTCGGTAAGCCGGAGGAACCAGGATACAGAGACATTGAACGGGATGAAACCGCCGAGATGATAGTCCAAAAAACTTTGAATAACAGTATACAAAGTTTGCGTGATTCTTCTGAGGTAATCAACTACGAAGAACTAAAAAAAGCGGTCAATGTGTTGTTGAAAGCAAAAAATGTCCATTTCTTCGGAATCGGAGCTTCCTCGATCATCGCCTTGGATGCGCAGCAAAAGCTGCTTCGGATTAACAAAGGAGCAACGGCATTTTCGGATGCGCATCTTGTGGCAACATTGATTGCTAATGCTGAGCCGGATGAGGTGGTGTTCACAATTTCATTTTCTGGTGAAACAATTGAGGTCATCGAAGTTACGAGACTTGCAAAGAAACAAGGCATCCAAACGATCAGTTTAACTAAATATGGGCCCTCATCGGTAGCAGCATTAGCCGATATTAATTTATATACATCCTATTCGAAGGAAGCTCCTTTTCGGAGTGCAGCCACTTCTTCAAGGCTGGCTCAGCTGTTCATGATCGATATTTTATTTTTAAGCATGGCAACAGAGCAGTATGAAGAAACGATCAAATCCATCGATAGGACGAGAGAGGCTATTAGGTTTATGAAAGGCAAGACAAACAAATAATCTTTTTTGGGGGGTAAGAGAATGGCTGGTCAAGGATACAAAATTCTGGCTGAAAAAATCTTGGAGCAGTTAGGTGGGGCAAAGAATATTAAATCCTACACGAACTGTATGACACGTCTTAGAGTCACACCTTATGATGAATCACTCGTGAACAAAGAAGCTATTAAAAAAATTGATGGAGTCCTAGGCTTTGTTGAAGAAGAAACGCTGCAAATTATCGTTGGCCCTGGGCATGTCAATAAGGTCACGGAAGAATTCGCCAAGCTGGTCAAAGGGTCAGGGGAGATCAATCTTGATGAGCGGGCTTCCAGCCTGAAAGGTGAGCTTAAAAAGAAAAACAGCACACCGTTTAAGCTCTTTTTGAGGAAAATTGCAAGCATCTTTATTCCTTTGATTCCTGCCTTAGTTGCTTCAGGTTTAGTCAATGGGATATCCAAGGCGATCATCCAAGCTGGGTGGTTATCGGCTGAATCGCAACTTGCTATTATTTTAACGGTTATCGGCGGAGGGTTGTTCACCTATTTAGGTATATTCGTTGGGATCAATACCGCAAAAGAATTCGGAGGCTCTCCTGCACTGGGCGGGTTAGCAGGTATATTAATTATTAACCCAGCTGCTGCTCAAATTGTCTTGTTCGGGGAAGAGTTGTTACCCGGACGCGGCGGATTGATTGGGGTTATGTTTGCTGCAATATTTATGGCTTTTATCGAAAGGAATGTCCGAAAGTATGTCCCGGCATCGCTTGATATTATCGTAACGCCTACAGTTGCTCTTTTGCTTACAGGAATTATGACATATTTAGTATTTATGCCTGTTGGAGGATTCATATCCGACGTGATTACAGACGGATTGACCGCCGTGCTTGATATTGGAGGAATGTTTGCAGGATTCGTTCTTGGGGCGACATTCTTGCCGTTGGTTGTGACAGGCTTACATCAAGGTCTCACTCCTATTCATTTGGAATTGATTAATACAATTGGAGACGACCCATTATTACCTATACTTGCTATGGGTGGTGCCGGCCAGGTAGGAGCTGCGTTCGCTATATATATGAAAACAAAGAAAACACGTTTAAAAAGAGCAATTGGTGGCGGACTTCCAGCAGGTATCCTGGGAATCGGTGAGCCATTGATCTTCGGGGTAACATTGCCCCTCGGCCGCCCGTTCTTGACCGCATGTTTGGGGGCAGGTGTTGGTGCAGCATTCCAAGCGCATTTCAATATTGCAACAACAGCCATCGGGGTCTCCGGATTACCACTTGCATTCCTTGTGAACAATGGTGAAGTTCTGCTCTACTTAGTAGGAGTATTGATTGCTTATGTTGCTGGCTTCATCTTTACGTACCTGTTCGGGTTCAAAGATGAAATGGCGGGTGAGTATGATTGAGCGGAATATCCTTTTATCTAAATGATCCACTGGCAGAGGAACGTATTATCAAAGCAGGCCAAATGGGAGTGAAGAGGGGATTTACCTCGCTTCATATCCCGGAGGAAGCGGGTGAGCTTGCTATACGTGCCAAAAAGCTGCTAAACCTGGCTAAAGAATTTGGGATTGACGTATATGCCGATGTTTCCTTAAAAACGCCGGGTCATTTAGGTATAGACAGTTTGTTTCATCTGCAAGAATTGGGTGTTACCGGTCTAAGGCTGGATGACTTCTTTGATATTGGTTTCATTGTCAGCTTGGCAAAAAAATTTAAAATTGCAGTCAATGCTAGTGTTTTGTTCGAACGGGATATACAGGCTTTGCTAAATAACGGACTCAAAAGTGAACAGTTAATCGGGTGGCATAATTTTTATCCGCGGAAGGAAACGGGATTAAGCGCATCATTTTTCCGGGAGCAAAATGAATTTTACTCACGGTATGGTACTCCAGTCTTTGCTTTTGTGGTGGGAACTGGCGAGAAAAGAGGTCCATTATTTGAAGGTCTTCCGACTCTCGAGCAACATCGCCATAAAGATCCTTTCGTAGCTGCGCTTGAACTATATAAAGAGGGGGCGTCAGATGTATTTGTCGGCGATCCGGAGCCAGGATTAGACTTGATAAAGAGGATGATTGACTTTGATAATGGAAAAATTGTAATCCAAACGGAGCAAGGATTTGATAATCTTGGGGAATACCACTTACGACCCGATTCCTCCAGGGACGTTCTGCGGTTCATGGATACAAGGGTAGCTGAATCTGTTCCGCCTATGCTAAATAATCACCGTCTGAAAGGAAGTATTACAATTGATAATGACCTTTATGGGCGTTATCGCGGGGAAATGCAAATTACGCTGACAGATTTACCTGCTGATGAACGAGTTAATGTCATCGGAAGGGTGAAATCTGGTGACTTGCCAGTTTTGGATCATGTGAAGCCCGGAATGGCTATTGAATTAGTATAGGATTTATGAAAACTCCACAGATTCTACTAAATACCCTTTAAGAGAGACTTTTATTAGTATCTATCTTAAAGGGTATCTTTAATACTAGGTGGCTTGGTCATTGTAACTACGTTAATTAGACTAAATAAAAAAGAAAAACATGTCCGCTTTCCCTCCAAGTAAAGCCATTTAACTGCTCCTTACATATACTGGCCAAAAAGGGAGGAGTCTTAGAATGTCCTTTATTGGCATCCTGTTTGTTGGTGGCTTTATTGGTTGGATTGCGGGATTACTTATTTATGAAAACGTTCATAATGGGATGATTGGAAATTTCCTGGCTGGTATAGTTGGTGCTTGGCTTGGTACAGGTATTATCGGTAAAATGGGTCCTGATCCGGGAGGATTTTATTTGTTACCTGCATTTATTGGAGCCCTTTTTCTCACTCTGATAGTGAGCTTTATATTAATAAAAACGAGTAAATGGTAGTATTATTTCTTTCGTCTCCTCAAAATCTAATTTTGAGGCTTCTTTAGGTTTATGGAAGAATAGTTATTAAGATATTTCTTATTAGGGTATTTTACTAAAATTTATATCTTCAATTTAAATGTTTAGGTTGGTTTAAATGAATGATTGTTCGTGTGCGTTTATTTAATACAAAAAGTAAAGGCGGACAAACTAGTTATACAAGTGTAAGGATGAAGTAATGAAAGATCAACGTTTTAAAATAGCTCATAGGGAAGCCATAATTGGCATTGCCTTGTTGTAAAGTGGCTATTCAATATGAAATATGGAGTTTCCCATACTGATTAAGTCATAACCAGAACAAACAGTGCATATTTAACTTTCACTTTCAAATACTAAATAAGAGAAGGAGGATAGTATGTCTAACAGATAACTTGATGCAGGATCAAGAGAGTAAGCAGGGATTTGATTCCAGTAAAACGGATACTGAATTCTCTTATGGAATTAGGAAGTGCCAGCGCGAATCTAGCCCATAAGAATAAAATTAAAACGCTAAGACATCAAAAAATCATGGAGAATGGGGCTGTATACACTCATCAAATACAGCCATGAACCAAATTTATAATGGAGGTATAAATATGTCTCATACAAAAAAAGAAGAAAGAAACCGGAAACAAAAAAAGAATTCACAATCTCCTCATGAAGAAGTAAACAGTTATAAAAAGCTTGGTGAAGAAATAGCAAAAATAACGAAAATATACGAAGATTAATGATATGAAAACTAATGGAAAATTCTTGTGTTTTTACAAGCATAAATGAAACGAATTTTACACTAATCATTTTTCTGATATAGTAAAAATATCAACTAGAATGAGGTGATATACATGTTAAAGAAAATGGCTTCTGATGCGCTTGGTTTGTCTGACGTTGGTACTATTATTCCGCCAGAAGATTATGATAAGACGGATGCTGATGACTATGTAATGCATGAGGATAATGAGAAGATTTACTTTCTCATTAAAACGAAGGCAGATGAATATTGCTTTACCAATTTGGCTTTGATCCATGTTGATGGAGAGAATGCTATCTCATCTAAACGGTTATTAAAACGATACCCATATTCTAAGTATAAGATTACCAATGTCATGCTTGAAACAGCAGGTCGGCTGGATATGGATACAGAGATCAAGTTTGATGTAGGAAATGTTCATTTTGATATTGATGTGAAGAAAAATCAAGTTGAACAATTAAAAGATTTATATAAAGCATTATTACGTATTGAGGAGATCACTTATGAAAACTCCATTCAAATGAATCATGCCAAAGAAGGACTTGAACGTGCGGTTCAAACTTTACAAAATTCAAGATCTGAAGAAACTTCATTAACAAACACATACAAAGGGATAACTGAATTTACATTTGAATGGTTAAAATCATCCTATAATCAGTATCACATGAAGGATTTTGGTGCGATTTTTGAAAAATACATTAATAAATAATTTTGCCTGGCATGTTAAATGAGTAACTAAAAGGGGAGTACATAAGTCTGTATACTTTATGGACTCCTTTTCTATTTGCTCAATCCTATTTATTCCTTCTAATATCATCAATAACTACCTCTAATATAAGTCTCATAATATATATGAATGTTACCTTACCATCCCTAATTGGACCATCCACCTTAAGTCAAGGCACCTGCATCTGTACTCTTCCCAATTTCCGTATCCACATATGTTTAATCCACTCTCTTCACAAATTCATCATAGAATACATAGTCCGGTTCGTTGGATTCAAGAGGAGGTACCCCTGCTTTTTTCAAATAAATCCTGAATCTCTCAGAGCGATTCATTAATAAATAAATGAAATAAAATGATACGGTGCACCATATATTCATATAAATGGTAGAGGTATGTACACCACCTTTTTTATAAGAAAGACAGAAGATGCTATGCCGGCAATTGTCATGAAGGGGACACGACGGAGCTTATGGAGGAAGAAAAATGTATAACCATAGAGGGGGAAAAAGAAGATGGCTAAGAAATATAAAGTGATGATTATCATAGCAGCAGTATTGATATTAGGGATAGTGGCCTTTACTATCTATAAATATTACTCAGACGCGGAAAACAAAATCATAAGGACGGCCAAGGAAAAAGTGGAAGATGCTTCATCAAAGGGAGAAACTTTTGAATTCATCGGAAAGAGCAAAGTCGAGTACAACAAAGATGACGATCATTATGTCGTGAGTGGATTCATGGAAGTCAATGATGAATATGAGGCTGGACGCAGAGAGATGTATATTGCATTAGTGGACGAGAACATGGGGGAGTATCAAGCTACAGAAGTGGAACGAACAGATGATGAAGCAAAATATGAATTCGTGGATTATTTCTCCGAAGATGAGGATGATGATGATTGAACCAGTCTGGTACTAGGCTGGTTTTTTATTTATAAAAGGGGAGAAATATAAAAATGTTGATTTATGGCTCATTATTTTAAGCAAAGTAAATTCTTCTTTTTATACCAGTATACATACCCATATTATGGAACTGTAGTTTAATATAAGAGTATAAACGTTTATCAAAAAGGGGGTAATGCATTGGATGGAGTTCGAGGCGATAGTTATTGGGGCTGGTTTGGCGGGTTTGGTGGCTACAGCAGAAATTGCAGATGCAGGGAAAAAGGTATTATTGCTAGATCAAGAACCTGAAGCATCATTAGGCGGACAAGCTTGGTGGTCATTCGGTGGTTTATTTTTAGTAGATTCCCCAGAACAACGTCGTATGGGTATTAAAGATTCTAAGGAATTGGCCTGGCAGGATTGGATGGGTACTGCAGGGTTTGATCGAGATGAGGAGGATTATTGGGGCAAAAAATGGGCAGAAGCGTATATTGATTTTGCTGCTGGGGAAAAACGAGCTTGGCTTCAAAAACAGGGTGTCCGCTTTTTTCCTGTAGTTGGTTGGGCAGAAAGAGGAGGTTATTTGGCTGAAGGACATGGTAACTCAGTACCAAGATTTCATATTGTTTGGGGAACGGGACCAGGTATTGTAGCGCCTTTTGAGAAAAGGGTAAGAGAGCATATTAAAAATGGAATAGTTGAGTATCGGCCTCGTCACCGTGTAGATGAACTGATCAGCGGTAATGGGATAATTCAAGGAGTAAAGGGTTCTATACTGGCAGCCAGTTCGGCTTTAAGAGGCGAGAAAAGCAACAGGGACGTTATCAGCCATTTTGAGTTTTCTAGTAAAGCAGTTCTTGTATCTAGCGGCGGTATCGGTGCCAACCATGATTTAATCCGCGCAAATTGGCCAAAAAGACTGGGGCTGCCTCCAAAGAACATGATTTCAGGGGTCCCGGCACATGTGGACGGTAGAATGCTGGGGATATCAGAAGAGGCGGGTGGCCGTATTGTAAATCCAGATCGTATGTGGCATTACACAGAGGGGATCAAAAATTGGAACTCGGTTTGGGAAAACCATGGCATTAGAATTTTGCCAGGTCCGTCCTCTATTTGGCTGAATGCAACAGGCCAGCGCTTTCCGGCCCCCAACTTCCCAGGCTATGATACACTTGGCACCCTGGAGGCTATCCAAAAAACAGGGTTTGATTACTCTTGGTTTATTTTGACACAAAAAATTATTGAGAAAGAATTTGCGCTATCCGGTTCTGAGCAAAATCCGGATTTAACGAATAAAAGTATCCGCAAGGTCCTAAGCAGAGTACTTCCTGGTCCTCCTGGTCCGGTAAAGGCATTTATGGATCATGGCGAGGATTTTGTCATTGCCGATAACTTAATGGAACTGGTTAAAGGAATGAATGAATTAACAGTAGAGAATCTATTAAATTACGAAGAAATTGAAAGACAAATAAAAGCGAGAGATCGTGAAATGGAGAATAAATTCACCAAGGATCTGCAGATAACCGCTTTACGGGGAGCAAGACATTATATAGGAGATAAATTGATTCGTGTTGCTAAACCACATAAAATACTGGATCCTAAAAACGGCCCATTGATTGCGGTTCGGTTACATATTGTGAGCCGGAAAACACTCGGCGGTTTACAAACAGATTTATCTGCTCGAGTTCTTAATTCTAAAGGTGAAGCTATTCCTGGTTTTTTTGCAGCTGGTGAGGTCTCTGGGTTCGGTGGGGGAGGAATACATGGATATCGCTCGCTGGAAGGGACATTTTTAGGTGGGTGTTTATTTACCGGACGGGTAGCAGGCAGAGCGATCGCTTCCTATGTTTAGATTAAAAAAGATTAGAGAATCTTACTTTATATAGTAGATTTTAAAAACAGAAGTAAAGAAAATGTGTGTTTTCTATGTTTGGTATGAAAAATTAGTCTGGGGGAAATAGAGAAAAAGGATTAAACCGAAAAAGGTTTAATCCTTTTTTGCTATTGACAGATTAAATGTAAGTATCTTTTAATCCGCAGTATGCATCAACTGGGCTGTCACCCTTGAATGGTGATTTGCCCATCATTTTTTCTACTAGTACTTCAATTGTTTCTTTATTACCATCATACGTGTTGATGTATGTTTTAACTTGCGGTACATCCGCTAAGTGGAATGGGTAGTTTACAGAAACAAAAATAGTTGGTACTTCATGAACGTAGAAAGGAATATCAGGTGTTCCTTTTAAAGCATTCCAAGTCATACGTTGAACAACTTCACCCATTTTGATATTAGCGATATTAATGATTAAATCATATTTATCCGTTAATTCTTTAATAGGGCGTTTTGCTGCATATGCGTTCATGATGCTCTTCATTTGTTCTTCTGGTGGCAGGTCCGCAATTTTATCCATTGGAGATTCGTGAATTTCCACTTCAAAGCCTTGTGCTTCAAGCTCTGCTTTTAGAAGATCGATTGGTTTAGGTTTGTTTCCGCTAATTAATTTACTGAAGGCACCTTCAGCCGTTTTTACGTTAACTAATAATACTCGTTTGTATTTCTCAGGAGTAACAGGCCAGATATCTTGTTTGTCTTTTACTAAAGTGATGGCAAGATCTGTAACTTCTTTAAATAGCTTAACGTTTTCAGGAAGACCGATTTGTTTAAGTGCTTCTTCTTTCGGCATCATGATTTCTGTTTTTGCTTTTTTGTGAAGTCCTAAAGATGCTTTAAGACCAAGGATACGAGTAAGAGCAGCCTCTAAACGCTCTTCTGTAATAATACCGTTTTTGTATCCGTCCATCATGTAACCGAAATCTTCATCTGGATCGTTGAAGAATAAGAATAAGTCACAACCAGCAGCAATTGCAGTTGGAAGCATTTCACTTCGCTTCATTGCAGATGTCATCGCAACCATGTGGCTCGCATCTGTAACAACAACACCGTTGAACTCTAATTTACCACGCAATAAGTCAGTGATAAGTTCTTTAGAAAGTGTTGCTGGCAGTAAATCTTCATCTGTAAGACTTGGGTTGAAGTGCTTAGAATAAGCAGGCATATGGATGTGACCAGCCATAATGGAAGGTAGGCCAGCATCAATTAAGCCTTTGTAAACTTTTCCGAAAGTTTGATCCCATTCATCACAAGATAAGCTGTTAGGCGCGAAAGATAAATGTTGGTCACGCTCGTCAACACCATCACCAGGGAAGTGTTTAGCAGCAGGAGCGATTCCGCTTTCTTGAATACCTTTCATGTACGCCAAGCTCATTTCTAAAACCTGGTCTGGGTCGGAACCGAAAGTACGGCTTGAGATGATTGGGTTACGCCAGTTCATATGGATATCAACAATTGGCGCAAAGCTCCAGTTACATCCAATAGCAGATGCTTCTACACCAGAAACTCGGCCCATTTCGTATGCCCATTTTGCATCCTTTGTTGCACCAATTTTAACTTCAAGACCAACTTCTGTACCATCTGTACAAGCACCATTACCGCCAGCTTCTGTATTAGCAGCAATCAATAATGGAATTTTGCTGTTTTCTTGAAGTATTTTATTTTGATCATAAACTTCTTCAGCTTTACCAGGGTTGTAACGAACAGCACCGATATGGTAATTGTTAAGCATGCCAGTAAGATATTCTTCTGTACGGCTAGCTCCCATGTTTACGAATAATTGACCAATCTTTTCTTCGATTGTCATGGACTTGATTGTATCTTCTACCCATTTAATATCTTCGTCAGATAAATGGTAAGGTTTTGCTTTTAAATCCACTTTAGTCATCCTATGTAATACTCCCTTACTGTTAATTTGTGAAAGTTCTTCTTTATCATCTTGTAGTTTGTACATTTATGCTTAATTTATGACTTGAAATTGATAAAAGAGAAAGCGCTGGCATTTATGAGCACCAAACGCGAGCCATCAAATTAGGCCTGGAAACACAAAAACCAACAAAATGAATAAGTCATCCACTGATACACAAGTATTCTAGCATACCAGTTAATAGATTTCCATATAAAGTTCAATATTTCACAAACTAAATTGGGTTAGGAGGATATTTTCAGAAAGAGAAACCTACACACGACTGTCACGAGCTTTATCGTTATCTATAAAAATTAGGGAATTATGATAATAATAAGAATAAAAGGGGGGAGTAGACGATGATTCTAAGATTATTATTACTTGTCTTATTGGATATCATTTTTGCCATTACCCCTTTTCATTCTAGCTGCTATAGGTGCTCTTATCTTTGTCCTATATACAATAGAGCTTGCAGTAGAAGTGAATTTTGAAGAAATAGAACTGGCGCTAGTGAATGATTAACTAACAAAAGATGGTACGAAATAACATTTTCAAGAACGAAAGAGACAAGAGTCGCTCTTTCGTTCTTTTTGGTGAATCTTCAAGAGTTTATATTAATCATTAAGTGAATGGAGACATTCATAAAAATCTATTCCATAAAAACGCAGTCCTTTTTACTCTAAGTTCTCTACACTGTGGGCCAGGCGACTGGATGCTGCCGCCGCAATGGCACCCACAATATCATCCAAAAAGGTATGGCATTCACCGGAAGATTTATCATTCAGCTTCTCCAGTATTCCTGGTTTCTTCTTATCAATATAACCGTAATTCGTAAAACCGATGGAGCCATATACATTAACAATACTAAACGCTAATATCTCATCAACCCCATATAATCCTTCATCTGTTTTAATAATGGATTGTAAAGGTTCCTCCAGCATTCCTTTTTCAGAGAGCATATCCAGTTGAATGCCTGTTAATATGGCATTTTGAACTTCACGCTTGGAAAGCACGCGTTCTACATTGTGAATGCATTCATCTAAGAGCAGATTATCATGATATTGATGCTGTAGGTACAACACTAATTCACCAATATCTTGAACCGTCACTCCACGGTCATGCAACCATTTTCTTGCTGTTTGTTCAGTCATATCTACAGGTTTCCCTTTCATACGAAGACACCAACTTCCATGAAATATAGTATGTATATCGTGATGTTAACCACATATAAAAGTTATCTTGCCCATATACTTATCATAGTAAGCAATTGAATAAGAGGTGATGAAGAAAATTGTGATGAACAAACAAATATTGTACGAAAAATATGGGATAACAGTAGATCTGGAAAAGACTAGTGGAGCGATGAAACAATATGCCGGCGGAGGAAAGGACTTCTTAAGTTTCGAAATCTATATGGAAGAGCAGGAGCTTCAAGAACGAAATAATCTCGCTTATCATTTGCAGAACAAAGGGGAGAAGGGAGTATGGCTTCCCCTGTTAAATAATGAGCAAAAGTTATTGACCGAAATAGATAGTAAAAGCTTTGTGGTTTGTATAAAAGGGTTAGAGATGCCTGATTTGCTAGAAGTAGGCAGAGAGTTGGCGATATTCCATTATCACGGCAGGACGATTCCGCAACGTATAGAATTTTGCTCAAGAATCGGAAAATGGAAAGAAATGTGGGAGCAACGCATCGATCAGGTCGAAAATGTTTGGAGAGATAAGTTGGCAGCTAAGCCGCAAAATGATTTTGAAAAATTGTTTATTGATAGTTATCCCTATTACGCTGGCCTTGCGGAAAATGCGATTCAATATTTAGTAGATACCGAAATAGACGAAAATCCAGAGATGGTTGATGGAGGTACTGTTTGTTATGATCGTTTCACGTCAGACACATGGGGACCTGGCTCACACGGTAAACTGTTTAGTGAATGGGTTTTTGATCATGGAGCGAGGGATATTGCCGAGTGGATTCGTGCGTATTATTTTAAACAGCCTAATACGTATCATCAAGGCGTGGAGTCATTTTTACGCCACTATCAATCCATTACGCCTTTATCAACTTTTTCTGCTCGAATGTTATTTTCAAGGATGCTGCTGCCGGTACATTTTTTTGAAATCATAGAACAGTATTATGTAACAAAATCTGAAGGAGAGAAAACACGCTTGGAAGAACGATTGTTACATGATGTGAAACATTCTAATTTGTATGAAAAAATGTTGCGTGAAATATATGAACTGGCAGGTATCACTAAAGGGAATGTTAGATTGTTTATTCCGGAATGGATCATGAATGGGAGGCTGGTTTAGGCTAATTTCATTGTTTTAGACATTCATTTGGGTGTCTTTTTTTGATTTCACTATTTTATAACAACCCCCGCTTTGTATGACCCGAGAGTGCTATGTATCACAGTAAATCTTTAATAGCTAAATGTAAACTTGAGAAGGTTTTAGCTGTAGTTTTTATTCCTAAACTAACCATTGTTTGGGCGATTTCTACACGGATACCAGATAAACGAGTTCCTATACCGATAAGTTGCAACGCATCCATCACTTTAAATATTTGATGAGCAACCATCGTATCGATAACCGGGACACCTGATAAATCTATGATCATATAATCTAAATTATATTCACTTCCTGACTTTAAAGCCTTTTCCATTAAGTGGCTTGCTCTTTTAGTGTCCATAACTCCTATGATAGGAATAATACCTATATTGGATGTAATCCTAACAACAGGAATAGAAAGTTCAAAGGCTGTCGTTTCTGCCAGGACTATTCTTTCTGCGTATTGGGAAGAAAACGAAAAGGTAAGCCAGTGGATTGCTTTGTCCACAACTGAATCAAATTTTGAAATAGTTGCATAGAAAACATCGAGGCTCATTGAAGATTCCTTAGCTTTATTTTTGATGATTTCTCCTATTTTTTCACGGTAGAACCTTACTTCTTCAATGGCATCATCAAGTGTTAAATTCAGGTTTACGAGTAAATCAACCGTTGCCTTGCTCCATTCTTTTAAAATAGTAAAGGTATCGCTTTGCCCTTCTACAAAAGATAAACCATAAATTTCGATAAGGTTTATTCTCCATTTATTGATTATCATATTGATTTCATCAGTATATGTACGGGTGTCATCATCAAATCGTATTTTAGCTAAAATATCCTTAGAAGAGAGTATGTGATTTGAAAGGTCTTTTGAAAATAGATCTATACTACTATCAATGCTATGCATATAACAACTCCCTAATTTCCAACGATTTATGAATTAAATTAGTTTTTACACAAATAAAAAAACCTTACCAGGATTATGTAAAAGATTTTTCAATTTCAACCCATATTTATTAACCCCTGCGAAAGTATATATCTTATTTTCTCTAACATACCAGTTGAAAAAGTTACTGTAAAGAAATACCTAAATACAAAATATTGCATTTTTTACCAAATCAGACGGAAGATTACTGCTTTTATATAGAGAAATTTATACTATTAGTGATTTTTAAGAGGAAAAATGTAGTCAATTATTAACACGAACAGCAATCAATGTATTCTAATGAAGGTTGGAATCAGTGTATTTAACACCACCCATAATCTTAACCTTTAAATGTCGAATATCCATAAAAGGAATAAAAATCCAAATGTTACTATATTAAATTGGTAGTTCACTATTATAATAGAGAGATAGGACTATAAATTTATGGAATGAAGAGACTGGTTTCCATTGCTGGAAGAGGTGTTTTAATGATAATGTTACGCAATTTATATTTCAAACTAACTCATATGTCATGGTTACTATTAACCACATTGACAATATGCTTGATTGTGTTTAGTACAGTCATGTTAAGAGTAGTGGAGCCCGATACATTTACGACCTATATGGATTCCTTCTGGTTTACAATGACAACGATGTTAACTGTCGGATATGGGGATATGTCACCATCTACAACAGACGGCAGAATTTTCACGATTATATTTCTTTATGTGGTTGGTATTGGCTTATTTGCAACATTCATTGGAAAAGTCATGGAAGGCTTTACGGTTTATAGAAAACGCAAAGAGGGCGGCGAGATTATGTTTGAAGGAAAGAACCATATTGTCATCATAGATTGGTCACATAAGGCACAAATTGCGGTTAAAGAGATTCTTGATAAAAATAAAAGAGCGGAAATTATTGTAATTGATATGCTTGAGAAGCTTCCTTACGTGAATGGAAATATTCATTATATAAAGGGAGAGGCGTCGAATGTTGAAGTATTAAAGAAAGCTAATATTCAACATGCAAAATCCATTTTAATATTTTCAGATGATAGAATACAAAATCAAACCTTAACCGACGGTAAATCACTGATGATTGCCTGTGCAGTTGAAAGAATTGCCTCTCATGTACATACAGTCGTAGAAATTGAAAGAGAAGAGCATGTTGAGAATTTCTCACACATTAATATTGATAAATTTATTCTATCGAATGGAACAATTGCCAAGATGGTAGTCGATGCGATGTAAATAGATGACAGAGAACTTTTTACGGAGATTGTTCTAGAGTGTATATTTATATAAATATATTTTCTATTTATTCAACTTGGAAAGACCATGAGTGATCATATAGTGTTCTTTTGACTATAGCTTTAACCTCAGGAAAAATAAGTTAAGCGTGCGGACTACATAGTTAATACCTCTTTTCCTCATATACCACTGGAGTAGCCTAATATATGTTGAAATTAGAATAAAGGGGTTATTACAGTTTAATACGATGAATTAGCTCTGTGTATATTCATGGGTAAGTTCATGTATGGGTATTATAGCAAGCTTGCTTTTAATGCCTATAAGTGAATTAATCAACAGTTATCTCCTATCAATTATAGGTACTGCCTTAATGATCATGCTCGTTATTTTTACTATCACCTATATGAATACAGGGAAACAGGTTTAAAAAGAAAAGTTGATAAGGTGAAATCAGAGGGGCAAATGGGTTACTTTTTGAATAAAATGCTTATATTAATAACCATGATTTTTCGAACTAGAATCTGGGGATGACTTATAATAGTAAAGCATCGATCAATCGGTGCTTTACTATTGTTATATCCGTTTATAGTTACTAAGTTATAAGGCAAGGAAACTTCCTTATTTTGAATGTTTCAAACATTTATTCATGCTGCTTTTTATTTGAATGACTCAGCTATTCCGATCATATCCTCTTTTGTTAGTTCTACGGCATTTTTCCCTGAAGCAGCAACTTGATATTCGAAAATATAATGATAATCTCCATCTCTCCAATGAACAGATGAGGCTAAATCATCCTCTGCATAAAACCCATCATGACTATTAATCCTTATCTTTTTATATCCATCTGGTTTCCCATCGTATGTTACCTCTTTTGTATGTACCATAAGCATGAATTTTTCATCATTTTCCCCTGTAAACTGTACATCATGTACAGAAGATTCAGGAATAGTCTGTGGATTAATCTCATATTCTTTGATTTCCATAGGAAATATAGTTGGTAATTTCGGTTTAATTTTTTGTTCTTCTTTTAAATATTTTCGTATTTTTGTCGGATCATAGGATATTCCAGCAGATGCTTCATTATCGTTGCAGCCAATAAGCAAAAGGGAGATTCCGAGTAAGACAATATGAATTATTCTCATGATAAGCTCTACCTCCAAAATTATTTTATCGTAATATAAAGATGTATATTCTATAAAAAAGTAAGAACTCCTTTTTCACTAGATATGTTTTATTTGGACTTTATTCTTGGAGGTAAGGGTGTGAAAGATTAAATCAGAAATGCTATGTTTCCTAACAACACTGTTACTGTAGACTTGGAAAAACTACATTACGCGGACATTATGGGAACATGTTTCCGTATCTATGGTGGGTACTAGGATATGTTATTATCATCCTGGTTATTTCATATTTGTATTTAAAGAAGACTAAAAGATTATTAGTTATCATAGATTAGAAGGATCATTTTGGTCTTGGATTCAAATGAGTCTTTTTATGAATTACATAAGAGGGATTTTACAATATATTGATAAAATTTAAATTAGTAAAGGAGGATGGGGATGAATAAATACGGTAAATTATCTATAGTGACAGTTGGTATCAGTATAGTCTTATCTTTTTTTATTACGGAAAATATGACATATCCCAGATTGGTTTTATTAGCGGTTACAATCATATCTGTGACCGGAATCATTTTTGCTTTTTTATCAAAAAAATAGCGAGCATTATTATCGGTGTCATTCTCAACAGCCTTATATTGGTTTGCTTACTTATATTGATTCTAGTTGTAGGTATAGGTATAAATTAAATATCTTCATTATTAAAAGAGTATCAAATTAAGCATCTTTAATAGCTTACTCCTCATCTATTTATAATTTGAACTCAAAATGTAGAGATCCCTTTGATTGCGTCTTTCCAGAAGGAACGGCGTTTATTTTTGCTTCAAATACACCTTATTGACTAAGTCCTCAATGAAGGTTTATTCTTTCACCTAGATAAATAAATGGAATTAAATACATATAATAAACTTTTATTATTTTGATATAATTAATTTCTCTGTTAATTTGGTTAATTGAAAGGAATTTTTAAAGATAAAAAATGGTTAGATTTATAAAGAACTTGAAAAATAATCAGCGGGCGTATTTTATATTTGCCTACTGTTTATTTATTCTTCTTGTGTTGATTACAACAGCTTTATATGGCTATAACAAAATGTCAACTCTCTTTAGGAAAGAAGCATTTGAATTGTTTCCAACTCATATTTGGGTAGAGCATGCTTTGTATGAAGGTCAGCTTAATAATGAGGAATTTACTGATTTTCTTCAATCTATTCCTAAAGATAATGAATATATTTATGTTTATAATCAAGAAACGAAGTCAAAAGCATTATATTACAATGACACAACAACATTACATGATGATGTTGAAGGAATTGACGGCATTTTACTACTGTTGTTAAACAAAACGTTAATGCATATCGACCTGGGTGAGGTCTATAATGTTTTTATTGATCAAAATTTATATATGAAACTGGCAAATGAATCTAATTCAATTTTTATCAGGATTGGTCATGAGGTTGAATCTGATGCTTTTTCGGGTGAAATTGTAGCATTTCGTGACATTAGTAAAACTCTATTGCCGGCATACAAAGCAACGGTCTTTCAATGCGCTTTAATTATTGGGCTCGCTGTATTGTTTATTATTATTAAATATAAACTTATGAGAAATCTATATTTTACTCCTCTGGAAAAGATGAGGATTCATTTTCAAAAAATGTCAAGGTACCATTTAGAGGCTTTCATTTATAAAAAGCCTATCATGCCAGAAGTTAAAGAGACAATTGACGCAGTTAATAGGATGATGTTGGAATTGCAGGATGGGCTTAAAGAGACAAAATCCTTTCTAGATGAGATGGTCCATGAAATAAAAAATCCAGCCCATAATATTAAAAATGAACTAGAATTGATAGATGATATGCTACCTGAAGCAGATGAGGAAATGAAACACAGAATTCAATCTGTTATGAATGAATCGGAAAATATCACCTCATTGTTATCCAGTATCAAAATCATTTACGATATTTATTACTTAGGAGGGTCTCCTCCAGATAGCTGGTTGAATCCTGTCGAGCAAATCAAACCAATTTTCGAAGAATATAAGGAAAAATATCCTAACCGACAATTTCATTTCAAATATCATATTAATCCAAATATCTATATATGGATTGACCAAGGTTCAATCGAGTTACTGGTGAGAAACTTACTGGATAACGCCATTAAATACTCTGAAAATGGCTCCTCAATCTTTATTGGCATTCGGGAGTATAATCAGACCAATAAAATTATCATAGAGGTTGTGAATTCTGGTTCTAGTATCGAATATAATAATC
Organism: Bacillus sp. z33; assembly: GCF_058313615.1. Lineage (NCBI taxonomy): Bacteria > Bacillati > Bacillota > Bacilli > Caryophanales > Bacillaceae > Bacillus > Bacillus sp. z33. The sequence continues at coordinate 157,011 of NZ_JBZFQN010000001.1, forward strand.
TTGGGAAAATCTTTGGAAAATACTATCGTACCAATTCGGCCAAAGCGCTAACGGGTGGTGCAGGAATTGGACTTTGGCTTATCCATAGCATTGCGGATATCTATAATGCTAACGTACATGTGCAAAGTTCAACGAATACAACCGGATTTGCGATAGCCTTTCAGCATTATAAAATAGTAGAACAAGAAACACTTGATGATGAAGCGATCTCTTCGTAAAAAGGGATCGCTTTTTTAATACCTTTTGAAACACATTGTTTTTAAGAGAATGTGATAAGGAACAGATATGAGGATTTTCTCGGCAACAAATGGACAAAGAGGAGGAGAATGAAATGTTTAGTGGTTTTTAATTAGGAAAATTATGCTAATTATTAATTGCAGAGTGTTATTATCCGCTCTTTATATAGTAAAATAGACATATAATAAGGAAATGAGGGATTTACATGTTTGATAAACTGCTTTCGTCTATTGGGATTGGTGCTGCTAAAGTTGATACAAGGCTTACGAGAAAGAGTTACATCGTCGGGGAAACTATTGAAGGAGAAGTTTATATTAAGGGTGGAAAAAACGAGCAGGATATTGATACGATCTATTTAACGTTAATGACCGACTATGAAGTCGAAATTGACGATAAAAGGGTAAGACGTTCTTTGGCCTTGGATAAAATGGTGTTGACTGAACCATTTACCATTGCTGCCAATGAGGATAAAGTGGTGCCATTCCAAATGAAAATTCCTTATGAAGCTCCTGCTACATTAGGTAGAACGCGCCTTTGGATCCAAACGGGTTTGGATATTAAAATGGCAATCGATCCTCGTGATAAGGACTTCCTGGAAATTAAACCCCATCCGCTTGTGACAGGTTTCATTGAGGCTGCAGGAAAATTAGGGTTCCGCTTGCATCAGGTAGATTGTGAAAAGACTCCTTCGTATTTCAAAAATGGCTTGCCGTTTGTTCAGGAATTCGAATTCAAAGCTAGATCCGGAGAATTTGCGCGAAAACTGGATGAACTAGAAGCAGTGTTCCAGTTGACTGAAAATGAAGCAAGAGTATTGCTGCAAATCGATAGGAGAGCCAGGGGATTCTCAAGCTTTTTAGCGGAATCATTAAACATGGATGAATCTTTTGTTAAATTTTCTTTTAACAAATCAGATTTAAGCACGCTTGATCGGACATTAGGGGATATCATTAGAAAATATTGCTGACAAGTACATAGTCAGGATTAGATATCTTACATTAATGAATACCAAGACTAAACAAACTTTGAAAAGCGTATCCGAAATTCGGGTACGTTTTTTGTCTGAATAATAATGCTTTATAGTTTATAGGTTAATAAGGAATTCATACTATCATTCAAAGCACTCTAATGATGTATTTGGCTATATAGAAACTGTTTAAAATATTAGGAAACTATAAAATAGAAAAAAAGGTAAATTCGATAAGACAATGCAAGGCAATAATCTCGCTTCTGTAGCCGATTCATTCAATGCTTTCTTTAGTAAAAGTAAACTAGCATTTAACTAACTGATAATTAAAAAAATGCCTGCTAAAGGCATTTTTATTCTGCTTCCTCTTCATCATCCAGGCTAGGGTCAGAATATGTTATGATGATTTTTTTATCATCATGTAACACATCTACCGTGATGCCCCATCCCATTTTATCGAACGCTATCCCATTACCGTATTCAGAAGATCGGATCCATAAAAGACAGTCTCTTTCTTCGTCAAATACAACAAAACTAGTATCATTTTTATCGCTAATTACATGTAAATTAGCCTTGCTTTTTATCTCAATGTTCCATGATTTAAACGTATACATATTTATTCCTCCTGCTTATCTACTATTCTATTAAAATTGATCACAGTTAAGTGTACCATATTTTTCCTTTATATTTATATTATTTTATATTAGTTAAGGATTAGTCTATCCTAATTACTGGAAGTTTCATGTAAACTCTCTCTTGATATAAGTGATTTTAACGCAAGGATGTCCACAAACTATTGTTCATTACTCGGTAAAAGAAAAGTGTACCAATTAAAATGCCTTTTATAATGCATAAAAACCTTATGTATCAATAAATAATGTGATTAAGTTTATACTAATTAAAGATGTGTATGGTATAGAGAGGATTAACTTATCCAAAACGAGCGAAGTGGGTATGTAAAACTTGTATAATTAAATCATTTTGCTATCGAAAGGAGCATGAACGATATGGACGAAAAATCTAGGTCAAATAGACTAATAAATGAAAAATCACCCTACCTTTTGCAGCACGCTTATAATCCAGTGGACTGGTATCCATGGGGACCTGAAGCATTTGAAAAAGCGAAACAGGAGAACAAGCCTGTGTTTGTCAGTATAGGTTACTCGACTTGCCACTGGTGTCATGTGATGGAAAAGGAAAGTTTTGAAGATCAAGAGGTAGCAGAGATAATTAATGAGCGGTTTGTTTCCATAAAGGTGGACCGGGAAGAACGTCCGGATTTGGATTCCATTTATATGTCCGTGTGTCAAGTGATGACGGGACAGGGTGGTTGGCCGCTCAATGTATTTTTGACGCCTGATCAGGTTCCCTTTTATGCAGGCACTTATTTTCCGAAGACCAGTCGATACGGGCGTCCGGGAATCATTGATGTAATAACTCAATTGTATGATACATATCATAATGAGCCACATAAAGTAAAAATTACTGGCGAGCGTCTTAAAGATGCCATTATGCCGGCGAAACAGGAATCTTCGAAAGAGAAATTAACGATGGCTGCCTTAAATGCAGCTTTTCAACAATTCAAGCGTGTATTTGATAAACAGTATGGTGGGTTTGGCTCCGCCCCAAAATTTCCTACTCCGCATAATTTAATGTTCTTATTACGTTACTATCATATGACCAAAGATCAGGAAGCCTTGAATATGGTATTGAAAACATTAGAGGGACTCTCTAGAGGTGGAATTTACGATCATATAGGATTCGGTTTCTCGCGTTATTCCACTGATGAATTGTATTTGGTGCCACATTTTGAAAAGATGCTGTATGACAATGCTATGCTGTTAATTGCATATACAGAAGCTTACCAAGTAACCGGGGAGGCCTCACTGAAAGATATCTCAGAACAAATTATCACCTATGTACTGCGGGATATGAGGCATCCAGACGGTGGATTTTATTCTGCGGAGGATGCTGATTCAGAAGGTGTTGAAGGGAAATTTTATATATGGGACTACTTTGAAATATTTGATCATTTAGACGAGGATTTAGCAGAATTATATTGTGCGGTGTATGATATCACACCTGAAGGAAACTTTGAAGGAGAGAATATTCCTAATTTAATCCGTGAACCGATTGATTTATTTGCTGCCCATAATGACTTAGATGCAAATGAAGTCCGTCAACAATTAGAGAAAGCAAGGAATATTTTATTTCAGGTTCGTGAGGAGCGGGTACATCCACACAAGGACGACAAAATCCTTACTGCATGGAATGGATTGATGATTGCAGCTTTAGCGAAAGCAGCGAGAGTATACGACCATCAGGAAGCGCTTGATGCAGCCAAACGTGCTATCCAATTTATTGAACAGAACTTAATTAAGGACGGGAGAGTCATGGTCCGTTACAGAGAAGGTGAAGTCAAACAGGAAGGCTTTATCGATGACTATGCTTATCTTCTTTGGGCTTATATTGAACTATATGAAACCACCTTTGATTTATCGTATCTTGAAAAAGCAAAAACGCTCACGAATCAAATGAATGATCTTTTTTGGGATGAGGATCATGGCGGATTCTTTTTCTATGGAGAAGATAATGAAGAATTATTGATCCGTCCAAAGGATGTTTATGATGGAGCGTTACCATCAGGTAATAGTGTTGCAACCTTACAAATGCTACGTCTGGCTCGTTTAACAGGTGAGTATTCACTGGAAGAGAAGGTTCAAAAGGTTTTTGACGTATTCAGCGATGATGTAATTCATTATCCAATGGGCCATACGTATATGTTAATGGCCTATATTACGACCCAGATGAATATGAAAGAAGTGATCGTATTAGGTAATCAGGATCCAGAGAACAAATTCATATCTCATCTGCAAAAAGGGTTTCACCCACAATTAACCTATTTAGTAAATAATGATTCCGCTTCTTTCTCAGGAATCGCTGAGTTTGCTACAAGCTATTCAATAGTAGACCATAAAACAACCTATTATATTTGTGAGAATTTTATTTGCCATCGTCCGGTTACAGAGGGAGACGAAGCAATCATGCTTTTAGTTCCTGATAAACAGGAAGAGAGTTAACTTTTTGTAAAAGTAAGAGGCTGAGACTGCATTCTATCGATAGCTATTTAACTTAAAGAGGCAGGAGTACATCATTAATGGTGTACTCTTTTTTTCGTAAAGTCTTCCCAAGAAGGTTTTATGCAGACAATTTGTATTATAATGAATATAAATATTCTGAAAAAACTATATTTGGAGGGTATTATGAAAACAATTCAATGGGGAATTATTGGACTTGGTAACATTGCAGAACGATTTGCATCGACCGTAAAAAAAATGGATGGTGTCACTCTAAAAGCTGTAGCATCTAGGACGAAAGATCATGCGCTAAACTTTGGGCGAAAATACGAGGTTGATGAAAAATATTGCTATGGTACATATGAGGAACTAATGCAGGATGATCAAATTGATGCTATTTATATCGCTGTTCCACACCCTTTTCATAAAGAGAATGCTATTCGCTGTTTAAATCATGGAAAAGCTGTGCTTTGTGAAAAGCCTGTTACGATGAATAAAGCAGAAATAGAAGAGGTAATCCATGTTGCAAAAGAACAGAATGTTTTCTTTATGGAAGCGATGAAATCACGCTTTATGCCAGTAAATAAAGAAATAAAAAAAATAGTCACGGAAGGTGGAATTGGAAAGCCTGTTTTCATGAGAGCTGAACTTGGTTATAAAGGAGAATTTGATCCGAATGGGCGCATTTTTAACCGAGAGCTAGGCGGAGGAGCATTATTAGATATCGGAATTTATCCTCTTTCATATTGTGCTTATTTACTTGGAGCTCAACCAAAGTCTGTTCAAAGTTCATTACAATTTGGAGTAACTGATGTCGATGAAAATGGCACAATTCAGTTAAACTATGAAGATGGACCATTAGCTCAAATTTACTGTACGATAAAAGCAAATACCCGTAAGGATGCGAGTCTTTTAGGGACAGATGGCAGCATTTATATACCCTATTTTTCAAATGCGCAATCTGCGACGATTATTACTCCTCAAAAGGAATGGACGATTGAAGAGCCTTTTGAATTTACTGGATTTGAATATCAAATACGCGAGGTAGGCCGCTGCCTTGAAGAAGAAGTACTGGAAAGTCCTATGATGACCTGGCAAGATTCGATAGAGGTCATGGATATAGTCGATCAGGTGTTTGAAAATAATGTGTTGAAAGCTTAAGAGAGCCAAATTGGCTCTCTTTTTTATAAAAATAGATAAATCACGACCAAATATTTAAGGTTCTTTGCTAATTCTCTTTTGCTTTATAGTTTGCGTATTATTTCCCTCAGTAAAGTGAATTCTCAGATGAATTTATAGCTTTTTTTCAGTAAAAAAAAGTTTTTTTATTTTTTTTTTTTTGCATAGCAGAAAGAAAACCTACTATATAAGCAGAAAAAATAAACGGGTTTAGCAAGGTTACTATTAAATTATTTCCTGTTTAGTGATTTCCAGTGCGGGTATATTTTAACTATGAAGCAACAATCATCCAATAATAACTACTAGGAGGAATTAATAATGAATAAAACAGTATATGGAGTTTACACAGAGAGCGTAGAAGTTGTACAGGCAATTAATAGTTTGAAAGCTAAAGGGTATGACGGATCTGATATTACAGTAGTAGCTGACAATGCAGATAAACTGGGCATCATGGATAACTACACTTTAGATAGTGATGTTAAAACAGTATCTAACAATGATGAATCCTTCATGGACAAAGTAGCAAAATTCTTCACAATGGAAACTAATAATCCAGTTGAAGAAACATTGAGAACGGATTATGGTTTTACACATGAAGAAAGTGCACGTTATGCAGAAGATGTGAATAATGGAAAAGTACTTGTTCTTGTTGATCAAGATTCACTACTTGGAGATACGGTCGGATTAGATCGCACAGAAGATGTGAATTTCGGAGCAAATGCATCCGCTGCACTTAATACGACTGACCGTATGACTAATGACGATGCCCTAACTGACGAAGAAAGAAGAATTAAACTTCGTGAAGAAAGACTAGACGTAAATAAAAACGAAGTGAAAACTGGAGAAGTAATCGTAAATAAAGAAGTAACCGAAACACAAAAAGAAATTGAAGTACCAGTAGAACATGAAGAAGTTTATATTGAACGCCGTAAAGTAACAGATTGTGATCCTGCAGATTATACAGGAACTATCAATGACAACGAAGAAATCCGTATTCCAGTAATGGAAGAAAAATTAGAAGTTACTAAAAAAGCAGTTGTGACTGATGAAATTGTGATAGGTAAAGAAAAAGTAACAGATACAAAAACTGTTCAAGATACGGTTAGAAAAGAAGATGTTCGTGTTGACAAGGATGGGAATCCATTTGTAAATGATCAAGATACAACTGCAACTTCACGTATGGACGCAACTCCTATGAAGGATTCTGCTTTACCAGATGAGGATAAAGATCGTTTAACTAACAAGCCATATCAAAAAAATATCATTGATACAGATAATTTGTAATAAAACAAAAAAAGCTGTCTCTTAGGAGGCAGCTTTTTTATTTAAAGATTCTTTAACTTTTTATTCAATTTGCTTACATATTCCATCAATACTTCATATTCCTCTATATCTAAACCACACTCTCCATATTTCGTTGCTATCCTAATGATAATATCTTCTTTTTTCTTAAGTGCTTTCTCATAAAGAGAGATAAGGACAATCCGTTCATCATTCCTGGAACGTTCTTTAACCACCCATTCATTTCGATGCATTCTTGAGATGATTAGGATAGGTTAGACCAAAGGGTTTTAATACTTGAGCAATATAGCCTTGTACATTCATTAGAGGTCTCATATAAAGCAAAGCATAGCTGCTTGTTTAATGCTTGAACATACTTCATACTCTATCATTTTTCCAGTTCTGCTATAATATCTTTTTCTAGTTTCTCAGGAGCGGTGGTTGGTGCATAACGCTCAACAACCTGACCATTTTTATCAATCATAAATTTAGTGAAGTTCCATTTAATTTTTTTGCTTAGAATACCCTTTTGTTCATTCGTTAAATAGTGAAACAACGGGTCAGCATTATCTCCGTTTACATCTATTTTCGCGTACATTGGGAATGTGACACCATAATTTATTTGGCAAAATTGAGTGGTTTCGTTTATATCCTCATATTCCTGATTATTAAATTGATCACAAGGGAAACCTAAAACTTCAAAGCCTTGGCCATTGAATTTTTCGTATAGTTCCTGAAGTCCTTTAAATTGCGGTGCCAGACCACATTTACTGGCTGTATTGACGATGAGGAGAGGCTTGCCTTCGTAATCCCTTAAAGATTGTGCAGTACCGTTTGTTTTCTTTACTTCAAAATCATAAACACTTTTCATACCATTCCTCCTTTTTTCATATCGTACAAGATATAATTATACAATTATTGGTTAATCGAAACCAATTTAATAGACTTACGTATATAGGTAATAGAAGGAAATAGACAGTCAAATTTATAGCTGTTAAACTTATGTATACTTAATAGAGGTGAACAAAATGCGTAATAGATTAGCATGTATGCATGTACATCATTCTAATATTCATTATATCGACAAGGCGTTCTCACCGTATGATGTTGAGCTTGTACACTTTGTTGATCCTGGTTTAATGAGTCGCTTAACAAGAGACTCTTCCTATCAAAAAGAAGCTGCAGGGAAGAAAATCGCGGAACAAATAGAATGGATGGAGAGCTGTCAGGTTGATGCAATCCTTCTAACATGTACAAATTATATTGCTATGTTACAAGAAGAACTGCTAAATTCAAGAGTTCCTATTATGAAAATAGATGAACCTTTTTTCGAGGAGATTTGTGAGATTACGGAGCCACAGACCATTTTCTTTTCAAATCCCGGAACGGTGAGCGGAACGATGGACCGTCTTCATCAATATGCTGCTAAAAAGGGAAAGTCATTAAATATAAACGCTGTTGTCATAGAAGAGACATTTGAGTTGATGATGAAAGGGTTGACCCAACAATACAACGAAAAAATAGCGGAGTTTATTAAGTCATTCAGTAAACATACAAAAGATGTCTTATCAGTTGGACAGCTATCGATGTATGATGGAGCCAAACAAACAGGCTTAGAGATTATTAATCCATTGGATTCACTTGTTAAGCCAATGGTTCGTGAACTTAACCTAATAAAACGCTAAGAGATATAAGGGGGTTAAAAGATGTTGAAAAGATTATCAAGGAAATCAAAATTTGCTATGATCGCTGCAGGGGTCTATTTAGTATTGCCGACAGACCTGGTCCCTGATTTTATTATTGGTTTTGGCCAAGTGGATGATTTAGCCGTAGCAAGCTTTGTTTTTAAGACAATCTATGAAGATTTGAAAAGAACAAAAAAGCAATCTATCAGTAATAATTAATCAAATATTGGAGAAGTACGCCATGCGTTTAGTGCTATAGACCTATATTCATACTTTGAAAATACATCTTAGAGAAAAAGAAGGATTCGTTATGCATGTACACAGAAAATCATTTGGTATCGCGTTGCTGTTATGGCTTTTCTTTGGAGTAATTGGTGGCCACAGAATGTATATAAGAGGAAAAGTGCATTATATCTTTTGGTATTGGTTAGCGGTTATATTTACTTTTTATTTTATTCTATGGGTTGACCTGTTTAGATTAAAAGGGATGATTGATCGACAGTATTTTGAAGATAGACGTAGATACAGAGCTTAGCAGAATAACAAAATAGTATTTAGAAAATGTGGGGTATAAAAAAGCCCCACTTTTTTATGTTCAAAGTTCAATCCATTGTCTGAAGAAAAGTAGATATCAACTAAAAAGCAAATATTCATTCATCTAAATTTTGCAATATGATTATATATTTCACTAAGATTTTTAAAGCCCGCTTCCTGAGCTTTTTGTAGGTAATAACCCCATAAATGAGCCGTCATTATGGCATCTCCCAATGCATGATGTCTATTTTTGATTTCAATATCACAACCCTTACATAGGTCCTCTAAGGTATTAGAACTGCTGGCAGGGTTAAACAGTTGCGTAAGGAAAGAAGTATCAAGAATTCTATGCTGGAATTTCGTTCGTGTCACATCCCAGGTGAGCTTTTGCATAAAGCTTAGCTCATGTTGGGAGTGATGGGCAACCAGACTTTGTGTTGAAGCAAACTTAAAAAATTTCATTAAGACTTCTGATCGTTCAGGAGCGGTTTGGAGATCTTCATTTGAAATACTAGTTAAGGTAGAGATATCAGGAGTAAGGCTAACATCCGTCTTAATAAGTGAATAAAAGGTTTCTTCGCTTAATAGGTTATTCCCGTGCATCTTTACAGCACCGATCGAAATCATTTGATCGCCTTTGTCAGGAAAAAATCCTGTCGTTTCAATATCAAACACAACAACATCAAGCTGATCAAGGGGACAGCTAAGGGCGTTATTTTGCCGTGCTTCTTTTTCAAGCTGGCGTAAAAATGAAATATTTTGCGGGGAAGCTTTACCTTGTACACCAGCGAGCACGTTGGAGTTGATTTTGCCGCCCATTTCTCTGAAAAATTGAATAAAATCATTCATTCCCATTGCCATCATCCTTTGCTGCAATCTTTCTCACATATTCAGTAAGCTGAATGCCGTCTTTGATTACTTCTTTTAAGTACTTTCTCTCTATGTTTGATAATTTGCTGACGGACAGGTAGTGACCGGATTCATAGTCGGCATGAAGTCCATATGCTAATCGATAGTTCAGCAATCTAGTAAACTGATTGATATACTTTTTTCGGTCTTGGAGGGGCATTACTGAATCTGGTAGATGTCCGAGTCTTTCAATAGTGGAGGTCGCATCTAATTTTTCATAGATGGCGAGAAGCCTTCCAGCATTCACGTATGGAAATAAAGCAGATTCCTTTATATTCAAACAACCTGAGAACGGACCATGAGATTCAACAAGAAATTGTCCGAGAACACCAACTGCTTTTTTCCTATGTTTTGTATTATCCAGGATGCGGCTCAACATTTTTTTTTGATCAATTACTAGGTAGGCATACTGCTTTAATTGTTTTATAAACCGTTCCTCACCCAGAAATGACCTGCTGTCCATAAAGGTGAGCAAATGCCGGATTGATTCCCATGAAGCATCCTCGAGCCAATCATTTAATTGGAGCTGCCACTGTTCAAATGACCTGCACCAAAATGGGTTGCTTGCCATCACTTTCCCTTCACAAAGCCTATATCCTGTTTGTTTTAATCCTTCAGATATTTCTTTTCCGAGTTTCAAGAAGTAATGGCCGGTATCCGGATGTTCCTGGTCATAAATAATACCATGGTCTTGATCACTCCAAATACCTTGTTCTTTACGGCCGGCACTCCCCATAACAAAAAAGCAGAATGAAGTGGGAGGGGGGCCATATTTTTGAACAGTCTTGTTGAATGCCAGGAAGGTAGTCATCCTTATAATCTCATCATGAAGTATCTTCAGTTTATCTGTGTTTAAAGCATCTGAATTGAATTGTTGCTTACGATAAGCCAATATGTTGGAATAGTCCTGATTTTCAATGACCATGCAGACACTCCTTATTAAAGGAAATGATCCCCTGAACCAGATTTCTGTTCAGGGGAAAGAATGTGTAAGGATAAACTTCAAATCTTATTTATTTTTAACTGATTGATTTATCAGAAGGATTTCTTTCATTTTTAAGCAATTCAGGGTACCCGTATACTCCATGTTCACTCAAGTCAAGTCCCATAATTTCTTCCTCCTCCGTAACCCGAAGGCCGCCCAATACTTTTTTTATTCCTAGTAAAAGTATATAGGACACAATGAATGCGAATGCTCCACAAACGACGACACCTAAAGCTTGAACACCTAATTGCGAGAAACCACCACCGTAAAATAAACCAGGTTTTCCGACTGTAGCCAGTTCTTTTGTGGCAAAGAACCCTGTGGATAATGTGCCCCATATCCCAGCCGCGCCATGTACGGAAAGGGCATAGATGGGATCATCAATTTTACGAGCTTCAAAGAAACGAATACTATAAAATACAAGAATACCAGCAACAAATCCGATGACAACAGATGCCCACGCTTCAACAAATGCACAGGATGCAGTAATGGCAACTAATCCGGCTAATGCTCCATTTAACATCATGGAGACATCTGCTTTACCCATGACAATCCAGGAGATCATTAAGGCAGCGATTGTACCTGCGGCAGCTGCAAGATTTGTATTGAGGGCAACAAATCCAAAGAACCCAGCATCAACTGCGATTGTACTGCCAGCATTAAAACCAAACCATCCAACCCAAAGCAATAAAACACTTAAAGCAGTATATACTTGGTTATGCCCATATAAGTTATTAGCTGAGCCATCCTTATTAAATTTACCAATCCGTGGTTTTAACAGGATTGTAGCTGCCAATGCTGCCATAGCACCAGTCAAGTGAACAACAGTAGATCCGGCAAAGTCCTGTTTACCATGATCGGCTAACCAGCCACCGCCCCAAATCCAATGAGCAATTGGAGGGTAAACAAGTGCAGAGAATAAAATCGCAAATAGGACATATACACCCATTTTCGCTCTTTCTGCAAATCCTCCAAAAGCAATCGTAATGGAGATTCCGGCAAAAGCTGTTTGGAATAAGAAAAATACGGCTCCAGATAAGTTTATGGCATCTAAATCATATCCAGAGTAGAAGAAGTCAGATAACCCTATGAACTTACTAAATCCCGCTCCGTCTCCAAAAATAAATCCAAAACCTACTGCCCAAAAGACGATTGAGGAAATTCCGAAAGTAAGAATGGTTTTACCTGCGATATGACCTGCATTCTTCATTCGAGTTGATCCTGTCTCAAGTAAGATAAAGCCACCAATCATCAAAATGACTAAAACCGCTCCAATCATGACCCAAAGACTATTCATTAAAAAAATCGTATCCATAATTCCACACCTTCCTGATAATGTTTTCCTTTGCTGTTTGTATTGTCGCATCATCAGGGAAGTGAATTCTACAACCATGTAAGGAAACCTCACGTGGTTTTTATGGAAAGGAAAGGATTTGTTGAAGTGGAAGGTAGATTAAGCTAATTAATTGTATTTTTGTATACCGAATTGAGCATTTAATTGTCCTTGAATCATTTTTTTATGCATTTTAGCTTCGTCTTCTTTTTTCTTTTCTCTAATCATTTCTTGTCTAATCTCATATGTCTGGATACCGTCTTCAATTTTCTCGGCTATGTCCATTAATAACTCTATATCCGTAAATGAATATTTCCGGCTTCCTCCATTGCTTCTGGTGGGGAAAATTAATTTACGTTCTTCATAATAACGGATTTGCCTTTCTGACAAACCGGTTAATTCTTTAACGACGCCGATAGTTATAACTTTTTTATCTTTGTATGAAGACTCTTGGCTCATCCATGACCCTCCCAAATTAAGTAAAATATATATTGTCATATTATCTCACATAGGTGAAATTGAATATACTGATAATTCAAAATTAATTTTTAAAAAATCTTCATAATTTATGTTAACCTCAAAAAATATATGTCAGAACATCTCCCAAATACCTTGTGATTCCTTGAAAAACAGTAATAATCAACCATATAAAACTATTTATCCAGATTGGTTTAGGGAAGGAGGGAGTCATGTCTTCATATAAAGATAAGAAAGTAATCTCTATAGGTACTGTTAGTGAACTAACAGGGATTTCCCAGAGGAAAATACGTTATTATGAGGAGCGGGGTTTAATTTATCCGGAAAGATGGAATAAAGGAATTCGAAAATATTCGTTTCAAGATGTTGAAACACTAATGAAGATTGCAGAAAAGATGGAGGAAGGCGTACAAACAGCAGAAATCAGGCTAGACATGCAGCGCAGGAAAATGAGGGACGAAATGATAAAAGGGCAACTGAATGCTCATTTTGGTTTTAGGGACTTAAATAAATAGATTTTAGTTAATTGAATGAATAGAGGCAATACAAATGGAGGAAGAGCTAAAGAAACTGAATCAAAAGCTTTTATAAAGCATAAGAAAAGGGCATAGATAAGTTTCTTTGCCCTTTTACTCCCAATTTGATTGCTGTTATTACTACTCTCAATGGAACTGATGATCGTTGGAATTACCCTATATGCCTTTTTTGCTTAGCTGTTATAAACATAACTTCCAATAAAGTAAGGGATATACCACGTCTATCTTCCACTGTATAATACATAGATATATCATGCTGTAATTGGCTATTTTAAACAGTACGTAGAAAATCCTGGCCTCTAGATCCAAAATTATCTTGTAACTCTTCATAGAGCTGATCACGCAGTACATCCAATTGAATAATCATTTCAGCCAGTTGCCTTTTATTCTCTATCCTCATACTGTATCATCCTTCCACCTTATTCAATACATTAGTTTTTTATAAGTGTAGAGGATTCGTGCCAATCTGTCTTTCATCTTGTAAAGCTTTCTAACGTACATTTTGCTAAAAAAATGAAATTTAGATTTCTTTTACCGAAATCGCTTTGGAATAAGTAATCAGTTTGCAATCTTCAAAATCCTGTTCTTTAAGAAAGCCCAATTTAATAGCAGCAGTCATTTTTTCTTCATCCGGAATTTTCACTGTTTTAATTAATTCCTTCATATTCAACTCCTCTAATTTGTAAACCGTGGGTACTGTACTGTATTTCTCGTATTTTCGTATTTGCCTTTGAAGCTTTATACCATTATCAATTAATTCACCTTTATTATTTACTCCTACATGATGATCAAAATACGTATGAAAAACTTCTTTTAGATTCTCCATTTCAATTTCAATCTCTTTTTTCTTCTTACTTAGATCATGATATCTCGTTATCATATCAGCTGTGATAAGCGTGTTATTCATATAATCCCTCCATAATAGCTCGTTTACTATAGGTTATTTTGATAGAGAAGAGATTATGACTTTGGGACAAAAGAGAATCAATATAAATATAAAAGCTGCATTCAAATGATGGATGCAGCTAAGTTCTTTACTTATTTAATTATAGGGAGGGGTATGGGATTGTTTGTGGTTAACATTTGTTTTTTCAGGAAAAACACTAGCATCAAGAAATTTATGAAAGAACCATCCTCCAACACCAATAATTAAGGCAGTAAGGATGCTAGTAATATATCATTATTATTTGGTACTAGAAGTTCACTCATAATCCAAATGACTAAGAATGCAAGTACTCCATCAGAGATAGTTGCTATCATATTTCTCTTCGTTTGTGCTAATGAATAGCCAGATTTACGAAAAACAAACAAATCTCCCAATACATAAGCAACCACAGTAAAAATAATACTGATTAACATTGTGTCGCCAAATGGATAATCGAATCCTAAAGTTAATACTAGCCCTAAAACGACAGCAATCATAAGAAATTTCACCACTAACGCTTTTAAATGATTCATATCTATACCTCCTTGTGTTTTATTCTTTAAGACATACACCCTATAGTTGAACGGATAAACAGATGGTAAAATTCATGTTATTTTAATTCAAAAATGAGTTTATTATAGGTAAGGAGAGAAGGAGAAGGTTTTAATAAATAGAAACATATTACGAAAAGCATAAATAAGGAGCGAGTGGTTAACCTATACTTAAATAGAACTCGGGAGGAATAGGTATGAATAAGAAGACAAATAAACAAAAGATAGAAGAAAAACAAAAGGATGAAAAGGATCCCTTAGAATTGACTCTACAGGACTCTTCCTTTGATATTGAATTAGAGTATGAAGTTCCACCGGTAGAACCGTACGATAAGAATCGAATTAATACAGAGCATTTGTAAACATCCACATAAGTAAGGAAAAGATGTTTGAACGGAGAATAAACATTCCATATAACATACTTGTTACTCATGAAAGTTAAATCATGTCATTTGATGGAGAACGAAAGAATACGTCTTTGATTTTTCTTTAAAAGTGGACTAAAGTAATACTGGTATAAATAACAATTGGAGAAAAAGAGGGGGTATTAATAAGGAACTGCCCCAAAAGGTTATATGGAGCAGTAAAAATTTCTAATACCTACATTCGAGACAGATTATTATATATAATTAATCAATAAGTTGTTCTAGTATGGCATCAAATAATAAGGAATTTATATTTTTACTTCTTAATTCTGTGATAATAGATTCAGTATTTAAGTTAGTTGAAATAAATAATTCATATAATTCGTCTTTTAATTCAAAAGACATTTGTGCACTGTTTAATATTTTGAAAAGTGCATCTAAACGATTATTAGACTGACTTGTTATATCAGACGGTAATATAATGGTTAAATCGTGTGTATTATCATACCGAGAGACAGATAAACTTGTTGTTTGTGTTTCTGAATCAAAGGCGGTTTCCAATATACAGGATACTCCTGCGGAGATTGCGGTAACAGAAGAAAACCTTCTAAATCCTCTGAATTTTAGAGTGACTTTCCTGTCTGAAGGTATAACAGATAGATCCCCATTAGTCGCACTTAATTTAAAACTTTTGTTCCCCCAATCTAAAGACATTTTTGTAACAGCGTATTCTCCATTCTTATATTCAAGAGTTTCGCCATCATCTTCATATAATTCAAAGCAATTTGACGCACCTGGAAATATTATTATGGATAAATGTGAAGGGTTTTCAATAGAATTATCACCTTCATGATGTTCAGCCATAGGTATAATCGCACCCGGTTTTGCAAGTATCGGCATTGTTTTTAAATCTCTAAATAATCTTCTGTTTTTCCCGCCTTTATAAATTCTTCCTGAGAAGAAATCTATCCAATCTCCTTCAGGTATCCACATATCAATTGGTGCCATTAGTAATTCTTTATCAATTTGGTTTAAAACGGGAGCAACAATTAACTCACTTCCAAAGTAATACTGATTAGGTACATTGTAAGCATTAGATTCATTAGGATGCTCATAATACATTGGCATAATGAGAGTTCTAAGATTTTGATGGGTATTCCAGTTCATGGTGTAAAGGTAGGGTACCAACTGATGTCGTAATCGCAGATAATCTTTCATAATTTCTGCTATAGCATTTTGATAACGCCAAGGTTCCTTTCCATTAAAGGGACTACTTGAACTATGAAGTCGCATAATAGGGCTAAATACACCAAATTGAAGCCACCTAAGACTTAATTCATCATCTTTATATCCTTTGTAGTGTCCACCTATATCATGACTCCACCAACCATATCCTACATTAGTAGCTGTTGCTGTAAAGTACGGTTGAAATCTATATGATTCCCATGTTATAGTTGCATCTCCTGAAAAGCCAATGGGATATCTGTGACTGCCTATACCTGCATATCTCGATAGTATTAATGGACGCTTATTTTGCTTTGTTAGGTCAAGAGAATGATAGTGATTTAGAAGCCATAAGGGGTCTAATCCTTTAACTTTACTGGTGGTTCCTTGTTGCCAATCAATCCACCAAAAATCCACACCTTTTTCCTCCTCTGTATGGTGAAGATATTTAAAATACGCGGCTCGGAAATCAGTGTCAGCTATATCAAAAGGAATTGGATGTTCATTGATAATGTCTATACCAAGTTCTTTAGCCATGGATTCATACATATCTTCATGAGGACGTACTCCATCGGCAGGATGTACATTTAATGTTACCTTTAGTCCATTTTCATGAAGCCACTTCAAAAAATGTTCGGGATTAGGAAATAAAGTTTTATTCCAACTATAACCGGTCCAACCACTACCGTATTTTTCAGGTATATCCACAACATGCCAATCCATATCAAGTACACTTAATGAAAAAGGAATGTTTTCTTCTTTAAATTTTAGCATAAGTGATTTATAATCCTCATCTGAATATTTCCAAAATCTGCTCCACCAATTTCCTAAAGCATATCTTGGTAGTAGAGGAGTAGTACCTGTTAACTTAAAAAAATCTGTAAGTCCTTTTTTGAAATCTCTACCATAAGCAAAAAAATAGATGTCGATTTGATTTTCTCTTCGTGAAATAATATCTTCTTCATTCAATAAGATGGCAGACTTAGAATCATCTATTACAGAGAACCCATATAAAGAATGAATGCCATCTTCAAGAGGAACTGCCCCCTCAATATTGTCTAATGTACGAGCTGTTCCTTTTAATGTTTCGATTTTATCTCCATAATACCATCTATTAGAATAAGCACTATAATTATTTTTAACATCAATATAAAGTGTAGTTTTGGAAAATTCTCCATACATATAATATAAATGAAGTGCTGAAGTAATGATTTCTAATCCTTTTTCATTTTCTACCACCTGAAAAGATGGAAGAGAAAAGTTTCTGTTTATAATGGATTGAGTGGCAGAATCCACAAACATTCCATCATCACTATATTCCATCCGAATTAAATTCTCAGTAAGTACAGTAAACCGATAATGTTTACCTCGAATAATAGAAGCAGAATCTGCATTTGGATTTAAAGTTAAAGTGTCAATTTGAGTAGTCATTTATATCCTCCTATAGAAAGTATAAGATTTAGCCTTTAATAGAGGCTCCAGCAATTCCTTCAATAAAACGTTTTTGAAATATCACATATACAATGATTACCGGTATGATCGAAATTGCAGTAGCGGCAAATAGCCCCCCGTAATCTGTTGAGTACTGTCCGTTAAACATCTTTAAACCGACTGATAAAAGTTGTTTAGATTCTGAGTTGATTACGAGATAAGGCCAGAGATAGTCTTCCCAAACCCATAGAAACTGAAAAATTGCTACACTTGAAATAGCGTTCCTTGACATCGGAAATATAATTCGATGGAATATATAAGATTCAGATGCACCATCAATTCTTGCTGCTTCAATTATTTCATCTGGAATTGACATTATATTTTGTCTGAGAACGAAAATTCCGAAACCACTAATAAGAGACGGGATAATTAAAGCTGCATAACTATCTAACCATCCAAATTTTACAATCATATCGTATTTAGGAATAATAGTTACACACCATGGAATCATCATAGTAGCTAATATCAAACTAAATAATTGATTTCGACCCTTAAACTTATATTTTGCTAATACAAAACCTACAATTGTACTGGTATAAACAATTGCGATTGTTAAAACTAATGCTACTAGTAAGCTGTTTAGAAACATAGTTATAAAAGGAAAGTTTTCTTGAACATTCAAATAATTAGAAAAGCTAAATTCTTGGGGCCAAAAGCTACCACCAATTTTTACGATCTCACTATTACTTTTAAAAGAGGATAAGAGCATCCAAACAAATGGGATGATAACAACCATCGATAAACCGAGAAGCATAGCATTAAATAATATTATTTTAAATTTTTGTATCATAATGATTTCTCCTTAGTTAATTTGAATGCTACTAAAGTAATTATTGATATGAATATAAAAAGTATGACAGACATGGCTGATGCAGTTCCAAAGTTATAATTTACAAATGCTTCATCAAAAATCAAATAGGAAATTGTATAAGTGGATGTTCCAGGACCACCCTCAGTCATAACAAGAATTTGTATGTAAGATTGTAAATAAGTTATGAGAGAAGTAACGACAACAAGAAGAGTGGTTGGTTTTAATAATGGCCAAGTTATGTGTCGGAATTTATCCCAACTTCCTGCACCATCTATCTCTGCGGCTTCAAAACAATCGTTAGGTAGTGACATTAGTCCACCTAAATAAATGATAGTCGCATAGCCAAAATCCTTCCAGATTGTCATAATCATGACTGAGAGGAGGGCAGTGTCACTATTTTTCAACCAGTTTAACTCGAAACCAAAAACTTCATTTATCAGGCCGAATTGTGGATTATAGAGCCACACCCATACAAAAGAAACTGCAACGAGAGGTGTTATAGTGGGCATATAGAAAATGGTACGAAAGGTAGTCTTAAAACGAGATAATTTAGAGAATAGAGCGAGTGCAATTGCCAAGCCAATGAACACACGAAAAGCTATGATAACTATAGAGAATATCATTGTATTAGACATCGATTTCCAAAATAATGAACTAGTTAGGATTTCCCTATAATTATCAAAACCATTAAATATAAAAGTGTTTGAAAGTGGATTCCAATTATGAAAACTGCCTGTAAATGCCATGAAAATTGGATAAATCAAAAAAATCGCGAAGTAAATAAGTAACAATGTAACGACAATATTTTTCAAAGTAAATATTTGTTTTCGCTTGTGTATACCCTGAGTTTTAGCCATCATTTAATCCTGCTTTCCGTACTACGAAAGGTAGTTTAGTCAAAATAAGTATATTTAAATCTCCTTTAACTAATTTCTTTTCATAATAGTTAAAGGAGACAATACAATACTATTTAATTATTTATCTGAAAAATATTTATACTCGGATTCTACAGATTCAAAATTAACATTCTTCATATCTTTTTCCATTTGAAGTTGTCCAGCTTTAATAGCTTCTTTTAGGTCTACGCCATTGTAGAAAACTTCCTCGAAAATTTTACCAGAAACTGTTTCTATTGTACTTGGAATAGAACCTGGCCAAATATATCGGTCTATATTAGGCGCTAATGCGCTTAACACAGGATCTGCCAATACATCAGGATCATTACTCAATGATTTTTTTGCTGGAAATGATGCGTTTAATATGGATAGTTCTTTGTTAAAATCATCGTTAGCTAATAGATATCTTAAAAAGTCTTGAGCTACTTCTTGTTCTTCTTTTGGAGCATTTTTATTAATGCCAGGTGTACTTTCACCATTATACCTATCATATGCAAATGGTTGATCTTCTGTAGGTGTTGGAATACGGAACACACCATACTCAATATCAGGATAGTTATTCTTTAATTCACCTTGCATCCAACCCCATTTATAAACCATAGCAGATTGGCCATTACCAAAACTTTTTGTACTATCATCTCCAAAATCCGGCGATCCCACTTTATGTTTATTATATAAATCATAAAAGAACTGTGTATTCTCTACAGTTGTAGCGCTATCAAAATTCACCGTTTTTTTATCATCGTTGAATAGCAATTCACCTTTTTGATATCCTAATCCCATAATCATTGCTTGATAACCATCACCATTAAAATTAAATCCTGCTTGGTTAATTTTATTATCTTCTGTTTTTGTTAGTTTTTTAGCGATTTCAACGAATTGGTCCCAAGTTACAGGTATATCAGACTCAGTTAAACCTGCATCTTTCCATAATTTCTTGTTATAGTATATATTTCCGGAATTTATCCCGTAGTCTATATAATAAATTGATCCATCAATTTCATGTGCTGGGACTCCAATAAAATCTTTGTCTAGTTGATCTGATGGAATATCATAAGGTGCCATAAAATTTATTAGATTAGAATGATACGAATTGTGGACACTAAATAATGCAGGTCCATTTTTACCTTTTAGAGAGAGCGGGAGCTTTGTCCAATAATCATCCCATGGTTGATTAACGACTTTTATACGTATATTTGGATAAATATCTTCATATGATGATGCGTATTTTTCCCATATTTCTTGGCCGTTCCATACCCATAGCTCGACTTCTAATGGTTCACCTTTATTTACTAGTTTATTAGGATCAAATTGTACATTTTCCCCAATAGTCTCCATCCCTTTAGCTGCTTTTTCATCTTTGGAGAGACCTTCGAGTGATTTGTTATTACTGGAGCAAGCAACAAGAGAGACAAAGAGCATTACAATAAAAAGGTGCTTAAATAATTTATACATATAAACCTCCAAATATTCTTATTTGTTTAACGTTAAACCAGAGTTTAATAAATATAAATAAATCATTTAATGTATTTGAGTTTAACGTTAAACTTGATTTTAGACTAACATTTTGTAAGCGCTTTTACAATCCTGGTTTCAAATTTTTTACTGAATCTCTAATGACTAAATGGACGGGAAGTTCATTTTTGTATATATTTAAATCATGATTGGCAAGGGATTTTACTATCAAAGATGCCGCTTCTTCACCCTTATGGCGTATATCCTGATGAATAGAAGTAAGTCTAGGAGTTATGTATTTAGCAATTAAAATATCATCAAAACCAATTATAGATATATCATCAGGAATCCGAATTCCCAAGGATTTTAAACTTTGCATTGTTTCAATTGCCAAATAATCTGCTGTAAATAATAGGGCAGTTATATGGTTAATATCATTTTTAATTTTTTGAGCTAATTCATTGATGCTTCCATTTTTATCGTCATATTCATAAATAATATTCTTATTAATTGTAAGCTTGTGATTCTTCATAGATTTACTATAACCTAAATATCTTTGTTCAATAACACCACTTGGAAACATGCTGTAGGATACAAACCCAATCTTTTTATGACCATTTTCTATTAAGTAATCTGTAGCAAGCATCATACCTCTTTGATCATTTATTCCTATATTCATAAAAGATTCCTCTGTATAAGTATCTATAAGTACAATTGGTATTTGAATCATATTACGCAATTGAACAGCTTCAGAAGACAACATACCTAACAGAATAACTCCATCAACATTCCATATCTTAAGGATGTCCTTAATTTCATTTATAGATGTAACAGTTCTTACTAATAAATAATAGTCATTTTCACGTAATATTTGATCTACGCCACTAAGAACCTCTGTGTTAAATGGGTTTTCAAACATCATATTAATACTATCGGATGTAGTATTTTGGTATAGAAGAAAGCCAATTAACTTAGAAGAATTATTCACTAAAGATCGAGCATTCATATTAGGCGTATAGTTATATTTATTTATAATAGCTTGAACTTTTTTTACAGTCTCTGCTGAAACTTTGTTTGTTTTGTTGTGTATCACATTTGATACCGTCATTACACTAACATTAGCTTCTTTTGCTATATCTTTTAATGTAGCCATACTTATCACCTAAACCTTAACAGTTATTTTATAAGTTAAAACTTTTTTATTAATTTAGTATATCAAAACTTCATTCATTTATATCGTTTACAATAATTCTTATTCGGTGATGAAATTATAGTGAGGATTCTAAAAAAGGGGAGGAGATATAAAGTTAGATACGTTATCTTATTGGTTTTGGATTTGAGACTGTAGACTTCTTTAAGAAAGGGATTAGTGTGGAAAATGATTTGATAGCCTGGCTGTTGTTCAATATTTTATGCATTTGGCAGAAGAAAACACCAAGGTCCATGTACTAGAGGGTAACTGTGATAAATCAATAGAATACTTAATAGAAGAAGATTCTTGGTTACTTAATTATCTCAAAAAGAAAATATACATTGCTGAATGATTGTCTAAGGCATGTAGGAGTTAATTTAGATACCATTCAATATATATCCGAATTAAAAGAGATAATCGTGAAAATTTTTCATCAGAGATTAATTGGCTTAATGAATAACCAACCGTAATTGATACAGATGATTTTATCTTTGTGCACGCCGGTTGGAAAATGACACCCAGAGAAAACGCTCTTAGAATGCCATCATCCTTAGACAAGACATATATGGCAGATAAAATGGTTGTTGTCGGACATTGGCCAGTGATCAACTATGTAGAAATACCGACTCATAATCCTGTTTTGAATAATGACAAGAAAATAACTGAATTGATGGAGGAAACATCATTAAGGAAACTGGTCAATTAAACGCTTTTATTATTAATAAAGTCCGAAAGGTATGTGTTTTCTTATACATATGTAGACCGATTCACAAAAGGTGAGATCAAGAAAGATTATGAGGCTACCTCAAATTATCCTATCCTTTATTTGGAATATATCCAATAGAAGAAGGGGAGCATTTCACAATTTGCAAACAGCATCAAACAGATCTATTGCTTTATGTTAAATAAAGGAGCAAGAAGATAGAGGATTTAAAGTTAGAACCGATGTTTCATGCGTTCAATTAACCGTTAATAAAGGGGATATGATCTCTAAATTAGATAACAACTGTAGTGCCTATACATTAAAAAAAGGCGGATTAGTAGGCTGAGTTTCTAATAAGTGTTTAATAAAATAAATAGAGCTAAATTTTTTGAAGAATTCATAAATAAACAATCAAAACTTATTTTTATGGCAGTAAATCTGTAAATTTTCAAGATAAATGAACCGACGGATGATTGGTCATAAACAGAATTTGTATGGATTGCTACGATTTTAGAAGGTAATAGATTAAAACAAGGAAAATTAATCGATAATAACATTATGTAAACTAAGATGAAAATCAAGTAGAAATATGGCAACAAGACAATTAATCTAAATTTATGATTTAAAACTTAAATTTACGTACAAGTTAAACTTAAATTAATTTAGTTCATGTTTTATTTACATTGAAAGAATATAATTCAAAAGATAATTTATTGATGATCAATCTAAGAAACTAAAAAGTAAATTACCATCAGAAATTAATAACGATTTATAAGAACAAGAATATACAGATTAAGAAACAAATTAATAAAATATATTACTGAAATCAATAATTGTAAATTTTTCTATTTCGTCTCAATTGCTAAAGTAATCTTGCTTAATGAGACCGATGTTTAATTGGTTTAGTTAACTTCCTATAATATATATTATGTAAACTAGAATATTTTTTTATCTTTGTTAGGATTTCTACCCTTCTTCTGACTAATGACATATAGATATATTCCTTAATGACATATACAAATCACCCTTTCTTCTTATTGTCCGTGTGGAGAAATCGATTTATAAGAAAAACAAGATCCAAAGTAGGATCTTGTTTCAGCTAGGAATAAAAAAATGTGTAAATCTCTTTTTTTATTAACTGAGAATAATACATTTAATGAATTTCCTGATGTATAGCTTGTTAAATATTCTCCCTGGAAAACTGGATACTCCATGGTTAATTTCCATTTTTCCAGTATACCTGTTAAGCATTTAAGCTTATTAGGTATTAGATGTATGAAATATTTCTTTGAAATTCTCCGTATACTGTTCAGCTAATTGTATATCTACTGATACGGTCAAATGTTCTTTATTCTGATTAGCTGTAGGTGTCCAATTATGTAAATAAGATATAAGAATCTACTTTTTGAGCTGATCAAGTGCTTGGTAAGCTGCCTGATACTTTCCTCCATCCGCAACTTCTGAATGGTACAAGGCCTTGATGGCATTGTTTTTTTCAAGACCATGCTCAGCCTTTAACTCTTTAAAGCGTGAATGCAGTTCTTTATTTCCCTTAATTAGTTGTTGCATTTGCGATTTTGAATACTTCAAAATATTTATCTCCTTTTTAAATCTCTGAGTTTAGCCTAATTTTTAACAGAAATAACCTGTTTAAAAAGATTCCTAAATTGCTCCCGGTCTTCAGCTGTAAAAGGCTTTGGTCCTTTTGTTCGCTGTCCACCTTTTCTAGCCATTGCACTTAAATAACGTGTTTGTAATAATTGGTCAATATTTTCATTTGTATATCTAAAACCTTTATGGTGGAGGACGATAATTCCTTTTGCTAAACCTAGTGATGCAAGACCATAATCTTGCGTAACGATAATATCTCCTTTTTCCACTAACTTCACAATTCGAAAATCTGCAGCATCTGCTCCAGAATCAACATAAATGGTTTTCACTCCTGATGGCTGTTCTGCATTAGAAAAATGAGAAAAGCTTGTAACAAGGATAACCTGTATTTCAAAATCGCTTGCTTCAGAAATAATAATATCTTTCACTGGACAAGCATCTGCATCCACATAAATTTTCATCTTTCCCCTCCCATTTAGAAGTTCGACTTACTATTTAACTTAATCTTTTTAAACTATAAAAGGGACTGATGACTTTTGTTTAAAAATAACAAAGAGTTCTTCCTTTTGCGGTTTTTTTATATCCTTATATTATACTTTATAGAATTGTGTTCAAATTGCCAGCAAAAGATATCTTAGAACTAAATACTTGATTAGAATGTTACTGTTTATCTACTAATATATCCCAGATTTAAACAATCATTTTATTATAGTAAGAAACACAAAAACCATAATTCTTTGCTGCCAAAGTATCATGGTTTCAGTTTAACAATTTATTATCTACCTCAATTTCCACTGAGGAAGAGCTCGTTCCTCGTTGATATCCTGCCAAAACATTTGTACATCCAATCCAATCTTTACTTCTTCAGGGTCACAGTTCAAAATGTTACCTGTGATTTTGATTTTAGGCTGACCTTCTAGTTCTACTTGAGCAATAACAGTTGGTAGGTCGTCCTGGAAACCAGGCAGAAATGGTCGATAAGAAATGATATAGGAATAAATTGTTCCGTATACTTCATTACCGAATGATTCCCAACTCAGTTCAGCGCTTCCGCATCTTGCACAGGCCGGTCCTGGAGGATGTTGATATTTTTGACAGGAATCACATTTTTGGATGGAAAGTTCATGTTTGTCCGCCGAATCCCAGTAAGGCTCGTTATCCTGGTTTTTTAGTGGAATGGGTTTTTGATAAGCCATTTTATATCCCTCCTAATTTCTAAGAATCATAGCACCGGCTATATCTGGTCCCGCCCAACCTGTACAGATTCCAATTTCGCAATTCTCAACTTGACGATCAGTTCCTTTGTACTCGTGACGAATTTGCCTAACGATCTCAAGTACATTATTCATTCCATGAGTATAGCCTTCTGAAAGCATTCCTCCTGCTGTATTGGTCGGGAGGCTACCTCCTATCCTCAAGTTTCCTGCAGCAACAAAATCCCCCACTTCTCCCCGTGGAGCAAATCCAAAGGCTTCGAGCTGGCGAAGCACAACCCAGCTAAAGCAATCATATATAGAGGCTACTTGAATATCTGATGGTTGTACACCGGCTGATTTATATAACTGTGGAGCGACATAATCTGATGCTACCTGAGTCAAATCAGACCAATAGTGGGCATGTGGATGACATTCTCTTGCTGAGATACCCATAATATAGACTGGTTTTGGCTTACAATCTTTAGCCCTTTCAGCTGACGTAACAATAATCGCATTCGCTTCATCCAATTCAACACAGCAATCATGTTTAGTAAATGGATAGCTAATGTATGGGGTTTCCATATATTCCTCCATTGTTAAAGGATGTCCGTTTAGGAATGCTTTAGGGTTTCGTTGGGCATGTTCATAAAAATCTACACAAACATGGCCCAGATGTTCACGTGTAATCCCTGTCTCATACATATGCCTTGTAGCAAACATTCCAAACCACTGAGATGGACTTGCGGAACCATACGGAATAATGAAGCTTCCTCCATCAATTGCTTCCTGTATCATATCAGGATCATATCCTCGTCCGACCTTTTTTCCGGAAGAACCATTCATTGATCTCCAAATTAATACCGTTTTTACTAAGCCTGCTTCTATTAATCCAACAGCATCTGCAATTAACATTTCAGTTGAGCTTCCGCCACCCATGACATCATTAACATAACTGGGGCGGATACCTAAATAAGTTGCCAACTGGTGTGAAGAGCAGGAATCACCTGTGCTATAGCTCATAACTCCATCAATTTCCTTAGCTTCAAGCCCGGCATCCTGCAATGCGTTTCGTGCAGCTACTAAAGCCATATGGAGTGGTGTAGTTCCAGATTTTCTTGAACGCTCACTCTCTCCAACACCTACAATGGCATAGCGATTGCTTATATTCCCCACATTAATACCTCCTTTTTCTGAACAAGTTACCGAAATTTTAAAGTAGCTTTACCTGAACCAACAACTTTTCCTGGTTCCTTCTCAGCTATAAGATTCAAGTCCGCCATTCTCAAGCCATCTTCCTCATAGATTTTCTCTACTATTGAGGAACAAGTTATTGAATCTCCCGGAACTGTCATTGCTCCAAAACGCATCTTAAACTGTTTGATTTCAGCTGTGGTGCCTGCAAGCTCCATAATGTACTGACCCAAAAAGCCCATAATTAGCATTCCGTGAGCAATCACACCATTCATGCCAATTTTCTGTGCAAACTCATCGTCGGTATGTAGCGGGTTAAAATCAGCGGATGCACCAGCGTATTTGACTAATTGCACCTTTGTAATGGGCGGTTTTTCTAAGACAGGAAGTGCTTGTCCCGCTCTTAAATTTTCATATTGTATCTCCATCCATTTGACCCCCTATCTTTTCATAAAGCAGCTCGATAAATGATATTCATACGGCTGATTGCTACCATTTCCCCGCTTTCGTCCTTGAATTCTGTGTCAAGAACAAGAAATTGCATCTTACCGCTATTTCCATCTTTTTCGCATAAATCCGCTACCTTGCTTTTACAAATGAGTCGATCTCCCAGCCGAATTGGGCGAAAATAGATAAACTCCTGCTCTCCATGAAGCATCCGCTTTTCGTCTAGCTTTAGAGGAAGATGATTTCCTTCGCTACTTAAGGCAATTAGAAAAGTTGGAGGGGCAATAATGCCCTCATAAAATGTGTTTTTAGCGTATTCTTCATCAATGTATAAAGGATTAGAATCTCCTATAGCATCCGCAAATTGGCGAAGATGCCGCTTTTCAACCTCTACTGAAAAAGTTTTACCTTCTAAACCGATTATACTTTTATCTAGCTCCATATCTTTGCCTCCCATAAATAGGCTCTATGTTTAAAAATGACGATTGTTTATGCAAATTTTAAGATAAATTGTCCTATTGTATCAATGTATGTTTTAACATTAATATCCATTAGACTATAGAATGTTCTACATTAAAGTTTAAGATAAATCTTTTGTGGACTGACCACTTAGATGAATAAAATCTTTACATGGAATCTATTATTCTTATATTGGGCTATTTATTTTCTCTAATTCCTTGTCCCTCAGGATTCTCTTTAGAATTTTGCCTGCTGGTGATACCGGAAATTCTTCGACAATCTCCAATTCTCTTATTTTTGCATAGTGGACGACTTCCTGATTGACGAAGTCGATAAGTTCTTCAACCGTTGCTGTTGCTCCTGGCTTGAGAATAACAAATGCCTTTGGAATTTCACCCACACCTGATGAAGGTTTACCGATTACAGTTGCATTGCTAACTGCCGGATGCTTGAATAACGCATCTTCCAGCCTGCTTGGATAGACGTTATATCCTTTATAAATCAACATATCCTTTTTGCGATCTACTATGGTGATGAATCCATCTTCGTCAAGCATTCCAATGTCGCCTGTATGGAGCCAGCCATCTCTTAGTGCTTCCTCTGTTTCGAGGGGCTTATTATAGTACCCCTTCATAATTTGAGGACCTTTTGCACATATTTCACCTGTAGATCCAACAGGTAATGGTTCTTCGCTGCTGCCATCTGCAGGGATGATTTTCACTTCCGTATCAAAAAGTGGATGTCCAACTGTTCCAATCTTTTGTAATCCAGACCAGAACAAAACGGTATTGGTGATCGTTGCTGTAGCTTCTGTTTGTCCATAGCCTTCTCCAACCTTGGCATTTGGAAATGTTTTGGCTAATAGTTTCATTTCCTCTTTTACTAATGGAGCCGAACCGGATCCGACATTCTTTACAGATGAGAAATCATAATTATGTATGTCTGGATGACCAAATAGGCCATTCCACATGGCTGGAGAACCACTCACATGGGTCACTTGATATTTTTCAATATATTCAAGAAATGTTTTAGGTTTAAAACGGTCAATGAGAATGACAGTGTATCCAAGTAACATTGGATAGGCCATACAAGAATATACACCGGAAATATGAAACAAAGGTGAAGGACTGAGAGAAATTGCTTCCTCTGTCAACCACGGATATTTAGCTAGGTATTTGTCGATATCTTTCTCGACTCGTACAACCTCTAGTCCACCATTCTCTAAAACCTGTGGTATTAATCCAGCTGTCCAGGCTGCCGACTGCAGGAAACTGCTGATTAAATTATTATGTGTGATCATAACGCCTTTAGGTCTGCCTGTTGTTCCACCTGTATACGCAATATGGACAAGATCATTTTTTGGATCAATCCCAGGATCAAATTCCTCCTCTTCACCAGAAGCAATCAAATCCGCTAAGCTATACCATTCCTCTCCGTAATCCTTTACATCCACTGGGTTACTATATGAGAGCATTTCCTGGTCTCCGGTCACAATTACCTTTTTTATATTGACATTTGCTTGCAAACTATGGATGTCATTCGCAGTTGTTTCATGAGTGATTATAACTTCAGTATCCGAATCCTGAAGTTGAAACCTTACATCGTCTTTTGGAAAATAAGGATTAATTGGTGAATAGATAGCACCGGATAAAACAATTCCATAATAAGCAACAATATATTGAGGGCACGTAGGTAAATGAACTGAAACGACTGTGCCTTTTTCTACGCCAAGCTTCTTCAATGAATAAGCAAACCGAAGAGAATCACGGTAGACCTGTTCATAGCTAATAGGAGTATCATGAAAAATAAAAGCTGTTCGGTTTCCAAAACGGTTGGCGCTTCCTTTTAAAATCGCTCCTACCGGCAAATTAGGATAATCAATATTCCTTGGCATATCTGGATCAAAAATTCGTTCATCTGACCAATTAAACATTTTTATCAACTCCAAATGGTATTAGAATAGGTAAGCATAACTTAATAGATGTCTACTTTTGCGAGATATATTTTTATCCAATTTCTATTACACATGCTTTTTCCCTGGTGTATTCTATAAACGAATCCGTTCCAAACCCACTATCTTTAAATCCTCCAAAAGGGAGATCAACTCCCACCTGAGAATACGTATTCACCCATACGTTCCCAGCGTCAATTCTACTAATCAATCGTTGTGCACGGGCAAGATTCTGCGTCCAGATTCCTGCTGCTAAACCAAATTCAGAATCATTTGCAATGGCTATAGCTTCTTCTTCTGTTTCAAATGGTATGACCACTGCTACTGGCCCAAAGATTTCTTCCTGGCATACACGATGAAGGTGGTTATCCACCTTTATTAGAGTTGGTTCTACCCAGTATCCATTTTCTAACTCTCGATTTTCTGGTAATAATAAATGACCGCCAGATTTCCCACCTGCAATAATTTCTCCTTCTTTTTCTCCAAGCTCTATATAGGAAATCACTTTCTTATATTGTGATAGATTACCGATTGGGCCCATCGTTGTTTGCATGTCCAATGTATTTCCAAGCTTCACCGATTCAATAGATTGCTTGAACCTTTTTACTACTTCTTCAAAGATGGACTTCTGAATTAATATTCTCGATCCAGCCACACATATTTGTCCTGCGTTGCCGGTAAATATGGAATATGGCAATAATCTTTCTAATACTTTATCCAGGTCTGCATCTTCAAATATAATATTTGGTGACTTACCGCCCAGCTCAAAAATAAATGGCTTCGGATCATTAACAGTAGCCCGGGCAATTGCACTTGCAGTAGCTTTAGATCCAGTTAGACTAACTTTATTTATTTCCTTATTGCTTACTAAAGCATCACCGATTTCAGTTCCATATCCAGATAAGACATTGATGACACCTGGAGGTAAGATGGATGCCAGTATTTCTCCGTAGCGTAAGGAAGACACAGACGCATGCTCTGAAGGTTTAATAATGACAGTGTTCCCTGCTGCCAATGCATAGGCAGCTTTCATGGTGAATGTAAAAAGAGGAGCATTCCAAGGTGTTATGCCTAGTACCACTCCTAAAGGTTCACGATACGTATAACCATAAGTAGTCGGTCCCTTGAGGATGGTATCTCCTCTATTGGCATTATTGCAAAGCCCGGCTGCATCATACCAAATCTCTCTTAATGAACTAATGAGGGTATAGCTTGTATTGCTTATGACCCATCCATTGTCCTTAGTTTCCAAAGTTGCTAATTCTTCAGTATGATCTGTCAGTAAGTCACCGATTTGCCTCAAGAATTCAGCACGTTGTAATGGTGGAAGTGCAGCCCAACCTGGAAATGCTTCACGGGCAGCTTGGATTGTATATTCTACGTCTTTTATTGTACTTCTCGGTATCCTTGCCCAAGCACTACCTGTGGAGGGATCCATACTTTCGATTGAATCACCGGATTTGGAGGGAACGGTATTTCCGTTAATAATATTTTTATATTCTTTTAGCTCATTGATTACAGGCATGCTCACTCATCCCTTTCCTATGGTTTAAATTGGTTCAAGTTGTAAATCTACCAATTAAGCGCTGTAGCTGCCTTTGCTCTATATAATCTTGGATTTCCAAGATACGTTTGATAGTATTGAGCTCTCTTTAGATAAAGATGACAGTCCAGTTCTTCTGTTACTCCAATGCCGCCATGAATCTGTATCGCATGCCCTGCCAGGCGAAGGTATGCTTCTGTAATAAATGCACGGGCACTATAGATGGCCGCAGCTGCATCTTCTGCCTCTTGATCGAGAGCCCAAACAGCATAATAACTTAAAGATCTTGCCGTCTCTAAATCTAGCTTCATATCAGCAATACGATGCTTTATAGCCTGAAAACGTCCGATGGGCTGGCCAAATTGAACACGGATTTTAGCATATTCCGCACACATCTCCACAATTTTATCCATTCCACCAACCATAATAGAAGCAAGAGCGGCGTTCAGATATAAAAGTCCTTCCTTGATTGCATCCTCGCCTTTATGTAGATCGCCAAGTACATGTTCTTTGGAAACGATTACATTTTTGAAAACAACTTCTGCAAGATGACGAGTTTCATCCATAGACTGAAGTACTCGAAAATCTACACCTTCATCATTTCTATCTATAAGGAGTAAAGAAATACCCTGTCCATCCACCTCTGATTCAGAACGGACTAGCACAAGATATGTATCCGCCAGATCTCCTTCAGGAACTAATGTTTTAGTGCCGTTAAGGATCATTGTATCCCCATCACACTTTGCTGACATATGAATATCATCCAGATCGAAGCTCTTATCTGGTTCTACCCATGCAAGCGATATGGTTCTTGAACCATCAGCGATTCCAGGTAAGTATTTTTCTTTTTGTTCCATTGTTCCAAACTGCTCAATCAATGGGCTTGCAAGAGCTACTGTTTCTAAATACAATCCCGGCAATAATGCACGTCCTAATTCTTCGAGCACAGGAATTAAATTGTCTGTATCTAATTCAGCTCCACCATATTCTTCTTTCATTGTGATTCCCATACATCCTAATTGGGCTAGGTCTTTCCAAGTTTTTGTCAGAGGATTCGTATTGTTTTTTGCCAATTCCCGTGCAATTTTTGTTTGCCCTGCATTATCTAAATATTTCCGGACTGATCCTCTAAACATTTCCTGTTCTTCACTTAAAGAAAAATCCATCTTCTCTGCACCTCCGTTTCATTAACGTAAATCCTTAGGCAACCCCAATAATCTTTCCCCAATCGTATTTCTCTGTACTTCACTGGTACCTCCTCCGATCGTAACTCCAAAGGAAGATAAATATTCTAATTGCCAAAAAGGATTGGCCCGTGCGTCCTCTTTCCATAGAACACCTTGATGCCCCTGAATGGATACAGCAAACTCAAACATGTCTTTTGTTAATTCACTGCTCATTAATTTATCCATTGAGCTTTCCGCACCAGGATAACCCCTTTTCATAGAGATGGTAATGTTGCGATAATACGTTAGAAGGACACCGCGGTAACGAGTGTATAGCTCAACCATTTTTTGACGAACAAAAGCATCCTTTATCAATGGCTGACCATGTTCCTTCAATTCATTAGTCAGCAAAACTAAATCAGAAAATTGCTTTTCCAGTGCGAATATTTGGGCTCCTATGCCTGTTCTCTCATGCAGCATTAAATTAATCATTACCTTCCAACCATCATCGATTTCGCCGACGATTTCATCATCATACGCAACTGCGTCATTGAAATAGACCTCGTTGAAATCATGCTTCCCGTTCATTTGAATAATGGGCCGGACTTCAACACCAGGTTGTTTCATATCCAATAAAAATACGGTGATTCCTTTGTGTTTCTTTTCATTGGTAGAGGTTCTGGCAAGTAGAAAACAACGGTCTGCCAAATGCCCATAACTCGTCCAAACTTTTTGTCCATTGATAATCCATTTGTCTCCCTGTTTTACAGCACTCGTTTTCAATGCAGATAAATCAGACCCGGCATTTGGTTCAGAATATCCCTGACACCATACTTCTTCAGCATTAAGTATTTTGGGGATATATTTCTCTCTTTGCTCTTCCGTTCCAATATCCATTAAAGTTGGGCCAACCATATGGATTCCGATATAATTAATAAGATGTGGAGCTCCTGCTCTCACCATTTCCTGATGATAGATGATCTCTTCGATAACCGAGGCACTTCGACCGCCATATTTTTCTGGCCAAGCGATGGCAACCCATCCGCCCTCATTCATTTTCCTCTGCCAGTTCCTCAAAAATTGAGCCTGTTCTTCTTCGTTTTCTGGCAAATCCCGTTTACCTTCTATCCAACCCTCAGGTAGATTTTCCTCTAACCATATCCTTAATGTGTGACGATATACTTCCTCTTTTTTTGTAAAAGAAAAATTCATTTCATCATCCTCCTTGGGCAATCATCAAGCTACTCACAAACATAACAACTATAATTTGTATTTTAGTAACATAGATTGTTGAATACAATGTAGGATTCCACATAATTTCTTTATAATGAATTGAAGATTATATACTTGTTTTTGCTAGAGAAGGAGGTAATGTAGAAGAAAGTTATATAAACAAAGAGAAGGCATTGCCTTCTCATATATGAAAATATTCGGTTTTTATTTTAAACATTAATAATAATGGAAAAAAATACATCGTATTTTGAGGCTAGGATGCTTGGTTCAGTGATTTCTTAAGATAACAGGCTAGTTGAAGGCGTAAAATGTCCTCTGCATCTTCAAACGAAATACCGAGACAATCTTCAATCTTCTTTAATCTTTGGTAAAGTGTATTGATATGGATATACAATTTAGTAGCCGCTTGTGAGGCAGATCGATTCATTTCAAAGTAAGTAATCAATGTTTCTTCGAGTTTGCTGGCTGAATGATGAGGTGTCTGCAAGGGTTCAAATACCTCCTGCAGGAAACGGTTTATTTCTTCTTTGTCTTGATTGATAAACAGCCTGTTCAGACCAATTTTCGAGTATTCTATTATATTAGGCACTTCCTTTGAAACAAGATAGGAGAGAGCCATCTCCGCCTCATTATGAGATTTTCCGATCAGGGATAAATCGCTATAGGATGAGCTGATTCCACCGCAGAGTAATCTGCCCTTTTCCTCCTCATTCCACATCACAAGGGTTTGTTCTAAAACCTGCAAAATAAAAGGGTATGATTTGGAATCGGGAAGGCAGAAGAGAACGATTGCTTTATTATGGTCACCGAAAATGGTTTGAATATAAGAGGATAATTCTTTTTTTAACTGAGCCACTAAACGATGTATATAGGTGTCTAACACTTCTTCATCCTGATTTCCTATATACTGAAGGATTACTGAAAAAAACTCCTCCTGCTCCTTAATTCCTAATTCGTTTGCCTTTGACAATAACGTAGTTGAATCTTTGCTCTTCAGCATTTCATAATATAACTCTCGACGATTTTTGTAATAAAACTCGACTAAATTCTTTTTCTTAACCAGTTCAAGTGCAAGGACAGAATATCCCTGTTCTAATGCGATATGGTCTAGCTGACTTAAGGGTTCCTTTATCTCGATAATAAGACATCCAAGAATTAATCTTTCCGTGCGGATTGGATATAGACAATGGGACTCTTGCTCAGATGTAATGATTTGGTATTGCAAACCATCTTCCATTTCTGTAATCGTATGATAAAGTTTTTGATTCGTATAAGAATAGGGCAGTTTTTTTCTTTCTGGAATACAGCTATTTTCGATTAGGTCTACAAATAATAGTTTTTTTCCTATTATTCTGTTTAGCTCACGAATTACCTTTTTTGCCCCCATATTCTGTAAGGACAAATTCGTCAGTGTGGAATGGATGTCATCTCGTTTGAGAAGAAGCTGATTTTGATTTTTGATATCTGTAAATAACTTCGCATTTTTCAACGCAACACCAATTTGAGAAGAAAAGCCCTGCATCAATTGTAAATCTTGTTCTGTTAGACTCTTACTTGATTTAACCTGGCCAAGTATCATGGCACACTCAATTTGGCCATCAACCGTTATTGGTGCTGAAATTAGCGATTTGACATGCCGGGGAAAGTCGTAGGTAGAATCCCAATACTGATTATTTTCAGGTGAAACCGTAGTCATTTTATGTAAAAGCTTTGAAGGATCCTGTATCAGTTCAGGTGTTCCATTCATAAACATTTGCCCAATAGATCCTTCCCCTAGCCGATATCTCATTTTCCATAGACCTTCCATAACATGACCAACTGAAGTCTTGCAAACTACACGCTCTATATGCCGATCATATAACCAGAGAGTACCTAAGTCAGCATTTGGAATTACTTCCATCGTGTTTTTTAAAATGGCAGAAAATATTTCTTCAATATCAAGCAGGGATGTAGTGTGACAGATACTTTCTATAATTTTATCGATTTTAAATTGGTTTGCGTTCAAAGCATGGTCAGTATATATTGGGTAAAGAAAATAATAGATTAATTCCATATCTTTTTCGTCTAACTGAGTTGGCTGAAACAAGCAAACTGATAATATATATTGAGTTGGATATTTGAAATAAAGATAAGTTTTATGATCCTTAACTTCCTGGATAGATATACAATCTATTAAGTCGGTAAGTAGCGGCTTGAATGCACCTAGTTGTTCCTCCCCTTCTATTAAAATAGAATCTGACATTTCAGGACTTGATAACCAAATTTGATACGGGCCATGAACACCTTTTTGCTTTAAAAATGCCTGCAAAACATTTTGGTTAAACATATTTCCTCCCCTAGATATAAAATAATTTCTTTGAGAATTTTATGTATTCGAGTGTTTTTGCAAATGTAAATTTATACATTGTTTACATTATTATATTAAATTCCCTAAAATGATTAATCAATCTTATTCATATCTGAAAATTCAGCAAAATTCAACAAAACATTTAGTTTTCATTCTTTTACATATCTTCGGATTTAAATATGCAATCTTTTGAAATACATTTAAGAATGGTTTCTCATATGAGAATGACAAGTGATTTCAAGATTCACAAACGCGGTTTCTTACATTCAGTTTTATGCAAAATGGTAAACATCCTCTATTTTCTGATTACACTTCAATCCGCATACTGTTCGTTTACCGAAATTTATTCTACAAATCCTATAATAAAAAATATCCCACAGCACGTAGACTGAGGGATTTATATGATTTATATAGTTGAAACCGCGTGATAATATTACCCCTTCTGATTATGTAGCCGCTTTTAAACTCTAAAATGAACAGGCTTCTTATGCTTGCACTGGATTAACTCGTAATGAATGTTTAAGTACTTTCCCGCTCGCATTTCGTGGTAACTCATCAATAAAGACAATTGTCTCCGGAGCTTTATATTTCGCGAGGTGTTGTTGACAATATGCTTGAATGTACTCTGCAGATAGCTGTCTTCCCTCTTTTAGCACAATAAAGGCCTTAGGGACTTCTCCATATTTAGCATGAGGAATACCCACTACAGCTGCTTCTAATATTTCCTCCAATTGATATAAAACCTCTTCAATTTCAACTGGATATACATTCTCTCCTCCTCGGATGAGCATGTCTTTTTTTCGATCTACAATATATAATAATCCATCCTCATCTATTCGTCCCAAATCTCCGCTGTACAACCAACCATCCTTGATTGCCATGCGAGTTGCTTCATCATTCTTTAAATACCCTTTCATAACTTGTGGGCCTTTAACAATAATTTCACCTACTTCAAAAGGAGCAACGTCTTTTCCGTCTTCACTTACCACACGTACTTGTGTATTGGGCAAAGGCTCTCCAACCGAACCGATTTTTTCTAAAGCATATTGGTCTTTTAAGGTTGTTGCCCCTGGAGAGTTTTCTGTTTGGCCATACAGGTTCTGAACCTTTACATTTGGGTAATATGTCTTTAATTTTTTTACGAGCTCATATGGCATCGGAGCCGCTCCGTATGTAAATAACCGTAGCTGAGACAAATTAGCATCTTTCATTTTAGGAGTATTTAATAATGTACTATAAATAGAGGGAACGCCAAAAAATATCGTAATTTTTTCCCTTTCCAATGCTTTCAAAGTTTGTTCAATAATAAAGGTTTCTTCAATAACGACTGTACCGCCGTTTACGATAGTCGGTATGGAAAAGCAATGACTGGCTGCACAATGAAATAATGGTGTGACAATGAGGGTTCGATCCTGTGAAGTGGTTTCTAAAGACTGCGCCCAGATTTCAGCGATAGCCCGTACATTATCCGCTGATAAACATACACCCTTTGGTTTACCGGTAGTGCCTGATGTGTAGAAAATAACCGCAGTATCATCTTTATGAATGTGTTCTTGCTGGAAAGGGATAGAATAGTCCTCTAAAACTGACTCTAAGGTGTTTTTTTCACCAGTTTCAAGAATATCCTTAAACTGTCCCACAGTAGGACTTATTTGCTCTAGAATTGGATTTAAACGAGCATCATAGATAAGGGCCTTTGCTTCAGAATGCTGCATAATATAATCTACTTCCGGAGCGGCAAGTTTTGTATTGATTGGTAAAACAGAAAAACCACCTAATTGACAAGCATAGTAAGCAATCAAAAATGTGTCTGAATTATATAAGTAAAGAGCAATGATATCCTCTTTCTGATAACCTTTTTGCTGAAAGAATCCTGCTAAGTTTTGTGCTTTTTGATAAAAGTCTGCGTACGTTGTTTCTTTCCCCTTAAATAAAGTAATCACTTTGCTAGGATTTGTTTGTACATGCTCTCGTAATTGTTCATGAATAAACACTCCAGCATCCCCTCCACTTATTAACTAGTATAAGTATACAGAGCTTGGATTCATTATTTTGTCGATTCATAGTTGGTTTAATTAAAATTTGATTAAATCACTTTCTACGCATAATGGAATCTAGATGCCTCTATACGTATGATTCTTCTTATTTTATTGCCTAACTTTCCACCGTTATAGCTTTTGATTTTTCCAGAATGAATACTTAATTCTTTTCAAACAATCTACAAGGAATTTATGTAAAAAAGATTTCCCTCCTATAAAACGTTGTTTAATTATAAACTCTAGCTTAACTAAGCTTGTAAGCCGTTACAAAATGTTCCCCATCCTCTTTCCTTTACTTGTTAGCAAAAAATAGCTAAAATAAAATTTATTACCTAGTACTAAAAGTTATCTATGATAACAGGTATTACATATTTATTTCACATCTTGGGAGGGATTTGCATGAAAAGAGAAGAATTAATAGCTCCTCTTGTATATAATTTAACAACTGAAATTGAGCGTTTTGCTAATGATCCGGAAAGACTGGCTTTAAAATGGGAGAATCAAGAGGGCCTGATTAGGTCCATTACATATAAACAATTAATCGATGAAGCTAATAAAATAGGAAATGTGTTTGCTGAAGCAGGATTACAAATGGGTGATAAAATACTGGTAATCGTCCCCCGTTTAATTGAGGCTTATGCTGTTTATATGGCTGCATTAAAATCCGGTATCGTTATTATTCCATGCTCAGAAATGCTCCGTGCTAAAGATTTAGGATTTAGAATCGAACATGCTGAAGCTCGGGCCGTTGTATGTTATGAAAAATTCACATCAGAAATTGATGCGGTGAGCGGTTCAAATCAATTAATTAAATTCAGCATTGGCGGCCATAAAGATAACTGGATTTCTTTAGATGAAAAAGTAAAATCCGCCTCTTCTCTTTTTGAAGCGGCCAACACAACTAGGGATCATATTGCTTTGTTATCCTATACTTCCGGTACAACAGGTAATCCTAAAGCGGTTGTACATACGCATGCTTGGGGATTTGCGCATTTAAAAACAGCGGCGAAAAACTGGATGGCGATCAATGAGGGTGACCTTGTATGGGCTACAGCCGCTCCTGGGTGGCAAAAATGGGTATGGAGCCCTTTCCTCTCTGTACTTGGAACAGGGGCAACGGGCTTTGCTTATAACGGCAGATTCAGTCCCGATACCTTTTTAGCGTTACTTGATAAGTATAAGATAAATGTTTTCTGCAGTACGCCGACTGAATATCGCTTAATCGTTAAAAGCGCTAAACTTCAAACTTATAAATTGCCTCATCTGCATAGCGCTATTTCTGCCGGTGAAGCCTTAAATACAGAAGTGATTAATGCCTTCTACAATCAATTTAACGTGACAATACGCAACGGATATGGACAAACGGAGAGCACTTTATTAATCGGGCATTTAAAGGATACTCCTCATAAGCCCGGCTCAATGGGTAAAGCTACACCAGGTAATATCGTCGAAGTGGTAGATGAAGACGGTCAGCCATGCCAACCAGGTGAAATTGGCGATATTGCTGTGCATCTTAGTACACCTGCACTTTTTAAAGAATATTATAAAGATCCTGAACGGACGCTTGCTCAAAAAAGAGGAGAGTTCCATATTACAGGCGACCGTGCCAAGAAAGATGAAGAAGGTTTCTTTTGGTTTGAAGGACGGAGTGACGATATCATTATCAGTTCCGGGTATACGATTGGGCCGTTCGAGGTTGAAGATGCTTTAATCAAGCATCCAGCCGTGAAGGAATGTGCCGTA
The DNA here is from genome assembly GCF_058313615.1 of Bacillus sp. z33. Lineage (NCBI taxonomy): Bacteria > Bacillati > Bacillota > Bacilli > Caryophanales > Bacillaceae > Bacillus > Bacillus sp. z33. The sequence goes on from NZ_JBZFQN010000001.1 coordinate 196,750, forward strand.
GTAGCAAGTCCAGATGAAATTCGTGGAAATATTGTTAAAGCGTTTATCGTCTTGATGGATACTTATAAAAATCATGCAGAAGATGAACTTATCAAAGACCTGCAAAACTTTGTTAAAAAATTAACCGCTCCTTATAAATATCCAAGGAGCATCGAGTTCACTGATCGCTTGCCAAAAACAACATCAGGAAAAATTCGACATGTCCAATTAAGGGACTTGGAACTAACTAAAGGCTAAATAAATTCATGGCCCAACTTCTAGTCGAGTTGGGTTTTTCATTGTCTGCATAAATAAAACCGTCACTCTTATTGCGACGGTTTTAAGATTAATTTATTTAGTTTGTGTAACCATGACGCCTTTGGATACAACCTTGGTTGGATTAATTAAGGAGTCCAGTGCCGGGCAATGCGCTTCTATATAATGGATAAATTCGTCTATTTTTTCTTTTGGCTCATTTGATACCATGTGAACAGTATACCGGATTTCTTCTAGACCGACCTTTACTCCAGCTTTTCCTTTATAACCACCCGTATCTAAATCTCCTTCAAGTTCAATCTCTAAACGATCATACTTTACACCCATTTTCTCCGCATAGCTCTGAGCCATAATGGTTTGACATGCACCAAGGGAAGATAGAAGGAGCTCTAATGGATTCATTCCGAGATCTGTACCTCCCGCTCTTTCCGGTTCATCAATTGTAACTTTATGACCCCTTGCCTCTACCTCAACTTGTACATTATTGATTAAGGCAGCTTTGGACTTCAGAGTTATTTTTGCCATGATTAATCTCCTTCTGTTCGTAAATAGACCATATATTTTTTACTCGCTTAAAAACAGAGGAATATGCTTATTGATATTAAATTATGAACTTATTAATCATAAATTCAACTATTTACTTTTACGTGGATGTTCTGCTTCCTTCCGTATGGTCCCAATTTTTTTGTCACTACGAGTATCGCGGCCATTTTGGTTTCTGATTGTTCCAGGTGGAAGCTCAAATTCATTTTCAAAGTTTCCTACTCGGCAATCATCATCTGTTCGATGTGTCAATGTTCGTCACTCCTATATAATTTCTAAAACTATATAGGTTAATACCACGAATCATACTTTTCTATGCATCGAATTGTTCTTTTAACTCTTGAAACATTTCTCTATATCCCTACACAAACATATGTTCTATAAGCTGGAATATCGCAATTTAGCATAAATGATTAAAATATGAATATTCTAATCAGAGTTTTAATATAAAATTGTTAATGTTCGTGTTTAAATAGATTTATAAAGTGTCCGTGCGATGAGCGCATCGCACTTTCTATTGATAAACACGAACAAACATATACAATCGTCTATTATTGTTTGTGTTTTTTGTTTGCGCATGTAGTCCTAAAAGATGAATTTATAAAATTCAGACGATGATTTACAAAAAAATGTTCTGTTTAAGCCAATTTCTCACACCTAAATCTTTTATCGCAGTATATCCTTTTGCTTTGCTTCTTCTAACCATTGTGGAAATTCGTTTAACAATTGATCATATAATTCTTCATCTGATACTTCTGCTAAATTATCCAAATGAATGAAATTTGCATTATCAATATAACGGCCTTCCATTGTATCCAGCTTTCTTAACACATCAAAATTAGAATATCCTATGCCTACGAACTGCCAGAAAATCGGCATTTTCGAAGAATTTACAATGACTTTTTTTATACCTGATTTACATCCACCATCATTAATAAATACTAAAAATACAGGCTCCTCTGCTGGTTCTTCTTTTATATATTTACATATAACATCTTCCATAACTGGTGGTTCGTCATTTCTTCCAAACTTATGAATAGATTGGTTATTTACTATTTGATCATTGACATAATTACCAAAATCTTTTTCTGTAACAGCAGGCAGTCTGGAAAACTCATTGTCATACACCCATACATCCAATGAACCGTCATCATCAAATTGGCTTGCTACGGCCAGTATTCTCTCCACTGCTTCCTGGACAACTCCATCACGATATAAAGCGCGCATAGAACCTGAGATGTCTAAAACAAGGCCTACTCTGGCTACAACTCCTTGCAATTTTTTCTTCTCTAAAACAACCTTAGCGATATTCTTTTTTAATGATATTGTCTGCATATCCAACCATCCCTTTTTATTTCACATATCAATTTAATAAAGCAATTGATTTTAATGAAGCACAACAGATTTTGCTATCTGAGCAAATGTTTTATTTGGATCCTCGTGTCCAATTCATGCCCCATTTATAAGCACGGTCCATTTGCTGATGTCCATTAAAATACTCTACTATTCTTTCTACTTTGAATGTTTCATTATTAACATTTTCAATCATTGCGATTGCACACATCGTTTTCCCATTACGATGTTCATCAAGTTTTACTTCTATATCGGATCCTCCGGGATACTTTAAAGTTACAATCCCATCTGCTTGGGACCAATTGGCTACTCCTTCGTAGATAAATGCATATACTAATATACGCTTAATTTCAGTAATTTTATCCCCGTTAATACGAAGATTCTCTCCTCCTGCGGAACTTCCTGTACGGTCATCAGCATCCAGTTTCATAAAAGGTTTTGATTTATAATCACCAAAAGCGTTTCCAAGTGCTTGCACGCATCCTTTCTCTCCATTCTTCAATTCAAATAAACAACCTAAATCAAGATCGACATTATTCGATTTACCAAATAAAGCAGACATGAATCCTCTTGATTTAGGAGTACTTTTTTGATTCCAATTGAGGTTTATCAGGAGTTCTCCCAGTGATTGATTCGTACTTTTTGTTAGATTGATATTTTGTCCTTTTTTCTTTAATTCAACTTTACTTAAGTTAACCATTCAATAACCACTTCCTATTTTGTATTTTTTTACATAACTTAATTATATTGTAATTTGTAAAAATTAGGAATAAAATTACGAAAATTAAAAATGAAAAGCATCATATTATTAGTTTTTAAGTCGAAATACCGTATATATTTTATAAAAAGCCCATTTTTTTACTCGAAAGCATCAGTTAACTAATATTTAAAAAACCCCCATCTTTGTCAGATAGGGGTACACCGGTTAGGCTTGGGATAATACACGTTTCGCGTCTTCTCTTAAGGTTTCCAAGCGTTTTTTATCTTCTATTCGTTGCAAGGACTGTTCTTCTTTAACTTTTTTATATTCATCTATTCCTTTTACTATGGTATCCCACATATTTTCAATGGTTTCCATTTTAATACTTGAGCTTCCGGAACGTTGAGCAATCTCGATGCTTTGATTCATAATATCGCTTGTGACATCCTTTAACATCTGATTCGTACGATCTTCAAAGGCATTCAATGAATCGGAATGTACTTTTTGACGTTTAGCACTTACAGTGTTTATAATGCCCATTTTAAAAATCGGAATCGTGGTAACAAAGGCGCTATTAATTTTTGCCACTAAATCATTATTACCTCGCTGCATGGTTTTGATTTGCGGAGCGGCGATTACAGCTACCATACGGGCTTTTTCTAAATCATCTATTTTCCTTTCTAATAATTCTTTTACCGTACGAAGATTTTCCAGCTCCATTCGAGCCATTTGATTACCCGAATTGACTCTTTGTTCACATTCAGGGATTAACGTCTGAGTAACTTCTTCTAATTTTATTTCAGCAGCTACTACATACTTCTCTAATTCGAAATAATATTCAATATCTTCTTCATATAATCCTTCCAAATTTTGATTTGTTCGTTTTAATTCATCCTCGATCATGGCAAATTCCTTTTGAATCTTATCCAGTTCTCCCCCTAATGTTTGATACTTTTTAAATAGGGCATCCGTCGTTGCCTTTGCTTTTTTGAACAATTTTGCAATAAAATTAGGTTCTTTCATGATTTCATTCTTATCAAAGCGTTTCATTAATTTCTCTAATTGAATTAGCAATTGCCCCGATTCATCGATTTTTGATAGGGTCATAGTCTTTAATATTCTGTCTGAAAACTGAGAGAGTCTTTCTGCTGGTTCTCTTCCCAGTACCAATAATTCATTCTGATTGCGCAAATCCATCGTTTTTACAATTTGAAGAACCTGTGGTTCATTGCGCAACTGCATTCTTACTTCATTAGCAGACTGCTCTGTTAAATCATTCGTTTGGATTGTCTGTAATTCATTAACCATTATTTTTCCCCTATCATTGAAATATTTTATTCATTCCATTTTTCGAACTGCCAGTTTTAAAATATCCTCTTTATAAATTTTTTAATTAATGATTTATCTTTTTGTTGAAAGTCTGGTATTTCCTGTTCAAAAACGATTTCTTCTAACCAATGGGTATCAAAATGAGATGAATCTATAAAATTCTCAATATCGGTTTGTCCCGCTGGGTTATATAGAATAATATCTACACCGAATTCATTTAAAAACAGCAGCAATGCCGCATCTTCACGTGTAAATGTACTGGCTATCCCTATATTGTATAGAACGATTCTGGGTACATCTTGAGAATAATCGAATTTTTGTAATTGTTTCAGAAAGTCCTCAGGAATCAAACTGGCTTGTTTAAATAAAAATACTTGTAAATCATAATCCGTTTCATGGTTCAATTTTAGTAATTTAGGTTGTTCGCAATAATCTTTTATTGTCCAAGAAAGGGCCCTTTGTAACTCAATCGGTAAATGCCCATATCTCCACCAATTTCCTGTGAGCATTTTTTCAGGTGAAAGTGCTCCGTCTTTATCTAAAGAATGCTGAAAATGAAAATGATAATTGGCTTTCGTCTTTATAGTGAAAGGAAATTCGCGAATGTTTATTGAGAGCCTAGAATCCTTGAGCCCCTCCATTTTAGACCAATAGTCCTCTCTGTCTCTCGATACTCCATTAATTTTTGAAAATATAACTGGAATGATTACTCGATCCTTTTCAATTCTAAATTGCGGCCTAATCATTGCTTTTTCTTTTGCATATATAAAAATGTCATCGTAGGTCATTCTTAATGTTATGGATGCAGGTTTGAAATTTCTAAATTGCCAAGGTTTATAAATACCTGACTCATGATCATTTAACATGATTTCAAGCTGTTTATTGGCTCGATACGCTACGGTCGTTTGCCGCTCTCTTTCCTTCATAGGGAAAGGTTCTAATTCACCTTTGTTTGTATACATATATGTTAATGAAAATTCATTTTCCCTATCAAGGTCACCAAAAAAGTCTGTTCCAGTTGGGTGAAAAATTAAAACATCACACCCAAATTCCATGAGCAGCAATAAAAAATATTTCTGACTTAAGGATAAATCTCCATACCAAACGACTTTCGGAAAATCTGAACCTATTTTAAGGTTTTCGGACCATTTTTCCCAATGGTTTTTCAACCACTTAATCATATCAATGATAAATCTGCGGAATTCAGCTGATAGCAACCCGCTCTGCTGCTCTTCTTTAAAATGCTCAACCACTTTAATGATTGACATTTGTACATGTCTGTTGATGGCAGAATCCTGGTGCTTAGGTATTAAGTTTTTGCCATATAAAATAGCAATCAATCGTTTAATTGAAAGTCCTTTATTTTCTGTCCGATGTAAGGTTAAAACGTCCTGTATCATTTGGAATACCTGATTATCTATTGTTTTATCCAATTCTTCACTTAACACATGTATAAATGGTTTTTGGTGCATGTCGTATAAAGAGTTATAGTATTCATCTTCGTCGAGCGGAATACCTAAAACTCTGAGACTGATTCTTTGAAAACGAAATGTTGAGTCATCCAATTGATAAAATGGTCTTGTACGAATAGAAGAAAGAAATAACTCTAACCATTCTGCTGTAGATTTATATAATAAAGGCTCTATTTTTATGTAATTCACTATTTAAACTCCTTTCTCTAGGATGAATCGTACACTACTATTATATATCTATTTTTTTACAGTTGAACGATGAGTTTTGGGAAATTCGCTCTTTTTTTACAATAAATACAACTTTGAACGGTTTTTTTGCAGAAACGTACCTAGTTTATTTCTTCTCTAAAATAAAACATCTATGATATTTTGATTTGCTCAATTACATAGATGTTTTTTAAAGTATAGCTATTCACTTATAAAGAAGTCGTAACCCGGTGGGATCGCATTATCTTATCTTATAAACTCCACCCACCGGGCTACAGCTTTATTAAAAGTTAAGGAGATTATGGATTAAATCTTCTGTGGAAGCTGCTCCTTTACCATTTAACCAGTTTATTTTGGGGTCATTCGGTTTTGCCTCAAACAACTCTCCGTGCTTTGGACTATATCCTTTATCGGCAATGGCGATCATATCATAGTCCATAAGTGAATCCCCGGCAGCAGTGTGAATATCATAGTCCAGCCGCTTTTTTAAATGCTCCACAGCAAAAACTTTATTTAAATTACTTGGTAAAATATAAAGTTTTCTTCCATGCAAAAATGTTCTCCACCCTATTTGGTTTAATTCATCTTCAAAGGATTGCAGTTCATGGTGCGGTAATGTCTCTTTATTTACATGGTACATATAGAACAGAGAATCGATATGGAACTCACGCTCAACCCAGGAATCATGACGAATTTTTGAGAAGGTATTTAGCATGTCATGATGGGGAAGTGAAGTAACAGAGAGATGATTTTTTATAAAATCCGCCCACTCAAGATCTGGCTTACCATCTACTAAAATGGTTCCGCCATTGCTCACAATGGCATATTTAGGCTTGATTTTCTGTTGAAATATCTCAATTCTTTCATATTGATAAAGCGCTCTTGTCGTTACTGGTACAAATAAATGTTGTTGATTAAACTGTTGCAAAAGATCAATGGAAGTTTGAGACATATAGGTAATAATGTGATCACCTTTAAATTCGACTGGTGTTATTTGGTTATCGATGGGGTATTTGTCCATCATATTTTTTGAGTAGATTAAAGTTCTGTCTAAATCAGATGTAAATAAAATAATAGTAATCCCTTCCTTATACCTCTTTTATAATGCCACAGCATGTATAGGACATATCCTTGAATTCCTCTACCGGTACATTTCGTTCTTTAGCCAAGAATAAAATATGTGTTAAATCATTTGAATGATTAGGGTTTATCAGGATTTTCCAAGGAATTCTTCGCAGCAAGACACGTGTTGTTTCTCCAACACCTGGTTTAATAAAATGTGTATTGCTAATATTGTAGATGCTTTGAACCCTTTCAATAGACTCTAACCCAAGCCATGTAGGCATTTTATCTTCTTGACGTAATTGTTCTAAAGATTGGTTCACTTGATCTTCGACTGTTTTAAACTTACTGCTGATGGTATCTACATAAAAATTCGATAAATCTGCATCAGCTAATTCTTTATAAAACTTTGCACCATGAAAATCATCCTTGCTCATGAATTCATAGTTTAATACGGTACGACTGACTAATCCTGATACTGTAGAGTTCAAACAAGCTGAAGGGATTAAAAAGTCGTCTCTTGTTCCATATATATCAACACAATGCCCTGGATCGGCCAACACAGCCAATGAAGAATCAATATAATTCGAATGAGAAGAATTGTATTTTACACATGCTTCAGCCAGTTCAAACGTTATAGCCCCTTTTCCTGTCCAACCGTCTATTACCTGGATGTTTGCTTGAGGATGCTTCTCAAAAATATAATCAATAGCTGTCTCATCAATTCCTCTACCACGAATGATTGAGATAGAATAGTGAGGAACATTGATTTGATATTTATGAGAGTAATAACGTTTAATCAATACTCCAATAGGAGTTCCAGCTCGCGCCAGGCTTACTAAAACTAAGTTTTCTATTCCTTTGCGTTCAATAATTTGTTCAGCCACAGTTCCAATAGCTACAGCAAGTCGCTCGGAATATTTTTTTAATGTATCGTGAAATAGATTTATATATTCTTTTGGAGGATGATATTCCACAGGCAGCATTTCCGAATAATGTATGCCGGATTGAATCAAATTTTCTCTTTCCTCCGTTTTCGTCTCTAATACGGAATGACTAATATCTCTTAATAAGAATATGGCATCATCCTTACTGTAACTTCCCATTTGATCCGGGATTAGTTTTGGTTTAAGCATAGAATCCCTCCTGGTTGTATTGTGGAGCAAAATATCAATAAATTAGTATTGAAATGTTTGATAATATTTAAGAAAATTAAACATCCATTTCCGTCATCGTGATGATTGTAATAAAATCGATATGGGTTTGTTTTAATGCGGATATCATGGAATCCAACGTATGATTATCTAAGGTTCTTTCTACAAAAATAAATATTTCGTCATATTGATTAATTTCAATATTATATAAGTAATTTTCAACCCCTTTATTTTCAGGACTGTCGAAAGTAAATTTATTCCGTATTAGGTAATCATCCTTTTCGAAAGAGTATATTGGACTTCGTGTACTAGATTGAAAATAAACGCCACAACCCATAGACGCAGCAATCCTCATCGGTATATACATAAACTCACCCGTACCAATAACCAAAGTTTTCTCACCCTGGCGATTTTGTTTCAAAAAATCACCTATATTTTCGAAAATAGGAGAAAAACTCTTTTCTTCATTTATATCCAAACCAAACCTCCCTGTAGCCTGTAAATAGGGGGACGTATTTTCAGACCCATCAGCATCGATAGAAGTAAATCTATTAAAGTGATGGTCTTTAAAATAATGATGGATAGGTATATATGAAACGTGTTGCTCCGATACGTGATTGGGAGCAGCAAGTTTATCTTCCAGCTTTAAATCAAGTTGACCATTTATTGATATCGTTCCATCCATTAATGACACTCGATGTATGGTAATTCCTAATTCTTCTTCCAATTGATGATATCTTGCACGATGTTCAGCTGTTCGCCAATCCAAAATAGAGATCAATGTAAATACCTTTTTAGAAGGATAAACAGAATTGATTTTTCGGATAATATTGATTGCTGTTTTACCCGTTGTAATTTCATCATCCACTAATACAATTTCTTGGTCATTATTAAAAAAGTCAGGATCGTTTGCATAGACGCGATGGCTGCTGGCATGAGAATGCTCTTCTTCAAAATTAATGATTGAAGGAATTTCTGCTATTTTTTCTCTGGTTGTGTGTATGTATGTTGCATTCTTTCCAAATGAACTAAAGACTGCATGTCCCAATGCTGTAGCTGTCTCTGCAAAACCAATAATAGTGAGTGGTTTTGGAATTACGATTGGATCCTCTTTCATTAAAAGCAAGGCTTCCTCAATGTTTTCGCCAGTTTTTATGGATTGGGCGACTTTTGTTGTACGCATATCTTTTTTACCGTAGACGACTTCTAAATATCGCAGGGATAATAAATGACCAACTAATAGAGGGATTTTAGGGTTAACAGCCAAATGTTTGCCTAAAATCGTACTTACGAATAAAAAATTTCGCTTTTTATTGATGCGAGCGGCCATTTTAAATAAATGCTGTGTTTCGAAATCATATGGATTATGAAAGACTTCGATTCCAACAGTCAAACCATCCAGTATTTGCTGTGTAACTTCTCTTACATTTGCTCTTGTTGTTATCATTTCATTTCACCTCTAGGATATGTTCATCATGAGATTGGCTTAAGAGTAAACTAGTAAAATCTTGATCAGCATTATATACGCCGAATATCTTGGCACGGAGTAGGATCTTATTCGCCCAATAATAATGGGGTTTCATTTCATTCATTTTATTTTCATACATGCTTTTTAATACCCCTGCATCCCCTTCGCGGTTCGCTATGATGCTGATCGCATCTAAATATTCTTCATGTGTAATGGTATATAAAGAATGCACTGCTTTAATATGAGTAGGGTGGATAATGGTTTTCCCGTTAATTCCATTCAATTTATCCAAAAGGACTTCGTTAATTAAACCATCTAAATATTCGTTGATTAATTCAGTACGTTTTACTAGCCCGGAGCTTCCATATCTCCGCTGAAAAGGTGATACACGCAGTGTTGGTTTTAAAATACGATTATCTTTTGAGAAAAACTCCCAAACTGGCCCGGAAACAACATATTCATCACCTTGCCTGGTAAAAAGATTAATAATATCCGTGATACAATCTCTTATCACTGACACATCATAAATGGTGGTATCGACTTTTCGCCTTATACCAAATAAACCAGAAAAATCAGTAGCCCCTATCCGGATGTTTAATATATATTTCTTATAAGAATCCAGTAATTTTTTTATTTTTAATAGAGCATCCATCCTGGTTTCTTTATAAATAATTTCAGCTGACTCCAATATAGGCATACCATATAGTAAGCTATTGTTTTTATTGATTTCTTCCAGGATGGCTAAAAATTCTTTCCCATTGTCATAATTGAATTTTGGGAAGACAAACCCTGTCAGGATGTATAAGTAATCCTTAGTAAGCTCAGTTATTCTTCTCATTTGGATTGGATCTCGTACTCTTATAAAAATAAGCGGAAGTTCATCCATACTTATTTTATTTTCATCAAGATGCTCAGATAGTGTACATAAATGTTCCAATAGTTTGTTTTCAGCATCCACAACAATACAATCAGCCACTGAGTCTTCCAAATCAATCACTAATGAAGTAAGCTCTTCATACTTCTTATTAATAATATCCTCTGCAATATTTTCTTTTATAGCAGGCATATAAAGAGTGGCACCAAGGGCGTAAGCAAGTACCTCTTTATCTGTGTATTTCGTAAAAGGCTCAGGTTCCATATAAAAAATTTCTTTCATCTTTACTGATGATTCATAGCTGAAGTGCTGCATCTTTATTCTCCTTTCCTATAAAAAATAAAGACTACTGTTAACGAACACAGTAGCCGTTTTTAATTCTCAGCCAGATCCAATTATTTCTCTTTAGATGCAGCTATTTCAGTGTTTTTATCCACATTTTTATTTTTATTGATATAGTGAATGATAAACGTTGCAACAAAAGCGATGATTAAGATCGCGAAAAATGCATAATGCGATAAATGGAAACCTAATACACTTGCAAACATTTTGGCTGAAATAATTCCAATTAGGATAAATGCAGTATTTTCAAGCTCAGGTACACGTTCAATTAATGTTAAGAATACACCGGCAACCGTACGCATCATTAATATTCCTAGCATACCGCCAACCAAAAGTACCCACACTTTATCAGATATAGCAAAAGCAGCTAAAATAGAATCGACTGAGAACGCAATATCCATCAATTCTACAGACACAACTGTACTCCAGAATATACCGAGTGTACGTGTAAGCCAGGAATTCTTATTAAATTGCTTCGCGCCTTCTTCATCTCCGCCTTTTGACCGGAAATGTTGGATAACAATCCAAGCTAAGTAGGCAGCGCCTAAAACTTTTATAAACCAGAATTTCACGAGGTATACGCCTATTCCGATAAAGATGAAACGGAAAAAGTAGGCACCGAACATCCCATACATGAGTGCTTTTTTTCGCTGTTTTTCTGGCAGATGTTTTACTAAAACAGCAAGAACAAGGGCGTTATCAGCTGACAGTAAACCTTCAATTACAACTAAGGACCCAATTAATCCCCATGCTACAGGGTCTGTTAAAACTTCCGCCCACATGTCCAAGTCAAAGAATAAAGCATACGTACTTAAAATTTGTTCTATAATTTCCAAATTGTTAAACCTCCGTTGTATATATCAAAAATAATGGGGGAAAGAAATAATCCCCCCTAATCCCTGTTTTTTAAACACTTAAGCCATAGGCTTTAACCAATGAATGTAACCCACCTTGATAACCGGAACCAACCGCATTGAATTTCCAATCAAGATTATGTCTATAAATTTCACAAAAGACAACGGCTGTTTCGATACTGAAATCTTCTCCAAGGTCATAACGTAGAACCTCAGCGCCTGTATCTTCATTTACAAGACGGACAAAAGCATTAGTAACTTGTCCAAAATTTTGACGGCGAATTTCAGCATCATGAATTGTAACGGTAATAGCTATTTTATTTACATCAGCAGGAATTTTAGAAAGATCGATTTTGATTTGCTCATCATCGCCTTCACCTTCTCCTGTTCTGTTATCTCCAGTATGGGTAACAGATCCATCACTGCTTTGAAGATTATTATAAAAAATGAAGTCTAAATCGCTCCGACATTTGTTGGAAGCATTCAAGATGAATGCGGAGGCATCCAAGTCAAAATCCTGACCGCCATCGAAACTTTTTACATCCCAACCAAGACCAACTATAATTTTTTGCAATGTTGGATCGTTTTTTGTTAGATCAATACGTTGACCTTTACTCAGTTGAATGGCCATGAGAAAAATCACACCTCTCAAATTCATATAGTACTTCACAAAAATGATAGTTCAGCAGTCTAATTATCCTATTTGTAATCCATAATCATTGCAGAGAGCAGCTAATCCACCTTGATAACCGGAACCAATGGCACTAAACTTCCATTCTCCTTGATGGCGGTATAACTCACCTACAACAACAGCCGTTTCAATACTGAAGTCTTCTCCTAAATCATATCTGATTAGTTCTTGATTCGTTTCTTCGTTAACAATTCGAATGAATGCATTTGAAACCATACCAAAGTTTTGACTTCTGGTATCAGCATCATGAATGGTTACAGCAAATGCAACTTTTTGGATACTTTCAGGAATACTTTGGATAGAGATTTTAACCTGTTCATCATCCCCATCACCTTCTCCAGTTAAGTTATCGCCAGAGTGTGTGACGGACCCATTAGCACCTGTCGTATTGTTATAGAAAACAAAATCTTCACCACCTGATACTTTACCGCTTTCATTCAAAAGAAAGACAGATGCATCCAGGTCAAAATCATGTCCACCATCATATTTATTTACGTCCCATCCTAAACCTACTATTACTTTGGTTAAACCAGGATTAGTTTTTGTAAGATCCACTTTTTGTCCTTTTGATAATGAAATTGCCATTTTGATTCCCTCCAATGTTTTAATTAAGATTTATTATTGAAATTTGCTGCAAATCTCCGATAGATTGCTATCTTTTGTTCCATCTCCAATAGCAGCAAATTTCCATTCTCCATTATGACGATAAATCTCACCGGTAATTAATGTGGTTAATCCACCATAATTTTCCGATAGATTAAAGCGAACTAACTCTTCACCTGTATCATTGTTTAATACACGTATATAAGCGTTTTCAATCATCCCGAAGTCTTGTTTCCTTTTTACACAGTCATAGATGTTAACGACAAAAACTAATTTATTGTACGAATTTGGCACGGATTTCAAGTTGATTTTAATGGATTCGTCATCACCATCGCCATCGCCAGTCAAGTTGTCTCCCGAATGAATAACAGAATTACACGCACTTTTTTTATTTCCAAAATAAATAAGATCTTTATTACTTTCTAATTTATCGGCGGTTAACATAATAACTGACGCATCACAATCTACATCAGCACTTTTGCTAAAGAAGCCGCCTTTTTTCTTAACTGGATCCCAACCTAAACCGACCATAATAGTAGTTAAATTTGCATTACCTTTTGTCAGGTCAATTCGTTGGCCTTTCTGCAAGCTGATAGCCATTCATTACCGCTCCTTCATTTCCATTTTAGATGAATAATTGTTTCATCGTACTTGATTGATCGGTTTTTTAAGATAGTGAGTCGAATTTACCCAAAAACACTATATATTTACTATAATACCTAAAATTGCCTTACATTTCCATTGTTTTCATACATTTTATTACAAATAATATATTTCCTCTATGATAATTAGACAAATTGCTAATAGGTAAATAGGATGATGAACATACGGCATGATAATGTGATACAAGTATTTCTATGACCGATTCTTTGTTATTTGTTTTTTATAAATAGAGAAATAGATTTTGAGAGAAATAAGATATAAATAAGTAATTCCTTAAATTAAAGCATCAATCACTAAATTACCTATAACCACAATCTATTTAAAGTTATGTTCTAAGCGCTAGATTCTTTTTTATTCTTTTCGGTAGGATCAAAATGAAAGGTATTTATTCGAGTAACTAACTGGCGGTACATTTCTTTTTAGAAAGGGAGATGAATATTATGAAGAAATATGAGTGCATAGCAAGAGATTGTAGTTTAAGATTAGATTCAATGAGTAATCGGCAGTCGTTGATTTAGTGTAAACGTATTAGAAACTAATTTATCCATAAAAATAAGTGAGATTATCACCTGGATAACCTCACTATCCTAACATCCTACATTGATTTGATATGATTAGCTTGATTTTCTGTTTTCTCGTTAAATTTTTTCACAACGAAATAAACAGCAATTAATCCAACCATTTCCCCTATTGAAGCAGCGATGGCTCCCGCTCGTCCATTTAATGATGGAAACAGGACAACTAATGTCACTAACATAATAACGACTGTGATCAGATTATAGATTTGTGGCTTTAACATAGCTCCTGTTTTCTTGTTAAGCATCAAAATGCCGCCTAAGTAATCAACCCACGGAAAAACAAAGGTTTTTACGATAAAGAATTGCAGGACGTATAATGTTTCTTTCGCCAACGTACCGGTTGTGCCAAAGACGGTATCCATAAACCAAGGACCTGCAGGTGTATAACATAATAGGAGCAGCAATGTTGAAGGAACAATACTAAAGATCACTATACATTGAAAGACTGCTTTTTTATTCGTTTCATAAAACTGCAGGACGACCTGATGGGTGTACATGAAAAAGCTAATCATTAGGTTCGTCACACTAAAGGCGAGCGCAAAAGATGCTATCCCTAAGTTTACATTTTCGATATAGCTTAAACATGCATAAATTATGGGCGTAACAAGCGTTTGAAATGATAAGTAAAAGACTAAAGGCGTATAGAACTTCCCAATTGCTTTTTGTGTCAATGGCTGCAGCTCTTCCTCTGCTTCTTCTGTCTTCATTATTCGATGCCCTCTCCAAACACTGATCACACATTCAATTAACATACCGGTTAAAAAGATGATAGCCCCGGCGATGCTCGATAGCATGTCTGCATAATGAATAAAGTACAGAGCAATCACAATCATACCGACCAGGCGTATGATAACACCATAGGTGACCCACTTCGTTTCAAGATGATTAATCATAATTCCCTGATATAACGTACGAATTCCTGATAATAAAATTACCACAGCCAATACCTTAAAGGTGTTTAGTAAAGTTGGTAAATTTTTTATATCAGCATTAAACAAATGAGTAAACATCCAATCTCCGAGCGGTGAAAATCCAATTAGCATACAAACCAGCATTAAAGCAACCATTATTTTAACGAAAAAGGAACATAAGGACTTAAATGCAGTTTTCCCTTTTGCCAACGCTGAGCTTGTTTGCCTGAATACTAAGGCCGGTCTCTCCATAATACTAAATAGAGAAAAGGCGATTGCATAATGGGATATGATGATTTCCGCTGATTCTGCACGGCTTAGCGTTCCATTGATAATTACGTGAGAAACAGAAGTTAAACTTGCCGAAAGAGCCAACGGGATAAAAAACAATAAAATATTCCCTAAAGTATATTCCGATGCTGACTTTTGTTGTTTCATGTCGTAACCTCACTTCTTTTTGTTCAACCGAGAAATCGCAACACTTTCAATCATAAAAACAATGTGTTTATTATCACAAGATATGCTTTCAAATTCCATTAAATATTACCAAATCATACCACTCGCAAATATTAGATTACTCCTGATATCAGATATCGTCTAACATAACGCTCTATATATGGTTAAAGAGTTTATACAACGAATAATGGAGAATCCATGTTTATTTATTGGTTAAAAGGAGCCATATTTATGCCCTTTCCCTGGTTTAAGAAGAAAAAAACAGCACTGTCAGAAACGTTAACTGAAATTAAAAGGATGCTCGATCATAAAAAAAAGGTGACCGATAAACTAACATATGAAGATGAAATGATTGTAAGCTTAATACGCGAAAAAACACGCTTATTTAGTCTGAACAATAGTACAAGAACCAAAGCCTACCTGGCGTATTATCAAAATCATCCTGAAATACATTGGTCATTTCTGGCCCATATGGTTTCTAGAAATGCCGGATGGAATATGACGGATTTAAAAGGGACGTGTCTATCCAGACTGCTATCAAAGAAGGAAGTGAAAAGTTTCTTTCTGTTTCTGGAGCGGGGAAATTGGTTGATTTTCCATGATGCCTATCCACAATTACTTCTATATGAAGAGTCATTAAAACGCGGAAGCAATCTTGCCTATTTATTACCTCGACTATCTGTTTCCACGTACATGGAAACGATCTGGTCCTATTTTTGGAAGAATAGGGATTCATCTCTTTTGACTATTGCCCTCATCATCAACGAGCAGAATCATTTAGAACAAACACTGATGAAGCAACCTACTATCCACAAAGAAGTACTGGGAAAATCAGAATTTGTACTTCAGGATGTCCTATCCATGAATCAAATTCTATTTCCATACTTTGAAACTAAAACGGAAATTACTTTTGCCGGAAAAACGATTCATCAGTTTGAACAAGTTAATAGTCGGATTTCCATCGGTAAGGATTTGTACTCTATTTTATTTAATAACAGCCATTTGAAGAAGGTCGAGCACTGGGCGTACATGACGCCTCACACAGGTTCCAGGAAGGATTATTGGCCCCAACTTTTCAATAACGTGGATGAAGAAGTACCGGGGAAACTGTATAAAGTTCGCTTAAAGGAATGTAACTTGATGCCAGGGTCTCCTCATTTCTATAGTCCTTCCCTTTTAAATGTATGGAAAAATGTTTCTCACCAAGTCCCTCAACCTACAGAATGGTATAAGGATTCAACCATCGTTGATGATATGCTGCCTAGTAAAAATCATTTTATAAGCAATGTAGAAGAAGATTATTGCGACACACTGGAGAAATTAGAAATCGCTTGCATGGCAAACAATATCTTGCCTCTTTTTTGAAAGGATTTATTCGTAAGATGATGGCTTAAAAAAATGAGACAGCTTTTGGCTGTCTCCGTTAGTGAAGTAACGCACCCTGATCGTTTAAGTACATTTTTTCATATATAGAGGATCTTATTCACATCGATCACAGGAATGCTGCCCCCGTCAGTGCCATAACAAAAAAGGCTCCTCATTAGCAGCCTTATTCTATAGTTCTAGCACCCGTTTGTTTAATTTCTCAATATCTTTCTTTATTCTCTATAAATCACTTGTCTTCTAAACTTGGATTCAAAGACGAGTTGTGTGCATCACTGTATTTTGATATAAGCTTTTTTGAACCAGCTAAGGTTTTTATAATCAAAAAGGCCCTCTTGCTAAGTCACAAGAAGGCTATATTTTAAGCGTATTGAATACCCGCTGGTTTAATATTTTCAATCCTATCTGAACTACAAGGTGTAACTGCATATGTCATATTACATTTCGGACAGTTCATAATAACAGTTTCCAAAACAAATGTCTCTCCACATTCACAGTTAATAGTATGAGCTACTTTAGGTGGATGATTCTCTTTTCCCTTACTTTTCACATGATCAACTACAGCTTTACCATCTTTTAATGTTGAACAACCACAACTCATTAAAAAAGCCTCCATCCGTTTTTTCTAAAGATATAACTTTATTATAACATTTAAGAATATACTTTGTGATAGATTGAACATAATTTATCACAAAGAATTGAATTATTACGTCACATTTGAACTTCTACTTCAATAAATTTAACAAATTGTCCACTTTCCTTTTGACAATATTGCCGCGTTGGCTGCATAACAAAAAAGAGCTGATCATACAGCCCTTAATATCGAAGTAAAGCCCCCATTAGTCAAATAAGTTTAATTTTTTTATTCCTCATCATTTAAAAACAACTCTTCTAAGTACCTTTCTTTTCTATTTAAAAAACCTTTTGTTATTTGATAATGTTCTGTGTCTTCATATCTGATACTTTCAATTCCATTGGAATCAAAACTAAAGATGTTTGCATTTGGATATCCTAGAAGAATAGGCGAATGTGTGGCGATAATAAATTGAGCGTTTCCACTACTGACCAACTGATGAATAATTCTCAAAAATGCTAATTGGCGAGCTGGCGATAATGCTGCTTCGGGTTCATCTAATATATAAATGCCCTTACCAGAAAAACGATTTAAAAATAACGATAAAAAGGATTCTCCGTGAGACTGGTGGTGTAATGATCTACCCCCATATGCTTGATAAATAGTCGGGTCTTCCTCGGCAAGTAAATCTAGATGAGATGCAAAATGATAAAAACTTTCAGCCCTTAAAAAGAAACCTTGATTGATTTTAGGCAACCAAGACAAACGAATGTATTTTCCCAAAGCAGCGTGGGATGAATCTACATCGTATATATTGTTTATTCCTCCACCTGCGGTATTAAACCCACACTTGTATGCAATTGCCTCGAGCAAAGTAGATTTTCCAGAACCATTTTCTCCAACAAAAAATGTTACTTCACGATTCAAGTCTAATGCATTCATTCCTCTTATAGCAGGAACAGTGAATGGATACGTATTTAAATCAGGAACTTCTTCTCGTAAAAAAGTAACTCTACGTAAAAACAACATTGGGAACACTCCACGTTTTTATTTTTATTATAAATGGGTATTGTGAGCTCTTGGATAATTCTTATTGGATCAACCTGTCTCGTTTAATCTATAGTGACTGTAGAAAATGCTTAAAGTCCCTGAATTTAATCTAATCTAGTGTTTTTCATATCTTCTTCCATTCAAATAACTTACCATTCTCTTTTGTTGAATATAGATTTTAATAAAATCTATATTCGACGAACAGAGCCTTTTGAAAATATGAAGATAAAACATCTAATTTCGTAAGGTTTATTTTAAAAACATCCGAATAAATAAAAATATACCACTGTGAACATCTTGCTTCACAGTGGTATATCATAATTTACTTAATTTGATGGATTTTTTTCTAGTTGAGGTCCAGGATCTACAGAAACTTTTTGCAATGGGACTGCCAAAGACATCCCTTCTTCTTCTAAAAGTTGCATAATACCTAAATTGATTTGATGTTTAATTTGGACATGTTCTTCCCAGGCAGTTGTGTTTGTAAAGAAATAGACTAATATTTTTATATAATGATCCTTAAATTGATCAAAGGCCACGACAATTGTATCTTGGTGAACTCCTTGGTGTAAACGGAGCATATATTTAATATCTTCAATTAGATGTTCGAGTTGATCTGTATCACCTTGGTAGGCAACATCCAGATGAAAATCAATTTTCCGTTTCCCCATTCGGCTCCAGTTCGTAATCGCATCGTCGGCCAGCGCCGCATTCGGAACAGTTACCAATGCCTGGCTAAATGTACGAACCTTAGTGCTTCTAAAGTTAATGTCCTCGACTGTTCCTTCAACTTTTGAAGTCAGAATCCAGTCTCCAATTGAAAATGGTTTCTCTGTGACAATCACAATACCGCCAATTAAGTTACCAACAGCATCCTTTGCGGCTAATGCAAAAGCTAATCCACCTAGTCCAAGACCTGCTACCAGTCCATTCACATCATAATCGAATTCTTGTCCAATGATACTGATGCTGATCGCTACAATAATAACCCTCATAGCCCTCGATATAAACGGAATCAAAATCAAATCAATTCTTCGATTCATTTTTTCATTGATATTTAATAAGATCCCTTGTGTGGGTGATGACAAATTAAATAATCCCCAACTAAACATAAAGATGATCATCGAACGTAATACCTTTAAGAAAAACGGATTATTTTGATCAATAAAAGGAAAGTACTTCACAGCAATGTATAAACCAATAATAATAAAGAGCCAACTGATTGGTTTTTCAAAACTTTTAAAAACCTGTACAAATAGACCATTTGGTTTTTTATCTCTCATTTTCAATAGCAACTGAAAGATATATTTTGTAAATATATTCCGGAAGAGGATAAAGAGCAAAATGATCCCCAATCCGATTCCAGTATTCACTAAACTCTCGTGGTCCCCTGTATATAAAGTGACCATTAACTTGTAATCTAACAAACCATCAAATCCCCTCTGTCTTGATTTTAAAACTACTACCAAGTCAGAATTATTATCCAAATTAGGCAACATCAAGTAAGTAATACGAATTATTCTAACCTGATTCTCCATAAATTGAAAATGATGTGTCCTCAAAATATTGATTTAATTTGTTTAGATAGCACAATTCATTAGTTTTAGAAAAAACTTAATAATTATCTGGAATATGATAGGATATTCTTTCATTTAATGTTAAAATGTTCAATAATTCTAAATATACAGATAAATTACCTAAATTGGAGATGATCGGCATGTCTGAGATGCGCAGTAATATGATTAAAAAAGGAGTAGATCGTGCCCCACACCGGAGTTTGCTTAGAGCAGCAGGAGTCAGTGAAGAGGATTTCGGTAAACCATTTATCGCGGTTTGTAATTCCTATATTGATATCGTTCCAGGCCATGTTCATCTTCAGGAATTTGGAAAGATTGTAAAGGAGGCCATCAAGGAAGCTGGTGGAGTGCCTTTTGAATTTAATACGATCGGGGTAGATGATGGGATTGCCATGGGACATATCGGTATGCGTTACTCTCTGCCAAGTCGCGAAATTATTGCAGATTCAATTGAAACCGTCGTTTCAGCCCATTGGTTTGATGGAATGGTTTGTATCCCAAACTGTGACAAAATTACCCCTGGTATGATGATGGCTGCCTTACGTGTCAATATCCCAACTATTTTTGTCAGTGGCGGGCCCATGAAAGCTGGCAGGGATAAAGATGGCAACCCTCTCTCACTTACCTCTGTTTTTGAAGGTGTTGGTGCCTACCAATCAGGGCAAATTGATGAAGAACGGCTTCAGGAAATTGAACAGGTTGCCTGTCCCACTTGCGGTTCATGTTCTGGAATGTTTACGGCTAACTCGATGAATTGCCTGGCTGAAGGGTTGGGATTAGCTTTACCTGGGAACGGGACAATCCTGGCTGTTGCAGAAGAAAGAAAAGATTTTGTCAGACAATCAGCAAAACAATTGATGCAGCTTATCAAAATTGACCTTAAACCGCGTGATATCGTAACCATTGAGACAATTGATAATGCATTTGCACTTGATATGGCTATGGGTGGTTCAACCAATACGGTATTGCATACGCTGGCATTGGCCCATGAAGCGGGTTTCGAGTATCCAATGGAACGGATCAACGAGATTGCGAGCCGTGTTCCCCATTTAGCAAAAATCGCACCTGCCTCTGATTATCATATTGAAGATGTACATAATGCAGGTGGTGTCAGTGCCATTATTAATGAATTGCTGAAAAAACCAGATGCATTAAATGGAGATTGCATAACCGTCTCCGGCCAAACATTGCGAGAAAACGTAGTAGGTTGTGAAATTTTAGATTATGATGTGATTCGTCCTTTAAGCAATCCACACTCTGAGCGTGGAGGGCTCGCCGTACTGTTTGGTAATCTTGCGCCTCATGGTTCCATTATTAAAGTTGGAGCGGTCGATCCGGAAGTTGGCGGCTATCACAGAGGCCCTGCTATCTGTTTCGATTCCCAGGAGGATGCGTTATCAGGTATCATTACGGGCAAGGTAAAAGAAGGTGATGTGGTAGTTATTCGGTATGAAGGTCCAAAAGGAGGTCCGGGTATGCCAGAAATGCTCGCTCCAACTTCGCAAATTGTCGGAAGAGGACTGGGCGCAAAAGTTGGCTTAATTACAGACGGACGTTTTTCTGGAGCTTCAAGGGGAATCAGCATAGGCCACATTTCACCTGAAGCAGCTGAGGGCGGTCCTATCGCCTTTGTTGAAAACGGCGATATTATTGAACTCGATATGAATAAACGTACCATTCAACTGGAAATCTCAGACGAAGAATTTGAACGCCGCAGAGCAAATTGGAAAGGTTTCGAGTCTAAAGTTAAAACAGGCTATCTCGCACGATATTCTAAGCTGGTGACTTCCGCAAGTACAGGTGGAGTAATGAAAATCTAATCATTAAAAAGGGGATGCAATGAACCTTGCATCCCTTTAATATGTATAGTAATCATAAAGTTGTTTAATTCCGCTCTAATAAAAATGAGCCTTACAGTTTTATTTATCTTTCTCTATATATTCTTTAATTTTTCGTTCTTCCCAATCTTCTCCAAATCTCCCCAATGAAAGAGTGGTCAAACCATGTATAGCAACACCTATTCCCCAACCTCCAAGTGGATAGAAAAACCATAAATAATTTGGGTCAGAGAGTATATTTATTAAAAAAAGCATTAGATTAACTAGTATGTAAACCGCTAGATGAATGTAAAACGACTTTAAATTCTCCACCCTTTTTTTAGCTCGTAAATACCTCTCATCTCGCTCCATCTTTAGTCACTTCTTTCCTCATATATTTTTCTATATTTAATTTAAATTTTACCATATATACCCAACAACAAGCGTAGAGTTTTAAATTTATTTACCTTATCTTATACTACTTTCTTGCTCTGATTTTTATATAACAAAGTTAATCAATAACAAGGTATACTGAGACATCTGTCCCATATTGAAGTAACTAAATTTGGCTGCTGCATTAGGCGAATGCTAACAATACAAGAAAAGGAGCTACCGTAGCAACCCCCTTTTACCGTTTTGGAATTTGGGTATAAGGCCCTTTATTTTTACTAATCAGAACGATCATTTTTGTTCCCGGGTTGTTTTACTTTTTAGCATCACTAACAAACAAGGGAAGCAAATCAAATCATTTAATCGATCGGTAGAATCTGTAAGTTTTCATAAGAGATTGTTTAACAAATTAAAGTCTCCTTAAAAAGTATAAAAAACAAGCGTATGTGCAAATTAAACACATACGCTTGAGTTTATATTTTATCATTTGTGACATTGCTATCAATGAGTTGTAATTGATATTGCTGAATTATATCAGTCAACATTTTACTATATATTTTTTCACCTTTTTCATTCTCTGCTGTGCTGTAGCCGGCATCTTCCAACGCTTGTGCCTGTTCCATATAGGTGTTGGCCTCAAAAAGACCATGCTTTTCATAACGTTTATTTTCTTTAAGGAATGCACCGTGATCATCAATCGACTCATCAATCGAATTATAGGCTCTGAAGTCACTTTTTGTTTTTTGATTATGGAATTCCTTCGTGTCCATGCTTGCAACAGCACCATCCCAGTTATGGCCTTTAATGCCAAACAGATTATTATACTTTTGAGATAGCCCTGATTTGCCCCATTCAGATTCTAAAATCGCCTGCGCTATTGTGATCGATGGCAAAATACCATATTCCTTATAATTATCAACAGCGGCATTTTCTAATTCAGCAATAAATTCATACTGACTGCTTTTATTACCTTTTTTAAATGAATTCAAGTAACTTAAATAGGATTTCACTTTTGATTTCTGTTCATCTGTATAATTTAGAGTATTCATAACTTCTTCAATATCTTTAAGTTTGTACTGATTTCCATCTTTTTGGATAAACAGATTCGTTGTTTGTTCGATATTATAGGGTGCTACAGTATCTATATTATATTCAATGGCTGCAATAGCTGCGACATTTTGCCAGTTAGCCTGGACTTTACCTTTGCTCGCATCATCAACTATTGTTTGAATTTCCTGCATACGGTCATTCGTGATGAAGGTTTTTTGCTCGGTTGGGAACATTTTCCAAAGAACAACTATCATAATCGCAATCATTGCGAAGAATAATAATTTTAAAGGTTTCATTTGATTTTCTCCTTTGTACAATTCGACATTTTAGCGGAAGAAAGTCAGGTATTTGCAATATAGATAACTACTATACCCTCTACCTAGTATGTTATCAAATATTATTGTATCAAATTATGAATAACTTTAAATGAAAATTACTTCAATAACAGGAAAAGTCTGGAATCACTCTTTGTACTTGATTACATCAAAAAAAGAACTGTAAGCAACAGTTCTTCTCATTTCAACTTTATATCTTTTGGTAAGACTTAACTCTTATTATGATGACCACAAATAATTTCCAAATGATGCTTCCTACAAAAGAGATCAGCCTATATTCAGTTAATCTCCCGGCGAATTACAGCTTATTTAATTAATGCTTTCTGAGTTTTAAAGAATTCAGTAAAGGCAGCATTGATTTCCTTTGTCACTCTAAATTTGGATTTGCATCCAGTACAGCTATAACGAAACCCACCCTTTTTAACATCAAGAAAGCCAATAAACATAAAGATCGGGATTAAAAACCAACCAGGCATCGGAATACAGCATGCAATCAAAATAGCCAAAAACATCATATCAGAGACCGTAATTAGTTTTTTCACTTGATTCCCACTGCATTTCTCACATTTTATGATTTGTTGATCATTCATAATAATTCCTCCCTCTCATGACGATGAAAACGCTTTAATAATAAAGTGAATAAGAACAAAACCCGATTCAATAAAACCTATTCAAAAAGTTCACAATTTAGACACATATTATAGTATTCGTCACATATTTATGATGTCCTTTGTTTTATCAATTATTTATAAAAATGGTCATTTTTTATTAGGCATTGACTAAGTTAAATAAACCTAAAAGACTAGTTAACGTGGTTTTTTTAAGCGTATTCACTATTATGTTCGTCAGAAAATGTCTCAAATAATTCAAAATCAAGTTTTTATTATTTAGTACTTAGGGGATTTGGGGAATGCATAAAAAAGAGAGAGCGTCCAAAACGCCCTCTCCTACTCTATATTTGTTTGTTTTTTATTATCCACAAACATAATAAGCAAGCAATTTTTGAATATCTTCAATACTATTTCCTTTTTTGAATGTCTTCATGATAGGCATATCTGCTCCAGATAACCAAATTTTAAGTTCAGCGTCCATGTCAAATGTTCCTGCTGTTTCCGTACTGAAATGTGTAATACTTTTGTATGGGATAGAATGGTACTCGACTTTTTTTCCAGTCATGCCTTGTTTATCTACAAGAATTAGTCGGTTCCCCGTAAATACAATTAAATCCCTGATTAACTTGTATGCCTGTTGAACTTCTTCGCCTGGAAACAATACTTCTTTTAATGATTTAGAAACCTCATCCTTGCTTACAGTTGAAGAATTACCCATTAAACCATCTAAAATCCCCATATATATATCCTCCTCATTAATCCTATATCTTAAATTATAGCGTATTACTTGGTTCTTATATATTGGGAATAACTGGAGTTTTACTGCTATTCATAATAAGTTTACTTCCTGTAAATCTAAAATAAAAGAGGCTATATTATTTTCAACTTTTTTAATCAGATTCCTCATCCGAATTCCCATATCGCCGATTGATTTAATCATAATCCAAAGGTGTGGGAAAACACCTATGATACATCTATCCCATACCTATGCCCGGGTAAAGGTGCGTTAATGGTGCTGGAAAGGTGCGGCATAACACCTATGATACATCTATCCCACACCTACGCCCGGGTAAAGGTGCATCAATGTTGTTGGAAAGGTGTAGCGAAACACCTATGGTACACCTATCCCACACCTATGCACGGGTAAAGGTGCGTCAATGGTGTTGGAAAGGTGCAGCGAAACACCTATGGTACACCTATCCCACACCTATGCACGGGTAAAGGTGCGTCAATGGTGTTGGAAAGGTGCAGGGAAGCACCTATGATACACCTATCCCACACCTATGCCCAGGTAAAGGTGCGTCAAAGGTGTTGGAAAGGTGTGGTGAAACACCTATGATACACCTATCCCACACCTTTCCTCACACCCCAATACTCAATACTTTATGACTCTCCTTGTTTTTTCATTTTTAGAAAAATTAAGCTCTGTTATAATAAAATAAATACCTTTTGTTTGTTTAGGTTTTCGATCAACAAAAAAGGAGGCTTTTGTCGTGCCAACTTGTCAAAAATGTGGTGTAAAGTGGTCATATACCAAATCAATCAAGAAATTATTTTCATCCCGTAGACAGATGAAATGCAGTCATTGTGGAGAAATTCAGTATCAAAGTCCATCTTCCAGAAAAGCAACCTCTGTATTTGTTTTATTTCCACTCATAACGATTCCTTTTACTGTCCTATTTGATTTATCATTACCTTCTATTCTATTTTTGGAATTATTTTTGATGCTTGTAGTCCTGCTCTTAATGCCTCTATTCCTGAGATTAACTGATAAAGAAGAGCCGCTATGGTAAAAAAGGAGACTGCTTAGTGTAAACCAAGCAGTCTCCTTTTTCTTTATTAACAGGATAAATGAAGAACTTTGTTTTGGATTACTATGCAAAAAGTTCTTTTATTTATCTTTAAAAAATGAAATACTCTCTTCTATTGTAAAACTTCTTCTTCCTGATAGATCCGATACGCTGGCACTACGGTGTCTGTCACAATTTCTTTGCCGTTTTCACGTACAAAATCCAGTTTGTAATAGGAGTCAAAGCGCTGGCTGATCTCTGTTTTAACCAGTTCAGGCGGTGTAACGACGATTAACTGGAATTTTAGCTTTTCAGCAACCGCAAAAATCGGATCGAGAACATGCGCTGACGCTGCTTGGCCAAACGGATTATCACAGACGAGTGATACCCAACTGTTGTCCGCTTCACTCTTAACGGATAGGAGCATCATCATCATAACCATCCGGGCAGATAATTTTTGACCGCCGCTGCCATCTGACTTTGTTTTAGACCCTTGGTTTATCGTTCTCCATGTTGAGTAATGTTCTTTCTGAGGTCTGCCGTACATGAAGGCATTATCAGTCCGCATATTATAGACCAGCAGCTCAGGGAAACGATTGCGTAGAGATACAAACAGGATTTGTTCATCGCTGATTAATTGTTTAATCTCAACATCAAGAGCTTTATTATGGTCATCGATTGTTTCAAATTGCTTCGTAATCTTATCTATAGCCGCAACGAAATGCTGTTTTAAGAGTGGTTCCACTTCTTCCGCATTCTTAGGTAAGATATCTTCCTTCAATTGCACAAGCGGGAACGCTCCGCGCTCATTTTTAATCTTCATTTTGGCAATCATGGATCGGATCGCATCGGACATACTCATGATTTTCATGCTGGCACGGCTTGCCCAGAAATCCTGCGCCTTTTCAGCACGTTCTTTATCACGATCCAATTGCTCCAATCCGCTCCTCGAGAAGCGTTTCATATTGGCAATAATCGTTTCGATATGTGCATAATGGCGGGTATCCATATGATCCAAAGAAGACAAGACTTCATTTTTAAACCGCAGCTCCCAATCTTTATCTTCAATCGTAAGCTTCAGCTTACGGAGTGATTGTTCAAGCTTGGCATGCTTAACTTGTTTTTCTTCAAGGAAGTTTTGGTGCGCCTCACACCAGGCTAAAATACATGATTTACCCTGATTTTTAATTTTGGCCACTATCTCTTCCGTAAATGGCAGAGGATTTTCTTTTAAAATAACGGATAATGTTAATTGGTCTCCCTCATATCCATTGATACGGTCGTTCGTCTCTTTCAGTTTCTTTTCTGCCTGACTCAGTTCTTTTTTGGTCAATTTAGTCCGGTCTTTAATTTCAACCTCTTTAACTTCCAGATCCTGTTCTTCCCACTTTTCTGGCTCCTGTTCATACTTGCTAAGCTTTTTCTCCGCTTTTTTAGTTTGTTCCTGCGCCATCTTTAAGGATGTTTCAGCAACGGTGACTTCTTTATCCTGCTTACGCTCTTCTTTATCCGCTTCTTTAGCATCTTTGTTAGCGGTCTGCTGCAAACCTTCAAGAATGCTGATTGGTTCATCCGGTACAGATTTTTCTCTCCAATCTTCATGAAGCTTTGTTAGCTTTTTCTCCAATTTAGATTTCTGCGAAGTTTCCGCGTCTTTCTGTGCTTTTAACGTAAGCAATTCCTGTGCTTGTTCTTCCTTTGAGCGCTGCAATTGATTTAATTCAATCAAATGTCCTTTAATCTTATCCAACATATGCAGAGATAAACTTGGAACTTCCTCATTACTTTCGATTTTTCCAACAGAGGGGAAAGTAGCTGAGCTTACATATTGGCCGATTTGCTTAATGCTTTGCTCCATAGACATTTTCCATTCCAAATAGGTTTGGTTCCACTGAGCGCTCCTGTCATTAAGCTCTTCTAATTCCTTGCTGATTTCTTCTTGTTGTGCGATAAGATTAGCTTTATGAGTTTCCTTTGCTTCATTCAATTGTTTATTCTGTTCGAACTTTGCTTTTTCCTGTTCAAATCCTTCTACGACTTCTATCTGTTTTTCACATTCATCGATTCTATTCTGCTTTCTATTAATTTGTTCACGTAATTGTACATGCAGCTCTTTTTCTTTATCGAGGATTTGAATGGTTCGTTTTAATTCGGCATCGGCTTGGGATATTTCCTTTTCTTCCTGCTCGATGTATTTGGCAATATCGATACAAAGCTCAGTATCTGTCATTCTGTTTAACTCATTATATAAACGGCGAAGAGATCGTTCTGATTTTCCGAGTTCATCTAAGATATCTTTTTTCTCTTCAATTTGTTTGGAAATGGATACTTTCCATTTCAAATAGGAGTCCCGGTTTGTAATTAACTCATGTTCTTCACCGTGTAAAACAACAAATGAAGACACAGCCTGATCCTTCATTTCTTCTCTCAAATAAATAGGAACCGGGCTTTTAAATAGCCTTCCCTGTAAAAGATGATGATTAATTTTCTCCCATTGCGGCTTGCTAACGACCAACCCAAATGGCAGAAGCGGATATGCATCCAAGTGATGAAGACGTTCATCCTCATCCAGGGATTGCAGGTACTGTGTTCCATAGAAGACATCAATGCCTGTTTTTTCATCAATCCACTCTTTAAACTCTTTCACGTCCTGATTGGCAATCCAGAAATTCTCGTCGTTTAAATAATGGTCAAGCTGACTTTCCCATAGTTCTTTTTTGACCCGTTCACTTTCTTCCTGGTTTTGGTTCAGATGACTTTCAATACCTGCTGCATATTTAGATAAAAGAGCATGCGATAAAGGTGAAGACACATCATCTAAAATAAGTTTCAGTCGTTCCAGAATAGACGCTTCTTTTAGTTCTTGCTTTTGAAAAGCTTCATTCCATTGATCACGTTTGATGGTCATATGTTTCAATGATTCACGTAACGTTCCTAAAGATCCGGATAGTTCATTTTGTAATTCCTGCGTTTGTTTATCCTTATCCTGAAGCTGTTTCAAATCATCCTGGAGTTGGATTAAATTTTGTTTAAAATGAGCAATTAACCCAGGTAAATCATACGTAATCCGGTCTCCAAATTGAGTGGCCATTTCATTTGCTTTTTTATCAAATGTTTGCAGCTCATCCTGTAAGGCATGTATTTCTGTACTTAATTTAGCAATTTCAATGGTCTTTTGTTTATCATGCCCACTTACTTCCTTGCTTCTTTTATTAAGATATTTTTTGTAAGCATGGTACTGATTATTAGCCTCAGTAATATCGAGATTAACTTTCTCCCACTCAGCTGTCATCTCTGCCTTGATCTCATCCATCCGCTGATTAACCTGTTCTAATCCGCTGTTTTGTTCAAGTTTATTCATTTGTTCAATTAAATTAAGGATGGTATTTTCGTATTCACTCCATTCCTTCAATAAGAGGGAGAAAGTGAATTCATCTTTAATCGCTTGTTTTTCCGCAACAATTGTTTTCAGCTGTTCATGCTTCTCTTTATCTTTCTCGAGTTGCTTTTCCCAATGACGAACGTCCTGATGTGCTTTGGCATACTCCAAATTATCTTTTTCAAAACGTAAGACAGATAATTGCTCCGATAATTGTTCAATCTCTGCTTCAAGTGTACTAAAGCCTTCTTTTTCTTGTTTAATCACATGCTCCAAAGCACCGAGAAGCTGCTGGCCTTCTTCTGTACTTGCCTGTACAATCTCTTCATGCTCCACACCAATCCTGACACGTTCTTCAAAAGGAACGATATCTTCTAAAAATTCCTTATGGGCTTGTTCTCTTTTAAGCAGAACTGGGAGATCTTTAGCGATGCTAGCCTGGCTTTTAAAAATCTCCATCAGGTCATTTTTTTGAGATTCCGCTTTATTTAACACTTGAGTGATGGTCGGGATAATTCTTTTTTGGAAGAGAGAATGATCATCCTCTGCGCCTTCAAAAAATTTACCTACCCCGCCTTCATCCCTATTAATCTCTTTCATAATGTCCCAATCTTTTCGATTGATGCCATATGTATCAAGAATGCGATAATGTTTCTTTATGTCGCGGTATACATCGAATCCATTCCATTTGAAATAATCCTTCAATTCGTCTGAATCTGCTACTTTTCCATTTTCATAGAGAGGAATATGTTCCAAAGCAACGTCCTCTTTACGATCAAACTCTCTTGCATAAAAAGTGATATTCGGGACAATTTTAGCCTCGCGTTCATTTGTTTCATTCTCAAGGCCGCTTTCCTCATCCAGCAATTTCTTTTGCTCAGCAGAGAACATACCACCCGTTACTAAATGACGCCCATCAGAACCATCCAGTTCCCATTCAATCAAGATGTGGAAGGTATACGGTGCAAACTGTTCCTTTTTATTAAAGAAAAATTGTTGGTAGAAACGATTGTTTTGTTTTCCCCATGCCGTTCCCGGCTTGAGCACCTGGAAGATGGATTGGAGGAAAACACCTTTTCCACCGCCATTCATCATAGCGATTAATCCATTTGTAGATGTTTGTTGATTATGAAAATCAAAGGTTGTATCCTTATATTGCTTTTGCATCCCGTCATATTTCAGTCCGACGATTCTAATGCGATGGATTTTCGGCATTCTCCTTCTCCTCCGTCTTCATAAGTTCCTTCATTTGTTCATATCGGTCATAATCATGATAAAGGAATTCGATCCGTTCAAATAATTCCATTTTCGGGACGGCTTTTGGTATATCGTCTCTGTCTAAAATCACGACTAATCCTTCTGTTTCCAGCAGTCTCATAGCTCCGGTAATCAGCCCAATACGCGTCCGTCTGTTCCCTTTCCTTGTACCGTAATCATCAGCTTCCACAACCATATTGATCCAAGTTGTTACGATATCCGGCATATCAATGGCTTGTTCTTCTCCAAATGACGGATTTTCTTTTAACATTCGATTCCAGTTTGTAATCAGTTCATTCACTTGGCGTTCTAAAGCGTAATACGTAATGCCTTCACGCTTCGTCCGAATTCTAGCTGCCTGGTTCTTATCCACCATCGCCAGAAAAGCCATAAGAACAATACTCATTAAATTGAAATACTTCTTATTTTCTATTTGCTTATGCTTATCTTTCATATGGGTAAAGTTAGTAGCGAAAACAGATCCTGCTGGCTGCACAACTAAATGGATTCGCTTTGGTGATTCGATAATATATGTTCCGGATTCATCTGCCAGTAACAAAACCGTCTGTCTGACTTCCGGTTCATAGTAGGTTTGGAAATGCTCGCTCGTTTCATCAATAACTTTGTCTTTTAGTAATGTAAAATAAACATGCGATGCTTTTTTTACGATTTCATTATTCATATAGCCTTACTCCTCCCGGAGACAAATTTTAAATGGTGTCATTTTAGTCCTATACCATATAACAGGAGCTGAACGATGGTCGAATTCAGTATAAATCTGGCATCCTTCTAATGATAAAAATTGTGGATATTCATTCATTATTCGATGCAGAAGGATTTCACGTTCATCCGATAATGTCTCTAATTTCCGTGTTGGTGATAGGATTCTGAGAGGTTTCTTATCAAATAACATCCATAAATCAAGTGTTTCACTTTCTTCAAACCATTGGTCCTGTACGTCCATTGGCATATCCGCTAAATCAGCAAGTGAAAACTCTCCAAATTGCTGTAAGTGTTCAAATACATCTTTCCATGCTTTTATGATGGAAGACCAGTCTGTCACACGCTTTGTAAACTCTTCTTCGTCATCCTCATCCGGATTTGTATCTTCTATTTGCAGAACATTTGCCTGTTCCTGTTCCATCCAAATCCAATCAAGCGGGAGAATGAATTCATTTCTTGGAGAAAATAAAGGTCCAATCATGTTTTCGACTAAGTCAAAATCCTTGATTCCCTCTTTCATAATCCAATTTTCATAAATATGCTCCCGGAATGAAACAAGGCTGTTTTCCCAGAATAAAGATGGGTTCTCTGCTTTTAACTTCATTTCATACGAAATATTTTGGATAACCAATTTGGCAAACCGGTCATGCAGCTGTCTGGTGTGTTCAATTTTTTCATGAAGTACGAGTAATTCCTTTTGAACAAGGCCATTCTCTTCAGTCCATTTTGCCTTTTCAATCATAGAGGAAATGGTACGGAAATGATTTTTCTCTTCTTCAAATTGTTCCTCAATCTCCCAGCGATTTTCCTCCCTTTGGTGTTCTTGCTCTACAAGAAGAATCTTGGGATTGTTGACCATCTCTTTTTGAAAGGTATATTCCTTCGTCATCAGACGATTCACCCTGGAAATCAGATGGTCCAGATTCCGTGTGGCTTTTTTGAAATTCCCATTTTTAATCAGCTGCATGCTGTACAGCTGTTCGATCGTAATCGAGAACTCTTCTGCCATCTCCCGGC
Organism: Bacillus sp. z33; assembly: GCF_058313615.1. Taxonomy (NCBI): domain Bacteria; kingdom Bacillati; phylum Bacillota; class Bacilli; order Caryophanales; family Bacillaceae; genus Bacillus; species Bacillus sp. z33. Next base: position 229,218 of record NZ_JBZFQN010000001.1, read on the forward strand.
TCATGAATATCATTTCTTGTGCGACATCGGTTAATTTATAGACAATGGATCCACCCATTTCCAGGTTAGTATACAGTTCGTCCATTGTTACATAACGAAAGGTTTGAGTATCCCAAGCCTGTTTGATTTCATCAAAATATACCGATTCAAATGGTTTGCTGTATTCTTCCTTCCCTTGAAATAGGAGACCGTTCGTAATCCGCTCCACTTGCTTTTCATCAGCCGTTAGCTTCATCTGTTTGATGCTATCCTCGACCATATGTAAAATATCCATTTTTCTTCGGCCGTCATCATCATTCAATTCACGATAGAAAATAGTCAATAAAACTTGCATTAAAATAGTCTGTATATAGGGCTTCAGTTCGCCGATTTCCATTCCTTTCCCCAGTTCGAACAAAGGATTTAATCGCTTCATCCTTTGGGCAAAGCCCTCCCACGATTCATTCACGTCCATCGCCTCCAAGTTTCAATCGTTAAGACCTCCTGCGGAATCCGTTTTTGGTCAGCCCATAACTCAGTTAAGCTCCTCTGTTCCTCTTCCGTAAACCAAGAAATGAATCGGTCCCTGTGTCCTTCATTACGTACTTGCTCTGTTTCCAAATTGGCCAGTTCTTTGCATTCAAGCATTTTCCGATATATTTTTAAAGCAGGCTGAATGGTACACTCCTGATATTTATCTATTAATCTCATGCAAATACTGTAACCCTCTGCATCCAGGTCACCCGCATAATAAAATAAATAGGAATCCTCTGGGAAAAGTTTAAAGAAAAAGGAGAAGCTTCTTTCAATCTTTTTGCCCTCACCATAAATAATCAGTTCCGGTTCATAATCCAAAAGGTCTTTTTCCAGTAATTGAACGCAAGTTTGGAAGAAGGATAGATTCTCAACAATCAACACACGTTTTATATCCGCCATCTGAACCCCTGTTTTCATCCAAAAGACAAACGGTTCTCCCATCCTTGTGCTCTTTAATTCTTCCATAGAAACTCCGATTCTTTGTAAAAATCCTTTTCCTTCTGGAAACATTTCATTGTCTGTTAGGAATTTTTCATGTCCGAAAAGCTCAAGGCTCCGCTCCTCCAAGGAGACGATTTGCCTAGTGTGACTGCTTTTTAGAAAAGTGTAGAGGTGTTTGATTCTTATCCATTCCTCTTCTGTTTGCCACTCCGGATGTCTTTCGTAAAAAGAAAAATCGAATTGATCATTCAGCTTAAGCATTTCAAGACGATCCCATCTGGTGATTTCCTTTTTAATCGTAACCCAATAAAATAATGGCAACGCTGGATAACGGCCATTTGTTTGTTTATTTAAGATAGGGGTAAGTACATTCTCCTCTACGAGTTTTTCTATAACACCGTGAAACAATGTATACCCATCCATATCAAAATAATCCTCTATATGTATTCTTAATTGACTCTCCAAGTCATTTATATTGATCTTTTTCTTTTGGTTGGGATGCTGTATATCTTCAATAAATTGCCTTACTCTCACTTCAACCTTATTAATAACTGCCACCTTCTTCATACATCATCTTACTTTAAGGATTATATCAAACGGATCATTATATGAATATCTTATTTTCCTAATGGAGAATTTTGTCGATAGTCCTCTTATTATACACAAAAATGTTGGTATACCGGCTTAAAATAGTGAAAAAACAAAAATTAAAAAAGCATCAGTCCACCCATTTTCAGAGGGTAAACTGATGCTTATTGGTTAAGATTAGACCATCACTTTGCAAATATTATTTGTAAATTCTACAGGGTCATTGATTGGCAGACCTTCTATTAATAAGGCTTGGTTATACAAGAGCTCTGTATATAGGTCCAGTTTAGCCTTATCTTGTTCATAAGCAGCTTTTAAAGAGTGGAAGACTTCATGCGTAGTATTAATTTCAAGTACTTTATCAGCCTTCACATTTTGATTATCCGGCATAGCATTTAAGATTTTTTCCATCTCAATCGTGATTTCTCCATCAGCGGATAGGCAAACAGGATGTGTTTTTAGACGTTTGGATGCTCTGACATCTTTTACCTTGTTTGCAAGCAAGTCCTTCATATAATTGAATAACTCAGCATTTTCTTCCTTATTATCTTCCTTTTCCTCAGAAGAATCGCTATCAAATCCAAGATCTCCACTGGAGACAGATTTAAATTCTTTTTCTTTATAATTCATGAGCATCTTAATTGCGAATTCATCAATATCTTCAGTGAAGTAGAGAATCTCATACCCTTTATCTAGTACAACCTCAGTTTGAGGAAGTTTTTCAATTCTTTCATAAGAATCACCTGTTGCGTAGTAGATGTATTTTTGGTCTTCAGGCATTCTTGAAACATACTCATCAAGTGTCACTAATTTATTCTCTTTGGAAGAGTGGAACATGAGTAAATCTTGTAAAGCATCTTTATTTGCTCCAAAATCACTGTACACACCAAATTTGATTTGACGGCCAAAAGCATTGTAGAATGACTCATATTTTTCACGGTCATTTTTCAATAGGGATTGAAGCTCGCTTTTAATTTTTTTCGAAAGGTTTTTCGCAATCAGCTTCAGTTGACGATCATGCTGCAGCATTTCTCTGGAGATGTTCAGAGATAAATCTTCTGAGTCAACCATTCCTTTCACAAAGCTGAAATGGTCCGGCAATAAATCAGCACATTTCTCCATGATGAGCACGCCATTAGAATACAACTCAAGACCCTTTTCAAATTCTTTTGAATAATAATCAAACGGAATATTTTCAGGGATGAAAAGAATTGCATTATAACGAATCGTTCCATCTACATTGATATGCAAGTGTTTAAGTGGCTTATCAAAACCGTAATGCTTCTCATGGTAGAAGCTTTCATAGTCCTCTTCCGTTAGTTCACTTCTATTCTTTTTCCAAATTGGCACCATGCTATTGATGGTCTGTTCTTCGATGACATTTTCAAATTCATCTTCGCTGCCTTCGATTGGGCGTTTTTCCACACTATCCATTTTGATTGGATAACGGATAAAATCAGAATATTTCTTGATAATGGATTTTAATTTAAATTCATCTAAATATTGATCGAAATCTTCTTCTTCGGAATTCTCTTTAATCGTAAGGATGATTTCAGTACCGACTGTTTCTTTTTCGCATGGAACGATTGTGTATCCTTCTGTTCCTTCTGATTCCCATTTATAGGCGGTATCCGAACCAAGAGCTTTACTGATCACGGTTACTTGATCCGCTACCATAAACGCCGCATAAAATCCGACACCGAATTGACCTATAATATCGTGGCCATCTTTTGATTCATTTTCATTTTTAAATGCTAAAGAACCACTTTTGGCAATTGTACCGAGATTATTTTCTAACTCTTCCTTTGTCATCCCAATACCTGTATCCAAGATAGTTAAGGTTCTATTATCTTTATCTGCACTTACTTTTATGTAATAACTCTCTTTATTAAAAGTTAAGGACTCGTCGGTTAATGCCTTATAGTAAAGTTTGTCAATCGCATCGCTGGCATTTGAAATAAGCTCACGCAAAAATACCTCGCGCTGGGAATAAATTGAGTTAATCATCATTTCAAGTAATCGTTTGGATTCGGCTTTAAATTGCTGTTTTTCCATATTCGTCTTTTCCCCTCCATCGTGTTTCTGTAAAGAAAGAATCTTTGGCAATTAGCACTCATGATTAACGAGTGCTAATTACATCTATTTTTAATTATTCACAATTTTAATATGGTGTCAATATTTGTAGGAAAACTTATTAGTTTAAAAGTACGTTTTGAAGTAATTTGCTTAGAAAATCAACTTTTTGAAATGCATATTTTATTGTCTTTCAGCAGATAGTAGTAGTGAATTTTATTGGAGGAGTGATGATATGCCAAATTTAAATGAATTAGAACTTCAGAACCTGCGTCATATGATCGGTTCACACGCGACCCTGGCTACCAAGCTGGATTATTATGCACAGCAATGTACAGACCCTGAAATCATCCAGCAATTACGGAAAGATGCTCAGGACGCAAGAACTCATAAAGAAGATTTAATGAAATTTTTATAAGCGGGAGGTTTAGTCATGCAGGAAAAAGATATGATCAATGATTATTTATCTGGATTAAACAGCAGTCTCACAGGTTATGCGTCTATTATTGCACAGACCGAAAATCAGGAACTAAGACAAAAGGTTCAAGACATGAGAAACCAGGATGAACAAAGACAATATGAAGTCTATTTACTAGCCAAGCAAAGAGGCTATTATAAACCAGCACAACCTGCAACTGAGGACGAAATCATGACCGTTAAGAACGAGCTATCACAAGGATAACAAACAGGACAATACCTGACCCCTCTCCTTGACAGGGTGGGGGTCGCTGGTTCGAACCCAGTCGGGATCATATGATAAGTCATCCTTTGTTTTCTAGTTGTTTCATCAAGATAATCCTATATTCATTTTTATGACTAACGTATGGTTTGTTAATTCCACCAACCTATTTTGGAGAACTTTATAGGCCAGTATTATTTTTTCTTCGCTTGCAGTTCTTACAATATTTCACTAAAGATAAATCCTATAATTCCCCCTAAGATTGGTCCGATAACAAAATTAAACCTCAAAAACGGTTCCCTTTTCCTAATTAAAAATAGTAGGACCGTTGGCCCTACTATACAACCTCTTATATTTTATTATGCTGCATACTTACCTTTATCTTCGAAATACTGTCTATCTATCATGCCCTTCATTCTGAAAAGGTCAATCCATAGAATGATAGAAAGCGTACAGATAGAAGCCAGCCAATACCAGAAAATATAATGTACTCTTTCTTTTACATACATCTTATGAGCACCGATTGATCCGAAAAATAACCATAATAATAATGCTACACCAAACGATTTTCTTTGAACTTGCATTATGATTCCTCTTTCCTATAAAAACTATAATTGCAGACAAAAAATATTCTCGCCTAATTGATTATAAACCATAAAATGGTATTGTATACCTATTTTTTCACAAAATAGGATTAAATTTCTACATTTGTAAGAAATTGTTCCGGTTTCTTCATACTTTAAGCAATATTCTGTTCTTTGATGGATAGAGGGTAAGTTCGTGAGAGTATGGACAAAAGTTTGAATATATTACGGTTTGATATAAAAATGTTACACGTGAAGAACCATTATTCACAGGACAATGTTAGCGATATGTATCTATAGTGATTAAGGAAATATCACCATTTGGTTATACACTTTACCTGTGTAGAATGTTTGTCACCTCACATGTACTGCTAACCAGTACATTGATATACATTGTACTTCTGTTATATGGTGATGCACGCTTTATATTGATTGCTTTTTGAGAGTGATCAATAATCAAATGCCTGAAGTATATGAGTCGTATGGCACCTCAACTATTAACTTAATAATTCATAAACATAATTGTTCCTTTAGTTATTTAACTCCAAGATGTAATTTGTATTCATCTATATCAAATTCATCTTTAATATTTAAAGCATTCTTTATCGAACTAATTTTTGTATAATCATCATCGTTTTTTAATATATTTGTATAAAAAGATATTGTAAATAAGTGCTTGATAGCCAACTGATCTTTAAGATCACTTAGCAAGTTACAAAATTCATTAAAATTCAGATGAATCATATTGTTGATTAAACTTTCCTCTTCTTCATTAAGATTTAATCTTTTCGTTATATTGCTCTGCATTTCAATAACATTGTTTATTCCTTTTTTATCTTTATTATCAAAAATTCCAACATGATACAGGAGAGGTATGGTTAGAATTGAATAATATCGATCTAAAACCGCCAATTTTTGAATTATCGGTATAATGGTTCCTCGAATCTTAAATTTTTCAATCGCTAGATTGCCTAACTTCGAAGTAAAGGTTCTATTTGCTAAAGCTGCGATTGGCATATTGACCCCAGGTACTATTAATTTCAATAAAGTTTTTTCAGTGATTTTTTGAGCCAGTTTTTGGCCTCCAACTCTTTTCGCCATATTTTGTATCCCAGTTCGAATGCCTGATCTCAAAGCTTTTCTTCCTAAATATTCCGTAGTTTGAGGTCCTGCTTTTAAAACTAAATTGCTGACATCATCCCAAACATTCACACCTAAAGCAAACCAAAATAAAGTTATTATATCTTCCGGATCTTCTCTGTCCAATTCAGCATCTAATAAAATAGAAACTTCATATACTAATTTCAATTGCAAATATGTAATAAAAGAAATTTCACCTATTAACGATGCTCCTGCAACTGTAAGAGACCAACCTCCGGTAACTACAGTTGATAACTCCGCTGTAGATACGACACCTGCAGCAGATGCTCCTACAATAGCAGTATAATTTGATGTTGTCTTAACAAGTTTTTTAGCCTTTTGTTCATTACTTAGGCCAATGTATTTCCTTTTGAAAAATTTCGCATCTAATTTATGAGGTGTTTCATTCAAAACCATTTGCAACACTTTTGTAAACCAAGTTCCTTCCTGTATGTGCTTAACAGGATCATCCTTGAAAAGATCTCTGAATTCTTCTACTTGATTTTTTACATCTTGAAGTTCTTTTTTATCCATTAAATAACACTTCCATACTATTTTTTACTTATTTATTAAACTCAGCTAACTTAATTGGTTAGCTTAATTACAGTTCTACAATCGTGTACACATAGCCAATTGTAGTTATGAATTTATACATATCTTCTGTAGTAATAAATAAAGTTTTAGAATTGTCATTAGGATGGAATGTCATCAATTTTTCTGAGAGCATCTCTTTATCTAGATAAACTTTTATATCGTGTCCCTCATTATTTAGTAATCCAAAAATAGAAACACTACCAGGAGATAAAGACATTTTTTTCATTAATCTTTGAGGTGAAGCTAAGCTTATCCGTTTTTCATTGAGTATCGTAGCAAGATGATCCATATCAAGACGCTTTGCTCCATTCATTATAACTAAATAAAACGCATCTTTTTTTTTGTTGGTAAGGAAGAGCGTTTTAGTGCGTACCCCTTCTTTTCCATCAATATATTTGTCTGCTTCAGCTGTTGTCCAAGCAGGAGGGTGTTCAACTACTTCAAATGGAATATTCATTTTAGTTAAGGTATTATATACAATCTGATATTGTTCCATAAAGAATAGGCCTCCATCATTAGAGTTCTGAATATTTTTATTATACTAAAATATTTTATCATAAAATCCTGAATTATTTGCCTTCGATAAATCATTCAAAAGGGATTTATTCTACTTTCACCGATTTAACCAACACCTCACTTTATAGAACCCGCCGTCTGAATAAATGGATAAAATCCATTGAATGTATGATTGATGGTTACTCCCTCCGTAAGTCAGCCGAGATGGTCAAAGGGGTAACCCACGTTACGCTGTTTTACTGGAGACATAAACTATTATCAGCCCTGAAACAAATTGAAGTAGAAAATTTTCAAGGTATCGTTGAAATGGACGAGACCTATTTCCTGTACTCTGAAAAAGGGCAGAAGAAAATTGCTGGCAGAAAATCTCGTAAACGTGGTGGAAAAGCCATAAAGCGTGGCATCAGCAATGAGCAGGTCTGTGTATTAGTAGCTAGAGACCGTGACAAAAATACAGTTTCGACAACCCTTGGTGTAGGCAGAATAAAAAAGAGCAATTGGATAAAGCCATTGGTCAAAAACTGTCATCCCAAAATGTGTTATGTACAGACTCTTGGCGAGCGTTCAGAACCTACGCTACTGACAAAGGAATGACCATTTATCAATTCAAATCAGATGGTAAAGTCCGCACAAAGGGTCTTTATCATATCCAAAACGTCAACAGTTATCACAGCAGACTTAAAGGATGGATACAGCGTTTTAACGGGGTGGCAACCAAATATCTTGATAATTACCTTGCGTGGTTCCAGGTGCTTGAGAGCATCCAGCACCAACTGAACGAAGTGACAGTTAATGATATGATAATTAAAAGGTATTTAATTCCAATCGTTGAAACATATGATAAACTTAGGTTATCTAAGTTCGTGAAATAAAGATATGTATTGAAGGTACACCTTTTGATTGTGATGAAAGGAAGGAAATTGTTTTGAAGAAGGTTAAAATCAATCCATTGATTATATTCGCTTTAATAGCGAGTTCTATCTCAATGGCAATATATGCTTATGGAAATTTTAATAACCAAGAAATAACATATGGAGTAGTTTTCACTGTTTTATTTTTCCTGTTTATTGGAATGGTTTTTTATAGTGTTGTAAGAAATAAGAAAATCAATTATGAAGATAATAAATCAAATGAATTCTCTTAAGAATTAGTTTATGAACCACTTAAGGACTTCCAAATATAAGGAAGTCTTTTCTTAAATGTTAAATATCAACATATAAATTTAACAAAGGCAAATAATAAAGACTCAGCTAACCAATAGACCATAACAAAAGAAACTGCAATCTGATGCGAACCCTGGAAGTTAGATTGGACACTAACTGGGGTTCAGTACAGATCGCAGTTCCCTTACTTTTATCAAAGATAAGCTGCTAGCAAATCTTTAGAATCTATTAGCCATATAGTATTGTTAGCTTATTTTAGCTACCGATTAATCAGATATATAAAAGCTAGTACTACAATTAATAATGCAAAACGGTCAACAATAAAGAATGAGATGGCAGAAATAAGACCAAAACTTGTAACATTGAACCGAAAACAACATGAAATAAAAAGGAAGTAATTTCACGAATCACCCCTTTTTTTGTTCTTTAATCTTATTTCAATTAATAGCATCGGCTCTTTGACTTATCAGCAACCTCAAAAAAAACAAGACTGCATAAAGAACAGATTCCTCTCCCTTCATAACAAATCTTGGTTTTATAATCTATTTCTATCATTATCCAGCCATCGTCAACTTGCCTTTCCTTTTCCATCCATATGCGAGCAATACCGTAATAAGAAGGATAGCGAAGCCCATGACAAATGGATAGATGATGTTAATATCATACAAAGAGCCTGCTACGGTTGGCCCTAGCACGTTCCCGATGCTCATATATGCATTATTCATCCCCATCGCAAATCCTTGTTCCTCCCCCGCCATTTTCGAAATCAGTGTGTTCAAGACTGGTCTCAAGATACTTGTTCCTAAGAAAATAATCAATGTAATGCCAAAGAAAGCGACATAGCTTCCAGCGAAAATCGATAATAAATAGCCCATTGCCGTCAATAAGATGAAAAAGATTAATACAGAGCTCTCACCATATTTATCGACGATTTTATCAACAATAAATAACTGGGCGATTACACTGACAATTCCCGTTGCGGTAATCATATTGGCAATATCCTGCGGGCTTGCTCCAAACTGATCGTTGACGAACAAACCAAGTACAGACTCATAAGCCATCAGGCCAAGGCTCATGATGAGCGTAATAAGCAAGACGATGAAATACGGCTTTTTCACGGAATTCATGAGACTACTAAGGAAAGGCTCTCCTTCCATTTGTGCCCCTTCCCTATCCACTTCTGGCCTGCTTTCTTTTAACACTAGAACTGAAAAACAAACCGCCGCAAAAGCGACAATTGCCGATACCAAAAGCGGCAGCTTCAAATCAATCTCAGCTAAGTATCCCCCAATCCCGGGTCCGACCACGATTCCAAGGGACATAGCCGCGGAAATGAGGCTGTTCCCCTTTGCCCTTTGCTCAAAGGTTGTAATATCCGCCACATAGGCAAATATGGCCGGTACCAACAATGCTGCTCCAGCTCCGCCTAGCAGTCTAGATAAATAAAGAATCCAAATAGAATTGGACAAATAAAATACGAGTGCTGAAAGTGAAAGGCCAATTAGGCCATATATAATCATCTTTCGCCTTCCATATTGGTCTGCCCATCGTCCTGCAATGGGAGACATAACGAGCTGGGCGCCCGCGAATACGGCAATCAACAGTCCTGCCGCGGTACCGCCCTCCCCGATTGAAGCCAAATAATCCGGTAAAATCGGAATCACAATCCCGAAGCTGCCAATGGCAATGAACATATTGACCATTAGGATCAGCATTTTTTTATTTAAGATTTTCACGTTAAGCTACGTTCCTCCCCCTTGACAATTTACATCGTACGCTGGCTGGCTGCATAAACTTCAATAACAACGGCCATACGACCATTCTATCTTCCTGTATACCATTCTGGCAATTGATGGGTATCAGCGGAGAGGGATACCTTCATAATACGAGAAGATAATTGTTGGATATTTTCTTAATGATGATTTTTTCTGTAAAAAATGTTGCATTGACTAATTGCTCTTATCTGCATTAGAAAAAGAAATTCTAAGTATAAAATTAAATTGCACTACCATTGTTTTAAAAAGAGAATTGATGCAAAAATTATTTTTCAATATGTATAACCTGAAGATCTCATATAAATAAATCCTTTACCAGTAATCCCCATTATACTCGCAGCACAATTTAAGCTATCCAAAAGTTTAGGGTACTTTAAATATACTGGATAAATTTCTTTCCAAAAAAATAAACTACAAATACGACCTAAATAAAATTGTCACTGATGTTGATAAAAGCTAATTCATAGTATTTACATAGAAATTATTGTATATTTAACGAAATAACTTATATAGGAGGATATACGCATGCAAACAATCCCGATTATTGTTTCTACCGAATGGCTATCAAATCGACTGGATGATCCTAAATTGAGATTAATAGACGCTACAACACTGATGAAACCGCTAGATGATGGCAGTATCACCCTTTCATCCGGTAAGGAATCATATGAACATAGACATATACCTGGGGCTGTTTATGCAGATTTAATAAATGAACTGTCAGATTCGGCTTCTGATTTACCGTTCACTGTTCCTGATAGAGATTATTTTATCGAGAAGGTTTCAGAATTGGGTATTGGCAATGAGGATACATACACCGTAATTTATGACCGTGGGGCGGTTGTTGGAGCACCATTCTTTGCTCCGTACTGGGCTTCTCGATTAAGATGGCAGCTGAAATATGAAGGTTTGGATAATATTGCAATTTTAGATGGTGGGTTACCCAAATGGATTGAAGAAGATCGACCGACATCAACTGAAAAGGCATTCTACCCTAGAGCCTCGTTCATAGGCAGCAGAAGAGAGGATTTATTGGTAACGATGGAAGAGGTTTTGAAATCAGTGAATGATGATTCTTTTATACTAATCAATAGTCTGTCTCCTGAAGATTTTCGCGGTGAAACCAATAGCTATCCGAGAAAAGGCCATATACCAGGCAGTGCTAATGTATTCTTTGGCTGCCATACTGATTCTGTATCTAAAAATATTCTTACAGATGAAGAATTGAGGGAAAACTTTGCGAATACAGGTGTCTTTGATCCCGACAAAAAAGTGATTACCTATTGCGGTGGCGGAATAGCAGCTACTTGGAATGCTTTGATACTTGAAAAACTAGGTGTGCAAAATGTTGCCGTGTATGACGGTTCTATGAACGAATGGGCATCTAAACCTGATTTACCTTTAGTTACAGGGAGTAAATGATCGATTACAAAGGCTGTTTTCTTAAAGATTGTTGCTAATGAAAGCAAAATAGACAGCTTTTTTGCTGTCTATTTTGTACATCTAAAGCCCTCGACAGTTTAAGTAGAGGACTTCACACTCATTAAACTCAATCCGTAACTATGTTGTACATGCAAAAAAACGCCTTTTTATTTAAGAAAAGCTGCCGACGGTTGAACAATGACTATGCGTTAGATCAATCTGCAAATACGTTCTGATATATGACTAACACACCTGTTTACCATCCATAAAGTAGGAAAATCACCCGCTTCGCCATAGAGAATGAAAAGGGTTTCCGTCAATACTGCTTCTACGGCTGGGTGAGGAAGCTCGTTGAATTAGGGTGTTTTAGGACCAATCAACGCCACCCCAAGAGGATTGCAACTTACGCAACAATACAATTTGGCCGAGATGATACGTATCGTGCATCATGATATTGCTGAGTAAGCGTTCAATAGAGGACCTGTTATCTGCATAAGGAGCTTTTAACTTTTCATCGTCAAGGTCCGCAATGACCGTTTTTAATTTATCCATGACTTCATTAAGGCTTTGCACTGTCTGGGCCCACCCAATTTCGTCTGCAGGGTCCCCAGGATTTCCAAAGGTTTCTTCATTGTTTTCTGCCTTATGCGGATTCTCTGTTCCCTTAATTCGATGGATCACATCTTCATTCCAAAATATCAAGTGGTTGACAATCTGCCATATCGAATTGCTGATTCCCGAACTTGTCCATGCCGCCTCAGATGCGGTGACTCCTTAAAGTGCCTGATTCATGGAAGCAAACCATTCATTTTCATGGCAATGCATGTCGAGTTGTTCCAATAACATTTTGGTTACAACTTGCATACTACCAATCTCCTCTCTGTTTAGGGAACCTTTGTTCATCACGGTAATAAAATTTTACCTGATAAATAAGTAGAAAGGCATAATTCTCGTCCAAGCCATTTCTACCTATTCAATATGAGGTATTATTCTATGATTCTTTCAATAATCGTAGCGTTCGCCATTCCCGCTCCTTCACAAATAGCCTGTAAACCATACTGACCCTCTATCCGTTCCAGTTCATGCATTAATGTAATCATGACGCGAGCACCACTCGCCCCTAATGGATGACCAAGAGCAATAGCTCCTCCATTAACATTTAATTTTTCCGGGTCAGCCCCGAGTTCCTCCATCCAGCATAAAGGAACAGGCGCAAATGCTTCATTCACTTCGTATAAGTCCATTTCTTCAATGCTCAGTCCTGCTTTTTTTAATACCATACGTGATGCTTCAATCGGACCTGTCAGCATTAAGGTAGGATCAGAGCCAACTACTGTTCGAGAAATAATTTTAAAGCGCGGCTTTAATCCTAATTCGAGCGCTTTTTCTTTTGACATTATTAGCATAACTGCAGCACCATCACTCATTTGGCTGGCGTTACCAGCATGAATGACTCCGTTTTCTTTAAACACGGTTGGCAATGTTGCTAGTTTCTCCAAGGAGGATTCCCGTCGAGGACCTTCATCCTGGGTAATCACAGTTCTAGTCCCATCATCATTCGCTACTTCTACTGGCATAATTTCTCGTTCAAAACGACCTTCATCCTGTGCTCTTACAGCCCTTTGATGACTTTTCATAGAGAACTCATCCAATTGACTTCGGCAGAATCCCCATTTTTCCGCTATTCTCTCTGCAGATAATCCCTGGTTAATTAGTTCATAACGTGAAGATAGTTCTTCACTTGGTTTAGCATGTAACCTATTTGAACCCATTGGCACGCGTGTCATACTTTCAACTCCACCTGCAATTACAATATCCATATCCCCGCTTAAAATAGCCTGTGCAGCAAAATGAACTGCCTGTTGACTTGAACCGCATTGACGATCAATTGTTGTGGCCGGTACATGAATGGGAAAATCGGCCATCAGTACAGCTGACCGAGCAATGTTAATGGATTGTTCTTCAACCTGAGATACACAGCCGATAATAACATCTTCCACCAAACCACTTGAAATCCCGGATTTCTCAACAAGTTTACGTAAAACTCCAGCAAGTAAATCATCGGGCCGAACGGAGCTGAATACTCCATTTCTTTTCCCTACCGGCGTTCTTACCGCTTCCACTATAACTGCTTCTCTCACTAAAATTTCCCCCTTTGAATTCCTCTTTGAAATAAATTTCCAGCATTGATTATTAGTGATTTCATGTTATACCCTTGATACTTGAACAGAAGATAATGTGTAGATGGCTTCCTTATATTCTTCTTGCAAGCTTTTAACAATAGATTCTATTGGTTGAATATTCTTAATGGACCCTACACCTTGACCAGCGGACCAAATATCTTTCCAGGCTTTTGCTTCATTTTGTTTTAGAGCCACATTCATTTCGCTTTTTACCGGTAGGTTTGCAGGGTCCAGTCCAGCTCTTTTGATACTTGGGGTAAGATAATTGGCATTCACACCACTAAAGGTATCCGTATAAATAATATCGTTAGCATTCGATTCAATTAACATTTCTTTATATCCTTCTTTAGTAACCGCTTCCAATGATGCGATAAATCGCGTTCCCATATAAACAAAATCTGCCCCAAGCGCTTGTGCAGCAGCAATTTCTTGTCCATTAGAAATACTTCCCGCCAAAATAATCATTCCAGCCCAAAATTGTCGTACTTCAGCTATAAAGGCAAATGGATTCAATGTCCCTCCATGACCTCCTGCACCGTTGCAAACAAGGATTAATCCATCTACTCCAGCCTCTGCTGCTTTTTTCGCATGTTTAATGCTTATTACATCAGAAAATACGAGCCCTTCATATTCATGAACAATCTTAACTTCATTTACCGGTTTTCCAAGCGACGTAATTACTATAGGAGGTTGATATTTCTTAATTAACGCTAAATCACTTTCATAACGATGATTAGTAGAGTGGACGATTAAGTTAACACCCCAAGGTGCAATGGTTTTGTCTGAATTTTCTTTCTGCATTTGTGCATGTCTATCCTTTATTTCTTGAAACCATTCCTCCAATTGTTCCTCAGTTCGGGCATTTAAAGTTGGGAATGTACCTATTACCCCAGCTTTACAACTTGCCAGTACCATTTCTGGAGTAGAAATAATAAACATTGGTGAAACAATAATCGGTAAAACAGTTTGCTTCGCTAATTTTTTTACTCTGCTTTCTCTCATTCTTTCTCCACCTTCCCTATTTTAAAGCCACAATAAACTATCATATTCCGAATTTACAAATTCATATCTCTGTTTTGTAGTGAAAGAGTATCATCTTGTCGTTTATTTGATATATCGAGAGAAAAGACTATGTAGAGCTTTAATAGAATCTGTATACTGGCAATTCATCAATATCTGCAATTAAAGAATCTTCTTTAACACCTATATCCGTAATTATATTAAATATTTCATTGGAATAAGTTGGCCTTTATTCAAATGCATTTTGCATAAAACGCCCCCCTATCCAATTCCTGAACGAGATAAACTCTCTTTCAAACTAACGCATTAAAATCCCCTTCTCTCCAATCAGCTAAACCTGTAATTCTTACAATAAGATTTTAGAGCTAAAAAAATCTCTTCTTACAGTACTTTTTCAACATCAAGTTAGATATTTCCTTTAAATTGACCAGAAATTGCTTATGGTTTTCTGGTTAATTGTCCATTCATGTTAATCATAGAGAATAAAAAGAAGACTCCATTAGGAGAAAATCTTCCTGATGAAGTCTTCTATATGAACTAAACCGTTGCAGTTAGCAATAGATTATAAATGATTAAAACCTAGTCCTAATGTTTCTTGTTCAATCCCTTTTTCCAGTGAACCTGCACGTCCATAAATGCAAACACCAATCCAATCATTGACTGTACTTATTTTTTTATTTCTATTTTTTCCTCTTACTACGCTATAGGTCAAGTCGACTTTTTCAAGGAAATCACCTACTTGAATGGTTCCTTTGCCTACCCCTTTTACGGCCTCTAAAATGGTATGATATAACGTATTTCGTTCATTGTATGATTTAGAATTTATAATTCCGTTTGTTTTTGCACTTATTTCAATGACAGAAATAACTTTATTTAAGTCGATAGAACCTATACTACCTACTGTATACCGGTAATTCTCCTTATCTAGTTGATTTTTTATTATTTCACCGGCTTCATTATTATGTAAGAGGACCAGTAATGAAGTTAATTTGCCTACTGTAAAATCATGCTCCTGAATGATCATTGTTAGCACCCCTTTACTTCATTAAAAAGAGCTAGAAATTCTAAATAACAGTTTATCCTCACCTTATACTATTTATTCGTTTATAAAATTTTAGATAAAAAACAAAAAAATCTGAACCATGCTAAATGGTTGACTAATAAACTAAATCCACTAAAATAACCCTCTAATTACTGATCACTCTTAATACTTAGTGGTTTCATATGCGATGAACTTATTCTAACCAATATTTATTTCAATATTTACACATTTATGATTAAAAAATTAGTTGCAGGTATGTTTATCATCTTATTTTTGAGGGTGAATGATCTGTAGTATGAAATGGGGTGAGCATATAAAATGCTTAGCCTCTAAGGAGTATCTAAATTTAAAAAAATAACTTAATAACCCAAGCTATTATCTTATGCGTTTACTTTCATTTTCCATCGTTTCAACTGTGTTAAAAATTCTTGAGAAAACATCCAATATATTGGCTTCGTTGACCTTATCATTATAAAGACCATAATCCCACTGTAACTCCTCCTCGCCAGAACGGTAATATCCTGCTGCATAATATCCTGGTTGTGGGTTTGGAAATCTTTCAGGATCCGTATCATTCATATATGTATCTGGGGATTCAATAAAGAAGAAAGGGACAACAGCGTTTTGGTATAATTTTTGATAAGTTACTTCTGCTGCTTCAGTTGTATGCTGCTTCATAATAAAAATGGCATCATATTTGGAAGATAGACTACTTTGATTTAAATCTTTTAGTTCAATCTTTTTAAAATGAATGTGATCCTCGCGGACTTCTGGAATCTTACCGACAACACCTATTGTTAATTTTTCACCTTCATATATTGGGCTATCCTTCACTATATTGTTATCATTCATACATGCAGATAGTAGAAATAAAATCCATATTAAAACCAATACAGTATTTTTCTTCATTTAAGCCTCTCCAATCGGCAATCTTTCATCCATTCAACATAATTCCATTTCCCTTTTAGAAATCCTCCTAGAATGAAAAGTGAACTTACTAACTTTATAACCATCTCTTCATTCCGTTTCGAATATAGAAAGTTTATGCTGAGTACGCAAAAACAGACTAATTCGCTATACAAATCAGTCTGTCATAAGTAAGCTCTATTTATTGTTTTTCTCTGCTATATTTTTTTTACAGGACCAAAATGATCTTCTAATGCAACCTGCAATATTCCGATGGAACGTTCCAATTCTATTTTCATTAACTTCCGGTAAATTTCTAATTCTTCTTTCCCTTTATCCGTTAAATAATAAATAAAGACTTCCTGGACATTCGCTTCCGGATCACCTAATATTTCCGTTCTCTTTTTTAAGAACCCAGCTTTATACAGTTCTTTATAGGTTTTATATATTTCCGTATGGGTTGGTGAATAACCGAATGGTTTAAATTTCTCTCTTAAATCATTTAACACCATTGAACCATAGTCCCTCGGATGAGAAGCAATTTCTAAAAGATAAAGCTTTAAAAACGCTTTTTGTTTTAATAAAAATCCTCTGTTCATCCCAATCACCTCTTACGTCAAACATCTTTTATTACTTCTATAGTAACAGATTTTCTCATTTCTTGATGGTTTTATGACTTTTCTTGGTGACGTGGATTTTTGAGATAAACAATGAAGATTTGGAACATAGTTTTTATAATTCTTATAAAGAGGTTTGAACTTAATTTAGTGATTTTGGTTCGAATTGGGTGATTTTACAATTTTATTGGTATGAAGACAATAAAAAGCGCGAATCAGCAAAGATTCGCGCTTTTTTCCTTGTACAAGGAACTTTTAAAGTCTTGTATCCCATTTATTGCACCAAACAAGCTCATTTGGTGTGCCGTGGAACTCAGATTCACCCATGATTTTGTCAATCACAGCTTTGATGGTAATTTCAGTATCTTTGTAAGCGTTAATATAGCATTTTACCATTGGTACATCTGTTAAATGCGTTGTATAGTTCAATGATACGAACACAGTTGGTACTTCATGTACATACCAAGGAACTTCGTTAGACATAGCCGTCTTCCATTTGATACGGTAATTGTTTTCTGCACCATAACCGATGACATTGGCGAAAACAAGTGCTGCGTCTACTTCTTCACGATATTTTAATGTAGGGCCTTTAACACGAGTGGTACCATCGTTCACCGTTACTTCAAAGCCTCTGCTTTCTAGCTCACTCACAATGTAATTAAGCGTTTTGTCATCAGCTTTATAAATGCCACCTTTTTCTCCTTCTAAGAAATACAGGCGAATGCGTTTATGTGTTTCTGGGCGAATTGGAAGCTGATCTAACGTGTTTTTAACAAGCGTAATCCCTTTGTCTGCAGCTTGTTTAGCACGCTCGATATGATCGTCACAGCCAATGACTTTTAAATCTTCTTCTGTACGGAAGATGGAACCATCTTCTTTCGCTTTGTGCAAGCCAAGTGTCGCTTTGAAGCCTAAGATTCTTTCTAACGCATCTTGAAGACGTTCTTCTGTAATGATGCCATTTTTGTAGCCATTTAACATGAAGTTATAGTCTTCATCGATATCGTTGAAGAACAAGAACATATCACAGCCTGCTGCAATGGATTGTGGTACATACTCTTCACGTCTCATCGCTGCTGTCATTCCCAGCATATGAGTTGCATCAGTTAGCACTAAACCGTTAAAGCCTAATTTACCTTTTAGAAGACCATTGATTAACTCAGGAGCCAACGTAGCAGGCAAAATGTCGCGGTCTTCTAGCTCAGGTACCAATGCTTTTTGATATTCTGGTAAAGCAATATGACCAGCCATAATAGAGTGAACACCGTTTTCAATATGGTTACGGTATACTTCACCGAAGGATTTTTCCCATTCGTCTACAGATAATTCATTTACGCCCATAACTAAGTGCTGGTCACGTTCTTCTGTTCCATCACCAGGCCAGTGCTTAATAGCAACACCTACATTGCTTTCTGTTAGCCCTTTAATGTATGAATTTGTGTGCTTAATAACCGTTTCAGCTTTTGTACCGTAAGCACGTGTATTAACGATTGTGTTTCTCCAGTTTTCTAAAATATCCACACATGGGTCAAAGTTCCAGTTCACACCAACCGCATGAGCTTCACGTCCGCTTACATATCCAGCGTCGAATGATACTTGTTCATCACCGGAAGCTTCACACATAGCAGCTGAAGCCACATATGTACCGTCGTTCACCGCACCATTACCGCCTGCATCACAGTTTGCTGCCACTAATAAAGGAATTTTTGTATCCTTTTGAAGTTCGTTAATAAGTGCTTGAACTTTGTCGGAATTAGCACCCATGTAACGAGCTCCGCCAATATGGTATTTTTCAAGAAGTTCTTTATTGGTAAACGCATTTCCGCTGAATTCATCATTACCAAAGAAGAACAAGTTAATAAACAATTGTCCGATTTTCTCTTCAACAGTCATTCCAGCAATTGTATCTTTTACCCATTTGATATCTTCATCAGAAAGATTATAAGGCTTTGCTTTTAAATCAACTTTAGGCATTGGAATGTTTTTAGCAATTTTTTGGATCATCCGTAGTTCCTCCAAATCTTATTTCAAGTTATCATTAAATTCCTTGATTAATTGTTGTTGGTATTCGCCTGCGAAGCTGCCGTCTAAGAATTTCGCTAAAGCTTCTTCTCTGAAGCGATCCCAAGAGAACTTCTCTTTTCCAACGAGGATTGGGTAATAAAGAACACCATTCGCTTCTGCAGCAGATAAATCTCCCGGAGCATCCCCAATCATCAATACATGAGTATTGTCATAACCGAATTTTTTCAATTGCTCAATGCAGTACGCTTTTGTACCAGCTTCTTGACCAAGCATGACATCAACATGTACGTTTAGTTCATGTCTTGTCCATTCATCAAGGACAGCCGCACCATTTGCTGAAGAAACAATTGCTACATCAGCTACATTATTAGCAGCCTCCAGTCCAGCTTTCGCGCCTTCAACAGGCTTATCGTTACCCGCTAATTCTTCTTCAATTGTACGGTTAACGGCATGGCTCCACTCTAAAGCTTTCTTTAATTGCTCATCATTTGTTTCAGCAATTGCTCTTTCAAGTGATGGATTGGATAGTTCATTTGTTGTTTCTGCCCATTTTTTGAAGGAAGAGATATCTGGCATTTCGATGCCTTCTTTTTCTAATGCTTCAAAAGTAGCGACAACCCCTTTAAAACGGTTGATTCCTCTTGTTCTAGTGTAAAGATTGATATCATTCCATACTTTAAGGAAGCGATCTTTAATATGATGAAGATTCCAAACGTCCACTGCACGAGGTCCAAACGCTTCTTCGTGCTTTACACCCATTGTGTCCATTGCGCAACCATCGGAATCGACGCATACTAAAAAGTCTTTTGTCTTAACAAATTCTTTGATGTTGTCCTTCATTTCTGTACTCTCCTTCTATATGAATAAGCCGATACGAATTCTTAACGACAAGATCCGCATCGACTTATTTTAATCATTAGCGATTATTTTTATTTACTGCTTCCCATAATCCAATTAGGTAAGTAGCACCTAATGCACGGTCATATAAACCGTAACCAGGTTTACCAGTTTCGCCCCAGATCATACGACCATGGTCAGGACGGATTGGTCCTTCATAGTTGAAGTCTTTCATTGCTTTAATTACTTCATACATATCAACGGAACCATACTCAGATGGGTGAGCACTTTCTTCAAATGACATTCCGCCTGTTAATTTAACGTTGCGGGCATGTACAAAGTTTACGCGGTCTTTCTTACCAAAGTAACGAAGCATTTCAGGGAAATCGTTATTTGGGTGGGAACCAAGTGAACCGCTGCACATTGTTAAACCGTTATATGGGCTGTCATATAGGTTAACGAATCTTTCAAGGTTTTCTTTGTTTGTGATGATACGTGGTAATCCAAAGATATCAAACGGAGGATCATCTGGGTGGATTGCCATTTTTACGCCAGCTTCTTCTGCAACTGGGATGATTTCCTTAATGAAGTACTCAAGGTTTTCCCAAAGTTTTTCGTGATCAACATTTTTGTAGTGATCAAATAATTGTTGCAGGTCTTCTTTTTTATAGCTGGAATCCCAACCTGGTAAAGAAAGTTCACCTGTTAATGGATCCATTTTCTTAGCTACTTCTTCTTCGAAGATAAGAGCTGTAGAACCATCTGGAAGACGGTATTCTAAATCTGTACGTGTCCAGTCAAAGATTGGCATGAAGTTGTAGCACACAACTGGGATACCAGCTTTACCAAGGTTACGTAAAGTTGTTTTGTAGTTTTCGATATATTTATCACGAGTTGGAAGACCAATTTTGATATCTTCATGTACAGGTACACTCTCGATAACAGAGATGTGCATACCAGCATCTTCTACAGTTTTCTTTAATTCTTCGATTTTATCCATCGGCCAAGCTTCTCCAACCGGGATATCATAAATAGCTGTTACAATTCCTTTCATACCTGGAATTTGACGGATGTACTCCAAAGGAATACTATCCGTTTTTCCATACCAACGGAATGACATTTCCATAGTAAGTTTCCTCCTAAAAATTATTGAAGATCTATATTAAAATAGTTCTTAGCGTTATTAAAGCAGATGTTCGTAATTAGTTTTTCAAGTAGCGCATCATCATTTGGAATTTCTCCGTCTTCAACCCAAGTACCAATTAGGTTACATAGAATGCGGCGGAAGTATTCATGTCTGCTATAGGAGATGAAGCTACGTGAATCAGTGAGCATCCCTACAAAGTGACTTAATAATCCTTGATCAGCTAAAGCTGTCATTTGGCGGATCATACCTGGTTTAGTATCATTGAACCACCAACCAGAACCAAATTGGATTTTACCTGCGATTCCTTCTTCGTTTGTTTGGAAGTTTTGAATCGTTGTACCAATCAGTTCGTTATAAACAGGATTCAAATTATAGACAATAGTTCTAGGCAGAGCATCCCTGATTTCGAACGCATTTAGCAGCGCATTTAATGGTGCGGCTACTTCGCCTTGATCACTGATGGAGTCAAAGCCTGCATCAGGTCCTAATCTTTTGAACATTTTTGTGTTGTTATTGCGGATTGCTCCAAAGTGAAGCTGCATTGCCCAGCCTCTTTCTGTGTAGGCCTTTGCAAGAGCAATCAAGATGGCTGTCTTGAATTTATTTTCATCCTCTAGGCTTACAGCTTTACCGCTGCGTCCAGATTGATAAATTCCTTCTAATTCGCTTTCATCGAATTCAGAGAATGGAACCTCAGATAGACCATGGTCAGAAATTCTGCAGCCTTTTTCGTGGAAATATTGAACACGGTCTAATAGAGCCGCTATATAATCCGCATAAGTGGCTAATGATTTGTCAGCTACCTTTTCAAGAGTTTCCACGAATGGAACGAATGTAGCTTTATTGATTTCCAATCCTTTATCAGGTCGGAATGAAGGAAGAACCTTCACTGGGAAATCAGGCAATTCAGCAATTTGCACATGATACATAAGATCATCCGTTGGATCATCTGTCGTGCCAATTACTTTTACATTTGAGCGTTTGATGAGTTCGCGAACAGAAAAATCATCTTGCTGCAACAATTCATTGCAACGGTTCCAAATGCTTTCCCATGTATGTTCGTTTAATAATTCTTCAATACCGAAGTAGTTTTTCAATTCAATATGAGTCCAGTGATACAAAGCGTTTCCAACTGTATATGGAACCGTTTTAGCCCAAGCCTCAAATTTCTCCTTCGGATCGGCATCACCAGTAATATACTTTTCAGCAATACCATGTGCTCTCATTGCTCTCCATTTATAATGGTCACCTTCGAGCCATAGTTCAGTAATATTTTTAAATTTACGATTCTCTGCAATATCCTTTGGGGATAAATGGCAGTGATAATCATAAATCGGCATATTCTTAGCGTATTCATGATACAACTTCACAGCTGTTTCATTTTGCAATATAAAGTTTTCATGTATAAATGAACTCATCCACTTTACCCTCCTTTATGTAGCAGGTCTTGATTATTTATTTTGAAGAGTTGCTAAATGATCCATAAACTCTCTTGCCACTGCTTGGACAGAGCTGTAATCACCATCTTTAACGTTCTTCGTTAAAGCACTTCCGATACCTACCGCGAATGCTCCAACTTCGATCCAGTCAGCTAGGTTATCCTTGCTAACACCGCCAGATGGCATCATTTGAACATGTGGAAGTGGTCCGTGTACATCTTTAATGAAGGATTTACCCAGAAGGCTTCCTGGGAACATTTTAATAACATCAGAACCATATGTAACAGCCTCCATTACTTCCGTTACAGATCCGCAACCTGGTAAGTAAGGAACACAATAACGATTACACATTAATGAAATGTTTTTATCAAAGTGCGGGCTTACGATATAGCGTGCACCCTTCATAATAGCCAGACGAGCTGTAGCTTCATCTAATACTGTTCCAGCACCAATAATCATGTTGTCATCATTCATGCTCGCAAGTTCAGCAATGACGTCAGCTGCATCAGGTGTTGTAAACGTGATTTCTAATGAACGAATACCGCCTGCATATGCTTGTTTAGCAATTTCTACAGCCTCTTCTTTTGTTTTTCCGCGAACAACTGCTACGACGTAGCCTTTTCGCATTTCATTTAATACTTCAAATTTTGGTAACATATCATTCACTCTCCAGTTCACGAGTCGATATCAACAAAACAAATAGCGATACTATAATCGCTATTTGTTTGCTATTTTTAGAACAAATTAAACACCAGAATATGCAGAGAACGCACCATCAACAGGGATGATTACGCCATTAACAAAGCTGGATGCTTCATGGCTTGCAAGGTATAACATTGTTCCAACAAGCTCTTCCGCTTCCCCAAAACGATCCATTGGCGTATTGCGAAGGATTTTTTCAGAACGTTCTGTGTAAGAACCATCTTCGTTTTTTAACAATTTTTCGTTTTGTGCTGTAACGAAGAAACCAGGTGCAATCGCATTAACACGGATTCCCACTTTGGACATATGTACAGCCAACCATTGTGTAAAGTTACTTACCGCTGCTTTAGCTCCGCTGTATGCAGGGATTTTTGTTAATGGTGTGTATGCATTCATAGAAGATACATTGATGATTGTTGCACCTTTACGATTCACCATATCACTTGCAAATTCTTGAGAAGGTAAAAGAGTACCTAAGAAATTCAAGTTGAATACGAATTGAACTCCTTCTGGATCTAAATCGAAGAAAGTGATTGTATCTTTCAATTGACCATTCAAATCTTCTGGGAATAAGTATTCTTTAGTAGTAGTTCCAAGAGGATGGTTACCACCGGCACCGTTGATTAAGATATCGCAAAGACCTAATTTTTCTTTTACAACTGCGTGTGCAGCTTTTAGGCTTTCTTTGTCTAATACGTTTGCTTCAACACCGATAGCAATTCCGCCTTTTTGGCGAACTTCTTCAGCTTTCTTTTCAGCATTTTCTAAAGCACGGTCAAGAATGGCAACTTTCGCTCCACATGCAGCCAAAGCATCAACAAAAGCACCGCAAAGGATTCCAGCGCCACCTGTAACAACAGCAACTTTATCTGTTAAATCAACTTTAAAAGGTAAAGTAGTCATTTCGTCATACCTCCATATATTTGCATTAAAATTCCATAAACACTATGTATACGTGTTATTGCATGCTTGTATACTAGCATACTTGAAGAGTTATATCAATAATTTATTTTTCTAAATTTGAACATAACTCATACATTAAATGCTCACTACATATGATGCTCCTTCCAATGCAAAGTATGTATTATTCCCTGTATTTCTTTTTCATTCATTTATTATTTGACAAAATAACTGTTACACAAAAAAAGATAGCCCCGTTTCGGAGCTATCTTTTAATGATTATTTTTTACGTCTTTCAGCAATATCAATTGCAAGTTGCTCTGTACGTTTCTTGTTTAATGGATACAAGAACATTAGGATTAAGAAAATAACTGCATAGAACAACGCTGGTCCTAATGTACCAAGTGCATGGATTCCATTTAACGTACCTTCTGTTTGTGTCTCAAGTGCTGCATTGTAACCAACTGCTGCGATCAAGAAACCGCCAAGTCCACCAGCAACGGCTTGACCTACTTTACGAGCAAAGGAATAAACGGAATAAATCGTTGCATCTTCACGTAAACCTGTTAAGAACTCATGATAATCGATAACATCCGTTACAAACGCCCAAATAACAACGTTTAAGAATGCTGTACCAAACATACCAAGTGCTGCAATCCATACAAATGTCGTTGCACTGATATCTTTCAGCATGAATAGTACGAAGTAAATGATAGCCGCAAATCCCATACCAACAGCTGCAATTTCTTTTTTACCGAAACGGGCAACTAATGGTTTTACCATTGGCATTGCAATGAAAGAAGTAACTGTTGTCATAACACCAACAAGGCTTAGTGCTGCAGTGCTAGTGAAATAATCTTTAAATAGGTAAACGTTCACTGCTCCCATGAGCATGCTGTTTGTCATGAATAATAAAGATGCAGTTAAAATCCAAATAAGTGGTTTGTTTTGACCAATCGCTTTTAGAGTTTTACGAAGATCCATTTTTTCTGCATCATTCGTTTCAGGAACGATACGTTCAGTTGTTAATTTATAGCAACCGATGTAACA
Organism: Bacillus sp. z33; assembly: GCF_058313615.1. Taxonomy (NCBI): domain Bacteria; kingdom Bacillati; phylum Bacillota; class Bacilli; order Caryophanales; family Bacillaceae; genus Bacillus; species Bacillus sp. z33. Next base: position 254,577 of record NZ_JBZFQN010000001.1, read on the forward strand.
AGAAATTGCCAACACACCAAAAATACAAGCAGCCATGAACATACGATTTGCGTCGATTTTGTTATCAACAAAGACAATCATTGGTCCGACTGCATTGATGATCAAGCTCGCAAGCATCATCCCAGCTGTTCTGTAAGTAGATAAAGAAGTACGTTCAATTGGGTTATTTGTCATAACCGATGCCATAGATCCGTAAGGAATATTAACTGTACTGTACAAAGTACCCCAAACGATATAGGTTACGAACGCCCAAGCAAGATAGAAACCATCACTTTGACCAGGAACTGTGATAAACATTAATACGCCAGAAAATACTAGTGGGAATGACATTCTTAAAACCCACGGTCTAAATTTTCCATTTTTAGTTGGTTTTCTAGTGTCGATAAAACGTCCCCAAGTTACGTCAGCTACTGCATCCCATAAACGAGCAGCCATGAAGAGCGCACCAACCGTCGCTGCATTGATGCCAAAAATATCGGTATAGAATACCATTAAGTATGCACTTACCAATAAGAAAAAGAAATCGTTTCCAAAGTCACCTAATAGGTAACCAATTTTGTCCCGCATGCCGAAAGGACGAACATTAGGAGTATGATTTTCTTTTGGTGAGCCTTGTTTTTTCAAAGCTTCTGCTCTCATTTAAATACCTCCAAATACAATATGTTTATAAATGACGAATAAATACCGCTAAGCAGGTTCAAACACTTACACTCGATACTTCCATCAATCTTTTGAAAACAGTAAAGGCTTCTCTAATCGGTAGTATATACATACTCACAAATTTTATTTACTTTTCTTTTGCTCATAATTTCACAAAATGAAGTAAAAGAAATAGTTGATGTAAGCTAATTCTTGAACCGATATTAAATACTTCATACAAAAAATTAATTAAGAACTATTATTGCTCACAATTTCACAAACAAAAGTAAATAAATATTTGAAGCTGCTGTCTGGGTTCATATTGTGTTTCGTTCATTTACACTAGTATACTAGCATGCGTAAACAAATAAAGAAAGCCCTTTTCATTAAATTTTATGCAGGTAAAATCAACCAACTTTTATTATGCATTTTTTCTATTTTGATATCAAAAAAATATTATATGAAGTATCTCTACCCTGTCCTCTCACCATCTCTTTATATTCAGAATAGGCCAGCTTCATCAATATGTCATTATTTCCTTATGTTAAAAAAACGCTGGATCTCCTTCTTTTTTAAGGATTTTTGTCTTGATTTTTATCTTATAACTCACTCACTATTTGATCATTCGAATTTAAAGATAACTCAAAACAATTCCAATATCTACTAACCAATTCCCATAAAGTGCTAATCATTTGACTTGTCAGAGTGGAGGGGTAATATCAAGTTATCATTTAATTTTGGAGGTGAAGGTTACTTTATTCGAAGTGACCGATAATTATTGTGAAATATTTAGTCGTTTGTTTACAAGTCCTTCTTCTTTTCATTTTTTATTATATAGGTGTGTTTCTTCAAGAGTTGTTTAAGATTCCAATTCCTGCAAGTATCATCGGTTTGTTATTACTCTTAATTTGCTTAAAATTAAACGTAATCAAAGTTGAATACATCAATCGGGGAGCTGGCTTTTTAATTGCTTTTTTACCTTTGTTATTCGTTCCAGTCTGCATAGGCATTATGAAGTATCCAGCGCTTTTTTCCATGAAAGGTTTCACAATCATGTCTATCGTATTTCTCAGTACGATTTTTACCATGCTGATTGCAGGAGAAACAAGCCAACTAATTGAAAACTCATCTTATAATAAAAGAAGGGAACAAAAGGAATGGAAAAATTATTGATTGCCATTTTTATTATCGTTATAACCGTACTCATCTTTCTATTATTGAATCAGCTTTACAAACGATTTACCAATCCATTTCTGTTGCCGATTTTAACGACAACAATCGTAATTGTCAGTATTCTGTCTGTATTTAATATTTCTTATGATACATATATGATAGGCGGCGAGTGGATTAATCAATTGCTGGGTCCTGCAGTGGTGGCTCTTGCATTTCCACTCTATAAACAAAGGAAGGTTTTAGTAGATCACATTTATGTCATTTTGGGTGGTGTCTTCTTCGGTGTATTAGCAGGAATGTTTAGTGGACTTTTATTTGGAAAGTTGGCTGGCGTCACCGATGCGCTGGCTGTATCCATATTACCGAAATCATTAACCACGCCAGTTGCTGTACAAATTTCTGAAGAATTAGGAGGAGTTCCAGCATTAACAGCAGTTTTTGTTATGATCGCAGGTTTGACCGGTGCCATTTTAGGACCGCTGATTTTAAAGCTTTTTAAAATCACCAACCCTGTCAGCAAAGGAATTGCATTGGGCAGCGCATCACATGCGATTGGGACATCCAAAGCATTCGAATTTGGAGAATTAACGTTTTCTATGAGTTCTGTTTCCATGACTTTAAGCGCTATTTTCGGTTCTGTTCTTGGGCCTATTTTCATGAAATTATTTATATAAATAAGTAAAAAAAGTCCGTTTATTATAGAACAACTCAGACTGTAGACAATGTCCTTATTTTAGAGGACCTTGTCTACAGTTTTTTTGTTATCGCTGTCCTCTTCTATCGGGTTTACGCTATTTTCTGCAGAATGGGCTCGCTTTCCGCGGGCAAGCATCAAGCCTCCTCGTGCTTTGCACTGCGGGGTCTAGGGTACGCTTGTTCTTCCCGCAGGAGTCTCGCCCATTCTGCAAAATAGGTCCCTGCGTTATAGGGGAGTTTTCTCTGTTTAATACAGAAATTCTTTGTGTTTTTTTGTATACTATAGGTAACGTTATTTACCAAGGTGTGATGAGCATGTTAACCAAACATAGGCAAATGAATCGTGAACAGTTAGAGATGATTACGGTAGAACAACTTATGCCGGAGAACCATTTGGTCCACTTCTAGAAGATGGCCAATTGGACTTGGGAAAGTCCAAAAAGGGCCTAAAAATAGAGGAAGATAGGTCGATCCCTCGTAAAAAAGACAAAAATAAGAAGGAATTCAGTAATCGGCCCCTATTGGGTCATTCTGAATTCCTTTTGTCTACTATCTGAGTCCGTTTTTGATAGAACGGACTTTAAGATTCAGCTTTATTGTACTGCCTCTTTAATCCTATAGTTGTCGTTCTCTAATTGTTTCAGCTTTTCACTGCATTCTTTTAATTGATGATTCAGTTTAATAAGTTCTTTCTCATATTCGGTCTTAATGATATTCTCCGTTTCAATCATATATGTAATATCCTTTAATTCTTTTTGGATTTGTTTAATCACAACCCTTTCTTCTTGTTTAAAATGACTATCAGAATCTAAAATATCCATTACCAAACTTTTTAGAAGCTCATCCACTTTTTTCTCCTTGCCAAATTGATCAAGTGTCACTGACATATTAAGCAATTTATTGGCAACTTGCTTCATTAGGCTGGTTTCTAATATGTCTTCTCTTTTTGCTAAGGTCAGTTGTTTTATTTTATTTTGAATATGAAAATATTCTGTGCGATGTTTATCAAAGCTTTGGTTAATCGCCAATTCATTTATATCCATAAAGAGGAGAGTGGATTTAAGTTTGTGTATCTCAATATGCAATCGTTCCTCTATCTGTCTTTTTTGAAGTTCATATTCAGTTATTCTTTGTCGGCATATATGGAGGAGATTACTGATTTCAATATGCTTCATTTCAATAACAACTGACTGGTAATCCATTTGGCGATATTCCTCTACCCTCTTTTTCCACTCGTTCTGAAAAAAAACAGGACTGGATACAGAGTTTTCATTACACAGATATGGCAAAGTTATTTGCATAAGAATAAAAGGCATCAGCCTTTTTTTTATGGCCTGGTGATGATAGTTCACTTGCAGAACTCTGCCTCCTAAAACATGGGGTGTTATAAAATATGGTGAAGTTAAAATTTTTATAGCAGGGGAAATATGGTCATGATGGAGTAAAGGAATGTGTACAGTTAGCTTTTCTGCATACTTAATCATTAAGCTTGTGAACATATGAAAAAAAGAAGGGAGATTACTATTGGATAATTGGAGTAGCAAAGTAGATAATTCAATATTCTTCAGGTCCTCAATCTGCATGATTTTTTCCGGCAAGTTTTGTTGAAGAATCGTTTGGTTATCCTCTGGGAGCAAAAGGATGGATTGATATATGATATTCAAGAAATCCCATTGCTCATCAGATGTAAGATCTTGGAATCTGTACTCCACTTCAAAGAATAACTGCCTCAATTGATAATGAATCATAAGGTGTATACGAGTAAACTCAATTTGCTCATTCGTAAATTGCAAAAATGATTTTTCATGATTTAGATATATTTGATATACTTTTTCAACGATTGCTTCGCATTGATTGTCTATATGATCAGTTGTCTCGTAAGATAGACAGTTTAAGCCCAGTATTTTATTCATTTCTTGAAATAAGCTAAATTGTAAAGTTGCATCTGGTATATCATTGAATTCATTTGCTGCGTCAAAAAGGAAGTTTACATAATCCGCATTATGTTCCCTAGTTAATATTTTATTCACATTGAATGAAACCAGTTTTCTTAGATTCATATTACTTAACAAACTATAAATGATACGTAAATCGCTTCCTTTTAATGAATAGATACTGTTGGATAATAATGTGCCATCCATCGTACTCACTCCCCAAACCTTAATGGTTAGGATTATTTTAACATGTTGATGGGTGCAAATATACTAACAACTCTACTATTTACAGAATTTTTAGAATTATTTTATCCCAAAATAAAAGGGGTAACGATTAATGGGGTAACCAACGGAATCATCAGCTATTCAGAAGGATTAAGCTGGAAAACAAACAGCAAGACGAGGGTATTGGCTATATCTATATGCTGCTTAGTAGAGAAATTAAGAATAAACGAGGATGGGACATAACTTATAAACGATCCTGAAAAGACGCACGATATCTAATTTATCGGCTTTTTTACTTATTAAAGATTTAAGTTGGAAGAAAAGTTCGTTCCATTGCGCGCTTACTCCACTCGCTTTCCGCGGGGAGGAAGGCTTTAGCCTCCTCGGCTACGCCTTGCTCAGGTCTCAGCCTTTTCTCTACTTCCCGCAGGAGTCGGTGGCTTCCGCTCCATTCCACTAAATTTAATAATGGTATACAGTAGTAACCAATCTATTGAAAACAAATAAAAATCCGAACTATTAGGCGAAATATTTATTAAAATATTACCTAATAGTTCTGATTTATTATTGACTGAAATACTTATGTCCCAGCCTCGCTTATTTGTTTTTCAGTAAACTTCATCATTCATTTTCTTTGATTGATCTGCACATACTTCCATTGCCTTGATGACCGAATTTCTAAATCCATGTGCTTCCAGTGTTGTGATGGCAGCAATGGTTGCGCCTCCCGGAGAGCAGACTTGGTCTTTTAGTTCTGCTGGATGAATCCCAGTTTCCAAAGCAAGCCGAGCCGAGCCCAAAATAGTCTGTTCGGCCATTCTGTACGCTTTTTTTCTCTCTATGCCAAGCTTAACGGCAGCATCCGCCATTGCTTCCATTAATACAAATATATAGGCTGGTGATGAACCGCATAAAGCAATAAAAGCTTCAAAATCTTCTTCTTTTATGATTTCATATTCACCAAAAACTCGAAATAACTGGCAGATTCCCTCCAATTCTTCCTCTGTGACATGTGCATTGGGACAAATAGCTGTCATCCCGGCATTCACCATAACCGGAGTATTCGGCATAGATAAAACAAATTTTGATTCCACACCAATCCACTCTTCCATTTGTATTGATTTCACACCAGCTGCAATGGAAATGAGGATTTTATTATCATCAATGTACTCTCTTATTCCCTTGATAACCTCTTCATATTGGTTCGGATTGACTGCTATAAAAATTATATCTGAATTTATGGCAACTTCACTATTGGACAGTGTTGTTTTAATCGGCCACTTTTCCATTATAGTTACTCTCGATTCTTCGGAACGGACAGAAACGATCAATTGGTCAGCATTAATTTGATTGCTGTTTATCAAAGAGCCAACCATCGCTTTCCCCATATTCCCACAGCCAATAAAACCTATTCTACTATTCATGATTCAACACCTATTCTTATTCGTTTGCCACTATTTTAACATAAAATCACTCATAGTTTTTAAATGTGGATTTTTACTGAGCGCTTGTGCTTTCTTTGATCCGCTTCTTTTCGTAATGTCCCAGTGCCAAAAGAGGGAATATATAATTATAACTTTCATAAATGATATAATATCCACCTCTCAATCCAAGGCCTGTTGGATACCGTTTCGCAGAGGAATGATAAGATTCTTCATCCACTAAACAGTTGATTCCTTTCTGGATTGCTGATGACGTTGTCTGTTTTACTGTTAGGAGTGCATCCAACGCCCAGGCTGTTTGTGAAGGGGTACTATAGGGCAATGGGATAAAGTGTTCCTCCTCTGCGCTTTTGCAGGATTCCCCCCATCCTCCATCCTTTAATTGAATAGATTCCAGCCAGTTGATTGCTTTTTGGATAGCAGGATGTTCCGGCTTGATTCCGATTGCACATAACCCTGTGACTGCAGCCCATGTACCGTAAATATAACAGACACCCCATTTTCCATACCAGCTCCCATCTGCCAATTGCTCCTTCAGCAACCAGGAAGCTGCTTCTTTAACAAAAGAATGCTTGTAGGTTAAACCCGCATAATTCCCCATAAATTCTAACACCCTGCCTGTTAAATCTGCTGTGGAATCATCTATAATAGCATCTTTCGCATTTTCAATTGGCAAAAGGGTAAATAATGGGTGATAGGCATCTTTTTCAAAAGCCCCCCATCCCCCATCCTTATTTTGCAGGGCCTTCAAATAAGACAGCCCTTTTTTCCATGCAAGATTTGTTTGTGTGTCTTTTCTGCTTTGCTTGGTTAACGCTCTTAAAACTGCGCTTGTATCATCATTGTCAGGTACAAAATGATTACTGTCAGAAAAACCCCATCCCCCCGGGACTACATTAGGAGCATTTATCGCCCAGTCTCCTCGGCTATTTTGTTGTTTTTTGAGCAAATAAGCATTTGCCCGCTCTATAACGGGATATGTTTCTTTTAGTCCAGCTTCCTGCAAAGAGTAGCTCAATAAAGCTGTATCCCAGACTTTGGAAGGTGAATTTTGCACATGCATGCCGTCGGGGGTATTTGTTAAGTAACTCTTCATCCCGGCGACTGCATTTTGAATAATTGGGGAGTCTTTTTTATATCCCAATGCAAGCAGAGCATAAATCATATAACAGGTAGCCGAACTGTAGCTATATAAAGTTCCATTCTTTTCTATTCGATCAAGCATAAGTTTTTCTGCAGATTGGTAACCAGCTTTTTCCCATGAAAACGGAGCATAATTCAAAGATTTCAACTTACCAATTAATTGATTTTCCTCTAAATTACGTTCCTCTCTAAACCATCCTCCTTTTTGCCCTTCAAAATAACTAAGATCTGGTCCCTCATGTTTATACTTAAACCGTTTATTGATACAGATCGTCATAGGGGTTAAATGAACTCTGGCATAATTACTGCACTGATACATATTTAAAGGAATATGTGCTGGAACCATAAAATAACTCATCGGAAAATGGAAAATGGTCGGATAGTTGTACATTCCATTCACTGCCAGCATCATTTTAGTCATAAAATGAGATCGTGATAGACCACCGTGCTTATTTATAAATCTTTCAGCTCTTTTCATTTCCTCGTCATTCCGATGAAACTTGCCGGATACAAGCAGGGCTGCATAAGATTGAACAGTGGCTGATAAATTACCTTCCTTTTCATCTGGATAGATACTCCATGATCCATTATCATTTTGTGTGCGTAATAGCTTTTCTACTAATAGATCAACAACCATATCATCTTTTATTCCCAATGTCCGTATAATTAAAATCATGAAACAATCCGTTAATGAAGACCCTTCAAAATTAAAAGTCCAAGAGCCAGATGTATTTTGTGATTTTTCTAACCTATCAAGCTTGGCAGCCATATAGTTCCTTACTTTTGATCTGTTCATTTATTTCCTATCACCCCATCCATTCGGATTGTCTTTTCTCGCTGGAATTACAGAGAGGAATTACCATCGATTCATTTTTAACTGAATATTCCCGATAAAATCTCATACATCCTGCATAGGCGGCTGCACTTTGTTTATCCGAAGAATGACCTCTCATCAAAAGAGCTTTTCCGGCTTGGACAATTTCTGTTTTTGTAATGGTTTGCATATGCCCTTCTGTTTGTCTAATTATTTTTAACACTTCCTTATATAAAGGTGGAGGAATTTTACTATTTATTAATTGGGAAGATGGAAGAGTAGTGACCATAATAAATTTAGGGATTTTCTTAATGACTTGAAGCTCCAAAAGATCTTTAAAACCATGATAAGCTCCAATGGCTAATAGACTGCTTTCTATTGGGAAAATAACGATATCCGGTTCTTGGTGTCCAAACTGTTCCCAAATCTCATATGTATAGGTTTTTGCGCCCTCAATCAGATAAGGATGATACTCTGATACGATAAAGTGATGTTTATCTAAGGCCGCTTCATGTTTATGACCAGAAGAAATGACTTTTACTCCATAACTTTTATATTTATCCAGCGATTTATTTGAGGTAGTTTCCGGTATAAATAACTCACATGGGATTTTGGCCTGTTTTGCGTATTTAGCAACAGAAAAATTTACGTCCTTTGTATCCGTTAAAATGATCTTCTGTATTTTATGCTCTTTTAATTTGGTCACCAATAGAGCTGAGCATCTATCTATCGAGGATTGACTGGGTAAGCTTTTTTCTAATTTCAAATAAATATGCGGATTATCGGGGTCCAGCTGTTCAAGCTGCGTATTCCCTTCCCCCAATGAAACCTTCTCCCATTCCCTCAATTCTTGATTTACCGATAAAGCACGGAAGAATTTCCACATGGTTAAATTATCATGATCTATCCAATCATCTTTTAACGCACTTTTATCCTTCCTTATGATTAACAGTCCACCACAAGTACAGTTTTTCACGCATGTTTGCTCCGTAAAGAACTTATGGCATTCTGAACAGACATATTGATTTTTACTCAAAATAGCACCTCCTGACTAGAGTGTTATTTCCATTAATTGCATGGTAAAGAGTGTGAATATCGTTTATGATAAAGATATCGAAATATGATAAAGAGGCGATAAAATGATTGATGTATTTCATGGAACATCTCATTCGAGTTATGAGAAGATTCTTAAGAACGGCCTTACACTTGGTAACTCCTTCATTCACGGCAAAATGCATGGTGATGCTATATATGCTACTACACGCAAGGAATGGGCGGAAAAATTCGGACCAGACGTTATAGAGTTTTCCGTTGATACTGAAGACTTCTTCTATATAGAAGATGATGACTATGCTAAATTATATGATTCATTTACGAATGAATTCGTAGAACCGTACGAAACGATCAGTGCGTATATATACAATAAACAATTTGCTGAAATTCATAATTTATCTGCGGGCGATAACAGAAAAAATATGAAATCATTTATCAAAGAGACTGAATTTAAAATAGGCAGCCAGCTTCAGGAAATGATTACTTCTAAGGGCTATAAAGGTATTGTTATTGAATCTAAGGATAGCAACGGCCCTTTTCGTGATTTAACTATTTATGACCTGAGTTGTATCAGTATGTAAACTTGTCTACTATACCATTCGAGAAAACACCGTAACCCTTCCCTATAGTTTGTGTCACCTTCTTGATTCCATTTTGAACTGCAAGTCACCTGCAACAGATTTTCAAACTAGAGAATTCTGTTCTTTCTGGAAAGTATAGTGGTTATAATAGTAATCAAAATACATAAACTTTCTTAAAAGAAAGAAGGAGATTAGTTGGCTAAAAAACACTCATTAACCGAATACCTAATCCCGGGCTGCCTGTTAACCGGTCTTGGAATTGGATTATCTCTTGATACCCCCGGCGTTGGGTGCCTCATTGGTCTGGGTGGAGGCTTTCTATTAACGTCCATCTTCAACCTCTTTCTGGAAGGACAGTCTAAATTAATGGGGATGGAAGAACTCGAAAAAAGAATCAGTAAACTAGAAGAACATACAAAAAAGAACGAATAATGGTGGTTAAAAAACCTTATTCGTTCTTTTTTATGTTTTTAAATGAGTTTTATTCTATAGATTTTGCAAAATAAAGAAACTCTTATTTTAAATTATCAAGTTATTACACAAGTTTACTTTTTAAATATTACTCATGGACTTCAAGTAATTTCTCCGCCGGAATCTTATTGATTGTCATACGCGTTTATTGCTTCCCATAATATTTATGTTTACGTAATTTGCTTTTACTGACCCTTCGTCCCTTAAAGTCCTTTTCTTTCTAAAGAAAGCAACTCTTTGCCGTTCCCCGCAATGGGATCTTAAAAGAAAGCCCTGCCAGAGTAACTAACCTTAAGACTAATATATAAAAGTAACAAACAAAATGATCGTACAAACGAATATTCATCCTCTAAAAGCGCAAAATGATAGTAGAACATGACAAGGAGTCTACTTTCATGAAGAAATTTTGGTATCATATGATTTGGGTGTTGATTTTATTAGTGATCAATCTATGCGCCCTTCCTGTATCCATTTATTCATTATTCGCAATTGAAAAAGGAACTAATATAACAAGAATAGATTATTCTTTGGCCGTACTCATTTTGGCTGTCAGCAATCTTATTACATTGCAGCTCTTTATCTCCATCAAAAAGAATCAAAAACAAAACACATTATTAAGTATTTTGATTGCTTTTATACAAATTATCTCCTTCATTTTATTTATGAATTTGTATGAGAAAACCGGTATCACCATTTTCTCCCTTTCTGTTATAGCCTCTGTGATCATGATCATCAAAACTTGGAAACAGAAAAAACCAGCCTTTTTTTAAAAGGTTGATCAGACTGAGTACAAAAGGAATTTTAGAACCGGCTTTATAGCCTTTATTTTGAATTCTTTCTTTATTGTTAAAACGAGATTCATTCTTCTATCATTTAAACCAATGTTAACCACATCATTTAGATTCATGGCCCCCGAACTCGATGGTTTCTTACATCTTGATTATATTTTTTTATTCACATTAGTGTAATGTAGATGTTCTGCTTCCTCTATATATCTTTTTTAAATTACGGATAATAAGTGGCCAATGGAGTTACTTTGCATATTTATTATAAAAAAATATAGAGGATTTCTGTCTACTCGTATTTAACGCAGTATCCTATTTTCTACAGAATGGGAGAGACTCGACCCCGCAGCGCATAGCGCGAGGATGCTTGCCCGCGGGTAGCGAGCCCATTCTGTAGAAAATAGCGCTAACTAAAAAACCAGCCTTTACAAAAGGGCTGGTTTACTTATTATGCTTGTTGCAATACTTCTACAATTTCATTAATCTTTTTCGCTCCAAAGACCACTTGTTCATCATTAATAATCATCGCTGGAACGCTCATTACTTTATATTTCTTTTTAATATCCTGAAAATTGCTGATATCAATCATTTCTGCTTCTACATTTGGATTTTCAATGGCAATTCTTTGTGCGCCTACAACCACATCCGGACAGTAATGGCATGATAGAGACACCATAACCTTAATATTTGTTTGTTTATCGATTGCCTGAATGGACTGTTTAATGGAAGAATCCAAAGCTTGTCCAGGACCTGCCAGGTTATATATGGCGAGGATAAAGGAATTAAGCTCATGTCCTCCCGGTACACCATGGAACTTCACGCCACTGTAATTTCCTTGATTGTCAAGCAATGAAACAACCGGGAATTTATCAGCATTGATTTTAGTTTCCATTTTAGCATTTTCGCCTTTTTTATAAACTTCCAGATGAAGTTTATCGCCAAGTTCAACAACATCCATCAAGAAATCACGTAACTCTATGGATTTAGGCATACCGTCATCCACAATGCTTACTAAGGTTACCTCATTCTCCATTTTTGCGAAGATACCTTTTAATTGTCCCTTAATGGCATCAGAAAGCAATTTACTCTTCCCACTCGTAGCTGCCTCTTTTTTTGCAGGTTCTTTTTCAGCTTTAGTATTTTCTGGCTTTGCTTCATCTACAATGCCAAGACGCTCTTTTTCTTCTGCAACATATTTCTGTACATCTGTTCCAGCAATCGCCCCATCGGCTACTGCTGTAATCACTTGACGTAAAGATTTAGGACGAAGATCTCCTACAGCGTATACACCCTTAACGTTTGTTCTCATTTCTTCATCCGTAAGAATGTAACCACGTTCGTCCATTTCTACATGGCCTTTAAAAATCTCTGTCTTAGGCTGATATCCAACGAAAACAAATACACCAAATGCGCCATCTTCTTCTTTCGCTGTATATTCCCATTCTTCCTTTGTTACATTATTAATGAATCGTGCGTGCTTAACCATATCTTTACCAGATACTTCAAGCAGCTCCGTATTAAATTTAACTTCTATATTTTCATTGGCAAAAACCTTATCTGCAATAGATGGAGCACAAGTAAATTCAGGCTCACGAGCAATAATGGTAACTTTGCTCGCAAAACGTGTTAAATACATGGCTTCTTCCGCTGCTGCAAATCCTGCACCGATTACAAATACTTCTAAACCTTCGAAGAACTCACCATCACACGTGGAGCAATAGGCAACACCGCGGCCAGTAAATTCAGCTTCACCAGGAAATCCAAGCTTACGCGGCCCAGCACCTGCCGCAATAATAACCGCTCTTGCCTGGAACTCACCATTAATCGTTTTGACGATCTTAACCTCACCGGATAAGTCAACATCAGTCACGTCTGTTTTAGTAAATTGAACACCAAAATCTTCACATTGGTTTGTCATTTCTTCTATTAATAAAGGTCCAGTCGTTTTTCGTACACCTGGATAGTTTACAATTTCATTTGTCGTTGCAGCCTGGCCACCCATATTTCCTTTTTCAATAATAAGAGTGTTTAACTTTCCACGGCCTGCATAAATACCGGCAGATAATCCAGCCGGACCTCCACCGATAATAATCAAATCAAAAATCTTTTTACTCATTACGTTCACCTTATTCAAAATATCTTTTTAATAAAAAAGGTACTTATCTCTTTAAGTACCCCTTTAAGTATTAGAACTCTTATATAAGAAATTAGTATTGCATTCACCCTTTAAGGAAGGATGAATGCATTTTTAACAATTAAATTAGATTTTTCCTACTAAGTCCAAGCTTGGTTCAAGTGTTTCTTCACCTGGAGTCCATTTTGCAGGACATACTTTATCACCGTGTTCTGCAACAAACTGAGCTGCTTGAACTTTACGTACTACTTCTGCAGCATTACGTCCAATACCTAGATCGTGAATTTCATATGCCTTAATTTCTCCTTCAGGATTCACAATGAACGTTCCACGAAGCGCTTGACCAGCTTCTTCAATTAATACGCCAAATTGACGAGAAAGAACATGTGCAGGATCTGCAAGCATAGGGTATTTAATTTTGCCAATTGTATCCGTCGCATCTGCCCATGCTTTATGTACAAAGTGAGAGTCAGTGGATACAGAGTACACTTCACAATTAATTTCTTTAAGTGCATCATAATTATCTTGTAAATCAGCTAATTCAGTAGGGCAAACAAAAGTGAAATCAGCTGGATAGAAGAAGAAGATGGACCATTTACCTTGAACATCTGAAAGGCTTACTTCTTTAAATTCTCCATCATGATAAGCCTGCACAGTAAAGTCTTCTAATTTTTTATTAATAAGTGACATATTGATATCCTCCTAAAAAAACTTTTAAGTAATGTTAAATACTATATTATAATAATTATTAAGAAAAAGTTTGTCAATTGCTTATTTATAATAATTATTATATTTCATTATATTTTTGTTCTTAATTCATTGAGAAAAATCATATAACTTCTATAAAAACTGAAATTATAAGGATTTTATTGATTATCACTGTATATATAGAACTTTTACTACTACATTTTTCTTAATAATAAATAAAGAGAAATATATCATATTAATTATTTAAATATAATATATCATCACTTTCCTCTTACCGTTTTTAGTATGTCCTAAAACTTTTATATTTTTCATCTGTTCATGTTTCTATAAAATCTATTTTTATCTCTAGGTACTCTTTATCCTCAGTAGAAGTTTCTTTTTTAAATAAGATTCAAGAACAGACTTCTTCACTGCCATCGACTCACTTGTTTCAACCAAGTATCTGGAACTACAACTACTGATCGCCATTTTCTTCAACAGAGCAAGAAAATGGCAACCAAGGAGTGAGCATTTAAGTGCCCCAATTTAATTAAGGTCAAGTATTTGCGTGAGATGTAAAAACAGCCACTTCCAAAAAGGAAGTGGCTATACATTAATTCGAAGTGAGTTTAAGTATACACTGGTTCACTATTCTCTGGTTCAAGACAATATTATTGTTGATTCCCAAGCTAAGAAAAATTCTTCTACTGTTGAATATCTGTCATTTTTGTCCTTTTGAACTGCCTTCAATGCTATATCATAAAGTTCCTGCCCTACATCCCATTTCAAAATTGAACGGTCTAGTTCTCCGCCTAAAAGCCCAAATGCTATTGCTCCCATATTATATACATTCGTTCTTTCATCAATGTTAGCACCTAATTTGAATTCTTCTGGTGACATAAATCTTGATGAACCCCAAAGTCGTCCCATTGTGTTGATAAAAGGTTTTTTCTTATATAAATCAATGTCACAAATCTTTGTAACATTATTTTTAAAGTCATACAAAATACTTCCGTCATAAAAATCAACTGCTACATAATTATTCTTTTCCACTTTTAGATGGAATTCTAATATGCTCTTAAATGACTTTAAACGTTTCTCAATTGACAATTGCCTGAACCGATAAAAAGGTGACTCAGGGTGAGTGTATTTATAAGGCGGAGGAAATGACCAATGGGAATGGAGACATTCACCTTCGAACCACTCAAAAATTAACACATACCCTTTCTCAACCTCAAAATGCTCCAGTAAATTTATCAAATTTTTATGCTGTAAATCCTCATAAATAGGAATTGAATTATTTAACCTCACTATCGCATCTTCTGGTTGTCCTACGTATTCTTTTGTCTTTGCACCAGCATACTTTACAAACTTTTTTGTCCCCTCTTTTTCAATACCAAAACATATATTTCCTGAGTCTTGTTCATCAAAAACATCGAATACTTCACCCATATTTGTTAGCCATTCGAAGTTATGTTCTTCTTTTAATTGAAATGATACCTTATCTAAATTTATCACTTTCAATTCATCCATTTAAACCCTCCATCTCCTATGTAACATTGAAATCCCCTCCTCTTCAAACTGAAGAAGAAATTTTTAACTAATGATACTACAAAAAAGTGAATAAACCCCCTTTTATATTGGGTTAGCTATATCATTACGAAAATAGCCATTGAAAAAAGAAGGAAGTCTATACAACGCAACAAATTAGGGGCTATGGTTTCCTAATTAC
Organism: Bacillus sp. z33; assembly: GCF_058313615.1. Taxonomy (NCBI): domain Bacteria; kingdom Bacillati; phylum Bacillota; class Bacilli; order Caryophanales; family Bacillaceae; genus Bacillus; species Bacillus sp. z33. Next base: position 270,086 of record NZ_JBZFQN010000001.1, read on the forward strand.
AAATAAAAAAAACCGGTACCACACCGGTGCTCTATATACATATGTATTAATGCTCTTCTCTGGAAAAATAGACCGCACTCCAAGGTAAACAGCATCAGATGCCTTACTCATCATTCCCTTCGTAGAGAGCCAGAAATGCGAATTCCACAGCGTGGAGAGTATGGGCGGGAATTCCGCCACCGATGTTATTCCACAACTCAGAGAATAGCTTCGAGGTATGATCTTCTCGAATCAGCTTTTTGGCGTATTGGACTATGATATTCACATTACGTTGATGACGGATCGAGCACATCGGAGACGGTAAATTTTCTCGGAGTCTAACTACCATCTCAAGGGGCTTCGCTTTTCAAAATGGTAATCAGTGATGGCTGGATTCGTTTCCATTCTTCTTCTTTAACGGGGATCCAATCGCATGTATCCTCATGGTAAAAGTATGTCTCCTGTCCATTGGTCTGGTAGATCACCTCACCATATTCGTTTAAATCGCGATAATATGTTACGAAGATATCCGTATAGAGATTGGAGATCTCCCAGTACATATCATATTCATGCAGCGGTGCAAATGTATCAATCAGCTTGCTATAGTACCAGCTTTGCTGCTCTTTTCCACGGTTGAACCGAGTCCAGAGTGCATCGCCGCATTCGGTATAGTCCGCTTTGATACTGCGAAGATTAGACAGTTTGTCCGCACAGGCAAGCAGGAGTTCCTCAAAACTTGCTTTCTCTGTCATGTAGTCGATGGTATGCTGCTTTCGCTCTTCCCAACTAAGGGACTTGTTCTCGCTGTTTGACTGAACAAGGGACAGAACGCGAGGACCAAACTCCCTTGAAATTATATCTGCGGTCTCGTCTGTATCTTCCAGAACGTCATGCAGCAGGCCGGCAATAATCAGATCCGTATCACAGCCGGCAGCGGTCAGAATTTGGCCAACCTCAAATGGATGGGATATATAGGGGATATCCGTTCCTTTGCGAGTCTGTCCCTGATGGGCCTTCGTTGCAAAGAGAATGGCACTATGCAGAAGAGCATTTTCTTCCCACGTCTTTGGCCTGTACGGCGCCGCACATTCTTCATTTTCCTTATCAGGTTCACCCTGGTTTCCAAACCTATAAAACCCTAAACATTCTTTCGCCATTGATTTTCCCTCCAATCTTTTTTTTATGTAATTTGTTGAGTGTAAAGAAACGTATCGTATATATCACTGAATTTTTCCGCACCATTTACTTACAATGATTTCATGTCTTTCACCATCTGAACATACGGCAATTGATGATACCCTTTTCTTTCATATAAAGCCGCGGCACGCATATTTTCAGGCTCGATTTCTAAGCGGTATCGTGCCGCTGGGACATTCATTTCCAACCATTGAAAGAAAGTTTCGCCAAACCCATTTCCTTGATACTGCGGTTTCACATACAGTTCTTCTATCCAAACAACTAGCCCTCCTGCTTCTCTCGAATAGGTTTTATTCAGTAGTGCATATCCCGCAATTCTGTTTTCATATTCAAAGAAATAACAATCCAAGTAAGTATCGGTACGCATTAGCTCATCAAACGCAAGCTCGTGATAGGTATTATTTATGTCATGCAGCACGGCTTCCGATGAATAAAAAGCCTTACCCATATCTATAAATTCCGCTTTATCTTGTGGTTTTATTTTACGAATTACTATTTTCATCCTTTTACTTATAACTCCTTTTCTTGCTTCATTCAGCTTTGATCAAAGATTCTTCAAGTCTGGAATCTGTTTTAAACTCCTAAATAAGCTGTGCACTTCCACAGTCATATCGCTATTTGCACCACGAATATTTCACAGTGAGCAGGACAATCAGACCGCCTTATCTCTTGCTACATCTCCTATACCTAAAATAATACGGTTATGGCGTTATTACAACAATGATAACTGTACTTCTCCGCACTTTACTCCAATTATTTAATTAGAAGTCATATTTAATTTTCATATTAAAAGACGTGCGGCAGTTCACACGTCTTTTATTGATTATAATATTTTTTCCATATATAAACGATCTTCCCCAGTTCCGAATTCATCATTTCTAAATTCTTTTACAAGAAAACCAAGGTTTTTATATAATTTTACAGCAGCTGTATTTGCTTCACTTACTGTTAAACTGACTTTTTGAAACCCATCTGACTTCAAAATGTTCAGAACTTCCTGTAAAAACTGTGTACCCAAGCCTTTTCCATGTTGATCTGACCGTACATAATAACCAAATATATAGGCTTTATCCGGTTGATGATAATCTCTCATACATTCACAAACAGCAACCGGACGATCATCTTCCTGTTGTCTATAAAGTATTAGTTTTCCGTATCTCGCTAATGGGACCAATGTCTGTTCATCAACCGCTCCCACTCCCGGGAAAGCATCCTTTTCCAGCTCCATCATCATTTGCTGTTGTGCCGGAGTTAAAAATTCAGGTACTTCAATGGAATACATCGAATTCATTTGAGTCATGCTTCTTTCCCTCTTCTCTGGGTTATAAATTCTATATTTTTTAAAGGCCACATCTCCTCAGGTATATTTTTATATGGCAGCCGTACAATGTTGTTTGTAGCAACTCCCGGTGCATCGACATAAATGACCTCACTGATGAGTGAATCAAATGCTGCCCTAAAATGATTTTTAGCCTTTAAAATCAAATATCGATACTGGCGCAGTTCAATCCCTATATGGCGAAATAGTTCAGGATCATTTGCAGACATTGGTCTTCCTATCAGGAGGATATCGATTTTCCCCACTTTAATCAAACATGCTTCCTTAACATCTACTCTGAGATTCCTGTTGAATGGTCCACTATTATAAAATACACCATCGGTAAATCTAGAAACAATGGCCTTCACCTCAACCGGCAAACCGAATTCTGGTGATAGTTTACCGCCTAAAGATAAATGGACAGTTGATCCAACTCCTGCTTTTTTGCATGTTTCGATTGCCTCAGGATCTGTTAATCCTCCAAAAAGAGTCAGTTCTTGGTTGAGGTCAATACATTCACGCAATAGTTGGGTTGTGTCTCCACTTCCGCCGCTCAATGGATTGTCTGCAATATCAGCCAGTACGATTGGCTTATTTTTATTCATTGAAAGAGCAAGCTGAAACGCCTCTTTAACTCCAGGCAAATGGACAATAAAATCGTGCCGTAATCCCCAAAAAGTTTTGGCTATGTCATGGGCTGCCTGCTCTGCCATTAACCTATTTTCGGCTATCACGATCACACAGGCACCAGCGCTCACTACATCCGAGTAAGGAAATCCACCGAAAACAGAGACATTAACTACTCCATCTAGCACCTCATAGCTTTGAGCTAGCTCCATCATTACAGCCATTGGGCCTTCATTTGTCCTCATATTAACAGATGGCAGCAACATGGGGATTTTAACACAAACCGCTTCATTATGGTGGTTCAATAAAACATGATTCATTAAAGCATTTGCTGCATTAACCCCCTGCTCATACATATCAATATGGGGATACGTTTTAAATCCAAAATGATACGGCGTAATATCAACCATTGTTGGACTTATATTAGCATGTAAATCCAATGTCGTAGCAATTGTAATATTGTCTCCAAGCTTTTCTTTAATTTTTAAAAGCAAATATTCTTCTGCCCTCTCTATTCCCTCAATGACCATGGCTCCATGCAAGGCAATTAACAGGCCATCCAGCTTCCCGGCTTGATCTATTAAACTCAGCATCTCTGTCTCTATATGTTCATAGGTTTCGTAGGTCACTGGGCCTGAAGGAATAGCTGCAGCACACAGAAGAGGTAACATCTCTACCTGATCAAGATTTCTTAAAACATCTATAAATCCTCCAACCTCCGTTTTTGTGTTTGTATAAACATCAAAAATTTCGTTCTCTTTAAAAAAAGCTTCATTTTTAAAATGCTGAATGGTTGTTTTTGTTGGGGAGAAGCTATGGGATTCATGATAGAAAAAGGCTATTCCAATCCTCAAGCGTTTCACAAAGGAATCCCTCCTATAGGTAATTCATATACACTGATTTCCATTCTGTCATGCTGTCTAAAGCATGGTGCGAAACTTCACGATGACCATTGCCGGAAAACTTCATTCCGCCAAACGCTACACCAATTTCTGCGTTTGCGGTTCCGTTATTAACATAAACAAGGCCACTTTCAATATCGGAAACTGCTCGGTTAGCGTAGGAGAGACTTTTTGTAAAAATAGATGTAGACAGTCCATATTTGGTATCGTTATTTACCTCAATCGCTTCTTCGTAGCTATCTACTTCTATAAAGCCAAGAACAGGACCAAATATTTCTTCACTCGCAATAGAATGATCCCGTTTCACTTGACTGAAGATAGTTGGTTCAAAAAAATACCCTTTTTGATTATCCGGCCTTTTTCCACCGCATTCAAGTATGGCACCTTCATCCAGTGCTTTTTTTATATAAGTTTCAACAATATTCAATTGCTGCTCATTCACCAAAGGGCCTATATCCACCCTATCATCTAATCCATTGCCGATTTTTAAACTCTTAGTTAACCCTACAACCCGTTTTAGCAAAGCGTCTTTAACAGAACGTTCTACAATAACCCGGCTTGTCGCTGTACATTTTTGACCTGTCGTTCCGAAAGCCCCTTTAACAATGCACTCCGCTGCATAGTCCAAGTCTGCATCACGTAAAACAATGGCTGCATTTTTTCCGCCGAGCTCTAAAGAAATTCGTTTCAATTGTTTGGCTGCTGCCTGTGAAAGTAACAATCCGACTTCAGTAGACCCGGTAAAAGATATTATTTTTACATCCTCATGTTCAGCCAGGCACATCCCGACCTGGCCTCCACTGCCCGTAATGAGATTTAAAACACCCTTCGGCAGACCGGACTCATGAAGAACTTGAGTAAAAAAACCAGCTGAGAGTGCAACCTCTGAGGCAGGTTTCCAGACGATTGTATTCCCGCTAATAAGGGCCGCACATATTTTATAAGCGGCCAGAGCAATTGGAAAATTCCACGGAGTTATGCATGCAACTACACCAAGCGGTTCCCGAATCATAGTGATTGTTCTGTTGTTGCTGCCTGAGGAGATGGTTTCCCCATACATTCTGCGTCCTTCACCCGCCATATACCGGCATGTTTCTATTACTGCATTTACTTCCCCAAGCGTTTCCGCCAGAACCTTCCCCATTTCTCGTGTCATGACTTCAGCTATGTATTCTCTCTTTCGCTCGAATAATTCAGCTGCTTTCCATAAGAACGTGGCTCGTTCCGGTGCAGGAGTTCGTCTCCATGTTTTAAACGCATCGTTTGCATGCTGTACTGCTTTGTCCACTTGTCTGACCGTTGCGATTGCATACTTGCCAACCACTTCACTGGTTGCAGGGTTTATACTTTCTTGGTATTCCTGTCCGGCTTCAGCAGTCCATTGACCATTCAAATAAAGTTGTTGTTTCGTTATTTCCCTGGCCATTTACTTACCCCTCTTCCTCTACTACTTCCCTAATCACTTTTTCAAGAATCAATAACCCTTCATTCAAATCATGATTAGATATATTCAACGGCAGCATCAGCCTGATGGTTTGCCCATTAACACCGCAATTCATGATTAATAAATGATGATCCAAGCATCGTTCTTTAATAATTGGTACCATGGACTTCGCGGCTGATTCGTTAAATTCAATTCCAATCATCATTCCAATCCCGCGAATTTCTTTAATAGCTTCATAGCCTTGCAAACTAGTTTGAAGTCTGGTTACAATTTGCTCTCCAAGCTCCTTGCTCCGATTGACCAATCCTTCTTCTTCAATAACCTGAATACTTGCCAGGGCTGCCGCACATGATATCGGATTACCCCCAAAGGTGGATCCATGCCCTCCTACAGGCCATTTAGAATGCAAATCCCTGTTCGCTACAATCGCACCAAGCGGCATACCGCCTGATAAAGCTTTTGCTAGAATGAGAATGTCAGGAATCACGCCGGAGTGTTCAGAAGCAAACATCCGCCCCGTTCTGCCAAATCCAGATTGAACCTCATCAAATAGCAATAGGATGCCATACTCATCAGCAATCCTCCTTAATTCCTGTAAGAACAAGGGTGGCGCTGGATAGTATCCGCCTTCCCCCAATACGGGTTCTACAAGGATAGCAGCCACTCTGGATGGATCAATATGCAGATTAAACAAAGAAAGTAATTGATTGAGACAATAAGATGTCAAATCAACATCTTTGATATCGTTTACTAAACCGGGATAAGGATAGGGTGTATGGTAAACCTCACCTACCAGTGGTTCATAGAGCTTTTTATATTTACTGCTTGATCCTGTTACAGTCGTTGCGCCCAAAGTACGTCCATGAAAGGAACCGTTAAATGCAATAATTCCCGGTCGCCCAGTAGCCGCTCTTGCCAGTTTCAATGCCCCATCAATGGCTTCACCGCCTGAATTGGAAAAGAAAACGGTATCTAAAGTACCCGGCGTAATCTGTGCTAATTTTTCGGCCAAACCTATCACAGACTCGTAATAGCCATAATTCAATCCAAAATGAACCAGCTTTTCCGCTTGCTGTTTTATAGCATGAACAATTTTGTCATGAGAATGCCCCAATGCATTTACAGCTACCCCGGAAACAAAGTCAATATATTCTTCCCCATCCTTCGTCCAGAATCGGGTCCCCTTCCCCCGATCAATAATCAATTCTGTCACTCTTGTACTAACAGGAGATATGTGTTTTCTTGCCTTTTCTATTAATTCAATTACATTTTTAGAATGACTCATATCTTACCCCCTCGAATGAATAAATTGTTGCAGGGCTTGCTCTAAGATCGTTAAGATTTCATCTATTTCTATCCTGGTTACCGTTAGCGGCGGAGCAATTAATAAATGATCTCCTTCATAGCCATTGATTGAACCTGTCCCCGGATAAAAGACTGCCCCCAACTGCATAGCCATTCGATTAATTTCCTGAGAAGCGGAGACGGAAGCAGGAAATGGTTCTCCTTTGGGATTGGTAACAAGTTCGATTCCTATCATTAAACCTTTACCCCTTACATCCCAAATAATAGGATATCGCTCCTTAAGCAGGTTAAGCTGTTCAAGCAAATACTCACCCTGATTGTTAACATTAGCAAGGACATTATCTTCTTCCAATATCTTTAGCACAGCCAATCCCGCAGCGACCGAGACTGGATGCCCGCTGTATGTATATCCATGCGCAAATTTACCTTGGCTGTTTTGAATCAGACCTTCTATTAACCTGTCGTGGACAATCATTCCGCCAAGTGGAGAATAGCCTGCGGATACACCCTTTCCAAACGTAATAATATCCGGTGTAAAATCAAAATGCTCTATAGCAAAGTGAGTTCCCGTCCTTCCGAATCCTGTCATCACTTCATCTACTATTAAAATGATATTGTATTCGTCACATAATTTCCTGATTTCTTTAAAATATGAATCTGGCGGACTTACACTGCCCAGTTGGCTCCCGATGATTGGTTCGGCTAGAAAGGATGAAATTTGTTCCGGTCCTACTTCAAGGATTAATTTCTCAATATCCTTAACACATGACCAATTATGTTCTTGATTACAATCATCTATCCGTCTTTGATAAGGACAGCGAATACAATTTGGGGAGTATACATGTTTGAAATCTAAAAGATTTTGAGTGTATAGTTGCCTTCTTTTACTGTCACCCCCTGCTGATAAGGATCCCAAAGTATTGCCATGATAGGATTGCCACCTGCCAATCACAATATGTTTCTCAGGATTTCCGGCACCCTTATGGTATTGCTTGGCAAGTTTAATTGCACTTTCATTCGCCTCGGATCCACCACTGGTAAAATACACTTTATTTAAAGGAACTGGAGAAATCTTTGCAATTTTTTCAGCCAGCTGAAATAACACCTCAGTTTCAAAGCGCATCGTGTGGACAAAAGCTGCCTTTTTAGCCTGTTCAGCCATCGCGTCAGCAATCGCTTGATTCCCATGCCCCAAATTAGCCGCAACAGCACCGGAGCAGGCATCTATATATTGATTGCCATCCTTATCGTATAAATAAATCCCTTTCCCATGAGTGATAATTGGATATACATGAGTCAAATCCCGATGGAATACATGGTCAGCCATCGCCTTCTCTCCATTTCAAAAGAGGTAATTTATCATTTTTCCTACATAAAAGATATGCTTAAAAAGTTCATTCAAGACTAAGAAGTTTAGTGTAACTTTTTTTGTTAAGTATAGAACCTTAGATGCTTTAAATATAACTGCCAATGGCACCTTCACTGTTCAAATCCACCCGAAATGGTGCTTCCGTTCTCTCTTTGACTTTATCTATTGTGATGCCTGGTGCTGTTTCTATTAAAATAAGACCTTCGCCATCCACTGCAAAAACAGCTAATTCTGTAATAATCAAATCTACCTGCCGTTCCGATGTAAGCGGATAACTCAATTTTCTTACAAACTTTGATTTACCAGCTTTTGTTGTATGCAATGTCGTCACAATAACCCTTTTAGATCCCTCTAATAAATCCATCGCTCCACCGACACCTAGAACAGCTTTGCCCGGCACTGCCCAATTCGCCATTCTTCCCTTTTCATCCACTTGCAGTGCACCTAATATTGAAATATCAATATGGCAGCCTCTTATCATCGCAAAAGAAGTCGCACTATCAAAATAAGAGGCACCGGGAAGGACAGTCACAGGAAGCTTTCCTGCATTTACTAAGTTGGGGTCAGGTAATTCTTTTGGTGACGGACCAACTCCCAAAATACCATTTTCAGAATGAAGATACACGGACAAATGAGCTGGGATAAAATCTGCAACTAAGGTAGGAATCCCAATCCCTAAATTGACAATATTTCCACTTCGGAGAACTTGTGCAGCTCGTTTAGCTATCCTCTCTTTTGGGATCACAATGGGTCCTCCTTTACCACTAAATAATCAACATACAAATGGGGTGTGATAATTTCCTCCGGATTCAACTCATCCGGTTCAACTATTTCATCAACTTCAGCAATCACTATATCCCCTGCTGTAGCCATAATTGGATTAAAGTTGCGAGCTGACTTTGTATAAATCAAATTTCCAAGTTTATCCGCTTTGGAGGCTTTAATGAGCGAAAAATCAGCTGTTAATGAATCCTGCAAAATGTATTTTTTGTTATTGAGAAATCTTTCTTCTTTTCCTTTTGTTAATTCAGTGCCTACTCCTACGGGTGTATAGAATGCTGGTATTCCGGCACCACCCGCACGGATTGCTTCAGCTAATGTGCCCTGCGGCAGTAGTTCTATCTCGATCTCATCCCTAAGGTAGGCATCCACTACATCTGGATTAGAGGTAAAATAGGAACCAATCCCTTTCTTTATTTTCTTTTTTTGAACGAGAACTCCAAGTCCCTTGCCTGGTTCACCCAAATTATTACTAATAATTTCAAGATTTGTTATGCCCATTCGGTCAAGGGAATGAACCAATGTTAATGGACAACCAACCAAGCCAAACCCGCCAACCATTATACGGTTTCCATCTTCCAGTAAAGAAATGGCTTCATCCGCAGTCAATACAGGCTTCACTTCATACACCCCAGTCCTTATTGAAATAAACGATTTAACAAAACGCCAAAGAATAAAGCTTTTCTTTGACGTTTAAGTATATTTGTAAACGCTTACATATATTTTGGTTATTTAAAATAATTCCGTTTTAATAACCGGGGAATCGCCATTAATTTTTCAAAGGAAATGGAGCCAGGCAACTGTTTTGTATTGATGAGCAGTAAATGATCCTCAACCTCTTCTGTCAGTTCATCTGTTAAATAATCCATTTGGCATTGGGAACAATGAATGGTTGGGGTTTCTCTTATTTCCAGTGATTGCGTCCCATCAGGTAACTCCCAAAATACCGTACTCTTAGTTTCGATTGCAGCATCTTTTTCACACCATAGGCATTTCATATTTTTGAATCCTCTTGATCCGTCTTAATCTCTTTCGTTTGTTGAGCCTTGAATTTCTTTTCCTTGAGTTCGTCACGTTTATCACGCTGATTTTTGAGTGTTAAATGTTCCGGGTTTTGTTGATACGCACTCCGCTTGTTATATCTCTCCAACCCCTCAGGTGTAATATTAAATTTGGTCTCATCAATGATGGACAGAATTCCGGTACTCTTATAATCTTCATACACATTTGGATAGGTTTGTTTGAAATATTCATCGGCCCGGCCGGATACATAGCCCTCCGGTTCAGGATAGGAGGTAATTACTCCTTCAAAATTACGAAGAATGACTTTGTTGGAGCTTTGAGAAATGATATAGTTCGGTTGAAGTGGGATCTTTCCGCCACCGCCTGGTGCATCTACCACAAAAGTCGGTACTGCATATCCGCTCGTATGTCCCCGAAGCCCTTCCATTATTTCTAATCCTTTGCTAATAGGAGCCCTAAAATGGCCGATTCCCTCAGATAAATCACATTGATAAATATAATAAGGACGGACTCTTATTTTGACTAAGTCATGCATTAATTTTTTCATAATCTGCACACTGTCATTTATACCAGCCAAAATGACGGCCTGATTGCCAACAGGCACTCCAGAATCAACCAGCATTTCACAGGCACGCTTTGATTCTTCAGTAATTTCAATCGAGGTATTGAAATGTGTATTCAGCCAAACAGGATGGTATTTTTTAAGAATGGTACATAAATCTTCTGTGATTCGTTGCGGAAATACGACGGGAGCTCTTGTTCCAATCCGAATGATTTCTACATGAGGGATAGCGCGTAAGTTTTTTAAAATATACTCTAATATGCTGTCATTTATAAGGAGACCATCTCCTCCAGAAATTAAGACATCTCGGACTGCTGGCGTTTGACTGATATAGTTGATTGCTTTATCTAATTGTTTCTTTGGTACACCCATACCGATTTGACCTGAAAATCTTCGTCTTGTACAATAGCGGCAGTACATCGAACATTGATTTGTAACTAAAAACAGAACTCTGTCCGGATAACGATGAGTTAATCCAGGAACAGGAGAATCTTCGTCTTCATGTAAAGGATCCTCTAAATCGTACACCGTTTTATGGAGTTCTTGGCCTATAGGTACTGATTGCATACGGATTGGGCAACGTTCATCATCAGGATCCATTAGAGAAGCATAGTAGGGGGTTATGTTTAATGGTATTGTTTTAGTGGAAATCCGAACACCTTCTTCCTCTTCCGGTGTCAGATTGATAACCTTTCGTAAATCATCCAATGTTTTAATGGTATGAGTTAACTGCCATATCCAATCATTCCATTGATCATCTCTGACATCTTTCCATAACTCGATCTCACTCCAATGCCGTTTGGGTTTGTATAAGTTATAGTCCACTCTTCTCCCTCCCCTGGTAAGAAATAAACTTTCAAGCCGGATTTACAGATACAAAACTACTATATGACAGAATGGAAATTTGGTGTATATAACCCAATCTCAACCTATCACCTCTACCAGGGAAATGTCAATGACTAAAAATTTTGACAATAAACGTCAATTTGCAATCCCCCTTTTTATGACAAACGAAAAAAGCAGTTCAGCATAAATACTGAACTGCTTCGACATTTATTATAACTTTTCGAGAGCTTTTTCAAGTGGTGTTTCACCTGAGATTAGGTCAAAAGAACGATTATAGGTCGCCTCATTTGTGAGGGATGCGAAAATGGCACGTGCCACATCTTCACGCGGGATTGTACCTTTTTCTATCGATTCTCCTGCCCGAACATTACCGTTACCTGGTTCATTTAATAAACCTCCAGGTCTGATGATCGTATACGTTAATTGGCTGCTTTCTAACATCCGATCTGCATAGTGCTTGGCTACATAATATGGTTTAATTTCTTCACTCCAGTTTTCCCGGTTGTTAGCCTGCAATGCACTAACTAAAATAAACCGTTTGATCCCAACCTTTTCTGCAGCCTCCATCATTTTCACGGCTCCATCGAGATCAATTAAAAGGGTTTTATCATGACCGGTGCTTCCACCGGAACCAGCTGTGAAGATAATCGCATCAGATCCTTCAATTGCCTTAGCCAAGTTCTCTACGCTATCCTCCAGATTAGCAAGAACGGTCTGGATTCCCTTGCTTTCGAATGTTTCGGCCTGCTCTTCCTTTCTAATCATGGCCTTAACATTATGCTGTCCTTCTTCCTTAATGAAATGGATTAAGTGTTTCCCAATTTGTCCGTTCGCTCCAACTACAAGTATATTCATACTATCAATCACCTTCCTATGTAATATTCAGCCTTCTTTTACTGCAAAATCCTGCTTTTGATCCAGGCAATAATCAAGTATCCATTGCCATTTTCCAAAACCGGATTCAATATTGATATGCCCTTTGTTACCAACCAGAAGTTGCTTAATACCCAGGTCTTTAAAGTATTGACTGTCTTCTACAGTACAATATGAATCATCTGTAGATTGAATTTGCATAGTATCATGACAAGACTGTATTACTTCCTTACCCTTAATTGAAAGAGGTAAAAACCTCTGAATGATTTCATGATTTAAATAAGGGGAAGGCGGTGCCACTAAAATAACGCGCTTAATCCGTTCATTTAGCTTATGGCCATTCCTTAAAACAAAATGGAGCCATAATATACATCCTAAACTATGTGCTACAACGGTTATATTGTCAGAGGTAATGGTTTCAAATGTATCTTCTAATGTTTGAAACCACTCATCAAAATGAGGGTTATCAAACTCAGGAAGGGTGGGATAGTACACTTTTTCATCAGCATCCACTAATCTTTTATAAAGCCAGGACTGCCAATGGTCAGGACCGCTTCCACCAAGCCCATGCAAAATCAAAAAAACGCGCTCCATATAAACCCCTCCTATTTATATTTCGTCTATATCATACTAATTTTATCAGATTAATAAATTTAACGTCTACTCATACGCTAAGAGGAACAATGCGCTAATAAAGAAACCGGCACGGAGAATAATTATTCTTCGTACCGGAATCCATTATTTATCCTTATTGATCCAAGCAGTTACTTCATCGACGGATTTCCTAACACCTTCGCCAGGGGTCATATCGGGATATCCTATATAAATAAATCCAATTACGGCCCCATCCTCAGAAAGATTAAAGGCTTGGCTCATTCGTTTATCATGACATTGTTTACCTGTTCTCCATACTGCTCCAAGCCCAAGTGCATGAGCAGCAAGCAGCATGTTTTGTGTAGCAGCATGTACAGCAGCAAATTCTTCTTCAATCAGGACCTTATCATTTTTTACAGGTTCCACCGCTGTTACGATGATGACTGGGGCACGATATGGATTCTTGCTGACTTTCTCCAACCTTTTTTTGCTTTCCTCTGATTCAGGGTCCTCAAGTTCAGACTTTAGAATATCCACTAAAGCATCGCTGAGAATGTTTCGTCCATCCTCTTTGAGAACAAAAAATTTCCACGGTTCTGTTCGATGATGACTGGGCGCCCAAGTCCCTGCTTCTATTATTTTATGTATAATTTCATCAGATACCGGGTCATTTTTTACCCTGCCAATACTTCTTCTTGTCTTAATGGCATCAAAAAGATCCATACATACACCTCCACATAATCTATTAATTGGGGAATCAGTTACTACTATACTATATATCCATATGTTAGAAAGTTCAAAAATTTATTCCCGAACAACAAAAAAGAGCAAACCAACGATTGGCTTGCTCTCTAATTTTAGTAGAATATTATTCAAATTTATTTTTGATTTTATAATCTTTCTTTAATTCTTCCAACCATGTGTTATATTCAGAAGAAATTTTTGCACTTAAGGCTGCTTCTTTTGCATCTTCTTTGGATTCTTCATAGGTGGATTCTTTAGCTGCTTTGCGGCCTGTAGCTTTGATAATATGGTAGCCATATTCAGATTTAACTACTTCACTTACTTCATCAACTTCTAAAGCGAAAGCTGCTTTTTCAAATTCTTCCACCATTTCTCCTTTAGAAATATAACCGAGGTCTCCACCCTTTTCAGCTGAAGCCGTATCTGTAGAATTTTCTTTGGCTAATTTCGCGAAATCTTCGCCATCCTTAACTTTTTTCAATAAATCTATAGCCGTTTCTTCATCCTCAACAAGAATATGGCTAACTTCTACTTGTTCAGGCTGGTCATAGTTTTCTTTATTCTCTTCATAGTAAGCTTGTACTTCATCTTCCGTTATCTTTACATCTTTTTGCATTAACTTTTCAATTTTTATATTTACAGTTATATCCTCTTTCAAATCATGAATAGACAAACCGCTGGACTCAAGGGCTGACTTCAATCCTTCCTCTCCTCCATAGTTTTCTTTATAGATATCCACTTGTTCTTTTATTTCACTATCCGTGACTTTTATTTTACGCTCATCTGCTTCCTTCTCGATGACTTTCATCGTAATTAAGTTATCTACAGCAGATGCGCCATAAACTCCAATTAAGGAATCATACAGTTCACTTTTAGTAATTCTATCTCCATTAACGCTACCTACAGTCTGGGATTTTGTATAAGCATATGCACCACCAGCTATAGCTCCGGCCAAGACTACAACTCCAGCTATACCCGCTATCCATTTTTTGTTTTTACGTTTTTTTGTTTGATCTGCTTTTATTTCAGTAGTTTCTTCTGTCTCTGGTGCATTTTTCTTCTCGTTGGTCATAGTGTAACTCCTATCGAAATAATATTTATGATGTCTACTCACAATACTATAATCATATAATGTGTCAGCAAGATGTCAAACATAATATACGCATTGTAAAATATTGTTTTTGAGTGCGTCATTGTTTGCTTTTTCCTCATAGCTGTACATAGAAAAATTGTACATCCGAGAAATCTTTACACCGAAAAGAAAAACGTAACGTTTCATCATCAGTTTGACTAAACCTGATACAAATTCCTAATTATGTTAAAAATTTCATAAGATTGGTTATGTTTAAAGTTTTCTTAAGCGGTACAAATTTATATTCCGGTGCCAAAGCGAGAACGAATAAACAACTAAATTATAAATACATAATGTTTACTCTATAAGCAAATTGTATGAATTTCATTCATTTAAACATTAAAATAAATAATAATTGATATACAAAGGGGATTATAAAATGCCGGAGCACCACTTTATTTTAGAAGCTGATTGGCCAGGATTGCGAAATGACAGCGGAGAAATACATACTAAAAACTTAAATACCAGAATATCTATACCCAAGGAAATGGATGGCCCTGGAATCGGTACGAATCCTGATGAAATGTTGCTCGGTGCTGCAGCGACTTGTTATATCATCACATTGGCAGCCATGATGGAACGCAGTCATTTAGAAAAAGAAGGATTACGTTTACAATCAGAGGGAATTGTGGATGTAACAAATGGAGTGTTTACCTACAAAAAAATTATTCATCGGCCATACATCATCCTAAAAGACTCTGCAACAGAAAATGATATTGAACTGGCTCATAAACTTGCCCAGAAAGCTGAAACCTCCTGTATGATCAGTCGGGCAATTAAAGGAAATGTAGAACTTGAATTAGAACTGTCTGTTAAGCGTGTTTCAGAACAGGCTTGAAATTTTTAAGAGGAAGATGAAAACAATCAAATCCTGGATAAAATCTTAAACGAAAAACAGCCTGAGTTCAGGAAGAACTCAGGCTGTTTTTATAGTTGATCTGGAGTACGATCCAATCCTTTAATGACTGGAATCTCCGTTTTTGCCAGCTCCTCTTCCAGATTTATTCTGGAATCGCCCCCGGTACTTTTACCAGCGAAGCTTTCTATTAATTCTTTCATATCGATACCTGATGATGCTTTTAATGACTCCTGTAAAGTAGCCATTAAATTTGTGGCATAGCCGGTTACTTTGTTGGCTCCACTGTTAGCACCACCGCTTCCTGTATCAACAATTGTAATTTTATCGATATTGCTGAGCGGTTTTGCCACTTCTCTTGCATATTCAGGAAGCATTTTTAACATCATGTCCATAACAGCTGCCTGACCAAATTGCTCAAAAGCTTCTGCTATTTTTTGCTTAGCTTCAGCCTCTGCCAGACCTTTTAAACGAATGATTTCAGCTTCGGATACCCCTTGTGCTCGTTGTGCTTCAGCTTTAGCGAGGCCATCTAATCGTACCCTCTCTGCTTCGGCTTTCGCCATCGCTTCAATCCGATATTGATTAGCATCCGCTTCCGTTAACTGTTTTGTTTTTTCTGCAGAAGCCGCTTGTTCAACAGCATAGCGATCAGCATCCGCTTTTTTCTTCACTTCTGAATCATATTGTTTCTCACGACGTAAAATTTCTTTTTCTTCTAATTCAATCTGTTTTTGTCGCTCGACGATTTTAATTTGCATCTCTTGTTCCGTTACATCTTGCTTAGAGCGTGCCGTCTCTAAATCATACGCCTGGTCAGCTTTTGCTTTTGCAATATCCTGTTCACGTCTAAATTCGGCGATTTTTAATTGATTAATTTTTTCAGCCTCTGCAATTTCTGTCGCACGCTCAAGTTCTGCTTTTTGCGCTTCCTTCGAAGCTTCGGCCCTTTTAATACGCGTCTCTTTATCCGCTTCAGCTGTAGCAATATCTGCATCCCTTTTAACTTGAGCTATTCTCGGTTTACCGAGTGATTCCAAATATCCATTTTTATCGCGAACATCTTTAATAGTAAAAGAAACGATGACCAATCCCATCTTCGCCAAATCCTGCGAAGCAACCCGTTGCACTTCCTGTGAAAACTTTTCGCGGTTTTTATAGATTTCCTCAACAGTCATTGAACCAAGAATAGAGCGTAAATGTCCTTCCAGCACTTCTCTTGCTTCCTGTTCACGGTCATCCTTCGTTTTTCCTAAAAATTGTTCAGCAGCCGTAGCAATTTCAGAAATCGTATTTCCTATTTTAATAATCGAAACGCCATCTGCCATCACCGGTACACCCTGTTCCGTATAAACTTCAGGAGTTGAGACCTCTAATTTGCTGGATAATAAGCTTAATGGCTCAGCTTGTTGGAATACTGGAAGTACAAAGGTACCACCTCCACGTACAATTTTAATCCGATTGCCGGATTCATCAACATGTACATTTTTACTACCCAAGTAACTTCCGGTGACAATTAATGCTTCATCTGGTCCGGCTGTTCTATATTTTGTAACAAAAACTCCTATAAGGGCTAATAAAATAAGTACGACTGCACCAATAATACCGTATATTAATGTCATGCTCCCAATCTCCTATCCAAGTTCATTTATTTCTTCATGGGGACTTACATGTAAAACACCATTTTGGATATCAATAATTAATACTCTTGTCTGTGAAGGAATCGCTTCATGATCGAAACTTAAGGCCGGCTTTGAAAAAGATCCGCTTTTACTTGTTATTAATACTTCACCATATCCATCAATAGGTACGGAGGTTATCACTGTTCCCAAACGCCCCTTTAAGTCTGCCTCGTCAATCGTTAAAGATTCATGGGCGGCAGAAACCGGAACCAAAACGAATAGATTAATAATGGCGACAAGTATAAAAGAGGCAGCAATGGAGATTAAAATAACGGGCAGTATATGCAGCGATGTTAATGAAACAAGCACATACCCTGATCCGCTTGCAATGGTCAAAAAACAGAGAATAAGGGTTGGATTTAAAAAATCAGGAAGGTCAAAACCGGCAAATACATCATTAAATAAGATGATGATACATGTAAGAATACCGCAAATTATTAATGAGTATAAGAAAAAATCAGCTATCGCCAGGCCTGGAATTTCCATGCTTATCAACCCTTTATCCATTATTTTGGTTCAGTATTTAATGAATCTTTTAACTTTTGTAATTCTGAATCAATTAATTTCTCAGTCTCCATTTTTTTGAATTCCTTATCTAGTTCCAATTGGTTACTTCTTAGCTCTTTGCTGACTTCGGCTTCCGCTTCATATTCCATCACTTTTTGTTCCATTCGTTCAAAACCAGCCTTGGCCGAATTTCGATTTCCTGTGTGGAAAGAACGATTTACTGATGTTTGTACTTTAGCAGTAAGGGTCCTTGCCTTTAGGGTATCTCTTCTCCTCACAAGCTCCTGATAATCAGCTTTCATTTCCCCTAATCGATTGCGCAAATCAGCTACATTTTGTTTAGCTTGTTCATGCAGATTCTCCAGAGCAGTAAGTTCTTGGCCGAGCTGAAGCTTGTTTTCCAATGTTTGTTTAGCCAGTTCTTCTTTACCAGCCTGAATAGCTTCTAAAGCCTGTGTATTCCGTTTTTCAATCAGCTTTTGCAAATCCGTAATTTTTCTGTATGTCAATTTTTCCTCTGCCATGACCTTAGCGGTTGTTTTCTCAGCCTCTTCTATTTCACTATTCA
Source organism: Bacillus sp. z33 (assembly GCF_058313615.1). Classification (NCBI taxonomy): domain Bacteria; kingdom Bacillati; phylum Bacillota; class Bacilli; order Caryophanales; family Bacillaceae; genus Bacillus; species Bacillus sp. z33. The sequence continues at coordinate 288,394 of NZ_JBZFQN010000001.1, forward strand.
TTTCTCTCAGGTATTGATCAGCCATTTTAATGGGATCCTCAGCCTTTTCGATGAGAGCATACAATTCAGAACTCACTACCGTCTTGATTCGTTTAAAAAACTCGAACATCATATCAACCTCCCAGGATAATCTTACCATTTTATACGCTTGAATATTACAGAAAGTTTCATAAATTTTACATATTTTCAAATTTTTATATATTTTAAAAAGCATCTCGAATGTATATATAAAAGAGCTCATTCATTTACTCTTCAACAAGCAATATAGTAAAATCTAAAAGCAAAGATTACCCTTTTAGAAAGGATATTGCATATGACTTTACCACGTTTAGATAATCAGGGTGAAATCCGTGAAATGGTGAATAACTTAAATAATGAGCTCGCTTATTCTATTTCCACCTTGTCGAAATTAAAAAATTCACCCAATGACCTAAAAATGGCTCATCAACTTGTGAAAATAAACAGTTCTGATCTATCTGCTATTTCTTCATTGGCAAATATATTGATTATTCATAATACAAAGGATACAACAGACGGACAAATCGCATCAAAATTATTAAAAGAATTATCCAATTCACATCCAAATCGAATCATCAAAACGCTTTCCAAAAAGATGATAAAGCAAAAATGGGGAGAAAAACATGAGACAAAATGAAATTCACCACATATGGGATAAAATCAAACCCATCACGTCTGATCCCGTAATCCAACAACAGCTTTGGGATATCCTTTTAAAAATAATAGAAAACGAAAGGGATTTACATGTCCAAAACTCACATGGGAGAGATTAATAGAGTGCAATGACCATTAGACCTCAAACTTTAAAGCAGGCGGAGAAAACCAATAAGTTTTTCTTCACCTGTTTTGCTTTTTATTCCTGACAGGCATTCTGCTAGTTGATAAGAGGTGGGCTACCCAAAAATCCTGATTCCTCTAATCCCATTATTCAAAAAAGCCTGGCAAGTCATTAAATGACTTACCAGACATTCTCACAAAACTCTATTTCATTTCCTGTACCCTAATTGTATACGATGACAAAGAAGCTGAACCTTTGGCATCTTTTAATTTTATATAATAGGTACCCTTTTTAAGGCTGATATTTAATACTTCGGTATCATTTGCAGCATATCTGTCAGAGCTCGCCATTAGTTTACCGTTTTGATAAATTTCAAATGCTCCATCAAGCTCCCTGCCTCCACTTAACGTAATTTGTCCGCTAAAGATCTTATCCAGCTGGAGCTTGTACCAATCTTCATCATTATTTTTTGTATTGAATGCATTAAATCGGCCTGTTTTCTCCCATTTTCCACTTGTTTTCTTAAAGCTGATTGGTTTTGACGGGGTATTTTTCTTTATAACAGTACCTGCATCTTCATCTTTATGGTTCACTTGATTAAGCTTAAATGTATATTGAGTTAATGAGAATGGTAAGTACTCCCCTTCACCAAAAATCCCGATAAAATATGATTTTCCCTTTTGGAAGTAATGTGACCCATATACACCCGCAGGGTCATAATAGGAATCTATATATTTAATTGTATCTAAATCCGCATCATCCACATTCTTGTTATTATTCTTATCTTCCATTACGGCAATATACGAATAAACATCGCCTTTTACCATTGCAGGAAGCCCGGATGTGCTTGGTTTATTATTATCGACCGTTAATGAATAGTTGCCTGATGCTTTAGCAGTATATCTAAAAGTATCTACATCTCCATATTTTGCATAATCCCCTTTAATGGTAGAAGAAGGCAAGGTTTTTACATTTACCATAGAATCATTATTCTCATATTTATCAGATGACTTACCTACCAAGCGTGATTTAAAGAAGTAAGGATCAGTAGAGTAGGAATCTGACATCCAGTCCATCTCTACCTTAATATAATAGGTTATTCCGCCTTCAAGCGAAGCATAAAACGTATTAAGCTTTTTACCGGTATACGGATCATAATTATCAGCAACTGTCTCAAGGAAACGGATTTCGTCACCATTTTCACCTTCATACTCAACAGCCTGATAGATGGAGAAAGCGTGCTTGGCTGTACCTAAATCAAAGGAGTGAATTCCTGCTGATGCCACATTTACTTTATACCAATCTTCGTCATAGCGTGACTGTAAATAGCCTGATCTTTCACTGGTTAATTTATATGGGATGGCTAATTCATTCAGCATCTCAATTGCGGAGTCATCGCCTTCCTCTTCCCAGGATTCTTCTTCATCATAGTATTCTTCTTCATCACCGCCATAAAGTGACTCAATCCCATCTTCGTCTTCAGGCATTATAACTTGGCTGGCACTAAAGATATATGGATCAGCATTTTGGCCGATTGCCCCAGTTATCTTGGTCGCTGTTGATTCAAATCCTTCCGAAAGAATAAAGAAGTCAAAGAAACTTTCGGAATAACCTTCATATTTATTAGAAATTTTAATGGTATAGGTTGTCTGAGGTTCAGCAGTAAATACATCTTGCTCACTTTCTCCGATACTGCCGCTGTTAATTTCTTGTTCAAGAACATTTTCAAATACCGGCCCTTCATCCTCAGGGTTATCTTCCTCGATATCTCCCTCGGTATCTTCACTTATTTCCTCTTTTTTCTCTTCAAATACATCTTTCCCTTTACCCATGTTTTCTTCTTCATCTTCATCTTCTTCACGAATATCTCTCAGGGCATAGACAAACATACTGACGTCCGCTCCAGGTGTACCGCTTACTGAAAGCTTAATATTTTCCTCTTGATCACCCGTTGTGATTTGATAATAATCATCGTCCCCATTTTCGCCAACAAGACGCATATTTTTATTCTGGGTTGAATAGGACAGCTTAGGTATAATAATTGGGTTTTCCTCACTAGATTCATCAGTTGGAACAGTTACTTTTTTAAATAACAATTCATACTCTGACAATTTACTTCCAGCCACATCGTAATTTCCACTAATATCTTTTACACCAACTGTCAAAGTCCCATCATATGGAGCTTTGAAATAATGCCCCTCTGTTTTACCTTCACTGACATCATCGATTTTTTTCGTGTTCGATTTATCTTTTCCATACATATTAATAAGTAATTGCGAATCAAAAACTTTGGATTCTTTTAAATTAATCTGATACGTTTCACCTTTTTTTACAGTATGTTTAATCCAGTGCTGCTCCAGTGGTTTCGTAAATGTTTTCTTCACTGTATAGTTACTTCCAACTGTTTTAGCATTTTTCAGAATCGCGTCCTTATTCCAAGCGGAAGCTGTTAAAGATGGAATGTTTTTGATATTAAAGCTTAATGCAGAAGATGGATTAATCAGTCCATATCCATGTTTCTTATCAAACCCCTTCGTACTTAAATCGGTAGCCGTTTTCTTTAAAATGTATTCTATCTGTTCTGGCTTTAGTTTAGGATATTTAGATAACAGCAAGGAAACCGTTCCAGTCACCATCGGAGCTGCCATCGATGTACCACTATAGGAAGCAAAGGTTGATTTTTTCTCATAATCGTAGATGGGTGCATAGATATTATCTCCAGGTGCCACTATATCTGTCGACACACCATAGGAGGACCAGGATGTCAGTGTTTTACTTTTATTGACTGCCCCTACACTGATTACACCCTCGTATGCAGCCGGGTACCCTTTCATTTCGGATCCTTCATTACCAGCCGCAGCTATAATGACAATCCCAGCTTCTTTCGCCTTTTTAATAGCAGTTTCCATAACTGGTGAACTCATTGGGCTTACTAAGCTTAGGTTGATTACCTTTGCTTTCTTTTTAATTGCATAATAAATACCTTCTGCGATGTTATAATCGTAGAAATCCATTTCTCTATTAAAAACATCAATAGATAAAATGGAAGCATTCGGATTAATTCCATATCCGCCAATTCCATTATTCTTCTCAGCTGCAATGATTCCGGCAACATGGGTACCATGATCCTCTGGCAATGATGCATTAATAGGATTATGGACATTATAGCTTGATATAATTTTGTTTTTTAACTCTGGGTGATTTTTATCAATCCCCGTATCAATCACGGCTACTAGTACTTTATTTTTTCCTGCTTTTTTCTGTGCTGCCGGTAAGTTTAGCAGATTATTATAATATTGTTGACTTACCTTCGGATCTGTTTTAACAGAGGACGTTTTATACTTCACACTTGGTGCAATAGAGGAAACATTCTTGGATTTACTTAATTCTGCATAGGCTTCTTTAGCTGCTGCAGCCGTTTTAAACTTTACAACTGAATACCCTAGGCTTCCTCCTGTCTTTACCACTTTACCCTTATATTTGTTCAGTATATTTTTAGATAAAGACCCACTGTGCTTGATAACCAAAGTATCTGCCTGAAGATAATCGTCGTATTTTTTCGTAGCTGTTTTATCAATTTGTTCTGTACTTCGGATTCCCTCTTCTTTCTGATTCATTGAACTTATTTTGTTTGCTGCGGCAAATACACCGCTCGTGCCTGTTGAAACCAGCATGGCAGTAACAGCCATGACGGACAATATTTTTCTCATCTTTTCTCCCCTTTATGTCTCCTTAATTTTTTATCAAAGACTATTACTAATTCGTTACAATTGTTTCAAATACCTTTCAATAACATAAAAAATATTTCGACAAATTCTACTATAAAAAAACTGTTCAGCGATAATGCCAAACAGTCAATTAATGATTTAAAAATACCATTTATCCCCTCTTTTTAATTTCCTATTTATCGGTTAATCAGTCCATATATATGATCTTTAATCCATAAGGTAATGTGGATGAATAAAAGGTTCGACTACCGACAACTCTTTTCCGTTCATCAAATACTCAAACCCTCAAATTTTTTCCTATTACATTTCTATGTTACAGATATTAAAAGGGGACTAACGTCATTAATCCATTTTTCTATAAGTAAACTATTGTCCAAGTCAAAAATAATAATTCAACGTAATCTGTTAATGTAAGACGTTTATCAAGTTATAGGAGGCTATTTTATGCAATATTTTCATGAAGATCTAATTAGGAAAGCGTTAGGAGAAGTAGAGGTACGTCAGTTGGATGAGTTTTCATCTCAAGAGCCAGTATCTGAGCAGTCCGCGGATCATAAAGGTGATAGTACATGTTCATGTAAAACAAGTTGGTCACACAACAAAAACTGTTGTCATTCCCACTGCAAAAAACGATCCTGTTCTTGCCACTCTCATAGCAAAAAATGGTCCTGTTCTTGCCACTCTCACAGCGAAAAATGGTCCTGTTCTTGCCACTCCCACAGTGAAAAATGGTCCTGTTCTTGCCACTCCCACAGCGAAAAATGGTCCTGTTGCCACTCTCACGGTGAAAAATGGTCCTGTTCTTGCCACTCTCACAGCAAAAAAAATTCCTGTTGTTCTCATAAACATGAACGCAGATGTTGTCTATGCAATAGACCCATTTACAATGAAGAATTTTATACTACAGTTCAAACAAAAAGATACTGGGACCAAGGCAATATGTATTTATTGCATCAAAAACTATAGGCAAAACAGTCGAAGTGCAGCATTTAAAAAAGATGGCTGCACTTGTTTTGAATACTACAATAGATGCCTTAGAAGTCCTACACTTTCGTATAAGGTAGATATCTTACCTTGTTATTAGTTAGGAGTAATATATAGCAAGATCAATCATATCATTTAGTCATCACTCGTTAATTCTGAACCTTTTATATATTGAGAAGGAGTCATAGATGTAATTCTTTTAAAAATCCGGCTGAAATAATTTACATCACTGTAGCCCACCAAGTATGCTATATCTGTAACTGACATATTTCCTGTAGATAAGTATAATTTAGCAGCTTCTATTCTTTTCATATTTATGAAATCTGTTATACTTTGGCCTGTTTCTATTTTGAATTTTTTTGACAAATGTGAAGCATTCACATGGACAGATTCCGCTATTTCATTAAGTGTTAGAGGATTTTCTAGGTTGAAATTAATATAGTGAACGGCATTTTTCACTATGGAACTATATTTTCGAGTGGAAAACTCATTTACGAGTTCACAGTATTCATCAATCATAGAAAATATAAGTTTGTTTAAATAGGGTAAATTGTCAGCTCGTTCAATCAGAATGGCATATTTTTCTGATATGTCATGTAGGTAAACGGGATGGACTCCTCCTTTTTCAGCAGCAAGTCTAAATAATGTATTTTCAACTAATGTTAAGTTTTTTGTCGATCGAATTGGATTTTCTGGCACCCTATTTTTCAGATGTACATCTGTTAAACCTGTTAATTGTTTTAATGCTCCTTCCTTATCCCCTCTTGCAATAGCCTCTAAGATTCTTTTTTCTATCTTGTAACGATATTCAATGATTTTTTTACGATCCTCTTCCTCCTGCTGAATAGGTTTTACTAAATTAGTTTGATTATTAATACTTGCTGTAACCAGCTGAGAAGATGAAATATAATCGTGAGGACACAAATTCACCAGTAACTCTCCTATACTTCTTATTTCTTCAATACTTAGGATTGACAAAGTCTCATAAAAATCCTGATATTGCTTTCTGTCACTAATGGATAAACTTTGAGAGGAGATAATTTGGCTGATAAATAAATCTGAAGGTAAATCAGACAAAAAAGGGCCAACCATCACTGTGCCTGCATATTGATCATCTTTCCAGATTCCAGCAAAAATACATTCCAATTTAGCTGAATTAATATAATGTATATATTCATTTTTTTTACTTGCCTTTAACAATTCCGTGATTGATTTATTTTCCTCTTCGTTATTCGCCAATCCACTTGGTATCTGGTGTTTAGCCATTAGGATAATTTTCTTCCCATCCAGGTCAAGCAGTTTAACATCCAATTTAACAATTGAACTGACCAGATTACATAGCTGCGCGTAAACTTTAATTTGTTCCTGATTCATTCTAATCATCCTTTAAATTTCTTCGTTTATTTTCATTATATAATGAAAACGCACTCAAAAACTAAAAATAATACTAAACAACCAAAAATTATACGATATTTTTTCTTGTATACCCCCTATAATAAAACTAATTCAGTAAACAATATGGTTAACAAGCAAATAATAAAAACTTATTGTTTATTGAAATACTTTATAAGCAGGGAGTTCGAAACATGAGAAAAGTATTTAATCTTAATGATGCATGGAAATTCATTAAAGAAAACGTACAAGATGCTATGAACCAAGTTTATGATGATGCGAAATGGGAAACCGTAAATGTCCCTCATACGTGGAATGCCATTGATGGAGCAAACGGATTTGACTTTTATAAAGGTGCATGCTGGTACAGAAAAGAATTCACTGTAGATACTGTGAATGCCGGCAATAAAGTATATATTGAATTTAACGGAAGCAATAGTGTAACGGATGTTTATGTAAATGGACAACATTTAGGTCAACACCGCGGTGGATATTCCATTTTCCGCTTCGATATCACAGATCTAGTAATATTTGGCGGTAAAAATACACTTGCTGTAAAAGTAGATAACACAGTTGTTGAAGATGTATATCCGCAAATGGCTGATTTCACTTTCTTTGGCGGTATTTATCGTGATGTTAATCTTGTTATCGCTAACCATGTTCACTTTGATTTAATGGATTATGGCTCCCAAGGGGTTTACATTATTCAAAATGAAGTGAATAAAGAACAAGCATCTATTACTCTCAAAACAAAACTAACAAATGATCTTGAAGAAGAGAAAAAAGTTCGTTTATGGGCTGACATTCTTGATGCTGAAGGTAAAACGGCTGCTTATGGGGCTCAAGAAGTCGTTCTTCCGGCTGGACAAACAACTGTCGTTGAATTACCAATTACCATTGAAAACCCAACCCTCTGGAACGGTCTTAAAAATGCCTATATGTATGAAGCAAATGTAACTTTAACAAGCTTCAACGATACAATTGATGAACTTTCCATCCCATTTGGTGTACGCTACTTTAAAGTGGATCCTGAAAAAGGCTTCTTCCTCAATGGTGAGCACCTGCGTCTGAATGGTGTTTCCCGTCACCAGGACCGTAAAGATATGGGTTGGGCAATTACTAAAAAAGAGCACAAAGAAGATATGGAATTCATCAAAGAAGTCGGTGCTACTTCCATTCGTCTGGCGCACTATCAACATGATCAATACTTCTATGATTTATGTGACCGTGAAGGTATGGTGGTATGGGCTGAAATTCCGTTTATCTCTGTCATGTCCAAAACTGAGCATGAAGGTATTAATGCTAAACAGCAAATGGTTGAGCTAATTAGACAAAACTACAACCACCCTTCCATTATTTTCTGGGGCGTTCAAAACGAGATTCAAATTGGCGGAGAAAGACCAGAAGTAAGAAGACTTGTTAAAGAACTTAATGAATTAACGAAAAAAGAAGATCCAACACGCTTAACTACCCAAGCCAATGTTATGTTTGTTCCTGACACGGATGAATATAACTATATCACTGATACTGTTGGTTACAACAAATACTATGGATGGTACCAAGGTAAAGCAGAAGATTTTGCTGACTGGATTGATGGATACCATGCTACCAATCCACAAGTTAGCCTTGGAATTTCTGAATATGGTGCTGAAGGTATTATCCAATATCACTCTAATGATCCAAAAGTAAAAGATTACACAGAAGAATATCATACTCTTTACCACGAAACCGTATGGAATATCTTTGCTGACCGTCCTTTCCTTTGGTCAACATATGTTTGGAATATGTTTGACTTCGGTGCCAACATTCGTGATGAGGGTGGCGTAAAAGGCAGAAATAATAAAGGTCTAATGACTTATGATCGTAAAATTAAAAAAGATGCATTCTATATGTATAAAGCTAATTGGTCAGATGAAAAATTTGTTCATATTACAAGCAAACGATTCGTTGACCGTGCTGATGATCAAATTACGATCAAAGTGTATTCTAACTGTGATGACGTAACATTAGAAGTAAACGGAACTACCTATACAGCAGAACGTAACCGTGCTGCCTTCATCTTTAGTGGGGTTAACTTGGAGGACGGCATGAATACAGTAAAAGCAATCGGAACATCAGAAGGACAAACTTTTGAAGATACTGCACACTTCAATAAAGTGGATGAGCCAAATCCAAGCTACCTAGTTCCTGAGAGTGATGCTGGCGGAGTAGTTGCGAACTGGTTTGACATGCCTGAGATTGATGAGGATATGGAAATCGAAGAACTGGTCATTACAGATGACGTTTATTCTACCCGCGATAAACTCGGTGAACTATTTAAAAATCCTGAAACCAGAAAAGTGATGGATAAATACTTAAAAGGTTTTAATGAAGAGAATCCAATGTTCGGTATGGCAGAAGGTATGGCCCTTGATATGATGGCATCCATGGCTGATGATATCTTCACTGAAAAAATGATGTATGCGATTAACAAAGAATTAACACAAATTAAAAAAGGTTAATCTTAGATCTGAAAGTAGCGATCCAGGCCTATACCAGGGTCGCTTTCTTTCCTATATTCCTGCAAAAAAAGAAGGTGTACGTATTGAAATCAATTATGTTATTTGGTGAAATGCTGCTGCGTTTAACACCTACAAACCATCAAATGTTGATCCAAGCTAGCCAATTGGATATGATGTACGGTGGTTCTGAAGCAAATATTGCTGTTGCACTCAGTAATTGGGGCGAAAAAACTTCCTATGTTACATGCCTTCCTGATAATAATATCGGGCTTGCCGCTGTCATGCAGTTAAGAAAATTCGGGGTCAAAACGAATCATATTGTTCATAAGGGTAAAAAAATGGGCTTATATTTCGTTGAACAAGGTCATTCAATCAGACCGACTGAAGTCACTTATGACCGTCAAAATTCAGCTTTTGTTGAAGCAAAGCCAAGCGATTATAATCTCGAAGCCATGCTTAGCGAAGCTAAATGGCTCCATGTCAGCGGAATTAGTTTAGGCGCCAGTGAACAGGCACGTGAAACGACAATGGAGCTCGTTAAGCTTGCTAAAGATAAAGGGATAAAAATTAGCTTTGATTTTAACTACCGTGCAAAATTATGGACTTTAGAAGAAGCCAGAAAAGCTTATATCGAAATCCTCCCTTATATCGATGTAATCATCGGTAGTTATTTGGATGTATTAACCATCAGACAAGAAAGTAAAGAAGTTCATACATTCGAAGAAAAAATAGCTTTACTTAAAGAGTTTCAAAAAGAGTATAATTTTGATCAAATCTATACAACTGAAAGAACCATGCTAGGTAATAATGTACAAGAATTACGCTGTGCTGTCATAACAGAAAATGAGCATTACACTTCCGGACCGGTTAAAGTAAATGTTCTTGAACGAATTGGTACAGGCGATTCATTTGTAGCCGGTGTATTATATGGCATTAACAACCAATACAGTCCCCAAGAAGTAATAAATTTTGCTTTATCATCTTTCGCTTTAAAGCATACTATTATCGGCGATTTCCAAATTGCCAGCAAAATGGACGTTCAACAATTTGATGTTGATAATGAAAAAGTCGTTATCAAACGATAAAATTCAGTTAACAGGTGCTATGGAATTAGCACCTGTTTTTTTATTTCCATTCTTTTTAATCTACTATCCTTGAAAAATATGTTTGAAGATCATACGAATTTGGAGATAGATATATGAAGTCTCAAAATATAAGCTGATATAGTTTACAGAAAGTGAGTCGAGTAATCATGCCATCGGAAATTCTAACTACAGACTTATTTATATTACTAGCATCCATTGTATTGATCATCGGAATCCTATCTACTAAATTTTCCGCAAAAATAGGAGTTCCTTCGCTTATCTTTTTCATAATGGTTGGAATGTTAATGGGAAATGAAACTTTCGGTGTTATCCATTTTACGAATGCTGGTTTAGCCCAAACAATCGGAGTATTTGCTCTGATAATTATTTTATTCGAAGGAGGTATACAAACAAAATGGACGTCACTGCGTCCCGTTATCCTCCCTTCCCTCTCACTTGCAACTGTAGGTGTTTTAATAACATCCGTAATTATTACGGTAGCGGCTCATTATATTCTAAATGTCGATTGGCTGATTGCCATGTTATTCGGGGCAATCGTTAGTTCAACGGATGCAGCAGCTATCTTTGCTGTACTGAAAGGAAAAAACATCCGTGACCGTACAGCTAATACATTGGAGGCTGAATCGGGTACCAATGACCCAATGGCCATTTTTTTAACCGTATCCTGTATTGAAATGATTACCTCATCTGAAATGAGTATAGGTAAATTGATTGGTTCATTTTTTCTTGAAATTGGACTAGGTTTACTACTTGGATGGGTATTAGGGAAAATAGCAGTTGCGGTCCTTAATCGTATTAATTTAGAATCAACGGGTCTTTATCCCGTTTTTGCCGTAACTTTCGCATTATTGACCTATGGGATAACGGCAAATATACATGGGAGTGGATTACTGGCTGTATACGTGATGGCGATTGTCATTGGTAACTCTGAAGTTGCCTATGAAAAGGCGACCCAGTATTTTGCAGAAGGATTCGCTTGGATGATGCAGATTTTAATGTTCATTATATTAGGATTGCTTGTTAATCCTGCTGATCTGTTTTCAGTGGAAATCGTTCTGAAAGGGTTATTGCTTTCTGTCATTTTAATCCTGATCGCACGACCGGCCGCTGTGTTTGTATCGACAATTAAAATGAACTTTAGCTTTAAAGAGCTCCTATTTCTTTCCTGGGCTGGCTTGAAAGGTTCAGTGCCGATTGTCCTTGCTACATTTCCCCTTCTTGCCAACATCGAGGATAGTCATTTAATTTTTAATGTTGTATTTTTTATTGTATTAACAAGCTGTTTAATACAAGGATCTTCTATTCCTTTTGTGGCTGATAAGCTTGGATTAGCAGGACCGGCAAGTGAAACACCTATGCATTCACTCGAAATTGTCTCACTTGGTAAAGCCAATGCCGAGATGGTGGAATACCAAATGAAACCAGATGCCTTCCTGATAGGGAAACCATTAAATGAAATTCCATTCCCTGACAATACATTGGTTAACGCTATCATAAGAGATGATAAATTGGTTACACCTACCGGAGATACTATTATCGAAGAAGGAGATTTTCTTTATATATTGACACCAAAAACAAAAAAAAGAAGTGTAAAACAATTACTGCAAAAGAAACAAAATCGTAAGAAGCAAGAATCAAATCACACGAATATAGAATTATAAAGTACTACTATATGAAACGTATGAATGATAGATTCAGAATTACGTACAAAAAGCCTCCTAGCGCACTGGTAGGAGGCTTCTTGCTTCTTATTAACTTGCTGTTACTTTAATCTGGTTTTCAATTACTTCTGCTTTAAATGTCTTTTTATCGGGGTGATCAAAGACACAGTCTGCAATTCCATCCTCAAGTTGTTCCTGAATGACCCTTCTTAAAGGACGTGCTCCAAAGGCAGGATTATATCCAAGATCAGCCAGCTTCTCTTTTACTTCATCTGTTACTGTCAGGTTTAATCCTTCATGGTCAAGCATTTCATATAACTCAGCAAGCATAATATCCACAATTTCAATTAAGTTCTCTTTTGTTAAAGATTTAAATTCAATGATGCTATCGAAACGGTTTAAGAACTCGGGTTTAAAATAGCTGCCTAGAGATTGAAGGATTGAAACTTCCTCCTCTACTCCTCCTGCACCGAACCCAACTTTCTTAACTTTCTCACTGACTCCTGCGTTACTTGTCATGATAATAACAGTGTCTTTAAAATTGACTGTGCGTCCCTGACTGTCTGTCAAACGTCCGTCTTCAAGGATTTGCAAGAACATATGCATGACATCTGGATGCGCTTTTTCAATTTCATCCAATAGGATAATGGAATATGGTTTACGGCGGACCTTCTCAGTTAATTGGCCAGCTTCTTCATGTCCAACATATCCAGGAGGTGAACCGATTAATTTTGAAACACTGTGTTTTTCCATATATTCACTCATATCTAAACGAATCATCGAATCTTTTGTGCCAAACAATTCTTCTGCCAATGCTTTTGATAGCTCAGTCTTCCCAACTCCAGTCGGACCGACAAATAAGAATGAACCAATTGGACGATTCTTGGCTTTTAATCCTGCACGGCTCCGACGAACGGCTTTAGCTACTTTTTTAACGGCTTCTTCCTGGCCGATTACTTTGTTGGTAAGTTCCTCTTGAAGCTTATTCATTCGAACGGTCTCATCTTCTTGCAGTTTACCAACTGGGATACCTGTTTTTTGTTCAATGATGTGCTGAATATCCTGAACGGTAACTTTTGGTTTCTCACCAGTACCTGTTTTAAGCATATTTTCCAGTTTTTCTTCTTCATCACGAAGTTTCGCTGCCTGTTCATATGCTTCTGCTTTTAAGGCCTGTTCTTTTTCTTTATAAATTTGTGCCAATCTTTCTTTTATTGCTTCTTCACCGTGATTTTCAATAGTCAGGTTCAATTTTGAACCAGCTTCATCCATTAGATCAATCGCTTTATCCGGCAAGAAACGATCCTGAATATATCGGTGTGACAGTTCGACCGCTGCTTCCAACACTTCATCACTATATTCAACGGAATGGTAGGATTCGTATCTCTCCTTCAATCCTTTTAATATGAGCAAGGCTTCATCAGTGGTTGGCTCATTAACCATTACAGGTTGGAAACGCCTTTCCAGCGCTCCATCTTTTTCGATTTGACGATATTCGTTTAATGTTGTTGCACCGACCAATTGTAATTCTCCACGGGCAAGCGCCGGTTTCAGTATATTCCCTGCGTCCATAGAGCCTTCGGCAGAACCGGCACCAACAAGCTGATGAATCTCATCAATAAATAAGATGACATTTTTTCTTGCTTGTAATTCAGCAATAAGTTGCTTCATCCGTTCTTCAAATTGACCGCGGATACCTGTATTAGATACCAGAGAAGCCACATCAAGAAGATACACTTCTTTATCTTTCAGTTTAAGCGGTACATTTCCCTCTCCGATTTTAAGTGCAAGTCCTTCCGCAATCGCTGTTTTACCTACACCAGGCTCACCGATCAGGACTGGGTTATTTTTAGTACGCCTATTCAAAATTTCAATGACACGTTTCACTTCTTCCTCACGTCCGATAACTGGATCAATTAATCCAGCTCTTGCATTATGAGTTAAGTTGCGGCCATATTGATCAAGTAATCCTCCGCCATGAGACTGCTGCGTCTGTGTTTTAACATGTTTTTGATTAGTCGGATCCATTGAACCTGGCATTCCTGACATAAATGAATCTCCATTGTTTTGTTTAAAAAATGAATCAAGTGAAAAAGGACTAAATGAATTGAAATTCATTCCGCTCATTTGAGCCCCTAATTTATTGCGTTCCTCTTTATAGCATGAAGAGCACAAATGATGATTTTCCTGATGTCCATTCACCCGTATTTGCATCTGTACAGTTGCTTGGTTTTGTTGGCATTTTTCGCAAACCATAAATGTCTCCTCCTTTTAATTACTCGAATTAAGTTTTCAAAATTAAATTTAAAATTGGTCAATCTGACTTTGACTATCTTTGACCTTAATACCATTATACTCTGACCTTTTTTGACTTTCAACTATTTTATACCCATTTGTCTATTTTTTTATTCCATATAATAAGGAAGCGGCACTCAACCGCTTCCTTGATTGTAATCTATTTAATTTGTAACAGCTTCTTTTACCTCATCGTATCGCAAGGTTGCCTGCGCTGCTGCCAGCCGTGCCAATGGAACGCGGTAAGGAGAACAACTTACATAATCCAAACCCATTTTATAACAGAAATCTATAGAAATTTTCTCACCGCCATGCTCCCCGCATATGCCTGTTTTCAAGTCTGGTTTTGTTTGTCTGCCCAATTTCACGCCCATTTCAACCAGCTTTCCCACACCTTCCTGATCAAGGACGGCAAAAGGATTTTCTGGCAGGACTTTATCTTCTATATAAGTTTGTAAAAACTTCCCTTCCGCATCATCCCGGCTGTATCCAAATGTTGTTTGAGTTAAGTCGTTAGTACCAAATGAGAAGAAATCTGCCTCTTCGGCAATTTGATCGGCAGTGAGTGCTGCTCTTGGAATTTCAATCATGGTGCCAACTGTGTATTTGAATGTTTTATTCGTTTCTTCCTCCACCTGAACCGCTGTGTCAATCACTAACTTGCGCATTTGTTTTAATTCATTTACATGGCCAACCAGCGGAATCATGATTTCAGGTTGAACCGGTATACTGCGGTCCATTAAGTTGGCAATCGCATAAAAAATGGCTTTTACTTGCATTCCGTATATTTCCGGATGAATCATCCCTAATCGGCAGCCTCTGTGTCCGAGCATCGGGTTGAACTCATCCAATTGACGAACCTTTTTTAATAATTGTTCTTTTTTAACTAATTCCTCAGAATCTGGATCTGTGATCTGAAGCTTTGTCACCTGTATAAGTAATTCTTCTTTATCCGGCAAAAATTCATGCAAAGGAGGATCTAATAAACGGATTGTTACCGGATTTCCTTGCATAGCCTCAAAAATCCCTTCAAAATCCCCTTGCTGCATTGGCAATAAGTGCTTTAACGCTTCATTTCTTTCACTTATCGTATCAGCAAGAATCATTTGTTGAACAAACGGAACCCGTTTAGCATCCATGAACATATGCTCCGTTCGGCATAATCCAATACCGCCAGCTCCAAATTCAAGAGCTTTTTTAGCATCCTCCGGATTATCGGCATTTGCACGTACTCCAAGTTTTCGTGCTTCGTCCGCCCATGATAATAACGTACGAAATTCATCCGATAATTCCGGATCAATCATTGGAATCTCTCCAAGCATAATTTCCCCTGTAGAACCATCGATTGTAATCGTATCATGATGTTTTATGACTGTATCGCTCACACTGAATTGTTTTTCTCTCAGATCAATCTTTACAGGTTCACAGCCGCATATACATGGTTTCCCCATCCCCCTGGCAACCACTGCAGCATGACTGGTCATTCCCCCGCGGCTTGTGACAATCCCCTGGGAAGCAATAATTCCATGAATATCGTCAGGTGTCGTTTCAGGTCGGACTAAAATAACTTTTTGTCCTTCATTCGCTAAACTTTCAGCTTCATTGGCATCGAATACAACAATGCCTGTAGCAGCTCCCGGTGATGCTGGAAGACCTTTAGCTATTTGATTCCGTTCAAATGTGTCATCGATTCGGGAATGAAGCAATTGATCTAATTGCTCCGGATCCACTCTCATCAGAGCTGTGTTCTTATCAATAATTTGTTCCTGCACCATCTCGACCGCAATTCTGATAGCTGCCTGTGCTGTACGTTTACCTGATCGTGTTTGAAGAATATATAATTGGCCGCGTTCAACCGTGAACTCTATATCCTGCATATCCAAATAGTGTTTTTCGAGTTGCTTGCATGTATTCACGAATTGTTTGTAAACATCGGGCATGTCACTCGCTAAAGTATGTATAGGCTGTGGTGTCCTGATTCCTGCAACAACATCTTCTCCCTGAGCATTAATTAAATATTCTCCATATAATACATGCTCTCCAGTTGATGGATTCCTGGTAAATGCTACTCCTGTACCGGAGTCTTCCCCCATATTCCCAAAAACCATGCTTTGAATATTCACTGCTGTTCCTAAATGTCCAGGTATCTTATTTAGACGTCGGTATACTTTTGCACGCTGATTATTCCAGGAATCAAAGACTGCCTTTACAGCTAAAAACATTTGTTGGCGTGGGTCTTCAGGGAAACGTTGTTTCGTATGCCTTTTAACAATATTTTTATATCCTTCAATAACAGCCATCCAGTCCTCAGCAGTTAATTCCGGGTCATTTTGATACCCTTTTTGTTCACGTACATCCTCAAGCAATTGCTCAAAATAAAATCCATCCACTCCTAGAACAACATCACTGAACATTTGGATGAAACGGCGATAAGAGTCATAAGCAAAACGTGGATTTCCTGTTAACTCTGCCATACCGACAACCGTTTTATCATTCATCCCGAGATTTAATACCGTATCCATCATACCGGGCATTGAAAAGACGGATCCTGATCTGACAGAAACTAAGAGTGGATTGCTTGGGTCGCCAAGTTTTTTACCCGTATTCTGTTCTAGGCTATACAGCGCTTCGAGAATTTGCTGTTCCATTTCTTCAGTAATTTGTTTTTCATTTTCATAATACGCGTTACAGGCTTCTGTACTGATGGTGAATCCGAATGGTACAGGAAGACCAATTTTCGTCATTTCAGCTAAATTTGCCCCCTTTCCACCCAGTAATTCTTTCATATCACTATTTCCTTCGTTAAAGAGATAAACGTAATTAGTCATCATGCATAGCTCCTCTCACCTTTTAAAATATCCAGAATAATACTCGCTGTTTCTTCAATAGCTTTATTGGAAACATTAATGATAGGGCAGCCGACTCTTTTCATAATTTTTTCTGCATAATCCAACTCCTCTAATATCCGCTCATAACTGGCATAGCTAGATTGAGAGGTTAATCCTAATGATTTTAGCCGTTCTTTACGGATAGCATTTAATTGATCAGGAGTAATAATCAAACCAATACATTTACTTCTTTTAATTTTAAATAACTCATCAGGCGGTGAAACTTCTGGAACTAACGGCACATTGGCCACCTTATATCCTTTATGCGCTAAATACATGGATAATGGAGTTTTTGAGGTTCTTGAAACCCCAATTAACACAATATCAGCATTTAAAAGACCCCTTGGATCTTTGCCATCGTCGTACTTGACTGCAAATTCAACTGCATCCACTTTACGAAAATAATCCTCATCCAATTGTCTTGTTAGGCCCGATCGATGGGTAGCAGATTTACGGAATTTTTCTTCAAAAGCATTTATTAATGGAGATAACAGATCAATGGCTACCACATTCACCTCTTTTGCCTGCGAATCCAAATGCTCTTTTAATGCAGGAATAACAAGTGTGTACGCAATAATTGAAGAATGCTGTTTTGCTAAATTTATAATTTCATCGATATCTTCTTCACTCTTCACATATGAATTTCTTCTGATTTCTACTTGTCCAACATTAAACTGCGTAGCAACCGCTTTTACTACAAATTCTGCTGTTTCACCAACAGAGTCAGATATGACATATACTATTTCCATGGTATCCATCGGCCCACTCCTTCTATAACCAAATTAACAAAAAATCAAATTATTATGATTAGGATAACTTAATAGTATCACCAATTATATGGAAAATAAAACAATTATTACATACTATTTAGATATTCAGTATATAACATTTTATTTCCCTCAAGTATTTAGGGCATAATGCCTCTTTATATTTAAATATATCTTAATTTTAAGTAAATTTTAAAAAATAATCTATACAATTTACTCCACAATAGTACAATAAAGTTAAACGAGAAATGGAGGTATCTATGAACGCCTTAACAAAACGGATGATTGTGAGATCCTTTGATTGCTTATCTGCATTGGATTTACCGAAAATATAAACCCTTTCACTTTTTAGGGAAATACTCAAGTCAGGCTCTTATGCACCCCATGTTCAAACTACATACCCATCATTGACCTATCCTTGTACATCCATCATCACAGGTAATTACCCCAAAAAACACGGAACTATAAACTATACATTTATGCAGCCAGGCAGGTAATCTCCTGATTGATATTGGTACAGATCATCTATCAAAAGAAACACCTCTGATTGTTTTGGGTGATCACAGCCCATTAGACGAGAATAAATCAATACAAATAAACACTCAGTTTAATCAAGAAAATCTTAAACATATTAAGAAAAAAGGAAATTGGCTAAATTGGAAGGCTTAGTGTAAATCCAGTGACGGATCGGCATATATTTACCTAAAAGATAAAAAAGACAAATTAACTTATGAAAGGGTACGGATGCTATTAACCAAAATAAAGGAGAACGATGACAACGGGATTGAACAAATATTGACTGGTTCCTAAGCAGATGAAATGGGGGCTGATCCTAACTGTACTTTCATGCTGAAAGCAAGAAAAGGATTTTATTTTATGGAATCATTTGAAGGCGTTTACATTAAACATATAAGCGCGGAAGATGTGAAGAGTGAACAAGACATACATTG
Source organism: Bacillus sp. z33 (assembly GCF_058313615.1). Lineage (NCBI taxonomy): Bacteria > Bacillati > Bacillota > Bacilli > Caryophanales > Bacillaceae > Bacillus > Bacillus sp. z33. Next base: position 307,462 of record NZ_JBZFQN010000001.1, read on the forward strand.
ACAGCACATAGATATTCTCCTCAAAAACCGGATTACAGACTGTTTTTTTGCATCCGGTAAAGAACATCAAAGCGGACAGATTATATCTGATATGCAGCTTGTAGATATTGGTCCTACATTAGTCAAAATAATAGGATTTAACTTGGAGATACAGACGGATAAAGTCATAGAAGCATATATTCAGTCTTATGAACAAAGGAGGAAGACAATGAGTTTAACAAAACAAGAAAAAAGTTGGGCTTTATACGATTGGGCTAATTCAGCCTATTCAATCGTGATTGTTACAGCCATCTTTCCCATTTATTTTAAAGCAGCAGCCGATGCCGCCGAAATATCGAGTGCCAATTCAACTGCTTATTGGGGATATGCCAATTCAATTGGGACTCTATTGGTCTCTATCCTCGCTCCCTTACTGGGGACGATTGCTGATTTTAAGGGGTATAAAAAACGTTTCTTTATCTTCTTTTTCTCTCTTGGTACTCTATTTACGTTAATGCTGGCAATCGTTCCTTTCAATCAATGGATCATTTTATTGGTTTGCTATATCATCACATCGATCGGCTTTGCTGGCGCCAATATTTTTTACGATGCTTTTTTGGTCGATGTAACAGATGACACAAAGATGAGCAAGCTCTCTGCGCACGGATACGCATTAGGATATATCGGAAGTACCATTCCCTTTATCATTGGGATTGCCCTTACCCTACTTGCGCAACAGGAAATCATTCCTTTATCGGTGACTGTAGCGATGCAGGCTTCTTTTATTATCACAGCCCTTTGGTGGGGGTTATTTACCATTCCGATGCTTAAGAACGTACAACAAACCTATTTTATCGAGCGTGTACCAAATCCAATCCGGATGAGCTTCAAACGTCTGAGTGCAACCTTTCAAAATATTCGGACCTATCGCAATTTGTTTATCTTCTTGATCGCTTACTTTTTTTATATTGACGGTGTGCATACCATAATCACGATGTCCACTGCTTATGGATCTGATTTAGGCTTTAGCTCAACTACCCTATTAATTGTCTTGTTTGTCACGCAAGTCATAGCTGCCCCCTTCTCTATTGCTTACGCCAGATTGGCAGCTAAATACAACGAAAAAACTATGATATTGGTCGGGATAGCCATCTACACATTTATTTGTATCTATGCTTATTTTATTACATCAGCGCTTGATTTTTGGATATTGGCTATCCTGGTTGGTACATCACAGGGCGGGATTCAGGCTTTAAGCCGCTCCTATTACGCTAAATTAGTACCGAAAGAGTCTTCAAATGAATTTTTTGGTTTTTATAATATTTTCGGGAAATTTGCAGCGATTACAGGGCCATTTTTAATGGGGATTACAACGCAAATTACTGGAAATACAAATATTGGTGTACTAAGTTTAGTAATCCTATTTATCATTGGCGGTCTGTTTATGCTTCGAGTACCGAATACAGCACATCATGCCCCTACTGTTTCTGCTAAATTATAGAGACTGAAGAGCATAAAATCTTTTTTATATAAAAGATATAAGAGAGGATAGAATAAGAAGCTTAATTAGAAGATGTTAGAGAGATTCTTCAAATTCTTTCGTAAACCCTACATTTAATTGACCTCACCTATTTGAGGTCTTTTATTATGTACTTTTTACCAATTATACAGATGCAGTGTATGAAATGAGGCATTTACACTGTTTAGGTAATTCTTCTCGTCTACAGTAATAGTGACTTTATTTTTTATTTCCTCCAAAAAGTAGAACAATTTACCTTGTCCCAAATATTAAATTCAATCATTTTATCAAGCAGTGTATAATCTACTGGTACGTTCCAAGGGATTCTTATCAGCTCCTTTGTATAGTCATAGCCAGCCTTTACAATATCATCCTCTACATGGGTTATCGTTACACTTTCAGGGGCGACAGCTAAATGTTTCTTAGAAACACTAAAGCCAATAATAAATGTTCCGTGATCTGTAAACATCGGTTGATTCCATTTAATTTCAGTGTTTAAATTGGGATATTTATTTTTTATCCAAGTAAACACTTCCTCTGTTTTGTCTCGTTGGGATGAGTTATCTATCCCTCCTAAAAAATCAGAAAAAACTCCCATGTTATTCCCTCCCAAAAAATTTATAGATTTCGAAAAGTTCTTAAACACTTTATCGTAAATACTACATATGAATTTGTCATGCACGCTCTACAACAACACCTTATCTGATGGTGTAAAGTGTCCCATACTTTATATATGGGACACTTCAACAGAAAAGTGCGATAAATCTGCCATGTTTATACCTTTAATATATTCTTTAGACTTACCCGTTCTTACCTTCCTAAACTCCTATTAGGGTAAATAATCTTTAACCTCTGTATGGAGCTAGCCAGGCACTTTGTTCCTCTAACTTCATTTTGGTTAATTACTAGTTCTACGTCGATAAGGATAGCCAAATGTTTAGTGCCAACCTACTCAAAAATCCATTTCTAAAGAAATTGGACAGTGATCACTTCCCATAATCGATGTATGGATTTCTGCCTCAGTAATCAGTTCTGCGACTGATTGTGAAACAATAAAGTAATCGATCCGCCAACCAATATTTCTTTCACGTACTTTACTCATATACGACCACCAGCTATACATCTCTGTTTTATCAGGATAGAGAAATCGGAATGAATCTACGAATCCGCTATTCAATAAAGCTGTCATTTTACCGCGTTCCTCGTCTGTGAAGCCAGAATTTCCTTTATTTGATTTAGGGTTTCGCAAGTCAATCTCAGAGTGAGCGACGTTTAAATCCCCAGTTAAAATAACAGGTTTCTCTTGATTCAGCTCATGTAAATAAGCATACAGTAAATCTTCCCAAACCAAACGGTACCCAAGCCTCGCCAGGTCACGCTGTGAATTTGGTGTATATACATTTACAATAAAAAATTGGTCAAATTCCAATGTGATAGCTCTGCCTTCTACATCGTACTCATCATTTCCTATTCCGTATTTAACCGATAAAGGTTTTTGACGAGAAAAAATTGCAGTGCCTGAGTATCCTTTTTTAACGGCATAATTCCAGTATTGATAATAACCATCGAGTTCAAGATTAATCTGGCCCTCCTGCAGTTTGGTTTCCTGCAAGCAAAAAATATCAGCGTTTAATTCTTTAAAAGTGTCCAAAAACTCTTTTCCAACGCAAGCTCTTATCCCATTAACATTCCAAGAAACAAATTTCATGCCTTAACTGATCCCCCTGCTAAATTTCTATCTTTTGTATTCATTTTTCATTATAACAAATCGAGTAGATGAATGACCCTTTGGGCACCTTAATGGGAAAGGAGAAGTGATTAACGATGGCAAAACGTAGAAAGATTTTAGTACCTGAGGCAAGAGAACAATTAGATCAACTAAAAGCAAAAGTGGCACATACTAACCATCATGACAGAGCTAAATATGAAGTAGCTAAAGATCTTGGCATTCCCCTGAATGAAGGCTATAATGGTCGAATGGCTGCGGTAGATGCCGGTAAAATCGGCGGCAAACTCGGTGGAAGTATGGTGAAGGAATTAACTAAATTAGCAAAGAAAAATTTATTAAGGCATTAAAAAAAAGCCTCTCAGGCTTCAAAATAGCTATGTGGAGAATAATAATTGCTGAATAATGAGTGCGACAGTTTTTCCAATAATTTTATTAACTTACTCGATGGTACAAGATTAATGCTCGTTAACGCAATTACAGCCAATCTTTTAACTCCCTAATTGCTGTCTCACTCTCACATGATTTTAATTTAGTACACCAATCTTCAGACGCTATCGAAAGATCATCAATTTCTACTGGTTTAGACCTTATTTTGTAATCATACAGATGATTTCAACAATGCTGTCATAAGATAAACTTCCCTTAATCCCTTATAAATTGACAGCTTGTTGTAAAAAATAAGCGTCTTTATAGCTACACTTCGATTAAAAGGTAAGTAAATACGTATAGGTAATCTTGCTTTTTTAGTTGGCAACGCTCCTACTATTACCAGTTTTTCTTTATCAGCTTTAATTTATTAATAAACCATAATCCCTTCACAGGTAAATCCTCATGCATTATTATAAATCCTTTTATTATTTCTGGAATGTAACTCGCTGCTTTCATAAAATTCTACGAACTCAGCAGCCATATTCTTAACTGTCAAGGTTTTCTTCAAACTATTCTGTGCATGTACCATCAATTGTGATACATTCATGATTTCTCCGTCTGTATCTTTCTGTATTAAAGAAACTTGCGACTGATGAGCCATTAGAATGGCATCTGTTGATTCTTTCAATTTTTGGTGAGCCAAGTTATAATCTCCGTGCTTCGCTGCAGCAATGGCTTCCATCGCACAACTCCGACCGTCTCCACCATGGAGAATTAACCTGAATATTTCTACTTCATTCATCATTTTCCCTCCATCCTTTAGATTTGATCTTTTATAAGCCGGCAGTCCTCGTGTCTGATTCTCCACTATGCTCATCTATAGTTTCATACACTTAATACGTATCGGATTAGAATTTCCATTTAGTGTTCCATAGTCTAATACTCATCCGTGATGATAATAAAACAATACCCCTTTTAAAGGCTTTACTAACCAGATATTTAACACGTTCTAAATTCCATAGTCATCAGCATTCGTTATTAATATTTAAATATAATTATAAATCCTTCGTTTGAGTTACTATTATCTAGTGGTTCCAAATTTAACGAATAGGATAATCATCAATTAAATACTGTGCTTTAGATCCGGCGTCTATTTAACTCTCTGTAAACACTGTGCAGTTTCAGAAGGATACACATGGCTAATATGGCATCTTATTTATTTGGCAATAATGAAAAAAGGAAGGTCTCAGCCCTCCATTAATCATCTACTTTAACCTCTATTAATAGTAATCTAGCTTTATCAGGTAACTGAATTGGAGTTGGATCGCTCTAAACATGTATCTTTATCGATCTTAGATAATAACAGCTGAGCTCCTCGATCCTCCTTTGCCTTTTCAAGGACCCTCCACCATGTCAGCCACATGTCAAGCATCCTTATAATTCAGGGAATTGCAAAGGTTACTTCATAGTATTTATATCCTGATAACTACCTTACAAATCAGCATACAAAGAAGAAAGTAAATTAACTACCTCCAATCAACTTATCAATTGTTTTTACTCTTTTCTCACCTTTGTATGTATTTTTTCTCCCTTGGCAGAACCAGCTCATCTATACCTATTCGTTTCTAAAAATCTTCTTCTAGTTGAGGACTATTTTTAAGAAGCTAAAATTATTAAGAAATATTAGCAGGTACAAAATCATAAATTAAAGCCTTGAAGAACATGTTTTCAACGCTTTTATGATTCCCTTATTTAGATTGCTGCTTTCGCCTTTTCCGTTCCTGATATTTCTCTTCAGCACGCTGATACAACTCTTTTTCCAATTCTGTTTCAGGTCGTATTTTAGGTACTGATGATGGCTTCCCTTCTTTATCAATTGCAATCATGGTAAGAAATGCCTCAGATGTTAGTCTTCTTTCTCCCGTCATAAGGTTTTCTCCTTCAACCTTCACATAAACTACCATAGAGGTATGGTGTGACCAGGTTACAAAAGCTTCCAAACAGATGGCTTGCCCTGATTTAATGGGTGCATGAAAATCAAATGAATCACTTGATGCGGTAACCACGGGCTTTCTGCAATGACGCATTGCTGCAATTCCGGCGATTTTATCAACATACGCCATTACCTTACCGCCAAAAACCGAATTGTATTGGTTTGTATCAGCCGGTAAAACTAAATCTGTCAAATATGTTTTTGAGACATTTGGTGCTTTTCCTTCATTGTCCATGCTCACGACCCACCACCCTAATATATTCCATATATCCCAATATACTATAGATGAATAAAGACTGCCAAATGGCAGTCTTGTCAGGAAGTTTATTCTTTTGTTTCTGTCCCTTTCAACTCGACTTCACGACCCGCAAACAGCAATAAAATGTTTCAACAATTTATCCATGCTGGCATCATGTTTACGTAATTCTTCAGGGTGGAATTGTGTCCCCATAATAGGTTCATTTATCCCCTCAAAAGCTTCTATTAATCCATCTTCAGCCTTCGCGACTGGCTTTAATCCTTTACCCAACACTTTTATGCCTTGATGATGGAAACTATTTACGTCCACTTTATCTTTTTTAACAATACTGAAAAGTTGGCTGTCCTTTTCTAAATAGACCGTATGAACTGGCTCAGGCCTCTCTACATTGGATAAATGCTCCAAATTATCTTTATTATTATCCTCTTTATCTTCTTCTACATGCTGGTAGAGACTTCCCCCTGCAGCCACATTAATTAAATGCGCACCTCTGCAAATCCCAAATAAAGGTTTTCCCTGTTTACGTGCTTCATTAATGATTTGGAAATGTGATACATCTAAACCCTTATTTGTGATTCCCAAATCCTCACTCGGCGGCTCATTATAAAATTGTGGATTTACATCTATACCGCCAGTTAATAAAATACCATCCACCATGGAAACCCATACTTTAGCAAGTTCTTCATTTCCTATTGGAAAAATCAGTGGAATTCCACCTGTTTTTTTAATTGCTTCTGAATAACTTAAATATACTGTTGTCGTTTGGTTTCCTTCTATTTTTAATATATTGCTTGTTAACCCAATAATCGGTTTATCATTTTTCATATCTGTATTCCTCCCTCAGCTACATCCCTTTTCCCTTATTACAAATCTTTTACTCTAGTAAAAATTTACATCACATAACTACACAAAAAATAGCAGCCCAATTATGAGCTGCTATCAATTTAGTAGTATTAGTGAATATTTTTCTTTTCAAAGCTCCCGCCCATAACATCTGAGACGTTCTGGATCGCTATAAAGGCATTTTCATCAATATCATGAACTAAATCTTTTAATTTAGCCAATTCGAGACGTGTCATTACGCAATAAACCATTTGCGTATCTTCCTTTAGGTAGCCACCTTTTGCATAAATAAACGTGGTTGATCTTCCAAGACGATCCTGAATAGCCTCTGAAATTTCTTCGTAATCGTTAGAAATAATCGTTACAGATCTAGATTCATTTAAACCTTCTACGACGATATCCATAACCTTAGCGGCCATATAATACGCGAAAATAGAATACATTGCAGAATCCCATTCAAACACAAAACCTGCAGCAATAAAGATGAAAACATTTATGAACATAATGATTTGTCCAACTGGTAATCTAAATTTCCTAGATAATAAAATCGCTATGATCTCTGTACCATCAAGGGCGCCGCCAACACGAATGACAATCCCAACTCCAAGTCCAAGAATCAATCCTCCAAATAACACAGCCAGGATTTTCTCATCTGTAAATGGCTCAACATGATGCAGCATTGCTGTACTAACAGAAAGCACAGCAATACCATAAATAGAGGAAATAGCAAACGTTTTACCAATTTGTTTGTAACCAATATAAAGGAATGGCAAGTTAATAATAAAGATGAATAGTCCCAACTGTAGTTTGGTTATATGGGAAAGCATGATGGATATCCCAGTTATTCCGCCATCAATAACACTGTTTGGTACCAAGAAGAGTTCCAATGAGACAGCCATCAGGACTGCACCAAGTGTAATGAATAAAAATCTCGTTAGTATTTTAAATATAGATGCTTTTTTATGTGTTTTTGGCAAAACTGTCCCTTCTTTCTTTATAAATAATTATGATTTCGATTGATAAACCGAAAATTTTTGAAGGATGGAATTTAATACCTTCAATTCATCTTCATCCAATAAAGCAGCATATTTCCCCAAAATTACTCTGGTGTTTTCTCTTGCCTTCTGAAGTACTCGAACCCCATCTTCGGTAAGTGTTACAGCTACTGATCTCCTATCCTTCTCATCCTGTACTCTGGAAACAAACCCATGTTGAACCAGCCTTTCAAGCATAACTGTGATTGCACTTGGTTTCACTTTTAGGACATTTGCTAAATGTTTTACATTTGTCACTTTTTCTTGTTCAATTTTATTTAACAGATGAAATTGAGATCCGGTAATCCCCAAATCCTGGTGCTGTGTAATTTCCGACATAATGGTTCTTACGGTAGAAATCAATTTATCTTCAATATCTTGCAAATGAGGTTCTTTACGGTTCATTTTTTATTGCCCTCTCTCATATAGAGAATATTATTTACTTTTCTTTTTGCTTAATTATTATATCATAAAATAATAAACCATGTTAATAATTAAACACTTTAACTAAATTTCATCTAGACAATTAAATACAACGATTAATAATAAGACTGCCCTTCGTTAAGCAATTATTATTAGCATGTAGAGAACTAAAAAAACATAAAAAAGAACGTGGTTACCCACGTCTCTTAATCAATTTATTTTATACATGCGTTTTGCTTGATTCTTTTACTTCCTTAATCCAATTAAAAGGATCGTCTATTTTTCCATTTTGTATTCCAGTGATGGTATCATATAATTTTTGTGTCGTGTTACCAATTTCACCTTGATTAACAGCCAGAATTTCATCATTCCATAGAAACTCACCAATTGGAGAGACAACCGCTGCCGTTCCCGTACCAAAGGCCTCTTCCAAGGTCCCATTTTTATTTGCCTCAATGATCTCCTGTATTGAAACCCGACGTTCTGTTACAGGGATATCCCAGTGCCGTAACAGCTGGATAATAGAATGACGAGTCACTCCATCCAAAACACTGCCGTTCAACGATGGTGTGACAATTTCACCATTTATTTTAAAGAAGACATTCATGCTGCCCACTTCTTCAATATACTTTTTCTCAATTGCATCCAGCCACAGTACCTGTGAACAGCCAAGTGCTTCTGCTATTTCTTGCGCTTTAAGACTGGATGAATAATTCCCTCCTGTCTTCGCCATACCCGTACCGCCTTTTACAGAACGAACATATTCTTTTTCTACACCAATTCGAACGGGGTTTATTCCTTCTTTATAATACGCTCCTACCGGGGATAAAATAATCATAAATTGATAATGCTTGGATGGTGAAACACCTAAATACGGCTCAGTAGCAATAATAAACGGACGTATGTATAAAGAGGTTCCCTCCCGATCCGGAATCCAATCTCGATCCATATCAATAAGGAGTTCCAAAGCTTTGATCGCAAACGACTCATCTATATGAGGAATGCATAAACGATCATTGGATTTATTCATACGTTCAAAGTTCTTCTCTGGCCTAAATAGAAAAACACGATTATCGTGAGTATGGTAAGCCTTTAATCCTTCAAAAACCGTTTGACCATAGTGGAAAGTCATACAGGATGGCTCTAATGTAATGGGTTGATAGGGGATAATCCTTGGATCATGCCACCCACCCATATCTTCATCATAATCCATGATAAACATGTGATCGGTAAAAATTCTACCAAAACCAAGTGTTTCAGCGTTAGGCTTTTCTTTTTTATAATTGGTTTGTGTTATAGATATTTGATGAGTATCCATGTGATGTCCCCTTTAAATTGTCAGAATAATTAATAAAATTAATTGTACTCCTCAAAGGGGTAATCCGCAAGTATCAAACCTACTATTAATTTAAAAATCCCATTTTAATGGAAATATATAACCAACCCTATAGATTGCTTAATCTTTAGACCTCATAATAATGTACGGTTGAATATGCCCTGTACTGTCCTTACCTAACTTTTCAATCTGCCAGTCATTGTAATTGGCCTCGTAAACATTAATCATTTGAAATGCTTCTGATTGATTGGAGCTTGATAAAACATATTCTTCATGAGGGTTTGATTTTCTTTTAATATGGAAAAGGTAGAGCGGCTGTTTAATTAAATATTTTAGTCCCAGTAACTCTTCCAGTTTCCTTTCAAAGGAATCTAATTTTTTTAATGAATGCTTACTATTTTCACAACTTGCATCTTGATCTCCCAAATCATGTACAACTGTCTTGTGTTCACCATATTTATAAACCACTCTGGTGATACAAGTTGGGCTATCCGGTACAATGTGTGCAGTGGTTTGATAGATAAAATTCTTGTAATCAAACGTAAGCAAGAGATCCTCTATTTTTTTAATTCGTTGCTTGGTAACCGTAAAGTTTTTAACTCCTATACATGAAACATGCTTCTCACCTTGCCAACTTACATGTCCTTCACTTGTGAGTGTTGCCTGATAGATTGGGGATACACCAAGGCATGATGTCCGCGAGATGGAAATTTCTTTAAACAACTTTTAAAATCCTCCTATTAGTCCAAACTGGTCTTTTTATGCTCTGATTTTCTATATATATCACCGTGCTCTATTTTCAAACATATCCCATATGATTATCCTATGGTACTTATGCATGAGGAAAGACCAATGAAACTTATAATAAGTTATTTTTTCTCATTAATTAAAGACTAATATAGTCTATTTCATGCATATTTCCCCTTTAATAAATGAGATAATTTTCTTATTTTTGAATTTAAATTTAGTTCGTAATAAGTATAAAAAAAACGTTCGTTTATTTTAGCTTCTAAAAAAATGAGAAAGTATGTTAATTTAGTGTCAAGTTCTGAAGTTAGAATAATGGTTAGCTTGTTTAATCGAGGAATATTGCTATATGAGAACTTTTGCCCAAGAAAAAGAATGGAGTTTCTACAACCTGCTTAGCCTGCACATATGGTAGGATCGTTTTAAAAACAGGCATCCAAACAATACATATTGATATTCACTCTAATTATGAAAAGCAACATGTTCTAATCTGACACTTCTAATCTCACTAAAATTTTACATTCTTATCTATTTTATCATATATTACAAATTATTGTGTAAACATTTTCTGAGAATAGAAATCCCCGATTTTGCCTATCCTATTATTGATGTCCTAACTGGGCATTGGAACGTATCCTACTGATGGGGTGATAAGCAATGAGTTATCGGAATCAGTTAGATCCACACTCTTCTCTTTTTCACCATAACTGGACAAGGCGGAAGCGCTCAAAATCACAGGTTAATGGACATACAGAAATGTCCCAAACCAATATTATTTTGAGAAGCAATGCGAAAGCTCACCGCTGGTAAGGATGCCTTCAAGAAAAAGACGCCGAAATCGGCGTCTTTTTTTCTCTTTACAATTCATCAAATCCATTGGAATCTGTTGTTTTTGTATATTGTCGTGATTTTTGTTCAAAGAAATCAGTCTTGCCTAAATCTACTTCCTGATATGCAACAATCCACCCTGGGTTTTTATCGGGAACATCTGAAAATGGCGGCCTGCCATTTATTTTGGCAGCTGTTGCAGAAAATGTTGGACAAAAGCTTCAGATTCCAGGCGAATCCCAATGTACGGGGGCTGAACCCGCCTATTTGCTTCAAGCGGAATTCCTAGCCAAAGAACTTTTTGATCCATAATAACGAAACTAAAACTTGGTCCATCCTGAAGATGGATATCAGGATCTAAATAGGAATGGGAATCAGGAGAATACATCATTAACCTTGTCCTTGAATTCCTTATTTTTACTTTTTGAACAAACTCTTGTGATAAAATACTGGAATTTGGCAAGGAGAGAATAATGGAGGAATGGGCTTGTTTTATATCTTCATAAAACCCTTCCAAATTCCGTGCGTAAATCCATTGTAATTTCGGATGATGATTGGTAATCCACTTGCCTATTTGGTCCATTTTGACCATTTGGTTCCGTTTCATCTGATACTGAACGAGCTGATGAAGGGTTTTAGAATGGGATACTTTTGATTCTATAAACTCTACATCGCTGACATGAATCAACTTTCCTTTTGTCCTAGTTATCGCAACATTAAGAAGTCGTTCACTTTCCCTTCCCGTCAATAACATACCAGCCCGATTTTGAGGATAACTGTCCACACTGTCAAATACCATTAATTCCCGTTCACTTCCCTGGAAACGATGGACAGTGGCGGCCAAAATATCATGAAGACCATTATCTTCTCCGTACAAGTCTTTAATTAACGTTTCCATTAACTGCGCCTGTGCGCGGTATGGGGTAGCATAACCGATTGATTTGGTACCGGTGCTATAAGCTTCATGGATAATCTGAAAAGATAATAACAGGTTCATCAAATTCATTCTGGATCCGGAGGAAGTACCCGTAAAGCAATGTTCTCCGGTAAAACTTGTATTTAACAACACAGATGCACGATCTGGGAAAGGTGACTTTGAGACGATTTCTTTTTTATTTATATGGACACTTGGATGATCTCCTACTAATGAATTGTAAACATATTGATTCGTGAAAGCAGAGATGTCAGGATGCATTCTCCGCTGTTCTTTTAATAGAAATAGATGCGTATGAAGTTTTCCCCCACGCGCAATATCAGCAACTCCGGCACGGTGAAAAATATCCTCTTTCAACCAGCGGTCTACAAGTTCTCCCCGTGAAACGGCGATAGGAGGCAATTGCTTAAAGTCTCCACAAATAATACACCGCTTGGCAAGAGAGCCGGCAAATGCAATTTGCGGGATAAAGGCCATACTGGCCTCATCAATCAAAACAAGATCATACTCTTGTTCATATATACTTGCATCCATTGCAGCTTTAGCGAGAGTCGTGCCAATTATATAGGCATTTTTCAAGAGATGGATTTCCTTTTGCCTTATTTTCTCTAAGATTCTCCCTAGCTTTTTTTCCAGGTCAAGCAGTTGCTCTGAGTCACGTACGCTGAATGACATAGACAAATCCTTTTTAAGCAGTCTTTTTTCTTCAGCAATCGAGTCTCTTTCCTTTACTAATTGACCATCATGACTTTCCAGTAATTTACCAGGTAATATATCCCCATGCATCAGAAGCCCTTCACCAGTTTGAGAGCCATACCGTAATATATCCCCTTCTTGAAAACGATCCGCTCGTTTAACAAATCCCGTAATCTCAGCAAGCAGAACATCAACAGCCTGATTGCTATGAGAGAGAACTAAAATACGTTTCTTTTTAAAATACTTATTGGCTGCCGTTCGAGCCAGCGTGTATGTTTTTCCTGTGCCGGGCGGTCCCCAAACAAAGGTGACCGGGTTATATTTGGAACGGGCGTATAGTTCACGAACCGAGCTTTTACTTGTTTTGTCTACCCGTTTATCAGGCATGGAAGGCTCCATAATACGTTTAACCCGACTTCTTTTCCGCTTGCTTTTTCTTATATCATCGAGTCTTTCGATCAACTGATCCAAGAGTTCCCATGGATCATGATAAATCGTAGCTTCCTCGATCAATTCCCCTATTGATTGATCAAGAGATAAGAGTAAACTATTGCCTTCAGAGGATAGAATTCTGGCATCATAACGACTGCCGCCCCATTCCAGTTTAGCATTTGTTCCAACAGGGATTCTCAATACACTGGATGATTCAAAATAATACGTAAAAGAATCACCTGATGTAATCTTATTACCATTCATCAAGTGATAGCGTGTGCTTCCATATTTTTTTAGATACTGAATTTCCTCTTCAAGTGCTTCCTGCCATTCTTCTATATATTCTCGTGTTGAATTCATTTTTTGTGCCCCTCAAATTATAAACCTAATTTATCTCCAATTTGATTACTATACCACACAAACATCAACTCGAATAGGGGATGGCACGTTCATCTAATGCGGAATCTACGCCTAAGTATTCGTTAAGATATGATCGAAACGTGCCTTTTTTATATAGTGGCCATGATTCATAGTAATGTATAAAGAATATTTATTAATTTTTTATAAACATTTGTTTTAGCGATGCAAAGAAACCATTCTTTTTTACGGTTTGTTCAGCCTTATTTTCAGCTGATTGCTCCATTAACATAATATTTTCCTTATTTATGGCATGATCATAAGCCAAGACCAGCCCGTTAGGCGAATTATATTCTTTGTTAGTAACGATTTTAAATTGAATTCCAAGTTCATCTGCTGCTTTAACAAATTTGGATAGATGGGAATAATTGATGTGCCCATTTAAAAATAGTTTAGCTTCCTTATTCGTTTTTAATAGTTCCATAAATCCATTGGGAATTTGTTTTTGAAAAACCTGAGCCTGTGTCAATACGACTACAACACGTTCACGTATAGTCCCCAAAAATTCTTTTCGTTCAGCAGGCTTTATCTCTTTAGCCCCATGAATTCCTTCTTGTAAAATATCATCTACTGTTTTCTTATTCATGTCATTTCCTCCTTGAGTAATAATCAACATATGTAAGGTATTTGGAATTGATCATTTGTATTTGTTTAGTTTAATAAAGGTCTTCTAGTGTTTCCTCAGTGCAGAAAAACGTGTAAATCTCTCTTACATTTTTAGTTTTAACCCTATACTTTATGTATATTAATGGGTATAGCTTCTCAGTAATTAAACCGAATCCATATCAAGCACTCATAGTGATATATAAATATAAAAAGACACCTGTTAAAAACAGGTGTCTTTTACGAAAAATTGAGGCGAGTCACCACACTCCACATAGTGTGTACCCGAAGGTCTGTGATCGACTTACACAATTCAGCTCATCGCATATATTAATATAACATTACGCCAAGAATTTTGCAAGTATTATTTACGATAAAGCTTCTGTTAATGCTGGAACCACTTGTTTCTTACGGGATACGACCCCTTTAAGAACTGCTGTATTGTTTACTAATGTTACATTGAAAGCTTTCTCAACAGCCGCCGCTTTTTGACCAAGGGCAAGCGCAACAGAATCATTAGTTAAGATATCCGTAACAACCAATAAGAATAAATCCAGACCCTTTACACTAATAGTTGCTTGCATGATTTCTTCCAATTCAGCTTGCTTCGCCATCACTTCATTCGTATCTACTGCATTAACTTGCGCAATTTCCACTTTGGAAGTACCCATGGAGAATTCTTTAGCATCTAATGAAATTAATTCTGCAATTGTTTTCTTGCTTAAATCTGCACCTGCTTTTAACATTTCTAATCCATAAACATCTGCATCTACGCCAGCAATTTCAGCTAATTCCTTTGCTGCAGCCACATCCTGTTCTGTGCATGTTGGAGATTTGAACAATAAGGAATCAGAAATGATTGCAGATAACATTAATCCCGCCACTTCTTTTCTGATTTTAACACCGTTCTCTTTGTAGAGTTTATTTAAAATGGTTGCTGTACAACCAACCGGCTCTGCACGGTAGTACAATGGATCAGCTGTTTCGAAGTTGGCAATTCGGTGATGATCAATAACTTCTAAAACTCGTACTTGCTCGATATCATTTGCACTTTGTTGTCTTTCATTGTGATCCACAAGGATAACTTCCTGTGCTTCCTCTGAAACTTTCTCAACCAAACGGGGAGCTGCCATTTTAAATGTATCAAGTGCATATTGCGTTTCACCGTTAATAGCACCAAGACGTACCGGCTCAGCCTCAACACCTAACTCTTTTTTTAATTCCGCATAAGCGATTGCCGAACAAATTGTGTCCGTATCTGGATTTTTATGTCCAAAAATCAATACTTTACTCATTTACAAAAACTCCCTTAATATAATTATGTACTCCATTTACATACACGCAAACGGAAACTTCTTCGACCATTATACCTGAATGCACGATAATTTTTAAGTTTTTGGAGCAATTTCATTTGAAAACAGAAAATTAATTTTACCGTCCTTCCATTCAATCGCTGCATCAAATGATTTTTCTCCCTTTTTAAATCCTTTAATGATATTGGTTTTCCCAACACTCAATAATTTCTGCATATTGGTTTGGGAGACCTTTTTCCCAAGAATTTTTTTCGAGAACGTGAATTTACACTGGTTTTGGCGATAATTCGCACATCCATAAAACTCACCCTTATCGACAATATCCCCTTTACAAAGTGGACAAGCGCCTACTTTTTTCCCGGTTGTAAACTTGGAAGAAGTACGTTCAATTGATTCAACTTTTAATCCTGTAAAATCCCAGGTTTCAAAACCTTTCACAGCATCTTCAATAATTTTTCCGGTTAGTTTCTTTGTCTGTTCCATGAATTGAGCGGCTGATGCTTTCCCTTGCCCGATTTCCGCCAAACGTTGTTCCCATTTAGCTGTCATTTCAGGTGAGGCCAATATTTCATCACCTATCGCCCTAATCAAAACTTTCGCTTTATCGGTCGCATACACTTGATTCTTGTTTACATTAATATATTTTCTGTCCTTCAGCATAGTGATGATTCCTGCTCTTGTTGCTTCTGTACCTAATCCTTCAGATTTCATTAATACTTTTTCGAGCTCTTCATTATCAAGATGTTTTCCGGCCGTTTTCATTAATGTAATTAATTGTCCCTCAGTATACCGTTTTGGCGGCTGTGTTTTTCCTTCTTTTACTTTAACGTTCTTTACTTTTCCCTCATCATCTTTTTGAACGTTCGGAAGAATGGTATCTTCATCCTTTTCTTGTTGAAAAATAATTTGACGCCAGCCTTCACGTATTTGCTGCTTCCCTTTTGAAACAAACTCTGCTCTTCCATCTACCAACGTGATTAAAGTTGTATAGTCAAATATAGCTGACTCATAGTGAGCTGCAATTAATCGGCGTA
Organism: Bacillus sp. z33; assembly: GCF_058313615.1. Taxonomy (NCBI): domain Bacteria; kingdom Bacillati; phylum Bacillota; class Bacilli; order Caryophanales; family Bacillaceae; genus Bacillus; species Bacillus sp. z33. Next base: position 323,950 of record NZ_JBZFQN010000001.1, read on the forward strand.
CAATTAAATCATAAATATTTCTCTCTTCTCCCGAAAGCTTCGCTGGGTTTTTAACCTGTTCAGTAGGAATAATTGCATAGTGATCAGATACTTTCTTTTCATTAACGAAGCGGGAGTTATTTATTATGGATGGATTGGGAACTGGTATAAAAGGTTTATATTCCTCAAACTGGGCCAGTTTTGCCAGGATTTCCGGAAATGTTTCTGCCTCCCCTCTGGTCACATAGTTTGAATCACTCCGCGGATAAGAGACAATTCCCTTTTGATACAATTTTTGCGTGATATCCAGTGTTTGTTTAGGAGAATACTTGTACATTTTATTGGCTGTTGCCTGCAAAGCCGATAAATTAAATAATAACGGTGGCTGGAATTCTTTACGTTCTGTCTTCATTTCTATAATCTTCGCGTCTTTATTCTTGCAAAAAGCGGCGATATTTTGCGCCAGCTCCTGTTTATCCAGCCGGGACTCCTGATCCTTTTCCCATTTGCCTTCATAGATACTCCCATTAATATCAAATGTAGCAATAGCTTCCCAAAATGGTTTGGATTCGAATTTTTCTATCTCCAATTCACGTTTTACGATCAAAGCCAGTGTAGGAGTTTGCACCCTTCCTGCAGAGAATACATCATTCATTCCTTTTTGTTTGAGCAGCAAGGAATAGGCTCTTGATGCATTCATGCCAACAAGCCAATCCGCACATGATCGAGTATAGGCTTCATGATAAAGAGGTACTGTCTCCTGGCTGTCACGTAGGCTGTTAAATCCCTCTATAATTGATTTTTTTGTTAAAGACGAGATCCAAAGTCGCTTCATCGGTTTACGAATGCCGCTGACTGCAATGATATTACGGACAATTAATTCTCCTTCCCTCCCGGCATCGCCGGCATGGATAATTGAATCTACATCCGCTCGCTTCAACAATTGCTTGATAATATTAAACTGCTTTGTTTTTGATTTTGTCACTTCATATGTAAATCTATCAGGAATGATAGGCAATGTTGCAATGGCCCATTTTTTCCACTCAGGTTTATATTTTTCCGGCGAGGATAGCTCAGTTAAATGTCCAATCGCCCACGTACATAATGCCCCCTGCGGAAAAACATCATTAGGAGCAATCTCTAAATATCCGTCACGTTTTTTGAAAGAGAATGGTGAGGCCAGCGTAACTCCTTGATCCGGTTTCTCCGCGATAATCAATGGAAATCCCATGTTCAGGTCAAACTCCTTCTATGTATATTTAAAACCTATTAAAGCTTAACTGTTTAAAAAGTCCACTTCTAATAGTACCATGTTTACCGTTTTTATTGTTACATCTATCTTACTACAAAGATTCTGAAATGATTAATCTGGAAAAGGATGGATAACGAAAATTGATTAGAGTATATTTAGTGGTATAACCCTTCGTAACGCCTTTTACTGTTAACCATAAGATCAAAAAAAGGCTATCTGATAGATGAAATTTTGAAGTGAGAACTAATCGATTTGATTAAATAAAAGGAAGTATATGTATGGAGAATATTCATCTTGCTCAACATTAGAAGGCATACGAAGCTCACGGGATTTAAAATCAAGTTCCAACTGGCGTGCGCGTACTCCTGAAAGGACAATGAGGTGTTTTATGTTTTAAAAAATTAAAGAAGGAGGATTTACATGAATAAACGAGTGAATAATTTTTTTACGTTCGCTTTATCTGCTGTGCTTCTATTCATGTTAGTTGGTTGTACTGAAAAAAAGGAAACGAAAAAACAAGATGAAAATATTCAGACCATCGAAGCTGTATTACAGAATAGCCTTACAGGACCAAGTGATGAACTGAAACAAATATTGAATAGAGAAACTGTACAAAAGCTTAGAGCCCTAAATCAACATGAAGAAAAGCTATTTAAAAATTATTTTGCAAACGAAACTTCCTATACAGAATTTGTTAATAGCTACGGTTCAACTTTAATGATTCAACCGTATCGCGATCATTACCATTTTAAGATTAAGGACATTGAATACGAAAAGGTAGACGCAGAAGATAGCGTTTATAATTTTACAGTAGAATTACAGCTCCAAAAAGATAGTCGTGAAAAATCAATAGTTGAAATCATAACTGGGCAAGCAAATCTAAATGATGAACATAAAATTGAAGATATGGTAATCCACATTCAAGATTTATATAAATCTTTGATTCATTAAAGGTAAAATTGCATTTTTAGCCCATCAACCGAACCCGTTACTTAATTGATGAGGTTTTAATTGTGTACATGAACTGCTTCTGAGTCATTCATCTGATTTTCAATCAATAGCGAATCAAAAAGAGGTTGTCCGATTAGTCTCTTAAACGACGACTCACGGGACAACCTCTTTCTTCTATTGAGATTACCAGGAATAATTATTCTATTTAATGAACTCCAGCTTAAGTAGCTGGCAGCTCATCTCCATTATACTCATCCTTAATTTCCCCAACGATTTCTTCCAATATATCTTCCATCGTGACGAGACCGACTATGTTCCCTTTTTCATCAACTACAATTGCCATATGGACCCGACTCTGTTGCATTTTTAATAAAACGGCTTTAATGTGAGTGGTTGATTTTAGACGCGGCATATCATGAATAAAATCTTGAATTTTTTTGTCTCTCCCAGCTGCCACACTTGTCAGCATTTCCTTTGTATTAATAAACCCAACGAGAATGTCTTTATCTCCATTTTCCGTAACTGGATAACGGGTATAATCATGATGATCAAGTGTTTCAAGAATTTCTTCCAGAGACATTTTTTTATCTAAAGTGACAATTTGATCTCTTGGAATCATAATATCTTTTAGCATCCGTGCATCAAAAGCAAAAATGTTTTCAAGATAAGCCAGCTCTGTTTGATTAATTTCTCCATTTTCGTAACTTTGGGTTACAATTAATTTCAACTCTTCTTCTGAATGGACTGTTTCATGACCAGACGGCTGTACACCAAAGATTCGAAGGATTAATTGAGCTGAGCCATTTAATGCATTGATAAAAGGTTTTGTCACTCTTCCGAACCAATATAGCGGTGGAGATAAAAGCAAAGCCAATTTTTCTGCATATTGAATCGCCAATGTTTTTGGTGCAAGCTCTCCTACAACGACATGTAAAAACGTGATGATGAGAAGAGCGATTCCATAGGAAAGGATGGTAGAAACTGATTCTGATATCCCCCATTCCTCAAATATGGGATGAAGCATTTTTTCAACAGTTGGTTCACCCAAGGCACCCAACACTAATCCTGTAACTGTGATACCCAGTTGACATGCAGACAGATAATAGTCCAAATTCTCCGCTACTCTCTTAGCAAGAGTTGCCTTTTTGTTTCCTTCTGATACCAATTGCTCAATTCTTGACATTCTTACCTTTAAAATGGCAAATTCAGCACCAACAAAGAATGCTGTCAGTCCAATAAATATAGCTACTAAAAATAAATTTAAAGCGATTGATCCGTCCAATTATTTCCCCCTAAAGAGGGATTCACCTCCAAGAATAGTAACAAGATTAGTTCTCAGTAAACCCCTTTAGATTATTTCTTACCTTTTTGAGTAAACAGTACTTGTTTAATTTGATGATTATCCATCTCTTTTACAGACCATATATGATCCCCATGAACGACCTCATCACCATCTTGTACTGTATCGACATTACGGTATTGAATCCATCCTCCAATGGTATCGACATCTTCACTGTCCTCAAAATCGAGGCCAAACTGATCTTCCAGCTCACTCAATAGAACACGGCCATTTATGAGATACTGATTTTCTCCGACTTTGCGAATATCAGCTACTTCATCCTCATCAAACTCATCACGGATTTCTCCTACAATTTCTTCTAATACATCTTCCATTGTAAGAATTCCTGATGTACCACCATATTCATCAATGACTAAAGCCATATGTACCCGTTCCTGTTGCATTTTTAACAGTGCATCCTGTATATGTGTTGCTTCAAGAACATAAGGTAAGTCTCTTACAAATTCTTCGAGTTTACGTTCTCTTTTAGCAGCGATATGAGTCAGCATTTTTTTCACATTTACTACACCGACAATCCTGTCTTTATCCCCATCTTCAACAACCGGATAGCGTGTGTAGTTATGCTCATCAATAATACTCACGATTTCATCATAATTCATATTCAAATCGAGCGTAACCAACTCAGTTCTTGGAACCATAATATCTTTAGCTACACGTTCATCAAACGAAAACACGTTTTCCATGTACTCTAATTCTGTTTGATCAATTTCACCACCCTGAAAGCTTTGGGCCATAATAATCTTTAATTCATCCTCAGAATATACCTCATCATGGCCTGCAGGTTTGACTCCAAATGCACGAAGGATGACCCTGGATGAACCATTTAATGCTTTTATGAAAGGATACAACACTCTGCCAAACCAATATAAAGGCGGAGCTAGCATTAAAGTTAGTTTTTCAGCAAACTGGATTGCCAGCGTTTTGGGTGCCATTTCACCCACTACTACATGCAAGAAAGTAACCAGTATAAAAGCAATCGCATAGGATGAAGCCGATGCAACTGTATCAGGCACATCCAAAAGGTCAAACAAAGGATTCAAAAGACCTTCCACTGCTGGTTTACCCAATGCACCAAGTCCTAATGTGGTTACGGTAATACCCAGCTGACAGGCAGAAAGATAGTAATCAAGGTCACTTGCTACTTTCTTCGCAAGCACTGCTTTTTTGTTTCCTTCTGAGATTAATTGATCAATTCGAGACATCCGAACTTTTACTACCGCAAACTCAGATGCTACAAAGAACCCTGAGAGTCCTATCAGTATTACAAGTAAAACAAGATTGATTATCGTGATTATGTCCAATTATTTCCCTCTATAAGAGGGATTCACCTCCAAAATATTTGTAAAAATTTTACTAGTTTCATAGTGCTTACCTTTTCGTTATTCATTTCTAAATACTCTTCTGCATGCATAATGCCAAGCCGAGAATCTGAAAAACTCTCAAATTGGGTATAAAAATAAATTTAATGTAGAAATTAATCGAAATCCTTATTTATTATGATAGGATTCAATTAAAGAAGAGTGAATGCGGAAGATCCTTCTCTAATGAAAAACATCTTTAACTGGAGTCTGTTTCATTGGTTTATTATTCAAGCCATTCACTTTCTATATAGAAAGCCTCCTTGGATAATATATTTAGAGAATACTATAACATAAAACTATTGTGGTAATAAACTGATACCTCTTATGAATATAATAAATTCTTTATAAAATTCATAATTTAATCACATACCTACTATATACAAGTGTATAATTCATGTTAAACTTGCATGAATTGTTATAAATTAATTTGTTATTTTTCATGAAATAGAATGATCATAGAAAGTTATTACTTATCTAATTATCTTCTATTTTTGCAAAAGTATAAAAAGGTTTGACACTCACTATCATATTCTATATTCTTTCAAGCTTAATATTGTGGTATTATATAGCGAATGAAGAATATTCTGTAATAACATCCACTGATTCCGTGTATTTTTTAAACTTTCCATTGTGTTCGATCCGCCCCACTCTTAAAAAGGTAATTTTCAATATAAAGAATTTAAATATTTATGCAACGAATAATAGTAGAGTACAGACAGTCATGCATTTACTAAATATATGTGAGGTTGAATATGGATAAAACCGAAAAAGAATTACTTCTTAAACAAATAAGTGATTTAACTAATAAAGTAAACGAGATGGAAAGCATAACCCATAAAATTTCCGTCCCGATGATTCCGTCCATAATACCTGATACGTTACTCGTTCCTTTAACCTTTGACATATCAGCAGCTCACTTCGATCTGGTCATTCAAAATATCTTAAATTATGTAAATAATACGGAGATTGATTCTATCGTGCTAGATTTTAGCGGATTCATTCTTACGAACTGTGATAATTTAGAAATACTGGGAGAGAATATTGGTAGCTTAATATCTTCCTTAGAACTAATGGGGATTAGAGTTCTCGTTGTTGGCTTAACACCTGTATTCGTAAAGACCCTACTCTCATGCCAATTGCCTTTTCCCAATTCACTTAATACTTTCTCGACCTTTAAATCAGCTCTTGAATATTTAATGAAGAAAAAAGGCTTAGTTTTAGTGAAGAAACCACTATAATAGTGAATATTGTACATGGAAGACTACGCTTCTTTTATAAATTAGCCTTTTAAAAAATAATTATTAAAATGTTCAAGAAAGTTGACCTTTCTGAATAATATTATTATAATTATAAAGTATCTTACATAAGTCCCAGTAGCTCAGCAGGATAGAGCAACAGTTTCCTAAACTGTAGGTCGGAGGTTCGAATCCTCTCTGGGACGTAATCAGTTATATCAACATTCCTCTACATTTCCATTATCCTTTTTTGTTCACCCACTGTAGGACATTTTCTCCTGACACTATGAGACAGAAAGGATAATCTACTGTGCCGCGCAATTTCATTATGAATCGCAAATATTCCACCGATTTAAACCATTATCACCCAATTGATGAAACACACACCATAAAACATGCTCTTACTATATTCTTAGCTGAAAAACGTTTAGAAGGGCTGCGTAAACGTACACTAGACAGTTATGAATCCACATTCCGCTACTTTCAAGATTACTTAAACGAATATTTCCCATCTGTAGAAAAGGTACAAGATTTAAAGAAAATACACTTTCAAGAATACATATTTAAAATGCAGGAAAATACGCTTTCCAATTACACTATTAACTTTAGGTTACGGAACTTTAAAACATTTTTTACTTACCTACAAGAAGAGGAAATAGTAAAAGATAGTCCTGTAGCTAAAATAAAGTTATTGAAAACGGATAAGAAAACAAATGATACCCTATCAGATGAAGAAGCAAAACAATTACTCCGCTCTTTGGATACTGTTTCATACGCACAATGGCGAGATAGAATTCTTATATTATTGCTATTAGATACTGGAATGCGTATCACCGAATGCCTTTCTTTATGTATTCAAGATATAGATTTTCAAAATAGAGTAATTGCCTTAAAGGGTTCTAATACTAAAAATCGTCAAACAAGATATATTCCTTTTAGTCAGCCTGTAGGAAAAGAGTTAAATAAGTTAATAACGGAAACAAAATGTTACTTTGGGGAATCTATTGAACACATCTTTTACAATGCCTATGGGGATAAGTTTGAAACGGATACCTTTCGGAAAAGGTTGCAACGCTTAGAAAAGAAAAGTGGTATTCACTGTACACCACACATGCTAAGAAAAACATTTGCAACAAACTATATTAACAAGGGTGGGAATATGTTTGCTTTACAAAAGATACTAGGTCACAGTGAAATTAAAACTACTGAAATATATGTGAATCAGACCGATAAGCACATAAGGAATGAACATGATTCCATCTCGCCTACTAAGTCATTCTTTGAATAGTACATCCCATCTGCTTTAGTGTTTCAACCTATATACTTTGGTAAAACTTGTACCAGGTTCTCCTTCTCCAGCAACGCAAAATCAAAATGCTATCCAATTATATAGAGCAGCGGCCTTCTAAGCCACTGCTCTAACCTTACTAACAAATTGTATTTTTACTTTCCTCTACACTTCGGACACCACTTCCCTTGTTGAATATTGTTAGGCTTTGCTTCCCAAATATGGCCTTTTGAACATTTCCAAACTAACTTTATATGAGCATTTACATATTCTTCCGATAGGCATAATCCTTCTCTTTTTGCTGCTAGTATTTTCATATCATCTATACTCTTTCTTTGCCTATCAGTATTTTTCTTTACGCTACATAGTTTGCACCATGAACCAGCCTTAATATTATTAGCTGTACTCATCCACCGATGACCATTTGAGCATTCCCATTGCAAAGGTGTGTGATTGTCTATGTATGAATTACTTAGGCATCTACCATTTCGTTCATTTGCAATCTTCCGCATCTCTTCAATCGTTCCCCTACGTTTATCTGCGCTTTTTTTACTAACACACTTCCTACACCATGCTCCATTTTTAATACTATAGGCAGAGCTTTCCCATCTGTGCCCTTCAGTACATTCCCAAAGCATCTTTGCATCTACATTTTCATAAACTTTACTTAAACACTTTCCATTACTAGACTGAGCTATTTGTTGTAGTTCTATTAATTTCTTTATTTTTTTCTGTTCATTCTTCAGACTATTACATGTAGGACACCATCTGCCTCGTTTAATATCCCCAAGAATAGATTCCCAAATATGCCCTTGCTGACAACGCCATTTTAATTTAGATGTTGAATTATTATACTCGCTTGATAAGCATTCTCCACCATACTCTCTTGCAATATGCATGGCGTCTTCTATGGAAGGCTTTAAACATTCTCTACACCAGGAACCAGCAACAATACTTCCTGGTGTTGCTTCCCATACATGTCCTTGTTTACATTGCCATTTCAACTTACTGGCAAAATTCTTATATTCTGTAGAGATACATTCTCCATTTCTCTCTCTAGCAATTTTTGTCATATCTAAAAAATTGTATTTTTTCTTTCCGTTACAACTTGGACACCAAGTTCCTTTTTGAATAGCAGCAGGTGTCGCATCCCAGATATGTCTCTTGCTACATTTCCAACGTAGCTTAGTTGAATTATTAACATATTCATCTGAAATACATAAACCACCTTTTAATTCAGCTAATTTCTGCATATCTTCAATTGTTTTTTGTCGTCCGCTACATCTTGGACACCAAGAACCTTGCTTAATTTGGTAAGGTGAACTTTCCCACACGTGCCCCTGCTCACATCGCCAAACAAGTTTAGTATCTACACCATTATAAACAGGTGACAAACATTCTCCATTTTTACGCTTAGCAATTTCGATTAATTCATCTAAAGGCTCATAACCCCTATAAAATAATGTCCAATCAATGTTAGCATTACTGATAACTATTCCTTTTTTAGACAACTCATCTTTAATAAATTGTATTTTATCATTATCCGATTCAATTTTATACGGAATTATAATTAAAGATATATCTTCTTCCTCACAAAGTAACTTCTTTTTCTTATCTCTTTCAAGTTGAGATTCAAAATCAATGAGATTTCTATGAAAATAATCAATAAACTCATAATGTTGTATACCGTTATATTCAAAAGCTATTTTCAATTCGGCATTATAGCCATCTAATTCTAAATTCCCTTTTAATACTTTCCTTTCTTTGTAAAAAGGCTTCATTAATAATGATTCAAATATAAATCTACATTTCTCCTCATGTAGGTTATTTATTTTTACATTACAAATTGAACACCAAACACCTTTACTTACTGAATTTGGCGTCAATTTAAATTTATGACCGTTAGTGCACTCCCATAGCATTTTTTCATCGATACTTTTATATTTTTGGCTTAAACAATTCCCTCCTTTATCAAGAGCTAGACTTTGACAATAAGCTAAATCTTTTTGAGAATTCCATACACATTTTGGACACCAGGTGTTGCTATTAAATAGTGAGTTAGGTGTACTCTCCCATTTATGACCTTCCGAACACTCCCAAAGTAGCTTTTTTGTCATAGATTTAAATACTATAGAAAGACATTTACCTCCCTTTAATTGTGCAAGTTTTTGCATATCTTCTAGCTCTCTGTGCTTTCCTTTGCAATACGGACACCATTTACCTCTACTAATATTACTTGGTAGAGCAGACCATCTATGACCTTCTTGGCATTCCCATTCTAAGTGAGTATTCATATTTAAATAGACATTAGATAAACATTTACCATTTTTTAATTCAGCTAGTTTTTGCATTTCTTGAATTGTTTTTCTTCTTTTTTTAGCAGTTTTTTCTCTACTACATGTTGGGCACCACTTACCTGCTTTAATATTATTTGGAGTAGCCTTCCATATATGATTATCTTGGCATTTCCACTCTAAATATTTGTTATTGCCTTGATAACTCTTAGAAATACATTCCCCTCCGTTTTTTACAGCTATAACTTGCATATTTTCCAGTGTATCTCTTCGTTTTAATCCTCTATTTTTTCTTCCGCATATAGGACACCATTTACCATACTTAACATTGGATAAAGTAGCTTCCCAGGTATGGCCATCTCCACATTCCCAGTTAAGTTTATATTTCCAGCCATTAAACGAATCCGATAAACATTTACCGCCTCGCTCATTAGCAATTGATTGAATTTCTTCTATAGTAACCATAGATGCATTATACCTCTTCCAGTTATGTAATTATTAAACAAAATAAAATCTATATTTATTAAGTAAAAAAATAAGTTATAAATTAAAACTATCATCAATATCCCTTTGAATGGTTCGTTCATTTACACCTAATTCATTAGAAGCATTCTTCTTAATGATGATTCTCCTTTTCTGAAACCGTCATACATCTTGAGGACTTTATTTTTGCTCCCTTATCTTTTTCCACACAAATCACCCTCAGTAGATACCAACTAATTTTACCAAATAACATCAAAAGGTTAGACAGAATCTGTCATGTATTAATTTTTGGGTAATTAATTCCCAAAAAGGATAAGAGAAAAACTATCTCCCTTATCCTAAAAACTATTAATCTTGATAATTCATTCATCAATTAGCAAAATGACTCATTTGATATATGTTAAAAGAAAGACATCAGTACGAGGGAATTCGTTTTGAACTTCTCTCTATATGTATTGCATCGATACTCAGCCAGCAATGGTTATTTTGCAGGAGGGAAAGCATATTATCCGTGTTGGATGTGTTCCTAAAAAATGCATAATAATCGAATAAAGAAGAGCAGACTCGACTTTCTGCTCTTCTTTGTTTCATTTATCACTTTTTAATTTATTTAAATCTCTTCTTAGAACTTGAAGATTGTCTAATTCTGTGAGGCCACCTTTAGCCATCGGAATGATATGGTCTATTTGGAAGTATAATCGACTTTTGTCTTTAAATCCCGATATAGCACAAGTGTAAAATCCATTTTCATCTTTTGACTTTTTATATATCTTATCGGTTATTTGTCTCCAGTATTGAGGATTTATTTTTTGTATTTCATGAAGGGCTAGTTTATTTATTTGAACCATTTCTGGAATAACTATTGATGCTTTCGGTATAACAGAGTAAATATCTGGTTCTTCTAATTTTAAAATCTCGTTATCTAAACATTTTCTAAAATAGAGTTTATTATACCCAAAATACACTTTAAAGAAGTTATCTTCTTTCCCCCAAATTTCATCTAAATAATCTTTCTTCCTCTTACCACCAAGCTCGTTTTCATAAATAAACTTAGCCACTTTTGAAATATCAAATTTCTCTCTATCTTTGAATGGTAAAAATGATGGCTCTACACCTTTTAAGGCAAAATAACTTAGAATATCTTTGATGTCTTGCTTGTTATAACCTGGAATCATTTCAAAACCTGTAAAATAAGCATCTTCAACTTTTTCAGCTATATCATCAAGCTGTTCTTCGGTAAAGAATTCAATATCATTTAACTGATTCGTTTCAAAAAAACCAGGTAATTCCTTAATAAATTTCTCATATGCTCCTTGTGTACTATCATAAACCAGAACTTCACAATTTTTGACTCTGTCCTCTTCAGTTTCTGAAGGCAGCATTAACGAAAATGTATATATACCTAATGGTACTGTTTTAATAAAATCTATTTTTTCTAGTTCACTCGTGTTAATAGAATCATCTATTATTTTTACAAATTCCTCTATTTTATGAATGGATATCAGTCTTGCCAATTTTCGGACATTTTCTTTTGAGTTATCATCCCAAGTTGCTGTTTCTTCTATATATAATTTTTCTGGATTTACCCAGGCGATTTTATTCTTCCATCCGTCTATGAAACTAACAATGTACGCTTTTTCCGTTCCACCTGCTTTTTTCCCCCTTAAAGCTCTGCCAATCATTTGAGTCATTAATATACTTGATGTCGTAGGTCTTGTTAAGAAAACAGTCTGTACATCGGGTAAGTCTGTTCCCTCAGTTAAAATGTTTACATTGATAAGTACATCAATTTCATTATTCCTAAACTTTCTAATCCTTTCTCTATTTGCCTCATTAGATAAATCAACACCAGTAGCCATATGTTGCTCCGCTGAAATTACATATTCAGATGCAATACCTTTATCGTTGAACAATTTATTCAGTTCAATCGCATGAACCTTATTAACAGCAAATACAAGTAACTTACCGTATTCCTCTTTATTGTCTAAATACTCTTGAACAATTCTACTATTTCTTATTTTGTTTTCAGCAATATGCTTAGCAATGTCTTCTGGAAGACTATCAAAAGTCTGAATGCTTTTGATATCTTGTTCACTTAGTTCCTTGGACATATCAATTTTTGTTTCTAACTCTTTAAATATAGGCTCTGAAAGTATTCCTCTGTTGATTAGAGTTCTTAAATCCACTTTATATACAATGTCATCATTAAATATTTTCTTCAATAATCCCTTTTCTGTTTCTGCAGTTCTGAAAGGGGTTGCAGTTAATCCTAAAATGCCTAATCTTTCAACTTTATCATTCAGCAAATCAATTATTTTTCTATAAGATTTTGCTGTGGAATGGTGAGCTTCATCCACTACAAGAAATACGTCATCATTATATTTCAACCAATTATCAACTAAATAATCTATCCCTCTATTGAGACTATCTTTACTAGCAATAATAAAATCGTCATCTTCTTGTATATTAACTGGCCTGTCATGTTGCCCAGATATAATTCTATATTTAAATTCTTTTCTTTTATTTACTAGATTTGAATAAGCATTTCTTTTAACTGCAGAAAGAGCTTGTTCTAACAATTCATGTCTATGAGCTAACCATATCACTTTTTTTTCATTATTTATGATATTTCTTAATACCCACTGAACAGCAGTTAGGGTTTTCCCCCCTCCTGTTGGTATTACCAATAACCCTGCAAATCTATGTATATTTTCCCCTATAGCTTTATCCATTAGTTGTAAGGCTTCCGTCTGGTGTAAATAAAGTTCAATCGGATTCCTTTCTTCACTGACTTTTATCGTCCCTGCATACATACTTTCCACTAAACTTTTCAAATCGTTCCCCTCCTCTTCTAAACTTTTTAATGTTATTCTTTCATTTATATTTAAATGTGACCAGTCCACATTTTTGTTATTCGTAACTACAACAAGACTATTTTTTTGAAGACAGTTATTAACCTTACGTATCATAAATGAATTTCTTCTTTTATAACCCAACTTTCCCAGAAAAGTTCTAAGCTTTAAATTCATTTTTTTGGTTTTTCTTTGGTCAATTTCCTTTTTTATTTGCAAAATAACTTGCTCAATTTGTTCCACTCACTAAAACTCCTCTATCTATCTGTTCTGGTATTAATTTGATGGTCAGCGTACTCTTTCCAAATACAAAGTGAGATATAGTTTACTCTACCTATTTTCCGAGCCGCCGCCCCATAGTTCTCTTCCACCAGTATGACCTGTCTCTTCATGTATCTCTTCATCTACCAATTCCATTTGCCCTGGTTCTTCACTATGATGCCATGTAAATCCTTCAGGAATTTCATTCGCAAATATTTGTTCTCTTTGTAAATCCGTAAATTCATTACCAAGTTCAGGATTTTGATTAATTGCTTCTGCTAATTGTTCATTTGCATACGAAAAATGTGTATCGTCACTTTCAAGATACATAGATTCTGGAAGAGTTGCAGTATATTCACTATCAAACTCTGGAAAAACACCTTCAATGACTTCTCCCGATGGTAGCATTACAACCTTAGATTCAAACTCAACACCCGTTACAGGATGATGCTCTCCAGCTAAATCATCATTCCGGGTTTCAATATAGATGTGGTCATCTCCTGCATCACCCGCTATATCATTTGTATCTCCTAAATCACCATCCATCTCACTATCAATTGTCTCTGCCTGTACATGGTTGTCTACTCCATCTACATCCACAACGTCTACAATATCCAAGACATCTAATGCACCCACAGCAAGAGTAGCAACAGCAACAAATTTTTCTTTTGCTTTAATAATTAATTCCTTACATTCTTGTTCACTTCTATACTCCTTTGTAGCATCGTTTAAATATATTTTTGCACTGAACATTGGACCTTGCTTAAGTGCGGTTATATCTAAGGACAGTGTTTCTAGATGATTCATTTGTTGTTCTTGAAATAGAATAACTTCTTTGATAGCATTTTTTAAAATCTGATGATTATTAGTTTTTGAGTATACCGAATATATCAAATTAATTGCTCCTAAAAATCCAGGTTCCACAAGTATAAATTCCTCCTCTATTAACCCTTGCCAACACTATTTAAAATGGAGGCCCCAATATCTCTTTATTGTTATTATCGGTAATTATATTAGTCTCTGTAGTTTTGGCTCTTTCTTTTTTAGGAAAATATTCCTATTAACATTATAATGGTTAAATATACCAATGGATTCCCGTATTATTTTGATAAAGAAAATGGAAAATAAATTTTACTTTACACAGTTATTTCGGGGAAGATGGGATAATTTTAAGGGAATAAATTCTCTTTCTCTACAATTCAGATTCAAAAGGTCTCTCTTACATAACGGACATGTTATAAAACAAAAAACGGTAGCGAGTGTACTCGTTACCGCATAATAAGATTTATTAACTTTGTTTGATTATATTTACACTTGCTCTTTTTAATTGTTCCTCATTAAACTCAGTACCATTTCCCTCCATTAACCTGTAAACTGGATGCCAATGATTACTAGATGAACAGTTTACCTGTATTTCTTTAGCATCCTCTACATAATGGTGGTTTACAACTGTACTTCCTTTTTTTGTAAACTAATACTAAATCTATTTTTTAATAGCATAGTGATTTAGGGATTTCTTCAATCTGCAAACCATTGATTTATTAAGAACCATTAAATTAATTAGTTCATAAATCGCATGGTATAATATGGATATAAATGTAAACCTTTTTCAAAGGAAGCTAATCACATGGTACAGTTGTTGGAAACAATCGAGGTGAATTCTTCAAATGGAATATATAGTAAAATTCTTGTTGAAAGTATGTACAAAGAGCTTACAAGATTGTATATGAACCACATCATCACATAAAATTAAAAACAAGAGAATTCGGAAAAGAATTTATTAAGCGGTATAAAGGAAATTGATATGTATCGTTCATTCAATAAGAAAGGATGAAATTATATGAGTTTAAACAGACTGAACGAATTGTTTCGCGAATATGAAATAGTGTCTAAAGTATGCCTAGAATCTAAAAAATCTCCCTATATGTTAATTAAGCAACATTGCCATTACACTAAATACTACCAAGCAATTGAGCATATGTTAGAAAATCTACCTAATAAATCTGAAAAAAAAGGAGCAGACTTGCCCTATTGGGGAGAGAAATATTTTTCGGAAAACGAAAAAGGTTTGCGAACAATGATTATTGCTCAAGATTCTCTTTCTGAAGATGCTGGAAGTATTGTATTTTATGCTCCTCTACTTCCTCTTAACTTGGATAAGGAAACATACAAGAATCAATTTCATAACCATTTATCTAACAAGACATTCCGTTACAATAGTTACCAAGATGTTTTATTAGCCCTAAATTTTTGGCAAGTAGACATAAATTTTCTGTATCTAACTGATGCACGAAAAGTATATAGAGCAAATAATCTACCAAAGGAACAACAAAAAATTGATGAGAGCGCTTCATGTGAATTCATTAAGAAAGAAATTGAAATTGTACAACCTCGCCTTATATACCTCTTAGGTTTTCAAGCATTCACATTGTTTGGTTTTAAAAAAGAGCTTTTTGCTGAGTATGTTGGTAAGAAAATCATAAAGATAGAAAATATCCCTACAATTGTAGCACCATTTGTTACCGGCCAGGGTAAAAACAATAAACTCTTCTTAGAGCGTTTTAAAGATACAAAAGCTCTATCCTTAAAGTTAAGAGATGAGCTTATAAAGGAACTATAACTATACCTATTATTAAGGATAGGCAATTTTAATTTTAAGAGACTAGATGCCCTTTCCAACTTTCTTAAACATTATTATTTCTTCGTTTTGCTAAACTATCAATTCTTTTTTGTAACTCTAACGATAAATTTAATTGTTCACTTTCAAGCATCTCTTCATTTCATAACGAATTAATACGATTTTTTATATTCCCCAACTCTTTATTATGTATTTTCTCTAACAATGCCTCTTTTTTATTTCGGGTATTGATTTGAATTTCCTTCGCCCATGTTCTAAAGTTATTTCTCGTTTTATTCTCGCCTCCATTAATCGTTTCTCATTTGCACCTTCTTGGTATTCCTCATAGGCAGCAATAAGAGGAGATGCAATTCCTGCAACAATACCTACTTTTGATAAAACTTTTCCAGCTTTACCTAGTTTATCAATAATTTTTATTGATTCATAAGGTTGAAACTTCTTACCAAAAATATGTTCATTCTAATTCTCTCTTTTTCATCTAAAAGAATCATTGAAATAACAAAACCTATAAAAACATGATAAAGAAGGTGCACTCCTTTTCACAAGTTGCACACCTTCTATTTTTTGTAGATAAAAGAGAAGCTTTTACCTTTTGTTATTGAACATAAAAACTTCATTTACTCATACACAAATTCAAACAGATTCCCCATTATGGACATCTGACCTGCTATGGATGTTTGATTCATACGAAACTTCTCAGTACCTGTCATACCTTGTATTTCATCATATCGAGCGTCAAGGGCTTGTATGAAAGTATCAGTAGTGGCTACAATTTTTATAGGGCTTCCGTTCTCTTCTTGTTTTTTTGTATGTAAATGAGTCCTTCCTCTACCTTTGCTACCTTTTCATCGTTTGTATATTCCCCCCACTCTTTCATAAGACCACTTGGCTCTTCTAGTTTCTCTATGACTACTGTTTCCTCTACGGATGGCTCTTCTGTTTCTTCTTCTACAACAGTTGTTTCTACTTCTTTTTCTGTATTATTATTCTCTGATGTGTCCGAAGAACAAGCGGTTAAAGCTAACAAACCTATCAACTTTAAAATAAAGTTATCGAGTGCACTTAATAATCGATGGTGTGTGGATAAACCTACTATGTGTTTATTGAATTTTTGCTCCCTTCGCCCTTCATCTATCACATGCCATAGAGGATAGAATAATCTCGGATACCATTGAGTACTCATTAGTAAAAGATATTACTACCTCTATAACTACAAGTAGGTAATTAACTCACTCTAAGAAACCCAGATTAGCAAGGTAGCATTATAAGGCATTATTCCTTAATAGCTTTCTCAGTTTCTTTTTTCCTACGTTTTTCTCTATAGATTAGTTATAGCGGGCCTTTGTCTTTTCCCCCTCTAGGATGCGGTCTTACGTAGGAACCATTTTTGCGAGGGTATCCCCTTACTTCATGTTGCTTTGGTGATTTTCGATTGGGATACTCCCTTTCTGTTTCTTCAAAGGACGGGGTTCTTTCTTCTTTCTTTGTTGGATTTGGGCTACCACTTGAGTTATCTTCAATCGTACTACGAGACTTTGATGAAATGGCCCCCTTGACTATAACAGGTACTATTGTGGTGAAGACTGCCCTCATAATGTCCGTTTTATTCTCTAGAATATAATCGACAAGCGGATTCTGTGTAGTCACTTGCTTGGCTATCGAAAGCCCTCTAGATAGTCTCCCTTTGAAACTCCTTGCCTTCTCCTCTCGCTTCTTCCTTTCGAGCACCCGGATGCGTAAATCTTCTTTTTCCTCCAGGCGTTTCTGTTCCTCCTTTAACCTATGCCTTTCCTCTTCTTTTCTTTGTTTATCCGCCTCTCTACGAGCTTCCTCAGGCAAGGTATAGCGGTTGAAATCTTTCCAGTTGCGGTGACCACTAATAAGGGTGGAAGCTTTCCCTTTTGCTTTTTTAGCTGCTTCTTCCAATGAACACGAACCTTTATCCACCCCACTTACATACCAGACCAAATCAATGATGAACTTATTGATTTCTTGCGGGGTAATGGTTGGGGTCAGTATCCTTCTCCGCGGGTTTCCTTCAGTCAGCCGCTCCAATTTGGTACGTTCCCACGAAGATAGCTTATTTCTGTTTTTTAGAACCTCACCGAAATCATAAAAGGCAATGGTTTCATCATGAGCCCACACTTTCCCCAATTGCTCTAAAACATAATTTGCGCTTCCTGACTTTATATCGGGACCTGGAACACACTTATAACTATTTCCTATTTTAATCACATGAAGAATGTCTGCTTTGGAAGTTGGGTCCGGATTGAGCATAGTAAAGACAACATTCCCTTTATTGTTGCGGGAAGAGTTATATTCGAAACAGACAATCCACTCCGCAATATGCCCTTTCCATTGGTGGATGTTAGCATTCTTGTTTTGAGACAGGTATTTGAAGGTATCCATTGGGGACATTTCCTTTTTCACCATTCGCTCAACCGTATCAGGAGAGTACTTTTCTTTTGGGTTGGAGTTCTGATTTATGGCAACTCCTACGGCGTTTCGATATTCAATTGGAATGTAATACGATGACTTAAACAGAGGTAGTAATTCTTCTAAAGAGAGTGTAAAAAGTTTACATTGCATAATTATCACCCTTAATTATTTTCTCACAGGCTATTTGACAGAAGGGCATACGCCTAGTTTTATTTTACCACATTGTTCCATATCTAAAAGTATAAGGAACCTCTCAATTCTGTATAAAGTACATACATCGGTGAAAGCTATCACACAGCTCGTATAGTATTTTATTTTCCTTCGGTATGGCACCAAATGTTATAACAAATCCCCAAAAAAGCCTTCCATGTGAATTAGGAAGACTCTAAATCTTAAGCCATAAATTGAATGTAGGATTTTTTAGGCAATATCCCCTTCTCCCTGTTAAGTATTTTTTCTTGTGATATTATTGCCCCTACTTGCTTACAATTATAAGAACCAAATCAGCCTAGCTGATTATATGGGGACTGTAAGACGTTTTGTTAGTCCTTAAGAGGTTTCATTGAGGATAAGAACCATATTGAAGCAAATATGCAATGTCTTCATAGCTTTTTGGTTTAGCCAATATGGAAAGGTCAATCAGCTCATTGGTTGGTTTAACCTTTTGCCTGCCTAATACATGATATCTTGTATCCAATCCTGTCCCTGTCTTTAAAATGGTTACATCAAATCCTGTACTTAAATCTGTCTCTTCAGATTCGATAATTGCAGCAAGTATACCTTCAAATATAGTGATTCCAGCACTCATAACTTGCACTTTACCACTCAAAGGATTGGTTAATTCCAAACCAGTATCTATCACATTGAAATAATACTTCTCTTTGGCTTTTATTTTCTTTGCTAGCATATAATCTTTCTTTTTACCACTTTCCAATATTTTAACTTTCTCACATACTGGACAGGCCTTACCCTCCATTTTATATGGACATACCACTTGTTTTTTGCTATCTGGTCCCACGTAGTTATGAACCCATACCATCTGATAAAATTCTTTGTTACTCTCCATTGGTAGCAAAATACGAATTGTATTAATACCTTCTTTCATTTGATAAAACCTAATCTTTTTGTAGCCAGTATTTTCATAATTAGTACACCCCTTTGATAACGCTCGCAACTTTTCTCTAATGTTCATTTGAAACCACTTCCTTTCTTTTTTTATCTATACATATATAGAAAGCTCACAAACAACTAATCACCCCCTTTTTTTTGCATTTTTCATTAATAAAAATGCCCATTAGTCGAGAAAGATTCTTTCTCTTTAAAAATTCATTTTGGTTAAATATGCTCTTAAAATAATCATTAATCAGCTAATAAATACAAAATAAGGGTGATTTATAATGTGGAGCATGAATGATTAAAAATTTTTTAGTAAAAGACATAAAAATAGCTATTGACTATATCAAATGTAGAATATTGACTGCCTTGCTAATGATTCCAATAATTTATCTACATTTATCATTTTTCTTCCTCATTCATAAATGTTCTTTACATAAAAAAAGGGAATATCTCATTAGATACTCCCCTGAAATTCTAGTTTTTAGTTACTGTGAATACTTTTAAACCTTCATAAATATGAAGAATAATCGCTATTGTAAATCCATCTTTTCCATTACACTCACACTTGCATTTGAGTCTTTTGGTTCCCAATTTGCGAAAAGGTCATCATCTGTTACTTGTAAATCAAATATAACTTCACTGGCACAAAAGAAATAACTTTTCATCTTATAGTTTGAATTGTTATTAAAAAGGTCTATCTCGATTATTTCACCGTCTGTCTCTTCTATCCTTAAACATGGACGTTTTTTATACAACATTCTATGGCAATTAGAGCAAACTAATAATATATCATTTACATTTGTAACATCTTTTTTAAGTTCAGATACTGGTATGATATGATGCCCTTCAAAAAAACTCTCCAAGTTCGCAACCTATCAAATTCAGCTACTTTCCATTTAAAATTAAGTATCTGACTACCATATTTTTTTACTTTTTTGCTTCTAACAAAATTTCCTCCACACATTGGACACTCGTAATAGACATCCGACATCTCTTCCCCTACTGTCTCTGCTTTTGTTTCCTCTACTATTACTGTTTATTCTTACTGATACATGTCGGTTGGTTGTCCGTCAATTGTTCCATATAGTGTTGCTTCTAAATAGTCTTGTGTTTGAATGTCTCCGCTTCCTTTTAGGTCATCTCGTAAAGCGTTTAAATATTGGTAGTATTGTTCATCTGTCCAATTTGTATGTGCTTTTCCCCATCCGTCATTTGCTCTGTCATGCACATCTCCATAATTGGCGTTTTCCCATTGTGCAACTTCCACTGGTGACATGTTAGCAGGGTCTGTAGCTTGTTCTGCTTCCTGCTGTTTGGCTAGTTCTGCTTGTCTAGCTTCCTCTTCTTGACGTGCTTTTTCTTCTGCCTCTTTACGCTCTTTCTCTTCCTTGATTTTTTGCTGTTCGGCTTCCCATTGTTTCAAATACTGCTCTTTAAGTGATTCACCTTTCAATCGATGTCCGCTCTGAATAGTAAAGTTTTCGATTTCAGCTAGATTAATATACTCCAATTTTGGCGCTTTCTGCTTCTCTTTGGCTACATTGCTCATTTCTTCTGCTCTTCCTACACATCCGGCTAGTACGACTATCATTCCCACAATAATGATTTTTTGCGCTTTCATAATTCTACATTCCTTTCTGAGAAAGATATAGGTCTATATACCTTCTATTACCCCACTTAATACAAACTTGTAATGTATAAATCCTTCCTTTATTCAACTTCTACATTTCCCATATAAGCGCTTCATTTTCACTTGAATTGACTCTAAAACTACTAACTTCACTAAATGATGTAAGCGAAATCAAGCGAAAAGAAATTATGTCCATAAAAAGAAAAAGGACTATGGCAATGACCATAATCCCTTTTTCCTGTATACATAAAAGCCACTCATATAACTGAGTGGCTTTTACTTTATCTTCTCCGTTACACATTATAAATTTCAGCAAATTAATACCTGAAATGATTCACTCTATGCCATTCCATTAATCCTTCTGACTGTCATTTAACTTAAGTCTCATAGTTTCATTGACATTAAGGAAGACTTTTGTTGTTTCATCTAAACTAGTTGACAAAACTAATAAAACCTTTATCAAACAAGGAATCATGATTTGGACAAAGTAGTAACCCATTATTGACATCTAAACGTTCTCGATTGTTCGATTGACTCCACGGCTTAATATGACTAGCAACAAGTAAACGTTCATCCAAGTGGATACCCCTCATTCGTTATTTGTTAACTCCATAAGAGATTGTATCATCGAAGGTCCATCATTATTGATGGTGTCACACTGGTAAGTACACCAAAAATACTAACAACAACCTTCGATTCGAGATAATCTAACTTTGACAAGTAATGACAGAATATTTCCCCAGTCCTTACTATCTATTTATAAGTTTCATCAGCTCTTCTTTTTTAAGCCACGGTCTTCTTCTATGAAGCATTTTATGACAATTGGAACAAACTAAAGCGATATCCTCTACTTTTGTCTTCTCGCCATCCATTAATTCTGAAACAGGCTTGACATGATGGCCTTCAATAAAATTCTCTCCAATTTCTCCATAAAAATCGTAAAAATCAAAGCTACAAACCTCGCAAAAAAGTTTTCCATGCTTGGCTTTAAAACGTTCCTTTGCCAGTTTAATAACTTGAGGATTTCTCTCTCGAACTATATGTTGTTTCAGTTTCCTTTTTCCTTCTTCAAAACCCATATCGTCCTCAGTAATATCAACTGTCTCCTCGGTTGGCTCATAGTTTCTTAATCCCCAATGACCTTTGCCAAGTCCAGAAACTGAATAAAAAATATCCTTTTCTCCTCCAACTTCCCCTTTATAATAAGTACCGTCACTAGTATGATTGTATATCGTTCCCCTTATACGCTCTCTAAATAAAAGATTAGCATTATAGTCCATTATATTCCGTTCAATAATCTTTTCCGTAATATCCTGAAGTGTACCATGCCCACCAAGCTCCTTGAGAGCATCAATCACTTCATCAAGCCATGGCCTAGGTTGAGCCATTATTTTCCCTCATCTCTTTAACTTTTTTCTCTGGTTATTATTTTTAAGAATTGGTTCAAAATGCCCACTGAGTGTGAATATATCTTATAATATTAATATATATAAATAGCGGGAGCTAGTCATTATTATTTCAAGGGGGAAAACAATGAACAGAATGAGCCAACTTGATATTCTATTAGAAAAGAGCATTAATGACTTTACTAATGAATTTTCAAAAAAAATAACATTACATACAATAACAATACAGAATAGTAAAAATCCCAAAGATGTATCTTTAACTAGGAATAATATTGATGAGTCTGTAAAAATAGTAGCTAACCAAAAAAAGAGTGACCTAATTAAGAGTGACCTTCTAAAACACTATAATGAAGTAAGGACATATCTAACGTTAGCATCTAGCCCTAAATCATTCAAAATTGCTTGGGATTTAAAATCAGCAAATGCAAACTTCTACGAACTTAGTAATATTTCTAATAACGGAGGGCAATTAATTCCTTCAAACAATAAAATAGGTAGATTACTAAAACATGAACAACAAGGTGTTTTATTAGGGCCAAATCAAAGATTAATTTTAGGGATAAGACATTCAATAGGAAACTATAATGACAATATTGACGATATGGGTAGGTTTACATATTTCCCTCCTCGTGATGTGAGAGGTTTGGTTCGTCATCGTTGGACTGAGTTCTTAAGTAAAAACCTAGGAATTAGTTTGATTGTTTTAGCAATCGTTTGGTTCGAACACCAAATAAATGATGAATTGAAACATGTATACTTTATCTGCCCAGCAAAAGTAATAGAACTACCTAAAAACGATAAAATCGTTAGTAACAAAAGACTAACTAACCCATTGAGGCTTCAATTGATTACTAGGGAAGAAGCGTATAAGGCAATTGAACAACTCATGAATTTAGACGTAGTAGATAATGAGTATCCCATAAGAGTTCCGTTAGACAGTACGAAAGTAAATAAATGGTCTTATAACCAAGTGAAATCCGGGCCTAAAAGCATAGCTTTAAAAAATTGGGCTAAAAATATGGGTAAAAGATGCCCAGACTGCGATACACCATTTAGTGTTTTTCCGAATAATAAGATTAATTTTGGTCATATCATATTTCAAGATTGGTGTAGGACATATGGGTTTTATAACGAGATAAAACATCATCCAGATAATCTTTATCTAAGTTGTTCAAGCTGTAATTGTAGTCTAAATAATCAATTTCCCGATAAAAAATTACTTAACAAGATTGAGGAAACAGGAACAATTGGTGATTGGATAAGAAATAATGAGAGCTCTATAGAAGCACATATAACATCATGATTTATTATGGTAATGAGGCCTTTCTATATATCAAAAAGAATCCCCTTCCATGGAGGGGATTCTTTGTAATATTTCAATAGAATAATAAAAACTTTGCATTATAGGCTGTTGTCATATAGACAATATTAGTTTCTTACAAATTGTTGTTACAATTATATATGGTATAGGAACGAATGCATCATTTTAACGATAAATAATATAACCGCTCATGCGATTTTAAGTGATTAATCATATTTCTCTTTTTTCTTTGCTATTATTATTTGAATCACTTTATCATTTGACAATATTTTATCTATTTTATTCATCCCAAAATATTTTTGAGGTATCTGTACAAATGGTATACCCTGTTTCTCAAAATACTCTTTTTTGATTTTATCCCTCTTTTTCGTTTTATCAAAACCTTCAAGTGTGCCATGAAAGAGTTCTTTAAATTCATAATGTTGGTCTCCGTCTAATTCATAACTTTTTACAGGTATCCCATTGGAGAATAACACAAAATCACTTCTTAATTTTTTTCCGTTATATTTCAATTCCGGATATATGTTTCTATCATAAACAAAATCAACGCCTTCTTCTAATCCATGTTCTATAAGCCATAACCTCATATTATATTCACCTGTACTTATTTTCTTAGTACATTTCCTGCATCTCGTCCCTACATTCCCCGTATTTGCTCTACCTAAAAAACTAGCATAAACGCGTGGGAAAGTTTCCTTATTACATTGTGTACATAAACAAGTCAATAAACTATGAGAATTTTGATATTCTTCATCTGCTCCTATCCAGTTCACTCCTAAAATTTTAAGCTTTTCCCGAACTTCGGATGGTGCTAAGGACCTTTTTTCGGCGTTCAATCTTAGTGAACAATCGTTACAATAAATCTGTTTTAACCTAACAATATCATCATATGGTCTAGTAAATGGGGTAACATGACAAAAAGCGCATAAACAAGTTAATCTACTTCGTATGTTTTGATATTCTCCTCCAATCCACTCAACTCCCCGTTCATTTAATTTTTGTTTAACAACATCTAGAGGTGTCCTCAGCTTTTCAAATTTCAATACTTTACTACAATCATAGCAATAAATTTGTTCATGTCCTTTTCTAGTCAGACAATGAAAACTTCTTTTGATTTCATTCTTCTTACATTTGGCGCATAAACAGGTTAACTCGGTTTTATTGCCCTTATATTCTGATTCATCCCCAACCCATTGAACACCTAAATTATTTAATATCCGTTTTACTTCCTGTGGCGTTTTCTTCTTGTTTCCTGCACAATCTCTGCATAAAACCTGATTTCGTATAACTATACGCTCAAAACTTCTTTTGATTTCATTCTTCTTACAGTTAGCGCATAAGCACGTTAAATCACTTGAACAATTTTCAAACTCTGATTCATCTCCTATCCACTGAACCCCTAAATGATTTAATTCTTTATATACGTCTTCAACCGTCCTTCTTCTTCTTGTTCTACATTTATCACATTTATGCGCATTATCATAAATAATATCCCGATATTTCCGCTCGAAAGGTTCTTTGTTACATTGTGAGCATAAACAGGTTAAAACACTGTGAGTATTTTTATATTCTGATTCATCTCCAATCCACTCAACGCCCACACTGTTTAATTTTCCTCTGATTTCTTCTACTGTTAGCTTTTTCATTTAAGCCTGCTCCCTTCTAGATGATTTATTTATCTACCTTAAAGTTATGTAACCCCACTTATCCTAAAAGAAAGAAATAAAAATAAATCCTTTTGTCCTTTTCATTGGAACATTAGCTTCTCTATTTCAGTATTTGTTTATATAAAACGAACCTTACTTCAATTAAACGTGTAGACTTTTAGTAGCTTTTAAGTTTCTTTTTCCTCTTTACCATTCGCACTCAAACGAAGTTGGTCTGCTGTATTAGATTGTTGAATCTCCTTAATGATGTTCACTAACGCCATTTAAAACCACTTACTTTTGTCCTAATTTATATAACCATTATAGAACAAATGTTCGTATTATTCAAATATCAGCATAATCGGTTAAGAGAACCAGGAATAAAAAGGATTGACACCTTTTGTTAATTGAAATCCCCTACCTTGGTAAAAAATAGTGGACACATTAAAACTAGTAAAGACTAAAAAGGAAACAATTTCAAAAATGAGTGAGCTGAAGTTAAGTACACACTTTAACGTATAGAAAAAACACTTTCTCACCTGCATAGTATGCAAGATTGATATTAATATTTATCCATGTAGCATCTAAATAAAAAACCCGTCCAGTCTCTGGAAGGGTCAAGAAATATTAATAGTACCATCTAACTTTATACGGAAAATGAATTTTACCGCTCTTTCTGGGTTCTCCCATATATACATACCTTTACGCTTATGGTATCCTGCATTGACTAGTACATTTAAAACTTTAGTATAGTTTTCCCTTGCACTTGTCCCGTTATATGCCTCTAGTACGTCCATTAATTCAATGTCATCCAGTTTCTTTAGGTCTTCTAGTTCTAGAATTTCCATCTTTACCCACCTCTTTATCTTTGAAGCTCTTTCAAAGGAGAATAAATCATGTTAAATCTTATAAAAAAAAGAAGTAAAAACATGACAAAAGAAATCATCTGAACATACAACTGAGAAACTTACTTCCTGAACATCCCTATTCAAAATAACATCTTTAATATCCTTATATTCGTCTGTCACGCTCTGAACATATAGAGCAATTCATTTGTTTATTGGAATTTATACTATTCCATGTTCTCGAAAAAGTTTCTCCACAACTGCATTGAAATGTTAATTTACCATTTGTGTATTCACTAAGTAATTTAGTTCCTTCTCCATGTATAGCTAACCATTCATTACACTTTTCTTTAGTCCATTTTTTAGTTTTTTCTACTCTACTTTTTATAGCACATTTTTTACATTTAAATTGTTTTTGGTCTTTTACCTCATTCCATGTTCTTTGAAAAGTTTCTCCACAACTACATTGAAATGTTAATTCATCCTGATTATTTGTGTATTCTCTAAGTAATTTAGTTCCTTCTCCATGTATAGCTAACCATTCATTACACTTTTCTTTAGTCCAATGAATTCTAAATTTACTATTCATTTTTGCTCATCCTTTCACAAGAATTGGGTTTATATATTTTCAACTACCCCACTTAATACAAAATAATAACGTGTAATTTATTCCAATCATTCAATTTTTAGCGCTTTATTTTCACTTCTATAGACTCTAATACCACTAACTACTAACTAACTCTCAAGTTCTTCTAAAATAGCTTAAATGGCTTTCTATTCATTTCTAAGCCTATTAAAAGACAAAAGAAAAAGCAGGCTTTATGTGGTACATCTGAAAATTCAATGAAGCGTTTCTAAATATCTCTGTATATGATTTATTATTAATCTAAGATAATTATCATTGGGTATGATTTCTCTAAGGAGGATAAACCATATTCCGCTTGCACGTCTTTAGTTGCTCTAATACGTTTAAGACTGTATCCAGCTAGAATACTAGGCATCAATTGTTTGTATTTACTTTTAGATATGTTCCTTTCTTTCAATAATGCGAATACATCGCCTTCTAAGATGAAGCCCTGTTCCTGTATTATTGGTAGAATGTTTGTAGCAATGTTAGTTATCATTTCACTTTCCTCATTGATTAATACTCCTTCCATTTGACAATAAATAGCGTCAGCTATCTCTTTTCCTTCTAATCGTCCAATGACATTTCTATTAATTGTATTCACGTTAATTCCATACTCCCTCATACGTTTACATTTAACTTCTAATTGGTCTAAGAAATCCGCTCCTAGTTCTGTTAGTTCAAAAACATCTGTTCTCATAAGTTGTTTGTTTGCACTCTGAATCTTCTTTAAAACTACATATATTGAGCTGGGAATTTCGCTATCTTTTAATTTTGTAATTATGTGAGCATAAACCATCAAGTTTAGAAGTTTATTTACAAATCCGTGTTTATTCTCATCCTTGTATAATAATTTAGCTAGAATATTCGTACTATATTGGGTTAATATTCTTACTTGTACATCCTTTGACTCATAAACAGATTTACTAAATAACTCGAGAATCACACATACTTCCTTTGTATACTTTCCAAGAATCTTATAGATATTTGGATATATTTTATTCAAACCATCACTATTCAAAATATTACAAAAATAATTGACAGATTTAATGATATGGCTTGTCTCTTCATTGGATACAGTCACACCTAACATATCCATTAGATATACTAAACTCTCTGTATAAGTGATTTCCTTTAAGTCTGCTACCAGTTTAATCAAATTACATTTTCTTTTATGATTATCGCTAAAACAATGATATAAAAAATCACCTTTATAAGTCTTGAATATTTGACTGCTAGGATGTTTTTCTTTATGAAATAGGTCTTTAAAATTGCCAGATGGTAAATCTAAAATAATCCTCATGTCTATAGTTTTCAAATAGCGTTCTGCATCTTTCATTGTTCTGACTATAGCATTAAACCGTTTTAAGCGTTCTTTTACTACCCATTCCTTATCCCCTAACATTATATACTTCCATGTAGGTGTTTCATAATTAACTCTAGGTAAATAATTCTCTTCCACTTCTAAAATTCTAAAGTCTTCTTCTTTTGGTTTAGAATCTTGTTTCTTCTCTTTGATTTGTTTACCTTGCGTCTTTCCACCTTCCACATAAGTTAAAAAGTTGGCATCCAGTACATTATAATAGTTAATCTCCATTGGATTTCTTCCACCATAAAACATTCTTGTACTATCTTTTAATTTATCAGCTTGCGGAAACAAGGTTAATAATTTCTCATAAACAATTGTTACTGCGTCATTTGATGAAAGAGCAGTATTTAACACAAAAACTACTCTAAAGCGTGGATTAGTTGGTGTACTGCTAAATGTTTCGTAACAAAAGACTGCGTTATCCTGTATGAAAGGATGGTTTAGGATTTCTGCTTTTTCTTTCTCAGATGATAACTTATCAAAGTCTAATGCTAAAACTTGACAGCTAACAAAATACTGTTTCTTCCTTTGCTCTTTATCGAATAATCCTAATAAGATTGTTCTACCTTCTCCACAATATTCCGCTAATTGTTTAATAGAAATGGTCTTCTTCTGTTCCACCTGTGCTATTCTCTTTGAAATTGCTTCTGCTTCATTTCCAATTGGTTTCCGTGTAAATGCTTCATTATCTACATACACTGTCACTAACATTTTAGAATCTAAATCAATTAAACTACTCATTTCCTCATCCCCTTTGCTCTGTTTTATTTCCTTTCTACATCCCTTTACTTCTTTTCTTTAAAATTCTCTCTTTTGATTCTTCTGTTCTGTTTTTTCATACAGAGTTCTTGTGTATTATTTGTTAATTAAATAAAGTACTTAATAGCAATAAAATAAGAGTAAAATAGAGCAATATATTTAATTACTGAACAATAGAAATAGTATGCTTAAACAATCAATTAAAAAAACACTCACATGAATTTCTAATCTATTAATACTAATCACTTGAACATAAAACTCTGTTTAACTAAATTATTCAATCATCTAAAAAAAAATCTAAAAAACGCAAGCTTATATATTCCCCCCTTGTTTATTGAAGAGTTCTTACTGCAAAAGACTATCTAGTGCGCTCCTAGTATCTTGTAAAAGTGCTTTCATAAGATTAAAGCTCCCTTTTTTATAATTACTCCACCAAGAAACCCTATCCGAAAACAATGAATAACCTTTATAAACCCACATGAAATCTAGTTTTGACCGTTCAAAATATTTTTTATACAGACGAATGAATGAATACGTGTTAAGTCGAGTTAATATACACGATATTTCCACTCCTAAAGATTGCTTTCTACTAAGCGAAAATAAGATACACCTTTTCAAGTAAATTTACAATCACTGACAGCCTTTTCTCTCTAATTACATTGGATTTATGCCCACTTATCTATGTCAAAAAAATCTAAAAATAAGGGGGAAATAGTTACCTTTCCGTTCTTCAATTAGAGAAAAGAAAAAACCCGCTGAGAGCGGGTCAATCTGCAACAATCATATAAACTCCATTGTATGAATCATAATCAATTTCGCTATAGTGTAAATTTGTGTCTTCGTTAAATTCTCCTTCTTCTAACATTCCTACATATACATCATAAACCATATCTTTATTTACTGACTCGATATTATAAAAAGTGTCTTCATCTTGGTATTCCGCTCCCTCATTCTTTGCAATTTTAGTATAAGTGTGTATTTCAGTGATTGTCACAATACTTCCATTTTCCATTTCTACTTCGTATTCTGCTACGTTTCTATGGTCTGTTACTCTGTCAAAATCTCCTGATGTATGTCCTAAATACTCTTCATAAGAATTTGAATCAACTAAAGTCACTTCTGCACCTAGCTTATCCTCAAGTTTTTCATCAAATGATTTTTCTTCTCCATTGAATACGGTACCAACTATTAATACGGCTATTACACCAACTAAAACCCCTATCCCAATCTTACCCGCTAATGTCAATTGATTTTTCCAAATATCTACCACTTTTGGTTTCGCCCAACTTAAAAAGTGTTTCATATCATCCATAAAACCTGTAGACTCTTGAACAACATATTTTTTATTTTCCATGCTGTCCATCTCCTTTGATAATGGATTGTATGCCCTGCGCTGCGATAATCTCGATTTCCTCTCTACTATATAAGTCCCATCTCAACTGCTTCCACTTTGTCAATTAGGATAAGCACTGTTTGTTCTTATCGCTTCTAACTTATTGCACTCCTAATGGTTTATCATAATCTGGTGACGTTACGTTTAATGAAAGAAATTGTCCATATGTTTCTAAAACAAATTAAGTAAAAAGTCTTCTGCATCTTGTGTTGTTACTATTGAGTAACATTGTAGTGTACAACCATTTGCTTCAATGTATTCAGTTTCCATTTTAACTAGTTGGTCATATCCATATTCTATTAAATCTTCCTCTATAGATTGTTCAACAAATTCAATATCGAAAGTATAATCTACTTTCCTAGTTCTTCATCTACCTGAACCCCTTCAACCTGTGACTCTGTGGCTTCCTCCTGCCGTTCTATACCTTGCTCGTTCCTATTCTCTGTTGCTTGCGGTTCATTCTGAGCAGCATTTTTAGCCACTTCACAACCTTGTACCACTATCACCAATACCATTACATTAAGACTACTATTAATATATTTTTGCTTTCATGATTGTTCGCTTCCTTTCACATGATTATTTATCATTCCCTATTGAATTGGTAATTGAAGTCATTCAATACTATTTTTAAATGTTATTTCAGAAAATTATTATATAAGATTTATTCCTTGTTTTTAAAAAGTTAAAACGCTTTCTTTAGTTGATTAATGGTAATTTAATCCCGTAATATTCATGGAAATTTCATATAAATGTTGGTGCATGATTGATAGAAAGTGAAGCGGTTAACTATTATTAATACCTAATTCCAACAGGAGAAATCGTTGAGAAGGGCAAAGTCACACATTTTACCAATGAAGATAACAATTTTTTTGCTATTTATGAGGCGAGAGAACCATTAAACCCAGCGATAATATTACCTAAATGGCCTTCTCCAAACCCTAGGATTATACTTTTAAGCGAAAAAGATATTAATGAAATTGAAGATAACTATAGTAAGTCCTCTTTATAATTTGTCATGCTGCTTAACCATCTTTAAGTGTTCTTTATCTCACAAGAACACCGGTACTTAATCAAGCTAAAACTTGCACGAAATTAAAAGACCTATTTCGTTTGAAATAGGTCTTTATTTACAATTTTCATTTTTATATAAATATCATTTACTTTGTATTGACAATAATTTAAAAATATAAAATAGAAACATTATGAGAAATATTTAGACTAAAACATTAGTAAATTTCTTAATACTAACTTATTACGTCAAAGAAGTTTTTGTTACTCGTCTCCAATATCTAAGTTTTCTCTGTCCCAATCTTCCCATTCTTCCATACTACTTCCTACATTTGCATATCTATTTCTATTTGGTGCTTTATTTTTATGACGTTTCTTTTTCAAACCTTTGTTTTTGTCATGTCTCTTTTTCATGTTATTCTTTTTATGTTTTTTCTTTTTGTGTACACTCATAGTTGCCATCCCCTCTCATATACACCTATATTATACCCATTTTCAACACTTACTTAAAACTTCGAACTATGTCTTATTGACTAAAAGTATTCACACATTTCTTTTCCTAGATATAACCTCAAGGTTCTAAAGACCGGATAATATCACTTTAACTTAAACTACATAGTATTTTAAATTTAAAGTTTAAAAAGCTAACTTTCCATTTTTTAAATTTTAAAAATTTCATTAAAACCCTATTATAATAAGGTTTTACCAACTGATTTCAACTTAATTATTTTTTGTTTTAAATTTAAACTTTTAAATATAATTTATTAGAAACCCTAATATATTAAGGCTTCCAGCTAATATAGAGTTAAGTTATTGAAATCTTTATATATTTTTTTAAATTTAAGTTTAAAATTTAAAAACTTCAATTTAATATATAATATGAAAGGATTAAGCGTGTACTGAGGTAAGTGTAACATCCTTTAGCTAAATAGCTCCTCTTACTTAAGGAAAATGAGTGGGGCTTTGATATAATATGCAGTATCTTAGGAGTTTTATTACTTTACAACACATTCTTTTATTCATTAAAACTACTTATAATTATTGTACAAATGATTCACTGTTAATTAAAAACATGAAAACTAGCAAAAAAGTGGCTTGTAACCAAAATCACAATTTAATATCTTTAAAATTTTAAGTTGCAATAATGGTTACAAAACCTTTTATTGTTAATAATTTTGCTTATATAGAGTATCTTTCACCCCGTCAAAGTTTCCAATTGCTTCTTTAACAGATTGTAAATCATCGCTCGACAGCTTGTAATTTTCTTTTAAATAATCGTCATTAAGCAAGCCTAACACTACTGTACATTTGACTACATTACCATCTAACCTTACTGATTTTTGTTTAGTAACAAAATAGTTCTTAAACACTTCTTCAATATTTTTTGGCGAATCTCCACCTATAACAAACGCAATATCTCTAAACATTTCTTCTTTCTCTTTTTGGGTCAATACCTTTATATCATTATTTCCTCCCTTGCTAAAATCCGCCTTTTTTAAGTAACTTTGCAGATACCTAATTACATCTGTTGTTGCATTGCCTTGCGTGTCTACTTTGAAGCTTCCATTTTCATTGAAATAGTGAGTGATAAAATTTAGATGAACTATTCTCTTATAAAAGCCTGATACCGCTTTTTTACTATTCAACATATTATTATCGAATAGGCATTTAATTACATTCCAATCAATCATAATCAGCCGTTTTAGTGCGTATTGATGGTCTGGATGTACCTGTTTTAAAGTGCTAACTTTATCAGGGTCACTTTTTACTAATAAAAACATCTCTTCTGTAATCACACTTGCATCCTTTTCAACTTTGTTTTTTTTTGCTTTAACTACTTTTTCAATTCCTTCAAAAATACCGTCTTCAATCCTATATATAAAATCATCTATTCCCCATTCATGCACATGTGGCACGTTCAATATTTGCTTCAAGATATTAAAAAATGTTTTTGGTCTATTTACACAATAATTGGTTTCCTCTTTGATAACATGTTCCATCAATTCCAGTTCATCTATATAGAACATACCATTCTTTAATTTAATACAGTAATTACATTCATAGATTCCTTTACGGTACTCTCTAAGTAAATTCTCGCCACCATTGTTTAATTCCTGAACAATCCTTTCTGCTCCTTTGTGTCTTTTTCTATAAAGGCCCATATAATCACAATACAATCCATTACCAAAAACCGTTTCTTCCCCTCTTGTTTGCTCTCCTTTCACAAACACAAATAAGCTTTTGTATGGAAATCTAAAGCGAGAAGCAGATTGCAGAACTTCAAAGTAGTCCCATTTACTATGATTGTTTACCAATATACCAGTGAAATATTCATGTTTATCGTCTTCACCTTTCAAGATGCTAACTCCTTCACTTATTAAGTTCGTTGTTAGCACCACTTCATACCCCTCCGGGAATTTTTTATTCTGAATAGAATCGTAGGCTTCTTTTTGCTCGTTTTTCTTTACAATTTCACTATCCAAACCAATCGCTTTTATTCCCACTTCCCTTAATCCTGTAATAATGCTATTAATCAAACTAAGATTCTTCACAAAAAACAAAAAACGCATATTCGGATATTGCTTTTTCAATTCCACTAAAGAGGATACGATTTTCGCAATATATTTGTCTCTGCTGTCATTATGTTTATACCGGATGTAAAATAATCTTTGAGCAGGACACCCGTCTTTTGATGTTTGAATATGAACTTTCTCATCAACAAAATTATCAATCATTAATAGTTTTTCTGGTGTAGCTGATACAAACGTTAAGCTGACAACCTTATTAAAGCATTCCTCTAAGTCTGCTAATGTACTTTCCCTAAATGTTTTTTGATTCACTAAACAGTGACTTTCATCAATCATTAGATGTATTCTCGCTTCATCATCAAAGTCTAAAATTAAGTTCACCAGTTTCCTTGTTTTGTCATAAGTAACGCAATGTACTTTTCTTCCCATGCCTACACACATAACCATATCATCAGTTGATACGGAATTATAGGCAGGTACTCCAATGCCTTTAACTGAGTTATTTGTGATAGCTATTGTTGGAGTACTTAATACAAAATAGTCGTGTCCTCCTTTCCCAAGATTATTCCTTACTTTCATCTCGTCTAATACTTCTTTCATCCGTTCTACTTCATCAGGTTGGAGTGGATAAGGACAATTAAAATTACCTTCTAATTGATAAACAAAATTTATTAAAGCATTGCTAGTTTTCCCTGTATTCGTTCCAGCTTTCAAAATCGCTTTTTTTCCAAGTAGCACCTCATCATATACAGTGGATAATAAATCTAAATTAATCTTGTCTTTATCCGTTTTGTACACTTTCTTATCTTCCTCATTGCTTAATTGGAATTCCTTTAATGAGCGTTTAATCTGATTGAATTTCTTAGGAAAGACAAACCCCAAATGTGATGCCAAACTAAAGATTGTTTTATAGGTAATTTCTTCGTTAATGTTTTCCTTAGATACAAAATTATCGTAGCTGCTTTCTACTTCACCACTCACCCCTTCTTCTCCACATATAATCGCTAAACAATCTCGCCCTTGTTTCTCTGTAATCAATTCATGCTTTTCTGCATAAGCAATGGCGATTAAAGCACTTAACCACACTCTATAATGGCTTGAATCTTCCCATCCAATGTCGGTAAATCTGTTTATTCCACATCCGTCACTTGGCAAATATCCAATATGTTTAACACATTCAATAATCAATTTGCCTAACTCATTTGCTCCATATAACTTAATGAATTCAGGGGCTGAATGGTTAATTTCCGCTTTATTTACTCGCCTTTCTTCTTTTACCTGCTGAATGTACGATTCAAGAATCTTTTTTGATAAGAATGCATCCTCATTTAGGATTTCATATCCATTATCCGAACCCCTGACAATGTTGTGATGGTTTGGATGGCATCTAAGGTCTGCATCAATCCCATAATCAATTAATAGCTTACAAACCGCACTATATATTAACCTATACTCCTTATTATCTTGAGCAGGTTCTTTAATCTGAAATACCACCCTGAAACTATTTTTTACATCTCTTTTATGGCTTTTCGTATAGAAAACTCCGAAACAAGGAATCTTTCTCAATCGTTTTAAAATCTCGTCCATTGGTATTGTCATATCATCTACATCGACAACTATTAGTAAACCTACTCTGTACTTATCTCCTTCAAGGTCAGCAATCTCTTTTGGATACTTAATCAAAAAATAATCATAGTTAGGGTTTCCCCACTTGTCATATAAGCCATTTTTCATGCTTAGGGACTGGGAAGCTATTCCTAGCCCCCAATTGCAACCGAACTCCATTACAATGTCTTTTATCGACAATAAAAACTGATTGCTGTAATCTCGTACTCCTCTCCATATTTCACCAAAATATTTGTTCCCACTTGTAATAATCCTTTTGTTATTACATCCGTCCTCCTCTATTATGTTTAATAGTGTAACTGGGAAAACATATCCCTTAGATTCACCTCCTTCCTGTTTTATTGTGTTTACCTTCATTGTCTCTTCTACCATAATTTTTCACCCCTCTGTTCAGAAAATTTAGAGAGAATTTACCATTCAAAATATGCTTTCATAATATATAAAGAAAAAAATCATTTTTTCACTCTACTCCCAGGGGTATTTTTTAATTAATTTTTTCAATTAACTAACTTTTTCTGGATAAACTAATTCGTATGCTAGCTTGAATAACAATAAATTTAATAGACAAAATAAAATCATGTTTTCGGAAGTAGAAATATTTTTATTTTAATCAGTGGATTAAACAATTAAAGTACCTTTTTAAAAAAAAGAGGAATATCCTTTTTCGGATATTCCTTAATGGTCTTCTATTTTAGTTCAGTAAGAGTGAATAACTTCTTGTTTCGTCACTTATCGTACTATAATATATATGAATGTAAATTGTTCGCTATCTTTTACATCTGTTGTAACTGAAATATCACAGTGCCCTAGAGCTTTTGAGATTATAGCTACATTCGGCCCTTTTTCAAGCAAGGATTTCGCTAAGTCTCTCCTTAATGCTTGTGGATTGATATTATCCAAATCATACATTCTTGAATATTTATTTAACCGTTTCTCAATATTATTATGGTTAGGTGATGTTGCTATCCTATAACCAAACTTAGTAATGAATACTAGTTAAATAAGTCTCCTTTAAGAACTACTTGTATTGTTGATTCTTATAATATTATTCACACAACATAAGCGACATAACCAACGTATAGTGCAAGAGGATTAGTAAGTTCTAATTATTAAATCAATAGCCGATGAACATTATAAGTTGCATATATATTCCATTTCTTAGACCTTACCGATATAAACAGCAATAAGCATTTTTGTATGCTCCTATATATTTTATTGCCTTATATATTACTTTTTATAGTATATCTAAGTTAGACAACTCCTCCATATCATTTTTCCAAATAAAATCATCAATATTTAAATGGTCATCAAAAAAGTTGGTACCTAAAAGTATCTCTTTAAATTTTCCACCCTTCTTTGAATAAACAACATTGTAAAATATCATTAGTAATTCCAAAGATGATAATTGCGCTCTAATAATCCCCCTATACTTCCGTCTCTCTATCTCGTTAACTTTTTCATCAGAGGCGAAAGTCTCATTTTGGATTAACTTTACTAATCTATACAAATTTCTGTAATAGTGTCCAACCGCATTCTCGTATCTTTTATATACTTCCTCATAAGACCGTATTTTCAATTCTTTTAGAGGATTGATTCTAAAATTTTCCTCGAACTTATCAATGTAAATATTCGTAATGTTATTAACTGAATACTTAAATTCTATTCTCTCAATTATTTCCTCATATTTATCTCTATTCCCAAATATGCTTTGCGAATAATTCTTTAAAAGTTCGTCTTTTTTTCTATTCCATATATTATCTCGACCTTCATCAAGTGCTTCCTGAAACTCAAAGAATTCATAATCATAAGGTGTTAAATTTTCTTGAGATTCATGTAGATATTCATTTAAATGATAGTCCAGATACCATTGTTTAATTAAATCATCTAAAATTTGTATATCACCTGTAAGTGCTTCTTTTTTTAATTTTGTAGAGTAAGATTTATATATTTTTTTTAGGTATGTACGCTTTAAATAAGCATACATTTTTTCAATTGCTGCTCTACCTGTACTTTCTTCAATTTTAATTTCCTTTAAGATATTATGATGTAAATTTATCATATTAAAAAAGGTTGTTTCGAATTGTTGTTTTTTCATTGTATCGTTAGTAATTTGAGTTTCTTTCCTAGCTTCCTCTGCTTGTTTTACAGTTGCTTCGGTTTGCTTAACCAACTGACTAATACTTTCCTGACTGATTTTTATTTCTCTTCTTTGCATGATAATTGTTGCTAATAACAGGACAACACTTGCAGCTGTTAAAAATGCTACTGTTGTACCTCCAATGAAATCTCCTACCGCTCCTATATCAACCAAATTTTCGTATGTGTCAATTCGAGAAACATAATAATTCTTTACTGCGAAAGGCATAATTCCAGCGGTAATAAACAGGATAACTCCAAGAATAGTAAAACCCCAGATACCAAAATTGGATAACTTGTCCATTATACTAATATTTAAAAATACCTTTAATATTATTATTGAAACTATAAATAAAATAACCAAAATACTTAATATAACTAAAAATCTAATCAATTTTGTTCACTCCCCATATCCCTTCAAGTATAAGTCTTCATATTAATTTTATTTTAAAAATATTCATAAATCTACATTTACTGTTATAAATTGTAAGTTATCTTTGTGAAATTTATTTTGGACCAATAGAAGATACTGGATTTGATTGATTGAGATGAAGATATTTTAAACTGATGAAAAGGAATAAAATTATAGTTTAGCAACTTTTTAATACCAAACTTCAACTAGTTGCTTAGGATGTTGAGGTGTTTGTTTTTTAGCATTTTATCTAACCCATACTCTAAAATAAACCAAATATAGAAATAAATGATTAGGATTTAGCAATAGAGGTTCTTAGATAATAATCGAAAAGAAAAGCAACAACTCACTTAATTGTCACTACTCTCTAATCTAGACTTTCGTTGTCATTGAAATATCACTGTGACCAAGCCCTTTTAGATTATTGCCACATTTGTCCCTTTTCAAGGAATGATTTAGCAAATCCTCTCTTTAATATATGGATTGATATTTTTCAAATCACAACCACACAAAAAAGGACCTGCAAAGATTAATTCTTGCAGTTCCTTCTTTAAAATACTTGGTGTCTTTATTAATCTGACCTACACACTTGGGACATTCTCGTCTTTATTTGAATTTTTAAGAGGTACGATGCATGTATATATCAAGGTTTCTGATAACTTTTAATAATTTATATAGCGTTATAAATACTATTATTAAAACCTCAAAGTTTGTTAATACATTCATAAAAATCCCAGTGGTTATTAACTTCTATAAGAAATCTCTTCATACTCAGCATAATTTATAAAAGTATATTTAGTCAGCCCAATGTTGAAATGTTTCATTTTAGATACCATTAAATTATCCATATCTTCATTACATGTTGAAATAAAAATCTGATTAGCAAAATTTTCATCCACTAAATGCACTCTTAATAAATCAATGAACGATAAAATATTTAAGTCATCCATATGTTGGATTGGGTCATCGAAGAAATAAGAATTAAATTTTGAGAACCTCTTTTTTATCGCTATACCTAAAAAGAAACTTAAGGCAACTGTTGTTATTTGTCCCGAACTTAATATATTTGATAGATTTATAATATTACCTTTCTCACCTACAGTAGCATCTACTTTTTTATTGGTTTTTCCACTTGGTAAGGACAAATTAATTTTCGTGAAATTACTATGTCTATTTATTTTTTTATATACATAATTTATTGGTTCTTCTAAGTCATCCTTATATTTTTTTTCTAATTCATTAACAGCAGAAAAGACAATATTTTTAATATTCTTTACCATTTTCTGCTTCTCTTTTAATATATCTAATTCATTTTTAACCTTCTCTATTTTCTTTTTATATGTTAAATAATTACTATTCTCTATAATTTTCTTTAAGCTTTTTAATTTATTTTCAACTATTTCAAAACTTACATTCTCAGTTAAATCCCGGTATTTCTCCTGTTTTTCTTTGTAATTAGAGATATAATTTCCCACTTCTATTAAGCTTGTTTCAAAAAAATCTTCCTGTTTTATTGAAGATGAAGAATCAATTAACTCTTTATAAAGTCTCTCTCTAACTTCATTTAAAGTTTGTTCATTGAATTCATTAATTTCCACTCCATAACTACTTAGTTTTTTTTCAAACTGTTGAATATCAGGTTTTTTCTGGAGTATTTCTAAATAAATCTTTAATTTATTATCTATAAAATCTAAAATAAGCTCCAACTCTTTAATAAGACTTTCCATCAAGATTAAAGTTTCGTATTCCAAATATTTATACTCATCTTTTAATTTAGCTAGGTGAATTTCCAACTTAGTAAAAGATTTTTGTTTTTGTTCAATTATACTTCTTAAAATTTCTATTGATATTTCCTGATTACATAGAGGGCATTCATTAACAATATGTGAATTATCAATATGTTTTTTTACATATGTTAAAAAGTTAATATAGTCAGAATTTTGTTGTTCAAATTGTTCCTTCTGCTCTTCCGCACTTATAATTTGTTTTTTTATATCGGTAAGCTTTTTCTTTTGATAAGATAATTCCAATATATTAACAAAACTCATTCCAGTAAATTGATACTCATAGTTATCATTAAATTCTGTTATTACCTTTAAAAAATCATCGTTAATATTATTAATTTTTAGTGAATTAATTGTTTTAAACAGCTTTTGAAACCTACCCTTAAATTGAAGAAGTTTAATTCTTTCCTCCTCGACTTTTATAAAACTGAAAGTTTTATCTTCCACAATGTCCCTAATTCTTTCAAATTTGTTTTCTATTCCACTTACAAAATAATTGTATTTTTTTTCTTTAGTTTTATAATCGAAGTATTTATTATAATTATCAAACTTATCCTTATCTTTAATAATATCTATTATATCCGTCAATATACCCTTTTTTTGACTAATATTAGCCTCCATTAAATTTTCATAACTAATTTTTATCTCATTAGGTAGTAGCCACTTATTATAACTATCTAAACATTGGTCGAATGAATCAACCTCATTCAGATGTAGTAACTCTCTGCCTGAATTATACAGGAGAGTATATTCATCCTCTTTTTCCTTAACTAATCTAGTAACGCTATCAAGTAGTTCTTTACTGTTTTCTCTGTATAAAGAAAATTTGTTTTCTCCAAAGAGTATAGATAACATACTATGTATATTTTCTCTATTTTTTTGAAGAATTTTTAAATTTTTTTCGTGTGAGCATAAGTGATAGCTAGAAAATTTTTCACTAAGTTTATAAGAATTCGGATTATTTCCCTTGAGTAATTCATCTATCCATTCTTCACTAATTTCTTTAAATACATTCTTAATTTTCAGAAATAATTTAGTATTACTTTTTAAATAATCCTGCTTATATGCAGTGCTTACTCTTTTTATTTCATAAAAATTATTATCCAGAATAAAAATAAGCGTCACACTAGCAAACTCTTCATTATCCTTATTAGATATATTATTAATTAATGATTGTTCAGTAGGATTTTTTTTATCTTTTTTTATATTAATATTATCTATGACTCTGCTTATTTCTCCTGTTAAAACCCATTCAACAGAGTCAAAAAAAGTAGTTTTACCATAACCATTTGGCCCAGAGAAAAGAAACACCTTATTATCAATAGGTAATTTATAAGCTAGTTTATTTTTATATCCCCGGAAATTTTCTACTTCTACATTTAGTATTCTAAAACCCTTATTACTCATTTACTTTTCATCCCCTAATAATAAAAGCAGACTAGTTATGTCTTCTTCTAAAATTTCATCCTTATTTAATAATGTAATGATGTTATCGGTTCTACTAATATTTTTTAGTTTATCTTTAATTAACTCCTCTAAGTCTGTACTTATATCTGATTTCGAGAAGGACTTTCCTTTAAAAGGAAGCAGTTCAATATCATCAACATAGGTATCAATTTGAATAATGATTTTTTTAGAGGTATATTTGTCTTGTTCTAAGATTCTTCTGGTCTTTAAATCTACTTTATTCGAGACAATAACAAAGTTTAAATTATATGCTAAAGCCTTACTGTTCTGTATGATTTTATTTTGGTAATCAAAAATCTCATTTTCTATGTCCCAGATATCTTCAGGGTTGTTTAATTCATCAATATATTTAATGAAATATATTTCGTAATTATTTGAATAATTTGCGTTAAATGTACTAGTTTCTAATAATTTTGCTTCAACAAAAGAATAATTTTCAAACTCTTTATAAATCTTACTTAAGATTTCCATAATCAATCACACATCCAAATGTAAATATATTTTTACTATCTGAGTATTCACTATAATCTTCTTCTTTTAAACAATTCATACATTTTATATGTAACTCTTTATTAGCTTTATCAATTCTTCTCTTTACAGTGTTAATATCATTTGATTCACCTTTACTGATATCTATCTTAGAAATTTCCCCTTTTTTATTCCCTTTATAAAGTATTAAATCCGGAAAATTGTAATCATAACTATAAATATATTTCTTCATTAGAGCATTTAATCCTGAAACTCGTACTGTTCTATCTTCTCCTCCCAATAAGTTTAAATGATAAGTCATATTATTAAAGTCATTCCTCAACATCCAAAGTCCGTTGCCAACGATGGCAAATAACTCCTCTATCCTCACAACCGTTTTTTCTATAAACTTTTTATAATAATAAATTTTTAGTAGTCTTCTAAAAAATGTTTCAAAAATATCTTTATTTTGAATAATAACTCTTAACTTATCTTTTAAAAATGCTTCTTTATTAATAGATTTAGGAGATAAGCTTAATAAAAAATAATATTTTTTTTCATCACTTAAATTAAATTCCCGTATAACAAAGTCTTTTATCTCATCTAAAACATCTAATAACTCGTCTGCTAAGTATTCTCCTGAAAGTGATTTGTCATCAGAATAATCACTATTTATTTCTATTTTTAAATTGTCAATTAAACTACTGAGAAAATAATTTATTTCGTTATCTTCTTTCTCTTTTTTAGCTACTTCTAATTCTGTCATCTTATTTTTTATTGTTTTAACATCAGAACCAATGGTATCTAACTTTTCATCAAACTTTTGAAATACTCCATCCATTTCGTTCCACCGTTTGTCTGTTATAAAGTTTTGAATTTCAATTGTTTTTTCTTCAAATAAATTAAGCAGTATAGCTTTTGTTATATAAAAGTCTTTTTGTGAAAAGTTATCAAGAATATATGTCCATGCCCAAGAATAATAATTTTTAGCCATTTTAGATTTTGATTTATCATCTAGAAAGATTCTACTTATTAAGTCTATATTCTCTTCTACCGTTTCACTGTATTCTAGGGCGGAAGTAATCATACAATGTGAAATAAATTCCTTTTCTAAAAGAATGCTATCTATTCCTATTTCTTTTATAAGGTTTGCTATATCCCTTTGTAACCGTATATTCTTTTTCGCTTCAGAAGCCAATCCCTTATTTAAGATTATTTCTACCTCTTTATCATTTGATAAGTCATATTTTATTAATGTAAATCTAAATAAATCCGACTTATTTGCTCTTTTAGCAATCAGAAAATTTTTATAAAAATAAAGTATAGGTTCTGTGTATTTCGAATCCGCTGTTTTAGTTTCATGGTGTTTTATTTGA
Organism: Bacillus sp. z33; assembly: GCF_058313615.1. NCBI lineage: Bacteria > Bacillati > Bacillota > Bacilli > Caryophanales > Bacillaceae > Bacillus > Bacillus sp. z33. Next base: position 367,258 of record NZ_JBZFQN010000001.1, read on the forward strand.
ACAATATTTATTTTTCCATCTTCTTTAACTAAATCTAATTCCAGTATATCTTCTACTTTTTCTATATAGAATCTGTTATCATTTCGATTAGATGATAAAACACGATTTAATGTTAAGTTGATTTGAAAAAAATATCCTTTGATTGAACTATTCGCTTTTCTTTCTTCTATGTCCATTTCTTTTATAAGTTCAATGTCTTCGAGGGATATATTATTAAAATAATTAACCATTTTATTCTCCTTTGTTTGTAAAAAGGATTAATTTCTTATTCCTGCAAGAAATTAACTTTATAAATTAAATTTTATTTAGTAGGAATATTATACCATATTTATAAAGTTTTCTTATTATAGTTCATAAATAAATCCATTGTTTTTCTAATCGATTCACAGCATACTTCTCAAATATATATAAGCGTCCAAAAACAAGGAAACAGAAAAAAAGAGAGATGACTATCATCTCTGCCTATTGTGGAACGTTTATTTTTTTAGAAGTAAAACCTATTAAACTTCTTGTTCTTCAAATAAGTCTATTCCTTTTCGTTCTAGTAGCATGAACTTCTTTATGCTTGATTTACTATACCCACGGTAAAACTTATAAAAATCGAGTTTTAACTTAGTACATTCACCTATAGTTCTTTGAGAATAAATACTATTTTCTCTTTCATTAATAATTTCATTTATTTCCTGTAGCCCTTGTTCCAATTCTGTAATTAAATTTTTCTTTATATATCTACTAGCCTCACGTATAATATCCTTTTCTTCCCTTTCAATTAAATCCCATAATTTTGGGTAATTCTTTTCTAGATGAAAAAGTTTATAAAAATTTTCGGCAGCCTCTGTACTGAAACCGTTATTTACAGTATTAATTGAGATTTTCTTGGTTTTCATATCAAATGAAAAGTATAATTCATCTTGAATTCTATCAAAAAAAGGATGTAGAATCGGCAACCTAATTTCCATATTTTTTATTACAGTATTACATGGGATACATGAGACAATAAGGTTTTTCCATAGTATTCCCAAAAAAGGATAATTAGATATCGGCAAAAAATGGTCAGTGTTACTAAAATCAGAAACAGTAGTTCTATGTATATCACAATAAGGACATCTGTGTCTTATAGTACCTATCTCGGTCCTAAAATCTTTTTTACTTTTATACTCTCCACTTTTATAGTTGGCCCAAAACGATTTTAAATCCAGTGTCTCTTTATAAAAATATTCAAATGCCTTTTTAACAGTTACGAATGTTTCATTCTTTAATGTTATAGCTGATTGGAAATTACCTTTTAAAACATCCTCATAATTGTCAGTAAACTCTAAATACATTTTGAAAACTTCTTCTATATCACTACAACTAGCTAATTCATACATATGTTTTCTTAAACTCGGACATTCTTTCGCTAAGCAATTTAACCTTTCTTCCTCTATAGAAGCTTGGACATCAATAAGAGAAATCCCCTGATTATCTAATACCCATTTAAACAAATCTTTTAAGAAAACATCTGTAAACTCATATAATTTATGTATCTTTTTTATCTCAACTTTCCACATAATCGCTTTATTCCTTCCTAAAATCCGGAAAAAGATTTTCTATTTCAGTAAAAAATCTGTACTTTTCCGAATTTGAACTTAAATCATCATAGATTTCTAATGCTTCTCTAACTTTTGATTCCCCTAAAAGCTGTTTTATCAATTCTTTTTTAGATTTAGTAAACTCACCACTATAATCTTCTACATTAAATACATCCTCTAAGATATCGCTTGTTTCTCCTCCTAAAGTTTTTTCGCTTATATGATATTGTTCTATAATATTATTCTTATTTCGCTTCAAACCAACAATACATTCTTTTGGCACATCAGAAGCAATGAGTGGAGAATGAGTTGCAATGATAATATGTACTTTATATTCTCCGAATAATTTTACTATTAAATTAATGTAATTTTTAATCCATCTTGGATGCAAATGTGTTTCTGGTTCATCTATTAATACAACACAATTATCACAGATTTTATCAATTAAAGGAAAGAACCTAAAAAACATTGTTAATTCTCCAGAACTCATGTTTGAAAAGCGTACTTCGTCTCCTTCCTTATAAAAAAACAAATCAGTGAATACTTTATTAAAAAATATAGAGTTTTCCAATTCTAATAACATCTCTAATAGATTTCCATCTGCATTTTCGGGAGTAATCTGATACTTCCCCATGCCTAATTTAAGCAATCTACTTTGCTTTATTTTCGTTTTTATTATATTTGTTTTTTCTTGCAGCAATAAGATTTCTTTTTTATCTAGGTCCATAATTCTTCTCTGATTCAATCTAGGCATAGTAATTTCAATAGCTGGGTAACCATTGTAACCAATCACTTGCATTAAATGACTGATTGATTCATTAAGTCTATTATTATGTTTTGTACTATAAAATGATTTCACTATTGTTGGAATTGCTTCCTTTAAACTAGAAACCCCTCTTCTTACAGTTGGTCCACAGTAGTAATACTCAGTTCCAGCATATTCAGCTACAAAGTTATTTTCTTTAATACTATTTCTAGAATCTACTTTAAAAGCTTCAAAAACCGCAAATGAAGACACTATTACTCTAACTGGCCTGATTATATTGCTAGACTCAGTTCCAAAAGCACCTATTTCAAAGTCCATACTATTAATTTCATAGTTAATATGAAAATAGGGGTATAATTCTTGCTTTTCCCTCATTGATGGAAAAAAAGCATAGGATAATAATCTTAGAATTGATGTTTTACCTGTACCGTTCTCCCCTACTAAAATTGAGATGTTAGATTTCTTAAAATAATTTTCTGATGGTTCATCAAATTTGATTTTTAAATCTTTCAATCCCCACGCTTCTTTTATATGTACATGGTTAAGTTTCACTTGCTTACCTCCACTTTAGAGATTATAGGACATATTAAATATCAGATTTTATGAGTCTAGACTTCGCAGAAAATACATACCATTTGCACTGCTTAACCGATTTACAGATTTTGTAGATTGAAGTTAACTTACTATAATTTCTCTTGCATTACAAAGGTAATTAGCTTTTAGTTTTAAGCAACTTACTCAATAAATTCTTCACACTTGCTATCCCTTAAAATTATTTAGAGGAAAATTATACCACATAGATAAAAGGAAAGCAGCACCTTGTTAAATACTGTACATATGAAAATTTATTCCGCCTAGATTAGATAGTGAGCATAGAGCTTATCCAACTATGAATAAGTGAATATATAAAAAAAGAGCCCCTTTTAGGGAGCTCATTAAATTATTTAGTTTCTAATTCATTCCAGCAATTAATAAGTGTTCTCTTCTTCAACTTCTTTATATTAGGCTCTGTTAAAGGTTGATATAAAATTGAGACCGCTCAAATAAATGGTTATAATAAAACAAGCATTCTTATTTGAGGATTCAACTATGAGTAAAGCGTTTAGCAATTTATTAAAACATATCGGTAAATTATCACCTACAGATAAAGACCGCATGTTTGAAATGGGTAAAACGCTATGTTGAACCTTCTTCAACTGTTGATGGTCGCTAAATCGATGAAATGAGAGAAGTGCGTTTTAAAGATGGCTTTGAATGCCCTCATTGCGCTTCAAAACATAAATATTAATCGCTTCGGTAAAGTTAAAGGTCGTCAACGATATCGCTGCAAGGCTTGTCGTAAAACATTTATGGATACTACAAATACAATTCTTTACCGTACTCAAAAAGGGAATGAAGGGATTACTTTTGTTGAATGTATGTTTAATAAAGATATGTCTCTGTAAATGTTCTTTAAAGGTAATCATGTTCCTCCCCCCTTCTCTCTTTTTGTCGTGCGCTATGCTAGTAATATAACTATTTCACCTGAGATATTTTATTTTCGCATCTTAGTAGATAATCGGATGGTATGTCATATCTTCCAAAATATGATATACCCAATTGTGTTTCTCTGGTGGACACTCCATTATATTATTCCCCTCACCCTCGATGGATAGAGACTTTGAATCACCAAATATTTACACTTCCTATTCCTCCACCCTGAAACACTTGTAAGTCAAGACTTAAATTATTTTCCATCTCTAAATCAATGTTATTTCCATTAATTGGGTCAAATTCTTCTTTAAATTCGTTTTGCATTCGTTCTGTTCCTATATAATTTAAGAAAACTTCGCTTACAATTTTAGCGATTTCTGTATTCTCCTTACTTGAAACTGGAATATCCAATTCAGCATAAACAATTCCCTCGCCGTTTTGTCCAATCGTAATGTTTAAATAAAAGTCCTCTGGCTCTCCGAACTCTGACATATCATATGGAATCAAGTACATGTATTCTTTCGTGTAGTCTTCATCATTCATCCCGTTTTCCTGTAACTCTATGCCATTCGCTTTAAGGTCATTTACAACCCCGTCTATTAATTCCTGTGGACTCAAGTCATCCTGTAACCGTTTATTCATTTCTATCCGTTCTTGTTCTAGACGTTCTTGTTCAACCTTTGCTTTTTGCTGCTCAAGTTCTGCCTGACTTATTTCTTCCTCTGAAACGTCATTCGACACATTAGAACATCCTGCAACCAATCCCCCTATCAATAAAGCCACTCCTAACACGTTTATTAGCTTTCTCATAGCGTTTACACTCCTTTTAATAGGTTCCCGCTCATTCAGTTCAAAATAGCTTTTAGACTGCCAAATTCATCTACTTGTATAGTTATCTCCTCATTTCCGCTCCAATTCTTGCCCTGTTGTTTGCTTAACGCATCCTTATAGTTGTTCACCAGTTTTGCATCTCCTCCTAATGCATAGGAAGTAAATTCAATAAACGCCATATAATTTCCAGCTTGATAGTCCATATTCGGGTCAACTGTCATGAAATATGCTTCTGTGTTTTTTCCATCCACTTCATACACACTAATTGCAAAATTTACTGTTAATTCTCCATCTCCGTCTTCATATTGAAGTGCTATATCGTGCATTATATAGTCATCCATATCATATGGCGGTATCACATCAATTACATAACCTTCATGCTCAAAATGGTCAATCGCTAAATCTATCATGCCCTGTGAGTCTAGTTTTGCTTCTTTTTGTGTTTCTCCATTGTTCGGTTTCACCACACCATGTAAAAAGTCTTCCCCCGTTTCTTCCATTTCTACAATTGCGTCATCATTGCCTGAATAAACTCCTTCTTCTGCAAAATTGTTAGAAACATCATCTAGTAAAGTATCAGACATTCCCAATTCTTCCCCTATACCTAACATAAAAGTGAATGCAATCTCATTTCCGAATACTTCTAAAGAAACTATTTCATCCTTTTCATTTACATTTAATTTCATGGAACAATCCATACCATATAAGTCTGAATCAACAAAAATATCATAGGAAACCGTTTTTATTTTGTCCTTTTCGGCAACTTCATGGTTTTTTACCCGAATGTCCTTTATGCTTTCAAGTTCTTCTTCTGAATACCATTCACCATTCTCGAAATAATACATTATTATGTCAAACTTAGTTTCGGGGTCTAGTTTGTCGTATTCTTCATCTGTCATCGCTTCTAAATCCTTTACGGAAAACTCTCCAACTACTTTCGGTTCATTACTTTCTTCCTTCTGTTCCGCTTTCTGTTTCGTCTTAACGCCCTCTTCGGTATTCGCTTTAATTTCTGTGTCACTGTTTCCGCAACCTGCCACAACACCAACCAACAAAAGACCAACTAAGAATAAGTTGAATTCTTTCATGACTGTCCAACTTCCTTTCGTAATAGTTTTTATATTGCGAATTGTTTCACATAAAATTATATTATAAAAATTACTATGTATCCATTTCAATCGTTTCAATATACGTTTTGCCTGTCTGGAAATCCCGGGTCACGCATTGAACATAAACCGTATCTGTGTTTTTGGTTGTATCATTCACTCTAAAATTACTCCCCAAATAACTACTAGTAGGTAATTAACTCACTAAGATATCCAGGTTAAAAGGTAAGCTGGTTACTTTTCCTATACATCTTCCAAGTTACATAATGATTTACTAACTTTCATGTATCACAATTAAATAACTTGACTCCCCTTATTACTAAAGATATAGTAAAAATAGCTCAACACAGGGAAAAATTACTGTGGATAACTATCGGACATTGAAAAAGATAAACTAAGAGACATTTTGATATAGAAAACCATTCTTTTCAAGGGTTTGAAGCGTTCTGACATATGCAACAGTTTCCTAAACTGTAGGTCGGAGGTTCGAATCCTCTCTGGGACGTACTAAAAGCCTTGATTAATCAAGGCTTTTTCTTTGTGTAAAATTGCTGGCTAACATTTGCCGCAAACCCTGATACACTTACGTAGACTGCACAAAAATCGCAGAGCTCTCCCTCACTTTATCACCTTAGTTCGGCTATTCTATCGTTTACTAGAATAACGCTTAACTAACCTAACGATATAAAACACTAGCGACAATGCTTACACCCATTGTCGCTAAAAGAATAAAATTTAGAATCGCTTTAAAGACCTCTACAAAACTTGATGTCTCCAGCTCCGGCTCTATTGTTTCTATTTCAGCGATACTCCTTGTCAATCTGTCCTTCATTCATAAATCCAAATACAGCTCCTAATAAATTTGCGTCTTGTCGGAATTTGCAGGACGCAATGGTAGGTTTAATTTTTGCTAAATTAACGGTTGATAGAATTCTATCTAGTTTTTTATTAATATTGCTTATTAGATCTTCACGTGCGCTGATGCCGCCACCGATTAAGATCAGCTCCGGGTCATAGATATATTGCAAATTATAAATTCCAATGGCCAATAAATGATAAAATTCATCAATGGCCATCCTGCATATGTCATCGCCTGCTTCGGCCATTGAAAAAATTTCTTCTCCTGATAGGTTGTCTGGATCCATTTGCTTCGCTTTCGCTACTTTCCGCACAAGCGCTTTCGTAGAGGCGATTCTACTCCAAATATCATTGCTATCCGTAACGTTTGTGTTTAAAAGCATGTAACCAAATTCACCGCCATGTAGGTTTGCACCTCTATGCAAAAATCCATTTTTAAAGATTGATCCACCAATTCCAGTTCCAAGCACTATGACCATGACATCGTTTTTTCCTTTGGCAGCTTCATTCCATATTTCTGCGTAGCCTGCACAATTTGCATCATTTTCAATATAAACGGGAAGTTTCGTTCGTTCTGATACCAGCTCCTTTATATTGGGTCCATGTATATAGGGAATGGCACTCGAGCCGTATATGATGCCTTCTTCAGAAACAGCACCTGGACCACTAATTGCAACGCCTTTAGCATCTGGACAAGATTGACGATATGTATCGATAAGATTTAATAACCCATCAAGTGTCTTTGGAGTTTTTATTTTTTTAGATTCGAGGATGTTTGCGCTCTCATTTATAATGGCACATTTGACAAATGTTCCACCAATATCATAGGCGATGTATTTTTGCATATTAATCCTCCCATTTGTTTTATAACTATGACCAAACCTTTTGTAACTAGTTGATTACATGGGCTTGGAGGTTGAAGCATCTGGAAAGTCAAACCAACTTATTTATACAATTCATCGTTCTCTGCTTCAAATTCTTTTGTTTCAATTAATTGCTTGTACCAGTAAGCAGATTTCTTAAGCGCTCGATTTCGATTATCCTCTAAATTGATTTCAACCAAGCCATAACGGTTTTTGAATGCATTCATTGGTGAAACGTTATCAGTGAATGCCCATAACATATAGCCTTTACAATTGGCTCCTTCACCGATTGCTTTTAAGAGCCATTTCAAGTGCTCACTTATAAACTCAATACGGTAATCATCTTGAATGATTTGTTCTTCATTCTTAAATCGGCCTTCGTTCTCTACACCCATTCCATTTTCAGCAATAAACCATTCAATGTTCCCGTACTCTTCTTTCAATCGGATGGCCATATCAAACATAATTTGCGGGTAGATTTCCCATCCTCTATATGGGTTCATTTTCTTACCTACTAGCTCGTGTTTTTCATAATAATATTCAGGATGGAAGGGTGTTTCTTCATTCCATACAGTTGTACGTGCTTTGACGCGATGCGGAAAATATAGATTAATCCCCACATATTCGATTGTATTTTCTTTAATAAGTTGAAGTTCTTCAGTTGTATATTTAAAAGTAATATCGTGTTTTTCCATTAACTCAAATAATTCCTGTGGATACTCACCCTTAATCGCTGGATCTAAGAATACTCGATTGAAGAAAAGGTCATACATTTTAGCTGCTTTTTGGTCATGTTCAGAAGATGAACGGGCATAGGTAACTTCTGGGTTTAGAATTGTCCCAATTTTAGCGCCTGTCTTATCTTTTAATCCCATTTCCTTAAATAATTTCACTACTTTAGCAGTAGCGAGCCCTTTGTTGTAGTTCCATTGCATCCATTTTTTGGTGTTCTGTTCATATGGCCAGCGAATGGCATCTAAGTAGATGCGTGTCTGCACAACAACAGGCTCATTAAATACAAACCAGTGTTTCACAAGATTCCCATACCGTTCAAATACTTTTTCCGCATATTTTACAAACAATTCCACCACATTCTTTGATCCCCAACCACCGTATTTTTCAAATAAATAAGCAGGCAATTCATAGTGTTCTAGACAGATCATCGGCTCAATTTTATTTTTTATTAATTCATCAATAACGTTTCCGACATAGCTGGCGTATTCTTCATCAACAATTGCATTCTCATAGTCCACTAAAAAACGTGACCAATTGATAGATGTTCTAAAATGGGTTAGACCAATTTCCTTCATATAACTGATATCGGTTTTATAGCGGTTGTAAAAATCTGTTGCAACAGCAGGTCCATACCCGTTATGCCAAACATTTTTATTCTTTTTATACCATAAGTCTAAGTATGAATCTTGAGACTCTTTTTTATCTGTCCAACCTTCCGTTTGCCATGCTGAAGATGATGCTCCCAGAATAAAATCCTCTGGTATATTCATTGTTATTTTATCCATTTTTCATCTCTCCCGTTTTTCTAGTCTTATATGTTTGTAAGTTTCTATATTTCCGATAATCCGTTGCCGTCATTCCTGTAAGTTTTTTAAAGACTCCAACAAAATACTTATATTCATGAAATCCTACTTGTTCTGATATTTCATTTACTTTAAAGGGTGTCTCCGCAAGCAATATCTTTGCTTCATTAATTCTTAATTGGTTAACGTATTCATTAAAATTAACGCTTGTTTTCTGCTTGAATAGGGAACTAAAGTAATTTGGCGTTATATTAATGACCTCCGCTACTTCATGAACTTTAATGTTCGTTCTGTAATATTCATGTATATATTCCTTCGCATGATCGATTAACAAATCTTGTTTGTCTACATTTTTTAACTCAGATTGTTCTCTACGGATGGTGGAAAGGTCCTGATAGAAAAGTTCTTCCAATAATTCATACGAGTTGTAGACACGAACATTTACACTCTTGTTGTAATTGAAATCCCATTCCAACTTTCTCCGATCTAAAGACTCATAGTGATTTAAAATTTTAATTAGCAGCCCCCTGCAAGTATCAACAACTTCTTCTAAGAAAAATTCATTAGACAAAAAGCATTTGAATAATTCAGATATTACAAAATGCAGGTCCGCATCCTTCATTTGGATGACTGTATCTATTAATGACTTTTCAAGACTAACTGGATAGGATTGGTTCGTAGTCCGACTCAATTGATTTGAAATGACAAGGCTGGAGCTTTGTTTAAAAGGTAAAAACCTTCCTTTATCTAATAGATTCGTAAGTACGGTCTTGAGTTTACCAATAGGAATCCACTCGTCGTTCCAAACAAATTGAAGTGTAGATCGATCATTCCATTTAAGATTTTGCAGCCTATTTGGCGGCACTTTCCGTCCATCTTCACTAATAACACAAGTGACTAAAATATTTTCTTCAGTAAAAAATGAATAGGAGGTAAGACCATATTCTTGTAGTCCCCATTCAATCCTTTTCTCCCATAGCCTTAAAAACTCTTCATATTCCGCAGACGATAGATTGTTTATTTTTCGCCTATAATTTTGATGCATACTAATAAACGTATAAATCAGGGTGCCATTGTATGGATCTGATTTAGCATGGTAAGACTTTTGTAAATCAAAAATTTGTTGGAGAATCGCATTTCGCAATCCTGTTTCTTTCTGGTCTTTTTTTTGCTGCTGATCTCGCTTAATTTTAATTGTTATGTTTTTAACATTTTCCAAAAGCTCATCAATATTGACAGGTTTAAGTAAATAATTCTCCACTCCTAATTTGATGGCTTGCTGGGCATATTCAAACTCATTAAATCCACTAAGAATAATTGTCCGAATATGAGGATAGTTAGCATACAAAAAACTTGCCAGCTGCAATCCATCGGTCTTTGGCATCCTTACATCTGTAATCACAATATCAATGTTCCCATATTGTTTGACCTTCTGTATGGCATCCTCTCCATCGTATGCTGTATCTACCACCTCTACATCGATCGATGCCCATGGGATTGTAAATCGTAACCCACGCGAAATAATAGGCTCATCATCTACTATTAACATTTTAAAAGTCACGATTGTTCACCTAAATTCTCCATGTTTTTTGGGTCCCATAGCAGCGGAAGGATAAGCCTCACCAATGCCCCAGATTCAGGTTCTAACACCTGTAATCCAAACGGTTCTCCTAACACAATTGCTAAACGTTCTTTTAGGTTTTTCATTGCATAACCAGAGTCTTGCTTACCTTTTTCAAAGCCCCAACCGTTATCCTTAACATCAATCCATAACTGACCTTCCACTTGATAACAGCGAATAGTAATGATTCCTTGTCTCGGGAATTCTTTGAAACCGTGCTGGATGCTATTTTCAACCAGTGGCTGTATAAATTGTTTCATGATATAAGAGCGTTTGATCTGTTCGTCGATAAAAATGAAGAAAGCCAGCCGTTCTCCTAAACGGCTTTTCTGTAATTCTAAATAAGATTCAATATAGACCAATTCCTCTTCTATTGTAACCCATGTTTTACCATTATTTAGATTCATACGAAATACTTTTGCAAGTTGTTCAATTTGTTGACCTGTTTCCATTGCATTCTCAAGGCGTGCGGTCCATCGAATCATGTCTAACGTATTGTAAAGAAAGTGTGGATCAATTTGATTTTGAAGCGCCTTTAATTCAGATTCCTTTTGTCTAATAGTCAGCTTGTATTCTGTATCAATATGTCTTTGGATCGTTTTGACCATTTTATTAAATTGCCTACCCAATTGACCGATTTCATCATTTGTAGAAACATCCACATTCGCAGAGAAATTTCCTGTCTCAAGCTGTTTTGTTTGGTCGGTTAATTCAATCACTCTTTTTATATTAGAGCGATAGAATCCATAAAAAGCGATGATTCCACATAATAGAAGAAGAAAAATCATATTACGGATCGAATTTCGAACGGTAATTAATTCTTTGACTAAATCCTCCTCATTTACCATCACAATAGATGTCCAATTGGTCCCACTCACCTTTTTTTTAACAGCTTTGTAGTCATGGTTCTTAATTTTGAAGTCGTAAGCTAAGTTATCACCATGATTTGCCCAATCAACAAAAGCAGGATCATTGTATTTTTTTCCTAGTAACTCTTGATTGGAATGAAGAATAATTTCACCTGACTTTGACATGACCAGGTAAGTTCCTTGTTTGACTTCTAAATTTCTCTTGATTTTTTCCTGATCGAGACGGATTCTTACGCTGCCAATCGGGTGATTAATTTTATTTAAGTCGTTAATAACTCTTGAGAGGCTGATTACATATTTTTTCCCGTCCCATCCACTTGTAACCCCATAGGTATCACTCCAAACCGGAGAACCATTTCCTTCTATAGCAGCCTGATCCAATTTATCCTCGTCTCCAAAAACGGGTTCACCAAATGCCAGCTCTTCACCATTGCTTCCTCTTAACAAGATGGATGATATATACTCATTTGACATCAACTGAAAAGTAAAATAGCCTTTTATCCCGTCCATACTACTTTTATCCGCACGGGAGATTTCATCTGTTGTTTTAAAAAATGTTTGGAAGTCCTCACTATAAATCATATAGGAAGACATACTTTCCACATCTCGAATGATGGACAAAAGGCTTTGTTCATCTTTATCTAGCATTTCTATGATATCTTCTTCCAGCTGACCTTTAAGCACTTCCGTTGTTTGGTAATAAATGATTACTCCGAAGCAAACAGTTGGAAATGTAATGAAAACAAGAAATATGATAATAAACTTCCTTTTTAAACCCCAATTTCGAATCATTTTCATCTACCCTTTTACCGCACCAGCTGTCATACCTTTAACAATATTCTTTTCAAAGATCATGTAGAAAATGACTATTGGTATCAAAGACATCGTTAATCCAGCCATTTGTGCACCATAGTTGGTTGTAAATTGACCTGCAAAATTTGCTAAACCAAGCGGCAATGTTTGAAGCTCTGGGTCATTAATTAACACTAACGCAAATGAAAATTCATTCCAGTTGTAAATGAAATTAAGAATCACAGTTGTAGCGATTGCCGGACGTGACATTGGCAGGATGATGGACCAAAATATCCTAAAAATCCCGCATCCATCCATGATCGCAGATTCTTCAATATCCTTGGGAAAGCCTTTCATAAAGCTAGTTAGAATAAAAATCGTAATGGGTAAATGAAAAGCGATATAGGGAAAGAGTAAGGTGATCGGTGTATTCAATAATCCTAAATTTTTCATTAATATAAACATGGGTACTAGTGTGGCGTGGATTGGAATTAATAATCCAAAAATGAAAAATCCATATAACCACTTACTCATTTTGAAATCAAATCGAGATAAGAAATAAGCTGCTAAGGCCCCGATAAAAACGGTTATTACAGTTGCCGTTACTGTTATAAAAATACTATTTTTAAAAAGGACACCCAGATTGGCAATTTCCCAAGCAGCAGTATAGTTATCCAGTAAAAAATTCTCAGGAAACCCAAATTGGTTTGTTGCAAACTCCTTTTCGGATTTAAAGGAGTTGATTGCCATCCAAATAATTGGATATACATTAATGATTGCAAATATAATTAATGCGAGATAGATGCTTAATCTTTTGAAGCTTCTTTTCTTAGGTATTTTGTTTGTCTTCACCACTGTCCCCACCTCCTAGATCATTTTCTTTCCAAGTACTTTGTTTACAATCGCGATTAAGATAAGACTAAAGAAGAATATAAATACTGACACAGCACTACCATATCCATACTGTAATTTTGTAAATGTTTCATTAAACATATAGAGCGCCATGACATCTGTTGAATGGGCCGGACCACCATGTGTCATGACATAGATTAAATCAAAGGTTTTCAAACTACCTGCAATACAAAGGGTGATGGCAACTAGAATGGTTTCCCAAATCATCGGAATCGTAATCTTCCAGGTTGTTGCCCACTCCGAGGCACCATCCATTTTAGCGGCTTCTAAGACTTCAGTAGGTACATTTTGTAATGCTGCAAGAAAAATAATTAAGTATAGACCAACAAACTGCCAAACGACAACGACTAAGACAGAAATCATTGCCCACTTTGTATCTCCTAACCAATTTTGCGCGAGTGACTCTAGCCCAATGGACCGCAAGAATTCATTGATTAATCCGTCACGGGAATTGTAAATCAAACTCCACGTTAAGGAGATCACGACAGTTGATAAAACAACTGGTAAAAACCCAATTGTTCTAAATAGTTTAGCTCCCTTAAGTTTACGGTTCAATAAAAGGGCAAAAAACAAAGCTAGTGGTACCTGACCTAGTACAGATACTAATACTACGTATATATTATTTTTGACAGAGTTCCAAAATAGGGAATCCGCAAATAACTTTTTAAAATTATCTAATCCAACAAAGGTCATTTCATTGAATCCGTTCCAATCCATGAAAGAATAATAGAAGGATTGGAGGATCGGATAAATGGCAAAAACAACATACAGAATGAAAGCAGGTAGTATACCAAGTATAAACGCCCCTTTATTCTTCTTAGTCAATTTCATTTTCTTCCCCCCTAAACATTCACAGGTTACTTAGATGCAAGTAACCTGTGAGAGAATTGATAAACGATTATTTACTTTTGTTTTCTTTCTGCATCTCACCCGCTAATTGTTCAGGTGTTTTGTCACCTAAAGTAATAGATTGCAAGCCATTGTTAATGATATCTGTCAGTTCTGGAGTCAGTGTGGCATCATATACAGGCACTACTCCACCTTTAGCAAAGCTATTAGCATCTTGGAATATTTGTGGAATACTGTCATCCATCTTAACATCAGCAGGAACAATAATATTCGCTTTGATTAATCCTTGGTATAAATCATCACCATAGTAGTATTTTAAGAATGTGAAAGCAGCCTCTTGCTCTTCTTTACTCAACTTGCTATTAACTGCAATCCCACCGCCAGCAGCACCGGCAATCTTTGTAGGATCTCCTTTTCCACCTTCAAATGTAGGGAATGGCGCTACACCAATGTTATCAATATTTTCTACACTGTCTAAGATTGGACCAATTGCCCATGAACCAGCAAAGTGAAGCGCTGCAGTTCCTTTAATGAATTCATTTCGTGCTTGAGCTTCATCAAGAGTATTCATATCCTCATTAAAGGCGTTTAATTTTGTTAATTCGTCGATAACAGATAATGCACTGACAAATTGCGGATCTTCAAAACTGCCATCTCCGTTTAATGTATTCTTTAAGAAATCACTACCAGTAAAGCGGTCAGCCATTGTAGAGATGTACACGGATTGTAATGGCCAGATTGACTTGTTTCCTAAAGCTATTGGAGTCGTTCCTTTATCTTTAAGTGCTTTTACAAGTTCTTTAAATTCTGCATATGTTTTAGGAAACTCATCATAACCTACAGCTTGAAGTATGTCTTTATTATAGTAAATTAAACCTGTAACACTTATGTTTGAAGGGATTGCATAATAATTATCTTCGAATGCATAGTCTTGTAGAATTGAATCAGGAATGACTCCATCCCAGTTCTCGATGATTGGGTTTAATGGAAGAATAGCTCCGCCTTCAGCAAGAGGCTCTGTTCTCGTTCCAGGCCATACACGCATCATGTCAGGCAATTGATTTCCAGCTGCTTGCGTTCTTAATTTAGTTTCATATTGGTCATGTGGTATGGCCTCTACTTTAACCTGAATATCATCGTGTTCTTTATTGAATTTAGAAATAATTTCTTTGTAAAGCGTGTTTTCCGGCCGATCCTCGGTCCAGTCAGTCCAAAGTGTAAGCTCAATTGCCCCATCCTTCGTGGATTGACCTGCTTTTTCATCATCATCGCTACACGCAGCCAAACCTAGTACCGTCAGTACCCCCATTAGAAATAAACTTAGTTTCTTCATCATCGTTTCCCCTTCCTTCAAATATAAAGCGCTTACAAATATTATTATAACGCTTATAACTTTAATGAAGTATCCCAAAAAACTATAAAAACATCTAAAAATCTCAGGAAAGGGGTTTAGTATTTTGTGGTGGAGTATATGGACAGTTTTCTCGTCAATAGGGTTAGATGTGATGTTAATTGAAGGAAATGAAACCCTTGGAACTAAAGTTGTTAGGGAATTTATCATGAGGTGGCTTTAGAAAGAGTCATATTCTCCTCCACCGCTCCCCAAAAGATTAGATTCTACCCTCTAACTTTTGGGGTGCAGTAAATACCCATGGCTCTTTTTAAATAAGAAACATTGCTACAATTGTCGTAACTATTAACCCAACAACCACCGGTATTAAATTTCGTCGCGCCAACTCAAAAGGACTGACATTACAAATAGCAGCAACAGGTATAAGCGCCCATGGTACTAATGTTCCTCCACCAACCCAAATAGCAGCAATTTGTCCCAGTGCAGTTAGGGTAGCAGCCCCTGTATGGAGAGAATGCTCAAACAACTGAGCCACCGATCCGACCAATGAGATCCCTGAAAATCCTGAACCATCAAGTCCGGTAATGGCTCCAACGGCTGTCACAGTGACAGCTGCTATCTCCTTTGTAATCGGAATCGCACCGGCTAGAGCAGTCCCAATATCATTAATGATTCCCTCAGACCCATTCGGAAGCCGGTCACCAAATACAGCCTTGAATCCGGCATCGCCTAAATAAAAAAAGGCAGCAATCGGAATGACAGGTCCAAATACCTTGAATCCAAACTGGAATCCCTTTATCAAATACGCAGTGGTTTCCTCCAACCCTTTTGATTTATGAGCAAAGAGAGTAAGCAGGATTAATATCATAATGGCTGTTCCACCAATGAGCGATGTAGCCTCCCCACCCTGAAGATTAAAGATAGACATCGCCACCACATCTAGAATAAACAAAAGCGGGATAAGCACAGCAAACGATTTTTGTTGTGTCGATGATAGTAATTTTTCCTTTTTACTTTCATCATGCTGCACATCAAGACCCTCAGCAATAAGCATACCTTTCTTCATATCTCTTCTTAACAAGAAAAAGGCAGTTACAGTAGTAACAATCCCCATTGTGATAAC
The DNA here is from genome assembly GCF_058313615.1 of Bacillus sp. z33. Lineage (NCBI taxonomy): Bacteria > Bacillati > Bacillota > Bacilli > Caryophanales > Bacillaceae > Bacillus > Bacillus sp. z33. Next base: position 383,781 of record NZ_JBZFQN010000001.1, read on the forward strand.
TAGAGGAATACTTGCCTCCATTACCTCGCTGACCGGAATACCCGCTGCATCTGCCGTTAATTTTGGCGCAGCCTGGATCACATAATCTCCAGATAAAGCAATTCCATGACCAAATAAATTCATCGCCATTGCCACACCTAAGCCTGGTAACCCAACCCGTAAAGCAGCCGGCAGAAGGACAGCCCCAAGTAGTGCCACCCCTGGTGAAGGCCAAAAAAACCATGAGCAGATCATCATCACAATCCCAATTGTCCAAAACGATAAAGAAGGTGTCTTCATTAATTTTGTAAAAGGGTAAATCATCACATCATTAATACCTGTATCAGTCAGAACCCTGCCAAGAGACACAATAATGCAGATAATTAAGATCGTCGGCAAGAGCTCTCCAAACGCATAAATAAAACTATTAAACACGCCACTCACTGAAGTAGTTATACTCTCTGTGGATAGAATCGCAATCACAAATATCCCGATTATACAAAAAAGAGACGTATCCCTGCGCATTGCCATCAAAATGATAATTCCACCAATAAACAACAAGTAGATCCAATGGATCTGGGCCAATTCTATCTCCATCCAAATGCCCCCTCTGTCAAAATAGGCATTTAACCAAATGCTTACTACTACCATATGAAAAAAGCCCATTTTGGTTCATTTCCTTGTTAGGAGTCTACCGTTAAAACAAACTAAATCCCTTCTATATAGCTTGGAAATCAAATTGCTCTAACCTACAACAAAAAAAAGACTGTCCTTAGCAGTCTTCATTCGTTCAAAGCGGGCAGGTAAGAGCTTCACCTGGTTCACGTTTACACCACTCATCATATGTGCCGCTCTATGGTGCCCGTTTATTTGTGCTCGTTCATTCAAATTTTAAAATAAAAGAGCGTTATATAAAATGTTTTTTATTACTCTACACCCTATATAAAAAAGAAAAAAGTTCAACCAGAAAGTTCTGGCTGAACTATATAATAAGAATTTCTTTTTGTTGTTAATTCATATAGCGATATTCTCTCAAACTATTTAAAATAGAAATTTCCTGTATGATTTTCTCACCAATATTGGTTTCTCTAACCTTTTTCCTGGTTAATTCTTTATCGACCAATCTTTTTATGGACAAAACATCTGTCCCGTTAAGTAAGACATCTTCTTTTGAATTAAAATGCTTATGGGCAACCAGCTGCATACCGTAGGAATTATAAAGCAATGTATATCCTGCTATACCTGTCGTTGATTGGTATGCTTTGGAGAAACCTCCATCAATTACAATCATCTTACCATTAGCCTTAATGGGATTTTCTCCATCAATTTCTTTAACAGGTGTATGACCATTTATGATATGACCCGTGTCAGGATCTAAATCAAATTCAGTAAGTATTTTGCGGCAAATTTCTTCATTTTCGCGCAAATGGTAATATATATTCTTTTTCTCCTTATGGGTTGCCTTGTCCTTAATAAAATACCTCTCAAAAGTTGTCATTTCTCTTTTACCAAAGAGTGATGAATATTCTCCTGTCCATAAATACCAGACCATATCCGTCGCAAGATCATCAGTATGCTCAGGATGCGCAAAAGAATGCCGTAAATAATGTTCAAAAACATCAAGTAATTCACGCCCTGAATAGGTGTTATTTTCGATAGTCATCTTCTCCATATTTCCTTCTTCATCCAAAGGTATACATCCATGTATCAATAGATTCCCATTATATTTTAAATAAAGACTCCCTTTCTTCATGAGAAAATTCATATGTCTGGCCAGCTTTTCTGAATTCTGAATTGAAAATAATAATCTTTCCATAACCTGCTTTTCTTCCTCTAATAACTGATCAGGCTGCTCGGGATTTACCGTAGCAAAGCAAGTATTTTCAAGCGAGTAAGCCTTCCCATAAATGGTTATTTCATTCTTGTCATAATCAATTTTTTCAAGCAAAAGTCTTTCGGACATATTAAAATACGGACGTCTTTTTATAATAGGCATTTCGAGTTTAAACTGAATCATCGCAATTGCTTGATGAATTTTCGTTATTTGTAATTTTTCATGATCAGATAGATTTTTATCCGAATGTACCTTAGGTCTAAAAACCGGATTGTCATCATAGTATTTCTCAGCTAGAGTTAGAAGAGGTCTCAGATTGATTCCATAAACATCTTCAATAATATCCAGATTGTCGTATCTTGCACAGATACGAATGATATTAGCGAGACAGACCAGTGAACCGGAAAAAGCACCCAGCCATAGTACATCATGGTTCCCCCATTGGATATCTACAGAATGATAATTGATCAGAGTATCCATGATTTTATCAGGTTCAGGTCCACGATCATAAATATCCCCAACTACATGGAGATGATCGACAACCAATCTCTGAGTTGTATAGGCAAGACCAGTTAAGAGTTTATCAGCCTGACCTAAGGAGATGATTTGCTCGACAATTTCTTTATAATATTTCTCCTTATTCATTTGATTCGTTTTGTATAGCAGTTCTTCAATAATAAACACAAACTGGCTCGGCAAAGCTTTTCGCAATTTCGAACGTGAATATTTGGATGAAGCATAAGAAATAAGCCTGATCATTCGCTCGATGGTAACAATATACCACTGATTCAATTCTTGTTTATTATTAAATTGATTTTTAATTAACTTCAATTTTTCTTCTGGGTAATAAACTAATGTCGCAAATTCATTTATTTCATTTTCTAATAAAACATCTTGAAACAGATCCTTGATTTTTTGTTTTACATTCCCCGAACCATTTCTCAACACATGTTGAAAAGCTTGATACTCTCCATGTAAATCACTGACAAAATGTTCTGTTCCCTTTGGCAGATTAAGGATAGCTTCCAGATTAATAATTTCTGTTACTACTTTTTCTTCACAATCATACTTTTGGACAAGTAAGTCCAGATATTTTGTATTCAAATTTATGTATCTCCTTTACGACATTTTTATTACTCTAATCGAATGGATCTAATTAATAAAGCGTAAAAACGCGAATGACTACTTATTATAAATCATCCAAATTACTGAATGTATTAATTTAATTATAATTTATTTATACTAATAGGAGAATATAGATATTTTATTTTTCACCTATTTAACTGTAAGTTATTTACAATGATAGTTGCATTCAATCCAATTACTTTCATTGAAGTGCTCCCTAATAAGCAGACAGATGAAAAATATAATCTATTTGCAATTTGGGGTGTCTTTTATGAAAATTTTAAGAGAAGAAAATTTAGTTTTTAAATTTCCATAAAAAATAGCTACTTCACTCTTAGTGATGTAGCTGAGGTAATATAAAGATGATTTTCGAACGATCAAAAATTTGCAAAGTGGTTACCTTTATTTGGAGTAGATGATTGTTTTATTCAGATTTATCCGTATACATGGAACGACTGTATTCTTTTGTAAAAACACTAATTCATTTTTTTCACTTAATTCAGCCTGATTTACAAAGAGATTTTCCTTTTATTTCTCCAATCGCGTTGACATCCCACATTGTTGCCGCAATGCAGAGGAGGCTTGATTTACTTTAAAATAATTAGAATGTTCCGACAATTAAGTACCCACTTTTTTCAGATAAACTATAACCTTCCACTTGGCTATCGTATTCCACAGATACATGTGCTCCCGTTTCCAAAACTAAATCTATATTATGTTGTATACCTTTATAACCTTGTCGATTTTCCGGGTACATTGCTTTTACGAGACTTGCATGTTCTACTTTGATACTCAACATACCGGAAGAAAACCCTCCTATATGTTTTCCATCTTTAATAATGATGAATACATCTGATTGATCCAATGCATAGATTTTTGCACCATAACTCACTGCAGCATCAATAAAATAGGGCATATTTGAACTTGGATCTACCTTGGTTTTATCCATAAATAATCTATATGTTTGCCCATTCAATATAAACACGTCTTCTTCACTGCTCTCCGTATCTTCTATTTTATTTGGCTGATTATTATTTTCTATTGTTTTGAGTGAATCATCTTCACTTACTTTTGGTTTGTTACTTTCTTGTACATCGACTTCTGTAATTGTTGGTTGCTTATTATTGTTAGAAGATGAGGTATCCGGCGATGAGTTCAAAGGTGTGGATTGATTTGTTTGTTTGTCTGAGGTGTATTCCTTGGTTTTTAATACCATATCTTTTTCTATGGGATCTGTGATCCTATATCCATTATTATTTTCTGCTTCTGATACCCTTTTAGAACCGTCATAATGAAAAGCGCCAACTGCCGAAAAAAATAAAACCATAAAAATAAGTACGGACCATTTTTTTGCCATAATCCATTCACTCCCCTTCTTACTTACATTATAAATATCCAAATATTAGAAATCAATACTGATGTTACATTTATTACAAAAACATTTCAAATATTTCACTCTGTTTCATAAAAACTTTATGATGCCCTTTTCCTGGCATATTAGCTGTCTCATCATTGAATAAATAGAATTTAACTTTTTTAATCAGCAATTATACATCCTCTTTGGATATGTTCTAAGATTCCATTTTAACCAACGATTCCTTCTAATGCAGTATTATAGAAAGTTAGACTTTCCACCCTTAAACACATATATGCTTTAATACTTATTTTATTAATTCTCACTTAAGTTTCCCTAACCCATAAATTTTTTTATAGTAGTTAAGATTGTTATTTATCTTTTATAAGCATCACTCAATATTAACGCTGATACATATCCAAGTTGAGGAGTTTTGTATCAGCGTTTCTGTTGCATTGATTTTTCAAATGTATAATAGCTCATAAATCTCATTTAATTGCTTGGCTCGTTCTTCGTCCTGCTCTTGGTTCGAATAGGCAATGGCATCTTCTAAAATTCGATTGAGGTATTGACTTTCACTTTCTGATAAATCTCGGACAAACTGTTCTCCGCTTGCGTAATTTTTATCTGAAATGCGATCATAGATATTCTCTCCAACACTACTGTCTTCGGCATGCGCCGATAATATCTCCTGTAAATAGGCTAATGACTGGTTCATAAAATACACTCCTATATTAAACCATATTTATTCTCTTATTCTTTACAGTTGAGAATAAATCATACCAGCCATTCTCCAAGCACCATATACAAGTTTTAGGAGCATCAACATTTATAAAAAAAGCCTAAACCTCTATCTTCATGGTTTAGACTTTTCCATACTTACTTATTCGAAACTCTATCCTGAATCATTTCTCTTAATTTTGCCTTCAAAAACTTACCAACAGAGGTTTTTGGAATTTCGTCCATAAAGATGATTTCATCGGGCAGCCACCATTTAACAAATTGAGGTTCAAGGAAGGAGCGAATTTCTGCTTCTGTTACTTTCCCTCTATATTCAGGTTTTAGAACAACACAGCCAACAGGTCTCTCCTGCCACTCTTGATGCGGAATGGCTACAACACTTGCTTCAAATACCGCTTCATGAGCCATTAGCGCGTTTTCGAGATCGACCGATGAAATCCATTCGCCACCGCTTTTGATTAAGTCCTTCGTACGATCGACAAGTTTAATCGTGCCTTCTTCGTCTACAGTGGCTACATCTCCCGTCAACAGCCATCCGTCTTTAAATGCATCGGCAGTCCGTTCATCACGATAATATTCATCGGCGATCCAGTTGCCACGCAACATTAATTCACCCATATCTCTTCCGTTCCATTCAACCTCGCCATCTGCTCCAACAATCTTCATTTCTAACCCGGGCACGAGCAGTCCTTGTTTCGCTCTAATATCAAGCAGCTCTTCTTCGGGTAAGTCTAACTGATAACTTTTCAAACGAGATACAGTTGCCAATGGAGTTGTCTCTGTCATGCCGTATGCATGCAGAAACGGTATTTTGTATTTGATTTCAAATTGCCTGATCAGCCCTTTTGGTGCAGCCGAACCACCGCATAGAATAAATTCCAGTGAACTTGTATCATACGTACCCTTCTCAAGCTCCTGTAAGAGACCTAACCAAATGGTCGGAACACCTGCTGTTTTAGTTACACCTTCTGATTGGATAAACTCAGCCAGTAACTTTGGATTAAACTGAGGCCCAGGAAGAATTTGCGTCGTACCAAACCAAGTAGCCGCAAATGGTAACCCCCAAGCATTCACATGAAACATTGGTACTACCGGCATGACCACATCACGTTCAGAAATAGCTGCTGTATCAGCGAGGCCAAGGGCATAACTATGCAGCACAATTCCACGGTGAGAGTACTCTACCCCTTTTGGATTTCCGGTAGTTGCGGAAGTATAGCACATTCCTGCTATTTCATTTTCATCCAAGTCTTTTGTAAAGGCAGTTTCGGGATTCCCTTCTGCTATGAGTTCTTCATAGGAATACACAGGAGTAAGATTTGTCGTCGGGATTTCTGTTTTATCCGTCATGATGATGTAGGCTTTAACAGTAGTCAATGATGGGGCAATTCTTTCTATGAGAGGTAAAATGTCTTCATCAATCAGGAGCACTTTATCTTCTGCGTGATTAATAATGTAGGTGATATGTTCAGCAGACAATCGAAAATTAATGGTGTGGACAATAGCGCCAATGCCGGGAACTGCAAAGTATGCTTCGAGATGGCGATGGTGATTCCATGCCAACGTGCCGACTTTGTCACCTTTTGATACATCCAGATTCCGGAGTACGTTCGCCAGTTTTCTCGTTCTTTCACCGATTTCCTTGTATGTTAATCGATGTATCTTATCATGCGTCCTTGATACCACTTCTTTCTTCGGAAAGACTTTTTCGGCTCTTTCCAGCAACGAATGGACAGTTAATGGTACATGCATCATTATGATTACCCCTTCCTACTATCAAATTAATAAAGTACTCTCGAGGTACTGGTGACCCTAAACCTCGAGAAATATTCTCTAAATTCTTTAAAGTCCCAGCTTTTTAGCAATGATGGTCTTCATAATCTCATTTGTTCCAGCATAAATACTGCTTACCGGAGTATCCCGGAATCGTCTGGCAATCTTGTATTCTTCCATGTACCCATATCCTCCGTATAGCTGCATACAGTCGACTGAGATACGCTTTGCCATATCAGTTAATTTCCACTTGGCCATCGAGACTTCTGTTACCACATTCTTACCAGCTATGTGATCACCAATTAACTGATCAAGAAAGACTCGTCCCATTTTAATGTCTGAAGCAATCTCGGCCAGTTTAAACTGTGTATTCTGGAAATCGCTGATTGATTTACCAAATGCTTTTCTTGATTTCACATATTCGAGCGTCATCTGAAACATATCCTCAGCGGCAATCTGCGCTGATATAGCTACGATTAATCGTTCTTGCTGGAGCTTGTCCATCATATACAGGAAGCCTTGTCCCTCTTCACCTAATAAATTTTCCTTTGGAACGATACAATCCTCGAATAGGAGTTCCGCTGTATCCTGGCAATGCATGCCAACCTTTTCTAACTTACGCCCTCTTGAGAAGCCTTCCATATTCCTTTCGACAACAAGCAAGCTAATTCCTTTATGCTTCGGTACAGCCTGCAGATCCGTTTTACAGGCTACTATGATAAGGTCTGCATGAATACCGTTCGTGATAAAAGTCTTCTGTCCATTTAAAACATAATGGTCTCCTTTTAATTTTGCAGAGGTTGATATAGAAGCCAAATCCGAACCCGCACCTGGTTCAGTCATGGCAATGGCAGTAATTATCTCTCCACTTACACATTTAGGAAGCCATTTGTCCTTCTGTTCTTTTGAACCGAAAGTGTTTATATACGGGACAACGATATCATTATGAAGACCAATCCCAATTGTACCCGATCCAACCCGTTCGAGTTCTTCATTAATGACAACCGATATCCCCCAATCTGTTTCCAAGCCCCCATACTGCTCAGCTATATCCGGACACAAATAACCTTCTTGACCAAGTTTGATCCAAAATTCCCGTGGAATCAGTTTCTCTTTCTCCCACTGATTATAGTATGGATAGGCCTCCTTTTCTAAGAACTTACGAAAGGATTTTCTAAATATGTCATGCTCTTCATTTAAATAAGGATGCATCTGATATTTCCTCCTCATGTATGTAAGCGCTTAAATAATAACCTATGCTTTTTATATTAGAGACCATGATTAAGAAAGTCACGAATATTTTAATAATTTTCCAAAAAAATATAATAGTACATACCAATTCTTGAATAGACTATCACTAAGCTAATAGCCAGAAGTGAAAAATAAAGATTATATGACTTTAAAAATAAAAAAAGAGGCCTGAGCCTCTTTTTAATATTTAATTAACGTAGGCAATAATGCCTTCATCATCGTCCAATTCAAGTTCGATACCGGCAGCATAAGGATCCATTTGAAGCTCATGCTCAATATAAAAGCGCAATGCTTCAATCATATTTGCCGTAATAAGGATTTGAAATCTGCCATTTACAAGTGCTTCTGCGGAGAATCCATATTCATCGTCATACATTAATTCAACTTCAACTTGTTCAGGATTGACTTGCTTTTTAGCAGCAATATAAACACAAAGTGAATTAATAATCTCTTGTTCTGATATTTTTATCCTCTCCACGTTCCGTCAACCTCTTTTCTTGGACGGTTGTTACGTGTGAAGATCTTTTTAATTAACCCGATAATAAGCACAATTACAAGCACATTTAATAATAATCCAAGCACGGATCCCATAGCGCCCATATTAGCCAGCAAGCCGCCGAATAATAATCCGGCAATACCGCCAAGCATCATGCTCTTCATGAAGCCGCCTTTATTAAATGAATTTGTTTTAGTTGCTTTAGCATTACTGTTAGTTGATGATTTTTGTTTATTTACAGTTGATTTATTTTGGTTGAAATTAGATTGGTTGTTATTCGAATTAAAAGATTTTTTTCCTGAACGATATGATTTCGCACTAACTTCATGTGAAGTTCCTACAAAAGTATGTTCCGCAACCGGTGCAAATACAAAGGTAATCAACATAAAAGCAGTTAACATTTTCTTTATCAAAATAATTCCTCCTGTAATTCTGGTATGTTTTTTTGTGTCAGGCTAAGTTTCCCATATTTGTATATACGAATCAAGTTTGAAGAAGTTTCATAGATTTTTATTTTTCTTCAACTTTTTTAGGTTAATTTATTATTATTTAATGAGTACCCTTTATCAAGAATAAAAATGTAAAAATTCATACTATATTACTACTCTTGAGAAACAAAAAAGTATAATATAAACACTATGAATATATTCAATCAGAAGGGATTAACTTTTTATGTATCATTCTATGTTTACCATAGCTGTGACCATAACGATCATGACCATTTTTTTAGTCATCATCCTTGCTAAACGTAACCCTCTAATTGCGTTTAAAATAATATGGGACAGTCGAAAAGACAAGAAATTGTGGATTCATTTTGCCTTACTGGGAATTATACTTCTCCTCAATAAACTGGAGTTGAAAATTGAGAGCAAATTTATTCATATCGGGGATTATTCGCATTTTTTCCATCAGTATGAAGGCACTTTGCTGGCAGATTTCCAAAATCTCTTGAATAATAGTTGGCTAACTGAATTAACCACTTTTTTCTACATCATCATATTTGTTACCTTAATCTCTACATCATTTGTCCTTTATCTTATCCAAAATGATAAACATCTATTTTATACGTTTATTTATGCCATTAGCTTAAATTATTTAATTGCCATACCCTTTTATCTTTTTTTACCCGTTAATGAGGTTTGGTATGTTCATAATCAGGTTAGCTTTTTAATCCCGGAAGTTTATCCGGACTTTGAGACACAATATCGGAATGTATCAGGATTAAATAATTGTTTCCCGAGCTTGCATAATTCTATTTCATTAACTTTATTATTTTTAAGCTATAAATCGAATAACAAGCCTTTTAAATGGCTCATGACCGGCAGCGTTGGAATTATTATGTTCTCGACCATTTATCTTGGAATCCATTGGCTGACTGATATGGCTGCAGGTGTTGCCCTTGCCTTTACTGCCTTTACGATGGCTAATCTGGTATCTCTGATCGTTGCGAAGCCAGCTATAGTGAAAAGCAGATTCGCTCCCAACCTGGTATTTATGAAAAAAGACACTGTATCCTCAAATTCCGAAAAGCAAGCCAATTAATGAGCATCTTCAACTTAAAACATAAATTTAAAATGACGCCAAAACCCGTACGGATACTTATAATACCCCGCGGGTTCTGGCGTCTATTGTTTTACTATAATTAAATCCCTTTTACTTTCCCACCATCGACGAGTAACACTTGTCCGGTTACATACGTATTGATCATGGATAATAGAAAGACTGCATAGTTGGCAAATTCTTCAGGCTCCCCATATCTGCCAAGCGGGATTTGGTTTTGTGTATTTGTTCTTACTTCATGAGAGGAAATTCCCTGGCGCTCGGCCGTTTTTTCATCCAAATAAGTTATTCTGTCTGTAGATATGACACCTGGTGCAATCGTATTAATTAATATTTGGTTCCTTGCGAATTCGGAGGCTAGAGTCTTCGTTAATCCGGTAATGCCTAGGCGGAACGTGTTAGATAACAGCAATCCCTGAATCGGCTCCTTTACCGATGAAGAAGCCATATTTAAGATTCTTCCGCCCTTCTCTTTCATATGGGGATATACTTCGCGAATAATTCTTATATAGCTTAACAAATTCAACTCAAATGCATTTTGCCAGTCTTCATCAGATAACTCCATAAAGGTCCCGGCGGGTGGCCCTCCAGCATTATTGAGTAGTATATCAATTGTTCCAAACTCTTGGACAGTCTTGCTAACCAAATGTTTGATTTGATCTGGTTTCGTGATGTCTGCTTCACAGTAAGAAACCTTACCTTCTTTGTTTAACCGAATAAGTTCCTCTGCCACTCTTTTGAGCTTACTTGCGCTTCTGCCTGTAATCATCACATTTGCGCCTTCTTCCACTAACTTTTGCGCAATTGCTTTTCCCAACCCCTGACTGGATGCAACCACCAGTGCATTTTTTCCTGCTAAATTAAGATCCACCTTTCTAACCTCCATTCTATTTCCATATCTTATTTTCACATTTAGAGAATTTGTTTGTCAAAAAACAATTTGAATGGGTATAGAAGGGTATAATATCTTCTTTCATCCAGAAACTAAGGATGAAGTTTTGCAGGAGGCAATGAAATAGTTATGAATAATTTATGGGAATGTATTGTAATAGGTGGAGGAATTGCCGGTACTCAGGCTGCCATACAGATGGGGAGAAGCCAGATTAACTGTTTAGTATTGGATTCAAAAGTAGCAGGACGCTCTAATTTATGCAAAGATTACCGGAATATCATCGGATGGCCTGAAGGTATCAGTGGGGAGGCTTTACGTGAAAAAGGGAAACAACAAGCTTCTGAAACAGGAGTTACTTTTATGAAAACTCATGTGAAGCAGATAACAAAAAAGGATGATGACTTTTTGGTGACAACCGAAAGTGGAACTCATCGAACCAAGACCCTTTTATTGGCTACCGGAATTACGGACCGTATACCTGACATTCCCAATCTAAGAGAGTGCCTGGGCAGTACCATTTATATATGTACAGATTGTGATGGTTATGAAGCACTTGATAAAAAAATTATTGTGATGGGTGCAGGCGATAGCGGTGCAAGTCTTGCTGTATCCTTATTAAATTGGACAGATGACATAACCTATATCAATCATGAAAAAACAGCTGTTACATCCGATATCCTCTCCAAACTAAAGGACCATCAGATTACGTATCTCGAAGAAGAGATTGAATCTGTGTCAAAGAAATCAGAAGATCTCTTTACAGGAGTCTACCTAAAAAACGGTCAATTTTTAAAAGCAGATCGAGCGTTTATTGGGTTTGGAGGGAATAAAGTTCATACAGAATTAGCCAAACAAATTGGTGTCCATATCGAAAATAACAGACATATTAAAGTTGATGCCCGCACAAAAGAAACAAACATTAAAAATGTATGGGCAGCTGGAGATATTGTTTCACACTCTGAACAGGCCACCATTGCTATGGGTGATGCGACCCAGGCGGCAATTTGGATCAATAAACGATTAATGGAATATAAAAGAAAAGGAATAATGTAAACGAATGATCTATAGTAAATGAATAATAAACAAAGAGGCTGGGACATAACTTATAAACGATCCTGAAAAGACGAACGATATCTAATTTATCGGCTTTGTTACTTATTCAAGAGTTAAGTTGGAAGAAAAGTTCGTTCCATTGCGCTGCAGCCACTCGCTTTCCGCGGGGAGGAAGCTGAGCCTCCTCGGCTACGCCTGCGGGGTCTCAGCCTTTCCTCTACTTCCCGCAGGAGTCGGTGGCTTCCGCTCCATTCCACTAAGTTTAATAATGGTATACAGTAGTAACCAATCTATTGAAAATAAATAAAAATCCGAATTATTAGGCGAAATATTTATAAAAATATCACCTAATAGTTCGGATTTATCATTGACTGAAATACTTATGTCCCATCCTCTTTTTTCTGTTTATTTAAGTATATATCTGGTGTGCGCTTGGTATACATCCTCTTTTTTCAACGTTACCGGAGGGAAGTCCGGTTGGTTAATGGCATCGGGGAAACCTTGCGTTTCCAGGCATACAGCCATATGATGATGCGGACGGACTCCTCTGATTGCATAATCACCTTCATATTGATTACATGTATAAACAACGACAGCAGGTTGATCTGTTTCTACCAATAATGTACGACCGCTTTCAGGATCATATAATTGTATCTCTCTATTAAAATTGGAGTCCAATGCGAAAGGATGGTCAAAGCCATTTCCTACCAATTCGTTTTGTTTATAGCCGCTATCAACACCTTGCGAAATCGGCTTGCTATCCAGGAAATCAAATGGTGTTCCTTCAACTGGAATCAATTGACCAGTCGGAATAGAATCATCCCGAAGTTCTATAAATCGACTGCTCTTCATTTGTAATTCATGATTATCAATTGTTTTGTTCAAGTCTCCACTCAAATTAAAATATGTATGGTTTGTTAGATTAATGATAGTATCTTCATCAGTGGTTGCTTTATAGTAAATATCTAATTGATTATTTTCATTCACTGCGTACGTTGTTGTAATGTCTACCTGACCAGGAAAGCCTTCTTCTCCCGCTTTACTTGTATAGCTGAATTCAACCCGAACAGCATCGTTTTCCTCTATTACTTTATAATCCCATAGGACATGGCTGAATCCCTTAACGCCTCCATGTAAATGGTTATCACCCTCATTTTGAATTAACTGATAGGACTTTCCGTTAAGGGTAAACTGTCCATTCGCGATTCTACCAGCTATTCTGCCAACGATTGCTCCAAAGTACGGGGAATAATCCATATAATCTTCTATACGATCAAAACCCAATACGATATTCTCCAAATTCCCCTCGCCGTCTGGTGCTATAATATCAGTGATCACACAACCATAATTAATAAAGCGAACTGTAAATCCTGATTTATTTGTAATGGAAAACTGTATAACTTCTTGATCCTCAATCTTTCCAAATACCTTTTGTTCGATTTTCATGTACTATTTCTCCTTATCCTATTAGTAGTACTGTTCTCAATAACTATTTTTAGAAATACTAAGTTCCATCAAATATTCGAGATGATTGTTAATCATTCCATTAGTTGGTTATTTATATGGCAGCGCATGATATTTCCATAACCTTTTTTTATTTGATTCATTTGTTATGAAAGAGTGTTTTAATGATTTCTTGAGATATTTAGTATTCAACTATATATCTACCTTTTAATCATAAAAAATAAACAGGAATTAGAGAAAATATAAGTCTCTAATGCCTGCCCATTTATTATTTTTACTGCAGTAGGCATGTCTTCAAACTAATCTAATTGCCCTAAGATATTGATTGATATTCAATTTCTGTGTCTCAAGGACATTAATACGGTCCGCGAATATAATCACGTACTTCCTTTACATAAAAGGTATGAAGTTTTTCTAACTCCTCTTCTGTAAAGGAATTTGTATGAATCGCTTTCAGATTTTGATTAACCTGTGCCACATTTTTAAATCCAGGTATTGCACAAGTGATTTCGTCATGATCAAGTATCCATCGTAAGGCCGAATTTGCTAAGGATTCTCTGCCTTCCGCAATCCAGGAAAGCTTATCAGCCAATTCCACTCCTTTTGAGAACTCAAGACCAGCGAATGTTTCCCCTACATTAAACTTCTCTCCGTTTGCATTGAAGCGGCGGTGATCATTCTCATCAAATTTTGTTTGTGAATTGAACTTCCCTGTTAATAATCCACTTGCTAGTGGCACACGGGCCAATATACCAACCCCTTGTTTTTTAGCAGCAGGGAAAAGCTCTTCAAGTGGCTTTTGACGAAATAAATTGAAAATAACCTGCAACGCCCTGACACCAGGTATAGTCAGGCAGTACAGTCCTTCTTCAACAGTCTCTACACTCACGCCAAAATGGCGTATTTTGCCCTCCTGCTGAAGTTTATCCAATACAGTAAATACATCCGTATTCTGTAATATATGCAAGGGAGGACAATGAATCTGATATAAATCTATTCTTTCACGGCCAAGTCGCTTTAAACTGGCCTCGCAATATGCTCGTATGGTCTCTTCTGAATACGTATTTGGATCGTGGATATCACCGGCTCGACAAAATTTAGATGCAATATAGATGGTATCCTCTTTTCCTTTCGTTGCTTGCCTCAGCAACTCTTCACTTCTGCCACTCCCATATACATCCGCAGTATCAAAGAAATTAACTCCATTCTCCATAGCACGATTTAAACCAAGAAGAGCATCCTGGGTATCAGACTCTCCCCAATCACCGCCAATACCCCATGTACCAAAACTAATTTCACTGACAGATAAATCTGTATTTCCAAGTTTACGATATTTCATTTTTAGGTTACTCCTTTAAGTAAAATTGATTATGAAGATTTATTTTTGTTATAAACATCAAAACCTACAGCCAACAACAGCACTAAGCCTTTAATTGTTTGTTGATAATCTACACCTAAACCGATTAAAGACATCCCATTGTTTAAGACACCCATTACCAATCCGCCCACTACTGCTCCAATAACTGTACCTATACCGCCATATGCGGAAGCTCCGCCAATAAAGACCGCAGCAATCGCATCCAACTCAAAAGAGTTCCCCGCTTTTGGAGTCGCCGCATTTAACCGAGCTGCAAATAATAACCCTGATAAAGCAGATAATACACCCATATTCACAAATACCCAGAAGGTTAGCCATTTGGTTTTAATACCCGATAATTTCGCTGCTTTTTCATTGCCTCCCAGTGCATATAAATGTCGGCCAGGAACTGTTTTATTCGTAAAGAATGAGTAAGCGACAATTAATACGACTAAAATAACCAAAATATTAGGGATACCTTCATATGAAGCTAGGAAATAAGCAAATATATTCATAACTGCTACTATAAATACCAGCTTTAAAGTAAATAGCCACATAGGAAGTACTTCAAAATTGTAAGACTGTTGTTTTTTACGTTTACTTAATTCACCCCATATTAGCAGGAGAGAGATTAAAACTCCGACAATCATAGTCAATAAATCTAATTCTCCCGTTTTATTCAATCCCGGTATGAACCCTGTGCTGATTTTTCGGAAAGAATCAGGAAATGGTGCAATAGATTGCCCGTTAAGAACAAGCATTGTAAGTCCCCGGAAAATCAGCATCCCCGCGAGTGTAACAATAAAGGCAGGAACCCTAAGGAATGCTACCCAGAACCCATGCCAAGCTCCTATTAATGCTCCAATGATAAGACAAAGCACTACAGATAACCAAATCGGCAAATTCATTTCAATCATAAATATGGCTGACATAGCGCCAACAAACGCTACAATCGATCCAACAGAAAGGTCGATATGCCCCAAAATAATGACCAAAAGCATACCAATAGCCAAAACAAGAATATAGCTATTTTGCATAATTAGATTTGTAATATTAAGAGGTTTTAGTAAGATTCCATCTGTTAATACTTGAAACAATACCATAATAAAAATCAGAGCCAGTATCATTCCATACTGTCTTATATTATTTTTTACTAAGCTAGTAAGTGTTTTCACAGCTGTTCCACTCCTGTCCTGGTCATGTATTTCATAATTTTTTCTTGTGAAGCATCATGGCGGTTAAACTCTGCCGTAAATGTACCCTCACGCATGACATAAATTCTGTCACATATTCCTAATATCTCAGGCAGTTCTGATGATATAACCAAGACTCCTATTCCTTTGTCTGCCAATTCATTTATAATAGAATAGATTTCATACTTAGCACCCACGTCAATCCCGCGCGTAGGTTCATCTAATATAAAGATTTCCGGTTCAGTAAAAATCCATTTACTTAACACAACTTTTTGCTGATTTCCGCCGCTCAAATTCATCGCTTTTTGCAGGATGCTCGGACTTTTGATATTCATTTTTTTACGATATTTTTCTGCTTCTATAATTTCCTGGTTTTCGTTCACGACTGTATTCTTCGATATTTTATTTAGATTTGCTAATGTTATATTTGTTTTAATATCTTCTTCTAAAACAAGGCCAAATGATTTACGGTCCTCAGTTACGTAAGCAATTCCATTTTTAATGGCTTGCGTAATATTTTTTAACTTCAATTCTTTTCCATTTTTAAAAAGTTGACCAGAAACTTTTTTGCCGTATGCTTTACCAAAAATACTCATCGCCAGCTCAGTTCTCCCAGCCCCCATTAAGCCGGCTATCCCTATGATCTCACCTCTATTTATGTGAAAACTGACATCATCAACAATGTTTCTGTCCGGATTATTTTCATCTTGAACCGTCCAATTTTTCACTTCCAAAATAGTTTCTCCAATATTTGATGTGTGATCTGGATACCGGTTCGTCAGGTCGCGCCCGACCATGCCTTTAATAATTCGATCCTCTGTAACCCCTTTTTTCATATCGAGGGTTTCAATTGTCTTGCCATCACGCAGGATGGTTATGGAATCTGCCACTTTAGCGATCTCATTTAATTTATGTGAGATAATGATGGAAGTCATTCCTTGTCTCTTGAATTCAAGCATTAATTCCAAAAGATTTTCACTATCATCCTCATTTAAAGCAGCAGTTGGTTCATCTAAAATTAGTAATTTCACCTTTTTGGATAAAGCTTTTGCAATTTCAACCAATTGTTGTTTCCCCACACCTAACTGATTAACAGGTGTATCTGGCGATTCATTTAACCCAACAATTTTCAGTAAGTCTAGCGTTTTCACGATTGTTTCATTAAAATTAATGATTCCGTTTTTTGTTTGCTCATTCCCAATAAATATATTTTCAGAGATTGATAGATATGGAATTAAAGCTAACTCTTGATGGATGATAACAATCCCCAAATTTTCACTTTGCTTAATATTTTTAAATTCACATACTTCTCCATTAAATAAGATATCTCCTGAATAAGTGCCATGTGGGTATACTCCACTTAATACTTTCATTAATGTGGATTTTCCTGCTCCATTTTCTCCGCAAAGGGCATGAATTTCTCCTTCTTTGATTTTCAAATTCACTTGATCAAGAGCTTTTACCCCAGGGAATGTCTTCGTGATATTTTTCATTTCCAATAAAATTGATGACACGCCATTCACCTCAATTGTATAAATTGGGATGCCGTTTGATTAATTACATTACAATCAAACAGCATCCACCTATCATTTTGTTACTTACTTAATTCTTCTTCTGTGTAATATCCACTATCTACTAATATTTCTTTATAATTTTCTTTATCTACTATAACTGGTTCTAAAAGATAAGATGGTACGACTTTGCTTCCATTGTCGTATGTTTTAGTGTCGTTTACTTCTGCTTCCTTGCCTTTTAGGACTGCATCTGTCATTTCAACTGCTTTTTTAGCTAATGCTCTCGTATCTTTAAATATGGAAGATGTTTGTTCACCGGCAATGATCGATTTTACTGATGCTAAATCAGCATCCTGTCCAGTAATAATTGGTAATGGTTTACTTTCTGTTCCATAACCAACCCCTTTTAAAGAAGATATGATACCGATAGCGAGTGCATCATTCGGGGATAAAACCGCATCTACACGCTCAGATGAATATTGTGAGCTTAGCAAGTTATCCATACGAGTTTGCGCTGTTGCCCCATCCCAGCGTAAAGTAGCGATTTTCTTCATATCTGTTTGTTTACTTCTAACAATCAATTTCCCTGAATCTATGTATGGTTTTAAGACTGACATTGCCCCATCATAGAAAAAGTATGCGTTGTTATCGTCTGGAGACCCGCCAAATAATTCAATATTAAATGGTCCTTTTCCATCTTTAAGACCAAGTTTTTCTTCAATATAGGAGCCTTGTAAAACACCCACTTTGAAGTTGTCAAATGTGGCGTAATAGCTCACATTATCCGTCCCTTTAATTAAGCGGTCATAAGATATAACTTTAATATCCTGGTCTGCTGCTTTTTGTAAAACCTCTGTTAAAGATTCACCATCGATGGAGGCGATTACTAAAATATCTACTCCTTTAGTAATCATATTTTCAATTTGGGCAATTTGATTTTCAATGACATCTTCGCCGTATTGAAGATCTGTTTTGTACCCTAATTTTTCAAATTCTTTGACCATATTCTCTCCATCAAATACCCAACGCTCCGATGACTTTGTTGGCATGGCTATTCCAACAAAGCCTTTTTCATCACTGCTGGATTTTTCTTCGCCTCCACATGCCGCCAAGGTAAATACCAACACAAACATCATTATGGCAGTAATAAACTTTCTCATTTTATTATCCTCTCCCTTTTTTAAAAAATAAGGTTCCTAATTCAATTTAGCCCCATAATGAGTTGAATATAGAAACCTTTCAAAAAATGCATAGACTATTATTTTTTTATTTGCTTAATTCTTCTTCTGTATAATATCCACTATCTATTAAAATCTCTTTATAATTCTCTTTATCAACTGAAACTGGCTCCAATAGATAAGATGGAACAACCTTTTTTCCATTATCATAGGTTTCAGTATCATTTACTTCCGCTTCCTTACCTTTTAGGACTGCATCGGCCATTTCAACTGCTTTTTTAGCTAATGCTCTCGTATCTTTAAATATGGTTGATGTTTGTTCACCTGCAATAATCGACTTCACTGATGCCAACTCCGCATCCTGACCAGTAATAATTGGTAATGGTTTACTTTCTGTTCCATAACCAACCCCTTTTAAGGAAGATATAATACCTATACTGATTCCATCAAACGGTGATAGAACCGCATCTACACGATCTGATGAATATTTTGAACTAAGTAAGTTGTCCATACGGGATTGTGCTGTTGCCCCATCCCAGCGTAAAGTAGCAATTTGCTTCATATCTGTTTGGTTACTTTTAACAACTAATTTACCTGAATCTATGTATGGTTTTAAGACTGACATTGCCCCATCATAGAAAAAGTATGCGTTGTTATCGTCTGGTGATCCGCCAAACAATTCAATATTAAATGGTCCTTTTCCATCTTTAAGGCCAAGTTTGTCTTCAATGTATGAGGCTTGTAAAACACCAACTTTAAAGTTGTCAAATGTGGCGTAATAGCTCACATTATCTGTCCCTTTAATTAAGCGGTCATAAGATATAACTTTAATATCCTGGTCTGCCGCTTTTTGTAGTACTTCTGTCAATGATTCACCATCGATGGAGGCGATTACTAAAATATCTACTCCTTTAGTAATCATATTTTCAATTTGGGCGATTTGATTTTCAATGACGTCTTCGCCATATTGAAGATCCGTTTTATATCCTAACTTTTCAAACTCTTTAACCATATTTTCTCCATCAAATACCCAACGCTCCGATGACTTTGTTGGCATAGCTATTCCAACGTAACCCTTTTCATCACCGCTTGATTTTTCATCGCCACCACAAGCCGCTAATGTAAATATCAACGCAAACATCATTAATGCAGCAACAAACTTTTTCATCTGATTAACCTCTCCTTTTGTTAAAATATAGTTTCTTATTCAATAAACCTCTTAAAAAATCAGAATATAGAAACCTTTCAAATTAATGGATACGCTTACAACAATATCATACTACTTGTTAGTACAAGTACGCTACTAAATTATGCTTTTTTGAAAAATTTTTACAATCATTTGTGAACAAAATAAAAAACCCATTTTGGTGGGTTTTTAAATGATACTTTTCGTTGAATTTCGCACAATTAACTCTGGTTTATAAATCATCGAAGGAAGAACCTCATCTTTATTTTCAATCAGCTGGATAATTGTTTCGGCTGCTTTCCTTCCCATTTCACTTTTAGGATGACTGACAGTAGTTAATTTAACTTCAGATGCAGTCGCTAAATTTGAGTCATCGAAACCTACAATTGATAAATCATCAGGTACACTTATTCCGTACTCCCTAATAACATCAAGAGCAGTCAATGCTATTTCATCATTATAACAAAAGAGCCCTGTAGGTCTTTGTTCAGAATTTAATAGTTTCCTAAAATCTTCATTCAAAACCTTTTCTTTTTCTATTGTTGTATACGGTAGAATCATATTTGGTAAGATCGGGATGCCATGCTCCCGATGTGCTTTAATAAATCCCTGCATCCTCTTAACGCCTTGTTGATCATCCGTTTTAAAGAGTCCTGCGATGCTTGTATGCCCCAATTTAATCAAGTGTTCAGTAGCAATATAAGCACCTAACTCATCGTCTACCGTTAAGCTATAGGGATTGAGTTCAGGATAATAGGCATTAATCATAAGATACGGTATTTTTTTTCTTTCTAAATTTAAATAGTATTTCAAATTGGGGTTATAGAAATTACTTTTAGTCGGTTCGACAATCAAACCAGCAATATTTCTGTTAAATAGATTCTCCAGGCAAATCTTCTCTTTATTTAAATCATTATTCGTACTATAAAGGAGCAGAGTATATCCTTTACTGCTTAAATAGGATTCAACTCCATTAATTATGGAGGGGAATATATAATTTGATATATATGTTGTCAGGAGAGCAATTGTTTTTTCAGCTGGTTGCTTTGCGTTTCGGTCAGCACAAAAGGTACCTGAACCTTGCTCTGTATATAACCAGCCTTCATTGACAAGATCATTAATTGCTTTGCGAACCGTATGTCTGCTAACTCCAAATTTCTGAGTTAACTCAGATTCAGAGCTTATGCGCTGATAAGGTATATATTTTCCACTTTCTATGAGCTTCCTAATCTCTATCTTAACTTGTTCGTATTTTTTCAACATATAAATCACCCCCATATGAACATACAAATCATAAACAGTTTACCATAACTTATATGTACATGTTATAGGTGTGATTTACAGAAATCTTACATTTTAGTGATTACATGGTATTCGGATAAATTATATCATTACAGTTTGATTGCCCATTTCAGCTTCACGGCTAAATAACCTTGTATATACCCCATCTTTATTCTCAAGCAGGTCCGCATGTGTACCTGTCTCAATTACTTTTCCATTTTCCATAACTATAATTCGGTCGGCTGATAGGACAGTGGATAGTCGATGTGAAATGATAATGATGGTTTGCGATTCTTTCCTTTTTCTAATTGCCTCATTTATTTTGAGTTCGGTGATTGGGTCCAACGCTGAGCTTGCTTCGTCCAGGATAAGAATTTCAGCCTTTTTTACTAATGCCCGCGCTAAGGATAAACGTTGCTTTTGCCCACCGGATAGCATGCTACCTCTTTCTCCAACATTCGTTTCCAGCCCATTCGGCAATCCTTCTACATATTCCATTAGCCCGCTGTCTCTAATAGCTATATAAAGTTCTTCGTCTGTCGCTTCCGGATTACCCATTCTTAAGTTATCAGCCAATGTTCCATTCCTCATTTGAACATCCTGAGAAACAAACGCAAGTTGTTGGCGGAGCCACTCAACATCAAACATACGAATATCTTGATGATCGATCTTAATGGAGCCCTCCACAGGATCATATAAACGTAAAAGCAGGTCAACAATCGTGGATTTTCCTGATCCGCTAGGTCCAACAATTGCGGCGATTTCTCCTTGCTTAATCTTAAATGAGACACCCTTTAAGACCTTCTCTCCTTTATTCGGATAGGAGAATACTAGATTAGCTACCTCTATATTGCCGCCTGTATATTCGGGCTTTTTCCCGGGATTAGTTTCGATTTCAGATTTTGGGATGGAAAGAAGAAGATCTGATCGATCCAGTGCAGGACCTGTTCTTCTTACAGACAGCCACATTCTTAACATCTTTTGCATTTCATTTGCCGCAATGGTTACTAGGCTCCCTGCAGTCAGCATTTGTCCGGTAGTTAATTGACTGTCCCAGATCAAAAGGACACTGAAATAATAGACGCCTGCGAGTGCAATTCCATTATATCCACCAATTACAACAATCGATTGCATACGAGCTTTTAATTCTCTTACGGAATGTTTAACGAAAGACTCCCGAATGGAAATAATGCTCTCCACCTCACGATCGGATACGCCCAATACTCTGGACAGATGAATTCCCGTCACAGATTCACGTAACCTCTCTAAATATCGAGACGCCTCTTCTCTCGCTTTTTGTGAAGCAGACCTTGTTCTTTTACCGACATGGTTAGAAGCTATATAGAAAACAATCCCCAAAATCACACTTGCCATCATCAAGTAAGGATGAATAAAAAATAAGACAAAATTATAAATGAAAACTCCCTGAACAGCAGCCATTAAGGTAGAGCCTTCCCATGCCAGGAAATTGTGCAATGTATCAGGATCATCTGAAACACGAGCCAGTAATTCTCCAGATTTTGCATTCTGGAAGTAGGAAAAAGGTAGATAATGAATATGAGTAAACAATTTTATTTTCTGCCTATTCGTGACGGATTTCGCAATATAATGGCAAAAATATTCATCTATTACCATCATCAGTAAATCAAAGATAGCTACAAACAACAGCAACCACATTAAACCCCATAGCAATGATGAGGATTGCTTAGGAATGACATCATCAACCAGCCAGCTTAAGGCAAATGCCGGGATAACAGATGCACAAATCTGCGCAATGGCAATAACAAAGGAATCTCCCAGCACCCATTTCCAAAAAGGCTTTAAAAAGGCGAGTACACGCCTGCCGTCCCGGTTTTTTTGAATCTTTTGATCAGCACTCATCCTACTCGCCCCTTCTCTAATTCACTATATTGCGACCTATATAACTCAAAATATTTTCCTTTCAAGGCGAGTAATTCTTGATGTGTTCCTCTTTCAGCAATTTCACCTTTATGTAAAAGCAAGATTTCATCCGTATGACGAACAGTTATTAAACGGTGGGCAATTGTAATCGTCGTTCTGCCTGGTATAAGTTTTTCCAGTGCTTCCTGTACCTTCTCCTCCGTTTCTCCATCTAAAGAAGATGTTGCCTCATCAAATATCAAAAGGTGCGGATGCCTTAAAATCGCTCTGGCTAAAGCAATCCGTTGACGTTGCCCGCCAGATAGCTTCAGACCCCTTTCACCTACGATTGTTTCGTAGCCTTCTGGTAAAGACTCAATTAATTCTGTCAATCCTGCTGCTTCAACAGCATGCTGTATATCATTATCAGCAGCGTCCCTTTTTCCATATACAAGATTTTCTCTCAGAGTAGCGTTCAAAAGGAAGGTTTCCTGACTTACAATTCCAACCTGGCTTCTGAACGAATTACGATTATATGTATGAAGATTCTTTCCATCAATCAGGACCTCACCTTCATCAGGATCATACAATCCTAATAAAATCTGAACCAATGTGCTTTTTCCGCCTCCACTGGTCCCCACAATTCCAATATGGCGGCCCTGTTCAACCGTGATTGAAATATCATTTAATACATTTTCTGTTGATTCGGGATAGTGAAAAGTGATGTTTTTTAACTCTACTTTTCCGGATATCGGACCCATTTCCGGTAGTTGTGCATCATGTTCTTCTGGCAAATTGAAATATTCATAGATTCTTTGCAAAGCAGGAATGGCTTGCTGGATGATCAATGCGTTTTCAGCAAGTGAGCGCACAGGTTGAAACATAGTCGGAATAAATCCTAAACAGGTCACAAGTACCCCAACTGTGATTTCACCTCTCCATACCGAGAATCCTCCTACTAGCATGACAACTCCCGGAGTAGCAATATTGAACATATTCCCAAGGCGCCAATTGACTTTACCAATCAAAGCCGCTTTTATAGAAAAAGACATCCATTTCTCAAGCTTTGATTTCTGCTTATCTATTTCAGCGGTCTGTTGATGGAAGGTGCGGACCAACCTTACAGATTCAATACTTTCTTGCAGATGATGATACATATCGGCACTCATATCCCTTTGAACAGCGCCCATTTCTCTAACCGTTTTTCCAAGTTTAAAAGAAGGATATAAATAAATGACAAATACAATAAACATGATAAATGCAGTTGGCCAATACATAAAAATGACGGTTGAAAAGGCAGCAACTGCGCTTATTATTTGCTGTAGAAATCGTGGAACTACGGTATTATTTAAATTTTGGATAGACTCAACATCGTGCGTCAATCTAAATAACATATCTCCCCTTGGTGTCTTTTGAAAGAAAGACATTGGAGCTTTATGCAATTTCTTAAAAACTCGTAATTGCATATCCGTTATGACATCCAGTCCAACTTTAATCTGCACGTATTCCTGCATACTCTCAAACACTACTTTTCCAATATAAGATACAATAATACCTCCGATGATCCATGGTAGAAGGTCAGTTACATTATGTAAGAGTACATCATCAACCAATTTACCCGTCAGAATAGGCGGAAGAATGGTAAAAGCCCCACCAATCAAGGAGAAAACAACAGCTATTGTGATACTGACCCAATAAGGCTTAAAATGGCCAAGTATCTCACTCGTTAAACGCATATCTTCAAACACCCCCATAAATTGATATTTTATTATATATTCTGAATATAATCACTATTTATTTGAAGAATTTTACATTCTTTTTGTCAGAATAGAATTTGATTCATTTATGAACTACTTTGAAATCAGTTTCTGTTTTTATTTTGATTGTGTACAATTTCCTTGGTGACAGGGGATTTTTATCACTATGAAGATTTAGCACATTGTTTTAAAAGAACATCTTTAAAGAGACTAATCTATACATTTTATTAAACTGATCATACTCTCTCTTTACAGGTATCCTATTTTAAAAAGCGATTCATCTTCTTAATCAGTTCATTTATCGTAAGCCGATTTTCTTACATCCGAGAAGTTTGGTCATCTATTTAGGTTTACTTGTAATTGAGAACAACTATTAATTATATATTTACGAAATATACAGCTTACACACTTCTAAATGAAAGTAAGTCGTTCAACACATTAGTGACCATTTAGTACAAGGAATAAAATTTCCAAACACCCCTGGTCGTTGCAGGCAAAAAAAAGAGTCGCTAAGAAAAGCGATTCTGGTAATTATTTATAAAAATAGACTACGATTACTCCACGTATTGCTCTTTTCTTCATCTTTAATTTCAGGAGAATTCATGTATAACAATGATACTTGGGATCGCAACAATACAGCTATATATAAACAGATTAAACACTCCTGTTACCGAATAAGAACATCACCATGTACGGATATAGTTCAAAACCATTCATTTGTTCCATGATTTAAACCTGCAAATTCTCAACAATTGAGGATATTCCTAAACCTCCGCCAATGCAAAAGGTGACCAGCCCATATTTCTCTCCCCTGCGCTCCATTTCATGAAGGAGTTTGGTCATCACTATACCGCCGGTCCCTCCAATCGGATGTCCGAGCGCAATTGCACCACCGTTTACATTTACTCGTTTCACATCCATACCCAATTCTTTAATTACGGCTAAAGACTGAGCCGCGAATGCTTCGTTTAATTCTATCAGTCCTATATCCTCCAATTTCAACCCGGCTAACTTCAGTGCTTTTCTCGTAGCAGGTGCAGGACCAATTCCCATAATTTCCGGAGAAACACCGGCAACTGCTTGAGCAATGATTTTTGCTTTACATCTATAGCCCTTTTGAATAGCTGTTTCTTCTGCCATTAACAAAACCAATCCTGCACCATCATTCCTTCCGCTTGAATTCCCGGCCGTAACGGTTCCGTTTTCTTTAAAAACTGGTTTAAGCCTTCCCAATTGCTCCATACTTGTCTTTCTTGGATGTTCATCCACCTTGAACAAAACCGTTTCTTTTTTCGTCTTTATCTGATAAGGAATGATTTGATTATCAAACAATCCAGAGGAAATAGCATATTCTGCCTTTTCCTGACTTAAAAGCGAAAATTCATCCTGTTCTTCCCTGCTGATTTCATATTTTTCTGCTAAATTTTCAGCTGTCATTCCCATAGTTAAGTGGCCATATGTCTCAATCGGCTGAGCACGCGGTTGGCTTTCCGTATTGGAATCAAAAATTTCAGCATTACCTATGCCTAATCCATAACGAGCATTCCGTAAATAAAACGGTGCCTGACTCATACTTTCAGCACCTCCGGCAATAACGATATCGGACAAGCCGCACATAATTTGCTGAACGCCATTATGAACGGCCTGCACACCTGAACCGCACTGGCGATGGACCGTATAACCAGGGGTTTCTATTGGAAGTCCAGCACGCAATAAAGCCAACCTTGCCAGGTTAGGCTGATCCGTACTTTGTTTTGCCTGGCCTATTATGACTTCATCAATCTCATTTTTCAAAACTCCTGTGCGTTCAATCAATCCATTCATGGTTGCAGCAGTAAGATAATCCACTTCCTCATTTTTTAAAGATCCGCCTATCCTGCCTACTGCAGTCCGAACCGCATCTACAATCACTGCATTTCTCAAATTACATCCTCCCATCAACCTTGAGTATCACAGAAGACTCCCCCCCAGACTTCTTCGTAAAAGCAATCACTTATATGTTTATTGATGAGTAAATACTGGACGGCGTTTTTCAAGGAAAGCAGTTACTCCCTCTTTCATATCCTCTGTAGTAAAGATTTCCTGGAATAGATTTGATTCTAATTCGAGTCCAACCTGCAATGGACCGTCTGTCCCCTCATTGACTGCCTGCTTGATTCTTCGTAATGCCTGAAGGGAATGCCTGCTGATTTTTCGGGCCAGTTTGCAGGCAGCTTCAATCCCTTCTTCATCTGTAGCTATTTGATTAATCATCCCGAGCTGAAGCGCCTCTTCAGCCGATATGGAATCACCGGTAAACATCAGCTCTTTTGCTTTAGCGGAACCAATTAAACGGGGAAGCCTTTGCGTTCCCCCTCCACCAGGAAATAAGCCGAGCTTTACTTCAGGCAAGCCGAGTTGTACCGTCTCCTTAGCAATACGGAGATCACATGCAAGTGCAAGTTCAAATCCACCGCCAAGAGTTACTCCATTTAAATAGGCAATAGTAGGCTTCGGAAATTCGGAAATCAATCGAAAAACCTCATTTTTCTTACTGGGCTGTTTTCCGACATCCGTACTTTGGCTGATCATGTTGGGGAACTCCTTAATATCTGCTCCAGCCATAAATGCCCGGTCACCTTCCCCCGTTAATATAATTGTAACCACTGAATGATCATCTCTCAGTTCGGTAAAGGCGTCACAAAGATCACTTGCCACTTGTTCACTCAAAACATTCATCGGCGGATTATTAATCACGACCGTTGCAACATTATTCTCTTTTTCAACACGCAGAAATGAGTACATAACACTGCCTCCTCTTAGTCTATTATTTTGGCTGCATACGAATCGCCCCATCCAGGCGAATTGTCTCTCCATTCAGCAATGGATTTTCGATAATACTTTTGACGAGCATGGCATATTCTGATGGATATCCGAGTCTTGGCGGGAAGGGTACCATCGCACCGAGAGCCGCCCTGGCCTGCTCTGGTAGCCCTCCAAATAAAGGTGTGTCAATCAACCCTGGAGCAATCGTCATGACACGGACTCCACTTCTCGCTAAATCTCTTGCCAATGGCAAGGTCATGCCGACAATTCCACCCTTTGATGCACTATAGGCCGCCTGGCCAATTTGCCCATCAAAAGCCGCTACTGAAGCTGTATTAATGACAACCCCTCTTTCTCCATCTTCATTAGGTTCATTCTTAATCATTTGTTCTGCAGCTAAACGAATCACGTTAAATGTCCCGATCAAATTGACCTCAACCACTTTTTTAAATCTGCCAAGATCATGCACTTTATCTTTAGAGACGACTTTTTCACCTACTCCAATCCCCGCACAATTGACGACCGTATTGATATTTCCAAACATCTCAACACCTTTTTTAATGGCAGCCCGAATCTCTTCTTCACTGGTTACATCCGCTTTTAAAAAGATTACATTTTCATGACCCAAGGATTCAGCCAATGCCAACCCTTTATCCTCCGAGCGATCGATAATTGCTACTTTCCCGCCATTCTCCACGATATTCCTGACTGTAGCCTCTCCCAGACCGGAAGCTCCTCCTGTCACAACAGCAGATATTTTTTGCATTTTCATATTACCAACCTCCATTATTTTAGTTTTCATTCGGTACCTGTTTGATTAATCTATTCAATTCGTTCGATAATAGTTGCATTAGCCATACCGCCACCCTCGCAAATGGCCTGTAATCCATATCTGCCTCCTGTTCTTTCCAGTTCATGCATTAAAGTAACCATAACCCTTGCCCCGCTTGCACCAAGAGGATGACCAAGAGCAATCGCTCCTCCATTCACATTTAACTTATTCATGTCTGCTTCAACTTCTTCCTTCCAACAGAGCGGAACAGGTGCAAAAGCTTCATTGACTTCATATAAATCTATTTCCTGTATCGTCAATCCCGCTCTATCAAGTGCCATTCTCGTTGCCTCTATCGGTCCTGTTAGCATCAGGGTTGGGTCGGAGCCTATAACCGTTCGGGCGATAATCGAAAATCTTGGTTTTAAGCCTAATTCCAATGCTTTTTCCTTAGACATAATTAACAGGGCTGCGGCTCCATCACTCATTTGACTGGCATTCCCAGCATGAATCACACCATTTTCTTTAAATACCGTTGGCAGTTTCGCCAGTTTTTCAAGAGACGTTCCCCGCCGCGGTCCTTCATCCTGTGTAACTAATGTCTTAACCCCGAAATCATCCATAACTTCTACAGGTATGATTTCACGGTCAAAGCGTCCCTCATTTTGGGCTTGAATAGCCCTTTGATGGCTTAATAACGAAAATCCATCAAGTTGACTGCGGCTAAAACCCCATTTCTCAGCAATTCTTTCTGCTGATAAACCTTGATTGATTAATTCATAGCGAGAAGACAACTGTTCACTTGGACCTGATTTTTTCCTTGTTGAACCCATTGGGACTCTTGTCATGCTCTCCACTCCACCCGCTATAACGATATCCATATCTCCGCTCAAAATGGCTTGTGCAGCAAAATGAACGGCCTGTTGGCTCGAGCCACATTGTCGGTCAATCGTCGTACCAGGCACTTTAATGGGGAAATCAGCCATCAAGGCAGCTGAACGTGCAATATTTAAACCTTGTTCTTCAACTTGTGATACACACCCAATAATGACATCCTCAATTAATTCAGAAGAAATACCTGCTCGGTTTACTATGTCTTTTAAAACGTTTGCGAGCAAATCATCCGGACGGACGGAGCTAAATACTCCATTTCGCTTTCCTACCGGTGTTCTGACTGCTTCAACAATTACGGCCTCTCTCATTTAAATCTCTCCTTATAAACCGATTTTTTTAGCGATTATTTGCTTCATAATTTCATTGGTACCTGCATAAATCGAGGTAACCGCTATATCACGGTATCTTCTCGCAATCGCATATTCTTCCATAAAACCGTACCCGCCGTGCAACTGCATACATTGACTGACCATTCTCTTTGCCATATCAGTTACCCACCATTTGGCCATGCTTACTTCTGTGACAATATTCTGACCTTCCATATGTCTCACAATTAAATCATCAATAAATGTACGGCCTATCTTCACCTCAGTGGCCATTTCGGCGATTTTAAATTGTGTATTTTGAAAATCACTGATTGATTTTCCAAAGGCTGTTCGCTGTTTGACATAGTCAATCGTGATTTTCAACGATTCCTCTGCTGCCGCTAATGCCTGAATCGCACACATTAACCGTTCCTGCTGAAGTTTGGCCATCAAATAATAAAAACCTTTATTTTCCTCTCCCAATAAATTGCTGACCGGTACTCTCGCATCTTCGAAAATTAACTCCGTCGTTTCACCCGCAAGCTGGCCAATTTTGTTCAGCTTTTTGCCACGGATAAATCCGGGTGTTCCTTTTTCAACTACAATCAGACTGATTCCTTTATGTCCTGCATCTGGATTTGTTTTACAGGCCACGATTGTTAAATCGGACCTGAGCCCATTTGATATAAACGTTTTTTGTCCGTTAATAATATAGTCGTCACCATCTTTAACAGCTCTCGTCTGCAAATTCCCTAAATCTGATCCCGTTCCCGGCTCGGTCATTGCAATAGCTGTTGAATACTCACCTGTAATACACTTTGGAATCCATCTTTGTTTTTGGTCTTCTGTACCAAATTCATACAAATAAGGAACAACGATATCATTATGTAAAACACATCCTCCGATTCCACTCCCGACTCTTTCAAATTCCTCAGCAAGTATCACTGAATAAGCAAAATCCGCATTAAATCCGCCATATTTCTCATCTGCCCACGGTACAAGAAACCCTTGGTCACCAAGCTTTTTCCACAAATCTCCAGGTGTGCTTTTCTCCTTCTCCCATTCAAGATAGTAAGGAATCACTTCCTTATCTAAAAATTTCCGAACTGATTCACGAAAAATACGATGCTCTTCCTTTAAATAACTGGTCATCTGTGTACTCCCTTTCCATTCATAGTCTTATATCTGTACATCTATATACATGCAAGTATCATGCCAAATTATTAAATGGGTATTTCGCCAGTTTGAGAGATTGGTTGTATGAAATCTGTACACCTTTCCTTTCACTAGTGTATCGTTCGTTCATGGCCGTTCGCTGTAAGAGGACAATGATTTTGGCAAACTATAAAGTAAAAACTGCCGGTATTTACACACAACAGTTTACTTCTTTTTATTTTTGATAAGTTCGATTATGCTGGCCGAGCTTCGGATAGGTAATTATCATTTCATTCGAGTAGGAATCTGCATGATTTCCGGTCACCATATAGCGAAATGAATCTTTCTCTTGAATTAAATTTCTTTCCTTCATATAGACATGTTTGCTTAGCTCGTTGGCTTCAAGTACAGGCGCCATGCAGCAGTCTACATTCAAAGAGAAATCCATCCACTCCTCAAATGTTTTACTTGCAAACAATCGTCTTATCTCCTGATAAACTTCATTCTGCTCAACTGGCTGAGAGAACTGGGCATCTATCCATGTATCCTGTCCTGTTGCCGTGCAAAAATTACGCCAAAATTTTGTTTCCAGCGCACATAACGTCATATACCTGTGATCCTTTGTTTCATAAATTCCATAACATATTACATTACCATTTAATGTTGGAATTCCGGTTTTTTTGCCTGTTGCTGATTCCATAAACACATGATAATTCATTAAAGCAGCAGTTGTGTCCAATAATGCAATATCTAAATAGGTTCCTCTACCTGTGCGTTCCCTTTGAAAGAGGGCACCAAGTATCGATTCGGTTGCTGAAGACCCACCGATTAAATCTGCAAATGTAAGTGATGGTTGAACAGGCCTGCCATCCCCATCCTTTAACTGAGCCAATACACCGCTCATGGCCATGTAATTCAAATCATGGCTGCCAAGCTGTTGCATGGTACCTTCTTGGCCATAGCCGGATAAGGAGCAATAAATAATCTTTGGATGAAAAGTCTGAATATCTTCATATCCAAGCCCTAATCGTTTCATTACACCGGGCCGGTAACTTTCAATCAAAATGTCTGAATTACGGATGACTTCAATCGCCAATTCTTTGTCCGCTTCTTTTTTCAAATCCAGGGACAAGCTTTTTTTATTACGGTTCATACACCGGAAAAGATAATTTTCTTTTTGATCTTCCTCCAAAGGAAGCCGCGCATGATCTCCAGTGGGAGGCTCTATTTTAATTACTTCTGCCCCTAAATCTGCTAGGCGCAGAGTTGCATAGGGTCCAGGCAAGTTTTGGGTGAAATCAACTACTTTAATTCCCTTTAGCATAAATACTTCCTCCTTAAATTTACTAAATTTCTATCCTGTTAAAATACGGAACTTTTCCAAACCATAAGGAATGTCTGATTTTCAAACACCATCATTTCTGCTGTTTTAATAGTGGAGATTCAGGCAGTAACCAATCATACTTCTTTAGCTTGTCATACAATACAGATCGGCTGATACCAAGCAGGAGGCAGGCCTTACTTTTGTTCCCTCCTGACATTTCTAACGCTTTATGTATGGCCAGTTGCTCCGCTTTCTCTAATAAAGGCTGTGTTTCTTCATCTTCCTCCTCTTCATTCAAAAAAAGATCGTAGCCAACTTTCTGCAGAATATATTCTGGGATGTCCTCTAGACCGACTTTGCCATCCTCAGCAAAAATCATGGCCCTCTCCCAAACATTCCGCAATTCCCGGATATTTCCGGGCCAGTCATATTCCAATATTGCTTTCTCAAACAATGAATTCCATCCTGTAATGCTTGTCCCGTTTTGTTTATTAAATTCTTTAATAAATGCTTCGCTTAAAAGGAGAATGTCCTTTTTTCTCCGCCTTAAAGGAGGAATCTCAAAGGATATGACATTCAACCGGTAAAATAGATCCTCCCTAAATTCCCCGTCAGCAACCATTTTTTCCAAAGGACGATTGGTAGCGGCAATGATACGAACATTTACACTGATTCGTTCTGTTCCGCCTACTCTGTAAAACTCTCTTTCTTGCAGGACACGAAGCAGCTTGGCCTGTATGGATAAAGACATATCCCCAATCTCATCAAGGAAAAGTGTGCCGCCATTGGCCATATCAAACTTGCCGATTTTCCCTTTATTTTTTGCTCCTGTAAAAGCGCCTTCCTCATATCCAAAAAACTCTGATTCCAACAAGTGCTCAGGTATAGCGGCACAGTTCACCGTAATAAATGGACCCTTTCCAAATGGACTGGCGCTATGAACGGCATGGGCAAATAACTCTTTACCCGTTCCGCTTTCCCCAAATATTAATACTGTGGTCTTTACCTTGGCTGCTTTCATCCCACTCCGCATCAGCTTATCCATTTGCTTATCGTTTGATAGGATCTGATCAAATGTAAATCTTGATTTCTCAAGCTTGGTAGGATTCAGATTCTTCCTATCATTTACCTCTGCACTTTTGAATAACTCACGAACCTCGTGCAGCTGGCGATAAACGATTTTACCAATGGCACCGATGATTTGCTCATCCTGATAAACGGGTATACGGTGAACGATATAGTCTATTCCTTTAACCTGCATAAACTCACTAACTTCCGCTACACCCGTTTTCATCACATGCGGCAAATGAAGATGAGGTAAAACTGATTTAATTTCCTTCATTTCCATTTGCTGATTATACAGGTCAAACAACTCGATCAAACTGGGGCTGATAAAAGTGACTTCCTCTTTTTCATTTATCATGACGAGGCCATCATAGGCATTATGGATAACAGATTGCAAAAGGGTTTTCCATTTCTTTTGAAATTTTAATTCTCTCGTTAAATTCTCTAATTCAGATACATTTTGAAATAGCGTGATATACCCATGTTTACCATTTTCTAAAGCATACTTTGACAAACGTACTATATAATGTTCAGATTGAAAAACCATTGGAAAATGAGCTTCCATTTTCTCAGAAAATTGATTTAATTGAGGGATATAAATCTCGAGGTTTTCATTGATGAGTGATGAATAAGGGATTCCAATCATGTCAGTGATTTTTTCATTCACATAGATGATTTGATTTTTTTCATCTGTCATAATTGCTCCCAAATTGGATGTCTGTAATACTTTTTCAAGCTGTTCTTTTAATAATTTCGTTTCTCTCACGTAATTCATAACGGCATTTGTTTTTGTAAAAATGCCTACAGGAGCACCCTGTTTATTCACGACAATCCCCGTGCCCACCCTGCTCTTTGATATTAATTTTTCCAACAGTTCAGAGTTCACATCCTCCAAAACAGTTCCTACATCTTTTTTGATATAATCACTGATTGTAGTATCTTTAGATACATCAGTGAGAATCATTTGGTACAATGAACTTCTTGTAAATACGCCAATCAGTTTTCCTGAACTGTTTGTCACCGGGATCGTATTCCACTTTTGCTTGCACATGATAGATAGAGCTTCCATCAATGTGTTCGTTGGTGATAAACAATGTTCGAGCGGACTCATGATTTCTTTAACGGGCTTTATAGTGTTCTCCCCCTTTAAGATTCTATATATTTTTTTCCACAAATACGTGTAAAACTCCTCTAATTATAGGGAGGGAATAAAAATCGGCAAAATCCTTCTCGTTTAAAGAATCAGGATTTTGCCCACTGAAATCATTTATTATTATTTATTATTTATTATTTAATAGTTTTTTTGTCGTAATCTTTTAAAACAGTTTTTAGCATCTTCCCTGTTCCTGATTTTGGTATTTGATCAATAAAACAAATATAATCAGGAACCTTATACTCTGCCAATCTCTCTTTACAATAGGAAACCACTTCTTCTTCCTGTAACTGTAGATTTTTCTTTGCTACATAGGCCACCGTTTTTTCGCCAAAGACCGGGTCAGGCCTGCCAATAACGGAGCATTCCAAAATATCAGGGTGCGTGTACAATACTTCCTCTAACTCACGTGGATAAATATTAAAGCCGCCTCTGATGATCATGTCCTTCTTCCGGTCCACAATAAAATGGTATCCGTCTTCATCATAATAGGCCAGATCACCAGTATATAACCATCCATCTTTAATCGTGTTAATCGTATCATCTTCCTTTTTATAGTAGCCCTTCATCATGTTGGGACCTCTGAAAACAATCTCTCCTACCGCGTGCGGTTCTACTTCCTTACCTTCCGGATCGACAATTTTCAATTCGACGCCAGGAATAGACACTCCAACAGAATTCAATTTTTTAGCCATATCTCGAGGTGTAGTCATCAGCATAACTGTACTTTCTGTCAGTCCATATCCTTCTGCTATTTCGACACCCAGTGATTGATTGGTCTTATGGAGTATCTCGGCAGGTAAACTTGCCCCACCACAACCAGCTGTCCGAAGATGCGAAAAATCTAAATTTGAAATGGCTGGATTTTGAAGAAAGAAGGCATACATAGTTGGAACACCTAAGAAAATCGAGATTTGATATTTTGATATCTTTTCAAGTGTATCAACAGGGTGAAAACGTTCTTCTAAATAAATCGTACTTCCGTGGGCAATCGGCGCCAGGAATCCTTGTAATTTGGCATAAGCATGAAAAAGAGGCAATACACAAAGGACCCTGTCTTTTGGCGTTAATTGATTAATGACGGCTGCTGTAATCGTCATCCAATTCAAGTTGGCATGTGTAATCATGGCTCCCTTCGGATTACCGGTTGTCCCAGATGTATAAATGATTTGCGCGACATCCTCCGCATGAACAGGGACCACCTTGCTGATTGGAGATACAGACTGCAATTCCTGCCAGTCAGTAAATGGATGGTTTTCCTCATCTCCAAAATAATAGATTTCTTTCATCTGTTTAAAGTCATTCATAGAGTTTTGAATGACGGCGGATGCAGCAGCCTCAGTAATTAAATATTCTGATTCTGAGTCATTGATAATATAGGTTGTTTCTTTTTCTTTAAAGGTAGGGTTAATGGGCACGACAGTTGCACCATTTGCTAATATAGCAAAATACGTAATGATATATTCCGGCCGATTGGTCATCATCAACGCAACTTTAGTCTCATGAGTAATGCCTATATTTTCCAACCCGGCTGCAATACTGAAAATTTGATCTCTCAGCTCTTGATACGTCAGCACCTGTTCCCGGTAATGAATAGCAGGCTGATTGGGCAAACGCGACACAGTGGACGTAAGCAGTTCAACAATATTCAAAAAATAACTACCTCCTTAAATACTGGATTCTATATATCAGCCTATTAAATAGTCACCTTAGCCACTAAAACCTCTCGGCAAACCTGCTCAATGACTTCATTCGGTATACGATATGTCTGACCGGATGGATCATTTTGAACAACTGATATAAGCTCCGGTATCTCTGCAGAGTTGATATCAAATTCCGAAAAGTCATCCGGTAAATTCACAGCTTTACGAAGAGCGACAATTTCATCAATACATTGCTGCAAACACTCTTCCTCAGTATCAGCAATATCCTTAATACCAAGTGCCTGAGCAAATTCTTTTATCTTAGGAATATAAAGCGGAGCTAAGTTTTTCATAACACTCGGCATTAAAACTGCATTAGCCAGCCCATGTGGAATTCCATACTTTGCACCCAGGGCATGGGCCATGTTATGGATAGGCATTTCGGCAAAAGCTAAGACAAAACTTGTTATAGCCATAGCACTCGCCTGCAGCATATTCGCACGTGCTGCAATGTTGTTCCCTTCATGTACAGCTGTTTCCAAATTGGCTCGAATCAGTTTAGCAGAATGGAGTGCAAATGCATCTCCCATAGTATTTGAGTTATTGGAAAAATAACCTTCCACAGCATGGGTCAAGGCATCCAATCCAGTAAAAGCAGTAACTTTAGCCGGTAGGCCAACAGTTAATTCTGGATCAAGAATTGCGATATCTGAATTGATAAATGGATGGAGCAAATTACACTTCACTCCTAAATGTTCATTATAAACAACCGAAATGCCCGATATTTCTGCACCCGTACCAGCTGTTGTCGCAATCGATATATGAGGTACCCCCATATGCACAGCCTCAGGCCAAACTTCTATTACATTTCCATTCAAGGCATGTTCAATTTTGTCCACTTTTTTATGGAGACACCATTTTATTGTTTTTGCCGTATCCATGACCGAACCACCACCGATGGCAATAATAGAGTCTCCATTACATTGTTTGAAATATTGCAGACCATTATTAATATTAGAAGACTTGGCATCCTGAGTAACATCATCAAATACTCCCGCCAGCTGTATACCAGGCACCATTTCAAATAAGCGCTGTATTTTTTTCGTCAGCCCAGCATGGGTTAACCCTTTATCGGAAAATAGAACCGGACGTTTACCACCCAATGACTGAATTAAGTCCGGAACAAGTATATGTGACCCTGCCCCATTCTTAATGATTGATCGATGGATAAATTCATAATACGAAGTAACCTTCATCTTATCTCCCCATTCCAATTAGTTTTAAAAGAATTCTAGAATATCAGCCCTAAAGCTGCACGTTGTTCATTTTCAGTTGTAAGTGCTGTTATGATACTCTTCTGCTCTGTATATTCATTGAAAACTTGACTCCCCAATTCTCGTCCAAGCCCGCTTTGTTTATAACCGCCGAATGGTGCATCGTTTCTGAACGCATGCCATTCATTAATCCAAATCGTGCCTGCCTTAAGCTGTGTTGCTATTTCATTAGCTTTGACAACATCACGGGACCATACACCAGCCGTCAAACCATAAATTGTATCATTGGCAATCTCTATTGCTTCCTCTATCGTTGAATACTTCATCACGCAGAGAACTGGTCCAAAAATTTCTTCCTGTGCTATTTTCATATCATTTGTGACATCTGCAAAAATGGTTGGCTCAACGAAATAGCCTTGATCAAGTCCCGGTCCTTCTGCTTTTTTGCCACCGCACACAAGACGGGCACCCTGTTCCAATCCGGATTCTATATAGCCCAAGACTTTATTCATTTGTTTCTCTGAAATGACTGGGCCCATTCCGGTATTCGGATCAAGCGGTTGACCTAATTTTATCTTTGCACTCATGGCCACTAATTGTTCAACCACAATATCGTACATCGATTCATGAACAAGGACACGCGTGCTTGCTTCACACACTTGACCAGCGTGGAAAAATACGCCAAGCAAAATCCCTGGTATGGCCACTTCCAAATCAGCATCTGGAAGTACAATTGCAGGTGCCTTCCCGCCAAGCTCAAGCGTAACCTTTTTCACACTTGAAGAGGCTAACTCCATTATTTTCTTTCCTGTTTCAGTTGAACCGGTAAATGCAATCTTTTCCACTTCCGGATGTGTCACAAGCGCCTCTCCTACCTCTGCGCCTGATCCGGTAATGACACTGAAAACCCCTTTAGGCAGCCCGGCTTCAACTGCAATCTCCGCTAATTTCAATGTACCAAGCGGGGTATCAGATGCTGGCTTGACAATAATGGAATTACCCATGGCAATTGCAGGTGCAATCTTCCACATTGCTAATACAAGCGGAAAATTGAACGGTGTAATCGCGGCTACGACACCTAATGGTTCCCGAACCAACTGGGCTCTGTTTGCTCCGAACATTTGCTTTACAGGCAATGCCTCCACAAACTCATATTCAAGGGACATGTTAGCTGTTTGCTGGAGAGAGAGGATGAGCTGCATAATATCCGCTCCTCCAATTTTTCGCAATGTTGCTCCGGTACTGATTCCCTCCAAATAGATTAACTCCTGTGCATGTTCCTTAATTTCATCGGCAAAACGCAACATGATTTGCGCCCTTTCTGCCTGCGTTTTCCTTGACCATACACCTGATTCAAATACTTCTTTTGCATTTAGAACAGCTTTATTCACGTCTTCTTTTGTACCTTTAGGGACTTTAGCAACTACTTCGGATGTAGCCGGATTTATGACATCAAACATTTCTCCCGTAGATCCTGGTGTCCATTCCCCACTAATAAATTGTGCAAATTCCTGTACCTTCACGTCTGTACTCATTCCATATCCTCCCTTTTCCCACTACTATTTTTCTTACTCAAAAATAACTTCGGTATCATGAATTTCTTCCAGCGTTTTATCTTGGGCACGTGATAGTACCTCAATCCGCGCACTTAATTGTTTAAGTGCATATTCCATTGCTTTTCCTTCTTCAATACCAAGACTTGTCACTTTTTTCCCATCTTCCCTCGCTGTCAGTTCGTAGGCAATTGGAAGCAACTCCTGAAGCCTTATTTGGACACGATCAAATAACTCAGGATGTTCATGAATTAAGCGCTGAATAAGGAATGTACCAAATCCGATATGGCGTCCTTCGTCCCTTTTTACATTCCGTATCCCTTCAATAAATCCAGGGAATAAATTTGCTTTAGACAGAGCTTCATAGAAGAACCAATATCCCGTTTCCGCTAATACCCCTTCGGCAAAGATATTGTATGTGACGGCAGCATCCAACATTGCTTCAGGTGATTGGTCCACAAGTAATCTATTCATTGTCCGAGGAAGGATATCATCAAATAATTTCCTATGCCCAGGTGTCAGTAGGTGACTGAGGTCCTCAGTTACACCGATTTCTTCTAAAAATAAACTAAAGAACTCCGCATGCTTTGCTTCTTCAAATAAAAAGGTAGATAGATAGGACTCTTCTTCAAACCACCCTTTCTTGGAAACGGCCATGATCATAGGAAGAATATCCTCCGATACAGCTTCCTCACCCCCAATAAACTGCGCAAATTGAATCAAAACCTCTTGCTGTTGATCAGGGCTAAGCTTTTTCCAATCCTCTTTATCCTGGCTAAAGTCAATATCAACTGGATTCCATATCCCATGTCTTTTAGCTTTTTGATAAAGTTTATACGGGAGTGAATCCTTTTTGATCATTTGTTTTGTAGTCACATATTCACGCACTCGTATCCCTCCTTTGAAAGTAATAAATTTTATTTTTCATGGATGCTTTTCGTATGTATTCCTCCCCCCTCTTACAATAAAGCGCTTACATTAGATTGCATCCACTTTGCTCAGCCTTCACTGAACTAATTGCAAGTTCCGTGCCAACATAAAACCCCTGTCCAACTTAGGAAAATAATATGGTTTCTATTTAATAATGATTGATTTCTAAACAACCTTTTTTCCTTGCTGTTTGAATACCACGCATAGGACTTTTGAATGCTCAGACGGACTTGCTTTCCTTAACTGTAACTTATAACCTATACATAATATGTTGTAATTTGTAGGCTCACAAAAAAAAGATAGTCTAAATCTATCTTCAAAATTTTAGATCTAGACTTATATTCATAGAATTCAATTATCGAACCAAGAATAAGTACCTCTTTTTTTAAGATTATTATAAAGAACAATGAGCTAATATAGGCACTATTTTTCTACCTTGCCTTTTATCATAGAGTTCTTCCCGTTAGACAAACATAGATGTACCTTTCTCCTTTAGAAAACTCAACTGCCTAAGTCCCTAAAAAGAGGCAGTGATAAGCTGCTAAATACCAACTTCGCACTGCCTCAGACTAAAACTAGCGGACCTTATCTACTTTTCTGTCTCTAGATATCCCTTTCTAAGAACTGTTTTAACAATTTTTCCGGCTGCATTTCTTGGCAAAGTATCCACGAAATTGACTATCTTAGGCTT
Organism: Bacillus sp. z33; assembly: GCF_058313615.1. Taxonomy (NCBI): domain Bacteria; kingdom Bacillati; phylum Bacillota; class Bacilli; order Caryophanales; family Bacillaceae; genus Bacillus; species Bacillus sp. z33. The sequence continues at coordinate 424,214 of NZ_JBZFQN010000001.1, forward strand.
TTTATACGATGCCAATTGTTCCTGGCAATAGATAATCACTTCTTCCTCTGTCATCGTTTCACCTTTTCTCAGAACGATATAAGCTTGAACCACTTCTCCCCATTTTTCATCAACAGCACCGACCACAGCACTTTCGACAACTTTGGAATGTCTATTTAAAACTTGTTCAATTTCGGCTGGATAGATATTCTCCCCGCCACTAATAATCATATCCTTTTTCCGATCAACGATATAAATAAACCCTTCATCATCCATCCGAACTAAATCTCCACTATGAAACCATCCCCCACGGAATGCCTCTCTAGTTGCTTCTGGATTTTTATAATATTCTTTCATAACGGTTGGTCCACGGTAGACAATTTCCCCGACATCTCCAAGCGGAACATCATTCATATGGTCGTCAACGACCCTCACTTCTACATTGACCACCGGCTTACCCACGGAAGAATTTTTCCGAATAGAATCTTCAGGTTGAAGACAGGTAGTAACCGGACTCATTTCTGTTTGTCCAAAAGGATCACTCAGTTTCCCATTTGGAAAATATTTTGCAATCCTCTCTTTCAGTAATAGGGAACATGGAGCACTCCCAGCGGCACATCTTTCTAATGATGTTAAATCATATTGTTCAATCGAAGGACATTCAACAAGCATATGCCACATCGTCGGTGCTAAAAAGATAAAATTAATTCGCTCTTTCTCGATGGTTTGAAGCACTTCTTCGGGGTTGAATTGTGAATGAATCACTGTAGTTCCATTAATGGGGTATAAAAGAGTTGATAGAGCAGCAATGTGAAATAAAGGAGCAACTAAAAGTTGTTTAAAAGTTGCGTCAAGTCCTGCTGTTACGACTTGGTTCATACCATTTATACACATGTTTTGATGCGATAAAACTGCACCTTTTGGCCGTCCGGTTGTACCTGAAGTATACATAATAAGCGCTCCATCATCACCCGATAATGAATTGCAAGGCTGATACGTTGAGGAGCGATCGTATATGGTCTCATAAGGTATATGGGAAGAAGTTGAATCTCCATTCACGACAACGATACAGTCAACAAGCTCGATTTGTGATCGAATCGATTCAATCACAGGCAAAAAGACGTGCTCGACAAATAAAATTTTGCATTCAGATTGCCCAATGATATACGCCAGCTCATCTTTTGTCAGACGAAAATTTATTGGGACTCCTATCGCTCCAGCTAAAGATGTAGCATAGAATACATCAATAAAAGGAAGTCCATTCAAGAGCATAAAACCAACCTTGTCCTGATACCCTATTCTGTTTTTCTGCAACCAACCAGCTAAATGAAGTGCTTTCTTCTCAGATTCACGATACGTTCGTCTCTCACTGCCATATATGTATGCCTCTCTCTCAGGTGCCGTGTGTGCTGCCCTGCGCAAATACTCTCCGATTACCAGTGATCTGGATAATTCCAAATTAGATGTTGTCACAAATATCCCTCCATAGTTTATCCTAGGCCAAAAAGAACAAAAGTTCATAAATATCAACTATATTTAGCCATCACTTACATTAATGCAAGTATAATGCCAATCTAAAATTGGCGATTATATGCAAGAATCCCATCATTAATGTCCCCATACCGCACACCACAATGACTACAGGTGTATGATAGTTCAACACCTTCATTTTCATGTTAATTCTACTATTCCTTTTAGAACATTACTGATCATAAAAAAACAGCACCTTCCCGATGAGGAAAGTGCTGCTTTAATAATATACATCGAAAAAAATTTACGAATATTCTGCCACCTAATTATACTGCGTCATTCACGCACCCATTTTTAGTCTCTCTGGATTATTTCTCAGGAGGTAATCTCATTTACTATTCAAGCATCCTAACAGAATAATTGTATAACGACAAAATCAATAGTTTAGAAAATAAATAAATGATTAAGAATTCATCCGTGTAACTCACTGTGCGGGTTTGATAATAATAGAATCAGGAAGATAAATACTAAATTTCGTCCATTCGGGATTGGAAGAACATAATAAGTCGCCATCATAACTATCAATAATTTTTTTGCAGACATAAAGGCCAATTCCCGTACCTAATTCCTTTGTAGTGAAAAATGGTTCAAAGATTGACTCAATATTTTCCTTTGCAATCATTGGCCCATTATTGGATAAGCTTATCACTAATTGATCGTCCTTCATCATGGATTTTACTTTAATGACACGCTCGGAAGGCTGATTTTTCAAGGCATCAATTGAGTTAATAAAAAGATTAAGAGCAACCTGCTTCAATCCATTTCTGCTTGCCTTTATGATTAAATCTTCCGGAACATCGATTTCTACCTTAACATTGGTATCTATAATGTTCGCATAGCTTAATTGTTTAATCTCTTCAATCAGCTCTCTGATCGATATATCCATGATAATCTCTTCATTGAATTCAGCTTTTGATGTGTGCAAAAATTGGGTAATCCGAAAATTTAATTGATTGAGCTCATATTCCATGATATCCAAGTATTTCATATCCGGATATTCTTTTCTCAAAATTTTATTAAAGCCCATTACAGCCGTCAGCGGATTACGGAATTCATGCACAAAGCTCGATGATATTTGACCGAGCAGGGCTAATTTATCCTTATGGTTTTCATTGATGAAGGTGGTCTTCTCATCAATGACTTTATTTTTCATTTGTGTATAGGTCGAAACCATTTCATAGCTAAAAATATCATATTGTCTATTGATATTATTAATTGTACTTTGGAGTATATAAGACGGGATATCCATCTTCAGCACAAAATTAACAAAGATACTGCGTCCCTGATTGATATTGTATAAAACATTTCCTATATTAATAGCATCCATGCGTTCAATGGCTGTCCTTCTCGCCACTTCCTTGATCTGACTTTCAGATATATCACCATTTACCGTGTTAATCAATTGACTGAACATCGTTTTACGTGGTTTCTCCATAGATGCTGTATTTTCCTCATGATGCTGGATCTTGATAGAATCTAAATACTCCTGATATAACCTCCCCTCTTCTTTCATCAGTGATTCCTTAATCAATTTTTGATAATCACTTTGCTTTAATAAAATTGGCTCCATCTATTTAGACCACCATTTCAATTTAGCTTTACATGTATGATTTATATTCGACAGATATACCTAATATCCTTTACTGTAAGTAAAACATTTACAGATTGTCATAATTGTTACGTTCTCGTAAAAAGTAAAACTCTCTTTTTGAATCATCTGATTTTTTTCGAACATAAATCTTTTTCATATTTTTATATTTTCGTACTATCGATTTATAGAAAGACCGTTCACTGATTTAATTACCTAAAATGTATTCGTAAAATGATTTACGTGCTCACTCATTTCTTTATAACGTGCCCAATGAAGATAATGATGTCCCTTTAAAGTGACTATTTGAGATGGAGAGTTATCATTTAAGTGAGTTCGATAGAATGTCACATAGGACTTACCCTCTTTACTTACTTGATTATCTTCCTTAGTAAAGAGCAGGACAGGCATATTATTTGGAAAAGTCATATCCTTTGTTTTATCCATATTATTTTGTATTTCATTGGCTTCATCCACTATATTCTTGTTATATCCTTTCCAGGCAGAAATCGCTTCTGTCATTTTCAAATTATTTTCGGTATAGATACCTTTCTCGGCTATGGGAAGAAAATTTTCCGACTTCAAGGATACCATTAGTCGGGCTAATCCGCTTGGTGCAGCAAATCGAAACAGATTCGATATAGCAGGAGCTGACTCACCAAAATATTCTAAAGCTTGCGGCAATGTAGGATCAATTCCTATAACCGCTTTCACTTCACTTGGATATTTATTCGCAAAATACATACTATATATTCCAGAAAGAGAATGTGGCATTAAAATATACGGGCCTTCATTATTCGATTTCTTTAGAGCTGTTCTCAACTCATCTACTATATTTTTTACCGTTCTTTCTTTAGTTGTTAAATCACTCCATCCATAGCCAAAAGGTTCCACTACAACCACTTTATTAGTAAGTGCTAATTCATTTATTAAGGGTTCAAAATCTAACACAGGTGCTGCAGTACCTAAACCACTTAATAAGACGATCGTATTTTCTCCGTCGCCTTTCGTGTAAACATGCATATTATTCTCGTTTACTTCAACTAATTTTCCTGGAGCTTGATAACTTTTTTGTTCATACGTTGTTTTAATGTAATGGAAAGCGACCCATAACAAAATGATTGCTGCAATAAAAGAAAATAGCATTCTTGTCATCATCCAAAATCTAGCTTTCTTTTTTACCTTCAAAATTCCCACTCCTTTTCATATATCCCTAATCTAATTTGTAAATTTTACCATAAATCAAAGATCCATCGTAAGTTTATTCCATCCTCCTACCAAAGATATAGCTATGGAGAAATTAATCCAGTAGATTATACGTCTCTTTGTACCTGCAGAAAGTGTCTTTAAACAACAAAAAAGGACTATATGGGAGAAAAAATCCTCCTATATAGTCCTAAATTTTTCTACATCTACTAAGGTACACAGAATGAATATAATTAGAGATTAATTATCTTCTTCCAGATCCTCTGTTTTTAATAATATTAAACACGAACACAAGTGCAGCTATTATTAATAATACGTGGATAATATCTCCGCCAATTTCAAATAGGAAACCTAACAACCATAAGACCACTAAAACTCCGATTAATGTCCAAAGCATTTTGTATCATCTCTCTTTCTAATATAGATATGTATTTACCTATTTTTACCCGAAAGATTAATATTTGAAACAAAATGATTCACTATTCGCAGCTTAGCGTTTTGTGGAACCGAATCCACCAGATCTATTTGCATGCAAGACTTGATCATCATCAGCTAATAAATACTGTTTAAATATACCCTGTGCAATCCGTTCCCCTTGTTTAATCAGCACAGGCGCTTCTCCTCGATTGGTAATAGAAATGCCAATATTTCCATCATTCTCAGGATTCCCATAATAAGATGAATCAATGATGCCAGTACCATTCGATAGAACAAGTCCATATTTGACTCCAAGGCTGCTTCGTATATGAATTTCCAACAATTCGTTTTGTTTCATATAGGTTTTGATATTAGTCCAAAATAAATGCTTCTCACCAACATTCAGTGTGATTGTTTCATTTGAAAAAAAATCATAGCCTGCCGATCCTGCATCACCGCGCAGTGGCAGCTTGATTTTATCCTTATTCATTTGAATCTTAAAATACTCTGGACTCACGATTTCAAATCCTCTTACTCTTTGCTCTCTCATATGAATCTCCTCTTATGTCATTTCTTTGTAGCTTTTAATAATTTTAAATGATTTCCACATTTCCGGGAATAAAGATTGATATTTTTCGGTTAAAAAACGATCATCTATTAGTGTAAGTGTGCCAGTGTCATGCTCACTTCGTATTAAGCGGCCCGCCGCCTGCAACACCTTATTCATTCCGGGATAAATATAAGCATAATCAAATCCGTTTTTTCCGGCTGCCTTATAATAGTCGCGAATTAAATTTCTCTCCTCATTTATTTGCGGTAATCCTACACCAATAATGATTACCCCGCTCAATCGATTCCCTACCAAATCGATTCCTTCAGAAAATATTCCGCCCAATACCGTAAAACCGATGACAGGAACGTTTGAATCCTCTTCAAAAGCTGACAAAAAAGCCTCTCTTTCCTGCTCAGTCATCCCCTGATTTTGTATCAAGACTTTAGATGGACCCTCGAATTCCTCCAGTTCTTCCATTACCATCGTTAAAAATTGGTAGGATGGGAAAAACACTAAAAAATTCCCTTTATTTCGGATTACTGCTTTAATGGTTTTGGCAATTAGAACACTTGAGGCTGCTCGATCATGAAATCGAGTGGAGAGTGGCTGAATCGTGATAGCCAATTGTTCAGGAGAAAATGGAGAACCTATGTTAATCCGGTAATCCCCGTCCTCACTGCCCAGAGCATCCATGTAATAGCCAATTGGTGTTAGAGTAGCTGAAAAGAATAGTTTGGCAGCAAATCCTTTCGTCATCTTTTGCATATTTAAGGCAGGATCCAAACAAAACATTTTGATAGACAGATTATTACTTCCTTTTATCACATGAGTAATATAATTCTTATTATAATACTTGGCAATCCGGAGAAAATTTTGAGATGTAAAGTAGATTTCCATTAAATCGCCATGATTGGAAGACTCACTGACTCCACTCCGGGTTAATTCAGCACCCGCATAAAGGACAAATAGTTCGAGTGCTTCCAGCAATTCTTCTGGTTTGTCCAAATATACAGCTGATTTTTTATCCCCTAATTCTTTCTTCTGTTGAATTAATAAAGCGTTTATTACTTTAGCTGCATTTGATAGCTCTGGATTAGACCCGCTGTATGCCCTCTTTATATCGAGAAACACTTTCTTTTCCAACTCCGCAGAAAACATTTCTCTTCCGCGTTCCACCAGATTATGAGCTTCATCCACTAAAAGAACAGTCCGTTTCCTTTGCTCATCCGAAAATCGTTTCAAGAATACTCTTGGATCAAAAATATAATTATAATCGCAAATTACAATGTCCGCGAGATACGCCAATTCTATCGAATATTCAAACGGACATACACGGTGACGGTGAGCATACTTCAGAATTGTCTCTCTGTCCATAAGTGACTCATTTTCTAAAATATCCAAAACAGCATCATTGATTCGATCGAAATGACCTTCAGCATACATACATTGATCCGTGTTACAAATTCCTTCTGGATTCATACATATTTTATCTTTTGCTGTAAGCGTTACGGTTTTCACTTTTAATCCTTGACCATTCAGGATTTTTACCGTATCCTCAGCCACTTGTCTAGTAATGGTTTTAGCCGTCAAGTAAAAAATCCGTTCGATATTATGGTCATTTTCAGCCATCATTTTAACGGATGGGAAAATAAAAGAAATCGTTTTACCAATGCCGGTTGGTGCTAAAGCAAAAAGACTTTTCTTTTCCGACATCGTTTTCCAGGCCGCTCCAATCAGCTTTCTCTGACCTTTTCTAAAATCCGTAAACGGAAATTCGATTTGTGCCGCTGAAATTAGTTTTTCTTCCTTTATTTTTAGTTGTAAAGCTGCAAAGGGCGTGAATTCTGTCAGTACCTTCTCCATAAATTGATCTAATTGACCAATCGTTACACTTTTTCGAAATGTAAGTATTTGATTTGTCAGTACTTGTACATAGGTTAACTGAATCTCTATCTGTTTAAGATTCTCATTCAGACAATAGATATACCCATAACACATCGCCTGAGCCCAGTGAACCGGATATGTATTTTCATTAATTGCATCAAGTGTCCCGGACGTTGATTTGATTTCCTCAATAACTGGTCCTTCCGGCCGATGTAGAATCCCATCACATCTTCCTTCAATCTCATAATAAATACCCCCGAATTCCTTTACCATATTCAGTGGTACCTCTTTTTCATCTTTATCCTGATAGTCTGCCTGAATGGCCTGATGTATTCTTGTCCCTTCAATCATTGAACTGGACGTGCGAAAACGACCATCCAGATCACCGCTCCGATAAACATATTCAACTAACTGTCTAATGGATATATGATACTCCCCCAACATATATACTCACCCATCCTGATCTTAGTACGATTATCATACCATATAGGGCACAAACGTTCTTACTAACATGTGTGAAAGAACCTTTCACCAAACAGACTCCGCTGATTTTAATTTTTATTGTAATTAAAATCAGCGTATAAAAAGGGCATTCCCAAAATGAGAATCCCCTGTTTCAAGAAGAAATATTAGGTCCTAAAATGTAAGCTACTAATTGCAGAATTATCCACTAGTTTTTCGAGATGCAGTATGCCGTACTGAGTTCCATCCTACTCTTGTTCAGAAATATCCTGCAAAGCTTCCCCTGCTTCATCAGTACCAGTGTTGCTGACTGACAGATCACCCAATGATACAATCCCGACCAGTTTACCGTTTTCAATGACTGGAAGACGTCTGATTTGATGCTGTGCCATCATGGCCGCAGCCTCTTCCTCTGTTGTGTCAGGGTTGGCCGTAACAACATTTTGATGCATAACATCCAGTACTTTAGTCGAACCGGGTCTTTTCTCAGCAATCCCGTCCACTACAAGATCGCGGTCCGTAATAACGCCAATGAGAGATCCGTCCTCACAGACAGGAATAATCCCCACATTATCATTCTTCATTTTCAAAGCTACCTCATATACATTACTACCCGGTGATACAAAGTCTACATTTGTTGTCATAATATCTCTTAAGATTGTCATGAATTTGTCCCTTCCTTCTTTCCTTTTATTTTTATCTTCCCCTTTTTTAATACATTTGACACATTTTTTTAAGAAGGAATAACAAATATACAATTAGGTTTCACTCTTCAGTTTATCTTTAAATACTTGGACTTCTTCATTAATTCTTAGCATCTTATCATCCAGTTCAGCAATCATAGACGCAGATTCCTTTAACTCCATAAGGAGATGTTCTGGTACCTCTTTACCAAATTTATAATAAATTTTATGCTCTAGGCTTGCCCAAAAATCCATGGCGATCGTTCGTATTTGTATTTCCACCGTCATCCATTTTTTACAGTCTGTATAAAATACCGGTATTTCAGTTATTAAATGAAGACTTCTATATCCATTTGGTTTTGGGTGTTTAATATAATCTTTAATCTCTAAAATATGTATATCATCCTGTTTCCCCAGAGCATCAACAACTGCGTAAATATCAGTTGTAAATGAACAGGAAATACGAACTCCTGCGATATCACGGACATGTTGTTCTGCATTCTCAATCGTAATATCAAGATTTTTCCGTTGTAATTTTTTCATAATACTTTGCGGACTTTTCATTCTCGATTTGATATGTTCAATCGGATTATAATGATGAATAAATTCAAATTCTTGGTTTAAGATATCCAGTTTCGTATTCATTTCACTCAAAGCAAATTTGTAGCCAATTAAAAATTCCTTCCATTCATTCAACTCTTGTAAATCAGGCATATTCACGTAGGTGATTCCTCTTTTCTGTAGTGTTCAATAACTCAACATACGAATAAAACTAGCTAGAGGTTTCATTTAGGACCACTCATATTTCCTACAAATAAAAAAAACAGACCAAATTCATTGGTCTGTTTCTGCGAGAAAGCTGGACGGCTTAATCGTTCCGCCTAGGATTATTAATCGCTTGAAGCATTTTAACGCCTTCTGTCATCTCACTACCACATAATGGACACTTAGGTGTTTCAGTAGCTTTGAAATTGTCACGTACCCAACCTTTACAATCATCAGAAGTACATTCCCACACCTTCGTTTCTTCAGGGATTATTTCCTCAACATTTTTTCGATTATACATAACCGGCACACCTTTCTTTTAGAAGTTAATTATGTATTAAAAGACTACCCTTACATTGGATAGCCTTTATTAGCATACTTCTTAAAGTTTAATTACGTTTTCAGCTTGAGGTCCACGAGCGCCTTCTGTTACGTCGAACTGTACGCTTTGGCCTTCTTCTAGAGATTTGAAACCTTCGCCCTGGATAGCGGAGAAGTGTACGAATACATCGTTTTCGCCTTCAACTTCGATGAATCCGAAACCTTTTTCTGCATTAAACCATTTTACTTTACCGTTTTTCATTTTGTTACCTCCAAAAATGTATGATAAATATAGATTCACCTATTATAAAAAGTACCGCTCTGTAAAAAGGAGAACACTTTATAAGAAGTGAATGTCTATTTACGGGTAATTTTATATAGATAAACATTATTTATCATGATACACTACATTTTCAGAAATGTCAATAATTTAGAAATGGCATTAATGTGATGAACTTTCTACTTATAGCATGGCTTTTTTTGCAGGTATTATACCTATTTATTTGGATTGTTTGAGTTTGTTCCACTCATTTAATTGTCGGAAATAACCTATTCTTTCTTCACGTGTATAATGAGCATTTGCTCCGCTTGTTGACGGCACAACAAAAATATGGCAGCCTTCCCACTCAGGGGTGGAATAAAACAGACCATCCTGAAGACCGGGCACTATTTTTCCTTTATGGCGGTTTATCGCATATCGAAAGGCTGTAATCCCAATGAAACATAAACATTTAGGTTTGTATTGGATGATTAAATCTCTTAATTCGGCGGCACCCTCAAGATATTCCTCTTTTTTTAAATCAGATGAAGAACGGGTTGCTCTGCCAACAATATCAGTTATGCCATACCCATAGTCGAGCAACTTTACTGTCTCTTCCGGTTTAAATTGATATGGCGTAATACCGCCCAAATACAGCCCCTTCCAAAACAAATTTGCTGGATTCGCAAAATGATACCCCTTAAGTGCTGAGATTCTGCCGGGGTTGATTCCACAAAATACAATATCCAGCCCTGGTTTAATATAAGTAGGCAATGTTAAAGATTCAAAATCCTCCATGCAATCCCCTCCTTGTTTTTTTCTATGAATTAATTTCATTACCAGTATGATGATAAAGCACTGTACTCAATGCCATTATAACCTTTCAGAAAAAAACAAAACACGATGTACGATTGATAGCCAAAGCCACTAAGTGTACACCGTGTTTGTATTTACCTTTTTATAAAATCAAGCTTTTCCGCAGCATTTTTTGTATTTCTTCCCTGATCCACATGGACAAGGTTCATTTCTGCCTACTTTAGGTTGAGTTATTTCTACTGGAGTAGTAGGTGCAGGTTTATTAGCAGATGGAGAGGATAATTCAGAAGGTGTATGACCTTTTAAAATCCATAGTCTTGTGTTATTTACGACTGTGACCATTTTTTCAACCAATACATTAATATCTTTTTCCGACTTTAATTCAACTTGTTCTCCAAACCATTTCACCACATCGGGTAAGGATTCACCAAATTGAACTTTATAGATAAAGCGATCTGCCAATTCTACTGCTTCTTCTTGTTTTAAAGAATACGTATCACTTAAATAGTGTACAAGATTCACCAATTGTTCCGTTCTTTCAAATGGTTCAAATCGGTTCACATTTAACATGGTTTCAGCAGGAATTGGGTAATATTTCAAGCCAACTCTGCTTGCTTGCGCCTGCTTAAATCCATCTAATTCTTTGATTGTCTCATGAATGATATACGGTTCATTTAGGCGGAAATCCCCATAATATTCTTCTAAATAACTGATATAATTGTGTAACCATTCGATATCCACTTCTTCCTGGAGATACCCTTCAATCAATTTATGGGCTTTTTCAATCTCCATAAATCCATAATAACGAACCAAGCCAAACAAGATGTTTGAAACTTTTTGATTACGGTTAACAATAGTCATAATTTCTTTTGGATTTAAGTTGTAAAATTGTTTCATGACTTCAGTTGGCATTACAACCACTGGTTGATCTTCCACCTTGGATGGATGTATATATCCAATGCTGGATAAGTAAAATACATTTTCAAGACCGATTTGTTCAATTGGCATTATCCCGCTCTTCGTCATCATCGCTACAATAGCTGTGTATTGATGAAGATCCATCATTTGGACCTTTTCAGGGACAGACGCCGGTATTTTTTCAGCCAATGCTGCTACCAATTCTTTTTTTCTTAATGAACTCATGTTTTTCAAATTTAGATTTCTGCGGATATTCTTTAAAGCATCCATCTTTAAAGAATCTAGCAAATTCTCTAAATTATATTCATCTACAGTTGCGGTTGTCATCAGAATTCCTCCATATTGATTCAAAAACTAATTATATAATAATTCCCTGTCAAAGACTTTGATTTTACTACAAATCTCGAAAAAAATAAACTGTCACTCTATTCCCACAATTAATACCTGATATTTTTTCATTTATGTATGGAAAAAAACATATGCTATTGATACTACTATTCTTTTAATAGAATAGATAGTAAAAAGCAACCCAGACACTGCTGGATTGCTTTTTGGACTTACTTATAATCACTATTAATCTTCAAATATTGTCACTTCAACCGTTTTAATACCCCAGTCTTCCGCCTCTGCTTGAGAAGGAATAAAGACATCAATTTTATTCCCTTTGATTGCTCCTCCTATATCCGCGGCAATCGCATGTCCATATCCTTCTACATAAACTTTAGTACCAAGTGGAATTACATTTGGATCAACCGCGATTACTTTCTGATTCGGATTCGCTTTAAGGTCTATGCCAGTGTATGTTACACCGGTGCCGCCTTCGCAATCAGCCGTATAGGCTGTTGCTTTAACGGTAAGTACTTTTTCCTCCTGTTCAGAATGACCCGAGGATGCCTGTACCTCTTCTTCCGCTTCCTTGTTTACAGTTTCCTGTTCTGTATTAGGCTTTTCGGTAGTCTCATTAATTGTTTTATCCTCTTTATCATTAGGGGTGTTCAACTTAATAGTTTCATCAGCTACAAGAGTTTCACCAGTCTTGTTTTCCTTACCTTTTTCAGTTTTTTCTTTGCTTGGAGAGATTTCATCTATCTCTTCCGTTTTGTTATCTTTATTTATTTGTTCTGGTTTTGGTTTATTAGCCACGTTGGCTGATTCATCAAAACCATGTTGTTGGACATTCCGTTTGCTATCTGGATTATCCTTCAATTCAGAATAAAATGCCGTATATGATGGGATTGTTTCCTCCTTATTAAACGGAATATAAGTTGAGCTTGTTTCTTCTGCCGCCCTATTTATATATTTATAATCAGATAAAGCTGTCATCTCTACCTGACTTATCTTGGTTGAAGGTTGCTGATTCATAACTTGATTTTCATTTGCATTATTTGAGGAAACAAAGCCACTTTGTACAACTCCTGCAAGTGACGTTGAAACTAATAATGCAATAAGTAGTTGATTCATCGGTTAAACCTAACCTCCTTTAAATTTTTCGTGATGAATAACAGAAATCATCCTACCAAATAGAAAAACTAATTGTTAAGGACAAACAGATGTAAAACCCGTTACAACTATGTCAACAATATTACAGAAATGTAACAAGTTTACAGAATTTTAAATATGTAAACGCTTATCACATTGATAGTACTGATTCCAAAATTGTTCACCTTTCTCATGAACACTTATTTATTTAACATAAATTACCACACAGTAATCACCTATTCTTGTTTTATTCGCTTGATTGCACTGCATCTCTTTCAAAATATGTACATGTGATGATATAATTTGCTAGATACCAGCAAACGGAGGAAATGAAATAAATGATTACTGTAAATAACGTAGGTCTTCGCTTTGGAGATCGAAAATTGTTTGAAGATGTAAATATTAAATTTACACCTGGAAATTGCTATGGATTAATTGGTGCCAATGGTGCCGGAAAATCTACCTTTCTTAAAATCTTATCAGGTGAACTTGAGCCTCAATCAGGCAATGTTAGTCTAGGCCCTGGTGAGCGTCTCACTGTTTTAAAGCAAAACCACTTTGAATTTGAAGACATTGAAGTCATTCAAGTAGTCATCATGGGCCATGCCCGACTTTACGAAGTCATGAAAGAAAAAGATGCTATTTATATGAAGGAAAACTTCTCCGACGAAGATGGTATGAGAGCTGCAGAACTCGAAGGTGAATTTGCTGAGCTGAATGGTTGGGAAGCAGAGCCTGATGCTGCAATCCTACTTAAAGGATTAGGTATACCAGAAGAGTTACACAACAAAAAAATGGCTGATCTTGATGGTGGAGAAAAAGTGAAAGTATTGCTTGCACAAGCTCTATTTGGTAAGCCGGATGTATTATTACTCGATGAGCCTACCAACCACCTTGACATTAAAGCCATTCAATGGCTAGAAGAGTTTTTAATTAACTTTGAAAACACGGTCATCGTTGTATCCCATGACCGTCACTTCTTGAATAAGGTATGTACGCATATTGCGGACCTTGATTTCGGAAAAATTCAACTGTATGTCGGAAACTATGATTTTTGGTACGAGTCCAGCCAATTGGCACAGAAATTAACATCCGAATCCAATAAGAAAAAGGAAGAAAAGATTAAGGAATTACAAGCATTCGTCGCCCGTTTCAGCGCTAATGCATCTAAATCCAAACAAGCCACTTCCCGTAAAAAACTATTGGAAAAAATCACATTAGATGATATCCGACCATCATCCCGCCGTTACCCATATGTTCACTTTACTCCTGAACGCGAAATCGGTAATGACCTATTACGTGTTGAAGGTCTTTCCAAAACAATCGATGGAGAAAAGGTCCTGAACAATGTAAGTTTTACTATGAATAAAGATGACAAAATTGCTTTAATTGGTCAAAATGACAATGCTAAAACAGTTCTGTTTAAAATCCTGATGGGTGAAATGGAAGCAGATGAAGGATCATTTAAATGGGGAGTAACCACTTCTCAATCCTATTTCCCTAAAGATAACTCTGAATTCTTCGAAGGTAATGACATGACGCTAGTGGACTGGCTTCGTCAATTCTCTCCACAGGATGAAAGTGAATCATTCCTGCGTGGTTTCCTAGGAAGAATGCTCTTCTCCGGGGAAGAAGTTATGAAAAAAGCTTCAGTTCTGTCCGGTGGAGAAAAAGTCCGCTGTATGCTATCTAAAATGATGCTTAGCGGTGCAAATGTTCTTCTATTAGATGAACCGACTAACCACCTTGACTTGGAGTCCATCACGGCAGTCAATAATGGTATGATCAATTTCAAAGGCGCCATGATTTTCACATCTCATGACCACCAGTTCATCCAAACGATTGCAAACCGTATTATTGAAATCACACCAGATGGCATTATCGACAAACAAATGTCGTATGATGAGTATTTAGAAGCAGTTAAAAAATAACTGGATTCGAAATGACCTGACCCAAGAAGGTTAGATATATGATAGTTAGGCTAATTCAAAGACCTGAGCCCAGTATTCCACTGGCTCAGGTTTTTTTATTTGACTGTTTTCTAAAAAAAGAGAGACAGCTTTTGCTTTCTCTCAGACTGTAGACAAAGCCCTTATATTAGGGAGACATTGTCTACGTTTTTTTCATTTCGTTAACACTATTTTCTGCAGAATGGGCTCGCTTTCCGCGGGCAAGTATCAAGCCTCCTAGCGCTTAAGCGCTGTGGGGTCTTGATACGCTTGTTCTTCCTGCAGGAGTCTCACCCATTCTGCAGAAAATAGGACACTGCGTTTTATATAAGATTTCTCGGTGTACGAAAGAAATTCCCGGTGTTTTTAACAAATATAATTAACTATATAGGGCCTAAAAAATAGATGGAGCTAGTTAATACTCCTATTGTGTCGTGTATCAATTAAATAGAGGAAGTAGAGATAGCAAAAGCTTATCTCTCAGATTGTAGACAAAAAGGAATTCAGAATGGTTCGATAGTATCCATTTTCTGAATTCCTTCTTTATTTTTGGCTTTTTCACGATGGATATTAAACAAATGTACTTACGTAAAGATTCTAATAAAAAATTACCTTTTCGATATTCTTAATAAAGCTGGGACCACCGCCATCGTTACCACTCCAGCAAGGAGTGCTTCAGCTAGTCCATTTGTGAAAAATACAGTTAAAACAGCTTTATAGATGGCACTTGTGCTGTCAGCATTTATAGCTTGAGCATATGCGTCTTGAAATAGTATAGAAATAAAACCCATTACCAAAAATGTATGAATAAAAGTTGATAGTACGGCCGTTGTAAATATTGCTGTTTTTTGAATGGACTTTTTCTTCTCTATAGCCTTACGAAATGCTTTGAAAATGTAGTAAGGTATAAACCCAATTACGACTCTGGGTACAAGGGCAATAAACAATGCCCAAAGACTCCCTTGATCTGTACCCAATACAGGAATCGCCGGTGAAAACGCAAATGATAAGAGTGACGGTGAAATCGTATTGACCGCAATACTGGTGAATCCGAATACTAGCCCCAGGAAAGCACCAATTCTTGGTCCTAGTATAATAGAGGCTATAATAATTGGAATATGAATTAGCGTCGCTTTAATGATACCTAAATGGATAAACCCAAATGGCGTGAAAGCAAATAATAGAATAATAGATAAAAAAATGGCTGTTAAAGTAAAATCTTTTATTTTCAACTTTCTAGGCTCCTTCAGTAATCAAATTTCATTAAATACATTAAGGGTAGTATTCTAAATTATAAGGATAAATGATTTCGAAAGTAAAGATATTTCCTTTGAGAATGATAAATAAAACCCGTATCAGGTAAAAAAACAAATCCGCTCTATTATTATTGACATCGGCTGGATTTTTATCAGAACTGGCTCTATTCTCGCTCCCTTCGGCTGGATTATGCTCACAATCGGCTCTTTTATTCATGCAATCCTCTCTATAATTGCTATTTTAATCTCATAATGCAGACTTTACTATTCATTTTAATCTAAAAGATGTTCGGAAACTCTTATTTACATACTTTCCAATACAATTTATTACATACTCAGTAATAAATTAGTTAACATTTCGCTACAAAAACAAAAGACAGGTAGGAAAGAACATTTTGTTCTTCTCTCCACCTGTCTAATCTTACGGATGCTGATCTTACCTATTTAATAATATCAAAAAACGTATCATAGCTGTCTACATAATAATCTGCACCGGGCGTATCATTCTGAAATAAGCAGGTTTTGATCCCAATACTTTTGGCAGGTAAAATATCTAACTCCCTATCCCCAACCGCGAGATCAATACTGTACTTATCATGCAGATACTGATAACTTGCCGGATGAGGTTTCTTTGGATAGCCGTCATCTATGGCTACGATTTCTGTGAAATATTGATCCATTCCGTTTGCTTTTAAAATGCTCTCGGCACCTTCACGGTATTTATGTGTCATAATGACATTTAAATCCGCAGCCTCTAATACCTTTTTCAAACCGGGAAAGGGTTTAAAATCCAAAGGTTTTAATTGCCTTTCAAGCTTATGAATATGTTTGATTTGTTCCTCGGTAAGTCCCAGTTCCTTAAACGCATGTCCAAACGACACCTTTAATAAGGAAAAGATTTCTTCCTCCGATCGAGTTGTATCCACTGCACCTTTAACCATTCTCGCATATCCTGGATACGTATCAAATAAAGTGCCATCAAAATCCCAAAGTATATTCATTCAAATCACCTTATTGTTTCGTAATCTTTGTCCAGCCATCCTCTTGTGTAATTCTGCGGTCCTTCATTAATCGGCCGAGCGCACGTTTAAAAGAAGCTTTACTCATACCAAAGCGTTTTTGGATAGACTCTGGATCAGATTTATCCCAGTAAGGCATACTGCCTCCGCGGCTTTCAAGGTAGGTATAGATAGCTTCCGCATCTTCATCAAGGCGTTCATGCGTACGTGGTAAGAGCGAGCCATTTGTACTGCCATCTGGCTTCACCTCTGTGATTCTGCCTTTTACCAATTCACCAAGCCTTGGTTCATTCGCACGTTCACTTTCATGAATGAAACAGCGGTACCCTTCTGTAGTTAAAATAAAGGTTCCTACTTTTAACAAACGATACGCTCTTCCCTCAAAATCTTTATTTTTCAATGATTCAGGAGCATGTTCGCTTAATTCCTGAACAACTGTTTCAGTAGCCAGACGTCCAAACATTCTGCCTCTATTATCAACCTTTAATGTAACATAGAGCTGATCGCCGACTTCTGGCCACAAGCTTTTTAATTTTGGTAAATCGTCACTGGATATTAACAAGTCTTTTTGTAGACCGATATCAAGAAAAACCCCATGGCTTGGATGTACATCCACGACTGGAATCCAATCATATTCGCCTTCGGTTATCGTTGGAAGTTTCATGGAGGCTGTCAAGCGGCCTTCTTTATCATGAAATAGGAAAACCTCTATTTCTTGCCCGATTTCAATTTCACCAACGATTTCATGCGTGTGGAGCAAAACATCTTCTTCTCCATTTGAAAGAAAGAACCCGAACGGAACCTCTCTTTC
Organism: Bacillus sp. z33; assembly: GCF_058313615.1. NCBI lineage: Bacteria > Bacillati > Bacillota > Bacilli > Caryophanales > Bacillaceae > Bacillus > Bacillus sp. z33. The sequence continues at coordinate 442,109 of NZ_JBZFQN010000001.1, forward strand.
CACTGTTAATGTTGCTTTAATACCTGGTTGTAAATAACTCATTAACTCTTCACCGCTTCCTTTACTCGATCCTTTAGTCTATCATTATTTTACCCATTCAGGAGTAAATAAGGACTTTTCGGATCATGTTTTTGTCTATTTGTCTGCACCAGTTTTGGGCTTCTTACCGCATAGCAATACACACAGCCGAATGGGCAAGTATCATAAGAACCCATTTCTTCTGCCACCATACACCCACATTCAGCCCGCTGGTATTTATCCTTGGTACCGGATAACTGCAGGTTAAATACATCTTCTATATAATTTTTATCAATACAAGCTCCATGTTTAATCCCGTATAGTTCTAAGTCAATAATCTCTGAACATGTCTCCGGCATCATCCCATATTGCTTTGAAACTGAACCAATGATACTGGCCAATTTATTTAAATCGGAACGACTGGCAGGTTCTAGCCAGTCTTGAAATTGATAGCCTTCCACTTTTTCAAGATTAGCCAGTCTTCCTTTTGTCTTTGTATAAAAATCCTGGAAACTGATCACTACACGCTTTGTAAAACCAGACAATTGTTCTGCTATATAAGTAAATCGTTCGATATGGTACTCAACATTTGTTTTATTGCTTAACACAATGGGGTCGTATCGCCAAATCACTTTATCCGGTCCGATTAAATCCGATATATACTGGAACTCTTTAATTCTGTTAGATAAACTCGGCATTCCCGGTTCAATGTCTTTTGGATAATCATTTAAAGTATATTGAAACATCAAACGATGTCCCATCTCCATCAGTTCAGGAATATATGGATTCATCGGTTTTGGATTCTTTGTCCAAAAACAAATTGCATCCACATTCTCCTTCAAAAGAGAAACCTTCTTTGTTTGATGACGATTAAAAGGATTTACCTTCATATAATAACCTTCCCTGATTCGGTTCATAAACCACTCAGAGTAAAAGGCAGGAATATCAGTTCTCCTACTGGCGCTTATAATCATCACTCTCACCCTTTCAGGCCTTTACTTTATACTGTTACATCCCTTTTTGCAAAGAAAAACCAAGCAACACCATAAAAGAAAATGAAATGCATGATCAGAATGATAATAGAAAAGCCGGGCGACATTCCAGGGAGGATCGGTGTATTACCGAATAAGTATTGGTCCCACTGCGTATTGGCAAAGAGCAGAATTTTCCCGATGGACAGCTCCAACAACTCTGCTACCTCTGTTACAAGCTTCCCGCCAAATAAGGCAGCCATCCCAATTCCAATAGAAAAAGCGCTGTTTTTAAATACGGCAGAAGCTGCATATGTAAAGGTTGAAATCAGCATTAATTCCAAGAATGTAATCCCATAAGTCAATAATACCTTTTGGAACATGAGACCATCACCGGCTCCAAAACCGTATACGATTCCCCCAATAATCCAGGAAAAGATAAATGTACTGATTAATAAATATATACCATACAATTGGACCGTAAGCCATTTAGCAAATAAAACCATCGACCTTGTTCTTGGCCTGATTAATAACAGTTTTACTGTGCCTGATTGAAATTCATCCGCCAATATACTGCCCGCCAACCCGATGGCTAGAAATACGGTAATGATCAGGAAATTGGAAAGCACAGACATAAAGTCCATTACATTTCCGTCTGTTCCTTTGATTAATTTTGTAAAAAAGAACGGCAATACGGAAATCAACAAAGGCATAACCAAAAAAGAGAATCTGACTATTTTCTTGCCTGCGAGTTTGTAGTGTTCATTATAAAGCAATGAGATCATGATATTCCCTTCTCCCTCATAGAAATGGTCTTTAGAAAGGTGCTTTCCAGTTGATTTTGATCATATGCAAGTTGATACACACTCACTTTATTCATAACAAGCCTTTCATTAAGCAACGGAATGTCCTTCTTTTCAATAGATAACCGAATTTGGCTTTCCGTATGTGATATAACATCAAAATCAGTGTTTAATACTGTAAAAGCACGTTGCACATCATCGACTTCGATCACCAGCAGACGCTTGTCAGCCTTCACGCTTGTTACCTCAAGCAATTCCCCGGCTTTAATGATCGCAATTCGGTCACAGAGCATTTCAACCTCAGATAAAAGATGAGTGGAAATGAGAATAGATATATTCTCTTCTTTAGCTAAATAGAGAAGGTGGTTGCGCAAATCATGCATGCCTTTCGGATCTAATCCGTTTGTCGGTTCATCCAAAATCAAAATCGTTGGTTTATGCAGGATAGCCTGAGCAATTCCTAACCTTTGCTTCATTCCTAACGAGTATGTATGTACTTGATCATGAATTCGTTCTGAAAGATGAACTAACTCAACAACCTCTCCTATTCTATCAGAAGATACATTCGGATATAAATTGGCAAACAACTTCAAATTTTGCCAGCCGGTCAAATCATGATAAAAGGATGGATTTTCAATGATTGCTCCTACATGCTGAATGGCCTGCACAAATGATGTTCCGATCTCGTGATTCATGATTCGAATCTCACCGGCATTTTTCTTCATCAGTCCGCAAATCAGACGAATTAACGTTGTTTTTCCAGCTCCATTTGGTCCAATTAAGCCAAAAATTTCTCCTTCTTCTATAGTAAAACTGATATCTTTTAGAATATCAGAACCAGCTATTTGTTTGCTTACTGATTTAATCTCTAGTACGGTACTGTTCATAACCCCATTGTAACCTCCTCTCTAGTCAATCTACTTATCCATTTTACACTACTTATAACGAGGTTACCTATAAGCAGAAAAGGCATTTTCCTTAATTCACAGAAAAACGGACAATTCTCTCTAACAAGTGTCAGAGAATAAATGTCCGTTTCTGTTTTCCCATTAAAATCAGACGGTGAAGAGCTCTGGTCATGACTACATACAATAGTTTAATATCGATCTCATGGTTTGCAGAGTAGACTTCATTATAGGTGACCGCAAATACGGCATCAAACTCCAAACCCTTCGCTAAATACGACGGCACGATCACTAGTTTATCCTTTGGTATTGAGGTAGTTTCTTCAAGTAAATAAAGGTCTAAGTTGGTGTGCTTTTGAAGGATGGAATACACAATAGACGCGTCTTCCTCTGTTTTTGTAATAATGGCAAATGTATTTAATTTTTCTTCCTTCAATTGTTTTAATTTCTCAGAAATCTGGCCAGCCCATTCTTCATCAGAAGTTATTTCCATAAATATGGGTGGCTCGCCATGCCGTATAATGGGCTCAACCTCTGGAAATGAAGCAGAAAGCAGTTTTAATAATCGATTGGCTTCGTTCATGATTTCTACAGTTGTCCGGTAACTTTTTTTCAACTCGCGGTAAATGGCTCTTGGAAAGATGGCCTGTCTTACTTCGCCCCAATCCGTAATCCCTCTATAGGAATGAATGCCCTGCGCTAAATCACCAACCAGGGTAAACATATCTGTCTCCAGAGCTGTTTTAAGCCCTTGCAGCTGCATAAAACTATAATCCTGCGCCTCATCAATAACGATATTCTTCGCCTTTTTCTCCGGCTTGACCCCATAAATTTTTGCGTATAAATAAAGGATAGGACCCAAGTCTTCAAGCTCAAATTTTTTCTTAGAAAAGATGTGCTGACTGCTTTTGCAAAGCTCTTCCGCCTCTTTTTTACTGAGCTTATCATCAGAGTATTGTACAAGCTTATCCGGGTCACTGTACAACGCTTTATAAAGTGTCCATATATCCCTCTTATCAAAATAGCGCATATAATCCTGGACGGCTTTTTTGATTTCCTTTTTGAGTTCATTCATTCTCGCCTCTTTTTTATCCAAGGCCAGCGAAATGTATTGCTTCCGCTTTTTCTCATCGCCCTTCCAGTTTAAGGCCCTTTCTATTCTCACATCATAATGCTGGATCACTTTTTTCAACATTTCATCTTTATTCAGGCGAACTTGGTTTTGTAAGACCTTTTTTAACTTTTCTATCCGTTTATAAAGAGGCAGATAGGTATATTCATTGTACAGTAGATGATTAAACTGTTTGGCCGTATACAATTTAAACTTATCAACACGAAAATCCTCATGCACCATTAAGCCGGTTTTGATTTCTTCTATATAATGGTCCAATATCTCCTGAAAAAGAGAGGAACCTTTCATGCTTGATAAATGCACCAATTGTTTATCCTTTAGGATATCGTGCAGCTTGGTATCCTCTGCTAATTTAATTTTCTTCCCCAACACCTCTTCCACATATCCATGAAAAATTCTTTGTCTTACTTTCTCCACACCGAGTTCCGGAAGGGCCTCTGATATATAATCAATAAATAAAAAACTTGGAGCCAAAATTAATAACTGCTCAGGTTCAAAAACATCTTTATAGTGATACAGAAAATAGGAAATCCGGTGCAGAGCAATCGTTGTTTTCCCGCTGCCTGCTGCCCCTTGCACTATAATAGGTTTATTTAAATCCGCTCGTATGATTTGATTCTGTTCCTCCTGAATTGTTGCGACAATCTCTGTTAAGCGATTTGCCGAACTGCCGGCAAGAGACTCCTGCAATAATTCGTCCACGGTCGTCACATCGATATCCCGTAAGTCGAGCAACTCACCATCTTCAATCATGAATTGCCGTTTCAAACTGATAGTACCGTCATAGCTTTCGCCTTCTGACGTGTAACTCACATCTCCCAGGCGGCCTTCATAATATAAGTTAGCAATAGGCGAACGCCAATCGATAATCAATTGCTCCTGATTGTCCCGCTGGAATAAGGATGTCTTTCCAAAATAAAGCTTCTCCATACCCCCAGCCTCACGAGAAGTGAAATCAACCCGCGCAAAATATGGTTTAGGTATTGCTTTAATGAGACTTTCCAGTTCGGACCTTGATAGCTGATAGAAACTGGCACTTGTTAAAAGTTGTGAATATCCCGCACTCTCTACCCAGTCTTCATCTTTAAAGATGTCCTTCATCTTTTCCATAAATTGTTCTTTGTTGGTCTCAGCTGTATCAATTACAACCTGCATGTATTTTTTTATAAATTCGAGCCGTTGTTTCTCCTCTTTAATCTCCTGGTTCCTGCTGTTTGTCACTCTCTCACCTATCCTTTCTTTAAAAACTTTTAGATTGTCTGTTTGAAAGGCAAAACGATTCATCATACTATTACTGGAGGTGGAATCATGTACAGAAGACAAATAGCTTTACTCTTTTCAGATTTCGGATTGAATTCTCTTTATGAAAAATTTGAAGTGCCTCTTGATATTCATGGACTATTGGATGATCCTGATACTCTTAAGATGATGGAAGACTTTCTAACCTGCTATGATTTTCATTCTCCTGATCTTCTCTTATTCGATGAATTTTTAAGTCATTACAACATATGTAAACGAATGTTTCAAAACAATCCGGACTTACCCTTTTTCTATATAGATTTATACAAACCGCGTGATGAATTCTCCCTCTAAATTGTTTTGATTTAGAGGGTTTTTATTTTGTGAGTTTCAAACGAAAAAATAACCAGACAACCGTTTCATGATTGCCTGGTATTCTTCTAATCAGTATTTACAATAAGTATGGCCCAAATAAACAGGTCATAACTAATAAATTATAGCCAATATAGTAAAATAAGCCAGTAAATAAACCAGTATCCTGATTCATTACCCATCGATAGATTAAATACGTAACGATGCTGATGAGTAATGGCCATATAATCAAACTGCCATCGAAGTTAAGATATGACGGAGCCGCAAAGAATGACCTTTCTGATAAAACTTCATTCAGCATATAAATCATCGTGACTACGTAAAGGAGAATTCCCACGGGTTCCACCCAACTGCGCTCATTCCTTTCAAAAATATCACTCTTGATAAACGACAGGATTCCGTAAAAGACCAGGGGAGGCACAAGCCATACCATCCCCAGCACCAGCATAAAAAAGCCGCTGAATATGCCCGATATAAAATAATATAGAGCCGATATATAATCGTTGCTTGTTATTTTTTGCGAAGAATCGATGTAGCTTTCATTATTTGTTGTCCCATTCAACACATATTCCTTACCATCAAACGTTTGCCATGCGATAAAATTTTGATCAATCCATTGCGGCCTGGCTGGAGTGTCTTCCGTATTACTTCTCCTCTCGGCTACCCAAGCACCGTTTTGCTGCGTGGCGTAGTAAACATTATAACCGGATCGTTTTCCCACTCGATTACCCTCAGCAACAAATAAAATACCCGGTTTTTCTTCCTGATAAGAAATTTGTAAATAGCGAGGGCTGTCTAACTCAGTTCCATCCTGCTCATTATAAAAAGTATACTTCTCATTTTTTTCAATCTTTGAAGTCGCCAAATCAAAACTCAATTCCAATGCTTGATAAGCCCTTTGCCCCTGAGCCATGACATATTTTTCGATAATGGCTGTAGCTTTTTGTCCACTTGCATCATAAACAATATTTTCAATCGTTTCTCCCCCGCTTGCTGAATACTCGAGGATTTTTTTAGATTTATCATTTTGCAACGAATAAAAATGGATATCCATATCAGAAATTTGTAGCCCTATAAAAATAGAATCTTTATTTTTCGCTTGGATGGCTGTATAAATAGGTTGTTCGTATGTATGTATATGATTAATTTCGCCTGTGTCTGCATTATACTCTTTTAGTTCATTCTGATTCCAAAAGAGGACTCCAGTATGGGTTGGTGAAAAAGAGCTGATTTCTTGAGCGATTACCCTATCTGCTCCATCCTGGTTGATGGTTAACTTATGATTATCCATATAAATAAATTGATTTTCAGAAGCCCAAATCGGATCCCCCGGTACCACTTCGGCTTGAATGGATTCTTCTTTTATGATGTTATATTTTTGATCGAATACTTTATGAGAAACATCCATCTCATCTGGCATAAAAACGTGTACCTGATCCTCTTTTTGAAAACTGTAATAATCCACTGGAAATTTAGATGAAGCTTTCAAATTGGTTGATCTACCCCAACCATCATCAGGCAAAGTGATTTCGAGTTTTACATTGTACACATAATAGAGCAGCAACATAATAATAGCAGTCATTAATGGTATAAATATGGCTTTCTTATTCAAATGAATCCCCCTTATTCTAGAACTTTATACTCATATAAATATATCACTATATTGGTTTTATTTGCCATAATTTTCAAAAAATTTTATACAATTTAAATCTCTATTCACCCCATCATACAAATCTTGTAAACTTCATATGGAATATGTTAACCTACATCTATATTAGTTTACTTATTTACTGGTTGAGGTGAGGATTAATGACACAAGACAAAACGAAAAAGCTCGTTCTCGTAGCAATGTGTGCGTCTGTAATCTGTCTGTTAGCCCAAGTAACCATCCCTTTGCCTCTGATTCCGATTACAGGACAGACATTAGCCATTGGGATTGTTACAACTATACTAGGTTCCAGACTCAGCATGATTACCGTATTCGTCTATTTAACACTTGGTCTGATTGGCTTACCGGTATTCTCCCAATTTACAAGCGGATTTGGCATTTTATTTGGCCCAACAGGCGGCTACTTAATCGGCTTCATTCCTACCGCCTTTCTGATTGGGTTATGGGTAGAAAAAACATCCTATACATATCGTCAAGCCTTTATTGCGAACCTGATAGGGATGTCTATCACCCTAGCCATTGGATCCATCTGGCTAAAACTATATGCATCACTCTCATGGCAAGAAGCATTAGTTACAGGCATTTATCCTTTTTTACCAGTTGGCATCATCAAAGCTTTCCTGGCCGCATGGTTTGGCATCACTATAAGACAGCGCCTGAAATCTGCCAAACTATTGCCGACCAAAACAAAAAGATACTCTTCCCTTTGAATGGGTGTGAGTATCTTTTAATATTGCCTGAATATCATTATTTGAAAAATGAGGTGAGCGGATGAGCTATACGTGCCCTGTATGCGGGTTTAATGAGCTAGATGATCCAGCTTATGATGAATATAATCTGCCTTCATTTGAAATTTGCCCATGTTGTCGATTTCAATTTGGAGATGATGATGACTTAGAGATATGTGAAGGAGTTTTTATGCAGATAGATGATACTCATACAGCCTATAGAATGAAATGGATGGATAACGGAGCAGAAATCTTTCAGCCTGAATGTTACCCCCAACAATTTCAGCTAGAAGGTAAAGTGACTAAACAACATCTGATAGAACAACTAAAAAATATTGATATAACTCTATAAAAGAAGGAATCATTACTTTATGCTCATGATTCCTTCTCCATATGAAAATATCTTAATAATGCTATTCTTTTTATTAAGGTTGATAACATGATTCTTCTCTTAGGACTGGATTGTTACAACATATGCTGAAGTAGATTCTTTAATTGGATAAGCAATTTCTAGTCAACCTATTTTATTGGTCCCACGCTGTTTTCGGCTATCAAATAGCAATTGAATAAGGCTTTCATAATAAGGAATAAATTTTCCCTCTCTAATCAGAGTCAATATTTCTTCCTTGCTTGCCCATTTTACATTTTGTACCTCTTCATACTGTAAAGTAAGCGTATGTAACTGCACATTTTCTTCAATAAGATATATGTCATCAAAGCCCTTCTCAAAGTGAATTGTTAAATGAGGACGCAGGTGCTGAAAATCTAATTTTAATCCAATCTCTTCATACAATTCTCTTTGTGCTGCCATTTGACTTGTATCCCCAGCTATTGCGCTTCCCCCTACTGTAAGATCCCACAAATTTGGCCATCCCTCTTTAAATGATTGCCTTTGTTGAATGAGCATGTCCCCCTTGGAATTAAAAATGCACACATGAATAACTAGATGAAAATCACCAGTTTGAAATTCTTCTCCGCGAACCCAAGTACGATTTGTCTTATTTCGATTTAAATCATAAACATCCCACAATTCCATAAAGTACCTCATTTTTCTGTTATAAGTAACATTTTAATGTATTCCATTTTATCCCTAAAATATTAATTAGAAATTAACCATTTATATATACGTCCACATCTTACTTTACTGTCAATCATTTCATAGTCTCAAAGCTGTCATATTCTTTTAAAATAAAGGGCAAAGCCAAAAAACTAGAAAAGCTCATTCAGCGATAGAATTTATTATTTCGTCCCATGCTAAGCATCGCCTTTTCTTATATTACATAACGAAAAATACTAAAATACGATTGACAAAATACAGCCTTATCTTCTACCATTAAATGGAATATATGAAAAAGGGGGAAATGATCAGAAAATCGAAACTTAAATAATAAACTGATTTTTACAACTACATAATATTATCAAGAACTTGTGAAGAGGTGTTGATTATGAACGAAATGGTGTTTTATCCTTCAAGAACAAAATTTATGTTTTTTTCAATTGTAACATTTTTGATTGGGATCTTTTTTACGTATATACCCATGATGATGCTCTTTGGTTCTACTGAAACAGAGTGGATAACAGGGATTTTATTTGCTTTAATAGCAATCATATTATTGCCAGTCTCATATTTTTTGTTTAAAAAAGCTATAAATAAAGAAGATGCAGTTATTATTAACGATAAAGGCATTTCAATCAATATCCATTCACCGAAAATAGGATTTATTCCTTGGGAGGATATAGAGGGATGCTTACTATATTCCGTTCAAGGACAACCAATGATAGGATTTATTATTCCAAATGAAGAAGAGTACGTAAATAAATTTAACGGAATAAGCAAAACAATGCTTGTAGCTAATCAAAAAATGGGGTTTCCGGCCATTAACATTAGTTTAAATACAATAAAAGATAAAAAGGGTTTGTTGGAAGCATTAGAAAAACAAAAAGTTGGTTTCTATGAACAAGAAGCATAACGCTGTTGAAGTGTTTCCAAAAGTAAGACACGGTTATTTCATTAAACAACTTGCTCAAAAGGAGTCTGGTATTGTACCAGACTCTATCTTAATTTAGCCTTCATCCGGTATGATATAATTTTTAAATTCTTTTTTAAATATTCCACACTTTTAAATTCCTTATTATAAAGATGTTCTGAAATCATAGGTTAAAACGAATAGAAAGCTTACATCTATCCAGAACGCAATAAACTCGATAATCCCCTTCTTTTCTTTGGATATCCGCCTGCTTACTAATCCTATTATCATATGTAAACCTGGTCAGCAAAATGATTTTATTAAAGGTCTGATATATTTTTGTAAATACTCGCATTACAATTGTACATTTTTCTAAGATATATCATTGTTTCACTCTCTTTCTCTACATTATTTATTAAGTATGATTGAATCCAAATCTGCTTCTGTTCATGAGTATGATAAGTATTCCCAAATATTATTGTACATTCCATTGTATAATGTGTGTTAAATATTGTAAAATATAATTATCTGAATATTCTTTTTCGGGAAGTTAGTATTTTACCGTTTTGTTATTTTGAAAATGGATACGAATCATAGGGGGAAAATACATGTTATGGGATTACGAGTATGATGTTGTAGTAGTCGGCTCTGGCGCATCAGGGTTTTCTGCAGCAATTACTGCAAAAAAAGAGGGATTACGTACACTATTAATCGAAAAAGAAAAGCATTTTGGAGGTGCTTCCGCTTTATCAGGCGGTGGTGTATGGGTTCCGAATAACAGATATTTAGTTGAAGCCGGTGTTGCCGATAGCTTTGAAGAAGCTAAATTATATTTAGATTCTACTGTTGGTGATTTAGTAAGCGATACCATTAAAGAAACGTATTTGAAAAAGGGGATTGAAATGCTGGATTATATGCACCATTTGAGTCCACATATGAGATTCTCCTATGCAACTAATTATTCAGACTATTACCCTACACATCCAGGCGGCAAAGGAATCGGCCGGTCAATCGAACCAAAAGTGATTGATTTAAACAAATTACAAGATTGGAAGAACAAACTTATTCCTCCTGCCATGGATACAAAAGGTTTTGTTATGACAGGTCAAGATTTTGTTAAAGTGAATATGATCACGAGATCTTGGGCAGGGAAACGAGCTTCTTTAACACTGGGATGGCGCTTAATTAAGCATAAATTATTCAAAAAAGATTATGCGGCTTTAGGAAGAGCTTTAATCGCACGATTGGCTTTAACTTATAAAGATTTAAACGGTGAGATTTGGCTTGATTCACCATTTGTTGATTTTATTTACGAAAACGATAAAGTTACAGGTCTTACCGTAAACAAAAACGGTAAACAAGTAACGATCAAAATTAAAAAAGGCATAATCTTTGGTTCGGGTGGATTTTCGAGAGATCAAGAAAAGCGAGAGAAATATCTTCCAAGTCCACAAGATGTAAACTGGACAAGCTCACCAAAAGGTCAAACTGGCGATATTATTGAACCATTCGCAAAATTGAATGCAAAGTTTGGGTTAATGGACAGAGTTTGGGGTGCACCTACTGTCATTAATCATTTGGGAATGCCATTTTTCTTAGTTGCAGATAGAGGCCTGCCGAATATGATTATCGTTGACCAAGACGGAAATCGCTATATTAATGAACCGACTCCCTACCATGAATTCGTCGATAAAATGTATGAACATAATGAAAAAACAGGCGGTAAAGCCATCACCTCCTGGATTATTTTAGATGCAAGAGCCAAGAAAAGATATATATTCACTGGTCTTTTCCCTGGGCAAGATTTCCCTCAAGCATATTATGATAATGGTGTTGTTTTAAAAGGGAACACAGTCGAAGAACTAGAAAATACATTAAATATCCCAAAAGGAAATTTAGTCAAAACTATGGATCGATTCAATGAATTTGCTCGAAATGGTAAGGATTTAGATTTCCATAGAGGTGAAACGCCTCATGATCGATATTACGGCGATCCTTCTTTACCAAATCCAAATTTACTTGAAATCAATGAGGCCCCTTACTACGCCATGAAAGTGTATCCAGGCGATATCGGTACTAAAGGTGGGGTTGTGACGGACGAATTAGCAAGGGTCGTAAAAGAAGACGGCACTGTCTTTGAAAATGTATACGCTTGCGGTAACTGTTCATCCTCGATTATGGGTCATTCTTACCCTGGACCAGGAGCAACACTCGGACCAGGTATGACCTTCGGTTACGTCGCTTCCATGCACTGTAAGGATAAATAATAAAACGCATTATTAATAAGATCATTACGGCAAAGCACTTGAACGCATATATGTTTAAGTGCTTTGTTATTTTTATTTTTCCAGTAAAATGTTCGACTATCATTTACATGAATCCAGGAATTGTTCTATAGATTGAACTAGATAGTCCATTAATATAGGAGTTTGGTTGAATAATTAGCTGTATCGGCTGGATTATCTTGGAGTTTGGCTGGATTCCCTTCAACTTTGGCGGGATTAATGATGACATCGGCTCAATTATTTACTTATACTTCATAAAAATTAAATTTCAATCACAATTCTCGAAAAGAAAATCACGTGATTTTGAATAAAAGTATAATTTCGTAAAGAATAGTCATCTTGTCAGCAATAAAGTAAATATAAGAGAAAAGGGCTGCCAACAATAATCCATTTTACGGTTATTGTTGAGTCAGCCCCATCATTTAAAGTTAAACTATATCGGATATATTAACTATATATTCATCTAGAAGTTTATCCTGTTTTCTAGAAATCTTCGCTCATAAACTAACCCTTCCTTTTACGATAAACTCATCTTTTTAATCAAAATTTTACCGATACTGAAGAAGCCTAATATGTGTCAAACCTTATGACCTTATTAATAAATCTGTTATTTGGTTTCCTATAATCAAACTGGTATACAAGTTCTTGTATCGCTATTACTGGATATGTTACTATTTTATATACTTGTATAAGTTAAATCGTTTATCGGAGGAAACATCGATGATTATTGATCAGTTATCAAATGCTCCATTATATGATGGAGTGCATCCAAGACTAAAGAAAGCCTTCGCTTTTTTACTGGAAAATGATTTGCAAACGTTGCCAGTAGGAAAGTATGAAATTGAGAATGACAAGGTCTATGTCATGATTCAAGAATATGAAACAAAGCATATTGAAGACTGCCGCTTGGAAGCTCATTATTCATATACAGACATCCAATATGTCATTAAAGGCGAAGAAAGAATGGTCTATACAAATAAGAAAGAAACAGAAGTCGTAGAGGAACAAAAAGAAAACGATGTTATGTTCTTGAATGGCGAGGGGAATCATCTTATCGTGAAAGAAGGATGTTTTGCTGTATTTATGCCCCAAGATGCTCATATGCCAGGTGTTTGTGTGAAACAACCACAAGCTGTTAAAAAAGCAGTAGTAAAAGTATTGTGTGATTAATGGAAGAGGCAAAATCAATTCAATGATTTTGCCTCTCTTTTTTTTAGTTAGCTCGTTTTCGTATTCTTTTTTGTTCAGCATAAGGAATAATTGGATAAATAATAAAGGTCCATGGGTAACGTCTCTAGAATGAATGTTCAACGCTTTGGGGGAACCTTATGGGGTTTAACGAATGACAGGCCATCTTAAAATGCCGAAAATCCCTTTTCTACTGGGAGAAAAGGGATTTTGGTTAAAAGATTTTTTTGAATGTGGTTGAAGCATGGTCGGTCAATATATGTGCGGTAGATGATAGCATATTTCCGACAATAAAGGATAAGAAAGACAATTTATGTTGATTGACGATTTCCCCTAAATAATCAATATACGCTGCATACGGTACACCTGTCAGGATACTCATCGCACCCGCTCCTAACATGATCCAAAGCATCACATATATATATCGGATGATATCCCCAATCACATACCCATGTGTCCAGATAGAGCGATGCTTAAATCCTTGGTAGGGAATCCACATGAACCGCAAGAATCCCCATCTACGATATGGGGTGCTTTTGATATCCAAATCAGGGTTCATCCAATAGGTGCCGATGATATACCCTATAATCACGGATATTCCATGCACATAGTGTTGAGAACTGATTAACACGGCCCCGATTCCAATTGCTAAAAATACCAGATTAATTTTCTTATGTGCTTCCCCGTTTGCCATCCTAATCCTCCGTTATGTTCTTCTTATGGTGACTTTCCTGAATCAGCCATTCATTTCCATTATAGGAGATAATCAGCGCAGGGAACACATTTTCGCTCAAAACAAACGTTCGCTCTTTCTTTCGTTGATGGAAAACCAAAAAAAGCCACGAATCTTGGCTTTTATCACAGGGTTTTTGTCTAGGCACGAATCAGTTGTTCTTCGTCCATTCGTTAAAAACCTCATTACTTCTTTTGAATAAAAGAAATAATATCAATATATAAGGCTGTCATTTCTTCAGGCGTTTTGTCTAAACCATTTTGAACCCATTGTTCGATTAACCCTAAAAAAGCAGATGTGATGAACGATAAAAAATATTCTATAGGCACTTTTAACCTTGCGTTAATCCTTTCGTTTTTCTCTAAATTAGAACGCACCTTTTCTGAAAAGGCATCTCTAAATCGAATGTGAAAACCCGCTCTGCCATGATTGCTTAAAAATATTTTTAATAATGGAGCATGCATTTTTATGGAGCTGAATAGAGTGGCAGCTAATTGCTCTTGCCCTTTTTCAAATGTAAGTGTAGATGAGTAGCTAGAATGTAATTCGTCAATATGCTTTCCTAAATCTCTAAACAATTGTTGTTCGATTTGATCAAGTAAATCGAATTTATCTAGATAGTGTAAATAAAATGTTCCGCGATTTATATGTGCTGCCTTTGCAATATCTCCGATCGTAATCGCTTCAAACGACTTATTCTCTAAAATTCGCAAAAATGATCTTTGAATAAGTTGTTTAGTTTTACGGTTTTTTTCTTCATAAATACTCACAAAAATCCCTCTATCCCATAAAATGAACAATCTGTTCACTTTTGTTCATTGCTTATGTTTACACCCTGATTATAAAATGAAAAATATTACTAAACAATATGTTGTTTACTAGGAAAGGAAGACATTGATTGAGATTATTTAAAGAAAAATTAGCATGGGCTGCTCCTATTGCAGTTATATTAATTATTTCTCTTTTCTCCTTAAACTTATTTGCGCAAGGCAATCCACAGGTGAAAAATTTACCGGTAGCGCTAATTGTAAATGATGAAGGCGTACATGTAGACGCCGTGAAATCAGCAGTGGAACAAATGAGTAAAGGCACTAACGGCGGGGAACCTACGCTAGCTTTTACAAATGAAAAGGAAGAGGATATTGAAGAATTATTTGATGATAAAGAGTACTACGCAGCCCTAGTTATTCCTGAGGGTTATAATGATACATTGCAAAATACAATAACAAACAACTCTCCAGCAACTTTACAGGTATATATTAACCAAGGTTATAACATAACAGGTGCAAACTTTGCGAAGACTGCTTTAACTGCTTTAATTAGCCAATTAAACAACCAATACTCTTCAAATTTTGTTGCACAAATGGACGGTCAACAAATCGAAGCGAACAAAGCAGCAGTTCTTGTGAACCCAATTGTTTCTGAAGAAAAAATATTCAATGCTGTTACAGCCTCAACTGCAAACGGTAGTGCTCCAACCTTAATGGCAGTCCCTGCCTGGGTAGGTGCGTTAATCGGTGGTTTCATTGTATTTTTAGCATCATCAAATATTTTGAAAAAAGAATTAGTAACACGTAAACAAGCCTTACACCTAATGGGTGGGCAAGGATTATTCGGCATTATTATTGCCCTATTTTCAGGCTTTACCATCGCAACACTTGGTTCGATTGCTGGTATTAATATGCCTAGCTACTTCTTGGTTGGTTCATTCGTATCGTTTGCAGCCTTCTGTTTCTTCTTATTAGTCTCCGGAGTAACTGCATGGATTGGTAAACCGGCCATTACATTATTCATGGTTGTCATGTTATTGGGAATGGGCGTTTTAATGACACCAAAAGAAATGCTGCCTGATTTCTTTGTAAACTTCATTCGCCCGTGGGTTCCGATCCGCTTTGCTTCTGAAGGTTTACGTGAAATTTTCTACTTCGGTAGCGGCTTCTACACTGGCCAATCATTTAACACTATTTTAGGAATTGGTATTGCAGGTTTAGTGATGTACGTACTGTCTATATTCAAACCTGTACGCGTACAAAAAACAAATGCTAAATAAGTGCTAACAACATTTTTAGATAAAACAGGTAATAACGGTAAAATTAGTTGGTTATAGTTAATATGCTCCTCAATCAATTGGGGAGTTTTTTATGAGCAAATATTTAAAAAGAATAAAGATCAAAGAAGCCAATTACAATTAAAATAACCAATTCAATCTTAACGAGGTAGCCAGGGTCTATAAAGCGGGTTCTAGAATAATCCAATATTGGAAAATTAATTACCTTTTTTGAGAATTACTTAATAGATAAATATGAAGATAAAAAAAGCAAAGGATATATTTCGTTTTATAATTCAGATAACTATCAAGAAAAATTGAGCGGCTTGAGCTCTCTGAAATTCAGGGCTCAAGCCGCATAAATTATTTTTATATTCCACTTTCTTCTTAAAAGGAAGCACTTCACAAAAGGAGTGTGTTTTACAAATAATCAGTAGGGATTTCATGCTTCATGCAGGTAAATATTCTATCTTCCAAGGGAAAAAATATGATTTCTACCTGATATTTCTATCTGATCGTTAACTCCCCTATCGTATACCTCAAATCATCCCTCTTTCCTTCCATTTCCAAATGAATTGCCGGTTCCATTAGCTCTGGGTCAAGTATAGCTACATTAACCTGATAGACACCTTTCTTTAAATCATGAGGGATTGAAATGAATTCTCCAATTGAATGCCGACCTGGAAGCCACTCTCGAATATCTGCGGACGCATTCTCTTTATAGATAATATCTCCTTCCGTGTTTGCAAAGGATATTTCCAAGGGCCACTCAAAATAAAATGGAGCTACTCCTCTATTTTCCCACTCCATTTCAAGAGATAGCTCTGCCCCTACCTCAGAAAACTTCTTATACCTAACTTGTGTTAACCGGAAGTGGTACCCAATTTTCTTTAAGAAGCGATTGATTCCATTTTGATATCTTTCATTAGGGTTATAATAAGCTGGTGAACTTGGGCCCAGCCAGCTAATATGTGTTGCTTTCAGCTGCTCCATGGTTTCAGAAATTGAACTGGAGGAGAAATAATCCCCCCACTCCTTAGTTGGTGCAAACTCACCTCCTATTGGAGCAGTCTTCCAGGAATCGATCATTGATGGGTTTTTTTCACCGGTTAACCAAAACGTATATCCATTGGTGACCCAGCTATTAAATTCATCAATGGTGTGATCCCTCCTTCCGAACATATCATTGTATAATCCCATATTATTATCCAAAGCTATCTGATGGGGTCTTCTCATTAATAATATCTTGTCTGTAAAGCGCTCCATATAATGCCTAACATAGGTTTCAGCGATTGACAGCTTTGGAAAAGGAATATAAACCCCTTCCTCCTGCAAAGTATGCCATTCTCCCCAATGGCCTAAACTCCCTAATTCTATAAATGCAATGAAAGAATCCTGATTATATCGTTCAGCCAATGCCTCTATTAACTTCTCATGATAGTTAATCAGTTTTGAGTTATTGTAATTAGGGCTGAAACCATTGCCCCACTCATGCTCATACCAATCACCATCTGCATCCAATTCATCATAAAGCCATTCGGGTATATCCATATGGCCCGCTTTTCCGGGATAATCTAAGACTACCCGGAAAATCAATCTCTTATTATTCGTTTTCCAATAGTCAAAATTAAATTTTTCTTCTATTTTATCGAAGTCATAAACTCCTTTTTCCGGCTCAAGCTCCTTCCAAGTAAAATTAGCATAAACGAGGGAATGGGCTTGCTTGTATGGTCCACCCTCTGCAGGGGGCGCAAACCCCATGAACGGATTAATGATGGGTTCATTGGGTTCGCCTTTCTTTTCATCATTGAACTTTTGGTCATGATATATAAATACCAGCATCAGAATTGTAGCACTAAGCACGAAAACCATATATTTACTCACTCCATGTTCCCCTTCATTCTCTAATGTATAAAAGCCTAAAAGAGTTTATATATACCCTGAATAAAGAGGCAGGGAGAAAATTAATTCCCCCTCCCCTCTCCATTTATCTCATTCATTCGATTTGCCACCCTGGTTAAAAAGTTGATTTTTTTATTAGCAAACAGTGGTTGAGTACAATACGTATAGTAATCAATATTTTTACCATAATGAAAAATTCTCCATAAGGCGATAACCAGGCCAGTTAATCCTGAGCAGAAACCAGCCAATCCATAATTGCCTCCTATAAGAATTACTGTAATCATGCTCATCATACTAATAACCATATAACTGGCTATGACAAGTAGCACACCTTTTCGATCATCGAAATAAAGCAAGATTTGCATTAAGATAAACATGATGATGAAGAAGTAATTTCCAATTACCAATATATTATAAATGTGAATTTGTTCTGTTGATAATGGTATGACGGTTATACCAAGAGCAATTGCCAGGATAGTAAAGACCATTTGGATTTCCACGATATAGACTAATTCACGGGTTAACACTTGGAACATTTTAGTTTTCGCTTCATTTATTTGGCCCAAAGAATATTCGCCGCTTACTTTTTCATAGTACCTTTTATAAACTTTATAAAACGATGTTTCCATTGAAACAACAAATACAACCATCGCAGGAATAATAGATAAATAAGCATAGAAGACTGGTACATCATAGAATGGAGCCATTACAAACGTATTACTAACTACCGCTTGAATATCGCTGCCCCAGACAATAAAAATATGGCTAAACAATGATATGGAGTAAAACAAACCAATAAAAAATAGTGATGGGTAATGTTGTATATAGGACAGAAAATCAAAGGAGTTATTATTGGCTTTAGGAAAGCGTTCTTTAATACTTTTTATGAGGAAAACAATGGCTACGATAAATCCTGCAGCCATACAAGCCATCAAATGCTCAGCTTTAAGATAATCCATTAGCTGCAGGCAGAGCCACATTGAAATACCTGCCGTGAGAGCACCGATTCCATATGCCTTAACTATTTGCATATATTTCTTAACTGCCGATATATAAATCGCCAGTATATTTACTATCAGCAATTCCATAAAAAATAGATATGCAACTATTTTAAAGACCATACTTAATGGGGATAAGGCATAAAAAGCAATCGAGGCCAAGCCTCCAATTAAAACTAGAATCGCTATGACACCATAGAGGGAGGACAGAATATTTCCTTCCTTCTCTAAATAGATTTGATCTGATACATATCTTGTAACAACCATTAAGAAACCCCCGGTTATTACTTGTGAAAATACAAAGCTGTACATGGTCCCGGTTAATAAGAGTTCACGCTCCACAAAGGTTGATCCTGAATCCATTAATAGCTTTTGGCCAATCAGTAACTGGATTATACATAAAATCATTGGACCAGAAATGATGACCGAAGAATAGGTAAAAGCTCTGAGACCACCATAATTCTTCCTGTTATCTACTAATTTTTTGAGTTGGAATCCTATCCCTGCCATTCAAATAACCCCTATTCCCATAAATTTTCCGGTATTGCTCAATGAAATTTTCCCAGGAGTAAAGGACATCCATACGCCAGCGTCCGCTCTCCCCCATTCTCGTTCGAAGGGGAGGATTTTGTGCAAGTCTGATGATTTCCTGTGCCATTCCCACAGAATCCATAACCGAGACCACATATCCAGCCTGGCCAAATGAATCCTCCCTGCCATACAACAACTCCTTACAACTACCAACATCTGTACAGACAAACGGCTTTCCACTTGCCATACCTTCAAGCAGGACAAGTGGCTGCCCCTCACTGATGCTTGAAAGAACCAGTAAATCCATTTTTCCAATGTGCTCCTTAACATTCACCGTTCCAGTAAACTGAATGTCTCGAAGACCTAAAAAATTCACTAATTGCAAGCATTCCTCGTAATATTCCTTGTCTTCATCAACTGGGCCCATAATGTAAAATCTGGCGTTTGGAATCTTTCTTTTCACAATCGCGAAGCTTTGAATCATCGTTTTTATATCTTTAATCGGCACTACCCTGACCACAGCCCCGATGTCTACAAATTGTTTGTCTTCTCCGGTCTTTTGCTGCAAGTCTAAATAATCATCAAGGTGTACACCGTTGGGTATGATACATGTCTTTTCTTCTGGGCAGCCCATTTCAAGCTGGATTTCCCTATTTGCATTGAATAATGTAACGACTTGATTTGCTGATACATAGGCACCTTTCGATAAACTATGGAAATATTTAATCCAAAGCGTTTTCAGCGGTCCTTTAATTTGATCTGATTTAATAATTTCTTCCTCACGCTCTCTTGTATAAATCCCGTGCTCGGTAAGGACATATGGGCTTCCATAATAATGTTTACAATATGAACCGACGATGCCTGCATATCCTGTTGAAATGCTATGATACAGGTCAGCTTTCGGAGGAGGATAAGAAAGAACAGATATTAAAGGTAATAGCATCGATCTTACAGACCAGTATAACTGGGTGAAAGGCAGTTCAAAGTATGACTCGATGCATAACTCTTTAACAATATCTAAGAAATCCCGGCTTGTAACAAGTTCAGCAGCTGATTGGAATTTCCTATGTCTCCCTTTAAAGAAGATAGAAAACAATGCCTCCCAGTTTCCATGATCACTGACCAGTAAAGATTTTATTGCTTGTTTCTCCCATTCCGCCAGTATATTTCCTTTACCTTGCCTTCCAGACCATGCCATCCCGATGTTTAAAAAGATTTCCCGCACTTCAATCAGGTTCGCTGGTAGTTCGTATTTGAATTTCCCCTTGTCTTTTTCGTCTGCGCCAATGGCATAAATAATAAATTCATGCTCAGGCATTGCCGTAATCAAGGATTGTACCCAGCTCGAGACTCCCCCGACAACATATGGATAGGAACCTTCTGCAATCAGGCATATTCTCATCATACATCCTCCAGTTCAATAGTGAACTTAGATGATAGAGCACGTATCAAATAATGATCACCATCTATTTTTTTTACCTTACAGCCCTTGGAATCAGCAATTTTTTTATCACTGCGGAAAACAAAATCCAACTCCCCTTGAAAACCATTTATATATCCTTCTACTTTTTGGTCACTCTCTGAAATAAATACTTGCGCATCCTGATATTTCCTTAATGACTCAGTACTTTTTGAAGCCGTTTGACTTTTCATCCATGGGTATTTTCCTTTGACATCCTTAAGCATTTTACTGTAATTCGCCGACATATCAGCCCATCTTTTATTTTCATTCCGCTCCTCATCTAAAATATCATCGGGATGGACGAAATGTGAAAACGCCCCATATAATGTTGCCCCATTAGCTACAATCCATTGAACTTCATCCTGGTAATGGTAATCTGAGGTTAATCTCGGTATTTCATAATATTGACCTGAATATTGATACTCTTGAATGTATGCAATAGCCTTATCGTCAGGTATAAGAAGAGAAGCAAAATTGGTGATTGAAGGGATGGCTTCTTGAATCGCTTTCTTTCCATCTTCGCTTAATACATTCGATGGAGGAATATACGTTTTAAAGGTATGTCCCGGAAACACATCTTGTACAAATTGATCCAGTTCCTTCAAAGAATTGACCATATCCTTTTTATCTTTCCAAGCAGTGTATCCCAGGCGATCCACCTGCTTTTGATCCATCGTTAATGATTGATGATTATATCCGTGAACAGCCAGCTCGCCACCCATCTGAATCAAATCACGCCCGAATATTTTTAAGTTCTCTTCCGATAACCGCTCATTAAAAGGGCCGTCGACATCATCGTTATAGCTCTCAATCATTCCTGCTGTATATTTTACGTCATATTCCTTTGCTGCCTTCAGCATATCCGGCCACCAAACCATATGGAAAAAGCTTTTAATATCCATTTTATATTCCCTATAAATAATCTCATTTGTCCCCTCTGGAAAAGGGGCCGGGAAGTCGTCTATATACATTACTTTTGAGTTTATAATGGGGTAAATGAAATTATTATTTAAATAGCTTAGCGCTCCCGCAATGAATCCACGGTTCATTTCATGATCCAGCATTGTTCCATTGAACACCATGAAAGTTCCTTTTCCATACGGTGTGCTCCAAATAAATGGAATGTGATTGCCGGCAACCGCTAAAACCTTGCTATTTTCCTTCAAGCTAATATCCAGCACGGAATTGGAAAAGACAATCTCATCCTGAAACTTCAATCCCTTTGATTTTAACAGCAAATCCGATTCCATCTTGATATTCGAAGTATCTCTGTATGAAGTATCCGCCGCTGACTCATTGATGCCAAGAATGCCATGATAACGCTCATATATAGTTGAATCTGCATCGGGTCTTATTCCAAAAAACACTTCTCCTCCATCGGAAACATAGTTGGTAATGAGGGGGAAGTCCTTAATCGACTCCAGCTTCGGAGTCAAGATGATGATATTTTTATAATCTTGAAGATTTGATGGTGTTTGTGATACAGAAACTGTAGTATATGTCTTTTTCAAGTAAGCCAAAGTCTTCTCGAAATTGCTCATTAAATCAGAACTCTCTTTAATATTCGGATCATAGACAAGCAGAATATTATCCTGATGTATTGTTTGTATTTCTGCTGGAGAAAGAGCTGCTTCCTTCTTTACTCCACCACCTATTACAGGGCTATTATTCAAATTGAACAAGTGGACTGACCCAAGCTGTGAGATAATCACAACAATTCCAAACAGCGCAAGGAACACCACTATGTTGATTATTTTGATCAAATTGATTTTGTTGATCACTGTCATCCTCCTACGTCCAAAAGTGAAGGGCATTTATCCCCGTTGGCGATAATTGAATTGGCCTCCTCTTCAACTTATTCATAATTTCATAAAGTTTTTTCGAATTTTGCATGGTATAAGATACTTTCATAGCTAATAAATAGGGAACCTCATCATCAGGAAATTCTTCCATAAATAGCTGACTATAATACAGGGATTTTTCTAAATCCCCTATTTCCAAATCACAATTAATTTTTTCAACAAAGTGCTTTTTGCAACGAACAGGGCTTTCCAACAAACGATCCAGAAGCTCTGATAACTGGAACCGGTATTTCATTTTGGTCTCTTGATCAACCATATTACTGTCTACATATTTTTTTAATGTTTCTGCGTATCTATCCATCGCTTCAAAATTGGTCGGATTCTCTTCAATTCTTTTATTCAATCCGTGAAGGGAGGTAACAAATTTCTTCTGAATTTCCATAATGGCTGTAGCAGCATAATGCGCTGTTTCCTTGTCATCACTTTTAGTTGCTTTAAATAGGATATCGATATCGTTTATTCCATCTTTTAGACTATCAATAAGCATACTTCTTTTATGGTGATTATCATTAGAAAGCAAGACTTCCTGGAACGAGATAATATTGATTTCCCGCTCCACATCGATCTTGCTGCTTGGAAAAGACGAAAATAAAAACTCCTTAGCGCTTTCCCCACTACTTTCATGTTGGAAATTCTTTGACCTTTTAAATAGCAAATAGGATAGGGCATATCCAAGAACCGGGATGAAGATTATAATAATCGCTTTAATCACCCTATTCTCCCTATTGTTCAGCAATAAATAGCTGACATAACAGAGACAAAAAAGATAATACAAAATGAACCACTTAAACATTGGCTATCACCTTATTGGATATTTGATTATTTACGCCCTTATTTTCCATCATGTACTGGTGCTCATAAGCGCAATTCAAGGATGAGGAAATTAGGTCTCCTAATGTGTTTAACATGTTAATGTAAAATATGGACAGTTGTTCAAACCTTAACCCTTCCACACAGATTACACCAGACACCTTGCCATTTACACGCACTGGAACAATTACTGATGGGTGACCCTCTACCAATGTTTTATTGACAAATGTCTTCCCATTTTTTAAAACATCTTTAAAATATGCTTTATGCTCTACATTAAGGATCTCATCTAGTTCAAAATATTCTGATTTCTCTTGCAATCGTAATTCACCAGTTGATAAGTTGAAAATATAGAAAGCGACTTTCTTTGTCTTCAGGATATTTTCCACAATATGAATCGAAGACTCGTAGATTTCATGCGGTTCAAGACTATTCAAACCCTTCATAATTCTAGATACCGTTCCCACACTATTATCTGTATAAAGAATTTGGTTTTGAAGTTCTTCTTTAACCTTCATTGCATCCTCGTATGTTGTATGTAAGAATTGATATTTTTCCTTAATCTCTGCTGCCTCATTTTGATAATTCATAAGAAGGGTTTCCTTTTTATCCAGTACATAACGTATTGCCACTCCGGCAAATATGTATACACTCACATGCACAAGTGAACTTGGGTCAATAAGCATGGAAATAATATCTCTTCCTAATGATATTTTTTCAGCCACGAACCAGATTGTTGCCATACCAATAGATAAAACGGATTGAGCCTTGCCGAATAGGAAGGATGCCATGATGATATATACAAGTTGATAGTCGACCATATAATAATGGACACCCACCACATCACTGATTAAATATACCATTACGAGCAATCCTATATTCTCTAGATATGGAAGTAAAAGATTGTACCGGTTAAGCCACTCTGGCATTTTTATTTTTCTTTTCTTTTTTTCTTTTTTTGGGACACTCTTATTTTCATTAAACCAATGGTAGGTTTTTGCCAAACCATCCTTGTAAGTATGAAATGGTTCCCAATCCAAATCACCCTTAATTTTTGTATTATCCAGGCGTGAATGCTTTATGTCCCCTTGCCGTTCGTTTTCATAGTTTACATTCTTTATGTCAGCAAATTCTCCGATAGTTTCAATTAGCTGATTCACACTGATCCCAGTATTCGTTGATAGGTTGTAGATCCCTGATAGGTCTTTTTCAACTCCCCTGTAAATGGCTTCTGCTACATCTTGCACATAGATAAAGTCCCTTGTTTGCTCCCCATCACCGTAGATAGTTAAATCTTTTCCTTGAGCAGCCCTTTGGATAAAAATCGAGACAACTCCACCCTCGCCAATTGTTCCCTGTCTTGGACCATATACATTTGAAAACCGATAACAAAGGGTATCAAGGCCAAAGATTTCATTCCACTTTTCGCAATACATTTCGCCCACCCATTTATTCATTCCGTAAGGAGATACTGGATCACATTGTGAATTTTCCTTTAATGGTATTTCTTCATTCAATCCGTATACCGCAGCTGATGAGGAAAAAACAACTTTATTTGCTCCATATTTTTTTGCAAGATTGAGCATGTTTGAAATACCGAGTACATTGTATTTTGAATCAATATAGGGGTCATCCATCGATACCGCCACATTTACCTGTGCAGCCAAATGAATCACAACATCAAACTTAAACTTTTTAAAAATTTCCTCACACTTTGGGTCTTCTGCATTAACTTGGTAGAATACATGATTGAATTTTACATTTTCACTATTGCCTGAAGATAAGTTATCTATAATGTGCACCTCATGTCCTTCCATAGTAAACATCTCACCAACAAAAGAACCAATAAATCCATAGCCACCAGTAATTAATACCCTCAAGTTCTCACCCCAAAATTTAGTATTGAGCCCTATCTAGAAAATGACCTGTATTTGAATAGCTCTTATCCATTGCAACTTTAATACTTAACGACAACTGTTTTGATTCCTTTGATTCTGATTCTCCTACCCAGCAGAAGCTTCTTAAGCATGTTAATTAATGGTTTCTCAAGATGAGAATGCACGAGACATCCGATACTGACCATAATGATAAAGAGAATTACGCTTAAAACCCATCCCCCAAAAGCTTGGTAAACATAATACCTGCTAAACATTTCATTAAAAAAATCCAATGGCATATTATGTGATAAATAGATTGAAAAAGTTGCATTTCCTAAATAGTTCAAGTATCTTGGAATACGTATATCCTTCTTAAGATCTATTGATGCAATCCCTATAATAAGAAGAATGGACATAAAGCCAGTCCCAAGATCAAAGTTGATATCGTAAATTGGATTCAATGAGTTTCGCCACATAAAAGGAAATCCCAGTATGCCTGTTATCGTGAACAAAAGCGATAAGAACCAATTGATCCTAACATGCGTTACAAAATATGCGGCACACATCCCTCCAAGCAGGATAAGATTAATCTCGTTAAAGATAAATCCAGTAATAAAATTGGTAACCGGAATGTAACCAAGGAAAACGGCGACACACATTCCTCCCCAAATGGCTAAAATGGCTTTTCCTAACCTAGGCTTAGGCATGAATGAAAGAGAAAACATTAAATAAAAAAGAATCGTAAATTTCAATGACCAGGCAGCAATTAGAATTGGAGGATCGTCACTTGGATTTGGACTGAGCAAAAAAGATGAAATGATTGTACCAAGCTTCGTTTCATGTCCTGCTCCATACCATGGATACAAAAGTAAAAAAGGTAGCAAAAACATCGTTAAAATCCAATAAAGCGGATATATTCGTATAAACCGATTAATAAAGTAATTCTTCAATTGTTTCGGTTGGCCAAAATTGTGTTGGTAAACGTAATACATCATAAAACCCGAGAGTGCAAAGAAGTAACTCACCCCACCCGACATAGGAAGTTGGTATAATCCAAGCAAATTAAAATCATAGTATTCATGCATGGATAAAGATAAGTGAAATAGCATTACCACAATAGGTACGAACGCTCGGGAAAATTGAATCATATTTAATCTCTTTCTTGCCATTAATCCACCTCCCAATTAAACTAATTGTTTACCTAGACCCAGTCATTTTTTTGTTCTCAATAAAGAACTTGGACTTAATGATATGCCATATTGTAAAATCTTACAATATTTTTTATCTTTATTTTTTGCACTTGAGTAGGATGACAGCATCTAAAACTTTATAAAAATAAATAAACAATCTGACCTCTTTCTATTGAGGCTTTCTCCTCTCACACCATTTAAGTCGTTCATGAGCTTTTTATGCTTATATAGCATAGAAATAAATCTTCTCTCCGAATTCAGATTAGGATAAATTTTGTTCCTTTCTTAATTTAATAATGCTAAATTTCATTATCAACAAATATATACATACAATTTTACTCATATAACGAACAAATTAATTCTCGAAGAGCATCAAATTTAAGCGATAATACTACAAAATCTTCCCATTAATTTCTAAGTCATTTATACTATTCTTGGTTTTTCATTAAAAAAAGACTGATTTATACACTTGTATTAATCAACCTTTAAATTTTTGGCAATTATTCGTTTTCTATGTAATTTAGTAATACTTTATGTCAGATTTTATTGAAAAAACAATTGGTGAAACTCCTCATAAAAATAAGATGTCCTCATAACTGAGAGCATCTTTTTTAGATTAATAGGATAGGAGAGCTTCAAAAACATTAATTTATGATACGGTTCTCCGCGATGTATCTAAATGAGATTCTGATATCAATTCTAACTCGTAAGGAATACAGACCAAAATCAGTTCGAACTGCTGTAATATCGGTTCACTATTGGCTATTATCGATCCATTTTTAACTTAGGTCGATCATTATCAACTAACTAAGAATCATCTCTCTTAGTCTTGTAAAATACGTTTACATGCCCAGGGTAATGGTTAGTTAATCATTCTCGGACTAACCCTTTTCTCCGTACAGCACATTCATGTGCTCCATATGTATCTCTCCCCAATCATTCATCGCCTGTAATACCGTACTTAAACTTTTCCCATATTCTGAAATCGAATATTCAACTTTTGGTGGAATTTGATTATAAACTTTGCGATGCACAATATCGTTATACTCAAGTTCTCGTAATTGTTGGGTTAACATCTTTTTATTTATGTTTGGTATTGCCTTTTGAAGTTCACCAAATCTCATTGTTCCATTCGATATAAGCTGAAGAAGAATGACTGGTTTCCATTTACCAATTAAAATTTCTAGTGCAGATTCAAATTTACAATATTGTTTCATTTAAACGCCCATCTCCCTTTTATTGCGTAAGGTTACTTTTTATTTACTATGTTTAAATAAAGTGCCTACTTCCTTAACTTGGTTATTCTCAGCTATTATACATTTAGAGGGTATAAAATATGAACTTAGGAGGTTAGTATTGTTCAATGAATATGCTAATATCGATCATTCAATGTCTAGTTGCACTGGTATTTATCTACTCAGGGTGGTTAAAAGCCATTCAATATGAAAAAGCCAGAAAATCCTGGGGATGGGTAAATGAGGTTCCAAAACAGTTGGTCATCTTTATTGGGGTAGCAGAATTATTAGGGGCCCTTGGCATTATCCTCCCACAAGCGCTAAATATTGTACCTATATTAACACCGATTGCTGCTTTTGGACTTGCAACAACCGTACTACTTGGAGCCTTATTTCATGTAATACGTAAGGAATATCGGGAGATCACTATGAACATTGTTTTATTTGCATTAACCTTAATGATTGCAATTTATTATATCTAAGATAGATAAAGTTTTTTTAATTTATGATCACTTGATATTTCGTTCTTATAAAACTTCATCCATTTTTTACTACGAAATGTTTGGATCTTTTTAACCTTTATAGAAAAATAGATGAGATTTATCCTGTTTAGATAGGTCTCATCTTTTTTACAACTATTCATAGGAGGAAAATCTCATTTACTTATGATACGGTTCACCCTCTCGTATCCCAAAGCAGGCCTCGCCGCATTTTCATTTCATTATATTTGCAATACCTTAGAACTTTAAAGCTATTTAATTAAATTCTCTGTTTTCATTTCACTAATCACATCATCTATACAATGTTCTGCTTCTTTAAATGACTTGCTGCTTGTCCAATCTGACTTTGAAACTAAAAAAATAAAGTTGCTGCGTCCTGCCCCAGCTGCTTCTCCCCAGTCTAAAAGTAGTTCATTATTCAAATAAAAGGCATCAAATAAAACTTTTTGCCTCAAGGCTTTCAAACGGTTTAATTATAGGCTCATAAAATTGTTCGAGTTTCTGTTGAAATTCTTTAAATAAGAATTGTAGCTTCTCCTCTTTTAGGGGCCATTCTCTGCCTAAAAAAATATCGTAATTTAAAAAGGCAAATTGTGAACTTTTAGGCTTAACAGTTGAATCCAAGGCTAAAAAGATATAGTGGAATTCCATTTGACCAAAAGGAACATTATACCTTTTGGCTATTCGAGTTCTTGCTTCCAAAGATTCATAACGTTTGGTCTGTTCAACCCCCTCAGAAGCACCCATCTTATTTTCTATAATAATAAGTTTCGATTATTGCTTAGTGCTCGAATCACAATGTCAGGTGTACCAATTCTCTCCCCTATGCCAACACGTGTATCAATATCGAAGACAGTATTTTGATCTGTCTGAATACCAGATTCATATAAAAATTGAATTAAAAATTCCTCTGAATCCTTAAAACAATTAACAAGAAAATCTGTGATCGTATCTTCTCTATAAAAAATATTCAATGTAATTCTCCCTATTTGTTTTTTATAAAAAAATCCGCAAAAGTGCCGATTAGTTAAGTTTTTAAACCGTTTGCCGATAATGGCTCCCTCAATATTCTTAATGCTTATTTTCCTGTAATGATAAAAGATGTATGATTGTTTTCATAACAGCGTCTTCTTCATTGGATCGCGTTATAAAATTGGCTGCATCCTTTAATTTATCAACCGCATTTCGTACTGCAAAGCTGTAGGTGCTGCGAGTCATGAGCTCTATATCATTGTACCCGTCTCCGAAAGCCATCGTTTCTTCCGGAGTAATATTCAAAATTTGTTGCAGATGTTTAACGGTCGTACCCTTATGTACATTCGTATTGGCAATATCAATCCAAGCTTCTTCAGAAGCGATAATATATGCCGACTCAAAAAATCGGGATAATTTTTCCCTGGTTTCAAAACTTTTGAGTGCCGGATCATGAATGGTTATCTTAACAAAATCCTCTGTTACTTCTTTAAAATCAGATACATGCCTTACTTGTGCATAAGACCTCCTGACGATTGCTGCTTCTTCAGGAGATAAATGATCTTTTATAAATGCACCGGATCTCGTACATGCAATAATGGTATGGTCCAGGCTTATTTCTTCAAGTAAACGAATGATTTCCTGTCCCAATTTATTGCTTAACAGTGATTCATAAACAAATACCCCATTATGCTTGATCCGAGTAGCACTGTCCCCCAGAATCCATAAATCATCTGCATCCTCGCCAAATAACTCTTCTACCCGTTCGCATTGCTTACCGGTGACAGGAGCAAAAACAACACCTTTTTCTTTCATAATCTTTTTTACATCCTTGTACAATTCCCTGTTAAAGTCACCGCTATTATTCAAAAATGTACCATCCATGTCCGTCAACACTAATTTAATCATTACATTGCCTCCTGTGGAATACCATTCTATATAGCTATGGTTTACAAGCTCTTACATAGTTAAGAGAATCTATAATTCTGTAAGAAGCAATATATTGAATGCCAGTTTACCCAACGATTTTCAATTAAAAACCTGTATAAATAGGTATTATTTATACAGGTTTTTTAAGTAATCATTCAGTCTAATAGTATTAACTTATATCAAATACTTTAAGGTATACCATACATTGATTCAATCCATTATTCAGTTAATTGAGCAACCTACATCCATCTTATTTATAGAACTCCACCATTGGTTTCAATCACCTTTTTGTACCAATCAAATGAATCCTTCTTAAAGCGCTTCATTGTTCCTCTTCCTTCGTTATCACGGTCAACATAGATCATGCCATAACGCTTTTTCATTTCACCAGTTGTGAAGGATACGATGTCAATGATGCCCCATGGTGTATATCCTATTAAATCCACACCATCATAGGCAACCGCTTTTTCTAAAGCCTCAATATGCGATCTTAAATACTCAATTCTTGCAGCATCATGAACGGAACCGTCCTCTTCCATTACATCTACTGCACCAAAACCGTTTTCTACGATAAACAAAGGAATTTGATAACGGTCGTATAAACGGTTTAAAGTATAACGCAATCCTGTCGGGTCAATAGCCCAGCCCCAGTCACTTTCTTTGATATAAGGATTCTCCACACCATTCTGCAAACCGCCATTCACTATATCCCCTATATTATCCTTTTTAACATCACTTTTTACAGTTGTGGACATATAGTAGCTGAATCCAAGGTAATCAACGATACCATTACGGAGAATTTCTTCATCTCCATCTTCCATTTTGATATCGTAACCTTCACGTTCAAATTCTTTCATCGCATAAGCAGGATAATAGCCACGAACCTGTACATCCGGGAAGAAATAACGCTGGCGCATTTCTTCTTCCGCAAGCATAATATCTTCAGGATTGCAGGAATAAGGATAAATCGGTACATGCGATACCATCGCACCAATCTGGAACTCAGGATTAATTTCCTTCCCTTTCGCAACCGCCAAGGCACTTGCCACTAACTCATGATGCGCAGTTTGATACATAACCTCTTTGGCATTCTCGCCTTCCTTCAGCATCACACCTGAGTTGGTCCATAAGAAAAGCGGATTGTTTACATCCATTTGGTTATTGATTTCATTAAACGTCATCCAATAGTTCACTTTATCCTTGTAGCGCCTGAAGCACGTTTCTGCAAATTTCACAAAATAATCTACTACTGCACGATTGCGGAAACCTCCATATTCTCTGGCCAGATGCAAAGGCATTTCAAAATGAGATAAAGTGATTACTGGCTGAATACCATATTTCAGCAATTCATCAAATACATTATCATAGAATTGAAGACCCGCTTCATTTGGTTCAGCTTCATCTCCATTCGGGAAAATACGACTCCATCCAATCGACGTCCGTAAACATTTCAATCCCATTTCTGCAAACAACGCTATATCTTCCTTATAATGATGGTAAAAATCAATCGCTTCATGGTTCGGGTAAAATCCGTTTTCCTCAATGGTATCTGTAATTTTTCTAGGAACGCCGTGAGCTCCGGCAGTCATGACATCAACTACACTTGGCCCCTTGCCTCCCTCATTCCAGCCACCTTCAAATTGGTGGGCAGCTAAAGCGCCACCCCATAGAAAACCTTTTGGTAATTTATCCATTTCAATTTCCTCCTATTTTACAACTGTGAATAATTTCTGATTTGATGATAGTAGTGTTTGATTATTTTCACTGATAATTTTTTGGAATGATTGTGTGTTTGTAATGATGACCGGTGTAATTGTTTTTAGACCATGACTTTCTATCAATTCCTTATTAAACTCCATTAAAATATCATTCTGATGAAATTTATCTCCTTCCTTCACTTTCAAATCAAATGGCGTTCCTTCTAGTTTGACGGTATCCAGACCAATATGAACGAGCACTTCAACACCAGTCTCCGAACGGAGCCCAATAGCGTGATTAGTCGGCGCTACCATCACAACCGTTCCGTCAAACGGGCCATATAATTTGTTATCAGATGGCTCAATTGCAATTCCTTCACCCATCGCACCAGAACTGAATACCGGATCTGGTACCTCTGATAATGGAATTACTGTTCCGCTAAGCGGTGAATAGATAACTTCTTCATTTAAATCAGGCTGGCTCATGGCACCGTTTTGTTCAACAGATTTATTCCCACCGTCTGCTTGTTTGGCTGTATCATCGCCATAGCCAAAAATTTGAATCAATATAATAGGAAGAATAATCGCAATCGCTACGCCGATTAATATTCCCCAGATAGATGTTGGGAATTTTTCATTAATTCCGTTTACAATCGTTAACGGACCCGGCAGCCCTGCATAAGCAAAGTAATATGGTTTAAAAAAGCTTGCAACGATGGCCCCGATTGCGCCGGAAATACATCCAAATATAAACGGTTTCTTGAATCTTAAGGTAACACCATAAATTGCAGGCTCAGTAATCCCGAAAATTCCGGTAATTCCAGCCGAAATACTGACTTTTTTAACCTCTTGGCTCTTCGCTTTTAGATAGACCCCAAGAACTGCACCAACTTGCGCGATAACAGCTATGGTTTGATAGGCTTGAAAGGAATCGCGGCCATATAAATCAAAGTTTGCCATAACCATTGGTGTAACTCCCCAATGGACTCCAAAAATAACAATTACCTGCCAGAAGCCTCCAATAATTGCTCCTGCCAGTACTGGAACATGTTCTGCTAAGAAATTATATCCGTTTGCAATTCCGTTTGCCCCTAGAGTTGTAAGCGGACCGATTAAGAGAATCGTTAACGGTACCATAACGACCATACAGATTAGTGGCACAAATAATGGTTTAATCACATCATTCATACGTTTGTTTAGAAATTTTTCAAGATATGACATTATCCAGACTAAAAACAATGGCGGAAGCACAGACGATGTATAAGTAGTTTCCGATAAAGCAATACCTAAAAATGTAATCGACTTTCCATCTGCAATTTGCGCAGCCATCTCGGCCCATGTTGGACTGACTAGTGCGGCAACACTGGCAACCGCTATAAACGTATTTGTCTTAAAATGTTTCGAGGCAGTAATAGCGATAAATATTGGTAGAAAAGTAAACGGCGCCCAAGACATAAAGCTTAACACTTGATATGTGCCTGTATTGGCGAAGCCGTCAAAAAATAGATTGATAATAATCAATACACCCTGCAAAATACCCGCTGCTGCTAAGACATAGATAAAAGGAGCGAACACAGCTGACATGGTTGCAATAATACGATTTAAAATTGTTCCCTTATTTCCATTTTCCTCATTAGTAGTTTCAATGTTTACAAGATTGATAAATTCCTCGTAGACATCGCCGACATGCTGCCCAATGACTATTTGAAATTGACCATTGTTTTCAACAACGGTAATGACCCCTGGTAATGAGGCAACCTCATCTTTTGCTTTTGGATTGGACCTTTTTAATACTAAACGCAATCTTGTTGCACAACGTGTTACACCAACGATATTATCTTCCCCACCCACAGCTGCCAAAATGTCTTTCGCCAGTTGCGGATAATCCCTCACTTTTGCTGACATATTCTGTCCTCCTTAATTTATACTTCCAAGAAAAATTGTTTACGGTTTCATTATAATTGTACATGTATAATTTGGCAATAACGGTATAATTTTAATTTAAAGATAATATATGTATTTTCATTATGCTATAATTGGCGTAAACAAAAAAAAACAATTAGAGGATACAAGAATGTTAAAATACCAACAGATTGCGAATGAAATAGAAAAATATATTGAGGATCATAATCTCCAGCAAGGTCATAAGCTACCGGTTCTGGAAGCATTAATAAAACAGCATGGAGTGAGCAAGAGTACGATTATAAAATCTTTAGATCTCCTAGAAAAAAAGGGGGTAGTTTTTCAAGTCCGTGGCAGCGGCATCTTTGTAAGACGGCATAAAAGGAAGGGTTATATCAACCTACTTACCAACCAAGGGTTTAAAAAAGACCTCGAGGATTCTCAATTAACAACGAAGGTTATTAAATTAGAAGTTGTAAAACCGACACAAGAGATGATGGATAACTTAAACATCGGACCAGATAATGATGTCTATCATGTCAAACGAATTCGCTACATTAACGGAGAGACGTTATGTATTGAGCACTCTTATTTTAATAAAGAGATTATTAGTTATTTAAATAAAGAAATTGTTTCCGAATCAATATTTAATTATATTCGTGAAGGGCTCGGACTGAAAATTGGATATACGGATTTGTTCCTTCATGCGGGTATATTAGACGGAGAAGAAGCAGAGCTTTTAGGGTTAGAAACCAACGATCCTAAGTTCTGTATCGAAAGTATTTTCCATTTAACAAACGGTCAGCCATTCGACTTTTCAAAAGTTACCTATAACTACAAAAAGTCCTATTTCTTTACTCAGGCTAACGGCCAGTTACTGTAGAAGTTTAGGGATTAAAAATAAGCATATTCAATATAAAACTTTGAATAGCCACCATAATCGTTTATAACTTGCCTTGAGGTTCATGTGTAGCTATCAATGTACTAAATACGTATTATGAGGGAGGGGACTACTCAAATGGAATATGCGAAACTTGGAAAATACAGGATTAAATGAATCTCATCTTTGTCTTGGGAGTATGGGATCTGGAGATATGTTTACAATATATAGTCATATTGTAAAATTTCCGCAAGCTTAACCAATACTTCTAACCACTTTGTTTGAACGTTCTAAGAAAAAAGAGCAGTCATCAAACTAATTGTTAAGATGACTGCTCCTTAAATGCTTTTAGAACATTTACTAATAAATGCCTATTTAGTTTATCATTACTGTTCAAAATGGTACTACCCATGTTCAACATGTAACTATTTCCGCTAGGATATGTGATAGAAGGCATAAAACAACTACTTATAGCTAAGCAGGATTCATCTACTAAATGCGTTTTTTAATAGACGCCTTTTTTAGAGACTTAATAAAACTACTGCTGTTTTGAAAATACCTTAATTCAACCATCATTCTACTATTAAAAAGTGCGCGTTATGTAACTACTCAAGTAGAAATTCCAATTGATGTATGATCATAACTTCTATCTCGTAATGCTTTTACGATAAAATGGGCTACGTCAGCACGTGGGATTGACCTTGATTTCTCTGGTACACTTGTTGTAGATTCTCTGTACTTCCCTGTAAAAGGATGATCTGTTAGCCCCATCGGTCTCACAATTGTATAGTTGAGTCCACTTGCTTGAATGCAATCAACTGCAGCTCGGTGATCTATTAGAGGATTCTTGAGCATTCTCATAACTAATTTTCCACTTAACCCCGATAATTCTTTATGGACTCCTGCAGATGCAGTGTAGATAATTCGTTCTACATTATGCTCCTTCATACCAGTAACAATATTTTTAATCATCTCTTGAAGCTCAGTCGACTTTTTCATTCCTTGGCTTGAACCTAAACATGATACGACAGCATCCTGACCCGCAATCGCTTCTGAGACTTCCCCTTGATTAAAGGCATTTCCTTGTATAATCTTTAAATTTTCATGTGAAAAGTCTAGCTTTGATGGAGTACGTACAAAGGCCGTTACTTCAAAACCAGCCTCAATTCCTTGACGCACAACAGATTGACCTACACCACCTGTTGCCCCAAAAACGATAATTTTCATAACAATCCACCTTTCTACCTCATTATCATACCATCATTCTTAGATTGCTCACTTTCGGACCATGACTTTATTATTTTTAAGCCATTCTATAGAAACAATAAAAATTGTTATCAATATAATGAAAATGATTGCTTTTTTGTTTATTAGTTTAATATGACATATCTACTTGCACTTGATGGACCTAATAATTTAATAATATTGTTGTCCCTCCATTTTTTCAATTCCCACTACTTAAGAAATTTACGCTTCGTAATATTCATCGTTTTAATTTGTACACAATCTGAATATGGGAAAAGATAAAACTCAAAGTGATGGTTTTCGTTGATATAGCCTTCAAACTGTTGCTAAAAAATGGATATTCTATCTTTTCACTTCTGTAATTCATATATCGGTGTTTTAATTAGGCCCAAAATATCAACCCAATACACCTGCAGCCTACCAGATGGAAACAGATCCTTTCGATTTGCCAAAGATGTTTTAATCCTACAGCAACAAGACAAATTTGATTGCAAAAAAAGAAAGCGAAGATAATGCTTCGCTTTCCTAAATTCCATTCGATTCAATGACTTGCTTGTACCAATAGAAGCTATCCTTTTT
The DNA here is from genome assembly GCF_058313615.1 of Bacillus sp. z33. Taxonomy (NCBI): domain Bacteria; kingdom Bacillati; phylum Bacillota; class Bacilli; order Caryophanales; family Bacillaceae; genus Bacillus; species Bacillus sp. z33. The sequence goes on from NZ_JBZFQN010000001.1 coordinate 478,738, forward strand.
AATACGGCGCAGGTCATGGGTTCCTTCTTCGTGCTGATTGACATATACGAATCCGTAGCGTTTTTGGAAACCATTTAGCCAGCTTAACAGATCCGTGAAGGACCAGACACAATAGCCAATCACTTCGGCACCATCGGAAATGGCGTCTTGAATTGCTTTCACATGAGCCTGAAGGTACTCAATCCGGTAATCATCATGGATTTGGTCATGGTCCTCTACCTTATCAAATGCACCGAGTCCATTTTCACTTATCAATACCGGCAAATCATATCGGTTTGTGATTCGGCGTAGCGCAGTTCTCAGTCCTTGCGGATCAATATTCCAATCCCAATTCGTCCGTTCCAGGTTGGGATTCTTCGTAGTTTTGTATAGTCCTGGAATTCCAGAATCCTTTGATGTACCTTTGATACCCGTCGTATTCATTTCCCCGGCACCCACCCCGTCTTCTAATGGGTTCATCTCAAATGTCGTGCTTTGATAATAGTTTAAGCCCATAAAGTCTGGTTTGCCTTCTCGTAATAAAGCAAAGTCACCTTCTTCCACTTCCGGTGCTAGACCTTCTTCCGCTAAATAGTTCCACGCAGCCTTCGGGTATTTCCCCCAAGTATAGATATCCATCCACCAATGGCTGTTCAGCTCCTCAGCATTCTCTGCAGCCAAAATATCTTCTGGCTTTGAAGAAGCCGGGTAAGCTGGTCCATAAGCAAAGCTCGGACCAATCTGACCATCCGGAACATAGTGACGGAACGCTTTGATGACACTGGCATTGGCCAGATTTGCGTGATGATTCACCTGATAGAACAGCTTCTTATCTTTTACACCCGGCGGATGCGATCCTTTTTCATATCCATGGCTTGTAAAAATATTTTGTTCATTTAAGCTGACCCAGTACTTCACACGGTCTCCAAAGCGTTTAAAACATTCCACGCTATAATTCGTAAAGTCCTCAATGATTCTTCGGGACTCCCAACCGCCATATTCGTCCTGCAGTGCCTGCGGCAAATCCCAATGGTACAAGGTTAAGATAGGCTCAATTTGATATTTACGCAGCTCATTAATCAAATCATCATAAAAAGCGAGGCCCTGCTCGTTGATCTCACCTCTTCCGTTCGGAAAAATACGCGGCCATGATACAGAAAAGCGGTAAGCCTTTAACCCCATTTCTGCCATTAAACGGACATCTTCCTTATAACGATGATAGTGGTCTACTGCCACATCTCCCGTCGTCCCTTTATAGGTCTTACCTGGAATACGTACAAACTGGTCCCAATTACTAATCCCTTTCCCGTCTATATCCCATGCCCCTTCAATTTGATAGGCAGCGGAAGCCGCTCCCCATAAAAAGTCTGTCGGAAATGGTTTTACTGTTTTATACATAATTGTTTTAGTCTCCCTTCCGTCAAATGTTGCCTCATTTCTTTTATTACAAAGTCACTGAGACACTCTCGCAATCTAGCTTCAAACCAGAATGGAGTCCTTCTGCCGCTGTAAAAAATGGTACAAAGCACCGATTAGATTAGAGTCATTTCCAAACTGACATCTTTCGACTTTGACTGTTAATCCCTCTGTGTCATATTTCATTTCGTTTAATGTTTCATTAATCTTATCGATAAACCCCTCACGATGACTAATTGCACCACCAATCAAAATCTTCTCCGGATCAAGAATAAATTGTAAATTATAGATGCCCACAGCAAGCCGCCGCATAAATTTATCAATCTCGTTCTGTACTTCCGTATCTCCATTTTCTGCAAGCTCAAATATCATTTTACCGTTAAGAACATCGGGGTCCATGCTTTTCCGTTTAGCCACCTGCTTAATCAATCCGCCAACGGCTGCCAACGTACTATAGGTTTCCGCTGGTTGAGTTCCCAGATAGTTCTCCATCATCATATAGCCAAATTCTCCGGCAAACCCATTTTTTCCATGCCTAATCTTCTTATCAAGGACCACTGCACCGCCAACTCCGGTACCAATTACAATACAAAGATAATCCTTTACATCCTTTGCCGCACCAATCCAGCCTTCTGCCAGTCCAGCACAATTTGCATCATTTTCCAATTCAACCGGTAACTCTGTGCGTTCCTGAAGAAGGTCTTTCATATTGGGACCATGAATATAAGGAAGAGCTGTAATCCCCTCAATCATTCCTGTTTCAATATTCACAGCACCCGGCATACTCACAGCCAGACCTTTTAACTGATACTTTTTATCAAACTCTTTAACGATTGAATCGACCGTATCCATAAATTTGGTGAGACTCTTTTTAGGAGTAGGAAGGGAGGATTTTTCAATAAAGCAACCCGTTTCGTCCATAAGAGCATATTTAATGGCAGAACCTCCAACATCAAGTACCACGTAGTAATTCACCACAAAACCTCCAGTCACCCATTTTTTACAAATAAGCTGCTTCTTCCGTTTTATCGTATTTAAATCAAATAATCTTAAATAGACATCTTTTGTTTTATTTAAAATAGATTCTTGTTTATACCTGTACCTGGGAAGCTCAGAATACGGGAGAATTGTTTCAACATGATTCCCGAATAATTAATTCTGAGTCAATAAATACTGGTTTTAATTGGGATCTGTCATTAATTAAATCATCGAGCATATAGGCAGATAATTTACCAAATTTCTCTTTATCCTGTTTCACCGTTGTTAATTTTGGATGACTATAACGGCAAGCTGCAATATCATCACAGCCAATTAACCGGATATCCTCCGGACAGTTTAAGCCTGCTTCTTTAATCGCTTGCAATGCTCCAAGTGCCATCATATCTGATGTCGCAAAAATAGCCTCAGGTAAGGTTTTAGATTGAAGTATTTGCTTCATTGCCACATACCCGCTTTCCTCGTGAAAATCACCGTACTGAATCCAGTCCTCACGAATCTCTAGACCAAATTGATTCAGCGCTTCCAGGAAACCTTGTTTGCGAAAGATCGAAACAGGAGAATCAAATTTGCCGCCAATAAAACCGATTTTTTTAATGGCATTAAGATAGAGATACTCCACTACTTTTCTCGACAACCCTAAATTATCCGTCATAATGTAACTTGCTTTAGGTCCTTTTAATTCAATATCGATTCCAATACATGGTAGACCGTCTAAGGCTAAAGCGTAGGTGGATTCCTCTACTTCTTCACCCGCAATAATTAAACAGCCATCCACATTAAAATGCCGGCATCTTGCCAAATAACTACCATTATCCGATTGAAAGTTTTCGTTTGAAAACATTAAAATATCGTATCCTAGTAAACCTATATTTTTTTTGAATGAAGAGATAACCTCATTGAAATAAGGATGGGTCATATCTACGTTAATTCTTCCTGCATAAATTAACCCAATTAGATTTGATTTTTTCGTTGCTAGGGATCTAGCGGAAAAATTGGGCTCGTAACCATTTTGGTTAATGATATCCATAACCTTTTTCTTCGTTTTTTCACTTATTCCCTCGTAATTATTAAGGACCTTTGAAACGGTACCCTGAGAAACATTGGCCATTTGCGCTATATCTTTAATGGTTAAATTCATGTAAATCCCTTCTAAATCCGAGTCATATAGTATTATCCAATTAGAGTAATAGGAGTTTTAATAGCGATTGTTTATTTAACAGAGCCTTCCGTAATACTAGAAATAAATAATTTATTAAAGAATAAGAATACTAGTAACAGAGGAACTGTTGCCCAAAATACTCCTGACATAATCATTCCAAAGTCCACATTATGTGTATTGCTTAATTGGGCCAATGCTACCTGAATGGTATAGTTTTCAGGATCCCTTAATACAGTGAACTGCCATAAGAACTCACCCCATACTGCCGTGAACACAATAATACCCAATGTTGCAAATGCAGGAAGCGTAATCGGCACGATGATACTGCGATAAATTCTAAAATTAGAACAGCCATCTAATTTTGCTGCTTCAATAAGCTCATCAGGAACCGATTTACTAATATATTGCCTCATGAGGAATATTCCCAAAGGATTTAAAAAGAAAAGCACCATTACACCTGGTAAGGTATCAAGCATGCCAGCCTTTGATATAAGGAAATATTGTGGGATTAAACCCAGTTGCGGCGGAATAATCATCGTTAGCAAAATTGCGACAAATAGTACATTTTTTCCCCGGAACGTAAACTTTGCAAATGCAAAACCGGCCAATGAACTAATGAATAGTACAACGATGGTTACGATGGCACAAATGACAAAAGAGTTCCACATTGAACCGAAGAAATCAATTTGATTTAATACCTTTTTAAAATTTTCAACTAACATATTCCCCGGTGTAAGGGTGGGAGGAATCGAGTTAAAGGCCGAGCTTGGACTAGTCGCCATTACAAACATCCAATAAAACGGGAACAAGGATAATAAGGAGGAGATGCCCAGTAAGCCATAAACTAATAGTTTGCTTATGGAAAATTTCCTTACTTTTTTATTTTTAGTCATTGCCCACCCCTCCTTTTTCTTCCAACTCCAGAAGTTACGTATACATTGATTGCTGCAATCACTGAGATTAATACCAGCAAAATAATAGCTGTTGCAGAAGCAGTGCCAAAGGATTGCAATCTGAAAGCATCACGATACAGGTACATAACAATCGTCATAGCTTCATCTCTTGTAAAGGCACCTGTTCCCATAAAGATAGTAGGCTCGGAAAACAGCTGCAAAGCTCCAACGGTAGAAGTAAAGACCGTCAGTATAATAAATGGTTTTAACAATGGAACCGTTATGTAACGAAACTGTTGCGTTTTATTTGCTCCATCAATCGTGGCGGCTTCATACAATTCATTGGGAATACTCTGAATTCCTGCTAGGTAAATGATCGTATTATAGCCAACCCATCGCCAAAAGACCATAATGGATATCGCAATTTTCGTTCCCCATTCTGAACTTGCCCAGCTTACTGGATCAAGACCTGCTAAACTAAGAACATAATTGGCTAAGGAGGATTCATGATTACTGAACAGCACACTGAAAATCAGGGCTACCGCAACCATTGATGTAATATAGGGCATAAAAATAGTGACTCTGAAGAAGTTTTTAAATCTTAGGAAGGCAAGATTTAACAGATAAGCAAAAATGATTCCAAACACAATTTGCGGAGCCGTGCCCATAATGCCCATAACAATCGTATTGTAAACAGCCTTCCAAAATAGAGGGTCTGTTAAAACAACCTTAAAATTATCCAACCCCACTGAGACCATGGGACTGAGACCATTCCACTTTTGAAACGCTAAATAAATACTGAAAATCATCGGATACAAACCAATAATCGCAAAAATGATAAAGAAAGGAGCAATGTATAAATAAGCGGAATACATATCTTTTTTAGCCTCAGACATAGCTCGCTTCTTTTTAACTTTGATTTCGTTCATACTAGGATTCGCTTTCACTGGATCCATTTCTACACCTCTTTTCTTATCAAAGATGGGAGCGGCGTTTCCATGAAAATTACGCCGATTCCCACCTTATTAGTAATTTATTAAAATTACCTGCTCAATAAGCCTTTGGAGCGCTTAACGGCAGCTTTCCATTCTTTTTCAGGATCCGTTCCTTTATTTTGAACGTTCTTTAAGCCATTCAGTACTTCTGAATAGATTGGAAAGTATTTTTCCCCTTTATAAACAGCTCCACTGATATCTTGTGCTGCTTTAGCAAATACCGGTGCTGTTGCTTGACCGCCAAAGAAGGCATCTTCGTTTGTTTTGAAAGCGTCCATTTCATATACAGATTGTGCGGAAGGGAAAAGTCCCTTGTCTTGGAAGGATTTCAGTTGATTGTCTGGAGAAACTAACCATGAAGTAAATTTATATGCTTCTTTTGCATTTTTCGTTTCGCTTGGTATGGAGATGAATGAACCACCCCAGTTTGCCGCAAATTCAGATGGCAATGTCGCAACTCTCCATTTACCGGAAGCTTCTTGCGCATTCCCTTCCATCCAGCCTTTTAACCAGCCAGCACCTAATTCAGCAGCAAATTCACCTTTATTTACAGCATTTGCCCACTCCGGTGACCACATTTCAAATTTACCGACAATACCCATTTCATTCAATTTCACAGCATAATCATAAGCTTCTTTAACGGCGTTACCATCCTCTTCAATCAATAACTCCCCTTTAGAATTAAGGAATGTTGTCTCTGCACCATCCAAGTAAGCTCTGAATGCCATTTCAATACTATCTATGAATACTTTGCCTGTTTTTTCCTTCACTTTCACACCAGCTTCTTCAAAAGCTTTTGGTGAATTAATCAGCGTGGCTACTTCCTCAGGATCTGTTGGAAGACCCGCAGCTTCAAATAAATCTGCACGATAGTACAAGGCTTTCGGTCCAATATCTGTTGGCAGACCAATCAAGAAATCTCCACTATCATTCTCACCTGTTTTCCATTTCCAATCTAAGTATTGATCCTGAATATCTTTTGCACCAAGATCATATAAGTTTTCAAAGCGATCCTGTGCACCTTTAAAACGGTCCAGTTGGTCAATTTCCAACATCGTGATATCAGGCGCTCCGCCTCCAGCAGATAAAGCGGTGAATAAAGCATCATGGTGATCTGCTGTTTCAGCTGCTCTTACTTTAATATTGACGTTTGGATTTTCCTTCTCATATTCCTTCGCAAGATCCTCATAATTCGTAGCTCCAAATGTCCAGAAATCCAAGGTAACTTTTTCTCCGCTTTTACCACCGTTTGAAGAAGTCTTTTCATCATCCTTACATGCTGCTAATGAGAATACCAATGCCGTAGATAATCCGATCGTAGCCAGTTTTTTAAAACTTTTCATTTATGAAACCCCCTTATAATTGTTTTGTCTGCCGTACACCGAATCCAAAATGGCTATTATAAATTCTTATCCTTTCCTACCTCCTTTACCATGCTATTCTCTAAAAATATGATAATAGCTCCACTACAGAGAAACCGGTTTCCTAAAAAGTACAATTGTTATGTAAATAATACATAATGAAACCGCTTTCAACATGATTATAAATCCAAACAAATAGAAAATCAACCACTTATTGGAAATTTAATAAGCAATTTGGGAAATCGCTTTCGTTAAAGCTCCTCTTAACCTAAAAATCAAATGGGTATTATTTAATGCCTAGAAAGCTAGCCTCAATATCCTATGTTCTTTTTCGTAGATAACGGCTCTTTAAATTGCAAAGGCTATTGATTCCAGGGAGCTTCATGCCACTATGGTTATTAAAAATGATAGAAACAAACTGTAATATACTGATATGAATGATGGAGTTCGCCGTGGTTTTTAGTATAATAGTTTCAATTTTATCTCTATAATTTTAAGATAGGCTCCCTGCAGTTTATGTGTGAGTAGTTCCTATCAAAAATTCCTCCTGCACGGAGAAACCTGATACTCTCATGAATATATGAAAGAAGCGCCAGGATATCATTCCTAACGCTTCTTCATCGTCTGAGAGAAAACAAACCTTTATTTTTCTTTTCGTTCTGGTGGGTCTGCCTAAACACCACCAAGAAATGGCTTAATTACGAGCAATTAATTCTTTGATTTTCTGATTAATATCTCCACGCATTAGCCCGCCGTGATAACAGACAACATTCTCGATATCAAAAGGTGTAAACTTCTCTAATGATTGAAGAGCCTGCTCCATGTTTACCGTGGAATACGGTGAGGAAGGTTGGAGTTCACCGTTATGGATTACTAAAGCATCACTCGCTATCAACGTCTTACTTGCATGATGATACAGACTAACATGGCCTGGCGTGTGACCCGGCGTATGAATGACCGACAGCCCTCCTCCCATTGGAAGTTTCATTCCATCCGCCAATAGTTGCTTCACATTTGGCTTGGACGACCTTATAAAGACATTTTCGAACGATATGCGTACTTCGTCCGGTAATGATGCTAACTCTGCAGTAAGATTCTCAGGTGGGAACTTTAAAAGGCCAACTTTTCCATCAATTGTATCTCGATCATCTTCATGAGCGTAGACATCGAATGATTCCTCCCCCAATGCATCTAAGAATCCTGGAAAACCTCCAATATGGTCTATGTCCTGATGCGTAAGAATGATAGCTCGAAGTGGTTTCTTAGATATTCCAGCTTGCTCAACATACGAGATGATATCTTCAGCTAAACCGGGCATACCCGTATCAATTAACGTCCAATCGTCCTTATCATTTACGATTACAGGGTGAATCATCATAGAGCGTCCATTAAGCTTCATTTCCAATTCCAACATTTCTAACCCATCCGCAATACGCATCATCTTTGCCAATCCCGGTACAAAGACCGAGCCTCGGCACACCTCCTTATTTTAGGAATATTTTAACATTATTAACAAACTAGGTATACTGCTTTCACTAAACGGATTAATTAACTCTTTTCACCACTTCCTTTTTTTACAACCCCTAACAATAGGTCAAGTGAGTCAATTTATGTTAAAATTACACTTTATAGATGGGAGGAATTATGATGGTCAAAAAGAAAATATTGGCAGTTGTTACGAGCCATGGATATATGAAAAATGAAAAAAATAAAACAGGTTTATGGTTAAGTGAACTTGTACATTTTTATGATTGTCTAAAACTTGCAGGGTATGAGGTTGATATTGTCAGTACAATGGGTGGCAAAGTACCTCTGGATCCAAAAAGCCTTCTCCCTGTTTTGCTGGATAATAGGACAAAGGAATACTATTTGGATCCGTACTTTATCAGTAGATTGGATAAAACCATTTCGATTGATGAGGTTAAGGCTGATGAATATAGCTGTATCTATTTTGCAGGCGGGCATGGCACGATGTGGGACTTCCCTAACCAGTCCAGTATTCAAAAACTGACTGCTGAAATCTATGAAAATGGCGGGGTCGTTTCGGCTGTTTGCCACGGGCCTGCTGCTTTATTAAATGTTGAATTATCAGATGGGACTCATCTATTGGAAGGAAAAACAGTAACCGGTTATACAAATATGGAAGAAACGATTATGTTTGCAGCGAACAATATACCGTTTAAGCTTCAAAATGAGTTATCCGCTAAAGCAGGAAAATTCACAAAATCAGCTATTCCCTTCACCTCACATGTGGTAGAAAATGAGCGAGTAATCACAGGGCAAAATCCACAAAGTGCACGTGCAGTAGGTGAGATGACTTTACGCTTCTTACAAAATCGCAGAACCTATTAAAAAATGTCGATTCAAACTCCAAACCTTTGTTGGAGTATTGAATCGACATTTTTTATGATTTAGATTTACATAGGCAAAACATACAAAAAGATGGATAAAAAGTGGAGGATTGAAGCAACCAATACCATCAAATGCCAAATTGCATGGTGATAAGGAAACCCCCTCCATACATAAAAGATGCTACCTACGGTGTATAATAAACCGCCATACACCAGCATCATTAATCCAGTTGGTGGAACCGCCATTTTCAAAGGCTCCCAAGCTACAATAATCAACCAACCCATTACGATATAAATCATAGTAGAGAGAACGACAAATTTTCTTAGAAAAAGAGCTTTAAAAATAATTCCAGCTATTGCTAAAGTCCAAATGATTGCCAATAATGTATACCCTGTCTTACCTCCAATTGCAATGACTGCATAAGGTGTATATGTCCCTGCAATAAACAAATAGATGGAGGCATGATCAAAAAGTTCCATAACCATTTTGACTTTTCCTTCAGGAAATGCATGTGTCAGAGTCGAAAATGTAAAAAGCATCAGCATCGATATTCCGTAAATTAGAACTACCGATAGTCTATCTTCAGCTCCATTCGTTACAGAAAAAGTAATCATTAAAATGAGAGCTGCAAAGGATAAAGCTGCCCCAATGCCGTGCGTAATTGCGTTTACAATTTCCTCTTTTTGGGTGTATGTATAGACACGATTCATCATTATGCTCCTTTCTCTGTTGTTATTTGTCTATTCCCGCTTTTTTACTAACTTAATACCTAATTAACTATTTTTTAAGTTTTAATTTTTTTATTAGATAGGGCCAAACCTCCATAATGTCGGTTGCAAGCATTGCACTCGGCTCACGGTCATTTGCCCAATATTCTGATGATTTCCCGTGTAGGAAAACAGCATTCGCCACTGCTGAAGAATAGGATGCTGGCCCACCTTGGCACATTAACCCTAAAATGATGCCGAGCAATGTATCACCCGAGCCTCCTTTTGAGAGTCCACGATTACCCGTTTGATTGATATATCCAGTTCCATCAGGAAAAGCAATGACCGTATTTACTCCCTTTAAAACGACCGTCACCTCATGTTCAATCGCATAGTCACGCGCTACCGTGATGCGGTTTTCATTGATCCACTTAGCAGATAAACCCGTTATTCGTGCCATTTCACCAGGATGCGGTGTCAGAATAATGGGTGCCTGTCGCCCCTTTGGATACTCTCTTTTTTGGAGAGCTGCCGCGTCTAGAATAAGAGGCAGATCTGACTGCTCCAGCAAAAACTGTACTTTATTCTCCAAATGACTATCATGATCTAAGCCCGGTCCAATTGCTGCAGCTTTCATACTGGATAATTGTTTATTCTCTTTTAATTGTTGAAGCGGTTGATACCAATAGGTTGCTTCAGGAAGCCTCTGACAAATGATAGTTGATACACTTTTATCAGTTGCAATCGTCAGTTTCCCTATACCGGAACGCATAGCACCGAGTCCGGCCAAAATTGCACATCCTGGCATCTCTCCACTTCCAGCAATTAACAACCCGGTTCCAAATGACCCTTTGTGCGGATTATTGGGTAAAGCGGGCCAGGTTTTTCTGACATCATCCTCTTCCCACACTCTCCAGCCCGATTGCTGGATTAATCCAATATCAAGAGATTTAACTGTGCCGTAATAGTCAGTCGAGGGTACTAAAAAAGCGGAAGGTTTAATTCCATGTAAGCATAAAGTGTAATCTGCTTTAAAAGCTGTCATTACATTTCCTCTATCTGCTTCTACACCGGATGGGATATCTACCGCAATTTTCAATGCTTTGGATTGATTCCAATAGGCCAGCACTCGCTCTGCTTCATCCGATAATGGTGGTTTGAAACCAATTCCAAAAAGCCCATCTACCAGAACATCATATTCATTTTCAATTGTTTGGGTGTATGGATATCCACAAGTAATAAAATAAGAAAAATGTCGCTGAGCGACTTCAGACTTAGGCAGTCCAAACGGTAAGATAAGCCTTGCCTTGTATCCGTAGTTCAATAACAGTCTCGCAAGGACAATCGCATCTCCTCCATTATTTCCATTCCCGGCGAGTATACCAATCTCATCTTCTTTATGGATTAGATTCGTTACTTCTCTGAACAAAGCCTGCCCGGAATTTTCCATCAAAGTAAAGATAGATAACCCGTCTGCCGCGGCTTTACTGTCTATTTTTCTAATTTCATTCGAAAAATAAATATTCATCAATGGACACCTCTCTTCTACTTCTACTTTTAGTATACAACAATAGCATCGAGCAATTTAAGCGATATGACATGTATCCAGGAACTTTGAGTGAGGATAGAGGTGGGATAGGTGCCTGATAGCCGGGGGATAGTCGCTTCATAGCCGGGGGATAGTCGCTTCATAGCCAGGACATAGTGGGGCTTTGGCCAGCCTTTCACACGCCTTTGACCCGGGATAGCGGGTGCATAGCCGCTTCATAGCCGGATGAAAGCACCTTTGACCCGCCTTTCACAGACCTTTTGACTTGCTATAAGCATGATATAAGCGTTGAAAAGCTGCCGAAAAAATTTGGCCGATAAAAAATAAGAAGGCCGGCTCCGCAATCGGTGCCGACCTCCATTCAACCATCTGTATCTAGTAAAGTTTTTCGATCAATACCTGGTACTTTTCCTTTATTTAATGCTTTCTCCCAATTTCCATACATCGGATTCGGAAAAAGAATAAACTTATTTCCTATCCTATTCTTCATTAACTCAACTTGTCTTTTTCGTTCTTGGGAATCTAAAGAGTCAAACTCCTTAGAGAAATCAATTAAATTATCACCGAGGAGAAGAATAACGTCATGGTTCTTTTCGATTGCTTGCCTTCTTGATTCTTTACTCACTTCGTCTGTCAGTAAAATTAGATGTCCATTATCTATTTGCGGGAACCCAGCCTTCTTCAAGTTCTTTTCGGTAGCCTCGTATAAGTGCTTTTTCCTATTTGTCACATAAAAGATTGTGATGCCTTTCATATCTGCATATTGAAGGAATTCTAATGCTCCGGGTAGTGGCTTGGCATTTGCTTGAGACACCCACTCATCCCAACCTTCATTAAAGGAAATGTTCTTTTGTACTATTTGAGCTAAAAAAGGACTATTATTTAATACGGTCTCATCAATGTCCAAAATAATGGCTTTATCCTTATCTGTCTTATGTTGTAACGCTTGATCAAGTCTAAGTTTTGCCAGTTCATATCCTTGCCTGTATAACGCATCAGCTTCCGCTGACTGTTGATACCAAAGGACCGACATAACATTTTCATCCTGCTGGCTTTTATACATACTTGCTTCAACACTGTATAGCGGCATATTACCCCAAACACAGAATAGAACGATAACGATAAATGCTTTTCTTATCGTATTCCTTTTCATTCCAATCACCTCTCGAACAGTTTCTCCAATGGTATATAATTTAATTAAATTTTATCGTAAAACAACTCAACACCCACTTGGTTATATATGGTAATATCTGATAAAGGATTTATTTATGAGGAGAGTGGTATTGAAATGGCTGCAAAAGTTTTATTAGAACTTATAAGAATTCTTGCTATATTCTTGCTTCTTGGAGCTATGGGCGGATTCTTCCTAGAGTCGATTTATACATTGATTGGTACGGACTCTAAGTATTTTTGGTTAGGCTATATCGCCATTCTTATTTTAATTTTCGTTCTTTACAGAAATAGGTGGCAATTTAGTGGATGGTATAAGGGAAAAGGGATAAAAAGACTTCCGAAAGTAATCTCAAATACACTTATAAACAGCGCAGTTATCCTACTATTATTACCGCCAATTCTAACCTACTTAATGGACTATCTTTAAATTCAGTAAAAAAACTTAAACCATAAACTAGATGGTTGACCATCCTTTAAGATCATCTTTACATTTGTATAATTATATCCTCTAGCAATATCGTTTGAATAACCATTCCTGATTAACAAAAATAGCGCTAAACCATTTAGGCTTAACGCTTTCACTTTTTCATTCATTTATATCTCAGATCCATTCTTTTCCGTGTTCACGAATGAAGTAGATATCTTTTTGATAATGGTCCAGCTCTCCTCGATTAATCATCTGTTGAAAAGCAAGATTGCCTTTACTAGCTTTTTGAAGCATAGTTTGCCTTAAAGCTTGTAAGCGTAACAAGACAATCTCTAAAAACCCTTCTTTCAAGTCCACCATCCCATATGATTCAAAAAATAATTGCACTCTTTGTTTGATACGTTTGGCATCCGTTGAAGATTTATAATAAACCGCCTCACCTGTTTCCGTATGATAAAGCCTACTTAAAGGGACGCACGTATAAAGAGTATAGACGATATCCCAAAGTCTTGGCCCTGGAGCAGCCATATCAAAATCAATAATACCGACCGGTTTTTTGTGGTTAAAAATGATGTTGTATATGGCAAAATCGTTATGACATATAACCTCTATTTTGCCCGGTGTCTGATCCATTGGTTTCCATTCTTGTGATAACGGAAAGTCACTTACAGCATCATGATAGAGCCGCAGCATAAGCGCAATGTCTTTTAAGGTATTGTTTGACCACATATACTCTTTTAAAGGATAATGACCAGCTTCTCCTTCAATAAATGACAGGATCTCTCTTCCTTTTTCATCAACACCAATAAACATTGGCGCACTCTTATAACCTTTGGTCTCCAAATGCTTTAAAAGCTTATGAATTTTAGTCCCTTCTGTCTTTAAGTCTCGTCGCACTGTATCACCAATCCGATATACGTTTGAAACGTTTCCACCTGTCAATACTTCTTCACTTTCGTACTCATTTGCCATTTTGATCTCTCCAATTTTGGGGAACTGGAATTGTGTTAATAAAAATGTGTTTACGCCTTGATAAGAGAAATTTAATTTTCCACACCATAAATCCCTTGAATGATTTCCGCTACAAATATTCTTAACAGTGAAGAATCACACCGGCTGAATCATTTCAAAGGGGATACTCATGAGTACTTCGCAATTTACAAGCTGCAAAGGTATAATCTTCCTCTTTTAAAAAACTAAACATCCTCTATACAGTGCCATTCAGAAATTAAATAACTGCTATAAATAAAGAAGGAATTCAGAATATAGCCCTTCAAAGACTCCTTCTGAATTCCTTATCTTTAGTAAACGAGCAGGTTTACACCCGCCTATATTAGTACTGATTAGTCGTAGTATGGTGTTTTGTCAATATTTTTAAAGATTGAATCTGTCCCAGATGTATCGCTTCATGATTTAGTAAGAAGTGAAACAGATCGCTTTTTGTTTCAACATTGAATTTTTTTAAAGGGCCGGTTACCTCTTCTCGCCAGTATTCTGGCGGAAGTTCTTTAATTCTCTTTTCCTGTGTGAGGTAATTGGCTTTTATATCTTTCAGAGAAGGCGCGCTTCTTTGCCAATACTTTGGAGAAGTCCCGCTGCAAAAAAATTCACCATATAACTTTGAAAGTGGTGACCCACTGTCAGGATAATCGAATAAGATTGCTTCCGCACTGACTAGGATATGACCTAATTGCCAGCGAATTGTATTATTAAAACCTTCTGGTTGAAAGTCAGCTTCTGCTTCAGTTAAATCCTCAAAAGTTTCATGCAGTTTGGTTCTGGTTAACTCAAATTGTTTTTGCATACCAGACGTTTCCATTTATACCCCTCCAAATTATCTGTATTCCCTTCATAAAATAATGGGCTTCTGTCCTATATACCCAATTTATTCTGAAGAAAAACAGCAGGAAAACAGTCTTTCACATGGTAAATCATACCTTGCCAACTGTATGGCTGGTGGTTTGTTTTTCCTTATTTCGGTTCAGCTCTCCTATAAATGATTCTAATGCCTGGTGAGTCCCTTGATAGAGATGAGTCACAACCTTACTTCCCACAACAACCCCATCGCAATAGTCATACAATTGATTAGCGGTCGTAGAACTGGAAATGCCAAATCCTGCATAAATCGGACAATTTGTATAGTGCTTAAGTTGAGAAATTTGTTCTTTAAAGGTTACATCATTTAACTGAGCCTGTTCCCCTGTCGTACCATTTACTGTTACGGCGTAAATAAAACCTTCCGCTCCATCACAAAGCTCTGCCATTCGAGATGGATTGGCCGTTAATGGCACAAGCCTGATCAACACAATCCCTTCCTTATTAAGAGCTTCTTTAAAAACCGATTCTTCTTCAAGCGGTACATCCGGTATAATACAGGCACTTACGGATGCTTCTCTACACTTAACAGCAAACTGATGGATTCCCACTCTCAACACTGGATTGGCATACGTCATAACAATCAACGGAATCGCGATAGTTTCTTCCGTATTGATCAGCTCATCCAATATATCCGTTAAGGTAACCCCTTGTTTCAGGGCACGTAGTCCCGCTTCCTGAATGCTTGGGCCATCAGCCACTGGGTCAGAAAACGGTATCCCTATTTCGATGGCGGATGCATCTAATTCTTCAAAGTATTTAAGGGTTGAAATGAGCTGATGCACACCTCCATCACCAGCCATAATATAGGGAATAAACCCTTTTCCTCCATGCTTTTTAGTATCTGAAAACTGTTCCACCAACTTATTAGGCATGCTCTCCACCTCCCATTACGGTCATAACGGTATCCATATCTTTATCTCCTCTCCCGGATAAACAAATCACGATTGACTGATTTTTTCCCATGCCAGGTGCTCGTTTGACCGCTTCTGCTATCGCATGCGAGCTTTCCAACGCAGGAATAATCCCTTCCTTTCTTGTTAAAAGCTTAAAAGCTTCCAATGCCTCATCATCTTGTATAGATGTATACTCCACTCTGCCCTCATCCTTCAAAAAACAATGTTCCGGCCCGACTCCTGGATAATCAAGTCCCGCCGAGATGGAGTGCGCTTCCTCCACCTGCCCAGCGTCATCCTGTAAAAGATACATGAGTGCACCGTGTAAAATTCCCTTTTCTCCTTTTGAAATGGATGCAGCGTGCTCTTTCGTATCTAATCCCTTGCCAGCGGCCTCCACCCCAATTAAAGAAACTTGATTATCCTCTAAAAACTCGTAAAACATGCCAATCGCATTACTGCCTCCTCCAATACAGGCAATAATTTGATCTGGTAATCTATCCTGTAATGTCAGGAATTGCTCCCTTGTTTCCCGCCCGATTACAGATTGAAAATCTCGCACGATCTGCGGGAAAGGATGCGGACCCATAACAGAACCCAATAAATAATGAGTATCCTCAATATGACTGACCCAATAACGCAAAGCTTCATTTACGGCATCCTTCAATGAACGGCTTCCCTGCTGAACGGATACTACCTTGGCACCTAACAATTCCATTTTCAGTACATTTGGCTTTTGCCTCTTAATATCTTTTTCTCCCATAAAAATAACCGCTTCTAATCCAAGCAAAGCACAAGCAGAAGCGGTCGCGACTCCATGCTGGCCGGCGCCTGTTTCTGCCACTACCCTCTTTTTGCCCATCGCCTTGGCAAGTAACGCCTGTCCCAGCGTATTATTTATTTTGTGAGCACCCGTATGATTCAAATCCTCCCGTTTAAGGTAAATTTGGGCGCCACCTAAATGATTGGTTAGATTTTTCGCATAGTATAACGGAGTTTCTCTTCCTACATAATCTTTTAACAGCGACCTATATTCAGTGATAAATGCCTCATCCTGAGTTATGGTTTTATACGCTTCTTCTAATTCAAGCAAAGCAGGTATTAATGTTTCCGGTACAAATCTACCCCCATATTCTCCATATCGCCCAGTTGTATCTGGATATTCTTTTATGTTAATCACTTGATTTCCCCCTCTTTTGTCATTTTTATAAATTCATAGATTCTTCGTGTGTTTTTTCTCCCATCTATCTCCACACCGCTGCTGACATCTACCATATATGGATTTACAACATTAATCGCAGTACCTACATTTTCAAGATTCAAGCCACCCGCAAGAATGATGTTTGGGAATTTATGACCCAGTCCTCTTGCCTTCTCCCAGTCAAACGTGACTCCGTTTCCGCCTCTATATTCCTGTGCAGCAGCATCCAACAAAATATAATCCGCATGCTGCACTTGCCTAATATCTAAATCTGCTTGATTGGATGCAATGCCTATGGATTTGATAATCGGTAAGTTTACCTCCAAATAATCCGCCGGGTTTTCTTCTCCATGAAGCTGAATTGCTGTCAATCCACAATCCTGTGCCACTTTTTTCACCCTTTCAACTTCTTCATTGACAAAGACACCAACCTTCCAGCTCTTACAATCCAGTTTAGATATAATGTATTTTGCTACTTCTGGTGTAACCCTTCGCTTACTTTCAGCAAACATAAATCCCAATGCATCCGCACCTGCTTTTTCAGCTGTCAGCGCATCCTCGATTTTTTGGATTCCGCAGATTTTCACCTTCACCGCCTGGTCCTTCTTTCGATTTGTTTTATCTCTTGTATGAAAAGATCAGGATCTTGATGTTTCATTAATGCCTCTCCCATTAAAATCGCATCTGCCCCTGCATTGGCAATACGCAAACAATCATCCAAATTCCTAATACCACTTTCACTTATAACGAGGATGGAAGGATCTAGGATCAACTTAATTAAACGTTCAGTAACAGCTAAATCTGTACTAAATGATTGAAGATTCCGATTATTTATGCCAATAAGGTTTGGCTGCAGGGACAGAGCTATCTCCAAATCGTCTTCATCATGTACTTCAAGTAACACTTCCATACCAAGATGGACAGCATACTCATATAAAGCGGTTAATTTTGGTGGTGATAAAATTCTCACAATCAGCAGGATCAAACTTGCACCTGATAAAAAAGCTCGATTAATCTGAGTTTCTTCCAATATAAAATCTTTACATAAGACTGGCAGATTGATATGACTGGTTACAGCCTGCAAATCTTCAAAACTTCCGTTAAAGTGTTCTTTATCCGTCAAAACAGAAATAGCATCTACACCGCCATCCACGTACTTATTAGCTATCTCTATAGGATTGGCGATAGCATGAATGACTCCTTTTGAGGGAGATGACCGTTTAAATTCAGCAATCACTCCAAGTGTCGACTGACTTTTGACTCGCGCAGTAAATGATCCGCTCACTGGTTTATCTTTAACGCAACCCGGTATTTCAATTGCTTTTAAACTATTTAGTTCTTTTCTCTTCTGTTCCACGATCTTTGTTAAATAGGTTGGCATACACCCTCGGCTCCTTTCTTGTTATCCCGCCCTCTAACTTCAAGTAATTTCTTAAAGACAACACCCGAATCAATTAATTCAGCAGCATACACGACACCCTCCCGAATCGTCGGAACTTTCTCTGAAACAAATAAGCCAATGCCTGCATTCAGGAGGACGGCATCACGGCATGGATTCTTTTCCCCCTCGAAAATCTCAATCATTTTTTTAGCATTTTCAGCCGGTCCACCACCAGCTAAATGGATATTGTCCGATACGTTTAATCCAACATCATGTGGATGAAGGTTTTCTTCTGATATCTTTCCATTCTGAACGAAGTATAGTTTGTTTTCACCAGCTAACGAAGCTTCATCCATATTTCCTGCTCCATGGATGATGGCAGCCCTCTTTCTGCCTGCTTTCAATAATACTTCTCCATACAAATTTAATAGCTTTTCCTCATACACACCAACCACTTGATAGGTTAATTGCACGGGATTTGTCAAGGGTCCGATTGCATTAAAAATCGTAGGAATTCCCAGTTGCTTACGGACAGCAGCAATCCTTTTTAATTTAGGATGGATATGACTGGCATTCAAAAAAACTAAATTAGATTGATGAATAGCTTCCCTCGCTTCTTCGATTTGATTGATCGTATTAATGCCCAATGCTTTCAGAACATCCATGCTACCAGATTGACTCGTCATATTTTTATTTCCGTGCTTAACCATTTTGATTCCTGCACTTGCCAAAACAAATGCCGAGGCTGTGCTGATATTAAAACTGTTGCTTTGGTCTCCTCCAGTTCCGCAATTATCCATCGCATCAGGGATATCCCCAAGCTGGTGTGTCGACTCCTTCCGAATGATTTCTGCAATAATATGCAATTCCATACTCCCGTATCCCTTCAGTCCAATCGCCATCAAAAACGCAGCCAATTCCGCTTCTGATATTTTCGAACTTAGCATTTGATTTGCAGCATCCGCAATCTCATCCTCTGATAAACTCTTACCTTTGCTTAATTCTAAGAGATACTCATTCATGGATGACTGCCTCCTTCAAAGTTATTTGCAGAAAGTTAGATAGAATTGTTTTCCCATATGGAGTTCCAATCGATTCAGGATGAAACTGTACACCATATAAGGGATATTCCTTGTGGCGAACAGCCATAATTTCATCGTCCTCCTCAGATTTTGCGATAATCTTAATCTCTTCAGGAAATGGGTCTGTTTTTATAATGAGAGAATGATATCTCATCGCCTGAAAACTTTGAGGGAGATCTTTAAAAATCTCATCTCCTCTATGAATGATTCTTGAAGTTTTACCATGCTTGATTTGTCTCGCTCTGCAAACCGTAGCACCAAACACCTGGCCAATGGCCTGATGACCGAGACATACGCCTAAAATAGGTATTCGGCTGCAGAAATGTTTAATCAATTCGGTACATATTCCACTCTCTTCCGGTCGTCCGGGTCCGGGAGACAGGACAATGGATGTTGGTGATAATTGATTTATATCCTGAATCGTAAGGGAGTTATTTCGTTTAACCAGTACATCTTCTCCTGATTCCAATAAAAGCTGATAAAGGTTATACGTAAATGAATCAAAATTATCGATAAGTAAAATCATGGATTCCAACCTCCTTAAACCCTGCTTTATAAAGTGTTTCATACCATTCATTCTCTGGATTGGAATCGTAGACAACGCCGGCACCTGCCTGGATATGGATATGCTGATCTTTAATCACAGCCATCCTGATTGCCAATGCCAAATCCAACTCTCCTCCATAAGAGACAAAGCCAATTCCTCCGCCATATGCCCCTCTTCTTTCTTGCTCAGCTTCTGTAATCAGCTCCATTGCTCTTAACTTTGGGGCACCTGAAACTGTGCCAGCTGGCAGACAAGCTTTAATGGCATCCATTGGATGAACTTCTTCCTTTAATACACCTGCTATTTCCGATACAAGGTGAATCACATTTTTAAATTTTTCAATCTCCATATACCTTTTGATGTCTATACTATGCGGATTGCAGATTTTCCCCAAATCGTTTCTAGCTAGATCCACCAGCATGATATGTTCTGCCTTCTCTTTCTCATCCTCTTTTAAGCTGGACATTTGCTCTTCGTCTTCACTAAGATTTACCCCTCTTGGCCTGGTACCCGCAATTGGATTGGAATAAATGACACCCTGATTGATTGCAATCAATCGTTCAGGTGAACAACCCACTAATTTATAGAATTCAAAATCAATATGAAAATGGAACGTTTCGGGATGGTCTTTCTTTAATTTCTGGTAATAATCTTGTGAATCTCCTGTAAATAAACCGGTCCAACGTTGTGATAAAACGGCCTGAAATATATCACCGTTATTAATTCTTGATTTTAATGAGGTGACCGATTCCATAAATTCTTCCTTATTCGTATTGCTTTTAATACCATGAATCACATACTCTTTATTTCTAGTTATTTTGCCTGACAATGTTAGTTTTTCACGAAAGGATTGCATGGTTTCCATTAACTCTTCCTCTGATTGTTCACCTTCATAATCTAAATGGAGATGGCTGCATTCGGAAAAATCGTCACCACTGTAAACAAAATAATCGGTATGATAAAGAAAGTGTAAATCCGGAATACCAACTGGATTCTTTTCCGGCGGCTCCATATTTTCAAAGTGAAAACTATACGAATAGCCTGCAAATCCAATGGCTCCACCTTTAAATGGAAGATCGGGATAAAGAGATGCATCTATATCAAGTGAAGCTTTTATAAACTCATGCGGATCGTTCACTTTCTTTGCCATTTGACCACCTTGAATAAAAAAGGTTCCATCAATATCCGTCCTTATTTCTGCATATCGATTAAAGGCGATAATTCTGTTTCTGCTGCCACTTGGAGAAGGGAACTCAAGCACAGCCTTATATGGATCAGTAATTTCACTTATCGCCTCAAGTTTTTTCTGTTCATTAGTTGTCAGGCGTACCCTGATAATGGTCGGTTTTCTCATGTAATCCCCCCTGAAAATAAAAAAATCCTCCATAAGCAAACAAATTGCTTATGGAGGACGTATGATCGTGGTGCCACCCCCGTTGGATCTCTTTCAGATACTCGTTATGGAATGATTCCATCATTTGATATCCTATCCTTTTAACGGCGGAATCCCGTATTCCCCTACTAACCATTCAAGGAATCACTCGAAAGCCCATTCACATAAAGTCTGCATACCGGTTCTCACCCACTCCGGCTCTCTGTAGTGCCATACATCTATGCTACTCCTCTTTCTTAACGTTTATTTATTTAATTTTCACCATACAAAAAGGGCCTCACTTCCCCTATAAAAAGGACGAGAGACCCGCGGTACCACCTTCATTGAATGCCGAAATCAGCAATCCACCTCAAAACAGCTGCTGTCATCAACAACTAACTGTCAGCCCATAATAACGATCGGCTAAACCGGCCTAAGCATACTGTTTTACTCACGTTCTGCCCGGCAACTCCGAAGTCCATTCACAAATGAAAATGTACCGATTCCCACCACCCATCGGCTCTCTAAAACTTTTTCAAATGCTACTACTCTTCATCAACGCATATTTATGTTTAAGTTGTTGTTAATACTAATTTAATTATTTTGAATTGTCAATATTTTTTGCTAATTTTAGGTAAATAGATGTGTTTAAATTCCCTATATTTATACATTGATATGTTCATAAAAGAAGCTGATTTTATACCTCAGAATTCAGTATTAATTTATCTATTAGTATAAACAACTATTTCCTATATTTAATCGATTACCACTCTTCTGATGAAAACTCAAAGTCTTATAGGAAGGTTGCAGTACATGCTTACAAAAAAGAGTGCAAATTCAGTACGAATTTGACACTCTTTTTTGTAAATTCACTTGAAGTTTATCATCTATATTTTTTAATGTGTTTCGATTGTCGCATCAAATCTATTTTCGCTTGATATTTCTTTTTTATTTATTTAATTAAACCTCATCCTTCAAGCAATAAAGATTCCGGATCTTCAATTAATTTTTTGACATTTGCAAGGAAGCTAACTGCTTCTGCTCCATCGACAATACGGTGATCGTAGGATAAGGCGATATACATCATTGGGCGAACTTCGATTTTATCATCTTCAACAGCAATCGGACGTTTTTTTATACCATGCATACCCAGGATACCTACTTGAGTACCATTTAGAATAGGAGTAGACATTAGGGATCCGAAAACACCGCCATTTGTGATTGTAAAGGTTCCGCCTTGTAAATCTGACAAAGCCAATTTATTATCACGTGCTTTTTTCGCCAAGCTGCCTATTTCTCTTTCAATTTCAGCAAAATTCATACGATCTGCATCTCTGACCACTGGAACAACCAAACCTTCAGGAGCAGAAACGGCTACACCAATATCATAATATTTTTTGAGAAGCAGTTCATCACCTTGAATCTCAGCATTTAACAGTGGATATTTCTTAAGAGAACCCACAACGGCTTTTGTAAAGAAGGACATAAATCCTAATTTCACATCATTCTCTTTTTGGAATGCATCCTTACGTTTATTACGCAGGTTCATGATATTGGTCATATCTACTTCGTTGAATGTAGTCAGCATCGCTGCATTATGCTGTACCTCAACTAAACGTTTCGCTATCGTTTGACGTCTGCGAGACATTTTCACACGTTCTTCCGGTTTACCAGAAGCCGGTGCAGGTGCTGCTTTTTTAGCTTCCGGTTTTGGAGGCTTAGGTGCAGGCGCACTAGGTTGTGCTTGTCCATTAAAGGATTCCACATCTTGTTTACGTACTCTGCCAAGAGGATCAACTGTCGGGATTTCATTTAAATCAATCCCTTTTTCTCTCGCAAGTTTACGTGCAGATGGAGATGCTACCGGTTTGTTTCCCTTTTTCACTTCTATTAGTTCAGGAGCTGGAGCTGCTGCTTTTGGCTCTTCTTTCACTTGTTCTTTTGGAGCAGGTTCTTGTTCTTCACTCTGCGCAGGCGTGTCATCAGCATCTACAAGCGCAATTGCTTCACCAACAAGAACTGTATCTCCCTCTTCTTTTAGTTGCTCTGTCAAAACTCCTTCATAGTCGGAGATGATTTCAACATTCACTTTATCTGTTTCAAGCTCAACAATATATTCACCTTTTTCAACCTTTTCACCCGGTTGTTTAAGCCATTGTGCAATTGTTCCCTCTGTAATTGATTCCGCTAATTCTGGTACTTTTACCTCTGCCATCTCTATATTTCCTCCTCTATTCGCGAGTTAATGCGCTGTTAATAATACGATTTTGTCCTTGTTTATGAATAGTTGGATCTCCCTCTGCAGGACTGGATCGTCTTCTTCTGCCGATGTAATCAACTTTAACCCCTTCTGGTGCTGCAATTCTTAAACGTGGCTCTACGAAATTCCATGCGCCCATGTTTTTTGGTTCTTCCTGTACCCATACAATCTCTTTTAAATTCGGGTAAGAAGCAAATAATGCTTGAACCCCTTTAAGTGGGAATGGATAAATTTCTTCAATTCTTACGATGTGAAGCCAATCAAGATTTTCTTGAGCTTCAATAGCCTGAGCCAAATCAATCGCAATTCTGCCTGTACAACAAACGATTCTTTCCACGCTGTCTTTTTTGGTTCCTAAGCCCGGCTGTTCTACAAAGGATTTGAATTCACCCTCACTCAGTTCATCAGGAGCACTCGCAACAATCGGATTTCTCAGCAAGCTCTTCGGCGTCATCAATACCAGTGGGCGCACTTCTTCTTTTCCTAAAATAGCTGCTTGTCTTCTTAAAATATGAAAGTATTGAGCTGCTGAACTTAAATTAGCTACAGTCCAGTTATTCTCCGCTGCCAATGATAAATAGCGCTCCAAACGTGCACTGGAATGTTCCGGTCCCTGGCCTTCATAACCATGAGGCAATAGCATAACTAAGCCGGATTTTTGGCCCCATTTCGCTCTGCCTGCAGCAATAAATTGATCAAATAATACTTGAGCAGTGTTGGCAAAATCACCATATTGGGCTTCCCATAAAACGAGCGTATCCGGAGATTGTACATTGTATCCATATTCAAACCCAATAACAGCTGCTTCAGACAATGGACTGTTATGAACCGCAAAAGAAGCTTTTGCACCCTCAAGTCCATGTAATGGTGAATAGGTTTCTCCCGTTTCACTGTCATGTAAAACAATGTTTCTGTGAGCAAATGTACCGCGCTCTGAATCCTGTCCAGTAAGACGAACCGGTGTACCATCCTGTAAGATACTTGCAAAAGCTAACGCTTCAGCCAAAGCCCAGTCTACTTTATTTCCTTCGTTCAGGGCATCCTGTCTTCTCATAAGGATTTTATCCAGTTTATTAAATACCTTAAAGTTCTCAGGTCGTTTTAAAAGTTCCGCATTTAGCTGTTTTAATACGTCAAGCCCTACTTTGGTATCTACATTTGGAATCCCGGATTCAATAATCTTTGGAACATCCGCCGCTTCAAGTGGAGAATCTTCCTTAGCACCCACTTGATTATAGTAATCTTTCAACATATCAAAATGATGCTGTTCTAAACTAGAAACCTCTTCTTCCGTTACAAGTCCTTCTTGAACCAGTTTCTTAGCATACACCTCTCTTGGTGTAGGATGCTCATGCACCATCTTGTACATTTTTGGATTTGTTGTCATCGGCTCATCCATTTCGTTGTGCCCATAACGTCTATATCCAATTAAATCGATTAAAAAGTCTTTTTGGAAGGTTTGGCGATATGAAATAGCTACATAAGCTGCAGCCAAGACAGCCTCAGGATCATCTGCATTGACATGGATAATTGGGATTTCATACCCTTTTGCCAGGTCACTTGAGTATCGAGTAGAGCGGGAATCACGGCTTTCTGTTGTAAATCCAATCATATTATTCGCGATAATATGAACAGTTCCTCCCGTTTGATATCCATTAAGGCGACTTAAATTCAAGGTTTCAGCCACAATTCCCTGCCCTGGGAAGGCTGCATCTCCATGAATAATAATTGACATACTGGAGTTTGAATCCTGAACAGGGTATCCTTTTCGGCTTCTGTCATCCTGTACAGCTCTTGTGTATCCGTTTACGATTGGATTGACAAACTCCAAATGACTTGGATTATTGGCCAACGTGATAATTGCTTCTCTCGTATTCTCTTCTTTTATTTTCCGATCTGCACCCAAATGATATTTCACATCACCTGTCCATCCAAACGTAACACCGGTGGATCCTTCAGATGGTACCAATTCTTTATTAGGCGCATGCTGAAATTCAGAGAATATATTTTTGTACGGTTTACCCAGTACATGAGCCAGTACATTCAATCTACCTCTGTGTGCCATTCCAATATTGATAGAAGTAGTCCCGCCGCGAACAGATTTTAAAACCAATTCATCAAGGAGTGGCACTAAAGAATCTACACCTTCAATAGAAAATCTCTTTTGCCCAACAAAGGTTTTATGTAAGAATCTCTCCAATCCATCCACTTCAGTTAAGCGCTTCAACAAATTTTTCTTTTTAGCTGCAGAAATCTCAAAATCAGAAGCTGTTTGTTCAACCATTTGTGTAAGCCACTTTTTCTCTTCCATGTCATGGATATGATCGAATTCAAAAGCAATTGTCCTTGTATATAAAACTTTCAAATATTCGATGGCTTCATGGCCATTTTGAATGTGTCCAGGCAAAACATCACTGATCAGAGAAGCTGGCATCGCTTTCAAATCATCAGTGGTTAAATCATATTTACCCAATCCTAAATTAATATCTTTCTTTTTCTTACTATACAACGGATAAATATCAGCGGCCAGATGTCCGTTTGTTCGAATATCCTCAGCCAATTTAACAGCCTGTGATACTTTGTACATCATTTGTGCTGTGAATTGTCCGTCTGAAATTTCCTTACGTTGATTACCCCTTGTTTGTTCGGTCTCCTCTAATGTTGGAGATCCCCACTCTTCAAATAATCTCACCAAATCCGGATCCACTTGCTCTGGGTCCTGTAAAAAAACTTCGTACATTTCCTGGACGTAACCCAAGTTTGGCCCCTGAAACTCTAGCCAAGGGTTTGTTACAGGTGTATCAAGTTTCATTATGAAATCCCCCTGTTTTACATTGTTTTGCCTTCATCCTGCGACTGAATAATATATAATAATAATGTTTATAAAAAAGTCGGAAGGATAAAACATTTCCGACATTATTCTACCATGTTTTGGTGTTTATACTCAAAGGTTTGCACTTAATTTAACTAGAAAATCAAAACTTTCTAAACAATCAGCTATTATAAAATAGTAAAAAAGAAGAGTTGTTATATAACCAGCTCACCATCCGGATTAATTCCAAATTGAATCATGCACGTTTCATACCCCATCGTATCCTATTTCTGAAAGATTGAATTATAGGTCGGATTCGATAAATCCGTATATAAACTACAAAATGAGTATTTCTCTAGCCCTTGCTTCGAAAAGGCATGGACAGAGGAGCTGATATAGCCCTTCCCTCTGTTATATTTACTATGCCTCTCCTCCTCCCTTACCATCTGTTATCCTTTTACAATGATGCTCATGCAATTCAAAGGATATAAAAAATAAGATATAATAATTTACATAATATTTTTATAAATTACTTTAAAATTGTATAGGTTGATTGTATAAAAAAACAGCAACCCCTCCAAAAAAGGGATTGCTGCTGAAACATTACTATTTATGTGTTGCCTTTACTCATCATATCTAATATTCCATTTTGTGGCAATTCAATGATGAAGTGAGTTCCTTCAGGACAGCTTTCAGCAATGGATATCGTACCTAAATGCTCTATTATCGTTTTCTTAACAAAGGGTAACCCCAAACCCATTCCCCGCTTATCAATTGAGATAAATGGATCAAATACACTTTCCCAATTAGTTGTCGGAATACCTTTCCCTGTATCAGTGAAATGAATTAGAATTTGTTCATTTTTTAATTCTGTTGTAATCGTTATTTTCTTATTCGCTCGATCTTCTGGCATAGCCTCCACACTATTCTTGATTAAGTTAATGAAAACTTGCCCCAAATTTGTTCTATTCACATAGGTAATTAATGGTTGATATTTGTTCTGAAACTCAATGTTTACCTGATTCGTACGCAACATTTCAGAAGAAAGGTTAATAGATTCCTGAATAACATCTACTAGGTTTTCCTTTTTTAAGACTATATTGGATGACTTCATGTAATCTTTAAAATTATTGGTTAGTTTACCCAAATGTTCTGAAGACTTTTGGATCATATCCAATGTTCTCTTATCTGCGTCATTTAAATCACCACTAAGACTAAGAAGACTAGAAAAACTCTTGATAATTTGGTTGGTATTTTTCACCTCATGGATTAAACTCCCTGCCAAATTCCCAGTATAATCAAGCTTCTTTTGTCGTTCCATCAATTGGTAGTAACTTTCTTTTAGACTGGTGTTCAATTTAACATAAAAATGAAAAATCGATATTGAGAATATAATTACTCCAATACTACTCGTTATGGCACCCATAGCGGAAGAAAAATTGAATAAGCCCAGAAAGATTAGCCAAATAGAAGCTAAAGAAATGGCTGTTAAAAGGTTTCTAAAGCTCTGGTTAGATATTTTTCTCGAAATCAAGTAGACAAGGAAGACGAAGATGATAAAACCAAACATATGGGCAATGAATATCCATCCTAAAGGTCCATATACTGGATAATAAAAACTGGTTGAAGCAGCTTTTTCTACAGTCAACCCACTAATCCCTAAGTTAGTTAAGTTGATAACATATAAGACCCCACTCCAAATTGTAAAGAAAATGAGTGATTTCTTAGTAATCAAAATCCGAGAAATCCTCAACAACCAATGGGAATCTTTTAACAAAGTAGGCTGATCCTTTATGATTGTGTATGCTAAATAAAGAACAATTGGCACTCCAAAGGTAGGCCCTATTCGTAGTACTTTAAATAGTATTAGAATGGTGCTTTCAGAGAAAGTATCTAAAAAATATAAACTTCCAATATCAAGTTGCCAAATTGTAATAAAGGACAAGTATAAAAAGAGACTTGATGATAAACTTGAATTGTTATACATACTTTTAATAACAAAAGAAACAAGTAATGGACTTAAACCAATGCTACATACTAGTAGACCGATAATCATTTATCTTCGCACTCCGTTGTTGGATTATTAGGTATGTATTTTTGAATATAAGCACAAGCATTATTTCCACCATGTCCATGATTGGTGACAGCTACTTCATTAATTTCCTGATATCTTGTTTCAGTCACAATATTCATATCTTCATAGCCTTTTTTTGTTGTCCTTATGGTAGGTGGGATAAAATTATGTTCTACACTCAATAGTGAAGATATAACTTGTAAGATTCCGCTGGCCCCTAGAGGATTTCCAAACATACTCTTAATTGAGGTGTATGGCGTTTGATGGTTAAATAACTCCTTGGAGCACCTTTCTTCTATACGATCATTTACCTGGATTCCAAGTGCCTGACTGTTGATATAATCCGGGGAACGACCATTTGTTATTTCTTTTAACGCACTAACTAATTGTTCTCCAGTTTCATCCGTACTATAAATGTAAATACCATCATTATTCGAGATAGCGTCTACAAATTCCCCTTTGATAGAAGCTCCACGATGAAGTGCATCTTCTTCTCTTTCTAACACCAGAGCACCAGCAGCTTCAGCTATCGCAAACCCTTTACTGTCTTCCTGGAACGGTACAGCTCCCTCTTTCATTTCTTGATCCAGTGGCAACACCCGTGTTCTAGCAAATGCATAAGTGACCGTTCTGTCAATAGAACTTTCCGTTCCACCTACTATAGCTACATCAATTTTACCTGACCTTAAATATAGTAAAGCGGATTCGATTGCTTCCAGACTGGAAGTGCAACCAGTAGTAATGGTTCTAGTTATACCTTTTGCACCTAAAAAGTATGCAATGGATGAAGTAATGCTATGATAATTAACATAGTGAGGGAATGTAACCGGCACTTTTTTATATTCATCATTATTGATGTGTATAACAGAGTCCTGGAAGGGCCTTTCCGTAATTGAACCAAGTGAAGTACCAAAGAATACTCCAACTTTTTTTCCTTCTAAATCTATGCCTGCTGATTCCAGTGCCTCTTTCCCCGCTGCGATTCCTAATTTAGACACTTTAGGTAATCGCTTGATTTTTCTATCTTTCTCCAATTCTTCCAATCCATTATGGATTATTCCGACTATATTAGATTCATTTTTGTACCCCTCATCTTCCAATAATTCCAATGAGTTGACACCTTGTTGTAAATTATATAAAAATTCGTCAATATTTTTTGTATTTGGAGCTATTACCCCGTAACCGCTAACTACAATTTTCATGTCATCTTCCGCCTCAGCT
The DNA here is from genome assembly GCF_058313615.1 of Bacillus sp. z33. Lineage (NCBI taxonomy): Bacteria > Bacillati > Bacillota > Bacilli > Caryophanales > Bacillaceae > Bacillus > Bacillus sp. z33. The sequence goes on from NZ_JBZFQN010000001.1 coordinate 508,469, forward strand.
GAGAATATTTACCTATAAAGTATAACAGAAAACGATTTGTATTGACTATAGGAAAAATTAATTGAAAAAAATGTTGGAATAGCGCGAATAATTAAATTTATTGCCGATTTAATAGGCGCGCCTATTTATTGTCATGATTCCCTATATTAATAGATGGTTTTTTAGGCGGTACTAGATATCATATGTTTATTACAAGTACATCATTTTCTCCAAATAAAATAACTTATGCTTATTAATAGATCAATGCCTAATACTAACGACCACACTTTGCAAATAGCTAATAATGCCTCCGTTCTGGTTGGATCATTTATCAAAAATATGATACCCAGTAATAATCCAGCTCCGATGCAATAAGCTAGAAGATGTCGTACCCATCCTTTAAAATAATGTTTGGCATACTCAAGCCCAACCCTTTTGATAGGTTTATCTCCTTGCTTTACTATATAATATTGAAATCTTTCATCTGCCCATTGAATCATACTTTTGCCAAACGCAATGGATATACCGATATATACAGCTGAAATGGCATGCGCCTTTGTTGCGGTTGCCCCGTTATACAAATCTATCCCCGTAATAACCAGTAATATCACATCAACAACAGGTGTCATGGCCAAAAGAAATAAACCAAGTTTATCTTTTTTTACTATATATCTAGTTATTAAGCCCAATATAATAAACACCCAAAACAGTATTTCACAAGCTACAATACTCCAAGCAATGGCATTCATATGATTACTCCTATTCTTTTTTATACGTACATACTGTCTGAATATTATCGTAAAGACCAATCTATATACTTTAAATAAAATTCCAATATATGTATACTTATGTTTTAAACAGAATTTTGAAATATGGGGTGTGTTTTGATGATACATAAATTACTAATTGCAGGCTCAATTATGACTACTGCAGCAGCCATTTTTTCTTTATCTTTTTGGATAACGGGTGTAATAGACAAAGAATTACCTTCTCATGCAGATGTCAATACTCCTGAACAAGAATATTTGTCCCAAATTGGTAATACCGACAGTGAATATCAGCTTAAGATTGGTGAAAATAGCTCCGAAATTGATATTTACAGTATCATGCATAGAATGACTCATAGTAAAATTGAAGTAAAAGATGAGAAAAACGACTTTATAGAAACCTACGATTATAATGAATTTATCCCGATAACCCATCACACTATCTCTACACTAAAAGAACATATAGAGAAAACAGATTACGCTATGAAAAACGACACGCTTGCTATAATTGATAAGTGGGAAATCGGCTTCTTTGGATCCATTCAGCAAGATCACGATTGGTGTATAGCCATGCTCGGCGAAATGTATGAAGAAACGATTTAAATGGAGTCGTTTCTTTTTTAAGTATTTAAATATGATGTAATGAGTGCACTATTTCTATCACTATTCCAGACCATTATTCTACCCTTTCAAAACTCTCGCTTATTTCAAATCCATAATCGAACTCCCATGCTTTTTGCTTCCGTTATTTTGATACGTCATCTTTCATACCTCCATAATATTAACCATATATATTCTATAGTCTTTTGAGTTCACCTTCTTTCATCATGCAAATAATGTAGAAAGCAGTCATGAGTCCTAATAGTCAGAGACAAATTTCGAGTAATACAGTTTACTAAAAATAAAAAGCTGCATTCCATAAAGTACGGAATACAGCCATATCTTGCTTCAAAGCATAAAAACCTTATTAGCTTTTACTTTTTCAGCTTCCAATTAGATTCAATAATCTTAATTCTTATTAAATGACTATTAGAAGAATACTTTTATACTTGCCAGGATTGTAAGCACACCTACAACAATAACGAACACGTTGCTCATTTTTCCTCTATATTTAGCTAATACAGGTACTTTACGAATTGCATACATTGGTAATACACATAAGATAGCTGCTACTAAAGGTCCGCTGAGGGTATCAATTAGACCAAGAATACTTGGATTTGTATAAGCAACATACCAACATGTTAGGACGACAAAAACTAGAATGGATGTCTTAATTGTTTTTTCTTTTATATTTTTTCCACGCGCTTTACTAGTAGCAATCATCATGTCACGCATAACCTCATAAGCTCCTACATAATGACCAAGGAAAGACTTTGTGATGGCCACGAATGCAATAATAGGAGCTGCAATAGCGATTACTGGCGAACCAAGCTCATTAGCTAGATAAGAAAGAATGGATAAATTCTGTTCTTTTGCCGCGACAAGATCATTTGGAGTTAAACTCAAGACACTGCTCCATACAAAGAACATAACTACAGCGAATGTCATAATATAACAAACTTTTTGTATTTGGGCACATTTGGCATCAGTCGCATCTCTTCCATAGGTTGCCCTCTGTTTCATAACGAAGGACGATACGATAGGAGAATGATTAAAAGAGAATACTATAATTGGCAATATCAACAATATCGTTCCTAAATATCCCGACCCTGATGAAGCAGAAGAAATACTTGAAGCAGTAAAAATCGACGTATTCCATTGTGGAATCAAAGATATGGCGATAAACATCAAAGAAGCTATGAATGGATAGACTAACATACTCATTACTTTTACTGTAATATCTTGTCCAAAATTCAGTATAACGATAAGACCGAGCACCAATACAAGCGACAATATGGCCCTTGGAGGCTCGCTCATATGTAATTGATTCACCATAAAGCTACTTGCCGTATTTGTAAGTGCAACAGAATACATTAGTACAATCGTATAAATGGAGAAGAAATATACTATATTAAAGATGATACTTGCCTTATTTCCGAAATACTCTCTTATAGTACCTGTAATCCCTTCATCAGCTGAATTTGAAGCAGCTATCATTTTAGCAAGTGCCCTATGCGAGTAATACATGACAGGAAAGGCAAGTAAGGTAATTAACAGTAAAGATATTAAACCACCTGAACCTGCGTTTATGGGTAAAAAGAGTACACCCGCTCCAATGGCAGTACCAAAAAGGCTCAAAGTCCAGGTAGTATCTTGTTTATGCCATTTACTGGAGTCTGGAAAATTTTCTTTCACTGAAATATCTTCAACTGGTAAATCGAGTTTTTTCGCTGTATTTCCATCCATAATAAAATTCCTCCTATTATATACCCTTGGGTTTCCCTTAAAGGTTGTAAATATGGAACAACATTCCTTTAAAATTAATTACTTACCAGATTAACACAATCTGAATGGATAAAACTTGATTACAAGATCCTCTTTTATAATGATCAACTTCATTGAATCTCCATAGCGCCCATTCTAAGATGTCTGTTAGCGTTTACAAAATATATAAAAATAAAAAGGTATAGAATGATATTTCAATAAGATTAATAACACTATCCTCTTGCAAGGGTTTTCATTTTTATCTAAAATTTTGAAATCGCATTTATTTTAACCCTCTATCAAAAAAGTTATCACTTCGGATGTATCCTGCAGTAAAACAATAATTGACCAATTCTTAATAGGTTAAGGTTAAATAAATCCGACTCTTGATACACCACCTTTAGCATAATTTAGAAAAGCATAAGGTAAGACGGTACCGCAATCTGTTAGAGAACGAACCTTTATAAGTGTTCATTCTACTCTGGAAATATATTAAATAAATTTCCAATAAATTATTACAGTAGTTATTATTTACTACTGGCTCAAAGTATCACATATATGGATTAATATGTCAATATAAATTAATAAAAACTTATTTCTATAAAAATTTATTATTAGTATGCCTATACGTCTGTTATAATCATTAGTATAAAATACATAAATTGGATATCACTATAATTTGATACAATGATTATCAATCATTTCGCGGTTTATTTAAAGCGCTTTCTTTTTCCGTATATTTTAAAGATTAAAGATGCTCCACCGAAAATTAGTTTCGTATAAGGGGGATTACTTAATTGGATAACGAACTATTTCGACACTATCAAAATATAATGAATTATTTTGGAGACATTTTGGGATCTAATTATGAATTTGTATTACATATTTTAAATCCAGATGGCGGTTCTCATATCGGACATATTGTTAATGGGGATTTAAGTGGAAGATCCTTAAACGCAACATTGACTGACTATGCAAAAAAGTTAATCAACGAAAAAGTTTATTTAAACAAAGAATATGTTGTAGATTATGTTGGAGAGGGCCCACAGGGTAAAAAATTCCGTTCATCGACTTTGTTTATAAAAGATCATAAAGGTCAATTACAAGGACTTTTATGTATTAATTTTGATGCAGACGTTTATCGGAAAGTCGCAAAAGATGTATTAAAGCTGGCTAATCTAAACTTTGACATAAAACATATTGAAATGAAAACTGAACAAGAACAGCCTGTCGAAAAACTTCAGGACCATGTAAGTACTATCATATATACAGTAATCGACAAAGATATACTAGAATCTGGTGCCCAATTATCACCTGAGCAAAAGAAACTTGCTGTTTCAAAATTAAAAGAATATGGGATATTCGATATTAAAGGCACAATAAGTGAAGTTGCGGAAATAATGGGCATGTCGGAATCAAGTGTCTATCGTTACCTTCAAATGGTAACCCGGAACGAAAAAATAGTCCGGATGTAAAAAATGCCGAGGATTGAATTAAATAAGCTGTAGAGTCTGAGAATTTAGACTCTACAGCTTATTTTAAGGATTCATTGTTAAGTTCTTCAGTGCATCAAATCTTGGCTAGACTGATTTCCTAGTGGATGTATAACATGATTCCATTTACTCCCACTTACCCATTTTTACTCCTAGAAAGTTATATTTTTATCATGCTCCTAGATGATTCTACTAAATTAACCATTCAGTTATGTGCGTTCCAATTTTGCGAAGGAAGAATTTTAGGTTTTATCTTTCTATTATGGATCCCATCCCCGTTTGTACTATACTAATAACGATAGAAAATATCGAAGGAGGAGACCTCATCATGAACGAAATAATGAAAACCTTATTATCTCACCGCTCCATCCGATCTTATAAAGACAAAACAGTGAACGATGAACAATTAGAACAAATCATTCATGCTGTCCAAGCTGCGCCCAGCTGGATAAACGGACAACAAGTTTCCGTTATTGCAGTTAAAGACCCTATCAGGAAGAAAAAGTTTGCAGAGCTATGCGGCGGGCAGAAACATATTGAAGAGGCCCCTGTATTCCTCGTATTCTGCTCAGATTTTTATAGAGCTTATCTATCCAGCAAAATCGAAAATACACCATTTGCTGTCCCAGAAAATATTGATACATTATTGGTCGGGGCTACTGATGTAGGAATTGCTCTAGAAGCAGCCATTACAGCATCCGAATCATTAGGCCTTGGGACAGTCTGCATTGGCGGTATACGGAGAAATTTAGACGAAGTCATAAAAGAGCTCAACCTACCATCATATGTTCTGCCCATTGCCGGCTTATGTATCGGCTATCCAGCAGAAGATCCGGGATTAAAACCACGCCTGCCAGTTAAGGCTGTCTTTCATAGCGAAACCTATCAGCATGATCTACAAGAAGAAATTGAAGCTTATAATCAAATATTCTCAGATTATCTATCAGAGCGTTCAGAAGGTCAACGGACTGGTACCTGGACAAAAGCGGTAGCCAGCTTTTATAGCAAAATTTATTATCAGGGTATTGATGAGGCAATTGATAAACAAATGCTGAAAAGTCATAATAAAAAATAGATATTAATTAAAAAGGAAGAGAAGCTTAATACGCCTCCTCTTCCTTTTTGATTTTATACTCTTTAGTAAGTGATACGATATAGAATTTTCTTGGAATTTTTAAAGTTTCAATCTTTTTAATCGTTTGGTTAAATGGGGAAAGAAGTGATGAAATTCTTAATTTATAAGAGTAGGCTCACACTAAGCCTACTCTCCATTTCCAATTAATAGTAGATTAAAGTTTAAATTTGTTAACTAAATGATTTAATTCTTCTCCTAATCTAGCCAATTGCTCGGCACTATCTTTTACTTCTTCCATAGAATGGCCAGTTTGTTCTGTAGCTGCAGAAGTCTCCTCTATTCCAGCAGAGGATTCTTGACTAATGGCTGCCATATCTTGAATGGAATGATTCATGGTTAAACTATCAGATACCACTTCTGTTAAATTTGAAGAGATACCTTGTATGCCTTCAACCATAGAAGCAACAGCTAGGTTAATTTCTTTGAATGTATGGCTTGTTTTTTTGATTTGCGATGTACCTCTTACTACTTCTTCTGACCCTTTTGACAGTGAAATCACAAGGTCTTCAAATTGACTTTGAATGTCTTTCACAATGAGAGTAATATCTTTTACAGATAAAGCTGTTTGACCAGATAATTTTTTAACTTCATCGGCTACCACAGCAAATCCTCTACCTGCTTCTCCTGCTCTAGCTGCTTCAATCGCTGCATTTAAAGAAAGTAGGTTTGTTTGTTCTGCAACAGTATTGATGACTACGACAAGTTGTGAAATCTCCAGTGATTTTTCATGCAGAGCTTCCATTTTCTTGACGGCATCATTTACAACGGTATTGATGTTTTCCATTTGTTGACTGGATGCTTCCATTAATTGAGTTCCGTCATTTGTCATAAGTAAAACTTCCTTAGAAGAGGCTTCAATTTCTTTACCATAATGGTCTGCTTCTTCTACTTTGACTGCAAATGTATTCGTGATACATGCGATTTCAGCTGATTTAGTAGCTAATTGTTCAGAACCGGAAGATAACTCTTGCATAGTAGCAGAGATTTGTTCAGAACCGGAAGATACTTCTAAAGCTGATTGAGTGAGTCCTTCACTATGATTTGCAACTGTTTCTGAAACTCTGGAAATGTCACTTAGAATATTTTTCAACTCTTCTTGTAATTGATTCATAGCTAATGCCAAGTGACCAGCTTCGTCGGTTCTATCAACAACAAACAATTCATTTGTTAAATCACCTGCGCTAATAAGTTTCAATCTCTCAACAATTCTTTTTATTGGAGCTACAGTTGATTTAATAGCCGTATAAGCGATTAACACGATGATAAGTATTATTAATAACGTAAAAATTACACCGACTAGACGAGCACTATCTCCATATACAACTGTTTCGTTTCCTAACTCTTTAATCTCTTTTTCACGATCAGTCGCTACTTCTTTAAAGCCACTAATTAGTTCACTTTCTAATGGCTGAACTTGAGTTGTTAAAATTTCGATTGCTTTTTCTTCGTTATTATTGTCTACTTCCTCAAGTACTTTATTGCTTAGAGTACCCCATTCAACCTTTTTATCTACCAGTTCTTTTACCTTATCTGATTTAGTTGATTCTAATAGCTGAGTTTCCAAAGAAATACTTTCTTCCAAACCAGATTCGAATTCTGTTCGATATTTTTCATCCTTCGACAACAAATACCCGTGTAAAAGGCTTGTTCTCTCGGCCATATTACCTGCGATTTTTTCATCTAAAATGAGTAAATTCAACTGCTCATCTACCGTATATTCTACTTTGTCATTTATACTTCCAAACGCTAAGTAACTGTAACCAGTTGATAAAATAACCATTACTACTACTAAAGAAAAGCCAATAGTTAGTTTAGTAGTCAAGCTCCATCCATTTGATAAAGATCTTAGAGATTTCATGTTGTTTTCCCCTTTTATACAATTTTTAAAAAAAATTTAATCATACTCTTAGTAATAAGAAAGTGTATGACACTTTCAGTCTCCAAAATAACCATTAACAATCATTCTCAGTCTCATATAATAAGCTACTTCTGCTTTGATCTTCCTTTAGTAAGGGTTAGATTCTTATTAACGGAAAGTGGCAATCTATCTAGTGCCATCATCATCTATCAGATGGTCGATTTATTAAAAGGTTAATTTTATAAATGTCAGGATCATAATTATGTTCTTTAACCTTCTTTCAAAACCATATAAAAGAGATCCACCTTGGCAAGTGACCACCTTTCTAATTTCTATTAGTCGTTTATCTTTACCATTCACGAGAGCATAGGATTTTTTATTTTACATAGCTTGCTAAGTACATCAATCAACAAAACTATATAGGCTTAATTAGATAATTCGCTCTACCTTATCTTTTTTATTATGAAAAACATCCTATAAACCAAGAAAACAATAGCTTTTCCTGAAATGATAATGAAAATAGAAATGAATCTAATAGAGTTTGTTCACTTGGTCCACTCATATGGTTAATAATTTAAATGGTGAACGAAGTATTCATAAACTATATCGACAGAAATATTTTTGTTTATAGAGACTTTTGACACATTTATATGAATCCAGACAATTGTCTAGTATAAAAACTGATCAACATTTCGTTTAAAAATACACAAAAAGGTTGAAGTACGTTGGAAAACTAAGAGGCACTTATTCCTCTTAAATCCTTGGTACTTCAACCTTTTTCATTATAATACATCCAGGAGATATTCGAACTCCCGACCGACGGCTTAGAGGGCCGTTGCTCTATCCAGCTGTTATTTGCAAGGCTCCTTTTTGTATTTTTTTGTATATAAACCTGTTATAATACTAAAATAAAGAAATTACTGTTAGGTGATAGAGGGGAAGGCAACTATGGAAACAAAAAAATATTCACTTTATAAAAATGGTATACACTTACATGACTTCAAGACAATAAAGGACACCACTAAATGGCTAGAAAATATTATTGGTGGTTCATTGTATGAGGGCTTAAGAGGATTAAGGGATGGATGGAAACCAAGTGAACAATCTCAATTACATGGCTATGAAATTAAAATAAATGATGTTGCATGATGACCTACTTAGTAAAGTGGGTTTTTTTATTTAATATTCACTTTTGGGGAATGCACATAGAGAATAAAAGGAAGAGTTTTAATTAAAAAGAAATCAAACAGCTTCAAAACTGCTCGCCTTCCTACTGTTAATTTTTAGTTAAAAGTAAGTAATAACACTTGTTTAAGTTGTAATGATTTGCATTGTCCACTTTTAGCTCTGAAATGATCATGCTTATTGTAAGTTATTCAGAAATAAAAAAAAGAGAGCCTCAGCCCTCCTTGTACTTATCTGGATCTACCTCTATTAATCTAACTAGCTCCCTCTGGTACTTTAATGTTTCGGGCAGGGCTAGCTTTGGGAATGGGTATTATTGTTTAATAACTATGTACAGCCACCTGCTTACCCCATAAATTATATTAGACTATCAGTAAGTAAAAGCTCTGTCCTTGAGCCTGCTGCCAACTGCATCTAACTCTATAGCCCTCCTTACAAGTCTATAAAACTTAGGCTTTTCTATCACAAATATAATAACACCCTTTGTAGTCACACTATAGTTATGAAAAGACTCATACTATCTCTTACATTCTAGTAACATATTTTTAAAATGTTCATGTCTCTCTTCAAGACACCTTGCAATCAATATCTGTTCTTCCTCAATAATGATTTCTTCATCATTACTGTGATATGTAAGTGATTTAATCAATAATAGTCCTTTCTTTATAACCACTTACTTTCATCTGCTAAATAATAATATTCATTACATTTATGTAAATCCCTGCTATTTTTATAATTACTGTTGTAGATCATAATTCACCTAAGGTCTTTTCCTGCACTGCTGTAGCTATCCTTTTCCTTGATTAAAAAAGCTATTATTAACATCAACCTCAAAGATACCTTATTCTTTTTCATACATTCTTCTCCACAGAAATTTACTTTGGAGGCAATAGAACCATGCAGAAAATTATAGGCATAGCAAGAGGTGCTCCCACAGTGTTATAATCCGTGTTAGCATCCCTTATCTGTCCAAAACCTTGTCATATCCAGGCTTTTTAACCCTTCATTCCTCCCTCCCCACATTAAAATACCTCGCCTCCGGATGCGAAAATACCATCGCGGAAACAGATGCTTCAGGATTCATCATGAACCCTTCCGTCAACTGAATTCCGATATCCTCCGGTTTCAGCAACCTGAACAGCTTTTCCTGATCCTCGAGATTCGGGCAGGCTGGATAGCCAAATGAGTAGCGCTGGCCGGTATACTTGGCACTTAGTCGTTCTTTCATAGTCATGTCGATGGGATCATGGATTCCCCAAGCATCCCTCATAAGCTGGTGGACTCGTTCGGCTAGGCCTTCTGCACATTCAAGTGCGAGTGCTTGGATGATATGGCTCTTTAAATACTGTCCTTCTTTTTTCCACCTTTCTGCTATTTCTTTTATACCTTTACCAGCTGTGACAATCATTAATCCTACATGATCCTGTACACCTGACTCTTGGTCCTTTACATAATCAGATAAACATAGATACGGATTTTTAGATTGTCGCGGAAAATCAAATGTTTCCAGCACTTCATCTGGATTAGCTGGAGAACATATTTTCAAGCGTTCTCCATTACTTTTTGCAGGGAAATATTGATACATGGCTGACATTTTAATCTGATTGTTTTCGAGAATCTCATCAACTATGGCCGCAAGCTCCAATAATTTTGGATTCTCTTCCTCAAACAACCGTTCCACTTTCCCCTTTATTCCAAGGTGATGGCCAAATAACATTTGTTTATTTACATATGGGTACACCAGAGACAATGGGTAATCCTGTAGAATATGCTGGTTTAAGTCCTCGGGGACTGGTATATTATCTTGGTCTTTTACTGTTTTTTGACGATTTTCTGCTCCTTGAATATCCCTCTTCGTTTCAATCGAAATCACTTCTGCTTGCTTATTCGCTTCTTCCTCTAATTGAGCGAGAAAGGATGGCCTTTTATCTTCGTCATGGAGCTGATTGATTAAATCGAGTCCATTCATGGCATCCTTTGCATAAAAGACTGGTCCATTATATTCAGGAGCTATTCGTCCCCTTGTAAATTTCCTCGTAAGAGCTGCTCCTCCTACTACAATCGGAACATCAATTTCCGCTTCTCTTAAATCCTGTGCAGTAATGACCATCTGCTGGGCTGATTTCACTAGCAAGCCAGACAAGCCAATAATAGTTGGGTTCTCCTTCCGGACGGATTCAATCAAGGTTTGCGGAGCTACCTTAATCCCTAGGTCAACGACTTCATACCCATTATTACTCATGATGATATCAACGAGATTCTTCCCGATATCATGCACGTCCCCTTTCACGGTTGCCAGCACCATTTTTCCTTTTGTTGACGTTGTGCCCGATATAGTCATCAATGGTTCAAGCTGAGAAACAGCTGCTTTCATAGCTTCTGCACTTTGCAATACTTCTGCAACGATTAACTGGTTATCATTAAATAGTTCTCCCACTTTCGCCATGCCGCCCATTAATGGACCATTAATGATATCAAGTGGCTCCATCCCTTGTGCAAGAGCTTCATCAATATCCTCCTTCAACCCGTCCTTTGTCCCTTCGATAATATATTCAGGCAGGCGCTCCAATATTGGTAGTTTTTCTTTTGTTTCCTTTTGAACAGGCTTTTTCGTTCTATAAAAAGCAACAAACTCAGCAAGAGATTCTTCCGAGTTATGAAACAAAAGATTCTCTGATAAGCGGATTTCCTCTTCAGGGATTAAAGCAAATCGGGATAATTTTTCTGTATTGACAATCGCATAGTCTAAGCCAGCCTTTGTACAATGGTATAAATAAACGGCATTCAGAACCTCTCTTCCCTCATTCGGCAGTCCAAACGATACATTACTGATGCCTAAAATCGTTAATGTTCTTGGAAGCTCTTTTTTAATCGCTTCCAGTCCCTTTACTGTTTCAGCAGCGCCTTCCCGGTATTGTTCATCACCAGTACCAACCGGAAAAACGAGCGGGTCAAAAATAATATCCTCCGGTACGATTTCGTATTTTTCTGTTAACAGTTGGTATGATCTGCGCGCGACCTCGAGTTTACGATCTTCCGTTACAGCCATTCCTTTTTCATCAATCGTTCCCACAACTAAGGCTGCTCCATACCGTTTAGCCAATGGCACAATTTTCTCGAAACGTTCTTCCCCATCCTCTAAATTAATTGAATTAATAATTGCTTTCCCCTGAGTATGACGAAGTGCCTTTTCAATGACGAGTTCATCGGTTGAATCGATGACAAAAGGCACTTTAATTTTCTTAGCTACTTCCTTCATGAATTCTTCCATATCGGAAACTTCATCACTATCCGGATCAGCCAGGCATACGTCAATCACATGGGCTCCCTTTTTGACTTGCTGTCTGGCAATCTCGGATGCTTCTTCGAACTTTTTGTCCTTAATCAGATTCTTAAACTTTCTGGACCCAATCACATTAGTCCGTTCCCCTACAAATAAAGGTCTCATGGAGTCGTCAAATATCAAGGGTTCAATACCGGAGATAACATGAATACTCTGTTTACCTATAATTTTCCTCGCTTCCATTCCGCTAACCGCTTCTTTTATTGCTCGGATATGGTCGGGAGTCGTTCCACAGCAGCCGCCGACCAGATTGATCCAGCCTTTTTCAGCAAATTGCTTAATCTTTTTGCTTAGAGAGGATGGCGTTTCGTTATACTGGCCATTTTCATCAGGTAATCCGGCATTTGGATAACAACTCACTGCGACAGTGCTTAATTCAGATAAACCTCTGATATGTTCAGCCATGAACTCTGGCCCGGTTGCACAATTAAGCCCAATCGCAAGAGGATTCATATGTTTGCATGATATATAAAATGCTTCAATCGTTTGACCGGCGAGAGTCGTCCCCATTGGTTCAATCGTTCCTGAGATAATTACTGGCACTTCCCTGTCTAAAGACGAGAATGCTCTTTGCATTCCGATATAAGCTGCTTTCACATTTAATAAATCCTGCGACGTTTCCAAAAGTAGCAAATCAACTCCGCCATCAAGCAAGCCCTTCGTTTGTTCTTCATATGAATCTGTCAATTGTTCAAAAGTCGCTCCACCTGTCACGGATAAGGTCTTGGTGGTGGGTCCCATCGAACCGGCAACAAAGCGAGGACTATTAGGAGTTTCAAATTGATCAGCTGCTATTCGCGCCAATTGGGCTGATTCTTTATTCAGCTGATAAGCCAGATGGCCAAGATGATATTCATCCAAGACAATTGGCGTCGCGCCGAACGTGTTTGTTTCAATAATATCAACACCAGCTGCCAAATACTCTTCATGAATGGATTGGATTACGTCTGGGCGGGTTAGTGTTAAATATTCATTACACCCATCATACTGTTCCCCGCCAAAATCATCCTCTGTTAAGTGGTGTGCCTGAATCATGGTGCCCATTGCTCCATCTAGAATAACTACTCTTTCAGCCATTAAGTCTTTTAATTGTACTGCTCTCATGATAAATGCACTTCCCTGTTTACTACTGATTTTTGTTCTTTGATGTATCGCACCAAACGCCCGCTTAATTCATATTTCATAAAAGGTGTAATGATGTAGATTCCATTAAATAACTCACTTGCCGCGTCTACTAATTCTTTTGAAATGGCAAAGCTTTCGCGAGCACAGGCTTCCTTATCCGCTCCGGCTCTTTCCATCGCCGTTCTGATATCCTCAGGTAAGGAAATACCCGGTACTTCATTGTGTAAAAACTCTGCATTCCTGTGACTCGTTAAAGGCATGATGCCAATAAAAATCGGTTTCGTAATATGCCTTGTTGCTGCGTATATTTCTTCTAATTTTTCAATACTGAACACTGGCTGGGTCAGAAAATAATCCGCACCTGCCTGAATCTTCTTCTCCATTCTCTGAACAGCTTTATCTATGTACTTTACATGCGGGTTAAAGGCAGCAGCCACCTCAAAATTCGCCCGGCTTCCTAATGATTTCCCTGAATAAGACCGTCCCACATTCAATTGCTTAATTAATGAAATCAGATCGATGGAAGAAAGATCATATACGGAAGTAGCTCCCGGAAAGTCACCAATTTTTGAAGGATCACCGGTCACGACTAACACCTCTGACAATCCGAGAGAATGCATACCCATTAAATGAGATTGCAAGCCAATCAGATTATGATCCCGGCAAGTTAAATGGACAAGAGGCATGGTATTTAACTTTGATTGTAAAATAGAGGCTACCGCAAGATTTGATATTCTCGGAGATGCCAATGAATTATCCGCAAGTGTGATAGCATCCGCACCAGAGTCCAATAAGTAACGACTTCCTATCAAAAATTCCTCCAGCCCCAGCGTCTTTGGCGGGTCAAGTTCCACGATGACCGTCGTTCGTTTTTTTACCATACCTGAAATCGTATCTGGCCCATTTCGTTTGTACTGAATGATCTCATGTGAAATAGACTGATGCTTCGGCTGTGCAACAAAATCTTTTTCCTTAACAGGAAAAAGGTCTTCGACTCCTTTACGTATGGCCTGAATATGTGCAGGCGTCGTACCGCAGCATCCGCCTATCAGCCGTACCCCTTGCTTCACCAGTTGCCTGGAACTGTTGATGAAATAGTCCGCCTCTGTAGAGTAGACATATCTTCCATCAGATAAATCAGGTAAGCTTGCATTCGGGTATGCCGCATAATAAGTATCTTCTAAAAGCGGTACTTCTTCATAAGACCGAATCATATGGTAAGGACCCATCCTACAATTAATCCCGACGACATCGGCTCCCTCTTTTTTCAATAGTGAAAATGCTTCACTGACATGCATCCCATTTTGCAATAGACCCGTTTCATGCAGGGATATATTCGCAATCAGAGGAAGATCACTGGTTCTTCTTGCTACTTCTAACACCATTAACAATTCCTCTAAATCATAATAGGTTTCTAGTAAAATCCCATCTGGTTCTTCCTTCAATAAGGCGAGTAGCTGCTCTTCAAAATATGCCTTAATTTCACTTAATGTTAATTCTGATTTTCTAAAGCTTCGTAAACCTCCGATTGTCCCAACAACAAAGGTATGCGGATTGGCAGCTCTTTTTGCCAGCTTTATTCCGGTCCGATTGATCATGGAAACTTCCCTTTCAAGACCATACCGCTTTAATTTATGGTAGTTTGCACCGAATGTATTGGATTGAATGATATCAGCACCTGCTGCAATATAACTCCTGTGCATCTTTTCAATTTGATTGGGATCAGTCAGATTTAGTTCTTCAAAACAGCTATCGATCCCAAATGAATATAAAAGTGTACCACTAGCCCCATCAGCAACCAGAATTTTTTCGTTTAACGTCTCTAATAGATTCACTGTCTTTCCCCCTAATTTGTTAAATTGAAAAGTTGATGAGGAAAATAGACGATGAGAAAAGAGCTTTCGCCATGAAAGCCCCCCTTCTGGTCTCTCATCTTTCAAGCGGCGCTTGCTGGATTTAGCACCTTGAATTACTATCCAGGTTGCTGAGATTTCAACGGGCCAGTCCCTCCATCTCTCTAGATAAGGATATAAAATTATATATTTACTAAATTTACTATAAATTATCAGTTTTTTCAATCTATTTTGATAATTAATGCAGAGGAGTTAATGATTTATTATTTCGGGTATGTATCGTGTAGGAGTGATGTTAAATGAAAGAGATATTTACAAATCAATTTAAAAATCCAACAGGTGTACTTGGAAAACTCGCAGGTAAAATCATGGCCTATGAAAATGAAGAATTGTATGATTGGACATTTAATCAATTGTCTATTACACCGAATGATACGCTGCTTGAAGTAGGGTTTGGCCCTGGCGAAGGAATGCATATGCTTTTTGATAAGTACCCAACCATCCAGATTGATGGCGTCGATCCATCTGAAGAAATGGTGAAAAATGCGAGCAAGCGCAATCAGGAACACCTCGATCGGAATCAGCTGCGTTTATTTAATGGAACTGTTCTCGAGATACCTAATCCAATGGTGTACGATAATATTTTCAGTGTAAACAGTTATCCACTATGGGACAACCAGGAAGTTTGCATTCAGAAAATACATTCCTTACTAAAAGAGAATGGGCAAGTGACCATAACGGTACAGCCAAGGCAGGAAGAAGCAACCGAAGAACAGGCTCATGAATATGCCGAAGAAATTAAAGAGGTTCTTACTAAGACAGGATTTAAATCAGTTAAAGTTCAAACGAAACCAATGAAACCGTGCTTATCCATCAATGTAACAGCCACCAAATAGCCCTTTTTTAGGGTATTATACACATATATTAAAAAACCAGAGAGCTGGTAACTCCCTGGTGCTACTACTAGCAAGTGGTAAGCAAATCGTTTAATTCTTAGATGAACCACCCTTATGCTTTGGTCGGCGCAGGGTGGTTTTTCGTTTGCCTCTTGAGCTTTATAGATTGGCGAAATCGCGTAGCGCTGCCGGCAGCAAGGGGCGTGAAAAAGATCATTGCTTCATCTTTTGCCAGAGCTTTTAGAAAATCCATAGTCTATCACCTCCCTTCTCCTATATTAGGAAAAGAAGGTGCATACCACCCGAACCAAGTAGTTGTATGATAATCATTCCATGTCTGTTGTTAATGACATAATTACCCTGGCTCTCTTTTTAAAGTATTTGCATCTCATCAAAGATTGCTACTTTAATCTCCAGTATTTATAGGAAGTAGCAAAACCATAAAAAGAAAATGCTCAGTTAGTTATTCACAGAGGTTTACATAAAAAATAGGCGTCTATAAGCCGGCATAGCTTACAGACAGCCTATTTATGATTTCAAACCTTTTGTTCTCCTATATTCCCCAAACTTAAACACAATCGCAATGATTGCCAGCCATGCACATCCCGCAACATACCCTGCAATCACATCGCTAGGATAATGCACCCCCAGGTAAATACGGCTGTAGCCAATCGTTAAAATCATAAATATACAAATCGCATAAACAGCCCATCGAATCGGCCAATTCTTGGTGATTCTGGTTGTAATGATCATCAGTGCACCATAGAGGATGAAGGAGGACATTGAGTGGCCGCTCGGAAAGCTAAAGCCATTTTCTTGAACCAATGGATTTAAAGTTGGTCTCTCCCGCTGGAAAATCCATTTTAAATATTGGTTTACATAACCACCTGACCATGTCGTGATGATTAAAAAAAGCACACTGAGAAAACGTTTTTTAAACAGTAACAACGAAGAAAAAACGATAACCAGTAGGATATTGCCTTTTACTGATCCTAAATTCGTTATAAAAGTAAGCACTTTTGTACTCATTTCATTAATACTGCCCTGGATTGCCTGAATGATCGTCATATCAAACCGATATAGCTCATGTTCGTCTAGGTCATCAGCAATATCTACGAACAAGAGCGTACACACAATAAAGAGAGCAATCAGCACGAAAAAGGAAATAATATGAACATTTAAAAAGGTGTTTTCAGGCTTCTTCAATTTACGCCCTCCCCTATTGCGAACATATTGTTTAAAACGTCTTAAGTTCATCCTATTTTAGAGTCTAGATAGGTTTTGACATGTTGTTGGAATGATGAATAAGCCTCGGCCTCTTCTTTATAGATTTTCCTTTCCCCAAAGCTAACATGTAGTGTTTCTAAATTTAACTGAATAACCGTTTCGTATTCATACGTTGCATTCCCAATTAAATCAATCCAGGTTTTATCCTGCAAATCATGAACCTGGCATAGTACCATTCCACCTGGATTATAGACATGCAGTACGGCTTCATCATCGAGTTCGTCAACCCATTTCGTTACGAGACTGGAAGCTGACATTGCTGTTCCGCAGGCATTTGTAAAGCCTACGCCTCTCTCAAACGTGCGGACAAAAATAGCCCCCTCCTCCAGGCGGGAAACGAAGCTGACATTCACACCATCGGTAAACCAATCATTCTTACCATTCAGCATAGTGGCTATTTTTTCTTGCCTATCCGAGTGGATCAACTCTTTATCAACCAGACTGATCAGATGTGGATTTGGTACAGATAGGGTTGTGAATGTAAGGTCCTCATCAATAAAAGGCAGGCTTTTGTTGATGATTTCATCCATCTCCGTGTTCATAGGCAATGCACTGGTTGCTTTGATAACTGGAGATATTTCGACTCGGTATGTAGGGATATCCTTATACATGTCAGGTTCTTTCGTTACCTGCAGATTTGCTTTCATCGTTTCAATCATCAGATTATTTTTCTTCAGTTTTTCCTGAACATACCGCCCAACACAACGGAGCCCATTCCCACACATGGAGGCTTCCGAACCATCCGTATTAAAGACTCTCATTCTGGCATCTGCCTTCTCACTGTTCATCACAAAGAGAATCCCGTCTGCCCCCTCGGTACCGGTGCGCTCACACATACTTATGGCTAATTGGCTTCGTTCTTGATCTGATAATGGTAGCTTGGTATCCATTTCATCAATTAAATAAAAATCATTATTGGAACCATGTACTTTAATTATATTAATATCCATTCTCCTGCTCCCTTCAAACAAACATGAATCTACCTATTTCACTATTATAAAACAAAACAGGACTGGATGAGTGGTTAATGATTTTGCTGCTGAAGGTAATCAATACAAAAACAATATCCTATTCTTTTTTCATCTTCTGTGGCGCCTTCCGTAAATATGAGGAAAGGCGTATTGGGATCAAGGAAATGCTGACTATAATAGGAGGGCATCCATCCACTTGAATAGTGAACAATACTTCGCTGATTATAGGTTTGTTTGACAATAAATTCTGAACCATGTCGGATTTCCCCACCATATTGCCGAATGCCGTAAGAATTGGTTATATGGCTTGTACTACTTTTTCCCAACTGTTTTGATTGCTTATATGTCCCTATTTTTTCTTGTTCACCCGTCAGAATATCAATGGTACCATTTAATCCAAAACGGCTTCGATATTCACATAAAACAGTACCATAACTGTCTGATAAAACATATCTTCTTGGTAAATAAATGAGTAGAAAGGATGGTACAATCCACATCCATATATTTTCTCGTTTATCTTTCAAAACGCCAACCATATTCCCTTCCGTTGAGAAAATGGGCATATGGAGAGTCGGCGCAGGTAAAAAACCAAGAAAATATTGGCCGTTTTTAAGTGGTGAGTCTCCTTCTCCTACCTCTTTTTCTTCCGGAAGTTTCTTCATCCTGTATTTCAAGCCGACAATTCGATTGAGAGAGAAAAAAAACAGCATATGGAATGGTAGCGTTATGATTGCGGCAAGAATCACATCAAATCCAATCAGCCAGGTAAGCAAAAAACAGAGGAGACCGACTACAAAGTATGCGACTAATTCTGCTGTATATATACGATAGATTTTTTGGTAATAATGCTTAGTAGTCAAAGAATATTCACCGCCAATTTTATAAGCCTTTACTCCATCTGTACATTCTATGACCGGCATGTCCAAAATAGTAACTGGATACAAAAAAGACCTCGGCAAAAAAGCCGAAGTCTTCTTAAGAATTTTATTTGATGATTCGAATAGTTAACGGAATCTGATAATAATGACCATAATAAGCCTTTACTGCCGCAACAATGGTAAATACCAGTACATAAATACCAATCAGCCATGCAAGGATAAAACCAATTCCGATAAACATCAATATAAATGCTATAAAGGTGTAAATCGTGTAACTGATTAAAAAGTTAAAATACTCCTTCCCGTGATAATCAATAAAATCAGAATCGTTCTTTTTAATTAACCATATAACCAGTGGGCCAATCAGAACAAAGAAAAAACTGCTGAGGTAAATTGTCATTGCCCATAATTTATCATTAGTATCTTGCACTTGTTTAAACCTCCTGTTGACTCTATATCATTTTATACGTTGTGATTTCATCTTAGGTTTCAAAACTTTCATGAATTCTTTCATTACCTCATACACTCTATACATATACATAGACAAGTCCATAATTGGAAATTGGAACCTGCAAGAGGGAGGCTGGTAAATTTGTTTGAAGAATGGAAAGCAATTGTACTTGGGATCATCCAGGGTTTGACTGAATTTCTCCCCATCTCCAGTACTGGTCATTTATATTTGGGAAGGCATTTATTCGGCTTAGACGAGGCTGGATTATTGTTGGATACATTGCTGCATACAGGTACACTTCTTGCTTTACTCGTCTTTTATTGGCATGAAATTGTCAAACTTATTAAAAAGCCATTTTCTAAACTGATGTTCCTTTTGCTGCTTGGAACAATCCCTGCAGTTTTGGCAGGTGTGCTCTTTAATGATTATTTTGAAAGCATTTCGAAATCTGGAATTACGGTGGGCTGGGAATTCCTTATAACAGGATTGGTTTTATGGTATGCAGATATTATGCCCAAACAAGATAAAA
This sequence comes from Bacillus sp. z33, assembly GCF_058313615.1. Classification (NCBI taxonomy): domain Bacteria; kingdom Bacillati; phylum Bacillota; class Bacilli; order Caryophanales; family Bacillaceae; genus Bacillus; species Bacillus sp. z33. Next base: position 528,583 of record NZ_JBZFQN010000001.1, read on the forward strand.
ATTTAGAGAGTATGACATATAAACAAGCTTTATTTATTGGAAGTTTCCAAGCAGCCGCTATATTTCCTGCCATCTCCCGCTCCGGTTTTACCATAGCTGCTGGATTGTTTAGCGGACTGAATCGAGAAACTGCGGCTTACTTCTCCTTCCTCTTATCCATTCCTGTCATATTTGGAGGAATATTATTTAAAGGAAAGGATTTACTGACAGGACCTATCGAAGCCATATCGTTTCCAGGGTTATTACTTGGCACTATATTTTCTGCTTTTTTTGGGTATCTTGCTGTTGCCTGGATGATTAAATACATTAAAAATCACTCATTAAAACCATTTGCCATCTATGTTATTACCTTGGGTATTGTCATAATATTACTTCAGAAAATGAATATATTCTAATCATTTTACCAGTAACATGTTGAGGGAAAATTCCGAATAAAAATTATTCAAAAAATGACGAAAAAAAACTGTATCATTTTACTAAAAAATCTTGTATGATACTTTCAGAAATACTTATTTTTACTAATCGTATAAGCAAAAATTAGGGAAGGCAAATGGTGCGCCACCAGAAATGGTCCTAGTGGGTTCGATTCCCACCCCGAAATTTTTTGATATTACATTAAAAAATTTCGAGGGGAAATCGCAGTTAGCGGCTGCCCTCATACGGAGGGATCTGTATGTTGAAAAAACGTGATTTATCTGATTGTCCTGTATTGTTTGATTTAATGATTCACCCCGATGTCTTCCCTTATGTGCGCCATAAAACGCATCAATATGAAGAATATCTCTTTCTTACTAAACAAATGATCGAAGCTGAAGAGCGAGGCGAACTGATTTCACGCACCATTATCGATGAGTGGGGAAATCCGATTGGCACCATTACACTTTACGATGTATCCGATCAGGCTGGATTTTTAGGTACATGGTTAGGGAAACCTTATCATGGCAAGGGATATAATCAATTAGCCAAACAGCACTTCTTTGAAGAACTGTTTTTTGAGCTCGATATTGAAACTGTATTTCTCAGAATCAGAAAAGAAAACATCCGATCTCTGAAAGCAGCCCAAAAGATGCCTTATACAATGCTTGCAAATGAAAATCGAAAGGCTTTGTATGAAGAAATTAACGCTGGAGGGCACTTGTTTGATTTATTTGAGATAACAAAGGACCACTTTACTTTATCTCAAATGCGGCAACCAACAGAGGTTTCTGTATTTGATCTAAAAGAAGCTTAAAAAAGGTGTTATGCCCGTTTTTTATAGACTGGGCATACACCTTTTTTTCCTGCTTCAATTTATTTTTTTGACTGCACTTGTTGAACGTATAATTTCCTAAGGATATACGTTTTATATAATTCCAGCTTCTTCCTTTCTATTGGATGCGTTCGTATTCCCAGTTCTTTCAACTTGGCAACATACCAGCCCTTCGAACCTGTGTATGCCATTCTGTCCCTCCACTTCACTAATTTCTTAACCAAATATATGAGTGAATTTACTAATTATGACATAGCATAGGAACATTATAATACCTGTCTTATTTAGAATCACTTGTGGTATAATTTTTCTCATTGTCATACATACGAAGTGCGGAGGCATTCAAATGGACTTATCTATTTTTACAAAGAATAATTTTTCTAGAATTATCACGGTCTTCTTCCCGATTTTAATTACACAGCTGGGTCTGTTTGCTATCAGCTTTTTTGACACGTTTATGTCCGGGAAAGCCAGTCCTGAAGATTTAGCAGGAGTAGCGATAGGCACCTCTATATGGAGTCCATTCTATAATGGATTTGCCGGGATTTTATTAGGCGTTACACCAATCGTGGCCCATCTGATTGGTGCTAAAGAAAAAACCGATAAAATTCGCTACTCCGTTACGCAGGCTATTTATGTAGCTGCCGTGATGTCCTTTATTCTGATTGGTGCAGGTGCCTTGGTACTAAAACCGGTATTAACAAGTATGAACCTTGAGCCGGATGTATATAGAATTGCACATGGGTATTTAGTCGCTCTGGCATTTGGAATCTTACCAGTTATGATTTATAATGTCCTGCGGTCTTTTATAGACGCACTTGGCAAGACCCATGTTTCGATGTTAATTACCCTGATAGCCATCCCTGTCAATATCGTTCTTAACTATATGTTTATTTATGGAAAATTAGGTGTCCCGGCATTTGGCGGTATTGGTGCTGGGATTGCTGCTTCTATTACTTATTGGGTCATAGCCCTGGTTGCAGCAGTGATGATTATGAGGATACAGCCTTTTTCCGGTTTTGGTATTTTAAAATCTTGGCCAATCCCCGCTTTCATGGAATGGCTTGGTTTAATGAAAATCGGTTTTCCAATCGGTATGTCCATCTTTTTTGAAACCAGCATATTTGCAGCGGTTACGTTGGCTATGAGCTCCTATGATACCATCACCATAGCATCCCATCAGGCTGCCATGAACTTCTCATCCTTCTTGTATATGGTACCATTAAGCTTTGCGATGGCATTGACCATCATTGTAGGCCATGAGGCAGGTGCGAAAAACTATAAAGCAGCAAGAGAATATACGTTGCTCGGAGTTTTATGTGCGGTTGGTTTTGCGGGAATCAATGCGATATTCTTATTTATTTTCAGAGATTATATAGCCCTTCTTTACACGAACGACCCTGCGGTAGCATCATTAATAGCACATTTCTTGATTTATGCAATCTTTTTCCAGCTATCAGACGCTCTGCAAGCACCAATCCAGGGTGCTTTGAGAGGCTATAAAGATGTGAATATCACGTTCTTTATGTCTCTTATATCTTATTGGATTATTGGATTGCCGCTTGGGATTTTCCTGGCAAATAACACGAATTTAGACGCATTCGGTTACTGGATTGGATTAATTGCAGGCTTAGCAGTGGGCGCAACCGGTTTAACAATCCGGTTATTATATGTTCAAAAAAGAAAATTCGTACAAACCTTGAATTAGACTGTTAATCTAATATAACTAGAAAAAAGTTCGCTTTGGAAAATCCAAGCGAACTTTTTCTACTAGCTATTGCATTGATATTCATAGTCAGCAAAGGAACACAAAAAATAACACATCAGAAATATGTCATTCAATCTGTCTCTTATCTGCTTTTGGACAATACGTCCTGCCCACCCGTCACGGGAATAACCGTCCCTGTAATAAAGTCGGATTCTTCGGCACAAAGAAAGGAAATGACACGTGCTATGTCGCCACCAGTTCCCGGTCTACCAACCGGAACCTTATCAGAAACCACTCCATCCTCCACACGAAAGCTCTCCTTAAAGGGATCTACAATATCTCCCGGACAAACCATATTAGCCGTAATTCCATACTCCGCTTCTTCCAATGCCAAGGTCTTTGTTAATGAGGTCAATCCCGTTTTGGCTGCAGCAAAAGCCGAACGATATTTCCATCCTGGAGAATGATCTGATTGATCAAATCCCATTGTGATAATTCTGCCCCATTTATTTGCACGCATATATGGAATAGCCGCACTGGCTAAGTAAAACATACTCGATAGATTCCCGTTAATGAGATATTCCCATTCTTCATCCGTATACTCCAGCATTGGTTTTCGTTCCTGCATATATGGACCGGCATTATGTATAAGGATATCAATTCCATCACATAACTCATAACATTTATGGATGAGATCCCGATGGTTTTCACGAACCGTTACATCATATGGTAAAGCATATGCTTTCACTTTGTAGGTTTGAGCCAAATCCTTCATATCTTGAATGGCTTTGACTTGATTCTCTCGATAGGTCGTTATCACATTTATCCCATCTTTAGCTAATTGCTTTGCTGTAGCTTTGCCTAATCCTCTTGCTGAACCAGTAATTAAAGCTGTCTTTCGAGTCAACTTCTTCCCCCCTACAGGCAGTATTTCTTATATGTATTATACATGGAATACTTACAAGTTCGTTAATTAAAAGCTACAATGCATTAACGATTATCACCCTCATCGCATATAGTACCTTAACCTAATATGTCTGTAAAAGTTGAGGTGATTAATTGTTACCGTGGAATCTATTTTCTAAAAACCAGAATCAAATGCCGGATTGGATGAAGTTTATTAATCAGTCAGGTATGGAAAAGCAGATGGAACAATTATTCTCTATGCTTTCACCTGAACAATTAGGAGGATTTATCAACCACCAATTTAAGAATAATCAAGAGCCAGATGAACATCCAGTATCCAGTTCACAAAGACCACTTTCCGTTGCTATTTTGGAAACTCATGATTATCTTTTTATTAGAATTTCAATTAAAGAAGAACAATTACCAAACCTTAAGGTATACCATACGTCTACAAAATTACTACTATCCGGCCTGCCTCCGGATCCAAATGAGAAACAATCCTTTCAATTGCCGGCTCCAGTTAAGAAAAAGGGGTCTAAATCATCATATCGCGATGAAATACTGGAAATCATCCTCTTCAAACTGAATGAATCACATTTATCTGAAATTTCCATACCCGAATGGTAAAAAAACCGGCCTTTTATTAGCTGGCCAGTTTTTTTACTGTTATTCATTTTTCCCCCTGTAAAAATATGAGTGCTTTGTCCCCCGCTTTACCGGTGAGTTCAACCTTCATGTATTTCAGCCTGTTATGACAGTCCAATATTTCCAATTTCTCTGGGTTAACTACTTGCTTTTCAATTAAGGAAGCATACATCACATTATCAGGGCTTACCAATAAGGATACATAGAGTGCTTTATCATTTGGGTTTGCCGCTGCCACCGTAAAATACCGAAGTTTATGCACATCAAAAATAATATATGCATCCCCGCTTGATTTAAAAAACAACTCTTTCTTAATATTTACAAATTCATAATCTGCCCTGCTTCGGAAAGAGCGACTGGTAAACTCTCCAACATCCAATCCAGTAATCTCTTTTATTTTAAATTCTGTTTGATTATTTGTTTCAACTGTATATTGCTTTTCTTCCTTATGTAACCTGTATACCTGTGATGGGTCGAGTATCTTTTTATCATTCTCCTGAATTGTCAAGATTGACCATTCCTTTCTATCGGTGCATAACTTAGTTAACTATATATGTATGCACCCAACATCCGAAAAAGAAGATAGATAAAGCACTAATAAAGTGTTTTTATAAAAACTAGTTGTTTTCTTTACATTCTATTTAATGAATACATACTTCTTATATAAAAAAACTGACTAAGTGTCAGTTCTGATTTTTACAGTTACCTATGAACCTATTGAACCATTTGATTTAATTCCTAAATCCTCAATTGCAGACAATACTTCTAAACTTTTGTCTCTCTTTCCTAAAACCTCTTGAGTAAAGGATGAGATGATTTTACGGATTCTATTATGTCCAAACAGGTGGATTTAAACGAACTACTATTCGTTTAATCAGAAATTTTAAACTCTTTCTTTGGCATAGCATGCATTCCTCTTGCTGTTACATGCGGAATTAGGTAATAATCTCCAGGTTGACTGAATGCCTTTTCGAGACTATATATGCCGTTCTCTTGATGATTAACAGCAATTTTTTCTTTATCTGCCCCATCCTTCTTCCCAAATTCGAATTCCACAGATGAGGCGTCTGTAACTTTATGATCCCCCTGTGTTATGGTGACTTCGAAAAGCATATTTTCTTTAACCTTAGCATTTTCAGGGGAAATTTTTACATGCACATCAATCATGGCAGGAACTTCTTCATCGGCTTTCTTCGATTGGCATCCAAACAGCGTGCTTATCACAGTTATACATATTAAAATAAACCATACATTCTTCTTATACACTTCAATTCCATCCCCTTATTGATTCACCATTTCATTTCTAATCATACTCCATAACTGGAATTGTAAACCAGTATAATTGATGAAAAATGATGAATTATCATACATAATTCTTGTACCAATTAGATTTAACTAAAACGTCCTGATCATTTCTTCTTCCTCTATCTGTATATTTCAAGTATAGGTAACAAAACCTATAGTAAAAGGAGGTTAGGTATGTGAGTCATCCATATTGTTGTCCAAATTGTAAAACGAACCGATCTCGATTTAATGTAATTGAACAAACTCCCATTTATGTAAAACTTGATCCCCAATCAGGCACCATTATCCAAATGTACGCAGATGATGAATTAGATGCTTTCCATTTGCCTTATAATGGGCCTGTCAGAAGAATTCAATGTGCAGCCTGCGGATTAATAGAAGACGAAAAGACATTTATCGCATTTGGTGAACGCTCATTTAATTAATATCGTCTATATCATGGCAAGTTAGCCTTCCATCGTGTTTTAAAGCCGTTAATATACCCACCCACATAGATATGAACAAATGAAGAAAAATGGAATCCAGCCATACTGAGTCGGAATCCAGCCCAAAAAAAATCGCCTCTCCAATGTGGAGAGAGCGATTTTTTATTTTATTTCTTCAGCCACTTTTTTCTTAGCTGCTTCAATTTGTGGGTCTTCTTTTGTGATTTTATTCCTTAATTCAGTCATTAATTTATTTGTGGTATCTCCCTGAATCATACCTGTTTCTTTTAAATCATGTTCCTTCTGGAATTTTTTAACCGCTGCAGCTGTGTCTTCATCAAAATATCCATCTGCTTTACCTGGATCGTATCCGATTGCCTCAAGCATTTTCTCCGCACTCTCCACTCCTGGTGACATCGTGGAGATTGTAAGTTTTTCTTCTGGATTAATGAACGACAAATTAGCATAATCAGGCATTTTGACATTGATGTCAGGCTTGATTCCTTTTTTATGAATCCAATTACCATCCGGAGTCAGCCATTTCGCATACGTAAATTTCAAATTAGATTTATCCGTGAAGTCTATGGCAGATTGAGCAGTTCCCTTACCATATGATTTAACGCCTACCAACGGAATATCAGCAGATTCATTTAACGCAGCTGCCACTATTTCGGAGGCACTTGCACTTCCTTCATCAATTAAAACAACAGTCGATAAATCAAACTTATAACCTGTGTCTGTTGCTTTTGATACTTGTCTGTTACCACTTCTATCCTCAACCTGGAAGAGGGTTTTACCAGCAGGAACAAACATATTCGCTATGATTTCAGCCTGATCTAATAAACCACCCGGATTTTGCCTTAAGTCAAGGACAATCCCCTTCATTCCTTGCTCTTCTACCTCACGAAGCGCTTTTTCAAGCTCTTCGGCGGTATTTTCAGAAAAACTTGTTAGTTGAATGCTGGCTATTTCGTCAGTCAGGTTTTCTTTATAGACTGTATTAACCGGAATGGTATCTCTTACAAGATTAACTTCCATTGTTTTACTTGCTCCGGGACGTTGAATCAATAAATTAACCTTTGTTCCTTTTTTTCCGCGGATTTGCAGCACAGCATCACTCGATGACATTCCCTGCAGGCTTTTATCATTTACTTTTAAAATAATGTCGCCTGCTTTTAATCCAGCTTTTTCAGCAGGTGCTCCCTTAATCGGTGAAACAATTACAATTTGATCATTTTCCGACATTATTTCTGCCCCTATACCTTCAAAGGAAGATGAAATGCTTTCATGAAAGCTCGCTGCTTCTTCTTGTGTCATAAAATCTGAATAGGGATCATCAAGTGATTCCACCATTCCGTTTATAGCACCATCAATTAATTTATCTCGGTCTACTTCTTCAAAATAATTATTTTCAAGTGTTTCTAGGGCACTCTTGATTTTATCCATATCGCTTTCAGATCCACTGAAAGTAGTCTTAATTCCTGATGTCGATTGTTGTGAACTATTTACTATGTATCGTGTTGCAATAACACTAAGAATAATTAATAAAGCCGCTCCTAAAATAAGATAGACCCATCTTATCTTTAGATAACCCTTAGGCTCATTTGCTTGTCCTTGCTCTGAATCCAACTGGTTCACCACTTTCACTGAACTATACTTCCATAAGATTTATCTATATTATAACAGAACCACAAATTATATCCTACTCAGTTGCCAACTGGATATACTCTTCGAAGGTCAAGTCCCTGTTCTTCATATCTGTAGCATATTCTTTTCTCACATATCTAATATGCCAAGGTTCGTGCATATAGCCCGTTATTTTTTCTCCATTTTCTGGATAACGAATAATAAAGCCATATTCTGCCGAATTTTCCGCAAGCCATTGACCTGCTGCCGTTGAACCAAAGGCTTTATTCAATTGGTAATTATTTTCCGCACTTGAAACATCCATCGTCAGGCCCGTCTGATGCTCACTCTTTCCAGGCTCCGCAACCGATTGCTGAGCATGTTCGATACCGGATACTGCAATTTCTGCATTGTATAGTTGAACCTGTCTATCATAGGAACGGAAACCGGAGACCGCAGCGATTTCAACTCCATCTTCACTTGCTGCAGCAAACATTTTTTCAAGAGCCTCAGCAGCTTCTTTCCTCATAAACTGTTTTTCATGTTCTCCTGAGAAGGAAAACGTCACATCTGGTTTTACTAAATCACCTGCTCGATAACCAACTGGTAGGCTATATTCTTTGTTAACCAACACAAGTATATTATCTGGATTTTGGATGTAGTTAACACCATCCTCTACCTTAATATCGTTCAATAGATCAGCACCTAACTCAACACTGTTATCCTGTTCCTCCTGACCATTCGTTTCCTGTGCTTCGTTCTCATTCTCTTGATTAGATGAATTAACCGAATCAGTAGGTAATCCATCACATGCTGTGAGTAATAAAGCTGTTGCCATCATCATCTTTAGAAGTATTGTTCTCATTTCTCTTCCCTCACAATTTCTTTGCTCTAACTGCCACCAAGCTATTTCGTCTAGAATTATTCGTAGCTATTATTCTATTGGACCATTCAACTTAATCTGTTTATATGTATGTATGAATCCATTCTCTTAGGCGCGAATCCCATTTATCCTTTTATCTTTTTCAAGTATATATGAAACGATTGCTGTATGCTCTATTTTTTATAAAATCAATTTATTAAACCTACCACCATTCATCCTATAATTCACCAATAGCACTATTATATAAAAAAAGCCCTGGTTTTCACCAGAGCTTACTTGATTTTTTAATATTAGGCTTTAATTGCTGTGTCTAATGCTACTTCAATCATGTCATTAAATGTTGTTTGTCTTTCTTCAGCTGTTGTTTCTTCACCCGTAATAATATGGTCACTTACGGTCAAAATGGATAATGCCTGTCTGCCGTATTTAGCAGCTAATGTATATAGTGCAGTTGTTTCCATTTCAATCGCCAAAATACCATATTGCGCCCATTTTTGATGATCGGCTTTATCATTATAGAATTGGTCTGCTGTAAATACATTACCGACTTTAAGATGTAATCCTTTATCAACACCAGTATCATAGGCAGTTTTTAATAAATTAAAATCAGCTGTTGGCGCAAAATCTATTCCATCAAAAAGTAATTTATTCATATTGGAATCAGTAGATGATGTCATGGCTAAAATAACGTCTCTTACTTTAACATCTTTTTGAATCGCACCGCATGTACCGACACGAATTAATTTTTGTACATTGTAGCTTTGCATTAGTTCATTAACATAAATAGAGATGGACGGAACACCCATACCTGTTCCTTGAACAGACACTTTTTTACCTTTATATGTTCCTGTATAACCAAACATGTTTCTGACTTCATTATAACAAACTGGGTTGTCTAAAAATGTTTCAGCTATATATTTTGCTCTCAATGGATCTCCCGGTAATAAAACTGCTTCCGCGATTTCGTTTTCTTTAGCTCCTATATGTATACTCATGTTTGAATATTTCCTCCTTTATGTAACGACAATACTGTCTCTATTCAAATATAACTATACCACAAGCCATTAAGAAATAGAAAATGACGGATTATTCAGATTTTAACAGACGTAAAGACGGTTCACTATAGCCCAGCCACCTGATTGAAGCTGATAATAACTCTTTTTCTCATAATTATCACCAATCATAATGATATCCCCGCTTGATATGGTTCTCCCTTGATAATTCTCAGGTATCATATCTCTTATATTAAATTTCTTAAACAATTTATTAATAACATCCGTATGGTTATCTCCATCGATTTGCCCTTGATACACAAGTTTATAACCTTTTTTCTCCCGAGGGTGTTCGGTCTGAAATATGGCGATTTCATATTCTCTTCTTCTCAAAGTCGACCACTGTAAAATTCTTTGTTTTAGCATACTTTCCCTCCTAATGTGTTTCTTATTAAATTTACACCTTCCCTTAAGAAATTCCTGCAATGAAAAACTTCTATTTTTGTCGAAAGAAAATTTTCGTAGTCAGATGAGCTTTTTTAATACATTTTTTTGCTTTTTTTCAATGTTCTGTCGATTGGCTGGATTCTGCCGGAGTTTGGCTGAATCCTCTTGAGCTTGGCTGGATTATCGCAGGTTTGGCTGGATTCTGCCGGAGTTTGGCTGAATAATCGGGGGGGTTGGCTGGATTCTCACGAAGTTTGGCTGAACTATAGACGAAATTGTCTCATTTATTCTCAAATTCAGCATAAATAAATCTATATATGAAAAAACAGACCACTCTTGGTTTGAGAAGTCTGTTTTTTGATTAATGAGGTTCTTTTTTTTCCTTTGTGGTTTGATCCTCTACTAGTTTTTTCAGTTTTTTTACAGCTGTATTCATCACTTTACCATAGGTATCGTCGCCAAACATATCAAGCAATATTCGATAATCATTATAAATGTCGAGAAGATGATTAATCATGTCATCTTGTTCCATATCCTGGTTATTCTTTCTCTTTGAACTTAGCATGGGTGATATCTCTGTTGTCTTCTTGTAATGATTGACGTTCATTTTTTGATTAAGAGCATGTTTCTTTAAGAACTGTTCGGCATCCTTGGCATATGCCAGAAAAGTCAAATCATCTTCATTGCATTCCAGCCACTCATTATCATTAATCCTTGATAATTCATATATAATATCTTCCCAGGATTCTTCTTTGTATCTCCAAATCTCGGTCCGAAACCCCATGACTTTAAAGATTTCCTTTCCGTATCCTTTCACTTGCACCAGATCACCGAAAAAGAACTTATAATCAATGTTTACTTGTTCAGCTTCAAATAATAGTCCCTCAAATTCTTCTACAAGTATTAAAGAAGATTCCGTAAATACACCATCAGCACCTTGAATCTCATATACATAGGTTTGATTAAATTCTTGAACAGATTTTACTACACCGACGATTCCATTAACCAGTATGACTACAGAATTTCCAATCGCAAACTTTGGTTTATTATGCTTGCCCATTGCTGCCACCCCTTGAAGTTCGGGTAATTTTTTATCAGTATATGCAGTTCATATATGGAGGGGGAGCCTATAATTCTATTGTCTGAATTTTCTTAATGGCAGTTCGGTAAATTTAAATTATTAATCTGCTATTTCCGAATTCCTCAATGCCTTGCAGAACCTACTTTATAACCATACATTCTTTACATTATATAGACATTTGAAGCATTACTCATTAAATCCCCTTCAATATTGGTTAAGTTTCGGCAAAAAAATCCGCTTATTCTATGTAATAAGAATAAGCGGATTTTCAGATCGGGTGTTCACACTATTTATAAAAAGATGCTTTCATCAGATGGTATCGTCAGAGTAATACTTGTGCCTTCACCTTCAACACTTGTTATTTCAAATGAGCCTTTTAACTCTTCCATGATTTTCATGCTTGTAGTCAGTCCAAGTCCAGTACCGTTTTCTTTTGTAGTAAAAAAGGGAGTGCCAAGCTTTGTTAAAATAACTTCACTAATGCCGGGTCCATTATCCCGTATTGTCAATTTCACTTTACCTTCCACACAATCCGTTAAGATACTGATTGTACCACCCCCTGCCATTGCATCGCAGGAATTCTGAATAATATTCAAGATAACTTGATAGAGTCGATTTCGATCTGTATAAATCGTCCCTTCACAATGTATATCTTTTAAAATTGTAATATTTTTTTTATTCAGTTCTGCTCTTTGCAGCAGAATGATTTCTTCAATCAACTCATTAACCGAATACTTTTTTAAAATTAATTGATACGGTTTGGAGAGATTCAACAATTCACCAACGATTTTATTCATACGGTTAAGCTCTTCTATAATAATATCAATATAATTCTTAAATACTTTTTCATCGTATGGATGATCTCTCAATAATTGGAAAAGTCCCCGAATTGTTGTAATGGGATTCCTGATTTCATGGGCTACACCGGCTGCCAGTTGTCCGACATATTTAAGTTTTTCTGTCCTGAGAAGCTCCTTTTCCCGTTGCTCAAGTGTTTCAGTCATCGATATAAACATTTTATTAAGAACCATTAGCTCATAGTATGTGTTTTCAATCTGAGTATATTTCTCTCCATTTGTATATCTTTCTACACCTTCAGCCATGCTTTCAACAGGTTTAACCACTGTTCTGGTTATGTAATAGACAAATCCCAAAATAGCAAGCAGCATTAACAATCCAATAAATATATATCCATTTATCAGTTTCAATAGCGGTGCATATACAATCTTTTTATTGGCTGCTGTAATGACATACCACTGCTCCTGTGCATCGGCTCTTGTCTTGATTGACTTAACTGCAAATAGCTGCTTCCCATCTTCAGATTGAATTAATTCATTGTTTTCATCAGATACAATCAAATCATTAATAGATAAATGATTATCCTTAAGAAAATTTGATTTCAAAATATTTTCTTCATTTTGCTCTGATACAATCCAGCCCTCATGATTTATCATAAATGCCTTATAAGGAAATTTTTGACGTTCAAGCGTTAAATTGGATTCAATGGTTTTCCACAAATAAAACAAATCAAATGTAGGAGCAAATACTCCATTCATTTCGTTATTATTCGTATACACAGGAGTACTAATCCAAAAAAAAGGTTTTTGATGGTCAAATTTATATACTTTTGATAAATATTGTATACCTGCACTTGATTTTTTAAAGGATTCACTTGTAATGAAATTAGCAGACAAATCACTATGCTCTTCTGAAGGGTATACCTCACCATTCTTATTCACATAAATATACCCCGAGTAAATCGATTTTGACTCAACGTACTCTTTCAAAAACTGTAAGGAATCTGCTTTATGATCCGACTGTATACCCGAATGCTTACTTAAGTAGGCAAGGTCACTAATTCTCTCATCTATAAATCGATCCGTTGTATCTGCCGCATGATAGGATGCTGTTCTTAACGTCATTCTAACCTGATTTTCAATTAACCCTTTCTGGGTAGAATAAGAAATAAGTCCAAGGCATACTAAAGGCACGGATGAGATAATAAGCGAATACCATAATAAACGCGTTTGTAATCGAACTGGCATAGTAACACCTGTTTCTTTCTGATAAAATTCATTGGCTAAAAACTCATTTTATACTATTAAAATTGATTATACATTTTAATTAGATAGGGTTACTATGATTTTAATGTAATCGTACCCTATACTTACTGACCAATATGCTGAAGGTATAAATTCCAGGCATCATCAAATAAGCTCATGTCCAATATATATTCACCATTCATTTCTAAATAAAGGCTTATTTCATGATAGTCAGATGAATTTCTAGGAAAACCTGGATCATGAAAGACATTTTCAGCAAAAATGGACATTTCACTTTTCTCCAGGGCATGCCTATATGTGTTTAAAAATTGATAAAAAGATTTCACTTGCTTCCGCTCCACTCATTTAACATTAATCAGGCAATATACATATTACCTAAAAAAACTCCATAATGCTATTATTTACCCAAATACTTGGCGGTTATGTGAAAGCTGTCTAAATCTTATTTTACCTTTAATCTAACATGTATAAATGTTAACAATATGGATAATTTTTAGCTAAATATGTATTGAAAGGATAATTTTTCGTTTCATCCAGTAATAAGTATACATGAAAACAAACTTTTTCGTATTATATTTAATAAAATTTTATAGATTAACAATATTTTTTGTATAAAAAAGACTTCGGCTAAGCCGAAGTTCATCATTTTATACTAAAGCTGGTTCCACCTTGACTTCCGTAACTTTACGGATAATATCACGTGCTACCCAAACACCGCAAGCACTTGCTTGTGCTAGCCCTCTTGTAATACCGCCTCCGTCTCCACCCACATATAAATTTACTATATCAGTTTGGAAGTGCTCATCCAGATTTGGACGTGCGGAGTAAAATTTCGCTTCTACTCCATAGAACAGAGTGTGCTCAGAGGCTAAGCCAGGCGTAACTTTATTTAATGCTTCTGTCATTTCAATTAAACTCTTCATTGTATTGTACGGTAGGACTAATCCTAAATCTCCTGGGACCGCCTCTTTCATTGTAGGTTCTATAAAGCCTTCTTTTATTCTTTTTAAAGTAGACCGTCTACCCCTTAAGATATCACCATACTTTTGAACAATTAAACCGCCATTTGAAAGAGCATTCGCCAGTCTTGATATATCTTGTGCATATTCGGTAGGTTTATCAAATGGCTCGGAAAATTTATGTGATACCAATAATGCAAAATTTGTATTATTACTCCCAAGCTTAGGATCTTTGTAGGCATGTCCGTTGGCAAGCATAATTCCGGAATGATTCTCGACCACCACATGTCCGGATGGATTGGAACAAAATGTTCGAACTTTTGTACCAACAGACGTATTATAAATAAACTTACCTTCATACAAATACTTATTAATTTCTTCCATTACGATATCAGACGTTTCAACCCTTACTCCTACATCCACCTGATTGCTTGTCATCTTAAAACGGCGTTTTTTCAAAATTTCTGTCAACCATATTGATCCATCTCTTCCCGGTGCAACAATGACGTAATCCGAGAAAATTTGTTCACCATTTTTAAGCAAAATTCCTTTTGTAACGATTTGGTGATCCTGTTTTTCCGTGATTACATCCTCTACTTCTGTTTTGAATACCATATCAATTCTATCTTTTAAATATTCATAAATACTTTTTAATATTTCCAGATTTTGCTCTGTACCCAAATGGCGCACTTTTGCTCGCAAAAGTTTTAAACCAGCGGAGTATCCACGCTTTTCAATTTGACGGACTTCCTCACTCATCGGATCTGTAATTGTATCAGTTGCTCCATGTTTTAAGTTAATTGCATCCACATACTTAATTAGTTCAACAACTTGATTATTTGGCAAATAATCCGTCATCCATCCGCCAAATTCACTGGTGATATTAAATTTCCCATCTGAATATGCCCCTGCACCACCAAAACCGTTCGTAATTGAACAGGCAGGTAAGCATCCAGCAAAGCTCTTACGATTAGTTGGTGGTGGACATTTTACAATTTTCTTTTGCAATATAGGACAATTTCTTCTATATATATCATGACCTTTATCAATTAAGAGTATCTTCGCTTCCGGTAACTTTAATGTAAATTCGTAGGCAGCGAATATACCAGCAGGTCCAGCGCCCACGATAATCACATCATAATTCGTTTTCATATGAGGATCTCCTCCGTAAAAATGGCATTTCTTCCAATGAAAACTATATCAAAATGAATATGTAACGTCAACTAATAACACGAACATTAATAAATTTATAATGAATTTCATTCGTTTATAAAGGTATTTTATATAGTATTTTAATCAAAATAGGTTAATTTTTTCGCAAATTACAAAAAAAAAGGGACGGGTGACCGTCCCGTTCTTATCAATTAGTACAATCAGCAGAAAGAAGCACCAATAATGATAAGAAGGATAAATAAAACAACAATCAGTGCAAATCCGGAACCAAAACCGCCTCCGCCTCCGCTTCCATATCCGTAACCTCCAGAACCATATCCACCATATCCATATCCTCCACCGTAACAACCATCTTGACCGTAAAACATTTGCTTCACTCCTTCAGAAGTTCATCCTTACATTTTCACTATATGTGTTAAACGCCCTTTGGGTATGTGCATATGCCTAATTCTGTTGTAAATTTCAGGAGAACGTTGTAACATCAAACTAGAATAGAGAGAAGTATAATGGGGGTTAGTTTAATTTTAAAGCGTAAACAAGCAATATTTCTCGGTATGATCTTAGTCGTGGGCATACTCATATTTTTTAACATCAACATCTTCTATAGTAAAAGCCAAACACAGGACTTATTTAATAAACTACAGAACGCCCAAAGAATTCATTATGTAGTAATTGGAGATAGTATTGGTCGAGGCTCGGGCGCAGAAACACCTGAACTTACCTGGTTTTCACAATTAGAAGACAGGGTGGAAGAAAGCTATGGCAGCAGAATGAGCGGACAATATATCGTTCAAAGTGGGTCTACATCATTTGAAGGAATCTATAAATTACAAAACACGAAAATTTCCCCTTACGCAGATTTGATTTTTATCGTATTTGGGGAAAATGACCGAAAATACATGCTGAAAGACGATTTCGCCGAATTGTATGAAAACCTAATTCGACAAACTAAGATGAGAGCACCGCAAGCAACCGTAATAACCGTCATTGAGAGTAGCTTACCAGATGAAGGATTTGCTCAAACAATTCAGGAAATCAGTCACTACTATGGAGCCATGACGGTGGATATGCGGACAGTTTTTAAAGAATCCCCCTTTTCCATAGCAGAATTAACAAAAGACTCCATCCATCCAAATGGTAAAGGATATGAATTATATTCGACTGAAATCTTTGAAACTCTTAGTGCATTAAAACAAACTCAAAAAACAGAAATTCTTCCTCCAGCTAAGTGGATTAAAGATGATTTCCAGTTAAAAATGAAAGAACAATATAAGCATAATAAGGGATTTATAAAGAAAGCCGCATTCCTGTACTCAAATAAAGAAAACCATCACCTAATATACCAATTTAACGGGCCAATGGTTGGAATCACTTTATTGCGTGGTCCGGATGGAGGAATGGCCGATATCTACATAGATAATCAATTTCATAGCACCATCAGTACATGGTGGCCATTTCAAAAAGAAAGATATATTTACCTGGAAAATAACGTAAGTGAAGGCACACATGAACTGAAAATTATTCCTGCTGGCATTCAAAGTAAAAATAATGTAACGAATGAATCCTTTATTCGGATTTACGGAATCATTGAAAAAGAGTAGATTTTTATTGGAGCTGTCTTTAAATGGACACTCCTTTTTCCAATATATAATCTTCACAATCACAACAACCAGCAGATCACGCATTTAAGACCGCTTCTTTACTATTATTCAGCCAACCGATTGATTTTTGCTTAGAACTCCATATTCAAAATAACGAAGAGCATTGCAGAAGATTTCGGTAAGCTATTTTAAACATAAATATACTCTCATTTTATGGTGAAATAATGTGTCCGTTTATGAACTAAAAAAAGATTATTCATTATATAAATTCAAGAATAATAAAAAAACAGCTGGCGTGAGATCGGTAAAAACCCATCTTCACACCAGCTATTTATCTGTTTTATTTGAAACTCTGACCTTTCGGCTTCACGCCACAAAACACTCACAGAATCGGTTCTTCTCGTTTTTCATCACTTAAATAATTTCTTATATTGTCCGTATCCTTGAGTTTCCAAATCTTCTTTTGGAATAAACTTCATTGCTGCAGAATTGATACAGTATCTTAATCCAGCTGGTCCTGGTCCATCTGGAAAAACATGCCCCAGATGAGAATCCGCTTCATTACTCCTGACTTCTATCCTATGTGCGCTCAATGAATAATCGTCTTTCTCAATTATTTCAGATTCATCAATTGGCTTTGTAAAACTTGGCCATCCACATCCGGCATCATACTTATCCAATGAACTGAATAGTGGCTTTCCGGAAATAACATCTACGTAGATTCCGTCTTCCTGATGATCCCAGTATTCGTTACGAAATGGCGGTTCAGTGCCGTTTCGTTGTGTAACATCATATTGAATCGGCGATAATTTTTTCAGACGCTCAGAATAATTAGTCATTTTTTTCACTCCAGTGCTCGTTTATAAATCCGGCACGACCAGAACCTACTTGATAGGATTCATAATGTGCCTTGTTTTTCTTATAAAAATCTTGATGATATTCCTCAGCTGCATAAAATGGCTTGGCAGGCAGAATCGGTGTCACAATGTCTTTTGTGAATTTTCCGCTATTCCCCAAATCTTGTTTTGACTGTTCCGCAACTTCCTTCTGTTCCTTAGTTGTATAAAAAATGGCTGTCTTATAAGATTCCCCGCGATCACAAAATTGCCCACCATCATCCGTTGGATCAATTTGCTGCCAAAATAACTCGACAATCGATTTATATTTTATAATATCTGGGTCAAATGTAATTTCAACTGCTTCGACATGCCCAGTTGTTCCTGCACAAACTTCTTCGTAAGTAGGATATTCTTTATGTCCGCCTGTATAGCCAGCTATGACGCTTTGTACTCCCGGGAATGTATCAAAAGGTTTTACCATGCACCAAAAACACCCACCGGCAAATATTGCTTTTTCCATTATCCTACCTCCATTTTATTTCATTTTATTAATGTATTAGTTATTTTACTCTTTATCTGCCCATTAAGAAAATGGTTTGCTTATGACTTTTAACATATATAGACACTTGCCTAAGCTCTATTGCATATAGCTAAAGTAAAATTAGGATGTTCGAGGAGTGATAGCAATGTCCTCTATCAGTACAGAAGAGTATAATCAAAAGGCTCAAAAGTACGATTTACTATCTCAATATTATAAATACTCCAATCCTGGACTATTTATAGACTATTACTTTCAACACTTATCTTATATGAATCGGCTCAGGCATCAACTTCCTGTTCAAAGAGTAAGTACAGATCGCTCCACGATTGGAAAGGTTAGATTTTTTCATGCTCTATCATCTGTTAAGAATATAGATATGTATCTAAACGGAACAAGAATTTTCCGTCGTGTTCCCTTTAAGTCGGTAAGTCATTATTTATCACTTCCGGAGGGGAAGTATCAAATTGACCTTTATCCAAGTGATCAGTTACAAACCGTTTTATTGAGCACAAAAATGGAAATTAAAGAGGGGTCTCCTTACACCGTCATTGCTACAGGAGATAATCTACTTTCCATAAAGGACGATCTTTTCCTACCCAGCAAAGAGACAAAATTAAATTGTCTGAATCTCAATCCTGATTCGGGCGGAATTGATATAGCCGTTACAGACGGAGATACCATTTTTTCTAATTTAGCCTTTAAAAAGCCCAGCTCCTATCTTGGATTAACCCCCATGACAATAGAATTTTTAATAAAATGTTCAAAATCAAAAAAAATGATACTCGATCCTTTTTCCGTCACCCTTCATCCGAATCAAATATATACAATGACAATCTTAAGTAGGGGAACTGATCATCGAGACGCTGAAATACAGTTTATTTATAACTAATAAAAAGAGGAATTGAGCCTATGGATTCCATAGTACACAATTCCTCTTTTTTAATTATTCTACCGGTACTAATAAATTTAATTCAATATCATCATTTTTCAAATCAAAAGATTTTGATTTAACCGTTATACCACTTTTTAAATCCATTTTACTTAATGCCAAATAAATCGTCTTATCACTCGGTCTGATTATCACCCAATCAGGCATCTTATATTTTTCATCAATATAATTCAGGACAAATGTTGCCGGCAAACTCATCCCGCCAATTTGTATAGATTCATGTTTTAAAAGCAAGTCACCATTCTCTAATGTAACTGGGTCAAATAACACCTTTAGCTCGACATTCCTTCCAAACGCTGCTAGTGTTCCGTACAATTCCAGATTATCCTTTAAAAGTACCTCATATTGGATAGGGCTATCTGAACTTTCTTCCTCAATATAATGATTAATAATCCGATTAAGGTCTTCCTTGTTTGAAGTAAACGGAATTTCAACTGTTTCTTTGTTTTTGGCTAGCTTATTTAATGATTCATCATCTTTTACTGGACGAGTTGTCCAGTAGATCAGAATACATGCTGCGATTAAATTTATGGTTAATAGTCCAAAAAAAAGTAACTTCCACTTATTATTTTTATTGAAGATTTCCCCCATTATTCTCCCCCTCATTGACCATCCTCATATTATTTATATTATCAACGGTACGCTCTTTCATTTCGTCATATATTCGCTTTGCAATGATTTCATAACCCCTGTCATTCGGATGAAAATAATCTTCCTTGTATAAAAGATTTTCATCCGAATCTGAGAATGCATCATCTATCTCTATGAAAAATGCATTTGAATCCTTGTTAACAATTTCTCGACTGATGCTATTCCAATCATCCATAATCTTATCCAGTTCCTGAAAAGTAGAGATCCATTTACCGAAAGGGTTATACAATCCGACAAAATAAATTTCTGCATCCTTATTATACTGTCTAATTACACTAAAAATCTCTTTTAATCGCTCCTCATAATGCTCGGCCTCGAGGTAAAAATCTTGCATTGTTAAATTTGTAAATTGATCTTTTACAACTTTCATGATATCATTCCCGCCAATGGTGATCACAATGACATCTGCCTGTTGAATATCAGAAATTAATTGTGGTGTTTGCAGTTTTTTCAAGAGATCTGTGGTTCTATTACCGCGAACACCATGATTGGCAAATTCAGCTTCTTTAATCCCTTTATTTTGTTCTAAATAAGATACTAAATAAGGAATATATCCACCACTTTCACTGCTGTCCCCGACCCCCTGTGTCAAGGAATCTCCTAAGGATACAATATTTATATCAGTTGGAAAGAAATCATCGGGTATTTCTTGTTTTACTGCTTTTGTTAGATAAGAGGTTGAGTGTTCTTCCACTTGCTTGCCTAATAATGTTTGGACAATATTACACCCAGAAAGCATAAAAGACAGCATCACAGTTATCGAAATTTTCCAAAACATAAGATGTCACCTGCCTTAATAATACTCTTATTATACTCATTATATTTACAACAATTATCAATATGATATAAAAAAGGACAGGTTTCCCTGCCCTCCCCTATTTGGATTGTAGTATTTTTATATGCTTCATAATATCATCGATGGGTATATCTTCAAGTCCGGAATATTGCTGAACCACTATTCCATCTTGATTCACCAATGAAAAACTGGTTCCATGAATGACCTGATCTCCTTCAGCGGGCTTCGAGACCATTAATTTAAAGCTATCTTTTGCCAAGCTTTCAATTGTTTCCTGGTCATATCCCGTCAAAAAACTCCAATTATCGAAATCCGCCTGAAAACTTTCCCCATATTTTTTTAAAACAGAAGGTTTATCAAACGCTGGATCCACACTAAAGGATACAATATGTACATCTTCAAGACCTTCTTCAGATATCTTATTCTGAAGCTTTTTCATATTAGATGTCATCGGCAAACATACCGTATTACAATTTGTAAAAATGAAGTCAGCAATCCAAACTTTTCCTTTTAAATCAGCTTTTGATAAGGTATTGCCACTTTGGTCAGTAAAGGTAAATTCATTTACCTTCCAATTCTTAGCATTAGGTATTTCTTGTTCGGAACATGCATTTACAATCATAACCAGAAACAAAATCATTGCTATTTTGCCAAAATATTTCATGGATAACCACCCTGTGATCAATCTCTATTAATGCTAATTTTATCAAAATCTGTATTTTCACAAAAGTATTTTGCCTATATTTCATGTATTTTCTTTTAAGATGAGGTTACATGATAATCAAACAAATTGGTCATCTATTCCAAAAATTATGAATAGCTTTGGCATTCTTCAAAATCTATAAAAGGCTTAAACATGTAGTAATAGCGATTATTCTATCCATTTCCTACTCAAACTGGATTTCAATTGATACAATTTCAGAGCGTGTACCGATTCTAATAGGCGGTCCCCAAAAACCATAACCAGAGGTCACGATTGTGTGCATCTGTTCCTGTTGTAAATAACCCCAATCATTTTCATAAATCGCATCAGTGATTAAGTTACCAGGGAAAATTTGCCCGCGATGAGTATGACCGGACACCATTAGGTCAATACCTTCCTGTTGTGCAATGTTAAGTTCATAAGGCTGATGTTCCAATAAAATAGCAGGTTTTTCAAGATCCACTCCGCTCATTATTTTTTCTAATGGCAATCTGTCCTCTTCGGTTCGATCTTTACGCCCAATGAGCGTGAATTCATTTTCAACTTTTACCGTTTCATCGTACAATACATTGATACCACTGCGTTCCAAGGCTAGAATTAATTCCTGCATGGTACCATCATGCTTATCATGATTGCCAAGCGATGCATAGACTCCATATGGTGCATGAAGCTTGGATAATATTTGATCAATTTTTTGATCAAGGAATGGTTGAACATCATCATCAAAAAGATCGCCGGGAAGCAGGATTAGATCTGGGTTGAGTTTGTTGATTTGATCCACTAAACGCTCTGCATGATCTTTGCCTGACAGCAGACCAAAGTGTGTATCAGCCGCCATTACAATATCTAGGGTATCAAGGGAAGATGATCCTTTATCCATCTTAATTTCATAGCTGCGAACGACAGGGCTGTATGCATTATATGTGCCGTATAATAGAAAGAACACAAGCAACCCCATAGCGACGATGCCTGTCCATTTTTGTGTTCCATGTCGCGGCAGGCGGGTTAGGCGTAAGATTATAACCATAAGATGGGCAAGAGGAACTAACAATAACAGCAAATAAAAGCATGCCATCCAGTAAGCACCAATAATATTTAAAAATGTAATCCCGGAAATGCGGCCGACAATAAACGAACTCCCTGCAAACACGAAGATAAGGATGTAAAGGATCTTAAAACGACGACTTGATGATTCTGGTCGGAGCAAAACATACCCCCGCCAGCCAATATAGTAAACAAGTCCGCCATAGAGTAATAGTGCGATAACTATAGTGAGAATGAACATATGTATTCTGTAAACTCCTTTTCGTATAAATTGTGTCTTTATTTCAATAAAGCAACGACAGGCGGGATCTTATTTCTGTCCACGAGATGTTGCACTAATTTTTTTAATCACTTTAATCATAATAACCTTTTATCGCCGATTTAAGAATAAATTTGCAAGATTGGAATACATCCAACCTAATAGATAAGCCATCATTCCAGAGGAAGCACTGATTGACACTTTCCTTATAAATCTATTCCTGTTCAGTTATGGTACTTAGCTATGATAAAACTTTTTTCACCTAGGTGGGATATACACTCTAAATGTTGTACCACTTTCCACTTCAACTTCCTTTTCATTCTCTCGATGATTGTTAGCACAGCATGAAACCATTACTAGTCTCTTTATCTTTTAACGGATAAAAAGCCGTTCCCAATTATTGAGAAGATAAAAAGGACTATTCCCATAAAAATAGCTGTTAACATGAGAATTTTACGTTATTATGTTAATCAGCTTTTATATTTATCAGAGGACCTTGAAAAATCTCGTAGTATCTATGTATAGACAAAATTAGGCAGGTTACCTGTAAAAAATAAAAAATATTATTTAAATCATAAAAAATACACTATCCCCCATGTAATAGTGTATTTTTACATTTATATAATTTATTCTGCATAATACATAAAACCTATTGCCCCTATACCTGTATGTGTACTGATAATAGGCGTTGTATCATAGATTGGTACATCATCTATTCCAAGTTCTTTTATAATCATTTCTTTAAGTTTCGTTGCAAGTTCTATTGCATCGGCATGAGTAATGCCAATCCCTTTCAGGACTTTCCCCTCCGTATCCTGCACAAGCTGCTTAACCAAATACTTGACAATTTGGCTTTGACTTCTTACTTTTGCTACGGGAGTATATTCACCTGTATCCAGTGAAGCAATCGGCTTAATATTTAAGAGTGAGCTTAACATAGCCTTTCCTTTTCCGATTCGGCCACCCTTCACTAAATTCTCCAGAGTATCTACCACTACAAAAAGACGCGTATTTTCCCTAATATGATCAATTCGTTCAACAATCTCATCCATCGTTTTGCCTTCATTTGCCAATTTAGCTGCTTCTAATACCTGAAAGGCTAATGCATTGGATATATATTTTGAATTAACGACAGTAACTTTCCCGTCGGCCATCCTGGCGGCGGTCTGAGCCGACTGAACAGTTCCGCTCATTTGAGCAGTCATATGGATAGATAACACTTCACTTCCGTCTTCCGACAGTTTATTATAAACCTCTAAGAATTCACCTGCCGGCGGCTGTGAGCTTTTTGGAAGTTCTTCCGATTGCTGCATTTTTGTTATAAACTCGTTTGGTGAAATGTCAACGCCATCAATGTATGTTTCTCCATCTATTGTAATTGAGAGTGGTACAACCGTTATGTTATTCTCTTTGATGATCTCTTTTGGCAGATCAAGAGTTGAGTCAGTAACAATTTTAACATTTGGCATATTTTCACATCCTATATGTATGACTATTCATATTATACACGGTAGAAATTAAATTTTAAATGCATTTTATTATTACCTTTATAATTTAGATAGGGATTGCCGATACGGGGTAAACTCACTTTTCTATCTATTGTTTACACAAATAGCACGCAATCACTTGTCCTGTTATTGAAACTTGTACGTAATTGAGTTGTTTCAATATTTCCTATATTTTTAAAATACAACCTACCTCGATAAACCATTTTGAATTTAGATAGAGAAAGAGTGCAAATCGTCGTCGATTCACACTCATCTGTTCAAATAAGTCTTTTTAAGATTAGCTAGTTGCTTTAAAAAATAAAAATACTCTCGGTCCAATCTGCGTAACTCACCTACCTCACTCCAGCACTAATTCGGAATGCTCCGCTTTCTTTAGCTTTCGTTTATATACATATTTTGATAGTGATATACTTATTTCATATAGCAGCAGTAAAGGAACTGAGACAATAAAATCAGACAGAAATTCAGGCGGAGTAATCAGGATTGCGATCACAATTAATACAAAATAAGCATATTTTCTATACTTTGCCATTATGTAGGGATTGATAATCCCAAGAGACGTCAAAAACATCATGACAACGGGCAGTTCAAACAGAAATGCAAATGGCAATGACATATTAATGATAAATTTAAAATATTTTTCTGCCGTATAGGCTGTCGTCATCACATCATTCCCCAGATCTGTTAAGAAGCTTATAACAATTGGGAAAATGACAAAATATCCAAAAGATAATCCGGCAATGAATAAAATAAACAAAGCAGGTATATAGGATAATGCAATCTTTTGTTCATGTTTCAAAAGCGCAGGTTTTACAAACAACCAAAGCTGAATTGCAAGAACAGGTATCGTGCAGGCAATAGCCACAATTGAAGCTATTGTAAAGTAAATCCACATAACATCACTAGGTCCAAGTACAATAAGCTTCTCTTCGACATTACGAGTAAAAAATTTATATATATCTTTTACAAAGAAGAAGGATACACATAAAAATAGTACAAAAGCAGTTACCGTGATGATTAACCTTGTTCTCAATTCATCAAGGTGCTCTATGATATTTAATTCTTTCTCTTCCAAACTAGAGTCACGCCTTTCTGAATCCCTTTAAAGAGGTGTAAGAATTTATTCTCACACCTCTCTTAAATTGAAACTATTCAATTATTTGTTGGCTTCTTTTTTAACATCCCTTATATCATCCATTACATCACTGGTTAAATCTTTTGTGGAATTTTTAAATTCTCGTAACGTTTGACCAAACGCCCTGCCGATTTCAGGTAGCTTCTTAGGTCCAAAGATAATCAGTACTAGTAATAGGATTAATATTAATCCCGGTACCCCTATATTTGAGAACATGCTTTTCTCCCCTCCCAAGCTGATATGAATCTACTACTATTATAATTGTTTTAAGAGTAATGAAAAGAAATTATTTCATATAAAAACAGTTTATTTCAACTTTTACTTATTTAGGTATCAATTTTCATGGGTTAAACACGATTTAAATTCTTATATCAAAAACTGATAAAGACTGCTCCCTTTCTTTACTTCAAAAAATTGGAATCCTTTTTTCTCCATGCGCTGCATCAGTTCGTTATAATCCTCTCTTTTCTGTAATTCTATTCCAACGAGAGCAGGACCATTATCTTTATTATTTTTTTTCGTATATTCAAATCTGGTTATATCATCGTTCGGACCAAGCACTTCATCAAGGAATTCTCGCAGAGCACCTGCACGCTGTGGGAAGTGCACAATAAAATGATGTAAAAGACCTTCATATTGGAGAGAGCGATCTTTGATATCCTGCATTCTGCCAATATCATTATTTCCACCGCTGATGATGCACACGACTGTTTTTCCTGCCAATTTATCTTTATATAAATCCAGTGCTGACACGGACAATGCCCCGGCTGGTTCTGCCACAATGGCATGCTCATTATATAATTCAAGAATCGTACTGCATACTTTTCCTTCTGGGACGGTCACAACATCTTTTAACAGTTCACAACATATAGTAAAGGTTTGCTGTCCAACCTCTTTTACGGCAGCTCCATCCACAAAGGACTCAATTTGTGATAATTTAACTACATGACCTTCCTTTATTGCTGTTTGCATAGAGGGTGCACCAACCGGTTCAACACCAATGCAGGCTGTGTAGGGGGATACACTTGAACTGTATGAAGCAACCCCTGACATTAATCCTCCGCCCCCCACACTGCCAAAAATGTAGTCTATAGGCACATCAATATCATGAAAGATCTCAACGGCTACCGTACCTTGTCCGGCAATTACAAATTGATCATCAAATGGATGAATAAATGATCGTTTCTCTTCCTCCTCGCATATCCTGGCTTCCGCAAAAGCATCATCAAACGTATCACCAATCAGAATTATTTCCACATATTCTTTTCCAAACAACTCAACTTGGTTAATTTTTTGTCTCGGAGTAGTTGTTGGCATGTAAATTTTCCCATTCACCTTTAGTTCATTGCATGCATATGCCATACCCTGAGCATGATTACCGGCACTTGCACATACTATGCCATTTTCCAATTCTGCTTCCGATAAGTTCATCATTGCATAAAACGCCCCGCGCAGCTTAAAAGAACGCACATATTGAAGGTCTTCTCTTTTGAGATAAACATTGCAATTAAACTTCTCGGACAACCGTTTGTTTTTTTGTAAGGGAGTATGAGCCACTTTGTCTTTTAACTGTTGGTAGGCAATAATAATTTGTTCAAGCGGTACTCCTTGATTCGTATTCACCTGATGATTCATTTGCTCTCCTCCATTACTTTTATTAATCCATAAATTATAGCAGGTGCGGACAATAAATCAACTGAATTTTCAGAATAATTGGTTTTTTAGGTGTGCAAAATATGAATTCGATAAATGAACTTAAGGCAAATTATCATGTTTGCTTTTATAGTTATCAACTATTATCGTAATTCTAAAAAAAACGACAAAACAGGTGAATAAAATCCCACCTGCTTTATCGCTTAAGCATAGTTATCGTAAGTACCTTGGCAAGCAATCTATTTATGCTCCCTTTAACAGATTGCTCCGTTCTTCATTTATTTTTGTGTGGATCTGTTCAGCCACTGCAGCCATTCCCTCTGCGTCGTAACGTTCAGAAAAAATCGCAGGTAAAATAATAAGCTTAACCTTCCCCGGCTTAATCCTATTATGATTATTTTCGAAAATATCTGCTGAACCTTGGATCACAAAAGGTACAATCGGAACTTTTGAATCTTTTGCAAGACGTAAAGAACCAGCCTTAAATTCACCAATCTCCTTGCCTCTATTACGTGTACCTTCTGGAAAAATGAGCATGGAGTGACCATCCTTTAACTTTTGTACACCTTGTCTAATCGCCTGTACAGAGGCTCGGCGGTCTTTACGATCCATAAACACGCAGCCCATTACCTCCATCCAGTCTGCAACGATTGGAATTTTTTTCACTTCAATTTTAGCAATAAAGCCAAAAGGCTTGGGAATTCCATCCAGTAAAACCGGTATATCAAAGTCTCCTTCATGATTTCCAACAAATAACACTGGACCTTCCGGGATATTTTCGATTCCTTCCACTTCCAGCTCACAGCCTGATTTCTTTAAAAACCCTTTTGCCCATTTTTTCGGGACTTGTTGAATAACCACATCGTCACGAGCATCATTGTGCGCGTAGACCTTTTTCATTTTCTTTAATTCCGGTAAGCTATACAGTAAAAAACCGCATAAATTGAAAAACATATAAATTAAACGTAACAATGAAACTCAACTCCTATATTTAATCCTTCTTACGTATGTACTCTTTAAAATAATAATCATATGGATTTTTTTCGTCTTTAGGCCCTTTTTCAGAGGAGATCAAAATCCAGTCTTCGTCATAATTTTGGATAGGGAAGAATGTATCTCCTTCAAAATCATGATCAATGTATGTCAAATAGATTTTTGAGACATATGGAAGAAGCTGTTCAAATAAAACTTGACCGCCAAATATGATACATTCAGTATCCGTATTTTTTTCAATTTGATGAATTTCATCCACGGAATGCACAACTTTAATCCCATCAAAGACCCAAGATGTATCTTTTGTTAAAACTACATTTGTCCTGCCTGGAAGAGGCTTTCCTATAGAATCAAACGTTTTCCGCCCCATAATGAGGATTTTCCCCATCGTTGTTTGTTTCACATGGGCCATATCAGCAGGAATACGCCATGGAAGATTATTATTTACGCCAATAACCTGATTACGATCATGTGCTACGACAATTGAAAACATAAAGTACCCTCCGAACAAACTTTTACCTCTATTATATCAAATTTCGAACCGACATGTTATTTTGGAAAAACAATATCCCCCTGTAAAAGGGGGGATTCAGATTGCAGACAAAAGGAATTCAGAATGGCTCTATAGGAGCCAAAACAAGCGTACCCTAGACCCCGCAGCGCAGAGCGCGAGGAGGCTTGATGCTTGTCCGCGGAAAGCGAGCCCATTCTGTAGAAAATAGCGTTAACATAATAGCCAAAACAAAAAAAGCTGTAGACAAGGTCCCTAAAAAATTAAGGGATTTGTCTACAGTCTGTATCCCCCTGTAAAAAGGGCGGGTATTACCGATCTATATAGCGTTTCTATAATAGTCTAATATATCAGTAAGACTTTCCTTCAATTTATAATTTTGCTGACAGGACACTCTTACCACTTTTTCTCCCAGTATATGATGATTTCTCTCCTCATCCTGTTTACTTGGTGGTTCATTCAGATCTATAAATTCTTTTTCTATCGAGCAGGAGCTTAAAGATTCAAAGTGCTCTACTATCTCCATCAATGTGTATCTATCTAATCGATCCAATTCATAAATATTTCCCGATTCACCATGCTCTAATAAATGAGCATAAATCATTGCTGCGTCTCTGACATCCAAAAAGGCTCTTTTAATCCCTGAGTTATTAACCTTCAACGTGACATTCGGTTTATTATCCTTTTCACTTTTTACAATTCTTTTAGCAAATTGCGAGCAAACACCGGTTGAATTGCCTGGTCCTATTAAATTTGGTGGCCTGACCACTGATATAGGTAGTTGATACAAATAATGCCATGCCATAGCAACCGTCGATTGTATAGTTTTACTTAAACCATAGGGATGATTTGGTTTATCATCAGCAAGAGCTGTTTCCAGCATAGATCCAGTCACTAAAATTTTCGTGTCTGGCTTGTATTTTCTTACTGCTTCCAAAATATTAACTGTTCCTATCACATTGGTATCTACATATAACCCAGGGACATGCCATGATTCCCCTGCATGATTTTTTCCTGCTAGGTGGAGAATAAAATCAGGACTTGTGTCTGTAATTACCTTTTCTACATCTGACAAATGAGTTAAATCGCAATACACAAAAGTTGACGTTCCACCAGTTTGCTTATCTCGAGCTACTGGAATCACATGGTAACCCTGTTCATGAAAATACTTGCAGGCATGCTGGCCAGTAAATCCCTGAGCACCTGTTATGAGGATTTTCTTATTCATAAAGTGACATCCAATCACGCAATTCTTCGAGCATCTTAGGATAATCTTTTGCCTCATACAAACAATCATTGCGAGAATTAATTAATGTTTTATTAGAACCCACTTCACTATCTGGAAGTATATCTACATCTTCTTTTAAAAAATAATTTTTAAAGTGAACCAATAAATCGTACTTGTTAATGGGCTCCAGTGCACTTAAATGATACAATCCCCCAATCTTCTGATCTATGGCATATCGAATGAACTTTGCTAATTCAAGCGTTGTCACTCCATTCCACCAAACTTGCTTATACCCTTTTATCGTACCAGTTTGTTTTAGAAACCACTGCAGCAAACCAATCCCATTATTTTTAATCTCAGGGCCTATGATGGAAGTCCTGATCGTTAGATGGGAGTCTAAATCCACTTCTCCAAGCGCTTTCGTTTTTGCATAGGACGTTTGGCCATCCTTCATATCGGTTTCAAGATAATTTCCTTTTTGGCCGCTGAATACACAGTCTGTACTAATATGAACAAGCTTACCACCATATCGGTCAAGCTGTCTGACAAGATGATGAGGTAATAAACTGTTCACAATAATAGCATCATAGATATTTTCATCGACCGCTTTATTCAAGATTCCTATACAATTGATAACGAAATCTGGTTTAGTTTGTTCAATGATATGATCCATATGTTTGAAATCTGTGGCATTCCATTTAATACTCTCATTATCTTCTTTACGAGTTGTAAAGTGAACTTGTAAGGTTGGATCAGCTTTTAAATAGTCAACCACCATATGGCCTGCCATTCCATGACCGCCTAATACAAGTACCTTCATAATAAAAATCCGCCTTTTGCCAACATTTTCTTCAATTCTTCTTTACTCAACAAGTCAAATTGAGAACTGTAGCTCCCATGCTCGACGGGTTTAAACTGATTGTAATGTTCTTTTAACCCCTTAATATCCAAGCTCGGTAATACTACATAATAGTCTTCATTATAATGGACTGTTTGATCACTCTCATGCTCCGAAAAAAGGATTTCATGAATCTTTTCTCCAGGGCGTATTCCCAGTTGTTTTATCTTCACATCTTTTATACCAGAGTCTTCAATCAATACTTCAGCCAGATCCTTTATCAGGCATGTAGGCATCTTCATCACAAAAATTTCCCCACCGATACTTTCATTAGAAGCCATAAATAGTAGTTCTATAGCATCTTCAATTGTTAAAAAAAAGCGAGTCATCCGAAAATCTGTAATCCCTACTTCACCTTTTTCTCGCATATGCTTCTTAAAAACATGAATGACACTGCCAGTTGTACCTAGTACATTTCCGCCCCTTACCGTTACAAAACTGGTTTCAGTATTTAGGGTATTTGCATGAATAATTAACCGCTCACCCATTGCTTTCGATAGACCATAAAAATTGGATGGGTTAGCTGCCTTGTCCGTAGAGATATAAATGACTTTCTTGATATGATTGATAATAGCTGCTTCTATTACATTTTGCGTACCAAGTACATTCGTTTTCATAGCCTCTAATGGCTGATCTTCACATACCGGAACATGTTTCAAGGCGGCCAAATGAAACAGATAATCTATATGCTGACAAGCTTGTATTAAACTTTCACGTTCTTTAATATCACCAATAACAAACTTTAATCGTTTGTCAGAATAATGCCTCATCATCTCTACTTGCTTTGATTCATTCCTTGAGTAGATTCTGATCTCTTCTGGATCCTGTTCTAACAGCTTTTTTACTAGCTCATATCCCCACGAACCAGTTGCGCCAGTTACTAAAATTTTTTTATTTTTAAACAAACCCCTTCACTCCCATTAGGTAATTGACAACTTTTTGAGATACATTCTTATCTCCATATCCATCCGGAATCTCCCAATCTGTAGACTGATTAAGCATAATTTCCACACTATTTACGATTCTGTCTGCCTCTGTGCCAGAGATGATATTACTTCCACATTCGACTGTTTCGGGTCTTTCTGTTGTGTTTCTGATCGTAACCGCTGGAATCTTAAGAATGCAGCTTTCTTCCTGGACTGTACCGCTGTCAGTTAAAACACAATAGGCATATTTTTGTAGTTTAATAAAATCAAATAATCCAAACGGTTCATGGAATTCAACCAGCGGTTCTGCCGTTAAATCTGTTATAGCTTTAAGTTTTGATTTGGTTCGTGGATGTATGCTGCAGATAATACGTTTATTATAGAACCTGGCGAGTTTATTTAAGCCTGTAAAAATATCTTTTAAAACATCCGGTGCATCAACATTTTCCGAGCGATGAATGGTTACTAGAAAGTAGTTTTTCTCTTCTAATGAAAGATTTTCAAGTATTCGGCTCTGAGCAATTTGATCAGTGTAATGAGTGATTACTTCAAATATTGGGTTGCCAGTTAAGAATATCCGATTAACTGGCATGTTTTCCTTTAAAAGATTTTCTCTGCTTTTCTTTGTATAAGGAAGATTAAATGTACTGATCGAATCAATGATTCTTCTGTTTTTCTCTTCAGGAACCCGCAGGTCAAAACATCTGTTTCCTGCTTCCATATGATAGACAGGTATGCCATGGCGCTCCATTAATATTGCACTCAACGCACTATTGGTATCGCCCAAAAGAAGGACTCGGTCTGGTTTTTCAATACTTATTATTTCTTCAAGAGAACGGAACATCGATCCAAGTTGTTCACCTAATAAATAGGAGTTCATCTTTAAATAGTAATCTGGTTTTCTAATTTTTAATTCTTCAAAAAAGACGTCACTTAATGAACGTGTGAAATTTTGCCCGGTATGGACCAGTGTATGTTTATCGGCGTATTGATCAAGTTTTTTTATAATGAGGCTTAACCTGATGATTTCCGGCCTTGTGCCTAAAATCGTCATAATATGCATAAAAAGTAGCTCCTCCGCTTCATTATCCGTGCTTTTAACAAACTATGTTCATATGCTTGTGTTTGCATAGACGGATCCACTAGATTTCCAAAAACATGTTAGCGTGTAACCCCAGTCACCTCACGAATCGTATTCAAAAGGTCTGTTACTCTTTTCTCAGTTGAATGTCGTTTTACCATTACTTGATATGATTCTTTTTCTAAGTCACCATCCTGATTCCGAATAATCAAATTCACATGGTTAATTAATTCATCTATCAAATAATCCGTACTTTTCTCTATACCGTTATGAAAACGTTTCGTAAAAAACAAAATGGTCATACTCTCTTCTAAAAATGCTTCATGTCAGAAACATGAAGCAAAAAAAATCAACTGGTTTCTATCGCTATAACATCAGCCAGTCTTCCGGTAATCAGGCTACCACCGAAGCTTACTGTTGGGGCAAATGTAACGGAGTAAAAAATATCAGCCTGTATGGAAGACCTAATTACCGATAAAAAATAGACATTATTACACAATGTCTAAATAAAAAGGGTGTTTATTTCTTCTTCAAATTTTTCAGTGCTTTTTTCCCAAGTCCATTTTGCCGCCTCTATTTCACCTTGGGCAGAGATTCTTTGGCGAAGATTTTGATCCATTATTAACCTGGCTATATGATCATATAAGTTTTTCTCATAAGCATAAGAGATAAGAGCTGTTGATTCATGTTTACAGTAATCTATATTTCCACCGGAATAGTATGAGACAAGTGCCGCACCACAACTCATAGCCTCAAGCGGCGGTAAGAGAGCTGCTTCAAACATAGAAGCAGAAACATATATATCCGATTGGTTATACAATAGGTTTAACTGTTCATCATTCTGAGGCAGTTCAAAATTAAATGGACCTAAAAGCTTAATAGTTTGTAACTTTATGGAAGAATCAAACTCATCCGGAGGACATATTAAGTTAATGGAGACATCAGGAAAATCGGCTTTAATCTTTAGAAGGACCTCTATTAATTCATCCTGGTTACGTTGCCAGGCATAGCCGCCCTCCGTCATTCTCATAATAGCTGAAATAGTTAATGTTCCATTTTGCTGCCTTATTCCTAAATTCCGAAAAGAATCACTGACTCCGACCGGGATGATACTGCCTTTAATTCCATGAGAAAGTTCAATTATTTTTTGCTGATACTCAGATAAAACAAATAAGTTCTTTGTGATATTATACGAAGGAAATGTACGTTGCTGATCTGGCAGAAACATAGGTTCATAGCACATACTGAGTCTAACATGTTTACCTTTCCCTTTTTGGCTGGCTTGCTCAGCAGAAGGCACTGTTAAATGGAAATTTGATACGATACAGTCAGCATACGGGTAATCCGCTTCCTCCAAAAATGTATTTGGCGTTCGAATGAGTGCAGCCATGATGGGATAGTCTACCACTCCAGACGAAGGCATAATGATTTTCACTTCATGGCCTTTAAGGACCAATCCATTTGTTATTTCGGCAAGCATCCGCTGAGCTCCACCTTTACAAAGGGTAAAGATTGGAAAGACAAATTTCACACCCAACCACTTCTTTCTAATTTTTCAAGAATAGGTTTATATTTAACACGAAGTTCGAGGACCTCTGCGATTTGAAAGCGGTAATGCTTTTTACTACCCATTTCTGGATGCACCCTGTATAAAGTTAATGGTTCATTTAGAAAATGGAAAGGATAGCTTTGGATAACCCTTAACCAATACTCATAATCCTGTGTGTATTTATACTTCGGGTTAAACTCTCCTATCTTCTGGTATACTTCCTTTCTAAACATAACGGTACATCCATTAATATGACATCCCTGTTGGAAATGTCTGATAAATTCAGATGGTACTTCATAATGGATACCGACTCTTTCATATGTGATGTTGCTTTTTTCATCAATATAGGAATAATTCGTATAACTGATTGCGGATTGGCTCTCTTCCATAAACCGTACCTGATTCTCGATTTTTGTGGGCATAAAAATATCATCAGAACTTAACCATGCGAAATATTCGCCTGAAGCTACGCGCATTCCGGCATTTAAAGCGCTTCCTGTACCGCCATTTTCTTTCACAATATACCTTATGTCTTTCATATAGGGAACGACTTTTTCTTTAAAGGAAGTAGATCCATCATCCACAACGATTACTTCAATATTCTTATACGTTTGGTTTAAAGCACTTTCAATGGCTTGATTTATATAGGCACAATTATAAAAAGGTATAATAATAGAAACCTTAGCGCTCATATACCTCACTCCCTCACTATTTAATAAAAACTTCACATATGAACAGTTGTTTTATCCTATGCTTTCACCAGAAATTATGTGTTATGAATAATTCATTATCTTAATGAGAGAGAGCTACATATAAATAAGAAGAGTCAAAAAATATATGGAGTGATGATCATTTTGAGGAAAATGCTATTTATCTTCAACTATCCAAGTGGCGGAGTTGAAACATTAGCCAGACAGCGGAGCCAAGCTTTAAAGCCTTTCGATATTCACTTTGAGTTTTTATATTTAATGGAAGGACCTGGTTTGCAAAACATCACAGATATCACCACATTTATTATTTCTAATGATGAGGGTATTAAAAAATTAATTCTCGAGGAAAACTACGAGGCTATAATCGTATGTTCAGATTATTTAATGTTAGAAAAAATTCGTCGGTTTGGATACAGTGGAATCTTAATTTATGAAATACAGGGACTAGGCAGTATGGATACAGCTAAAATTTGGCTTTCCGCTTATTCTAAACACTATCTCGATCAGTTTGCCAATGCCATATTGACTCCTGTTACTCCTCACCTTGTTAAATTTACGAAAGATTATTATCCTGATAAACCGAGTTTTCACTTTCATAATGGATTGGATCTCAACCAATTCAAGCTGAATATACATGTACCTGTAGAACCATCACCAATTATCGCTTGGGTTGGACGCATTGAGAAAAATAAGAATTGGAATGAGTTCATACTAATTGCTTCAACTTTAATCCACCTTCATCCTACGCTCCGTATTTGGTTTTTCTTAGATAGTAAACAGTATGATCCAAATGAAATGATCCTATTTCGCAACCTAATAAGTAAGGACCCACTATCTGATAAAATTACGCTGCACTATGATATCCCACATGCCGAAATGGCAAATTATTATTCAAAGATTGCAAAATCATCTGGTTTCTTGTGCTCTACCTCAATCACAGAAGGATTCGGTTATGCCTTGCTTGAAGCGATGAGCTGCGAATGTGCAGTATTAACAACCAATTCAGACGGAATTTCCAGTTTTGTCCACCATGATCAAACTGGAAAAGTCTATCATCTAGGACAGATTGGCGAAGCATTGGTTCATGCCAAAGATCTATTGGAAAACCATGTATTAAGAACACAATTAACTGCCAATGCTGTCCATTATGTACGTGCCAATTTTTCTCTGGAACAATATGGTCATAACTTTGTTCAAATGATAGACCAATTAAAAAAACAACCCTGATTGATTTTTCAAACACCTGTAAGAACTTACTCTATCCATTTTTGAACCAATGTCTCGATTATACTGCCAACTGCGGATATGCTTAAAATAAGGATAAGGATATAAGCTACTGATGGGACGAATAAATATAAACAAACTAAAAATGTACTTATCCAAATTCCAGTACACCAGTGACAACTAATTAGTTCACCAACAAAATGCCGAAATCCCTTCTCCCGGGGAATTAAATAGGTGATTTCTTGACCGGTTTCATCTATTTCTATCTTTTCCTCAAAAAATGGATTCCTAATAAATTCAGTAATTTTATCGAACACAAATAATCGTGTTAATCGAAAGGCTGCTAATCCAATAATAAATATTTTTATAATATCCAGCTCCATCATTGACTACCATCCTCTTCATTTTTATAAATACATGCAAAAATAGGCTAAATACTCATACAACAATACTCTTGTTTTCATAATCTGTTAGGGAATATATCATCAAGGAGGAGAAGATATGAGTTGCGGTTCTAATTATGAAACATCTAGTTGTGTATGCGATACTTTACTTGCTATTGCAGAAGCACAGGATTTAATAAACCCAGAAGAAGAAATTCTCTGTAAAGGTTGCGATAGGGCTATTAACGAATTAAACAAAGGCCAACTAGCTGTAGGACACAAATATAACACGATTCCAGTTCTGCTTACTGTATTTAACACCGGAGAGCTATTTGAAGGTCATGGATCAACCAGAAAGAAGGATAAATGTTATTTTATTGAATCCAAACTTTTCCGAGTCGATAATGTTGACCCCGATACTTGTTGTGCAACATTAGAATTATTAAGAAAAAAGGATCATTATTCAAAGGGTAAAGACAAAGATGACCAGCATATAGAAGACCATAGTTATGATGAACTCGAAGGTACTAAAGCTTATATTACTGTTGATCTAAATATGTTCGGTGCAGTTAGTTGTCTATGTCCTGTATCTATCCATCATGATTGTAAATAAACTGGCAGGTTATTATTTACTTTCATATACTACAGCCTGGGGAAACCTCCTCAGGTTTTCTTTTTGTACGTCTTAGGGCTTTAATCATTTTCAATTTAAGATTTTTATCTACCTTTAGGCTTATCCTTAACTTCTTATACATCTTATGAAACTCCTCTTTTTTTGTTTAGGCAAAAGTAATTATATTCATAAAAAAGAGGACCCTATTTTTCAAATTTTGAAAGATAAGGTCATTATTATTTTTTTTACAGAGTAGAAAGTTCATCAATTTCATCTATCGCTAATAATCTTATTTCTTCACCTACTTTAATCTTTAAAATTTCTCCACGTTTACTCTCTATTTGCCCAATAATTGATTCTCCTCCAATTTTTATTTCACAGAATGGCTTTTGAACTACAGCTGGATACCTTGCTAACCTTATTAATTTTATACGGAGATCATTTTTTAGCATTTCTCTTTCAGCTTGAACTATCTTATTTTCTTCCAAATTCAAGTTTTCTTCACTCAAATGATCTTCTATGATCATAGAGGTATTTTCTTCGAATGTTTCTTCAATTTGTAAATCCTCTTTATATTCTTTTCTTACTGCTTTAACTTTTTCTAATTTTTTTTCCTCTTCCTCTTTAATACTTCCCTTACTATGGTAAATTTCTTGCATATTCTGAACACTTAACTTACTATTGTTCACTGGTTGAGTAATATAAAATAAAGGCATGGAAGAATTTGTACTTTTATTGTCATTCATTTTCTTCCCTCCGTTTCATAAAAGTTGGTCATTAATATATGTATGCAATAGGCCTTTGTCCTTTGACAAATTACTTGCAACTAACTGAGCCTAATAGATGGGAGTGTTTTTTGTTAAACGTAATTCTCTCTGCAGGAACAAAGTAAAGCCGATTGCATATAGAATCGCAATCGGCTCACTTATCTCTTATCCTTTTACTTCTTTCCAGACAACCGCCTGTTTTTCATTCCTTCAAGCAATTTCTGTTGAAGACGCAAGTATTCATGCAATTCGTCTCTGGAAAGTCCTTCGAACAGTTTCAGAAAAATAGATTCCCCAATTTTTTGTGCCTCGGTTAAAGCAATGATTCCCTTATCCGTAATGCCTAAATAAACCGTACGACGGTCTCCTTCATCATACAGGCGCTCAGCCAACCCATAGTTAACGAGTTTCGTGGCAATATGAGTGATAGCACCCTTCGTATAGCTAAGCATATCAGCGAGATCACTTTGCCTGATAGCCCCGTTTTCTCTCAACTCAGCCAACACGAGAACAGCTGATACACCAATTGGATAGGAGTAACGTGACGTAAATTCCACGATATGTTCATTGGATAGCTGTTCAATAGAATGAATTAAGTCAAACAGATTTTTTTGGTTCATCATAATCCCTACTTATCTGAGCATAGTTGCTC
This sequence comes from Bacillus sp. z33, assembly GCF_058313615.1. Lineage (NCBI taxonomy): Bacteria > Bacillati > Bacillota > Bacilli > Caryophanales > Bacillaceae > Bacillus > Bacillus sp. z33. Next base: position 567,259 of record NZ_JBZFQN010000001.1, read on the forward strand.
CGCCATCGACCATGATGGTTTGTCCCGTAATATATTGAGAATCAGCGCTTGCAAGGAAGACTGCTACACGGCCGATATCATCTTCCACATCACCGAAACGTCCAAGCGGAATCTTATTCACGACAGCTTGGTGATATTCTGGCTGTGCTTTTGCCCAAGCCCTTACACCTTCAGAATTAGCAATTGGACTAATCAGATTGACATTGATGCCATAGACTCCCCACTCATTAGCAGCTACACGAGTGATACCACGAATAGCCTCTTTCGCAGCAGCATAGGCTGCTTGCGTTTTGTCTCCATTTATTCCTGCTCCTGAGGCAAAGTTAATGATATTCCCTTGGGTTTCCTTTAGATATGGAAGGGCTGCCTGCATTAGATAGAATGTAGGATAAAAACCTGTTCCAAAGGATAGATCAAGATCTGCCTGTGTAGTTTCTTCAATCAATTTCTGTTTGGAAGCATGTGCATTGTTAACAAGTACATCCAATTTTCCATATTTATCGACAACTGTTTTAATAATATTCGGTAAATTTTCACGGTCCATTAAGTCTGCTTTTAAGAACATAGAATTCGGAGATATTTCCTGTACTACTTTCTCTGCAGCTCTTCCTGTTTCTTCATTCACATCAACAAGCACTAGGACCGCATCTTCTTTAGCCATTGCTTTCGCCATTCCTAGTCCGATTCCACCTGCACCACCTGTAATAACGACAACTTTTTCTTGAAGTTTCCCCATTTAAATCTCCCCTTTATTTTCTTATCTAACTATATTTTAACAGTAAATTGTTTAATGTTAAACTAATATGCTCACATATTCTTAAAGTTCAGACTAATCTACTTTTTTTCAGACAGAAGAATTAGGTCCTAATTTAACTAAATCAGTCTAGGAAATACAAACAATTCACACGAACTCACACTATCATCGCATACTTTTAATGACGGTTTAGAAAATCTGAACTGTTTTAATAGGTATCATCTTTAATAATTTTGGCTACCCTATACATAAATTTACTTAATTTTATTAAGGAGTAAGATATGTACAGAGGTATTATATTATTGGATGAAAGCTCCCCTTCCATCCAGGAACCAAATTTCGCAAAAAATTGTCCGATAAAATCAATTAACGATTTTATCTTTCAAAATGATATAGAAATAGCGATTTTAAATCCTTTCCAGATTACCAATTATTACACCCGTCCATTTGCCTTATATTTTGATTTGAGAAATAACAAAAAAATCGTAGTGCCTCTTATGATTTTTTAATCATAAATTTCCATCAAGCTTTTCTCAAATTCACGGATACCTATCCGGAGTATTGGCATGAAATCCAGCGTTCATTTCAAATGATTCAATTCATTAAATGAACTCATTTTTTCTTAATTTTTACATAAACTCAGAAAAAAGCCTACAGAGTAGATATTCTGCAGGCCGTTCACACCACTCTTAGGTGGTATTATTTGATTATGATATTGTTAAAAACTAAACAGCGATTGGTGCTTTTATGGTTGGATGGGGGTCATATCCCTCTATTTTTATTTGCTCCAGATTCATATCAAAAATACTTTCAAACGAGGAATCAATGAACAGATCAGGAAGTTCTCTTGGCTGTCTTTCCAATTGCGTCTTCACTTGTTCAACATGGTTTAGGTAAATATGTGCATCGCCAAGAGTATGAACAAATTCACCAACTTCAAGACCGCATTCAGCAGCAATTAAATGAGTAAGCAAGGCATAACTAGCGATATTAAAAGGCACGCCAAGAAAGATATCAGCACTTCTTTGATACAATTGACAGGAAAGCTTGCCATCTGCCACATGAAATTGGAATAGACTGTGACACGGCGGCAAAGCCATAGTTGGTACATCTTCAGGATTCCATGCGGAAACAATCAACCTTCTGGATGAGGGGTTGCTTTTAATTTGTTCGACAACATCTTTAAGCTGGTCGATTGTTTCACCCGTTGATGTCTTCCATTCCCTCCACTGTTTCCCATATACATTTCCAAGCTCTCCATATTTTGCAGCAAAGGCATCATCACTTAAGATTTTCTCTTTGAACAATTCCATTTGTTCTCCATATGATTGATTAAATTCTTCATCCCGCAAAGAACGAATGCCAAAATCAGTCATATCAGGACCTGTATACTCGGAACTTTCAACCCATTTCTTAAATGCCCACTCATTCCAAATATTATTGTTATGCTGAAGCAGATATTTAATATTTGTATCTCCCTTTATAAACCAAAGTAATTCGCTGGCAATCAGGCGAAATGGCACCCTTTTGGTCGTTAATAAGGGAAAGCCCTCTTGCAAATTAAACCTCATTTGATGGCCGAAAATAGAGATTGTCCCTGTCCCTGTACGATCCGCTTTTTTTATTCCATTATCTAGCACATGCTGGCAAAGGTTTAAATAGGCCTGTTCATTTTTCACCACTAGTTCATCCTCCTACATCATTGTTGCTCTTTTAAAGTATAATCATTCTTTTCAATACTTTCTAGAAAATTATAGGTGAGGGGAGCTTTTAACAACAAATTGGTCCTGGTTTTTTCATTGTAATAAAGCATCGCAAAACATTCTGCAAAATACTCCTCCGGGTAATCGATAAAGTATGCTTGATTTGGAAAGAGATTATGCACCTCTTTTGACCAAATTGCCTGAAAACCACTTGTTTTACTACTATCATTCAATATAATTTGATCGACCGAATGGCCAAGCTCATGCAGTTCTAGATTGACTGAATCATGATCCATTCCTTTTTCACTATAGCCGATTTTAACTAAGACGGTCTTGCCTCCTCCCATCCCCGGGACTTCATCCCAATTTTTCAAGGAATATCCCCTTGGCTGGATACCTTTTAGATGAGAAGCCTCTCGTTGATCAGTTAATGATCCGGTAAATAACTTTATTTTTATTTTATTAACTTCTAATGTTTTCAGTAAACTCTCAGGTAACTCACTTAACCTTTCTATAATACCGGTAGCCTCATCCCATTGATTGCGGTCATCAGGCAAAACCACTATTTTTGAAAGCAATGCTTCATTTTCAACTGAAGCTAAATTTTTTATATAGACAGACTGCGCATAGTTATCCTCTAAAGGAAATAGAATAAAAATAGTCATCAGTACGCAAATAAAATATAAGGCTGTTAATCTTTTAGTTTTTATCATCTGTTACAACTCCAGGAGAAGGGTAATTAGGGTTCTTCAAGATTTAGAGCACAAACCCCAAGCTCACCAACCAAATACAGTTCGTATAAAAATAGGTTTTTAAGGGGTATGTAAATAATCTCTTGGAGAGAACAGACGGACATATATGTAGGTTCATAAGAATTACCGCTAATGGACGTGATTGTCCAGTTAGCCAAATCATTAAAAATTATACCATAGGATGAGAGTTTACCAGTATGCAAAAAAAAGGAAATCTATGCTAACCGTTTGAACCTAAAAATCAACTTTGAGGCCTGATTAGCATTCTAGAATTTAGGGAGAGGTGGTTAATATCCGGTTCCATCCAGATAAATATAATCTTGATGAAGAAATAATGGAAGATCTGTACTCAGCTATGACCGATTGGAGATTAATTATGATAGACAGTCTAATTGCTCTTGGCTTCTGTATCGTTTTTGTCTTTATCCATTTATAAGAAAATCCCTGATCGAATCGATCAGGGATTTTCTTACATATTCAATGTTTGCTGATTTTTTTTCTTTTTGTAAAAGTGCAATAAAATAGTTACGCCAAAGATTAAAACAATTACGAAAAAGAACATGGCATGATCGATATGAAGGCCAAAATTAGAACCAACCATCTTAACAGCGATAAAAACAATCAAGATATAAGCGGCACTTTCAAGCTCTGGTATTTTATCAATAAGCCGTAGAAATATACCTGCCACACCTCTCATCATTAATACACCCAAAATGCCCCCTACAAATAAAACCCAAACTTGTTGGCTCACACCAAAGGCCGCCAGGATACTATCTACAGAGAAAGCAATATCCATTAATTCTACTGATACAACTGTCCCCCAGAAGGTACCGAACAATCGTATAAGTAAGCCGGACTTTTTCACGTTTGGGACATCAGGAGTCGTTTCAAAATGTTTGTACTTTTTGTAAAAATACTGAATGGATAACCATGCAAGATAGGCTCCACCAATCAATTTCACCCACAGTATTTCAATCAGATAGACACCTACTCCAATAGCAAGGAAACGGAATAAATAGGCACCGATTAATCCGTAAAATAAAGCTTTTCTGCGTTGCTTTTCCGGCAAATCTTTAACCATTACCGCAAGGACAAGGGCATTATCGGATGATAGCAATCCTTCCATCAGCACTAACGTACCAATTAATCCCCAGCTGACAGGATCAGACAATACCTCAATCCACATTTGCCAATCAAAAAACATAGCGTATGTTTCCAGTAGCTGTGAAGTAAACTCATTCATGTTGTATTCATCTCCCATTTTTACTTTAACACAAAAAAGAAAATACGTTGATTGCAACGTATTAATCTGAGAATTTCAACCTATCAAATTTCTTTTCTTGCTCAGCTAATCCACTTTGGCGGTGTATTTTGGCTCCAATAAATTCTTGCCATAGAGTTATGTGAATCAAAATTATCTTTATATGTATGGTAATGAAATTCAAACCAATGACCTTCTCCAGGCGGGTTTTCTCTTCTGACGTGGAATCTGATTAAATCCTTATTTGTTTTCCGATCATACAAGTGAAATATTTTTTCGCTTAAGCCCCCGCTGGGCTTCTCTGATATCGCAATATTCAGCAATTTCTCTTCCGGAAACTCGGATGAGAATTGCTCCAGAATATATTCCATTTGTGGTAATACATTCGTATAAAATTCATCTTTTATATAGGGACCGATTCGATCTCCAAATTTTTCAAAGGATTGTTCCTCAGCACGAAGCATAGCATATGACAAAAAATCGCTTTGACTAAATAATGAAATGGATTCACTGTCATCGTAATGATTCTGGCCAATAAATGGATTGGTTTTGTTCTCTTTTACACTGTTTCCTTCATACCAATCTTGATATTGAGACGGAGATATTAATCCAAAGCTTAAAACAGAAAGTCCAACTACCAATGATTTCTTTAAGATGCTTGACCAATTTTTCACACTTAATCACCTGCCTATCTATCAAAATAAGCTGTATCATCAACCTCTTTACTTAATATCGAAAATTAAATTTTAATTTTTTCACTATTCTAATTCTATCACACCAAAATGAAATTTTGCAGTTTTTCTTTTTTCAACAGTGAAACCATACTTAGCAAACCGTTCACTTTTATAATGGTCTTTTAGTATAATCCGTTTTTTGGCAACTCTCATGGCCTGTTGAATGGCCTCTTTCGTCAAGTCCTCATATGAAGCAAATATTCCCAGTGATTGGATTCCCGTACTTTCAATCACTCTTTCAGTAAACATTGGATCAAAATAAACCACATCATAAGACCGATCGCTGGATCCTTCAAGAAAGCTTACATAATCCATATTGACCGTTTCGATCCTCTTTGCAGCCTCCCTCAGTTGTTCATTCTTAAATGGGTATCTTTGTAATCCATCGTTGATAATAAAATAAATAAATGGATTTACCTCTAAAGCCGTAATTTTACCGCCATTTCCAATCATATAAGAAGCAATCAGCGCATCTGCCCCCATACCAAGTGTACAATCCAGGATCGACATCCCTTCGCATAAACCGGCAGCTCTGACAAAAGGATCCTCTTCCCCTTTATCAATCCTCTTCATACGGATGGCGGCCATATTGGGATGAAAGAATAGCGGATCTGTGGCATTTCTATCATACAATTCTGTCTTCATCTTCCCGACTACAAGACAAGACTCCTTATAATGGGCTTGCAATTGCTTAATCGTTTTTTTATTGCGTTCAATATAAGGAATTCCTAACTGATTTGCTGTATTTATTGCTTTTTGGATAAGTAAATCATTCGTTTTTTCAACCGTCGTGACAAACAAATTAATAGCTCCTTTAAATTCAATTAAAAAAGGAACACTCAAATGAGCATTCCTCTATACTTATTTGCAATACTCGGTAAAAGCGTTCAATAAATTCTCTCTGACGTCTTCTAATGTAAAGCCTTCGATCTCATGTCTTGGAATAAAATGAACCACTTCATTCCCTTTTAATAATGCCATAGATGGAGAGGATGGGACTTCTCCCAGATATTCTCTCATTCTTGCGGTGGCTTCCTTATCCTGACCTGCAAAGACTGTTACAAAATGATCCGGTTTAATTTCAGCATTTATCGCCTCTGCAGCAGCTGGTCTTGCCAAACCGCCAGCACATCCGCATACTGAATTTACTACTACCAGTGTGGTACCTTCTGCTTTTTCCATAAATTCATCCACTTGTTCCGGCGTTGTAAGTTCTTCAAAGCCTGCTTCTGTCAGTTCTGCTCTCATCGGCTTGACCATTTGTCTCATATATTCTTCATATGCCATAGACATTTTATATTCCCCCAATCAAAGTCTTTCATATGTTAGGATACAGTAGAAAGCTCACTGGTGCAATCAATGTATTCCCTTATATTGTATGTACGATTTCTATTTAGAATAAAACTCCAGTTCAGACAGGACTGCCTTCTTCTAATTAAAAACAATGCTGATGATTTATCCAATAAATTTTTTGATAGATAAAAAAGAGAGCTGCCGGGGCATTAGGCAGCTACTTCAAATAATCACTGTATTTAATTTTTGTTTTTTCTTGCTTCAGTCATTTGTTTCCATACAGATCCAAGCGCTTCATCGCCATTTTCAATGCGCTCAATAGCCATTTTCGCTTGCAAGGCCACTTCGAATTCTTCATCATTTTCAGCTTTACGCAATGCTGGCAAAGCCATTTCTCCTCCAACCTCATATAAGAACATAGCCGCTCTCCAGCGTACCAGCTTGCTCGAATCAGCCAAAGCTTCGATCATAGCTGGTTCTGCATCAGGAAAACCTAAATCAGATAAACAGTCTCCGGCTGTTCTTCTGACCGTCACACTTTTATCCTTTAGACCTTTATATAAATAAGGCAGTACTGAGATATCCTCAATCATTCCCAAGTAGACAACAGCAAGCCTTCTGATAGAGGCTTTTTCGTCCTGCAGTGCTTTATCAAGTAAAGGGAGATCGACAAGTTCGGGATCATCCATTTGATCCAATGCCTGAAATCTCGCCTTCCAATCATCCTGTTCCAAATCACTTTCTGTTAACTTCCTCCGTTTAACTTTTACGGTTTCCGCTTTTTTAATCACATTTTTCGCCTCAACAACGAGTTCAGCTAAACGTTCATCAGGATATAGGGCAATTAATTCATCCATAACCTCTATCCCAATTTGTTCAAGCTCCCCGTACCGATTGCCGAAATCACTCCATTTACGGATTAAAACAGCATTATCATCCTCTAGCTGTGCATCCTGGAAAGCATCAATAAAGTACTTGGGCATAGCCCAGCGCTTTTCTTCCAGCTCACTATTTGCTTTTATTTGAATCGGTATTCCTTTAAAAATTTGGATCTGTACTTTCACTTCTCCAAACCCTTTACTAGAATTCAATGAATTGCTGCTGGTTCCTTGCACTGACTCACCAAAAACGGTTCGAACCTGAGCCAGAATGCCCGGCCAATCATATTTGGCATTTCTCTCTACAGCCAGAAAGTCAGCTACATGATAGACACCTTTCACCCCTTCAATTGTTAAGACTTCTTTTATAAATGGAGGTGCTGTATCTCGTGTATCTTTTTTATAATTCGTACTTTTCCCTGTCGGTAATTCTTCATTTAGAATCACCTTCATTGTGTTCGGGCTTGGTGTCGGCTCAATTGAGACAATCCTCATATAAAAATCCCCCTGATCTATTAATCTAGGGGGATTGTAGCATATTCATTAAAATATTTACATTCTGACGATTTAACCTTCTTGTATTTCTGATAAATAAGACCAACGTTCAATTAGATGCTCCAGCTCTTCATTTAATTGAATCTCTTCCTCAGCCAACTTATTCGCCAGTTCAAAGTCGCTGCCAGCTGTATTTAATTCGTGCGCGACTTCTTCCAATCGTTTTTCAACAGCTTCTATTTTTGCATCGATTCCTTCCCATTCTCTCATCTCATGATAGGAAAGCCTCTTTTTGGTTTTGGTTTCTTCTGTACGTTTTACTTTAGAGGTTATTTCTTTTTCAGTTGCGATTGCAGATTTATCCTGCTCCTGTTTCCATTCCAGATAATCACTAGCCTGCCCATAATATTTTTCTATATGGCCATTTCCGGTAAATACCCATAATGTATCACATGTTTTGTCCAAGAAGTATCGATCATGTGAAACGGTTATGACAACGCCGGGAAAATGCTGCAAGTATTCTTCTAAAACAGTTAATGTTTGAATGTCCAAATCATTTGTCGGTTCATCCAATAATAAGACATTTGGAGATTCCATCAATATTTTGAGCAGATAGAGCCTTTTTCTTTCACCGCCTGAAAGCTTTCCAATAACGGTCCCATGGGTATGCGGTTCAAACAGAAAACGCTCAAGCATTTGTGCGGCTGAAATTCGCTCTCCATCTGCCAGCGTAACTGCTTCACTTGTCTCTCTAATATACTCAATCATCCGCTTATTAAGCGGTAATTCTTCATTTTCCTGAGTATAATACCCGACTAAAACGGTTGATCCCCGATCTATAGACCCCGCACTTATCGGTTCTACACCCGCGAGCAGTCTTAATATCGTCGTTTTCCCACTGCCATTAGCTCCGAGGATCCCAATCCGATCACCTTTTTGCAAGATTGCAGAGAATTGATCTATTAACAATTTATCCTCATAAGATTTTGAAAGGCCAGACAGCTCCAACACTTTTTTACCCAATCGGGTGGAGGCGACATCCAAGGTTAATTCCTCAGTGTTTTTCCCGGATTTTGCTTCTTCCTGTATGGATTCAAAACGTTGAATTCTAGCTTTTTGTTTGGTTGTTCTTGCTTTGGCACCTTTACGCATCCAGGCCAATTCCTGCTGAAAAAGCCTTGATAGTTTATGTGTGGATTTCGCTTCCATTTCGTCTCGTATCGCTTTGATTTCTATAAACTTCTCATAATTTCCATCAAATGAATGCAATTCACCCTTATCAAGCTCCCAAATCTTTTTAGTCACCGCATCGAGAAAATATCGATCATGGGTAACGAACAAAACTGAGCCTTGATATCCTTGGATGTATTCCTGCAGCCACTGAATGCTATCATAATCAAGATGGTTCGTAGGCTCATCCAGAATGAGTAAATCTGCTTTTTCCATTAATGCTTTAGCTAAAGCACAACGCTTTTTTTGGCCTCCGGATAAAGATCCCATTTTTGCATTAAGATCTTTTATTCCAAGCTTATTTAACATAATTTGCGCATTCGAATGGATTTCCCATCCTCCATTTGCATCCATTTCAGCCTGCAAATGAAACATGTTATCAAGAAGTGCCGAATCATTTGGCGACTCCTTAATACGTTCCAATAATTCCTCGTATTTTCGGACAGTCTGAAAAACAGGTGAATCATTTCTATAAATAAAGGCTAATACCTTCTCTTCTTCATTTACTTCAACATTTTGTCCAAGGTAGGAAATTCGATAATCCTTTGGTTTATCCACCATCCCGGCGTCCAATTCTTCAATACCGGCGATTATTTTTAACAAAGATGATTTCCCAGTCCCATTTAAACCGATTAAACCAATCTTTTCATTTTCACTGATGGTGAACTCAATATTCTTAAAGAGGGTTTTCTCTCCATATTCTTTTTTTACGTCTATTCCTTTTAAAACTTTCATTCAATCAATTCCTTTTTAAACTGTTCTAAGAATAACAGGATAAATTGATGACGATCCTCTGCCATCTTTTGTGCGGTACCTGTATTCATCAAGTTCTTTAATAGTAGTAATTTATCATAAAAATGCGTGTAAGTACTAGAGGCAGAATCATCGTTTGGTATATAAATAGGTTGCCCTTTATAGCCGCCATATGTAAAAGCGCGCGCTATCCCAATCGCTCCAAGTGCATCTAATCGATCTGCGTCCTGTACAATTGCTGCTTCAGGAGATAATTCCTCTTTCAAGCCCTCCCTGAATGATATACTGGCAACATCTTTTTTTATCTTATCAATAATGGCTTTATTCTTCACATTTGATTCAAGCCAATCACTCAGAATCTCATCTCCCGCTTTTTTTGTCCCATTCAGTTTGGAATCAGAGATATCATGCAGGAGGGCAATCAATTCGATTAGTTCTGGGTCACCCGTTTGTTCTGTCTGGCAGATGAGTAATGACAGCTTCCTGACGCGATTCATATGATGCCAATCATGCCCGGTCGTATCGGTTAAGAATCTTTTTTTCACGAATCCTTCAGCTGCTTCAATCACTTTTTGCATAGCAAACTCCTTTACTTTTCCATCCATCCAATTCCAACCGTTTCCACGCCTGCATGAAGACATAGCGCAGTTCCAAGCGGATGGATCGTAACTGCTATTTCCTTATTCAGCCTATCAACCATTTGGGACCAATCATTTGTTTGGCTGATATGTTTCCCATACAGCATAAATACTTCATCAATTTGGCACAACTCAAGTGATTCTTTTAAATAGGATTGAATCCTTTCAGTTGCCTTTTTCCACGTACGAACCTTGGTCTTAATGTGCATGCTTCCGTCCTGGAAGGTCACAATTGGTTTTATATGAAGAAGGCTTCCCAAATAATAATTAGATGTGTTCAGTCTGCCGCTATTATGCAGCTGCTGAAGTGAACCAATCCATACAAATACTTTTAATTTTGATTTCATGTCATGTATAGCTTCAACTACTGCCTTGGGTTCATAAAAATTTTCCCATATTTTAATAGCTTTCTTTATTAAAAATGTCATTGGATAGGAAAGGAAATGAGTATCTACATTATAGACAGGAATATTAACCATTTCTGCCGCCTGAATACTTGCAGAATATGTACCGCTCAATTTAGCAGAAATATGAAAGGAAAATATGAAATCATACGTTTCAGCAAGCTGATTATATAGATTTTTAAAATCACCGACAGATGGCTGTGATGAGGTAAGCGCGGACCCTTTATCCATTTGCTGCACCAACTCATCCGTTGTTATATCCACACCATCCAAATATGAATGACCATCAACTACAATGTGAACCGGTAGAATATACACATCCTTATTGGCTTTAAGTTCATCGTCTAAAACAGCTGAACTGTCTGTTACCCAGGCTACTCTTTTCATAGTACTCCCCCACCATTCAGGAATATAGAACACAGATAAATGATGTTTACCCTATTATAACCAAAAGTTTTTTCAAAAAGATACAAATATAAAACCCCTCCACCCGAATGGAGAGGTCCGTCCTATAATAAATCATTAATGCTTTTCTCTACTTCAGACAGTTTTGTGGACGGGGCGAATCGTTTCACAATCGTACCCTTGCGATCAATGAGAAATTTTGTGAAATTCCATTTGATTGCTTTCGAACCCATCATACCAGGTGCCTGTTCGGTTAAGTAGGTAAATAAGGGGTGTGCTTGGTCTCCTCTGACATCCACTTTAGAAAACATGGGGAAAGTGATGCCATAATTTGTTCGACAGAACGAATGGATCTCCATGTCATCGCCTGGCTCCTGATTCATAAATTGGTTGCACGGAAATCCCAGGACAACCAAGCCCTGACTCTTGTACTTTTGATATAAATCTTCCAACTCTTTGTATTGCGGTGTAAATCCACATTTACTGGCTGTATTAACAATTAGCAAGACTTTATCCGTATATTGTTCAAAGGAGATTTCATCTCCATTAATTAAGTTTGCCTTAAAATCATATATATTCATCATCTTCACTCCCGCTGAAATTACATCACCGATTCATTATTGTTTTTATACTTGAAGAACTAGGCATCTGTTTTTAGTATATGCAGGACTTGTTTTACATAGGAATGCAGCTGATCAATTTCATCCTCGTATAACGGTTTATCCTGTTTGATTTCAATTGTTACGAAAGGATCTTCATGCTTAAATCCAATTGGTGTATGTTTAAAAACCCTATAGGTGTAGCCTTTATCCCATATTTGTTTTAAAACATGAATATTGCGGAGAGGGTGTTCAGGATCAATATACCTGAATTTAATTTTAAGATCGCATCCCGGCTCGCGTTTTGTTATAGAAGTAAGTTTTTCTGATGAAAAAGATTGTAAACCTGCACTTAAGGATAACGTGCATTCCACCGCTTTTTCTTTTGACGTTTCAAGTCTGGTGCTAATCTCAAATATTCGCGACATATAAGCCAAATCGACATAGTCATGCCTGTCAATAATGGCAAGCTCGCCCTCCAAGTCCAAGTCATAAAAAGCACCTTCTACGACTACTTTCAGGTTTTCAAAAACAGATGGATCAAACATTAGATCACCCCCGATTAATAGATTTAGTCATCCGATTAAAAAAGTCCTGCTGCATTGCCACTTTCATCAACATCCATCTTTAAGGCTGCCGGGCTTTTTGGCAATCCGGGCATAGTCATAATATCCCCGGTAAGTACCACAATAAATCCAGCTCCAATAGAAGGTTTTAGTTTTTTAATATACAATGTAAATCCCTCAGGCCTTCCTAGCAATTGAGGATTGTCAGATAAAGAGTATTGAGTTTTGGCCATACAAACAGGGAGTTCTCCCCATCCCTCTGCTTCGTATTTTTCCATTTGTTTCAGAGCATCAGGAGAATATTCGATTTTTTGGGCTCCATATACAATTTTAGCTACTTTTTCAATCTTTTGCTGAAGGGAATCCGATGGTTCATACAAACGTTTGAATGTATTGGCTTTTTTCATCATAAGTTCTTCCAATTTAGTAGCGAGATCTATACCACCCTGTCCACCTTTTTCCCATACTTCTGTTAATGAATAAGGTAAACTATACTTCTCACATAAAGAGTTAAATAACTCCACTTCTGCTTCAGTATCAGCAGAAAATTTATTTAAAGCTACAATATATGGCAAACCGAAAGCCTGAATGGTTTCACTATGCTTTATTAAATTCTGAAAACCTTTTTCTAATGCCTTTAGATTTTCTTCTTTAAGTTTATCCGAGTTTACTCCACCATGCATTTTTAAGGCTCTTAACGTAGCTACAATGACAACGGCATCCGGTCTAATATCCGCCGCTTTTGTCTTAATATTCAGGAATTTCTCCCCACCCAAATCAGCTCCAAATCCCGCTTCTGTCACACAATAATCTGCCAGTTTAAGGGCTGTTTTTGTGGCAAGCACGCTATTGCATCCATGTGCTATATTCGCAAATGGACCGCCATGAATAAGGGCCGGGGTATGTTCAATGGTCTGAACTAAATTAGGCTTTAATGCTTCTTTCAGCAATAAAGTCAATGCTCCTTCCACCCCTAAATCAGATACATAAACAGGCTTATCATGATAGTTATATCCAATCATAATTTTACCTAATTTATTTTTTAAATCGTCTAAGTCTATCGCAAGGCACAAAATGGCCATTATTTCAGAAGCAACGGTGATATCAAAGCCATCTTCACGCGGTATCCCGTGCTTGTCCCCGCCAAGACCGATGACAATATGGCGAAGGGAGCGGTCATTCATATCAAGAACCCTTTTCCAAATGATTTTACGTGGGTCAATTTGTAGTTCATTTCCCTGGTGAATATGATTATCTATCAGAGCAGCCAGTGCATTATTTGCTGTCGTAATAGCATGAAGATCTCCAGTAAAGTGCAGATTTATTTCATCCATCGGCAGCACCTGCGAATAACCGCCGCCAGTTGCTCCCCCCTTAACTCCCATAACAGGACCGAGGGAAGGTTCTCTCATCGCAATCATTGATTTCTTGCCAAGAAGCGAAAAAGCATCTCCTAAACCAACGGTTACTGTTGATTTTCCTTCCCCTGCTTTAGTAGGGTTAATAGAAGTGACAAGAATTAATTTTCCGTCCTTTTTTGTACTTCTAGTTTTTAAAACGTCCAGAGAAATCTTCCCTTTATATTTACCGTATGCTTCCCAATCGTCCTCATTTAAGCCAATGGTTTTAGCAATTTCTTTAATGGGTTTCATTTTTGCATTTAATGCAATCTCAATATCACTTTTTATAACTGTGTTTAAATTCATGTTGTCCCCCCTAAACAATAGTCATAATTAGTTTAACAAAAAATATATATCAAACGCACATTATTATTTACAACCTCATGAAAATATGAATACAATAGGTAGTATTATTCTATTATTCCAAATATTTTAAACAATTATAAACAGGGAGGTCCATATCTTGCCAATTACTATTCCAAATAAATTACCAGCCAGACACATTTTGGAAGAAGAAAATATTTTTGTAATGGATGATAAACGTGCACACCATCAGGATATACGACCTTTAACAATTCTTATTTTAAATTTAATGCCAGAAAAAGAGAAAACTGAAATACAACTATTGCGGTTACTCGGAAATACTCCTTTGCAAGTTAATATTACCTTTTTAAGGATGAAAACACATGAAAGTAAAAATACATCCCATTCACATTTAGAGCGATTTTACTCAACCTTTCATGAAATATCGGACAAGCGTTTTGATGGCTTAATCATCACAGGCGCTCCCGTTGAGAAAATGGAGTTCGAGAGAGTGAATTATTGGAGTGAACTAGTGGAAATTATGGATTGGTCAAAAAAACATGTAACATCCTCTCTCCATATATGCTGGGGAGCTCAAGCTGCTCTATATCATCATTTTGGAGTATCAAAGCAAGTATTAAACAAGAAATGCACTGGTATTTACAAGCATAAAGTCCTGCAGCCATATGAAAGCCTTGTGAGAGGGTTTGATGATGTTTTTTTCGCTCCACATTCAAGATATACAGATGTTGAAGAACAAAAAATAAAAAATCATGAAGATTTGATTGTCCTGGCAGAATCTGATGAGGCTGGTTTATTTTTGATCGCCTCTAGGGACAAACGGTTAATCATGGTAACCGGTCATCCGGAATATGAGGTTACAACACTTGCTCAGGAATATAGACGGGACTTAGCGAAGGGACCACTTGCCCCCATACCTGAAAATTATTTTCCTGATAATGACCCCGATTCGCTGCCTTTTCACACTTGGAAAAGCCACGCCAGCCTTCTATTTTCAAATTGGCTGAACTATTATGTTTACCAGACAACCCCATATCAGTGGTAATTATTTAAAATGGTTAATGTAAAAAAGACAGCGATGGGTAGTGACCCCTAAAAGTTAGTTTTTTTTATTCTAACTTTTGGGGTGCGGCACCATGTGTGCTGTCTTTTTTCGATATATGATTATTAAACTTCATTGATGATTTTAACAATTTCTATTTCCGGGAATGCCATTAAGTCAATGATCCCTCTCTCTGTCTTCACTAGAGACTTGAGTGGATTATAACGATTTAGGAGAAGGATCCACCCGCATTCACCATTGCTCAATTTTACTTTTTTCCCCACAAGAGCCTGGAGCAATCCCTCCATGAAAACCAATAAAATATGGGCGTCTAATCTTCCATATATATCATTTTGCATTTGTTCGATGATTAAATAAAACGGAGTTGCTTCATGATAAACTCTTTCTGAAGACATAGCATGATAGATATCGGCAATGGCTACAATTTTAGAGAAATAATGAATTTGATCTCCTCTCAAGCCAGAAGGATATCCCATCCCATCCTCTCTTTCATGATGCTGGAGAGCAACAATGCCGGCTGAATCTGGAATCGTATTCAATCCACTTAATAATTCATGGCCATAGACAGTATGCTTCATCATTATAGTGTATTCCTTAGATGTTAGCTTACCTGTTTTATTTATAATTTCTTCAGGAATCATGGTTTTTCCGATATCATGCAATACTGCGCCAACCATCAATTCTTCAAGCTCTCCTGAAGTCAGTCTCAGCCAATTCCCAATAATGCCGGACAGAATTCCAACACATATGGAATGCCAGTAAGTATACTCCTCTTTACTTTTATTTTGATGAAGTAACTCAAAAATTCTGGGACTGGATGAAGCATTCTTTATAACTGGGATAATCTCCTGCCTGATTCGCCTAACAGATTCTATTCCATTCCTATTTATATCATTAAAAATATTGCGAAAGTCACTGCATGCTTGATCCATACTTAAAGATACCTCTGCTATCGGCATTGATCGCACTTGCTCATCCCTTTTCTTAGCAGATAATTTTCCCTCTATATTTCCCCTTAAATCTTTTAGCAATTGGTCCGTATAGACCGTTTCCAAAAGATAATTAGATAAACCTTTTTGACGTGTATCCATCAGGTCCCCCCGAAAATATAATCCGCTTGTTTTTAACAAATTATACCATACTTATCTACCCATTCTCCAAATTCATAAAATTTTCAAAAATTTTTTAAAATCCATTTTGACACCGGATATTTGAATGTTGTATATTGAGATTATCATGGCTTATCTAAAAGTTATGATAAATAGTAATTGGCACAAAGTGGCCACAGTTTTAGGAGGAATAGTTTTATGCAAAACGGTAAAGTGAAATGGTTTAACAATGAAAAAGGTTTTGGTTTTATCGAAGTTGAAGGCGGAGAAGATGTATTTGTTCATTTTACAGCAATTCAAGGTGAAGGATACAAATCTTTAGAAGAAGGCGAAGAAGTTACTTTCGAAATCGTTGATGGAGAAAGAGGACCACAAGCAACTAACGTTCAAAAAGTTCAATAAGGAACCAAAATTAACAGCCGTCTACTGAATAGGCGGCTGTTCTGTATTTTGATTTAAATTTGCTCCAATTTGTTTCAATGATTCACCAACCGTGCACTGATTAATACAGAAGCGGTGTGCATAAGTGCGACCATTATCAAGGACATTTTGTTTGTGTAAAAAGCAACCCTCACAATACATGTTCAATAATGAATCGACTTGTTTTAGCATGGCCTTTTTCCTTTTTTTCTTTTTCATAGACCTGTCACCCCATGTTTGGTAATTCAATTTGGCTGTCTATCTTGATGTCTTCAAGTGCCTGAGTTGCCAACCGATGCGTTTCTTCATTTTCTTTTCTTGGAATCGCCATGACCTCGACATGTAATCCAAGATCTTTAAGTTTTTGTTCAATCCGATCCAACCACTTATTCAAATTTTCCTCATAACAGGGCCATTCTCCTGTTAATTGTTTCAAAACAACTTGAGAATCACCTTTAATCATAATTTTTTGATGCTTCACACCCAATTGCTCCAACTTTTGGACAGCTGCCAGCAACGCACAATATTCTGCCTCATTATTGTTTTCGATATAATCAAAACGCTCATTGTTACGCAAACGGTATTTTTTATTGTTTTGAGTGTAATAGATTGCAATACCCGCCCCTGCAATCGTTTCACCCGGTTTATGGCTTCCATCAAAATAGATGGTGACATTTTGAGGTGACCCATCAATATCTTCCGTTAACTTCTGAAATTGTTTCCTGGTCCATTCCTGACCAAGTTCATCAATAATAATGAGTTCACGCAATCTTCCGGTACTTTCTAAATCATTGGCAATTTTTAAAGCAAACTGGCTATCCAATTCTTCTGATGTAAACGTTACCGAAGGCATTTTCGATTTATGGTACACCCACTTCAATATTACTTTCATTTCTTTCTTCCTTTCCGGTCCGAAATCCTAATTACATACCTATATATAAATTATCCTGATGACATAAAAACTATTACTGTAGACAATTGATAAAAACTGATGTACCTTTTATTTTGAAAGGATGTTTTTGTATGATAGAAGTATATGTGGACGGCGCAGCAAAAGGAAATCCAGGTCCAAGCGGTGCTGGTATTTTTATAAAAGCAGATGGAGAAGTCTATCGGTATTCCATACCCCTTGGCATCAAAAATAACCATGAAGCTGAATATCTGGCTCTCATTCATGCTTTGAAAATATGCCTGGATAGAAAGTATGAAGTGATTTCTGTTCGTACAGATTCAAAGCATGTCGCTGATGCAATGGAAAAAGAGTATGTTAAAAAAGAGCCATATAGACAATTACTTAATCAGGCTCTGGAGCTTTCGTCACAATTCAGTTTATTCTTCATCAAATGGATACCTGAGTCCCAGAATAAATCAGCTGACCAGTTATCTCGTAAAGCAGTGCAAATGAATGAGGCTGAGTAAAGCACTTGATCAATGATTTTGAAAATCCAGACAAAATGAATGTACCCTGACCTCTTTATTGTGAGGTCTTTTATTTTGCAATTGTAAAACATTAGCAGACTTCCCGAACCTCAAGCATTTGTGGCAAATCTTTATAACGTTATTATTCACTCTGACTTACCCTATAACCGTTCGCCAATCATATATATGATCATCTTTAAATTAGTGGAGCTATATCTAAAATAAAAAAGACATCTTTTTAAATGTCTTTTCTCTACCCTATACTCATCCATCTACTGTTAAAACCATTATAACCAGTCCCCATTTTCTTATTAATGGGATACCTTTAAAAAAGTTTAGTGCAAGAATGACATCCATTGTGATGAATTAACCAATGGGACTTTAAGTTATTATAATCAGAATCACTTAAAAGAACCTTACCCTGATATAATAAGGTAACTACGATACTTGTAATCCAAGTTTTTCCATTATATGATCCGCTTCTTTTCTGTTAGTGATTTTACTATTAACTAATGTTTCTAGTAAGGATATATAAAACCCGCCATCAAATCTCTTTTGAGCCTTTAATGTATATTCTAACGCTATACTTACGATCCAGTCTGGTGCTGAAGTTAACTGTTTTCCAAAATAGATAAATCCTATTGCCTCTTCTCCAAGTTTAAAGCCTTTTGAAGATAACATACATATATAATCTTCTAATTTTTCCATGTATCCCCAAACACACTCCTTGTTTAAAGTACTCTATCATTGTAAAACATTTTTCATAAGTTGGATATAGCTTTTTGTCGAATTATCTGAAAGTGATGATCCCTCTCTTCTCTTTTCATAAATCTAAAGAGAATCTGTTTTATTTATGCGCGACATGTTTAGATAGATATTCATCTATAATTTTTTTGTGACTTTTGACGATTTTTTGCGGTAGCTCATCAGGATAGAAGTATTCAAATTTTATCGATTCACGATCATCTACATTTAGTTCACCTGTATATTCATCTGTATAATACGCTACCGTTACGCAATAAAATTCATCACCGTTTTCAACCTTAACAAAATAATCCGATCCTGAATAAACATTTATAAAATGAAGCTTGCCTACCTTAAGGCCAGTCTCTTCCTCGACTTCTCGTCTGGCCACTTCCTCAGTCGTTTCTCCCAATTCCATTAATCCGACAGCCAGCCCCCATGATTCCATGGGAAATTTCCTTTGTTGCAATAATAATCTGCCCTTTTCATCTATAATAACCGCAACCGAACCGACTAAAATCAATGGTCGATGGCCAACAATCGCTCTCAGGTCTTCAATATACCCCACTTCACATCTCCTCCTTTGTCATTCTATGCTGCTTGCTATCAAATATAGTAAATGTTATACCGTTTATTTTGTATGTTTGAATGAATCAAAAGGATAAAAAAATACGAGCTTTAAACCCTTAGGTATAAAGCTCGATTGTTTACGGATACAGTCATCTTTTAACTGACACGAATTTTAAGTTCCAAGTCATCCAGCTCACTTGCCAATATGTCATAATCGATATCAAACATTAGATGATCATGAGTCCAATCCTCAAATACATCTATTTGGCAAATAATTTGGGCTAATTCTTTACTGATAAAGGCCGACTCCTGTCCGGCAGCCAGTTTCTTTTTACATCGATTGAATTTTGGATCTAATAATTCCAGCTGTTCATAGACACCTTCAAGTGTTTGATAATGCTGAATAAGTGGCAGAGCTGTCTTTTCACCGATACCCGGACAACCAGGAATATTATCACTTGTATCCCCCAGTAACGCTTTAACATCCACCCATTGCGCAGATTCGATTCCAAAATCCTCGCGGAAATGATCAATTGTATAAACCTTGTCACCCGTCTTACTTGCGATTATTTGGCTCGTATTCTCATTCAGCAATTGAAAGAGATCGCGATCATTACTGTATATGAAGCATTTTCCCATGTTACTTGCGCTCCACATAGTAGAGATCGTGCCTATCACATCATCTGCTTCATAGGATGGTACAGACAGTTGCGGAACACCAATCCGTTCCAGACTCGAACGCAGTGTCTCATATTGCATGATTAACGGTGCAGGCAATTCTCCGCGTGTTGCTTTATAAAAATCAAATTTCTGTCTGCGGGATGATTCCTCACGCTTCACATCCCATGCTACCCCTAAATGAGTGACTTGATGTGTTTTAATGAGGCTGAACATTTTTTGAAAAAATACCCGTAACGCATTCGTATAGACCCCGTTTTTATTTCTATATAGTTGATCTTCCGTTTTTCCGTAAGCAGTCGCAAAATAACCTCTGCTAAGTAAGTTGAAACCATCTATTAATAATAATGAATTGTTATTTTCACTCATCCTAATCCCCCTGCAATCTGACTCCATGTTATCAGATTGTAACACATCCTGGTTTCATTCTCCTCTAAAAAAATTCCCATCAAACCAATTTATTGGTCAGTTTTTATTTCACTTTCAGGATAGGATATCCAATCACTAAAACTGCCGGCATATAGTTTTACATTCATAAAACCAGCTTCCTTAAGTGCAATAAAATTTGGAGTGGCTGTAATGCCGGAACCGCAATACACAATGATTGGTTCATCCTTCTGTAAATGTTCAAAACGTTTTTCCATCTCTGCTTCAGACAAATACTTGCCATCCCTAAAATTTTCGGTCCAAACCATATTAATTGCGTCTGGTATATGCCCGGCTTTATGATCAATCGGCTCATGCTTGCCTTTATACCGTTCGGATTCTCTTGAATCAATCAAATAGCCATGCCGATTACTTTCTGTCCACTCCTTTACCTCAAGATAAGTGGCTAAGAGATTCTTGTTTGCAGATGGCATATAATCGGACGGAGTGGGTTTGGGGATATTTGGTGTTACTGGATACCCTTTCTTGAGCCAAGCTTTTAATCCTCCATTCAGGACATATACATGATCATAGCCGTAATACTGAGCTAACCAAAGGAAACGTCCTGCAAAAGCTCCTTCCCCTCCATCATAGGCAATTACGATGGAATGCTCCTCTATTCCGGCAACTTTCATTTTTTCGATAAACTCTTTTCTGCCAGGGATAGGATGTCTGCCGCCATGTTTTGAAACAGGCCCGGATAAATCCTGAGCGACATCCATAAAAAACGCACCAGGTATATGGAGCTCCCTGTACTTTTCTCTTCCCAACTTTACATTTGACAAACTGAATTGGCAATCAATCACACGCACATGATTATGATTCAAATGATCAAAGAGCCACTCAGGTTCTTTTACCAGCTGCAAGCTCATTCTCCTTTCCTGATTCCAAAATCAGCTTAATTTTCCTCTCTGACTCCAAGTACATTTCCGTATTCGCTTGCTTATTCAAAGTCATTTCCATACCCTTCAATCGTTCCATTCCTTCCATTTTCATTTCGTCAATCAAAGAAAGGCTCAAATAATGAATGGCTTTTTCAAAGTGGCTTATTAACTTAATCTGCTGTTCAGAATAGTAAACGTTGAGTTGTTCATTTAATCTACTCAAAAAGGCATCCGATAATAATTTCCTGCCATTCCTTTCAAAAAATTGTTGTGTTCCTTTAAAAATTTTCAATTCTTCTTTAAAATGGTCTGCCGTTAGATTGGGGAGCACTCTTTCCGTTCTATATTCAGATTCAATTGCTATATTCGGTTCACTGAATGACCAATCTTTGTGGATAGATTGAATATCTTTAACCAACTCGATATAGGCATCCTGTATGCTTTTTCTCATCATGACTTCTAACCGTAACGATGTAGCCTGTATTTCATTCTCTAATTCGATTCGTATTTGATCAAGCAGTCGGTTCGTACACATTATAAGGGATTGACGATTATCCTTTAACGTACCTGGGTTAAAAATTTCTCTGAAATAATTCGAGAAGTTCAGGTTGATCCGTTGCTTACTAAAATGAATCAGCTCTTCTGTTTCCTGTTTCATTTGGGCTACTTGATGATTAAATGTTTTTTCATTTAATTTATCTAGGACTTGTTCCCAGTCTTCATGCAATTCGGCACGCCTTTTTACCTTTTGCTCCTGACTTTCACTCGACAGTTCAACCAGACGGCTCGTAAGCTGTAGCGTTTTTTTCAAATCCTTCTCGCCTGCATGAATTAATATCCCTTTTAGTTCGTGTTGAATGAATGTATAAAAAGATGATTCAAAAAAAGTAAACAGCTTGGTATATTCCTCATTCTCTTGATTGAATACGCCGGTCCTTCGTTGAAGTTCTGCCCGGCTTGAAATCGGATATATACGCGGATTATGGATGCCAGATGTCTGTAATTCACTCCGTAAGTAACCCTCAACCAACTTCCTCTCATCCAAATTCTCAGCTAAATCTGCCGCATTTAAAAGAAAGAACATCTTGTCCATACTGAATGAATCCTTTACCCGTCCAAGTTGATCAAGAAAATTACGGTCTGCTCGGGAAAATGGGTGATTATAATACGTAATAAAACAAATGGCATCCGAATGTTTTATATAATTGAATGACGTACCTGTATGTCTAGCATTAACAGAGTCCGCTCCAGGTGTGTCTACTAAAATAATCCCTTTACGAGTTAGGTCGCAATCATAATATAAATCTATGCGTTCAATAAAGCATGATTTTGACTCGTCCGTTGCAAATTCAGGAAACTCTTCAATTGACACTGTAAAATTTTTACCAAGGTTTTCTTCAAATGAATCGATCCCCTCGATAAAGGCCTCTAGGAAAGAAACCTTCAGGCCAAGTGCATAACTTTGTTTCTTCAGCATGATTTTCGCCTGTTTTTTTGCCATTGCTATATCTTGTACTTTCAAACCACTCTCAGACATCAGCTCATTTAAATCATCCAGCAGCATTGCCTCTGTTTTAGCATGAATGATCGCTGTACCGTGCTTATAAATATCGGTTGGCGGCAAAATTCGATTAATCACCGCGGTCGTAGGATTCGGCGATACTGGTAAAACATTTGCTCCGAGGAGCGCATTGGCGAATGATGATTTTCCAGCGCTGAAAGCACCAAATAGCGCTAGAGTATAGGTTTGATTCAGCAAAGAATCTGCACGATTTTTCAGTTCCTGCGCGAGCTTTTCCATACCCGGCAGCTGGATAATCGCCTGGGATGCGTTTTGCAGCTTTAGAGCCATTTGCTCCGGAGTATAGACAGATTTCGTCTGCTCAATATCCGTCGAAACCATATTCTCATTTGGTTCGGGTTCTTTGCTCAGAAGCTCTTTATGATTCATCTCCACTATAGTCTCAGCTATCTGTTGGCCCTGGAGGAAGGTCATTACTTCTGTCATCGGATACTTGGAACGTTTCGTTAATTCAGCTTTTATTTTATCCTTATATTTCCGTTGATTAGACAATTCTACTTGCCATTCCTGCCAGATTTTTTGAAGATTAGACTGTTCGGACTTTAATTCCTCTTCAATCTGATTCATACGTTGCTCCCTTTCCTCTTCCCAAAGGTTCCCCAAGGTTTCAAAGAGAGTTAACGCTTTTTTACCTGCTTCTTTTTTTATGGAGCCTGCCAAGTCTTTTGAAAAGTTCAGCACCAAATCCCCAGTAACAGAAGCAAGCGATTCCATCTGGATAAAATCCTCGTATGGAATCGTGTAGTCATAAGATTGGATGATATCTAAACCTTCTTGTTTTTGCCCCGGATAGTCATTCATCATTCTTTGAAAATAGTCATTAAGATTCCATAAAATCGTAGATTCTGTCTGCTGTTTAATCGTTTGAATCAAATCCAGCTTACGCTTTCCTTTTTCCTGTTCTGTTTTACTTTTTCCGAATAATCTCCCAACTTTAAAGGACGAAACATTAGATTCTAGATAGGCTTTTGCCAATTCTCTTGTTTCATAAGGAGTAATATTGCTATTCTCGATAATATGGCCAATTTGTTCGTCAAATACACTTTCTTCTTGATCACGAAAATCAATTATACTTTTACTGAACACTTCAGCAGAATCAATTAATTCTATAAGGTGTTGGTTCTGATTGTCCTGCAACTGATGTTCCAGGTGATTTCTTGCTCGATTGGAATCTGTTTCTTTCCAATTTAAATGCTCGGTCATCAATTGATCAAGAAGTACCTTCACATCGTAAGCCGGTGGAAGACTAGCCAATTCAGATATTTTTTCAATTACTTGATCTACTTGATTATATGGATGTTTCTCTTCCTTCATAGTGGTAAAATAGAATTCTTCAACGGAGATATCCCATTCCTTAAAAGCTTGCTTTACACTTTGTTTGAGTGAAATAAATGAAAGTTCATCTTCATTATGTTTGTCAATTTGATTAATGATGACAAATATACGTTTCCCCATTCGCGCAAGATCCCGTGTGAACTGAAAATTTATTTCAGATTGTATATGATTGTAATCGGTCACATAAAAAACCGCATCAGCCAAATGGAATGAAGAGGCAGCCGATAGTTCATGAGCTTCATCTGTTGAGTCAATTCCTGGAGTATCCAATAACACTAACTGGTCACTGTATGGAAAATTCTGAATCCTTAGCTCAATTTTTTGTATAGATTCACCGTTTCTCGCAAATTCCTTAATCCTGTTAAAATCGATTGGCGGCTGAAAGACTAAACATTTTTCATTATTTAAGAAGACTCTTGCTTCGCCATCTCCGCTTCGTATTTTAACAATATTGGCACTCGTAGGAATTGGACTGGAAGGTAAAATTGCCTGTTTCAAAATATAATTAATGAGAGTAGATTTTCCGGCTGAAAAATGTCCGCAAAATGCTAAACTATATTCATTTTCATTTACTTTATTCATAATATCAGTGATTTTTTGTGCTCGAACCTGATCTCCATCTTGTTCAAAGTACTTATAAATTGCGTAAAGCTGACTTAGTGTTGCTCCCCTTGTATGCGCTGTCATCATTATCCCCTTACTTGAATTCATTATCTTTTTTATTTTAGCGAAAATTGAGATAATTGCCCATAATTTTGTATTAAAGTAAAAAAAATAAGCCTGGACCTATCGTCCAAGCTTATATATTTGGATTCGATTGTGAATGAGCTTCTAAAACTTTTGGATTCGCTACATTATTTAGTACATAAATCATGACTCCGCTTAAGGCTGTTACCGTTGTTCCAACAAATAACCAAACCATCAACATTCACCTTCCCTGTCACGAAGTTAATTGATAACGTCTCTCATTATAAATTCAGTGTATCATCAATGATAATCATTTTCAATCAAAATCTGATTTCATACAAATATTACCTCTCCCTCCCCGCTCCTCTATGTAAATGATCCTTATCATCACTCAGATACAAAAAATCCACCCTAACTGATCAAGGCAGATTCTTTATCAATTATATTCGGTTAATTGTCACCCTTCTTCTCATTATGCTGAATCGTAATAAAAATTTCTTTCATCTGATCCTGTCCACAAACATGACAGACTTTCAGCGTTTCTTGGATAGAATGACAATGCCCACAATAATATTTTTTCATATGTGAATCCGCCTTTTTTTACATACAGTATATGTAAAGATGGTTTGGCAGGTTCTTAATTTAAAATCTATTACCACACTTTACACCAATCGAAAATTGAATAAAGATATTTTGGATTTATTATTCGTAAATTATAATTTTGAGTTCTCATATCAACTTTTAAGTTACCATCTATAAAATAGTTAATTACTATTCTTTAATTAATTGTATTGAAGCTAAAATTTTATAGAAACCTCAGCAGGATTTCTTATATGTTCGATTTAATTACGATATGTGGGCTAGTCCCACTCAGAGGGTTTAAGTGAAACGCTGGTCGAAAAGGCACATTCTATCAACTGCAGTGTGCCTCTTTACTTTTAAACGTTCTATTTTTTTATTTTGTATGTAAATTGTACAGGAATAACAATGGGGACTTACATATCATAATCCAGATTATATTTCAATTAAAGGAGTGAAATTTGTGAGTGATGACCAAAATCAATCCCCACAGTTGATCCCTCAGCAGATTATTAATTTACTGGTAAGTGATCTTTTTCGGAAAAATGGAATTAACGTCGAGAAGGCCAAAGAAAATTTATCCGATGAACAAAAGCTAATGATAAAAGAATTAGTTAGTGATTTGACCAACCAAGTAGAATCATTTGTAAAATCATCAACTGGAGATAACAAAAACACTTAAAAATGATTATTTTGAGCGCCTGATTATCAGGCGTTTTTTATTTCAGGAAGACACGTTACATTTGAGCTTTTTGTCCAATCAAAAAGTGAAGAAGCTCATATTTTATAAGGACTAAATCACAAAGGAGTGGTAGAAAAATGTCAAAATATTTTAGCCATAAACATGATGTTAAAAGGGAAGAGGATAAGCGGCGCATGGCAGAGATAGTCCAGGACGCTGATCAGTTCACTGCTCAAATCCAAGAATCAGATGAAGTAATCTTTATTAAAGATTCAGGTAACATTTTTGTTCATACTACCGAATCTCAAGCAGCTGTTTCCCTGCAATTAGCTTTACAGCTCGCAATCGCATTGGTACTCAAAATTACAATTGCAGATTCAGATGACAGCGATAGTGTTGTTCAAGACCTTCTTCAACACTTTGATTCTGAGCAAAAGAATATACAAAAAATTCATATCGAAAATTCAAAGGATGTTAGGATTACAACTACTGACACAGATATCGCTGCAAGCCTTCAAGTAATGCTGGAAGCTCTTCTAGCTATTGTTGTTAAATTAGATATCGCGTAAATTCAATAAAATAAAATAAGAGGTGAGAAGAAAAAATGAGTGAAAATAATTGGAGAGCATTAGACAATTTCCATTGTAAAGATGATGCAGAAGTCACGCAAGAAGCGGATCAAATCACATCAATCACACAGCAATCCTTCGAGTGGATCGTCGTCAAAGATTCAGAGAATGTAGAAGTGCATACAACAGATACTCAAATAGCATTATCTTTGCAAGCAGCTATTCAAGTTGCAATCGCAGTTGTTATTAGTATATCAGTTGGTGACAATGAAGTAGGAAAAGGGGTAGTTCAGGATCTAAAACAACTTTTCAAATCTAAACAACGAAATACACAGAAAACCATTATCATAGGTTCAAAGTGTGTAAACGTTACAACTACGGATACTCAAGTAGCTTTAAATATTCAAGTATTAGTCCAAATTCTTGTGGCTATAGTTGCTAGACTTGATATTGCATAAACGTGTGATTAAGAGACTATAAGTGAGCAACCTGAGAAAAAACATGTAATTATGAAGTGACACTCAAAAGTTAAAGTTTCTATTAAGCCGCTAATTGGCTGGTGTGAAGACTGTATCCAACGGGCCTCATGCTAGCTAATTTTCTTTAATATATTCTTCTCATGATTCGTATTTTTCTCTCTATCATTTTTATAGGATAATGATAGGTGAATTCAGATAGGTCTCACGTATGTAGAACATCTTTTAATGGGTAGTATTCTATGAGGTCGAATGTTAACGCTTGTACTTTTCGAAATACCCATCCTAGGTATCTACCTTTTGAACTTCGCTTGAAAGGACTTGCCATTCCTCCGTAATCTTATCTTTTAATAATTTTAAACCTTACTCAACCATTCTCATACTCATAAAAGGAAAAATTAAAAGAACCTACGAATTGTTCCTTACCTAAAAGTGGGTGCAACAATTCACAGGTCCTTGATATTGGAAAAATATGAACAGTGCATTATTATGCAAATGCTTGTTCCCCACTCATAATCAGATTATTTCGGTGGTCAGCCACACTGGTAATCTGGTATAAACTCACAAGCAATCCCTGCCATTATATGAGTTCTTGCAAAAAGGCCGGATTTATTTTATCCGACCCTGTTCTTTATTTATTTTCTTAAAGCTACACACTCATATTGGTTTAATAAAAGGGAATTCTTTATTTTTTCCCCTGTTTCCAGATTGATATATTCCTCTTCTTTTTGTACAAACTCAATAGACTGCTGTTCCTCTGTAAAGTTCATAATAAAATAAAATGTTTCTGTTTCTGAAACACGCTGCTGAATAGAAACACCCTTTTGATGAACTATTTCAAGAACAGGAGTAATTTCCAATTCATCAACAAGTTTACCGTAAAAATCCGCATGAAAATTATATTCATTTCTGGATGCTATATAAAATGCTTTTCCTTTTCCGTAACTATTAACGGTTACAGCCGGTGTACCCTCGTAAAAATCATCACTATAAGCCCCTATTTCCTTAGCTGTTTTCAACTTCAACAAAGAGCAATAGTTTTTCGCTTCATATATGTTATCTAAATACCGTATATGCCGGACTTCCGAAGGATAAAGCGTATCAGTTTCAGTTACTTCAAGACCTAGAATCTCTTTGAAGGGACCTGGAAATCCACCTAAAAATGTTAAATCGTACTCATTTACGAAACCTGTTAGATAGGTCGTTACAAAGGTGCCTCCAGCCTTTATAAAAGCAGACACTTTATCCACGAATCCAGGCTGCACAAGATACATCATGGGTGCAATAATAAGCTTATAATCCGACAAATCCTGGCGTGGGGTACAAACATCAACCGGAATATCCCTTTCCCAGAAAAAACGATAATGTTGCTGAAGGGTCTGGGGATATAGTTTTGTCTCACTAGAAAATCCTTGCGAATCATTCAATGCCCAATTGTTCTCCCAGTCATAAATAATAGCGACATCTGACCTTCTATTTGTCCCAACAACCGGTTCAAAATTCTTTAACATTTCACCTACTTTTGATACTTCCTTAAAGACACGGTTATTTTCATGACCATCATGATCCACGACTGCTCCATGAAACTTTTCAGACGATCCACGTGATTTTCTCCATTGAAAATATAAGACCGAATCTGCTCCATGCGATATAAATTGCATGGATGAAAGCCGGTGCATTCCTGGTCTTTTTGCTTTATTTACAGGATGCCAGTTCACAAGACTTGGTGTGCATTCCATGATCAGGAATGGCTGCTGTTTTAGGCTTCTATATAAGTCATTTATAAAACCAACCTTCATCGCCAGCTCATCCGTCGATTCCCACTCATTATGCCATGCTGGATAGCAGTCAAAGCTTATAAGATCAATATGCTCTGAGAACTTACTATAATCTAGACTTTGAAAAGGAATTAAATCAAATGTATCGGCCATATAATTAGTTGTTACAGGGATATTCGGTGTAATCTCCCGTAATGGTCGAATCTCATTATTATAAAAATCGATTGTTTGATCTGTAATAAATCGTTTCCAATCCAAATTCAATCCATGAACTGCACGTTCTCCAATGGAAGATGGTGATACAATTTGTGACCAATCTGAATAGGTATGACTCCAAAACGGACCCCACCAGGCAAGGTTTAACGATTTTAAATTATTCTGATACTTCTGCTTCAGCCAATTGCGGAATGCCTCCTGACATAAATCGCAATGACACTCCCCTCCATATTCATTTGATATATGCCACATAAGGAGGCTAGGTCGTTCTTGATACCTTTCAGCCAGCATTCGATTCATCCGCTGTACTTTCTCACGGTATTTTGGGGAGGTAAAACAATGATTATGGCGTCCTCCATGCAGCTGTTTCACCCTATCTTCAGATACCCGCAGAACTTCAGGATAACGTTCAGAAAGCCAGGCAGGCCTTGCTCCGCTGGGAGTAGCCAATATAACTTTTCCATTAAGACCTTCAATTCTATCAAAGATCTCATCAAGCCACTCAAACTGATAATTCCCCTCTTCAGGCTCAAGTACAGCCCAGGCAAATATACCTAGTGAAAAGGTGTTTGTATTCGCAAGCTTCATTAATCGGAAGTCTTCTGAGATGATATCAGGATAATCAAGCCACTGGTCCGGATTATAATCGCCACCGTGCAGCATTTGATGATAGGAATGTATATAGGTTTTTTTCATGAAATCCATTTTATCCATCCTTTTCTTTTCTATATCTTTAACCCTTTGTACCACCCGAAGTCAATCCGGATACAAATTGTTTTTGAAGCAAGATAAAAACGATAGCTACCGGGATTGAAATAAGGATTGCTCCCGCCGCAAACGTTGTATAGCTAGCTCCCATTTTGTCACTAACCAATCGATATAATCCAATTGGGAGTGTGTAATATTCAGAAGAGCGTAAAACCGTACTTGATATAATAAAATCTCCAAGAGGCCCGGTAAATCCATTAATGGCTACAACCGATAGCATCGGTTTAGATAGAGGCATAATGATTTGCCAAAATATTCTCGTATTCGTGGCTCCATCTATTCTGGCACTTTCATCAAGATCATATGGAATCGTATCCATGTATCCTTTCATCAGATAGGTATTCATAGGAATTAATCCACCGACATAAATAAAGACCAAAAACCAATGGCTGTTCACTAAACCTAACATTTGTGCTAATACAAAGATTGCAATCAATGCAGAAAACTGGGGAATCATTTGTAGCAACAAGAATAATGTCAACCCATTTTTACGTCCTTTAAAACGAAATCTAGAAAATGCATACGCTGTATAACTAACACTTAAAACTGAAATTAGCATGGTAATAATACTTATTTTCATAGAATTAAAGAACCACTGTCCATATTCTATCCCGCTATCTGGGTCGAATAAATCCCTATAATGAGCTAAAGTCGGATTATCCGGGAAAATACTTGTACTAATTAAGCTGTTTCCCGGATTAAAACTTGCTCCAATTGTCCAGATTAATGGATATATAATGATAATAGTGACAATAATACACAAAATATAGGAAAAAATCAGCCCTTTATTTTTCCATAAGGATTTTTGTAAACGCATCGTTTAACCCTCCTCTTTAAAAGAACTGCTTCGTCTGAATTGCCACAAAGCAATCAATATCACGAATATGGACAAAAGAATCGTCAAAGCAGCAGCCAATCCATATTGACTAGATTGCATGGTCAATTTATATATCCAGGAAACTAAAATATCTGTTCCTCCAGCAGTAGAACTCGGTAAAGCCGGCCCTCCACCATTAAATAGATAAATAATGTTAAAGTTATTAAAATTAAAAGTATATTGCGTTATAATAATCGGAGAAATTGAGAATAATAGTAACGGTAATGTAATTTTCCTAAATTTCTGTATAGTAGATGCTCCATCAATTGTTGCCGCTTCATATAAGTCCTCAGGAATTGATTGTAGTACTCCTGTTGTGACTATAAATATATAGGGGAAGCCAAGCCATCCTTGCATTAACAATAAAGCAACCTTAGACCACATAGCATCCGTCAACCAAGGAATGGGAGAAACACCCAGAAAATCAAGAATCGTATTGTTAATTGCTCCAAAGCTGTCGTTAAATAACCCTGCAAATATTAATATGGTTACAAAACCAGGCACAGCCCAAGGTAATATGAATATTGTACGAAAAAATCCTTTAAACTTAAGTTTTTTTTGATTAACTACGACAGCTAAAAATATACCAATGGATACTTGTAAGGTGGATGCGACAATGGTCCACACAATGGTCCAGCCTAAAACATCAAAGAAAGTAGAACGCCATATGTCTACACTGAAAATTTGTTTAAAGGTTTCAAGTCCCACCCAGTCAAATAAGTTTGCTGGTGGCGAATGATACAAGTTATAATTTGTAAATGCCAACGCAAAACTGAACAATATTGGAAATACAACAGTAAATATTAAAATGAATAAAGCAGGACCACTTACTAAGTATGGATATCCCTGTTCCACTAAGTTACGGTAATTATCTCTCAATGAATCTAGTGGAATATTCTCGTCCCTTTTCTTCCCATTTATATAGGCATCACGAATATTGAAAAAATAAATTGCTAAAGCAAATAAAGCAATAATTATAGAAATAATACCTTCCGCAAGTAAAAATACAGAGTTATCTCTCGGCACTTCAGTACCAAGTGTCCAAATCCCCCAAAACCCCATATTAAATAGATCTTTAAATGCAATTAGAAAGGATATTGAAACAATGAAAAAGAGCAATCCCTTCATAATTTGACGATTATACACCTGACCCACTCCAGGGATGATGGAGAAAAATGCTGCTCTTTTCCTGTATTTCACTGCCGTCCTCCTACCATTACGATAGTCATTTTCCATAGATAACTCCCCTTGCTATATAGGAAAGGAAATGAAATGTCCGAAAGCGGATATTCCATTTCCCTCTAATAATCTTATTTATTCGCTGAATGATTAGCCTCTATTTGTCCTTTAATTGTATCAACAGCATTATTTAGAGCCTCTTTTGGTTTTGCTTTTCCGGTTGCTACCGTTTGTAATGCTGAATCAATCGGAGTCCATACCTCTGCCATCTCTGCGATATTCGGAGTTACTTCGGAATACTTAGATTGTTCGGATACAGCTTTTGCAGCCTCATTTTCGACAATTGCAGGATCCTCTGATAATGCTTTAATAGCTGGAATTTCTGCGGTTTTTTCATATCTCACCTTTGAGTTCTCTTCATTGGAAATAAATTTCGCGAATTTTTCAGCTAACTCAGGGCTATCAGAATAAGAAGAAACATTATAAGATTTCACTCCTAAGAAAGCGCTCATATGTTCACCGTTTGGAAGTATAGGCAATTCTACTACCCCATAATTAATACCTGCACTTTTATATGGCTCCAGATTCCAAGGACCAGAAATAACTGCAGCTGCTTTGCCTTCTGTAAATAACGAATCTAAGACATTAATGCCTTGTTCGCCGATAATACCCGCAGGAAACAATCCATCATTGTAAAATTTTTGCATATAGCTAACGGCCTCTATCGCACCTTCATTATTTAAGCCAATATCGGCAGGATCATAGTTTCCATTAGATTCTTGTGCAAATATGTATCCTCCATATGGTTTAATCAAACTTTGAGCATAATAAATTTGATCCCATAAAGCTAATAATCCGTAGTTTCCATCCTTCGTAACGCCCTTAGAAAATTCATACCATTCGTCAATTGTTTTCGGTAAGTCTTTCTCTGAAACAATCTCTTTATTATAATAAAGAACTGTTGTTTCTACTGCTTTCGGCAAACCGTATGTCTTCCCATCTATCATTTGAGATTGCATGGCTGAATCTGTATATATAGATTTTTCTTCTTCTGTCATATTTATTTCTTTCAAAAGCCCTTCTGTTACTGCAGTGCCAATTTGATCACCTGGGATTGTAATAACGTCTGCTCCTGTACCAGCTGCACCATCCAGGCGCAACGCCTCAATTTGATCAGCATAAGTCATCTCTTTGACTGTCACATCTACATCATATTCTTTTTCAAACTTTTTCACAGCATCTTCAATCCCAATACCTTTACTTTCATCTTCCCAAACAAGCAATTCTTTAGCCTCTTCTTTTGTTTCTTTACCTGTTTCCTTACTTGACTCTGGACCGCAAGCTGACAAAATAACTGAAAGGCCTATTAAGGTAGCTGAAATCCCTTTAACTTTTTTCGATAGCATAGAGTAACCCCCCGATTTGGAAAATAATGAAAACGCTTTCTATAAATAAATTAACATATAAGGAATATTTAGTAAACAGTTTTAGTAATTTTTTCTCAATTTTCACAAAACTTAATAAAAAAAGAGTAATAACCATCTCTTTTCGAAGACGATCATTACTCTGCAAATCCTTTTGTATTAATAAAACTATGTATTTATATATAGAACATTATTAGTAAACATGTTCATTTTTAATTACTTTACCAATATTGTGCTCTTTCTAAATACCGGTTTACATGACATGAGTACTTTCAATGGCACTTCCCTTTTATCACTGACTCTACTATTTAGTAATTCAAAGGCAGTATTAACTAATGTTTTACTATCGATCTCATAGGTTGTCAATGGCGGGGATACATAGCTTGCCACTGAAATATTATTAATACTAAATATACTAACCCTATTAGGAACTTTTATATTCTTCTCATTTAGAGCCTGAAGAGCACCAACCGCTAAAGCATCTGTAGCAACAAAAAAAGCAGTAGGCAAACGATCTCCAAGCGTATTTATCGCACTCATCATTCCATTGTATCCTTCTTTAAAGGAAGCTTTTTCACGAATAAAAATAAATTCCTCACATAATAAAGATTGCTTGTCTAATTCATATCGAAATGCTTCTTCCCGTGGATCTTTTTTATATGTTTTCTCATCCAAATCAACCTCATGCATCCCTAACATTCCTATTTGGGTATGGCCTTCATGGATAAAAAAACGAACAATGTTCATTGTGATCTTTCTTAAATCTGGAGTTACAGAATCAAAAATTTCATCATTTGGAGAACTATCTATAAATACAACATTAGAAGTAATCGATTGAAGAGTTTTTAATTCTTTTGAAGTAAAAGCTCCAATTGCAACAATTCCCTCAATATCATGCGGTACCGCTTCAATTCCTTTCTCTTTTGTAATTTCCACGAGTTCTATTTGGCGACGCTCTATTTGCTGCTCAACAGCCTTTCTTGTCTTTTTAAAGTACACATCTTCAAGTTCAGTCATTTCGCTTATCCAATATAAAAAAACGATTTTTGTAATCAGTGGTGCTTCTATTCTTTTTTTGTAGTTCATTTGCTTAGCTGTATAAATGATTTTACTGCGTGTTTCATCTGATACAGATAATTTTGAATTATTATTTAAGACACCCGATACTGTTGCAGGTGAGACTCCAACTTTATTTGCGATATCTCGTATAGTTGCCATTTTAAAAGTACACATCCCTACTCATTGTAAAAGCAATCATTATATTTTGGCATTATATTACATATATTCACTAAAATTTTTTACAAAAATAACAATAATATAATACAATAACTATCATTTCACCTATAAGGAATACAATATTATAAATACAGTATCAATTAACAACTTTTAAACATGTACCCATTGTAATTCAACAATCTACTTACAATTAAAATACTATGTAGAACTTTAATCCGGTTATTTTTCCTTTATATTTTAACACTCTATTGAGATCATCCTGTAAAGAAAGCAATCCTCCATGCCTTAGATTATGGTAATAAAAGTGTCTCATAAAGTATGTAAAGTTACTATGAACAGCAAGCAGTGAATGATAGAAAAGTGCAGCATAATTGTCCCTTTTTCTCCTTTTAATGCCCATAAAATATTTAGTAAGAAAAAATAAAAAAAGATCTGTAAATTACTGTATATACCTTAAAGTGATACAACAATTCTTAGATCTTGGTATGCATTCTCTATATGAATTTAGTCACAATTCGAATTCAGAGCATTTTGCTATAAACACTCCTATACAGTGTAGAAAATACCACGCCATATCCCTTGCGAATATTAAGTGTGATTAGTTATTGCTTTCGTTAATAATATGACTATTTTTGAAGTAATTTAATACATGAATGAAAGGGAATTTTTCAATTCCCCCATTTTCAATATCTCTTAGAATTAGACAATCACTATTATTTATTCTTTTTACTCTAATGATGTGTTCATCTCTAATTTTAATACCGATAAAATAGGCTTCAATGATAATCATGAGTAAAAGAAAATAAACACATACGAACCGAGACACAAAGTGATTTTACTCTAACTTTTAGATGCCCTACAATGTTGCAGATTACTTCATTATATATTATAAATACTTTGATACTTCTCTTTTAAATAATTAACAAGATAATCTGGATTTAATCCCTCACCAGTTGCATCCTTTATAATCTCTAAAGGGAGTTTCGTCTTGCCATACTGATGAACATGCTCGGTTAACCACCCAGTAATTTTTGCGAATTCTCCATTTTCAATGATTTCATCAAAATTTGGAAGATCTTTTAGCATAGCAGCTTTTAATTGGGCTGCATACATATATCCAAGGGCGTAGGATGGGAAATACCCAAACATGCCACCTGCCCAATGAACATCCTGCAGAACCCCTTCACCATCATTTTCCGGTCTGATCCCCAAGTATTCCTCATACTTATCATTCCAGTGCTTTGGCAAATCCCCTACTTTCAAATCCCCGTTAAATATTCCCTTTTCTAATTCATATCGAATCATAATATGTAAAACATAAGTGAGTTCGTCTGCCTCAATCCGAATCAGGGATGGCTTCGATTCATTAATAGCCTTATAGAATGTATTGAGATCAATCTGATTAAATTGTTCAGGCGAGGCGATTTTCAATTTATCATAATTTCGTTTCCAAAAGCTAAGATTCCGACTGATAAAATTTTCAAAGAACAAGGACTGTGATTCATGAATACCCATTGAAGTTCCCGTACATAAAGGCGTGCCTTCTAATTCTTTATTGATATTCTGTTCGTAAACGGCATGTCCGCATTCGTGTATCGTACCAAATACAGCAACACGGAAATCTTCCTCTACATATTTCGTAGTTATCCTCACATCATTTGCGTTTAAAGCAGTCGCAAACGGATGGACTGTTTGATCCAAGCGACCGGCTTCCAGGTCATAACCAAGTTCCTGAATCAACTCCAAGCAGAAATTCTTCTGGGCTTCTTCACTAAATGGTTTATAAATAAAATTCGTTACCAGGTTCTTATTCGAATCCCCAATCTTTTTCACAAGCGGAACAATTTCTTTTCTTAGCTTGGCGAACACATCATCCAATATTTCTACTGTCATACCAGGTTCATATAAATCAAGTAATGCATTGTATGGCTGATCTGATTTACCCCAATAGGATACAAATTTCTTATTCACTTCAATTAATTGCTCCAAATAAGGCTTAAATAAAGAAAAATCAGATGCTTCCTTAGCCGTTTCCCATATACTTTCAGCTTTAGACTGCAATTCAACATATTCTTTATACTCATTTGCCGGGATTTTACTCATCTTCTCGTACTCTTTTTTACATTCCTGCACGATGGCAATTGTATTTGCAGCCAACTGCTCCAACAATTCAGGTTTTGATAACTCATTTATGTATTGTTCCATTTGTTCCCCGGTTGCCATTTCGAAATGTTCTTTTGATAAAATGGACAACACCTGGCTTCTCTTATCAATCGTTTTCTTTGGTGCGCCTGTCCGCATGTCCCATCCAATCAATGCCGAAGCCTCTCTGAATGCATCCATAGTATGTATATAGTCTAAAAACTCAGTTTCTAATTTATTTGTCATATAGAGCCCCTCCACCTTAAAAGTATACTGAATATTTTACCATATTCAGTATACTTTTAAGGTGGTTTTATTTAAATTCACTGACCGTTCATTTTAGAAAACTAGTCATGACTGCTTTTATTTTTCTGTATACCTTCAAATTACCTGATTATAGTATTTCCAAAGAAAAAAAAACACCAACCCTCAGGTTAGCGTCTATGATTTCTATTAATCATTAACTTCGGAATCACTTTGCATCTTTCTTGGTGGCCTCTTTCCTCAGTACTGATCATGATCCGTATGGATGAAACAATTAACCAGCTTTCGTACTTTAGTGGATGGTTTGCTGTAACATAAGGAGTTCTTTCTAGACCACTTTCGATTATTGTTCCGGACATGTATACCTGATTACTTTTTTGCATATAGATTACAATAAACAGGCTGAAAAAAAGTGATGGGTGCATAAAGCTATAGCATAAGCAGTATACACAAAATAATCCCCCCTCTTTAGGGTGGCTTATTCCTGCCCTTAAGACGAGCTCAATTACCTTTGCCTCCTTTATTGGTTCTATTTATGAAGTCACTGATTGCATCTCTCTAGGGCCTTGTTTTAACGGGTAAGAAGTAGTCCTTATATTTGGATTATTGACAATAGAAGAAAAGGGATTAGAAAATGTAAATCAAACAGGCTATGATGATTAATACTACAGCGATAGTCCAAAGCATTAGAATCAACTCCTTTCAAATAGAAGAGAAGTAGTGACTATGATTTATTTGTATAACAAGATGCACCAAAATAGACCACTTAGAATTGCACCGATAATAATTTTTAATTACATATTGATCATCTCCTGGATAGACGTGGACCAGAGCACTAAAAAAGACGATTCAATAAAGAATCGTCTCGGTATAATTTAGTTCCAAAATAAGCTAACTAAAGAAACCATGTCATATCAATCGTTTCTTGGCGGTCTCTTTCCCCAGTACTGATAATAATCAGTACGGATGAAACCATTAAACAGTTTTCGTTTTTTGGTGGCTGGTTTGCCGTAAAACTGTTCAAAGTTTTCATCAGAAGTCAGCATGTACACTGACCAAGTATCAAATGGACGGAGTGCTTCTCCCATCTCTTTATACATTTTTTCAACGGTTGGACGATCACTAAGTCGTTCACCATAAGGCGGATTTCCAACAATCACACCATATTCCTTGTTCGTTGTGAAATCACGGACTTGCATTTGTTTAAAGTTAATTAAATCACCAAGCCCAGCTTCCATGGCATTCTCTTTCGCAATTTCAATCATTTTATGGTCAATATCAAACCCTGAGATATCTAATTCCTGATCATAATTGGCCTGTTCTTCCGCTTCCTCTCTGACCTTATCCCAAATAGACGAATCAATTATAGGCCAGTCTTCCGAAACAAAATCACGATTAAATCCTGGTGCAATATTTTGGCCGATTAACGCTGCTTCTATCGCAATCGTACCCGATCCGCAGAATGGATCGACAAATGGACGATCCGGAGTCCAATTCGTCAGCTTCACCAATGCAGCTGCAAGAGTTTCTTTTAATGGCGCTTCACCTTGCCCTGTTCTGTATCCACGTTTATGCAGAGCCTGAGGGCCGGTTGTATCAATCGTTAATGTGGCTTTATCTTTTAAAAGCGATACTTCTACACGATACAATGGTCCATTCTCATCTAACCATCCATCTTTTTTGTACGCTTTTTTCAAACGTTCCACTATGGCCTTCTTGGCAATCGCCTGGCAATCTGGAACACTGAATAATTTAGATTTAACCGATTTTCCTGATACAGGAAATTCAGCCGTGACATCCAAATAATTCTCCCATGGAAGCTTTTTTGTCCCTTCAAATAATTCATCGAATGTATAGGCCTTAAATTCACCCACTAGAATTTTTACCCGATCTGCTGTTCTAAGCCACATATTGGCTCTGGCAATGGCAAGCTCGTCTCCCTGAAACAGTACTCGTCCATTCTCTACGGTACACTCATATCCAAGGTCACGTACTTCTTGAGCGACAATTGCTTCAAGACCCATTGCTGCTGTAGCTATTAATGTAATCTTCATTGTTTCACCCTATCTAATCGTATTACTTTTCCATTAAATTAAGTCGTTCGCGTCTATTATCATACAACTCATGCATGATGAATGCAAACCAAATAAGCGTTCCAGCCACATATAAACGAATCAGATAGCAGATGGTTTCATCCATAGCTTTGAAAAATCTGCATAGCCAAAATTTTTGATAGTAATATTCATAATATCATCCGAGAACAACACACTTCGTTTCGAATAATATAGCGGAATGATCAAGGCGGAATTTAGTAAAGTAAGTTCCATTTGTTTATTAAGCTCCCCCCACTGTTCAAAAGGGGTTTGGGCATACTGGCTTAAAAAACCAGCTCTATCGCATGTCTCTTCTATTACCCGGGCAAGAGGCGAAGAGTTCATCAAAAGAAAATGAAAAAAAGACAAGCTTTGGTTCATCTCAAATACTTCTCCATGAATAAACAAATCTGAATCATGATCTGTATACCCATTTTGTAAACTTTCTTTAAATGTAAGCTCTTTTAAAACAACCGGTATCCCTGCCGCTTCCAATATTCCCTTTAGCCAGTTAGCCAGCTTTTCTGTATATCGCGTAGCCTGAAGAACAAGTGGATTGGATATCTTAGGTATTGGGACTTCATTTACTATGTAAGGGTCTGAGGGAGGGTGTAAAATACTACTATTGTTCGATATTATTTTTGGATCAAGATGTTTGATATCATTCCTATTTAGACTGATTACGTAATGAATGTAATCTCTAACATCCTTCCTTTTAATGGCTGAATTACGATAAGCATTCATTATCACAAGCCCAAATCCTGAATCGCTTTCCACCTTAAATGTTTCAATATCTTCTTCTTTTAATGAGGAACGGTAAATCGTCTCAAATCCGCTTGGCATCTGTAAGAATTCTATAACATCCAACAGAGCCCTTTCCTTATAATAGTCTTCAAAAGCACGCAGAACCGTTTTTGTTTCATTATTCTTTTCAAGATAAAAGCTGCCCGTTCCGATTAACTTCCCATTGATTTCTTTAAAGATGCTTGAGTGTATCGTGCTTAGGAGATGTAATATATAGCTGCAGTCCTGATTGAGCTCTATCTCAACTACATACGATCCAGGTGAATGAATCCTTTGAACAGGTGACCAAATATCCTTGTGATTGGGATGTTTACACAAGGATTGTAATGATTCCACGACATCCTCTGCGGCAAGGTAGGAGCCATCATGGAATTTGACACCCTTTCTTATATAAAGTCTTAACAGGTGATTGGAATGTTCCCAACTATGAGCAAGTTCAGGCATTATTTCATTCTCTTCTGTAAGGTATATAAGACGATTGTATATATTGGAAACTAAGTTGGCACTATGAGTATCAAGAGCTTCAAGTGGATGAAAAGATAAAAAAGGATGCTTTCTGGGAATGATTAACTTATCCCTGACCTCCTCATTAAATCCAAGCTTCGTTTGAAAAAGCTTAATAATACGAAGCTTGCATTCAGTTGACCAGTTGCAGGTTAGCCATTTTGCGCTTTTTTCAATCAATTCCTGATGAATGATGGATTCCATTTCTTTTTCATAGATTTCTTCTACGTTTTTACTCCACTCAATTTTAGTCGAGTGCCCCCGTCCTTTCCCCGGTTGTAAACAAAACCAGCCTTCCTCATGCCATTTTTTTAAATACCTGGATGTTTGCTTTGGACTGAGGTCAAGTAAATCAGCTAACTCCGTTTGTTTCACAGATCCAGATTGTACATGTTGCCATAAAGTCAGTAATTTAGGTTCCATTGTATACCCCGTTTCACCAATAAAGTAGACATTTATTTTTATATTGTCCATTTTCAGAATCATCAGGCTTGTTTAATATATATGATACTAAGGGGTGACACAATATGAAAGTAAAGAATTTGCCACAAAATATAAAAGTTCGCTTAGGAACATCCTTTTTCAACCGAATGGCATCCAGTTCTGTGATGCCTTTTATGGCTTTATATTTTGCTCATGAACTGAACAAAATTTGGGCCGGCGTCTTCTTAATATTTACCGTACTCATTACATTCGCTGCTAATCTGCTGGGAGGTTACCTCTCCGATCGATTTAAAAGGAAGAAAATCTTATTAATCACCTCGACTACAAGCGCCTCCATGTTTTTCATCATGACCATCACGTTAATCCCTCAAGATGACTGGGTTTGGCTGTTCGCTATTTGCTATATTGGATTTATGATTTCGAGCAGTCTGGGAAGGCCAAGTATGAGCGCCATCATTATGGATTCCACAACAAAAGAGACTAGAAAATCTGTATATGCACTAGATTATTGGCTGGTTAATTTATCTATGGCGATTGGTGCGGCTATGGGCGGACTTTTATATAGCCATCATCAACTCGAATTATTTATCATCTTAACGTGCACGTCCACCATGATTTCTTTTGCTTATAAAATTTGGCTGATTGACAGTAAGGTCCGCCAATTAAAGGCAAAACACGAAAATTTTTTCATTGATTTACTTCAGAATTATAAAATTGCCCTTCAGGATACTCGCTATGTAAAACTAGTGCTTGGGTTTATGTTTATCCTTTCTGCTGAGCTATCATTAAATAGTTATATAGGGGTGCGACTTTCAGAATCCTTTGAAACTATACATATATTCGGATATCAAATTGAGGGTGTTCAAATGTTGAGTTTGATGAATATAGAGAATATGTTATTAGTAGTCCTCCTAACGTTTACTGTTTCAAAGATCACCGACCGTTTTTTAAATAAAAATGTATTAATCACGGGATTGATCATCTATGGAATCGGCTATATTTTCCTTACTTCAGCAAACAGCTGGTATACGCTTCTATTATTCGGATTTATTGCTACAATTGGAGAATTAATGTATTCACCTATATTCAATGCTGAACAGGCAAATATGATACCTGAGGATAAAAGAGGGTCTTATTCGGCCTTTAGTAGTGTATCCTATAACGGTGCCGAATTAATCGCAAGATCAGCAATCATTATAGGGGCTTTCGCAGTCCCCATGATGATGTCCGTTTATGTCGGACTTATTATAGCTGCAGGAACTGCCTTGGTTTATTTAAGTATATTTTATAAAGAAACCTATAAAAAGAGGATACAGACCAGTATTCAACGATAGATATATGACTTTGCCTATCCTATGTCTACTATGATATGGTTCGTTATTTGTTATTATTTTAATTTTAAGGAGAAATAAATAAGGCTGCCGACATAGTCGACAGCCTCTTATCCTTCCTTTACGGAAGAAGTTCATTCAGGTTTATTTATACATTTCCAAGATAACGTCCTGTAAGCCATGTTCTGTTCCTTCGTACTGCAATCGACTGGAAGGTCTCGTACTCCGGTGGTAATCATCTATCTTCAGACTTATAAGTCTGCCCTTTCCCCTCGTTCATTTCCTTAGGAAAGGCGCCCCTACCAAATTTGGGTTTCTCGCTCGCGGGGTTTACCTCGTTCCACCCTTTTTGTTTCCAAAAAGGCTCCGTCACTGTGGCACTTTTATAGGTACCGGTGCCATATTCCAAAAGAACTTAGGCACTTTCCCGGCCGTCAGCCTAAAAATAGGCTGCCCTAGCTTATTGGTCTAGGCACGAACACTACAGGCATCTCAGCCTGTGCGAGCATGGACTTTCCTCTACAATTTACATTGCAGCGATTACCCAGACGTTATCACATGCAAAATACATTATACCCTGATTTTAAAAATAATACAACTACAATTATTTGGAAGGTTTTTATTCGTAAAGTTTACTTCCAAATACATGCTTTTCCAGATTGGAAAGGCGTTTTAGGATATCGAAATTAGTGGTTCCTGTAGCTTGTTGTACTGGTTGTACTGGTTGAACTACCCTTTTCGGCTGTTCCTCCAATTGCTTTTTCAGTTTCATATTTTCTTGCTGAAGTGATTCAATTTCCTGATGAAAAACTTCATAATCTTTTATAACCAAATCCAGGAACTGGTCAACTTCTTCTTGTTTGTATCCTCTGACACCAGTTTTAAATTCTTTCTCTAAGATATCCTTTGCTGTCAACTTTGTTTTATCTGAGAGCATTTTTTCACCTCAAATTCATACGACTATTACTTAATATTTTTTCAAAAAAAGTGCTATTTGTCAATTTCCTCTTTATATTATTCCCACTGTGCCTCATCAATTAAACTTTGCAGGTCCCAAAATGTTATTTGAATAATAGGATAATCTTGTTTACCCTGTTTCTTTTTCCCTTCAAACCAACTGTATTTCGGGCTTCCATCCTTTTCATCATCATACAGAATCAGCATTTCATCGCTCTTACTCACAATAAATTGGTTCTTCAGCTTTAATTGCCATGGCCCTTCATAAGCTTTCTTAGAAATAGCCTCAACATAGTCAGCCTGAAGAAGTATCTCTTCATAGAGCTCTTTGACTGAATCTTTCCATTTTTCTTCCTGATTTAAGTAGGGTAATAATACCCCGAGTTTAAGATTGGGATACTCTTCCTGTAAATCAAAAACGACCTGCGCAGCCCAAAGCTCCACTCCTGGCTGCCCTGTAATAAGCACCCATTCCATTCCTTCATCAAGAAGCGTTAACAAGCGGCCCTGCAATGCTTTTTTTATGTATTTAATACCTTCGTGATTTTGATCAAAAATACCAAGCTCATGCGCCTTATATCCTGTCACAAATACCACTTTTCCCATTATGCGTTCACATCCATTTACGATCTCTTCTTATT
Organism: Bacillus sp. z33; assembly: GCF_058313615.1. Lineage (NCBI taxonomy): Bacteria > Bacillati > Bacillota > Bacilli > Caryophanales > Bacillaceae > Bacillus > Bacillus sp. z33. The sequence goes on from NZ_JBZFQN010000001.1 coordinate 611,329, forward strand.
ATACATTAAATAATAAAAGAAGAGGCTTTACGCCTCTTACTTTTAAAAGCCAAATCCACTACCACTTCCTGAACAACCAGGTCTTGGTGGGTTTGGAGTTCCAAATTGCTGGGATTGATTCTGAACATTATTTGCCGTTTGGAAAGAGTGTGGGAAGTGATGTTGATGTTGATATACATGATTATTCACTTCAAGAGTTTGCACCGGATGCACATGCGGAACTACATGTGTAATGCAATTTTCCTTAACGAACTGGATAGGTTGGTGACAAACCGGCGGGCAACACTGCACTTTATGACAACCAGGGATTTGTATTGGCCCACAATGTTGATGATGACGACGACCGAACATACGCGTCTCTCCTTTCATTTTCTATATAGATTACATTAATAGACTATGAAATGTTGGATAAGACCGTACTGAGGCAGTCACCTATTTTCCGTTTATAAAAAATGTTTCAGGATAAAAACTGTTACATTAAAATTAAATAAAATTAAAAATTAGCATCGATAATCCGATCACGACAAAGAATAAATAAAAGACCACCTTATACATCCGTATTTGATCCACTTCCTTCTGCAATTCATTATTGGTGTATAACATAAATTTACATGGGATGAGAAAACATAACAACCATTATTTAGATTTTCTTTCTTTCCAATTTATTCATATTTAATTTACGCTCCAAACGGTGTATGCGGTGATGGGTTGATTCCTCATGAATGCCGTGTTTATTAAACGAATAGTCTCTTATTAAATCCAAAGCTTTACGCGAATACTCCAATGCAGTAGCAGGATCCTTTTTCTTATGTTCATAGAATTTAGCCAGTTCAATTAAGGAGCAGCAGACGTATTCTGGTGTTTTTGAGTCAGCTACTTCTTCCCATATCTTCACTGCGGCTTCTAGATTTTTATTCTTTTTATGTTCGTTCGCTAAATGAAAGAGAACCGTCATACGCTCTTCATTCTGTTTAGATTGGGTAATTCCTTTTTCAAAAGAATCAATGGCGCGCTCTCGATCTTTTAAGGAAGAAAACCATCTCGCTAATTCAAATGAATCTTCATGCTCCACTGCATCATTATTTAATAATAGGGCAGAAAGATGAATATACAGCGTGATTAATGATAAGATATCCCATTCATTATGCTTCATAATCTTAAAGACAGCTTCTGGATCCTGCCTTTCCACATAATCAAAATAAATCATCGGTGCCAAGTACCCCGGCACGTCATCCTTTCTTTCAAAACCAAGTACTTCATTTTCAACGATAGAAAGCTTTACACGATCCAATTTATTTTTCCACAATCTTCTTGAAGCATGGTATAAATCGAAATGGCCGAAATCCGGTAATTTCGGCAAATGCTGACGCAAAAGAGTATGCTGCGTAACTACTTGCGGCCAGTCAAAGGCTTTTCCATTATAGGTTACCAATGTCTCATAATTCACTTTTTCTAAAAAGGTCTTATAAAATGGAATTTCAAAGCCTGGTCTCGGCAGGAAATGCTGTCTGACTTTAATATATCCATCCTCCAAAAAGGCATAACCAAGTAAAAAGATGGAAGTCCCTGCACCTCCGCCCAAACCTGTTGTTTCTGTATCAAAGAAAAACATTTGATTCGCTTCAAAACCAGATGATGAGAGTGGATGCTGGAGGTTACTCTCATTCCATAGGTTTACAATTTGCGGCAACATATCAAATGTATATTTTCCATGCTGATACTGCAGGGGATAGCTAACCTCCCTGATCAGGCAATATTCTTTTTCGTAAAATACGGCAGAGGCTCCAAATTCACTCCATTGCTCTAAGAAAGGAATGTCAACGTGCGAAACTATGTCTTTACGCACATCGATACTTTTCTTTTTTGCCTCTCCTTCGCCAACATTTGTATTTAGGTGTTTTTTCATCCTGTTTAGTTTATTTTTAATGGACATTTGAATAGTCACCGGCCATTTGGTCTCCAAGAATAGACAACACTTTAATGGAATCCTCCTTCAAAGACGAACCAGTGCCTTCCATTCCCACACAAGACGGGCAGCCATTTTCACATGGGCAGACTCTTATCGCCTGAATCGTTTCCTGTATTATTTGTTCACTGTTTTCATACATATGCTTACTTAGACCAATTCCGCCCGGATAATGATCATAAACAAAGATGGTCGGGAGCTCATTATGAGTTGCTTTCACTTGGGGATAAACATGAATATCGCCTGGGTCACACAATACATAAACAGGAATAATGCCGCGTAAGGCATGTGAGGCTCCCATCAGGCCTTCTTCAAGCCGCTCTTCCTTCCAATCAACGCTCCCATCCTTTAAGGAAAGCATACAGGCATTTGTATGAATTTCTTCTTCTGGTAAGTGGATAGGTCCCGATCCAATGTTTTCGTGAGAATCGAAACGGATCTTCTTAAAGATGGTAGCCATAGCCCGCACAGAAACATCTCCAAACGTCATTTCACTTTTGGGATTGACATTAGTCCGGTCAATTTCCAGTACATCGACCTGGACTGCAAGATTGGCATCCGTATAATAATCAACATTGACCTCGCGTACGTATGCCTTCTTCTCCTCCCAATCTAAATGTTCCACCTGGTACTGAACTCCCTGATGCAAATAAATAGCTTCATCATGCAAAAGAGTCATGGCTGAGAAACGATCTGTTTCTCCAATTACCTGAACTTTAGGCTTGGTTCGATCAATAATAACCACATTCTCCTGGGAGGCAGATCTCAAACTGATTTCATGTGCCGGAAAAGCATCGTTCATCCAATGCCATGTATTTTTATTTTTGTGCAATACATGTTCCTCAGCTAAATAGTCCAAAATCTCCGTAATCTCAATAGCTCCAAATTGTTCCCCTTCTTTAAACGGGATTTCATAAGCCGCACATTTAAGATGGTCTACGAGGATGACAAGATTATCAGGATTAATCCTCGCTGTTTCCGGACTTTTATTGAAAAAATAATCAGGATGCTGGATGACAAATTGATCTAATGGACTGGAGCTGGCAACCATAATGATAAGCGCCTCACCATGCCTTCTTCCGGCCCTGCCTGCTTGTTGCCAGGCGCTGGCTATGGACCCCGGATACCCAGTCATAATACATGCCTGCAGTTGCCCAATGTCCACTCCTAATTCAAGAGCGTTTGTGCTGACAACGCCATAAATAGTACCATCACGCAGTCCCTTCTCAATTTGCCGTCTTTGCGTTGGTAAATATCCACCCCGATACCCACTGATTGCTTTTGGTCCCAATTGTTTCGAGATTAGCTCCTGTAAATACGTAACTAATATTTCAACACGTACACGGCTGCGGGCAAACACAATCGTTTGGATTTTATTTCGAAGCAAGGTGCTGGCAATCTTCCTGACCTCTAAGATCGAGCTTCTGCGTATATTTAGAGGTTTATTGACAATGGGAGGATTGTAAAACACAAAGTGCTTTTTCCCTGATGGCGCACCATTTCGTTCAATCAAGACCATTTTGGACTCTGTTAATTGTTCGGCAAGTTCTTTGGGATTGGCAATGGTAGCCGAGGTACAAATGAAAATGGGATCACTCCCATAAAAACGGCATATCCTCTTTAACCTTCTGATTACATTAGCCGTATGACTGCCAAATACACCTTTATACGTATGCAACTCATCTACAACAATATATTTCAGATTTTCAAATAAACTAACCCATTTTGTATGGTGAGGCAATATCCCTGAATGGAGCATGTCCGGATTTGTAATCACTATATGACCCGCTTTCCGTATTTTTTGCCTAATACTTGTCGGGGTATCTCCATCATACGTATAGCTGTTTATGTCAGCCTCAGCAGCATGGATCAGTTCCTCTAATTCGGATTTTTGGTCATAGCTCAGTGCTTTTGTCGGAAACAAATATAGAGCTCTTGTATCTGAGTTCTCCAGGATAGATTGGAGAATGGGAAGGTTATAGCACAGCGTTTTGCCTGATGCTGTAGGGGTGACCGCTACAATGTTTTTGTTGTTTCTAATATATTTATAAGCTTCCGCCTGGTGGCTGTACAGAGCCTCTATCCCTCTTTTTTCAAGGGCAGACTTCAACTTTTCATTTAATTCAGCTGGGAAGGGGGAATAAGTAGCTTTTTTTTCATCGATGGTATGCCAAAAAGCAATATTATCCTTGTATTGTTCATCTTGAATAAAATCATTCATGAACTCCATTAAATTTTTCTTTCCAAACATCATGCACACCTCATTTCTGTCATCATTGTACCGAATGAACGTTCCCTTGAAAAGGAAAAAGTCGTATCTTCCGAGAGATACGACCTTCCAATTATTGTTTACTTTTCTCTAAAAATGAGGCAATCACTTTCGACACTTCTTCCGGGGTCTCAAAAAGGCCCATATGACCGGCTTTTTTAATCACCGCCTGTGTAATATGATCCCCACTTACTGTAAATACTTTTTCAACCGGCACTACCTCATCTTTAGCACCGGCTACGAGAAGAGCGGGAATATCCATCTTCTTCAGAACATAATTTTTATCTTCGCGATTTTTCATAGCTATTAAAGCACCAATGAGGCCTGCCGGTCTGGTTTCTACTCCAATATTTATTAATGACTTAAGCATCTCTTCTTCATTTTTACGCGTTTCTTTTGACAGCAGCTTTGGAATCAGATCATGGATGAAAAGGGATACACCCTGTTCTTCCACTGTAGAGACTCCTGCCGATCTATTTTTCTTCGCTTCCGGAGAATCTGGCAATGCAGTGGAGTGAATAAGCCCATATCCTCTGACAAGCTCGGGATGATGTTCAACGAAGTCAAGTGTAATATAGCCACCCATAGAATGGCCAAATACATAGGCATCATTTAAATCATGCTCCCTAAAGAATTCATATAAATCCTCCGCCATATCATGAATACTATATCCAATCTTTGTCGTTTCCGTTTCTCCATGCCCTCTTACATCAATTGCTAACACACGATAGGTTTCTTTTAAATAAGGAATGACTTTTTGCCAATATTCCTTACTACCGCAAAAACCATGAATCAATACTATTGGTTCGCCTGCCCCCTCTTCCTTATATGCTAATTTCACACGGGTACTTTCCATGGCCGCTACTCCTTTATACATACATATTATCGTATTATTTACTTTTATACGTCCAATAACTTCATCTTCACTTTTTTCTAAAAAGCTGCTTTTCTACAAATAAGCACATTCCTCAAAAAATATATGGAATTCCCTTACATGCATGTTTTATTGCTCGATTTCTATCCCCTAATATCCCACTATTTCCTCTTTCCTATCTCCACTTATTAACATTTAAAAATATTACGCATATGCTAAAGATAGATCATCAGAGGGGGAGATTGTATGGCTCAAAATAATAAAAATGGTCCGCTGGAACCACTCCGTAACTTTATCTCACAAATGGATGATTTATTAACTGAGAACTCTAGGAGCGGAATATTACAGTCGATGGATGGTTTTTTTCAAAACCAAAAGCTTTTTGCTAGTTTTCCTGTTGAATGGGAAGAAACAGATACACACTATATTATACAAGCACATATTGCAGGTGTAGATAAGAAATACATTGAAATTGATATATCAGGAAACAAATTAACTATATCATATGAAAGTATGCGAAAAGTGAATAAGGATGATCAAACCATTGCTACAGAAAAGCAAAAAAAATCAAGAAGCTTCACATTCCAATATCCGATTGACGAGGAACAAATTGAAGCAAAACACGAGAATGGATTATTATCAATTAGAGTTCCCAAATCAAGAAAGAAACGGATATCTATTCAATAATAAACAAACTGCCGATTCTTAACCGGCAGTTTTTATGTGGTCACTTTAAAGATTGAACCTACACCCTTTACTATATTGGATACCTGATTCACTGAATTTAACATCATTCCCGCAGTATCAATCATTTTATTAAAATCTATACTGCCTTCTTGTGTCTTAAATTGATTAAGAACTGATGAAAAATTATTCCCCTGATTTTTCTGCATAAAGTTTTGCTTCGGGTATGGATGTGTAATAGCGGGATTCGCTTGCTGAGACGGATAAAAATCTTCTTCCTGCGAATATAATGGGTTTTGGAATGGATTCACATGCTGCTTTGGGTAATGATTTAGCATTTCCTGTTGCGGGGCCCCATAATAACCTTGAACATCCGGCATACCGCCAATCACAGGCATCGTTCCTAGATTCTGTTCCATAAAATAGGGATTATGTGAAGGCTGCTGATATAGTTGGTTATGATAATAGGGTTGATAAGAAAGGGTGTCTTCAAACGGATGCATTTGTCTCTGAACTCCCTCGTTTGCCCAAATGCCATGTGGATGAAGCTGGGGTGAAACAGCTATCCCTGGCCCAGGATATACGGTTCTATATTCATAGGGGGACGTGTAAGTTCCACCCGGCATTCCATAATAGGTACGAAGATCACTTTTACGCTTTCTGGATTTCTTATCATGAAGTTTTTTAAGCATACTCTCCCTCCGCTCTTACTATAATATACAGTATGCAGCAGCAGGGATTGGGTGCCACAGACAGTCACTTATGCTCTGGGCTCTCCATTTGAATCTGTTCAAGTACAAACAAAGCTGCATTACAGTGTTTAATAAATCTCGACTTACTTGATTCAGGAAAATAACAATGGACCGATACTTGTAATACATTATTATGAGTATTCTTTATTTGCATAAGTGATATATATTTAGGGCGGTTTTCCGCCACCCATTGTTCGGCATCCACCAACCATTCATCAACGGAAAACTTGACACGGTCGGCAAACGGCTTAACCACAGTGTGGAAATCAGCATGCGAATCATTTTCGCGCGCGTTTCTATAAATTCTTTCTGCCTCTTTTACCATCTCTATTAATTCACTATTTTTTTGATAGAAGTTCGCTTTCATTAGGTTCCATCCTTGCTCTTTTTACCTTATCTAAACAGAATTTTAGAGAAAAAGAAACTATCTTGTTTTTGATTATGTTATATGAACCAGGCTCATTCTGGTGAATGGTACATCTTTTAAGTAATCCCCCTTCGTGTTATTTACTTTATGATGGATAGCCGCCATATCCATCTCCATCTTTCTTGATTCTTTTTTAATGGTATACGTATATTCCGCTATTGTATCTTTCACTTCAGTTTCTGTTTTTTTTATCATTTCTTCTTCCAGCGCCAGTATTTCCTGCTCCAGTTCCTTCAGCAATGTGATGATATTTTCTTTGGAATTCATAATCTTCACCCTTCCCTCATTCTTTATATGTAAGTTTCGATTTATCTAACCTAATCCCTTCATAGACGACAAAACTAGAAGGGTATCGGCAAAGAAAATAGAGAATTGCATAGATATCCTTCCTTCGACAACCTGTATAAACTAACAAAACATAGACAACCTAATGACAGGAGGTGTAGTTATGAAGAAAAATACATCAGCAGCACAGGAACAAAAAAAGAAAAATAACAACGAATCCAGAAAACATACGGGCAACCCAAAAGTGGATGGACCAAATAAACCGTCTACTTAAAGAATTTTACTCATCTTCCAAAGCCGGAGTACTAAACTCCGGCTTCTATATACTGATTCCTCACCGCCATTTTGATTTTAAAATGTGTAATCGGTAAGTATTCTTCGTATTCTCCTCCAAAAAGAATTCCACCAAACGATTTTTAGCTAAAAAGTTCCTTTGACGAATACGGTCTATTATTATAAACTTCGAAGTGCCTTAGTTTCGTTTAAATTCTATCAATTTAGTATTTTTAATAAGAGAAAGCCGCTTTTTTTACTATAAAATTACATAAACGCGAAGATTTGTCTGCTATAATAAACTTTCTCTAGAAGCGGTAAGGAATTTTACAAATTTGATGCTATTTTTGTTATGATAAGGATGGGTTTGGAGGGATACTATGTCTATAAAATATCCTAATGGTAAACAATACAATCCGATTAAGAATACCACCAGTAAAGTAATTAAACAGAAAAAAGTGGATTATTCTAATCGAGGAATGACATTGGAGGATGACTTAAACGAAACAAATCAATATTATATACAGAATAACATTGCAATTATCCACAAAAAACCTACACCTGTTCAGATCGTGAATGTATCTTACCCAAAAAGGAGCGCTGCTGTTATTAAGGAAGCCTATTTTAAGCAAGCCTCCACAACCGATTATAATGGTGTTTATAAAGGACGGTATATTGATTTTGAAGCGAAAGAAACCAAGCAAACAACCTCCTTCCCTTTAAAGAATTTCCATGAACATCAGATTATTCACATGCGTAATATCATCAAACATGATGGAATAGCCTTTATTATTATGCGTTTTAGTGTCACGGAGGAAATTTATTTTTTGCCGGCTGAAACACTGCTTTATTATTGGGAAGAGATGCTCTCTGGCGGCAGAAAATCAATACCAAAAAAGGATATTGAAAATGTAGGTGAAGTGATTCCGCTTGGATTTTCGCCAAGAATTGACTATATTAAGATAATTGACAAAAAATATGGTACCCAACTATTTTAATTGGTCCTTTATCCTGAAAGGAAGGTATGTAATACAATGTCTGATCAATATAAAACGAGGACAGAAAAAAGGAATCTTGCGAATTCCAAAAAGAATAATCGAAAACAAAAGCAACAATCTAAATCATTAATAAAAAGGATATTAATTGTTTTGGCAATGCTATTTATCATAGCGGGCATTTCAGTAGGCGGAGTCTTTGCTTATTGGGCTGTTACGGCACCTGAAATAGATGATAACTTGCTGATTGATCCTATATCTTCAAAAATTTACGATAAAAACGGAGATATATATACAGAAGTAGGCTCTGAGACAAGAGATTACGTCGACTATAAGGACGTCCCTAAATTAATGGAAAATGCCATCCTGGCAACAGAAGATGTGCGGTTTTATAAACATCATGGAATTGATATTATTCGTGTGGGCGGAGCTTTAATCGGTAACATAACAGGCGGCTTCGGATCTCAGGGAGGAAGTACCATTACCCAGCAGGTCGTGAAGAACTCATTCCTTAAATCAGAAAAAACGATTAAACGTAAAGTACAGGAAATGTACCTTGCTTATCAACTCGAGCAAAAATACTCGAAAGAGCAAATATTTGAAATGTATGTTAACAAAGTATATATGTCTTCCGGTGTTCATGGGTTTTCAACAGCATCCAAGCTATACTTTGGAAAAGAATTGAACGAGCTTAACTTGTCAGAAGCTGCCACCCTCGCAGGTATGCCGCAAAGTCCAAATAACTATAACCCTTTTACGAATCCTGAAAAAGCAGAAAAACGCAGAAATATTGTACTTGGGCTTATGGAAAAGGCAGGATTTATTTCTGCCGAGGATAGCACGAAAGCGAAAGCTGAAAGTGTAGAAAAAAGCTTGGTTTCAGAAGATAAACGTGAGAATACAGCAAACACAAAATATAATGCCATTATTGACCAGGTGATTGACGAAGTTGAAGATATCGGGGATTACAACATATATACTGATGGCCTTCAAATTTATACATCTATTGATCCTGACGCACAGGACCTAATGCAGGAAATACTGGACAGTGATAAATATATCGCGTATCCAAACGATAAATTCCAAGCGGGTACTGTCTTTATGGATACGAAGACAGGAGAAATCATGGCAATGGGCGGCGGAAGAAATCAGGAAGTTGCCCGTGGCTTTAACTATGCAACAGATTTAAAAACAAGACAGCCGGGTTCTACCATTAAACCAATCCTTGATTATGGTCCAGCGATTGAACATTTAAAATGGTCGACCGCTCAAATTATAAAAGATGAACCATATAAATATAGTTCCGGACAATCGATCGGAAGCGCGACAGGTACCTATAAAGGAGATGTCACCATACGTGAGGCCCTTTATAAATCCCTTAACGTCCCTGCCGTGAAAACACTCCAAGAGGTTGGTCCAGAGCGAGCTGGTGAATTCGCCAAAAAATTAGGTGTTGACTTTGGAGATATATATGAAGCATCGGCAATCGGCGGTGTAGACAAAGCAGCGTCCCCTCTGCAAATGGCAGGCGCCTATGCAGCTTTCGGTAATGAGGGTATTTATAATAAACCGCATGTCGTGAAGAAAGTCGTTCTTAGAGACAATGATACTGTTATTGAAACGGCTCCTGAATCACAAGTAGCCATGAAGGATTATACAGCCTTTATGATTACAAACATTTTGCAGGATGTGGTGACGAAGGGTACAGGAACTGCAGCCAATATTCCAGGTCTTCATATTGCTGCAAAAACCGGAACAACAAACTACTCTGCAGAAGACCGGGCAAAATATAATATTAGTAAGAGCAGTTCACCGGATGCATGGTTTATCGGATATACTACGAATTACACCATGTCTGTTTGGACGGGATATGACCAACAATTAAAAAATCCGATGAGCAAGCAGGAAACAAAAATTGCCGCAAAAATCTTTAAAACAATGATGGGCAAAATGTCCGAGAATGTGACAACTGATAATTTCAAACAGCCTAGTTCGGTTGTGAAAGTTGCCATTGAAAAAGGAACAAACGCTAAAGCAAGTGAATATACACCGAGCGATCAAATCGTATATGAATATTATGTAAAAGGACATGAGCCTTCAAAAACATCGCAAAAATATACAAAACCGGATGCCCCTTCTGGACTTAACGCTGCTTATGATGAAGCATCCAATCGAATAAATGTCAGCTGGAATTATGGTTCTTCTAATGACGCTGAATTTAATGTTCAGGTTGCCGTGGATGGTGGAAACAAGCAAACATTAACCACTACAAAAGAAACATCATTCAGTCTTGATGCTCCTAAAGCTGGCAGTAAGTATGTCTTCTATGTAACGGCATCTGTAGGTAGCCAGGAAAGTGATGCAGCTTCTGCTTCTGTGTCAATTCCTGAAGCACCTGTTGAGGAAGTGGAGCCACAACCAGAAGAACAACCAGAACCAGAGAAGCCTGAACCGGAAGAGCCAAAACCAGGAGAGCCAGCAGATGATCCGACTACACCTGCCCCAGATAGCGGAGCAGGCAATGAAGATGGTCAAACTGAAAATCCTGAGGAAACTAAACCAGAAGAAGGTACAGACCCAGGGGCAGATGAAGGAACTGGAACTGGTACCGAAGAAGGTAACAATCTGGAAAATGGTAATGATAGCCGCAATAACGACGGTAATGGTAATGATAACGGTAACGAGGAGAGCAACACTAATTCCAATAACAGTCGGAACGGTGATAACGGTAATAGAAGCGTACCGAGCAGTACGGAGGATTCTGAGCCATCAGAAACATCCCTTCTGCTACCCCCGGCTATTCAAGAGTTACCAAGAAATTTACGTAAAACCGCCTAATGCAAAAAAAGAGATCGGACAAAATGTCCGATCTCTTTTTTTGCTTTTCATTTTGAATACTTATTTAAGGCAGCCATTTTGGCCGTAATCTTAATTTGTTCCTCCATTAAACTCTTTAACTGCATAAAGCTAGGGAAAAAGTGCGGCCTTGTCATAATGAATGGTAAACGCTCTTCCACATTCACAGGTTTACCCTTTAATTCCTTCAAACATTCTGGGAACTCGCGTAAATTAACAGGCACCTGATTTGACCAATACATTAAAGATATATACAGCACAATCCCTTTTAACATATACGGTTTAATTTCATTTTTTTCTCTATTAGAAAACAGCACTTCTAAGCGCTGAACGACTTCCGCCCATTCCTTCGTTATTTGTTCTCTGACATTCAAAAAATCATCCCAGGGTCTGTAGCATTCTGCATTTTTATAATAAAAATATTCATATGGGAAACCAAAATTAAAGACAAGATGATTCCACTTTGTCAAATCAAGTTCATCAAGTTGATCAAATTCAAAGTTAAAAAGTTCATGAGTCAGTTCTGGAATATTCATTTGCTTTTTCCCGCTGCTTTCATTCTTTTTTTTCCTTCACGGCATAATAAGAGCATTGGACATTGCTCACATTTTGGTGATTGAGCTTTGCAATGGTACCGACCAAAGAATATCATCCGATGGTGTGTAAGGGACCATTCCTCTTCAGGTATTCTTCTCATTAACGTTTTTTCAACCTCTATAACAGAATCCTTCCACCGGCATATGCCAAGCCTTTTACTCACTCTCTCCACATGGGTATCCACGGCAATCGCAGGTGTACCATACGCGACTGAAACAACTACATTAGCTGTCTTTCTTCCTACCCCTGGCAGCTCAATTAATAAATCTCTATTATCAGGAACAACCCCATTGTATTTCTCCAAAATAATTTGAGATAGTTTCTGGATATTTTTTGCTTTGTTTCTATATAATCCGATTGAACGAATATCATTCTCCAATTCACTAAGTGGTACAGAAAGGAAATCCTCTGGTTTTTTATATTTTTGAAAAAGATTTTTTGTTACTTTATTAACCAATACATCCGTACATTGCGCTGATAAAACAACTGCCACTACTAATTCAAATGGATTGGAGTGATTTAATTCGCAATGGGCATCAGGAAACATTTTTCCCATTTCATCAAGACAATATCGAATTTGTGTATTTGTAAGCATCTATCTATCCCCTCCCTTTTTACACCTTTTTTAACGAATAAAAAGACCGGATAAATGGTTCTATCCAGGTCTATCAATTACTGTTTATTCGAGCCAATTATATAAGGGTAACTCTTTGGCTACCGGTACGGTTTTAGCAGGACTTTTCTTCGTAAAGCTTCTGAACCGCTCACTGTGTACTTTTGCTTGTTCCAAATTCTTGATGCCGTTCTTCTTCCAATCAAACAAAATTCGATCAATATATCTAAAGCTAAGCTTCCCTGAGATGACCGCTTCTTTAAGAGCAGCTTTTACTAAATCAGTTGAATGTTGATCCTCATCTAACCACATTGCCAATGTTTCACCTTCAAAGGGCGATAATGGGCGACCAAATTCTTTTTCAAAGATGGTATATAAAGATTCACTCTTGATGACTTTCTCTTCAAAATCAGTTTGCTTAGCATCTTTTAAATAATGATAGGCTAATTTTTCAAATAATGGCTTTATTGAATAGCTTTCAAAACCTGGTTTTTCTTCCTCTGTAATATCTAAGAACCCATGCTGAACCAGTTTTCTGAGGGTGTTGGAACATTCCATTTCTGTCAGATTCATGACAGATGAGATTTCAGCAGGTGTTGGAAAATAATTTCCGTTCATCGAAAAGTTTTGAACATGCAGTAAAAGCATCATTTCTTGCTCAGTGATTCCCATCTCTTTGTAATTGGTTAACAAATAAGAAGGTATGACAACATTCGCCTGCTTAATCCAATTCGACAGATTTTTTATAGTCATAATTCGACACCTCACATTTTAGTATACCATGTATGCTGATTTTGAAGTACGGAAAAGTAAAACCTGACAATAAAATAAATTGCCAGGTTTCAATTGACTATTAAGGATACAGACGGTTTAACAAACGAGGGAATGGAATAGTTTCACGAACATGTTCCACGCCGCTTATCCAGGCAACTGTTCTTTCGAGTCCAAGCCCAAAGCCAGAATGAGGAACAGAACCATATTGTCTTAATTCATAATACCATTGGTAAGCATCCATACTTAAATTATGTTCATCAAGTCGGGCTTTCAACAGATCCATATCATGAACACGTTCAGATCCTCCAATGATTTCTCCATAGCCTTCAGGAGCAATTAAGTCCGCGCATAACACAACATCATCACGATCAGGAGCAGGTTGCATATAGAACGGCTTAATTGCTGTAGGATAATGCGTGATGAATACAGGCTTATCAAAGCTTTCAGCAATCGCTGTTTCATGAGGAGCACCGAAATCATCTCCCCACTCAATATCATCAAAGCCTTTTTCATGTAAGAATTTAATCGCATCATCATACGTAATTCTAGGGAATGGTGCTTTAATCTTCTCTAATTTAGAAGTATCTCTACCTAAAGTTTTCAGTTCAATTACGCAGTTTTCCAGTACAGCTTGTACAATATAAGAGACATATTGCTCTTGAACTTCAAGATTCTCATTGAATTCAACAAATGCCATCTCAGGCTCAATCATCCAGAATTCAATTAAATGACGTCTGGTTTTGGATTTCTCTGCGCGGAATGTAGGACCGAAGGAGAATACTTTGCCCAGAGCCATCGCTGCCGCTTCCATGTATAATTGACCACTTTGTGAAAGGTATGCATCTTCATCAAAGTATTTTGTTGCAAACAATTCTGAAGTTCCTTCCGGAGCACTTCCTGTAAGAATCGGCGGATCTACTTTTACAAAGCCCTCTTTATTAAAGAATTCATAGGTAGCACGAATAATTTCATTCCGGATTTTCATCACGGCATGCTGGCGTTTTGAACGAAGCCATAAATGTCTGTGATCCATTAGGAACTCCGTACCATGCTGTTTTGGTGTAATCGGATAATCAACCGATTCTGCAATGACTTCAAGTCCTGTTACAAGGAGTTCGTAACCAAATGGTGAACGCTCATCTTCCTGAACAACACCTGTTACCCACACGGAAGTTTCCTGTGTAATCTTTTTAGCCATATTAAATAGTTCTTCATCTACCTCTGCTTTTACCACTACACCCTGAATAAAGCCAGTTCCATCACGCAATTGCAAGAAAGCAATTTTACCGGAAGAACGTTTGTTGGCAATCCAGGCACCTATTTTAACTTCTTCATTCACATATTTATACACTTCATTAATTGTACACTTCACATTTTTTCCCTCCAAAGCTTAAACAAAACCAGGTTATGTACCCCTATTCATTATACAAGTACAAAAATAGACAAGCAAATACAAAATTTCACCTGTAAATGAAATCAATAATTCCTGTGTTTTATCTTTTATCCATCATTCTCTGCTTATTTAAAATTTATCAATATTTTCGTTTTACATCGCTCTGTTTAGACTCGTAATTCTATTTTATCTTTACTTGGAATGTCAAACCAATTTAATTATATAGCATTTTTCAATTTTATACATCTATTCCAATTATTCATAAAAACACCCCTTAAAGGCAGATTAGGCATCTTCCTTAAGGGGCCGTTACATCACTGGTTACCAATCAATCTCTATTTATTCAGCTTTAGTGGCTGCTTTATTTATAACATACTCTTTCATACGTTTAACAGCTTCAATAAGCGCTTCTAAAGATGTTGCATAGGATAGACGAATATTATCAGGTGCGCCAAAACCAGAGCCAGGAACAACCGCTACAAGAGCATTTTCCAATAAATCTTTTACAAACTCATCAACATTCTGGAAACCACACATTTCTGCTGTTTTTGAAACATTTGGGAATAGGTAGAATGCGCCCTGAGGTTTGAGACAAGTTAAACCTGGTATCTCCAGCAATTGCCCGTAAATGGCATCCAGTCTTTGCTCAAATGCGCTTCGCATGACTTCAACTTGATCCTGAGGCCCTGTGTATGCTTCTATGGCTGCAAATTGAGCTGTTGTTGTCGGGTTGGATGTACTATGGCTGGCCAGGTTCGTCATCGCTTTAATAAGCGCTTGATCACCAGCCGCATATCCAATTCTCCACCCTGTCATGGAATGAGATTTAGAAACCCCGTTAATCACGATAGTTTGTCGTTTAAGCTCCTCTGAAAGCTCGGCTATGGATACATGCTGATGGTTGTGATACACCAATTTTTCGTAAATTTCATCCGAAACTATTACTATATCATGTTTTAAACATACTTCACCAATCGCTTTTAATTCTTCGGCCGTATAGATCATCCCGGTTGGATTGCTTGGTGAATTGATAATAAGTGCTCTCGTTTTTTCAGTAATGGCCTTTTCAATTTGTAAAGGTGTCACTTTAAATTGATTCTCTTCCTTACCCTCAATGTAAACAGGCACCCCATCTGCCAATTTAACTTGTTCCGGATAACTTACCCAGTATGGAGTTGGGATGAGCACTTCGTCTTCTTCATCCAAAATTGCTTGAAAAAGAGTATACAAGGCATGTTTAGCACCGGAAGCAACAAAAATTTGGTCAGTAGTGTATGTTAACCCCTGATCCTTTAAAAGTTTATCAGCTATCACTTGTCGTAATGATTGCAAGCCGGCTGATGGAGTATATTTTGTTTGTCCATCCTGCATTGACTTTTGTGCCGCTTCGAGTATGTTGGCAGGAGTATTAAAGTCCGGCTCTCCGGCTCCCAGACCAATAATATCGAGCCCCTCTGCTTTAAGCTCTTTTGCTTTTGCTGTTATTGCAAGTGTTGTTGATGGTGTTAATGCTGATACTCTGCTTGCTAATTTCATCTTCGTTCCATCTCCATCCTACAAATTATCATAATTGCGTATTAAATCCCCTGTTTTAAAATTCAGGTAGTAATAACCATAGAGTCCTTTATCATTTTTATAGGTGACTTCCCATAAGGCTTGATTATGTTCCATTCCCAATTGGACGGATACAATTTCACTTACTTTCTTTTTCTCTTTCACTATTGCTACGGCTTCATTTTTACTGATGCCTTCTGAAAGAATTATAACCTGGCTTTTTTTCTTTTTATCATCCGGCACCCAAACGCCAATCTTTTTACCATCTGCTGTTTTGCCAGTTATGACACTCCACGTCTCATTTCCATTATATAAATAAAAATCATCCACTTCTGTCATTTTGGCTGTTTCCCTGGCAATTTCTTCAGCATTCTTTTTAGCAGCATTTTTCGGACTGTCACCGGCATAAATAGCCTGTATAAACAATGCACTGCCAATCAGGATAATAGCCACTAAGCTCCAAATTATTTTTTTCATTTCTGCATCCTTTCAAGTTATGTACGATATATTGAAAAAACGGCTGTTTGGTGGTCTTCTTTATCCAATGCTAAACCAAACATTAAATCCTCTTTTTTCAGCGTTCTATTCAGAGAATCAACGATTTTATATAAATCACTTGTGTAACTCAATTTTACACTTGATAGCAGTTCTACTTTACTTTCCACTTTAAAACCTCCCGAAATGTAACCTTCTATTTATTCGAATATCGTTCAATTATATCAAAATAAAATAACCGGAGTCTTATTTTAGTCAGAAAGCGAACTCTTCACCTCATACACACTACTTATTCTTGTATATTACCTTAATATAATTTAAACCATGATTAAACTGTTCCTTCTCCCGCCTAATCAATCTATTATCAAGTAAGGTCCAAATACCGCTATTATCATAATCAGGAAAAGCGTTTAACTGGCTTCTTAGATTGATGATTAACTCTGATAATAGGGCCTCATCTGCCTCATTCCTGTTCATTTGGACTGGCGCCTCAACCATTATGATTCTGGAACGTCCATCATAAGCATACCGAACCTCGTCCCAGCCTGAGTATGTCATAAATAAAATGGAATGGTTAACAGCCAGATGATTTCTCAGCATTTTAATAGAAGAGCCGGAAGATAGTCCCTGTGCCTGCAATTGTATGTGTTTAAGATCAGCCAATTCCTTTATATCATTATATATTTTTTTCATCGATTCTTGTGAATGAAATAAAAGAATCAAATGATTTTGTTGCTTTCGTATCAAATCTGTAACAGAATCAACCGATTTTTCTTTTGGTGTAGCCATTATCGTTAAATAATGTTGTTTTACAGGCGGAATCACTTTTTTAAAAATACTGTTTTCCGAAACACCTAATTTACGTGAAATGTGTTGAAAAGATTCTCCCACTGTCAGGACATCTGAAATAAATAAAGTATTGTTCTGCTGTAGGAGGTTGCACTGAATCCATTCTGATACCGATAAGGGCTTTGCATAAAATTGCAATGAATTTTTATGTCCTTTTACATTCCAGCTCATCCACACCTCGTCATTTGATTCTTGATTTTCAAAAAATCTTTTTATATTAGAGAGGATTTCATACATTTCCCCAGTTAATTTAGCTAATTCATCGATAATGTTGAGCTGGCTTCGCTTCAATTTCTCGATTGGTATTTGGTTTAACTCTGCAAGGATTTGCTGGAATTGTCCAAATAAATCACTCAGCGACGCAGACAATTCACCAGCTTCTTCTCTTAAATTATGCACGATATGTATGTGGTCGAGACTGGTAAAATCGAGTTTGCACTGAGCTCTTGGTCCATCCATATCCGTGTTGTTTTCTATTCCATAGATAAAAAGGGATTGAAAAAAACGTTCAATATTCAACCCGACCTCTTCTAAAATAACTACAACTTGTCTATCATCAAAATGATCAGTCATTTTTTCTTTTAAAAGCCTCATAACTGCACGCAATAGCTGCCGATTATCCAAAGTACCAATTTTATTTATGAGATTTCTCAGCTCTACGTAACTCATCTCTTTTGTTAATGCTCTTTGAACAGATGATGGAAAATAATTAGCTTCTTCGATTATAAAATATTGATTGCTGCTTAATAAATCACCTGTCTGTATATCTGAAACAAGGCTATTATGAGTAGTGAGAATAATCTTTGATTGCTTTGCATTCGTCATTTGTCTAGTATAAAAATCCCGTTCTGTCCAGGGTTTAAGCAAGCGTGGGTGCAGAGTGGCATGGTGGGATACTTCCTTCCAAAACTCTTTTCCCCCGGATGATAAATTCAGTTCTTCCACACAGCCTGTATTTGTCATCGTGAGCCAGACTAATAATTGCATTTTTGTGATAGTACTCTCATAATTTTGTTGCTTTTCTCGCAATGATTGCTCAAATTTCGGCAAACTTAAATACTGCTCTTTTGAATGTAAAATACTCATTTGATTATGGATTGGATTTAATGACTGTACCCTATGCGCAGAATCCATTAATTGTTTTATCGTGAATCTTGAATGAGCAGCGATTGTTACTTGAACTTTATTTTCACAGGCAAACGCAAATATGGCATTCATATGATCGGCAAAGTTTTTCGTACCATCTTCTACTAAACTGATGTTATGACTTTTAAGGGTATTTTTAAGGATAGTCTGGATACCTTGCTCATCTAGAGAATAATGGCTCTCCTCATTCTGTGGATGTAAGGGATTCGAATTTGATTTCTGTTTTGTGATTGCGATTCCACGATAAATATCTAAATCTGGTCTCCAAGGCTCACTTACCGTTGAATACTCTTCTATAATCTCAGCCAGTAATTCTTTCAGCTCACTCTTTAATAAAAAGGATAATCTATATAGTGATTTTATAGTTGGTTTCGGCAATCTCTTCAATTGACTGTAAAACTCTAAAAATAGAAGGGCCGTTACATATGCATCACTGTCAGCCTGATGTGGACGATCATGAAGAAAACCATAGGCCTTACCTAACTCCTCCAGTCTAAAACTCGACATTTCAGGATTGACGATTTTCGCTAATTCTACTGTATCAATTGTATCTCCCAGGAACCCTTCATATCCTACCCGTTTCAATTCAGCCTGTAGAAATGTCAAATCAAATAAAACGTTATGAGCAACAAAGACAGCCTCATCCAACACACCAATAATGTAAGGTGCCAACTCTTTAAAGGTAGGAGCATTCTCCACATCTTCTTCAGAGATACCTGTTAATTCCTGTATGAATAAAGGTATGGATCTCCCTGGATTTATATAAGAGGAGTATTGGTTTACTATTTTTCCTTGTTCTATGACAATAGCAGCAATTTGAATAATTCGATCACCATTTTTAGGATTATTACCTGTTGTCTCCAAATCAATCACTACATATTTACTTTTCATCTTTACACACCTGCTTACTTCTTCTCTAACTTGCCTTTTTTTACAGCCGATTATCGTTAATTCATAGTAAATGGTACTGTATCTGTTATTTTTAATCATACTATTTATCTAATGGTTAGACCACTGATGGAAAGTACATGGATTATTTCTTTTAGCGTAACCCATTACCTACTGTTATATCAAAATCAATCTTATTTATCAAAGAAGATTGATACGTATTGAATAAAAATAAAAAACAAACTCTGATTCCTATAACAAAAATGGAATCAGAGTTTGTTGAAAATCAACTACATTTAAATGATGGTTGCTTCAGATTCGACTCCAAGCATTTCAACAATCTTATTCGTTTCATCTAAAAAGGCAACTTTTGGCTGGTGACTTCTCACATGGGCCTCTCCTATTAATCCGTAGGAAATAATAATCACTTTATCCCCTTCCTGAACTAAACGAGCAGCGGCTCCATTCAGGCAAATCACACCACTCCCTCGTTTTCCAGGAATGATATAGGTTTCAAAACGGGCTCCGTTGTTATTATTTACAATCTGTACTTTTTCATTTGGAAGCATATCTACTGCATCCAATAAGTCTTCATCAATCGTAATACTGCCAATATAATTTAAATTAGCCTCTGTAACTGTTGCTCTGTGAAGTTTTGCCTTCATCATGTTGCGAAACATGATTTCACCCCCTAGTATGATTAAAGATTTATGATAATGTTGTCAATTAAACGGACGGACGTGTATTGAACAGCTACTGCAAAGATTATTTTTTGATCATGCGCTGTAATCTCGCTTAACTCAGGGTAGGACAAACCTTCAAAATAATCGACTTTTCCACTGATGTAGCTTTGTAAATAGTGTTTCCCCTCTTCAAGAGCAGCCAGTGGACTTGCACCATTTTGCAATTCTTCTCTTATTTTACAAAGACTTTGATAAATAAATGGAGCTTCTTTTCTTTCTTGTTCAGTTAGATTAATATTTCTGGAGCTGAGAGCAAGACCATCTTCTTCACGCTTAATCTCTACACCTACCAGTTCAATCGGAAAATTAAAGTCATGAATAAGCCCTTCTACTACAGCAACCTGTTGCGCGTCTTTTAATCCAAAATAAGCATGGTTCGGTTGGACGATCGTGAATAATTTTGTTAAAACGGTTGCCACTCCATCAAAATGCCCCGGTCTAGATTTACCGCACAAGACATCGGTGCGTTCATGGACGTTTACTGTCACCGTTTGCTTATCCCCATACATTTCTTGTACAGTCGGGTAAAATAGATAATCCACGCCGGCTTTTCGTGCCAGCTCTTCATCCCTCTCCATATCACGTGGATATTTATCAAAATCTTCACCAGGTCCAAATTGCAATGGATTTACAAAAATACTGATAACTACTACATCATTACTCTCTCTGGCCTTTTTTATTAGAGATACATGGCCATCATGTAAATAACCCATTGTTGGAACGAACCCAATCGAATGTTTCTGTTCCCTCTCTAAATTTAGTACTTCACGCAATTCTATTATCCGGCTGAAAATTTTCATTTTTCCCCTCCATACAGCGAGGCAAGTTCTTCTTCATTCATCGTAAATGAATGGTCACGATCAGGGAAAACTCCGGACTTTACTTCTTTTATATGCTCAGATAAAGCATGGCCAATCACATCATTTAAATCTGCATATGATTTAACAAATTTCGCCACTCTGCCAACGCCATATAACAGAACATCATGATAAACAAGAACCTGGCCATCTGTTCCGTTACCTGCGCCAATCCCAATAGTAGGAATCGTCAATTGATTAGATATATATTCAGCGACCTGATAAGGTACACATTCGAGCACAACAGCTATGGCTCCGGCTTCTTCGCATTTTCGTGCATCATCCAGTAACTTATTCGCCGACACACCCGTTTTCCCCTGGACTTTGTATCCTCCAAGTATGCCAACTGATTGCGGAGTTAAGCCTAAATGCGCCACTACCGGTATACCTGCTTCTGTCATCGCTTTCATTTTAGTAATAACATTACCGGCTCCCTCCATTTTGACCGCATCCGCTCCTGCAATCTGCAACAGACTGGCAGCATTCTTTAAAGCTTCATCAATCGTTGTGTGATACGTTAAAAATGGCAGATCCGTTACGATAAATGTGTTAGGGGCACCTCTTTTTACAGCTTTCGTATGATGAATCATATCTTCCATGGTGACGGGAACCGTAGAATCATATCCCAACACAACCATCCCAAGGGAGTCACCTACGAGAATCATATCGACCCCTGCTTGCTCTGCTAATTTGGCAGATGGATAATCATACGCAGTCAGCATTGAAATTTTTTCTTGCTTCACTTTTAGTTTCAAAAAATCTGCAGCAAATTTCATCCTTTTTCTTTCCTCCTTTTCCCTTCCGAGGAGAGAAAAACCTATTTTCCCAAATAAAAAATCCTTCCTATTTCAGAAGGATGAATGGCATAATAGCTTTTATCCCTCTGTCCCGGTCCTTACATGGATACAGGCAGAATTATAAATCTATTTAAATGACTTTAATGCAAAGGTGCAGGTCGTTTCCGCTCCCGCCCTTCTATGAATTATAACATTCAGTCATTTTTATTTGCCATATATTAACTCATTATTAAACGCTTTCTTTTCTGATTAGTCAACTTCACAATTATTACTATTCCAATTTTGAAATTTACTGATGCACGGTTATATCTCCGGAGTATACCAAATGGCTTTTCTGGTCATCATCCTCTACTTTTAAAACACCATCCTGATTGATTCCTGTTGCAATGCCGGTCAAGGTCCCACGCGGATTATGAACGGTTACTTTTCTTCCGATTGTAATAGAATGCTTTTCCCAAATTTGTTTAATTGGTTCGAAACCTTTTTCTAGAAAAATCATATATAAATCTTCCAAAATCACAAATAAATCCTGTAAAAATTCAGATTGATCTATTCTTTGATTTTTCTCGATTTTTACCGAGGTGGCGATCTCTTTTAACTCATTAGGAAATGATTCATAGGTCTGATTGATGTTAATACCAATTCCGATAATCACATGATGAATTTGATCAGATTCTGCATGAAGCTCGGTCAATATGCCCGCAATCTTCCTGCCCTGAATCAATACATCATTGGGCCATTTAATACCAGCTTCGACTCCAATTTTTTTTAACGCTTGAACAACAGCTACAGCCGTTAACAAGGTAAGCTGAGGAGCATGGTGAGGAGGAATATCAGGCTTCAAAATTAAACTCAGCCAAATACCTCCATTAGAAGGAGAATGCCACTTTCTTTTTAATCTTCCCGTGCCTTCGGTTTGTTCGTTACTTATCACAACCGTGCCATCTGCAACGCCACTATCCGCAAGTTCTCTGGCAATGGTTTGAGTGGATGTGACGGTCTTGTATGAATAGATGGATTGCCCTACAAATTCAGTCTGGAGGCCCATTAAGATATCAGTAGCTGTTAACGAATCCAATTTATTCAGTAATCGGTATCCCTTTTTCTTAACCGCCTCGATTTTATAGCCATCCTGGCGCAGTTGATCGATATGCTTCCAAATGGCTACTCGTGAACAACCCACTAAATCTGCCAGAACCTGGCCCGATATATACTCATCTCCAGCCTTCGCAAATGCTTTGGCAATTTCATTCTTTATAATCTGTTCCTTTGAATGAGCCATTGTTTAATTAACTCCTTTTTATTCAGAACCTTATGATCCAGGATTCCATTAATCACTTCAATCATGAGCTCCTTAATCCATGGTCCTCCCGCTTTGTCAGCCCACCTCATGAGATCATTGCCCGTAACCTCTAAAACAGAATCTTTATGGATTGGCATATGATTATGTATAGTTGTAATGGCTTCGAAATTAGGTGGGACATTATGGAATATAGACCAAACACGTTCTACACTCCGTGTATTTTCAAGGCCAAGCTGATAAATCGCGTAGGATGTGAATGGGGCGATTTCTCTTTTCTTTGTTTCACTAATAAGCAGTCCTATTTTTTTCAGCTGACTGGATGATAGTTTCCACTGTTTATACATGGATTGATCCTGATTACTAAAAAGCGCAATTAGGGCCAGGCATTCTTCAAATGATTCACATCGTTGAAAGGGGAGCGTAAGAAACTGCTCCATTTGATCAGCAAATCGGCCTAATTCCGGAAAATACATCATCAACCCTTCAGCAGCAGCTATTTCCAAGCCATTATGTGAATATTGACCACGTATTAGTTTTTGGAATTCGGCTGTTTTCCGTTCCTGTGCGATATGGAAAAGTAAATGAGCATTCTTCCGTAATGCCAGCCTTGTATCTTCATGCAGGGTAAAACCTAACTGGCTGACAAATCGAACTGCCCGAAGGATTCTTAGCGCATCCTCGCTGAATCGTTCATCAGCTTGACCAACTGTTTGGATCATTTTTGTACGTATGGCTTCTTCCCCATTAAACGGGTCATACAATTTACCGTCTTGGTCCATCGCAATGGCATTCATGGTAAAATCTCTTCTTTTTAAATCTTCATATAAAGAGGTTACAAAAGTTACTGAATCAGGCCGTCTATGGTCTTTATAGGCAGCTTCCGTTCTAAATGTTGTTACCTCAAATGACTCCCCTTTATAAAGCACCAAAACGGTTCCATGATCAATACCAACGTCCACTGTATAGGTAAAGATCTCCTTTACTTGTTCCGGGGTCGCAGAGGTCGCGATATCCACATCATCAATCGCTTTGCCCATTAATGTGTCTCTAACCGCGCCTCCAACGAAATAGGCTTCATAGCCCCCTGAGGCCAACTCTTCCAGGACAGGGAGCGCCCTTCTAAATTCATCATTCATTCCTCTTTCTCCCCATTTTCCAATAATGAATAGTATAAATCTTCATATTGATTTACGATATATTCAGTTTGAAAATGATCCTTTATCATATGAACTGCCTGTTTGCCCATTTGTTCTCTCATTGAATCATTTTCAAGTAATTCTAATAACCGATTGGAAGCTGCCTTTATATCTCCCAATTCAATGATATGTCCGTTCATCCCATCTTGAATCACTTCAGGAATTCCGCCAACCATTGTTCCAAGACAAGGTACGCCATAAATCATTGCCTCAAGAAGAACCAGTCCAAAGCTTTCTTTTTCTGACATAAGCACACAAACATCACTGATGGCATAAAGCTCCTGTAAATTTTCCTGTTTTCCTAACAGAATGATTTTTTTCTGCAGTCCCATTTTTTTAACTTTTTTACTGATAAACGACATCTCAGGCCCATCACCAACCAGTAAAAGTTTACATGGAATTTTGTCTGCTACAGCGGCAAATGTATCAATGATATCTGGCACACGTTTTACCTTCCGGAAATTTGATACATGAATAACGACCTTTTCATTCCCACTTATTCCAAGTTCCGCTTTCAAATTATCCATATTATCAGCATCCTGTTCAGGCGCTGGATAATCAATAAAATTATAGATCGTTTGGATTTCTTTATCTGGTTGAATTAACTCATAGGTTTCTTGAACTAGCGCATGAGAGACTGCTGTAACAGCATCTGATTTTTCAATAGCAAACTTAATCATGTCCTGCAGGGAAGCATCATACCCCAGAATAGTGATATCCGTTCCATGGAGAGTCGTAACTACTTTTAAGCCCAGAGCTGTCATTTGTTTGGCCAAAATTCCACAGACCGCATGTGGCATGGCATAATGGGCATGGATGATGTCCAGCCCCTCCATTTTGACAACCTCTGCAATCTTACTGGCTAAGGACAGTGTATAAGGAGGGTATTGAAAAACGGCATATTGATTAACTTCAACCTGGTGAAAGTAAATATTTGAGTATCGCTTTTTTAAGCGGAACGGTACACTGGATGTAATAAAATGAATCTCATGACCTCTCTCCGCAAGCTTGATACCTAATTCTGTCGCAACAATTCCTGACCCGCCTACCGTCGGATAACAAACAATTCCAATCTTTAACTGTTTCATATCTTTCCACCTAACAAATCTTGATCTAGTAAGAGTGTATGTTTCGTCTTAAAGCCTTCTGCAAATAACACGCCTACCTCTCTTCCATATGCCCGTTCTCTGCCTTCAATTGCTTCGAGGTAGCCTTCTGTCAAAGGCGTCATTACCCCATCATCAGACTTAATAAATTGTGAAGAATAACATTTTAAACTGGATAATTTACATTGAAAATAGCTACTGATATCCACACAAAAATCTGGTGGATGGAAGCTATTAATCATGTAATAAAAGACGTGTTTTGGTTTATGCGCCTCAAGCTTACATTCATCCTCATATTTCCGAATACCGGCGGAGAAGACAGCCTCTTCTACCAGAGATGCGCAATGTCCATGATCCGGATGGCGATCGGGAACGGCAGGGATAAAGATAATTTCAGGCTTGTACATTCTTATGGTTGAAACAATTTTTGAGATGTTTTTAGGTGTGGGATATAATTGTCGATCCCCCATCTTCAGATTGATTCGTTCCTTTACTCCCAAGATAGCAGCTGCTTGATTCGCCTCTTTCATTCTATTTGCAGGGGTACCATTTGACGAGAGTTCAGCTTCCGTCAAATCACAAATCACAACAGTATGACCTAATTCTGTATATTTAGCGATTGTGCCGCCCATTCCGATTTCAACATCATCGGAATGAGCGCCAAAACATAGTATATCTGTTTTCATTCTGAATGAATTACTCCTTTTCCCTAACGATATTTCTCCATTTAAGGTCACCGCGTTCTAACCCGTGAATTAATATTTCAGCCGTACCCATATTAGTTGCCAACGGGATTGAATACACATCTGCCAATCGCATCAATGCGGAAACATCAGGTTCATGTGGCTGCGCTGTCAATGGATCTCTGAAAAAGATGATTATATCAATATCATTCTGTGCAACCATCGCCCCAATTTGTTGGTCTCCCCCCAATGGTCCTGATTGATAACGATGCACAGACAGACCTGTCTCATCCTGTATTCGTTTACCTGTAGTACCGGTCGCAAAAAGTTGATGTTCTGCCAGTGTGTTCTTATAGGCAATCGCAAATCGAATCATGTCGTCTTTCTTCTTATCATGTGCAATCAATGCAATCTTCATAGATCAACCGCCCCCTTAATCGATAATATTTTCAAGACCATACACTAATTCATCAATGTTCATAACCGTATCCACCGACAATTTAACTCCGCTCATAAAAGAGTTTCGATCATACGAATCATGTCGAAGCGTAAATGTCTGGCCTTCTCCACCAAACATAACCTGTTGATGAGCAACAAGTCCTGGTAATCGTACACTATGTATTCTCATTCCGTCATAATCGGCACCGCGTGCTCCTACTAACGTTTCTTTTTCGTTCAGATGTCCCTGTTTTTTTACTTGTCTTTCTTCAGCTATTAATTGCGCTGTCTTAATGGCTGTTCCTGACGGAGCATCAAGCTTTTGATCATGATGCAATTCAATTATTTCTACATCCGGAAAATATTTTGCTGCCTGTTTGGCAAATTTCATCATTAAAACAGCACCAACGGCAAAATTCGGCGCTATAATACAGCCAATTTCATATTCTTTCGATATTCTTTTGATTTCAGCCAAATCGACATCTGAAAAACCGGTCGTACCTACTACAGGGCGTATACGATGCTTTAGGGCAGACAATGTATGAACTCTTCCTGCCTCAGGCGTTGTTAAATCGATGAGCACATCAGCCTTTGTTTCAGAAAAACACAATTCGTGATCGGTGTAAATCGGCACATCTATGTCGCTGTATCCATCAATCTGGCTTAACATCATTCCTTCATTCTTATGATCCAAAACGGCCACCAAATGGAAATGATCTGTATTCAACACTAAATTAACTGCCGCTCTTCCCATTTTCCCTCGTGGCCCTGCAATAATAACATTTATCATTAGTTACTCTTCCTTTCTTGTCCAGCGGTTTTTATCTCTTGAATTGAATTTTTCCATAACCATGTCATGTGCCTCTTGAAGATCGATATTGAGGGAATTAGCCATACAAATGAGCACAAATAATACATCTCCCATTTCTTCTTCAATGGCTTTTTCTTTTTCTGACGCTTTTTTTGGTTTTTCGCCATAATAATGATTAATCTCTCTTGCCAGTTCTCCCAGTTCTTCTGTAAGTCTCGCTGTCATGGCAAGTGGACTGAAATATCCTTCTTTAAATTGCCCTATGTACTGATCTACTTCCTGTTGTAAATCAGCCATTGATTTCTTCATTTCCATAAAAGAATCACCTTCTTATCTTCATGTTAGCGTATTTCTTAGGTTTCGAACAATAATATGATAGAATGCAAAAGGATGTCATTCATTAATTTTACACAATTGTACACCCTAATAATAATTGAGTTAGCAAGGAAGTGGTATTATTAACATGATTTTTAACTTAAAGCTCAAAAATATCCTATTAATATTGATAGGAGCTGCGATTATGTCTTTCGGTCTTGTTCATTTTAATATGCAAAATGGACTGGGTGAAGGCGGATTTACCGGTATTACGCTTTTAATTTATAACTTAACAGGCTTGAGCCCATCGATATCCAATATCGTATTAAATTTACCGCTCTTTTTTATAGGCTATAAACTGTTAGGCAAAAAAACTTTTTTATACACTGTTATCGGTACGATTGCGGTATCTGTATTTATCGCGATTTTTGAAAAATATCAAATCGATATTCCTTTAAAAGATGACCTTATGCTCGCCGCCTTATTTGCAGGTGTGTGTATCGGTGCCGGTTTGGGTATTATCTTCCGTTATGGAGGAACGACTGGCGGAGTCGATATCATTGCACGGCTCATGTTTAAATATAAGGGCTGGAGCATGGGGAAAACCATGTTTATGTTTGACTTCTGTGTTATTGTGTTATCGCTCGTAGCATACCTGGAATATAAAGAAGCCATGTACACGCTGGTCCTGGTCTATGTTGGCAGCCGAGTGATTGACTTTATCCAAGAGGGTGCTTATGCAGCCCGCGGTGTTATGATCATAAGCAATTCCAATTCTGAAATTGCGGAAAAAATCAATCAGCAAATGGAACGCGGTGTAACATTGCTCAAAGGTGTCGGTTCGTATACAAAGCAGGAACGCGATGTGATTTATTGCGTTGTTGGCAGTAACGAAATTGTACGTCTAAAGGGTATTATCACATCCATTGATCCACATGCGTTTGTTTCTGTATCTATTGTCCATGATGTCCTTGGAGAAGGATTTACGTTAGATGAAAACAAGAATCCACTTGATCATTAAAGGACATAGAGAAACCCCCTTCAAATACGAAGGGGGTTCTTTTATTAATCTTCACTATTCATACCCGTTAGCATAAATACAAATCGTAACAATTCAAGTACAGCAACTGCTGCAGCTGCTACATAGGTTAGCGCTGCTGCATCTAAAACTTTTTTCGTTTCTTTTTCTTCATCAGCATCAATTACACCCAATGCCACGACTTGTTTCATCGCACGGTTCGAAGCGTTGAATTCAACTGGCAGTGTGACAAATTGGAATAACACGGCTGCTCCCATAAACAAAATTCCAAGCCAAGCCAAATTATAAATCCCAAGCAACATACCGGCTATAATTAAAATCCAGGAAAAGTTTGAGCCAATATTAGCAACCGGTACTAACTTATGACGGATTCTCATAAAGGTATAGCCTTCTTTATCCTGAATGGCATGCCCGACTTCGTGTGCGGCAACAGCCGTACCAGCCAAAGAATGTCCATGATAGTTACTTGAAGATAATCTTACCACTTTACTTGTTGGATCATAATGGTCACTTAAAACCCCATGTGTTTCTTCTATACGTACATTGTACAGTCCATTTTCATCCAATATCTTACGGGCAACTTCGGCACCAGTATACCCATTCGATGCATGGACTTGAGAATATTTTTTGTAAGCCCTTTGTACTTTCATTTGTGCATAAATCGGGATGATTAATAGCAATATAAAATAAATTAGAAAGCTCATTTATATCCTCCATTTCATTTCTGTTATCATAATTGTAATAATGTCCTTACCATTCTGTCAATGGATAGATAATATTCTAAAATTTATCAAAAATTCTGTTTCTTCTCCTTGGTATGAAACTCATCATCTGTAGCATTATATTTTTTCCATCCGACATAAGATAAAGTCATAATAATAATGCTTCCTGTCGAGATGATTACCCACCACAAAGAAGGATCTGCATCATCTTTTTCTGCCTCCTCGAACATAACACGTAACTGCTCCTCCAGAGAAATCAAGTCGCTTTGCGATTGATCTGAAAAGACTTGCGGACGATATTGATCAATGAATTTTATATGAGAATCTACTTGCTGAAAGCGCTCAGGTGTAACATCTATTTTTAACGATGGATATAAAATATGGTAGATGGATAATAAATGATTTAATTTTTCCTGAAATTCAACAGAGTCCTGCTTTTGGATAGATACCTTCGTATCACTTGCAGCCGAGATAATACTATCCTTTAAACTTGTCCATAACGGTGCTCCTTCACTGTTGACTGCATCGAGCGCTAAGCGAAATTTTGTTATTTCATCAATAACCTCTTCATTCGTTTTTTCTTTATCTTGCAAGGTTTGTAACGCTTCCTCATAAGCAATTGTGATAATATTGATCTCATCCATTGAATAGTTTGCCCCATCAACTGCCAAATCATAAAATTTATCAGAAAATGCCTGTAATAATTGCTCCGATTCCTCACGCCTATCCACTTTTGCAAATTGAAGGGATTGATCAGCAAGTGTCTCTAATGATTCACTTTTATATGATCCATTAGCATAAGTTGTGATCAAGCCTGATGAAATAATAATTAATATAGAAAAAAATAAAGATTTAATCTTCATAAAAATACCCCTCCTCATACTACTTAATCGTATGTAGGAGGGGACAAGGCTAGAACTAATTATTGCCTGGATTGGAAGGAGAATACCTCCCTGCCTTTACGTAGAGTAAACCAGTATCCCACACCAATTGAAAGGACACTCAGCCAAAAGGTAAAATAGGCTATTTGAGGGATATAATGATGAAGAACACTGTAGATCGGCATCATCCCATATACATAATCAATGATTTCATTATGTAAAGCTACAATAGCCGCCACAATTAAATGCCACGGTTTAACTCGATAAAAAGGAGCATAGAGTATTCCTTCAATCGCCATGGCTGCATGGGACAGAATTAGCATAACCGCCATTATGGAAATAGATCCCTCCACAAAAAAGGTCAGAATATTCATCACAACTGCCCAAATTCCATACTTGAATAAAGATACAATTGCCAAGGCCTCAAATAAACCATAGTTACGCCCTATAAGCCATCCAATTATAGCAAGACAAAAAAACAAACTTGCTGTTGGGCTGTCAGGAACAAATGGAATAAAGGCAATAGGTGTAATTTCAAGTTGCCCTTCATACCAATAATATCCGTATATGGTCCCAAACATATTAACAATCAATAAAATCCATAAAAAAGTCCGATTTCCTAATAAAACATACAGCCAGCTTTTCATTATTTCCTCCATTCGAATTCTTTTACATATTAGTCACTCAAATAACCTGGTTTACGTCAAAACAGGATTTCCCCCTGATTTTTACTGCCATTATGACAAAGGTAAAATCATATCTGCAGGATTAACTTCCGCTCATTCCACTCTTTATAATACAAACAACTGCACCTCATTTGTCAACTTGGGTACAAGCTCAGGGAGAGGGATTTGAATGACCTATTTAAAAAGATAAAAAAGAGTACTCAACTGAGTACCCCCTTTATTTAAAAACATTATTCCCCTTTTGAATCCCCGTCTCCACTTGCTCCCTTAATAAATTCTGCCAGTGTTTTTAATTCTTTTTCAGATCCTTTAAAAACTGGAGGCATTTTTTTATTTTCGGAACCATTTACAGCGATATGACCAATTTCATCAACCTCTAGTTTTGTATCAAGTAATTTAGGTCCATTACCACCCTGCAAGGAGTCGCCATGACAACTTACACAGCCTTGGCCTTGATATAATTTATATCCTTCTGATTCTTTATCGATTGCTACATCTTCTACAATTTGTCCTTGCAGTTTCGCAGCTGCCCAGTCATGTTGAGAAACAGTTTCCCAAGTCAGGTAAAATACAGCTGCAATTGCAAGCAACATAAAACTTACAGAAAAAATCCGTTTAGTTGGTTTGCGTTCCGGTCCGCGATCCAGAAACGGTGCAAGCATCAATGCTCCAAAGGCCAACCCTGGAATAACCAGAGCCCCGATTAAATTATAAGGCCCGGAAGCATATGAATATTTAAGCAATTGATATAAAAACATAAAGTACCAGTCAGGTAAAGGTGCATATCCCGTATCTGTTGGGTCAGCAATCCTCTCGAGCGGTGATGGATGGGCTACTGTAAGACATAAAAAGCCGACTAAAAATACAGCACCTACCATCCATTCTTTCAGCAAGAAATTGGGCCAAAAGGCTTCCGTTTTTCCTGGGTACTCTGAATAATCTTTTGGAATATTCGGTTTTCTATCCGCACTAATCCTTGAATCCCCTACAAATCTCATTCCTTTACCACGATGCATAAGGATATCCCCTCCTTCGTAACATTTCCATTTTCAACTGAATCTTATAGCGGTCCAGAAATTCCCTGTTTGCGTATCATTAAGAAGTGAGCTGCAATTAGTCCAATAAGCGCCGCCGGAAGGAAGAATACATGAATCGCAAAGAAACGCGTTAAGGTTTGCGCTCCAACAATAGTAGGATCACCCGCAAGTAACGTTTTTAGATACGGACCGATAAATGGTACCGAATCGATAATCGTTAAGGTTACTTTTGTGGCAAATAACGCTTTCATATCCCAAGGAAGCAGATATCCAGTTAATCCTAATGCCAGCATGATAAAGAATATTAAAACTCCGACAATCCAGTTTAATTCACGAGGCTTTTTATAGGCACCCTGGAAGAAAACACGAAGAGTATGTAAAAACATCATAACAATGACGACACTTGCTCCCCAGTGATGCATTCCCCGAACTATTTGACCAAAAGCAACTTCATTTTGTAAATAATAAACAGATTCCCATGCATTTTTAATATCCGGCACATAATACATGGTTAAAAACATTCCGGATAAAATTTGAATGACTACAATGAAAAACGTTAATCCCCCAAAACAATAAACAAATGCCGAAAAATGATGGGCAGGGTTTACATGCTCAGGGACTTCATGATCAGCGATGTCGCGCCATAAGGGCGTGATATCTAATCGCTCATCAATCCAATCGTACATTTTATTAAGCATTGATTATGCCTCCCTACACTTCATTTTCTTTTGCACTGCCTAGGTATAATACCCCATCTTTTTCCTGCTTGTCGTAAACATCGAGCGGTTTGATTGGAGGTGTTTTCGGAATATTTTTCCCACTCTTTTCGTATCGACCCCCGTGACATGGGCAATAAAACTCATTTTTATGATCCTCTGACCCTTCCCAGTTCACCGTACATCCCAGATGTTTACACTCCGGAGAAAGGGCAATTATCTTGCCGTTCTCATCCTTGTAAACCCATGCTGTTCTTGTCTCTTCAGCTTCGTACCATCCATCTTTAACCTCAGTTTTATAATCGACACGAGTTGGTTTTTCAGTAATCTCGGATATTTTTAATCCAGTATTAATGAACTCCCCAGATGCATTTGCTTTTAAAGCTGGATCGACTGCAAAACGCAGCATAGGCATAAGCATTGCCGCACCCATGAATCCCCCAACGCCGGTAAGCGTATAATTCAGGAATTGGCGTCTTGACACTTTTTGGCTGCTCATAAAATTTCTCCCCCCCTTATATCGAAAAAGTCATACAAAATAGAAGATTGCACAAACTTCCATAAAACTAGGACATTACAATAATATCCTAATATTTTTAATAGGTCAATAAACTCCCATTTAAGGAAATAGATGTTTTATTTTTCTTTTTTATACCATTTTATAATATTAACATACTTTAAACTTATTTAACCCAGAATTCGGCCAGTTTGCCTGCAAGCTGTTTTGTTTGTTCGCTTATGACTGATTTAATAGCTTCGAGAGGCATTTTTTCTATAGGAATAGCTGGAATCCATACAACATTTCCACCCTCATCCAGGCTCGTCCATTTACTATCTGTCGTGAGAAACTGTATATATTTAAATCCCTCACCTTTATAGTATTCCACCCAGGCTGACAAGAGATTTATTTTATCCTCTGCTGTACTGTTTTTAATATAGGAGAGAGGCTGGGATAAGAATAAGCGGCCTTTTAATTCTTTTTCTAGTTCGTATGTCAGCAACGTCATAAATTCATAGGAAGAGACTGTTTGACTAAATGAATCACCAAAGGCTACCGGATTTAAAGGAATGACGACAGTATCTATATATTCTCTGGAATCGATAAACTTTTCTACATCAATTGACTGATATTTCATAATTTTCCTCCTTAACTTCTTTTCCATTGTAAAACAAAATAAGTAAAATATATACAAATAAGCTTGTGATTCAGACAAAATCTATAGTGCTTCATTCTCGAAAAATCCAGAACATATGGACACTTAAAGAGACGATACAAAAAAAGGCCACACCTATTCTCTTGGGCTTTAAGAAAAATAGGTGTGGTCATTTTTTTAATTATAGGATTTTTGAGATCGGATTTTATTAAGCTGACTGCTCAATTTATTAAATAGTTCTATATCACGATTATCAATAGCCTCATCAATTAACTGTGTCAATCGTTCCTCTTCAAATCTAGATAAACTAAATTTCAATATATTCTCTGCAACATATTGATCCTGTTCATTACCAGGTAGATTTTTTGGCAGAAAAGAATTTTCCTCAAGTACTGCTGCATATTGATAGGAAGAGTAGGCTGTCCTGAAATTCAATTGTATGAAGATATCTTCTTCCTTATTAAGCCTGATATCATGAAAGGATTTCTCAGCATCCGTTGTCATGATATTACTCTTATAAAATCTAAAAGGGACATCTTCAACACAATGAGTAGACATAACCATCCCTTTTGGACAATATTTAGCCCCTTCCACGAAATGAACATTCGTCATCAGTTGATCATGGCTCATCAAGTAATTTAATATCCATACACATTCTCTGCGTTTTAATTGATAATGGTTTAAAAACCAGCGTATAAATTCCTTCTTCTCATCGACAGAAACAGGGGTTTTCAAGGTGGAGCCCTCCTCTGTACAAATTAGTTAAATTCTTTCTAATATATCGATATACTCATCATTACTCGGGTCTTCTGCAAGCAATTTTTTAAATATCGACTTAGCCTCTTCAAATTTACTATCTTCCAGCAAGAAATAGCCGTATTCATGTAAAAAGTCTTTATTCTCTGCAAAAGATTCATGCGCCTCTTTGTAGCATGCAAGCGCCTCAGAATACTGTTCAAGTTCAGAGTAAGCCGTTGCCAGGAGCCAATTGAATTGAGGATCATCTTCTCCCATTGATCGGACAGAAGATACGAGATCAATGACATTGTCGAACATTTCTTCGTGTAAGTAAAGCTTGCCTAAAGTAAGGATGGCTTCGAGGTAACCTGGATCTATCGCAATAGCTTCTGAGAGCCATTTAATGGCTTTGTCAGTGTTACCTAGCTTACTTGCGAGTTCAGCTCCATAAAGGAATATTTCCTTATTGAACGGATCTTCCTTAATACCTTCTTCAGCAATTTCTAACGCCTTCTCCAGATTGTGGTTTTCTTCATAAGCCATTGCTAAATACATATAGAGCGAATGGTAAGCTGGATCTATTTCTTTCAGCTCAGTGAATTTGGCTATAGCTATTGTGTATTCGCCTGCGTGATAAGCAGCAAAGCCATGCTCAAACAATAAATTTACGTCATCATCTTTGCCAGCTTTTTGGAAATATTGAAGCGATTCTTCAAATTCGCCCAATGAGACCAGTGACAAGGCCAATCTCTTATTTATCGAGATACCATTTATAACTGTCTCATTCTTTAAGATACAGGTATATAATTCTACAGCCGAACGGAAATGTCCTTGTTGATAATAAAGTTCTGCAAGAGCAAATTTTACAATGGGTTCATCCGGTAGAATGCGATTGGCTTCTTTTAGTTTTTGGACACTGACTTCCTCCATACCCGTGCCTTGATATAAATCACCTAATAATAACAGGGCACCTGGGTACATAGGATCTTCCTCATCAATTTTTTCCAAATACAGCAATGCTTCTTCTTCCTGCCCTAATTCTGTTGAAACTTCAGCCAAGGAAAATAAAATTTCTCCTTCATCAGGATAACGCTTCAGCAATTCTTCAAAAAGCTCCTTTGCCTCTTCCATAAATCCCAGGGATGCAATTTCTTCTGCCAGGGTATATACATCGTCATCGTTATTTGATTGCTTAATCTGATTTATATGTTTTTTAGCTTCTTCAAATTCACCTTGCATCAGTTTTTTTATAATTGAATCAATATTCATGCGTGGCAGTCCTTTCCATTTCCATAAATCTTTAACAACTCTGCTGTTCATTCTGCAGAACCATGTTTGTTTAATCCAGTATTCCGGATTTTCATTATTACCTCTATTATACTCACTTTTTGTAATCTATATAAAGCGCTCTGTGGAGTAGGCAGAAAATAATTTTTCAAATTGAAGTTTTACATATCTGTAAAATAGACTTTTTGAGGTAGTAGAGCTTGGAGTCCTTAACATGTAAGGTTAGATAAGTATACTGTATCATTAAGCAAAAAGCGACCGAATCAGCTTTTTTCGTTTTCTTCCATCTTTAAATACCGGTATAGATCGTTCACCACCAATCTACTATTTATAGTGGAGTATTGGCCCAGACTAAAATAACTTTCTTTAAGACAAGCTATGAAACCATCACTAAATTTAGTACCAAATAAAGAGAGGCATAACCCTCTCTTTATTCCTGAACCGATATAAGTTTATTTAAATCTTCAAAAAAGCCAGGATAGGATACGGAAATGGCTTCTGCATTATGTAATTCTACAGGTTCATTGGATAGCAATGACGCAATCACCAATGTCATACCGATTCGGTGGTCTCCAAGGCTGTCCACAACACCGCCGTGCAGTGTTTGTCCACCCTCTATAATTAATCCGTCATCTGTTGGCGTAATAGCTACTCCAAGAGCCCCCAGTTGGGTGGCAATGGCATCAATTCGATTTGTTTCCTTAACTTTTAGCTCAGCAGCGTCTTTAATAACTGTTTTACCCTCGGCCTGTGAGGCTAACAAGGCAATCACAGGAAGTTCATCAATCAATCTTGGAATGATGTCTCCGGCAATGGTCATCCCCTTCAAAGAAGACGTCATAACCGTAACAGTCCCTGTTTCTTCCGCCAATTCGCCTTGAGAATCAGGCTGAATCTCTATATTAGCACCCATTTCTTTTAAGACATCTATAATACCAGTTCTTGTTTGATTTAAGCCAACATTCCTCAACGTAACCTGACTGTTTGGCACAATCGCACTGGCCACCATCCAAAACGCTGCAGAGGATATGTCTCCAGGTACATGGATATCCCTACCCTTTAATACTTGCCCGCCTTCAACCATCCTTTTTCTTCCATCAACATAAATTCTCCCTCCGAATGATTCAATCATTCGTTCGGTATGATCCCGAGTAGATGCTTTTTCAATGACCGTTGTACTACCTTTTGCATTTAACCCTGCTAAAAGAATGGCTGATTTCACTTGTGCGCTCGCTACCGGAAGCTCATATTCAATTCCTGACAGCTCACTTCCTTTCATTTCAAGCGGAATATAATTGCCATCATCCTTACCAACTATAGTTGCTCCCATTTTCCGAAGAGGATCTACCACTCTTCTCATGGGCCGCTTTGCGATAGACTCATCGCCTGTGAACGTAACAGAAAATGGCTGACTGGCGAGCAATCCTAAAAGAAGCCTAATGCTTGTCCCCGAATTGCCGACATCCAGTAATTCAACCGGCTCCTTTAAACCAGCCCATCCATTTCCATGAATGGTGACAGTATCACCATCTCTTTTGATATCCACCCCCATTTTCTGAAAACAATCAATGGTACTCAAACAATCCTGCCCTTCCAAAAAATGGTGAATAGTAGTTCTTCCTTCCGCTACTGCCCCGAACATGACCGCTCTATGTGATATTGATTTATCTCCCGGGACCGTTATCGTTCCTATCAACCCATTTGGTTTGTATGAAAGGATTTTATCCAAGTGCCTCTCCTCCTTTTATGTCAGTCATAATAAGTATCATAATTTGTTGCTTCTCTTAAACATTCAACGGCAAGAGAACGATCCTCATCCGTTTGAAAAGAAATCACTAATACACCATAAAGTTCTTCTCGTGTCTCAATGATTCGAATATTAGTAATACTAATGGTTGAATTAGCCAGATAACCGGTTATCTCAGAAATGATGCCTGGGTAATCCGGGACATCCACATATAAATCGTAAAAGGAAGGAATAGCTCCTTTTTTATGAGCTGGCAACTCATCGCGGAAAGCTTTTGCACTTAAGAAAAAGGAATATAGTTTTTCCTCATCTTTTTTGACTATCCAGTCTCTGATCTCCATTATTTCATCTATCCAAGTGTTCAAGAGGTTGATTAACACTTGATCATTTTGAATCAGAATATCTTTCCACATTTGGGGATTGGATGAAGCAATCCGAGTGATATCTCTGAATCCCCCGGCAGCAAGCCTTGCAATTAATGCATGTTTCTCTTCTGCATGTTCAGCTTGCTTAACGATGGAAGCAGCCATAATATGCGGCAGGTGACTGATGACACCAGTCATTAAATCATGTTCATTGGCGTCCACTTCTATAAATTTGGCTTTTGTGCCTTTCAGCCACATTTTTAACTCAGCCACTTCTTTCAAATCAGTATGAGAAGCTGGCGTCAGCATATAAAATGCATTTTCAAAAAGATGCACTTTTGCTGCTGCGACTCCACTTTTATGGGAACCAGCCATGGGATGACCGCCTATAAAGGTATATCTTGAGCCAAAGTATCTGTCTGCCTCTTCCATAATCTTTGCTTTCGTACTTCCGACATCCGTGATTAGAACTCTCTTTTTAAGCGAACAAGAGGACAGGTTCTTCATTACTGCTGATGTGACTTGCACAGGAACACCTATAATGATGACATCTGCTATTCGAGCAGCCTCTTTATAATCTGTAATCTCTTCATCTATCACTTTTAAAACTTTTGCTAATTGCACCTGTTTCCAGTCCAAATCATACCCTTGTATAACGGCTTCAGGATGTTCCTTTTTAATAGATAGAGCAATGGATCCTCCAATTAGCCCAAGACCTATCATCAATACATTCCCACGCATGGAGGCACCTCACCTGACATCTATTTAGTTTCTTTAGCCTTCTTTTCCAAAATAAAATACTCCAATTCCTTCAAAACTGCTTTATTCTGTGCATGTGAACCAACTGTGATCCGTATGGATGTTGGGAAACCCAAAGCCTGACCGGAACGAACAATATACCCTTTTCTCATTAAGTAATGAAAGACCTCGTTACCATCATATCCCGTATCGATTAAAATAAAATTAGCTTGAGATGGATAATAGTCCAGCCTATGTATCTTACAAAATTCATAATACTGTTCAAGACCTTCTCTATTTTTTTGCCTGCATTCCTGAATGAAGTCCTGATCTCCAATGGCGGCGATAGCTGCCTTTTGGGCTATTGAATTCACGTTAAATGGTTCTCTGACAGGTTCAAGCATACGAATAATATGGGGATTAGCCACTCCATAACCAATACGCAAAGCCGCCATTCCATAAATTTTTGAGAAAGTATGCAAAACAATCAAATTATCAAACCGGTCAATTAACTGCAGTATGTCCGGATAATCCTCAGCCGTCACGTATTCATAATAAGCAGCATCAAACACAACTAATACATCTGCAGGTACCTGATTAAGAAAAGAAAGTAGCTCATCCTCAGGAATATATTCTCCTGTAGGATTATTAGGGGAACATATCCATACGATGCCGGTATCAGCATCAATCACTTTAAGCATGCCCTCCAGGTCGTGTCTGCCATTCACATGTGGTACTTCCCTGACTTCTGCCTGTTCGAGTATTGCATTATGACTGTATTGACTGAAGGTACCCGTTGCCATTACCGTGTTAACCCCGGGACTAAGAATCGCTTTAGCAATCATCTGTATTAAATTATCCGAGCCATTTCCAAATATCAACTGATTTTCTTTAACCCCTAAATATGTGGCTAAGACTTCACGCAATTGAACTGCACCGCCATCCGGATACATGGGAAGGGTCCAATCCGTTTCTTTCAAAATTTTTGAAACTGCGGATGAATAACCATACGGGTTTTCATTCGATGCCAGTTTGATGATTTCCCCCAAACCAAACTCCCTTTTTACGTCCTCAATCGGTCTGCCTGGTTGATAGGGTTCCAATGTATATAAATGATTCTTCCATTTCAAGATGTGCTCCCCCTTTTTTGCTTATTTATCTGTTAAATCAGGTCTAAGGATCGTGGCTCCCTCCAGATAAATATGTTTGATATCCTTTTGAGCGGTATCCACATTGGCGTGAATCATAACTCGAATTGCCATAGGCAAAGAACCCGAAACAGGAATTTCACGCATACACATCACAGGAACATATGTAAATCCAGCCAATTTCCTTACTGCGGCAGCCGGAAATCCTGCATCTATGTCATCCGTTACCGAGATAAAGATGGAAGCAATGGACTCAGCCAGCAGATTATTCTGGTGAATCATCTCTCGAAGAAGAATCTCCGTTCTGCTTTCAATATGATCTTTATGATTTTCTTCTATGGTAATGGCCCCTCTGATGCCTCTTATCATCATGAATTTCCTACTCCTTTTCACCTAATTTGTTTAAGAAATATGTTTAATTCGGTCTGTATTTCCCTATCAGTATAGGACTTTAAAGTTGGATTGCCAAAATCGTTTAATAGGACCATCGTGATTGAACCTTGTTTATTTTTCTTATCAAGTTTCATAAACGGGAGCAATAATTCTGTTGAGAGAATCTCTCTTGGTATTTGAAGGTATCCCAAATTCCTTAACCAATTCTCAAATGTTTGCAGATCAAATTGAAAATTCGTATACTTTATGCTCAAATACAAATCAAATAACATGCCAAAAGCTACAGCCTCACCATGGGTAACCACACCATAGCCTGCTGCTCCTTCAATGGCATGTGCCAATGTGTGCCCTAAATTAAGAAAAGCGCGTGAACCTTTTTCTTTCTCATCCTCTGACACAATATCAGCTTTAACAGAAATCCCTCTTTTTATATACGGAGCTAATGATTTATTCCGTAAATCAGAAATAACAGTATAACGGTCCCGTAATTCATCATAAAAAGATTTACTGTAAAGGAAAGCATGCTTAATTAACTCTGCAAAGCCTGACCGCCACTCCTTTTCCGGTAAAGTCGATAAAAAGGAACTGTCATAGAATACGGCTTCCGGCTGATAAAAGCAGCCAACTAAATTCTTTCCTAATGGATGATTAATGGCCACCTTTCCTCCGACAGCACTATCATGGGCAAGTAAAGTCGTTGGCAGCTGGATATAGGGAATCCCCCTCATATAAGTGGCAGCCACAAATCCGGCTAAATCACCGACAACTCCCCCACCGAGCGCTAATATAAGACTATCGCGATCAAGCTTATTTTCTAATCCAACGGTCAGGCATTCTTCATAAACAGGAAATGATTTTGCCTTTTCTCCGGTCGGTACGGCGTGGACTATTACGGCGAACCCAAGATCAGTCAAGGATGATTGAATCACCTCGGAATAAAGAGAGGAAACCACTTCATCCGTTATAATATAAACTTTTGGCTTCCTCTTAAAATTCTTCTCTATAAATAATGGAAGTTGCTCAATAATCCCATCACCTATAAAAATTGGATACTCCTTTGAAGAAGTCTTAATTTGTATAGATTCCATTTAAAATTCCCTCGCATATGCTCTTTGCTGATTGACGGATTCCAACAATGAATCCATTCGATCTGAATAAAATTGTTCTATGATGGCGTTGGCAAGTTCCCATGCTACCGCATGCTCGGCAACGACCGCTGCTGCAGGGACAGCACATGCGTCAGATCGTTCAATCGAAGCAGTAAATGATTCTTTCGTGTCAATATCCACACTTTTGAGCGGCTTGTATAACGTTGGGATTGGTTTCATCACTCCACGTACCACCACAGGCATTCCGGTAGTCATTCCACCTTCAAATCCCCCTAAACGATTCGTCTTACGACTGTAACCCTGACCACTCTCCCAAACAATTTCGTCATGAACTTGACTGCCTGGGATTCTCGCTGCTTCAAAACCGATGCCAAACTCGACACCCTTAAATGCGTTTATACTTAGAATGGCTCCCGCAATTTTCGCATCTAATTTCCGATCATAATGAACATAACTTCCTACACCTGCAGGCATTCCGGTTGCCACCACTTCTACGACGCCACCTAGCGTATCCCCATTCTTTTTAGCTACATCAATGGCTTCCATCATTTGAACAGCTGCCTTTTCATCAAGGCAGCGAACTGGAGAATCCTCTGCCAGCTGTTGAATCTTTTTTATATCCTTCATCTCTGTTTCAGCAGCTTTAATGCCGCCGATTTCCACGACATGCGAAACAATTTCTACGCCAAGCAGACTAAGCAGTTTCACAGCAATAGCCCCGGCTGCTACTCGGACAGTTGTTTCCCTTGCAGACGAACGTTCCAATACATTACGCAAATCTCTATGTCCATATTTCATTCCGCCATTCAAGTCAGCATGCCCCGGGCGTGGTCTTGTTATTTTACGTTTAATTTCTTCTTCAGCCTTTTCATCAATCGGTTCAATTCCCATCACATGAGTCCAGTGTGTCCAATCACGATTTTTTACTTGTAAGGATACAGGTGAACCCAATGTCCGGCCATGACGGATGCCAGCAGTGATTTCTACTGTATCTTTTTCAATTTGCATTCTTCTACCGCGGCCATAGCCCTTTTGTCTCCTGGCAAGATGCTTGTTGATATCTTCCTCAGACAACGGCATTCCTGCTGGCAGTCCTTCTATTATCGTTGTTAATTGGGGACCATGTGATTCCCCCGCAGTTATGTATCTCATAAGCATCCTCCTTCATCACTTTAAAGCATTTGTGTAATAATATCATATACCGTTATATCTTTGGTAATAATTTTGCTTTTCATTGTACATCAGAAACTCTATAGATCCATTGCCTATACTGCTTTTATTGTCCATGATTTTTATCTATCTTCTCGGACAGAGTTATGGCAATGACACAGTATCTTTCTTTTTATAGAAAAACGTATTTGTACTGACAAATTCATATGCATTTGGGTGGAAGATTTGCTCAGTGCTCCCAACAAACAGAACT
The DNA here is from genome assembly GCF_058313615.1 of Bacillus sp. z33. NCBI lineage: Bacteria > Bacillati > Bacillota > Bacilli > Caryophanales > Bacillaceae > Bacillus > Bacillus sp. z33. The sequence goes on from NZ_JBZFQN010000001.1 coordinate 654,451, forward strand.
CCACCAGGCCGAAGTGATTGGGAAAATTTCTTATATAAAGAATCCTTCGCTACATCCGTAAAATAAATCAGTACATTACGACAAATAATTAAATCATAGGATTGACCAAATGGATCACCAAGCAGATTATGTTTATCGAATGTTATCGCCTTCTTAATTTTTTGATTCAGATGATAATACCCATCCGCCAATTTGAAATATGTATTTTTTAATTCCTCTGGTACCTCTTCCAAGGATTTTTCCGAATAGATGCCTCTCTTACAAATTTCCAGAACATTCTGGTCTATATCTGTAGCCAGGATGACGGCACGGTTTAAGGCATTTAAGCGCGATAGTACTATGGCCAGTGAATAAGGTTCATCGCCAGTTGAACAAGCTGCACTCCAAACTTTTATAGTCTGTTTTTCAGATAATAATCTAGGCAGGATCTCCCGTTCTAAAACCTCCCACCTTTTATAATTCCGAAAGAAATTCGTTACATTAATCGTCATACGATCCAAAAATTCATTTAATAGATATTTATCTTTACTAAGATGACTATAATAGTCCCGGAACCCATTAAAACCCTTTTTTTCATATAAGGATGTGATGCGCCTTTTCATTTGAACTTCCTTATATAAGGATAGATCGATATTCGTTAGATAATTGATTCCTTTGATAAACCCTTGATAATCATCGTTTATTGTGATCATAATCCGCTTTGTCCCCACCCGATTTTCTTTTACTATTAGTATACAAAATATGAAGATTTAAAGATATAACCAGTCATTTCCCCAACGTTAAAGACTAACTAATGAAATCATCTTCCTACCTATTCTTTGTCAAGTTTAATAAAAAAGGCTGCCAACCCTGTTGACAGCCATCATTCACTATAGTGTTAAAAAATCATATCCATTCAATAAATCCACTGATTTGCCAATTTTGTATATTCATTTAATTCATCTTCTTTAAAGAAAATACCAAGTTCTCTCTCAGCGCTTGCCGGTGAATCAGATCCATGGATAATATTTTTACCTACTGTCACACCGTAATCACCTCGAATAGTACCAGGAGATGCATCTTTAGGATTAGTAGATCCCATCATTTGACGCGCCGTCGCAATCACATTTTCTCCTTGCCATGCCATTGCAAAAACCGGCCCGGACGTAATAAAATCAACTAATTCACCAAAAAATGGGCGTTCTTTATGTTCCTCATAATGTTTTTCTGCCATTTCGGCAGGAATGAGCATTAATTTTGCCCCAACAAGTTGAAAGCCCTTTCTTTCTAAACGTGATACAATTTCCCCGATTAAATTTCTCTGTACACCATCTGGTTTAACCATTAAAAATGTTTTTTCCATTTTTACACCTCTGCTCGTATGTATGGGTTTTCAGAAAGAATAATACCATTATTTACATGCATAAAGCAAACAAAAAAAGGAAATAGTCTCAATATTTCCTTTTTCCGATAAATTTTGCTATTTCAACTAAATAATCTTTGTTCTTAGAATTAGGCATCGATTCAAGAATAGCGAATGCTTTATCTAAATAAGCATTACTGAATTCGATTGATTGATCAATTGCCCCGGATTTTTTGATTGATTCCAGGATAGGACTCAATTCTTCTAAACTCATTCTTTCATTAACTGTTCGAATGGTTTCAGCTAACTTGGGATCTTGCATCGCAAATAAAACAGGCAGGGTGATATTTCCTTGCCATAAATCGCTTCCCGCAGGTTTGCCCAGGTCTTTTTCAGTTGCCGTAAAATCAAGAATGTCATCCATAATTTGATAAGACATACCTACATAGTAACCATATAGGAATAATTTTTTGTGAATGTCTTCTGAAACTCCTGCACTGATTGCTCCCAGTTGACAGCTTGCTGCAATTAATACTGCCGTTTTTCTTTTAATTCGCTTTAAATAATCACGCAAATTTTGATCAAAATTATATTTATCTCGTATTTGTTCTATCTCACCAATGCTGACTTCCATAATTGTTTTGGCCAGAACCTGATGTGCCAGAGGTTCTTTAATATGGGTCATAAGTTCCTGAGCTCGTGCAAATATATAATCTCCGGTATAGGTGGCCATTTTATTATCCCATTTGGAACGAACCGTTAAAGATCCCCTTCGCAATCGAGCTTCATCAATAATATCATCGTGTACCAGTGAAGCAGAATGAATAAGTTCAAGAGCAATAGCTGCATGCTTAATTTTATTGATATCATAATCTCCAAATTTCGCTGTAAGCAGGACAAACACAGGGCGTATCCGTTTCCCTCCTGCTTTCAGAGTATGTACTGATGCGTCGTGGAGTTGTCCACTATCTGGATGAATGGATGAACGCAGCTCTTTTTCGATTAATTGGATATCTTGTCTGAAGATTGAATATAATTTTGGTAATTTCATAGTTCCACTTCCCGCTTAAACTAATACGCGTCCCTTCATTTAGATTGTTTGTATCCAAAATGAGACGCAGCTGCCCCACCGGAATAAGGTTTATATTTCACCTTATCAAAACCGGCTTCCTCAAAAAGCTTTTTCAATTCTGGTCCGCCTGGAAAATCTTCTGCAGATTCCTGCAGCCAGGAATACTCCTTATAACTTTTAGCCAATAATTTACCCATCATTGGCATGATATGCTTAAAATAAAAATAATACAGCTGTCTATAACCCGGTAATGTTGGCTGAGACGTATCCAAACAAACTGCCATACCTCCAGGCTTAAGAACACGGTTCATTTCTTTCAATACAGCTAAGTAATCAGGAACGTTTCGCAGACCAAATCCTATAGTTACATAGTCAAATGTGTCATCTTCAAATGGAAGCTCCATGGCATTCCCATGTAGCAGCTCTACATTCTTCAATTTTTCCTTTTTAACCTTTTGTTCCCCGATTTTCAGCATATTTTGACTGAAGTCCAAACCAATTACCTTGCCAGAATCACCAACCTGATGCGCTAATGCAATCGTCCAATCAGCAGTTCCACAACATACATCGAGCGCCTGGTTCCCCTGTTTAACATTCATTTTTTTCATCGTATCGGCACGCCAACGTTTGTGTAATTGAAAACTGATTACTGAATTCATTGAATCATAATTTTCAGAGATATTCTCAAAAACATGATGGACACGTTCTTCTTTCGTTTGTTGTTTCATTATGAATCCCCTTTTTCATACCAACATATTTATATATTGTGATTATCTCAAAATTTCCTTAACCCTTATAGCCAAATCATCGCTGCTATTATATTTCAACAAGGTATACGATAATCTTTCTTTCACTTTTTTAATTTCCTGGTTAAGCAAATATGATATTTTATCATCCGTTTCATCATTTACACTATGTATGGATTGTAAAGCTCTTACAAAATTGGAATTGTGATTATTTTTATATCCATCCAATTCAGCCATCAATCTGTTCAATAACAGAAAATCGATATACAAATCCTTTTGTTCAGTATCATTAAAATACTCAGCTGTTTTTTCAACTAAAATGGTTTCAATTTTACAAAGGTACGTTACCAGCTTATCCATATCAGCGTCTTTGTCCATATATAGTCTAACCTTTGCTTCGTTTACTTCCTGTATTCCCTGAGACATTAGATAAATAAACTCAATATCTTCTGTCTTAGCCAACATGTGATAGTACATGCTGCTGTAATAATCACCGGCTAAGATCGATAATTGGCGTTGTCTCAATTTAGTCTGGCTTTCGCCTTCCTCTGTGTTTGAAACTTTTTCATGGGTATCCAGGGCAATTTGCATGAGCATGACTGATACTATGTAAAAGGGCATTGATTTTGGGTCCACATTGGCATCTTGCATAATTTTAACCATAACAGCTATCATATCGTCATTAATGGTTGGCTGATTTATATACTTCCTTACAAAAGAATGATTGATGATATTCTTTATTTCACTATTTAGTTGTATGACTTCGTTACTGATGCTTTCCAATCGTAATCACCCATGCTTCCGCTTCTAATTCAATGCCGGTACCGGCATACTCTAACATTCATTATTTTTATCTTACTATCCTTTTAAAATGCTGTCGAATGGTTTAAAAGGAGAGAACAGATAAACGGTTATTCTTTCTCACTTTCTATTTCACCATAGGGTGTGTGCATAACCGCTTTTCCTCTGATTTTGATGGCTGATGTATGTTCGGTAAACTGTACAAATAGCACTTCACCTTTATCAAGCTTTTCTGAATGATGGAATTTGGTATCTTCACCTCTGGTTAATCCAATGACATTTACCCCATCTTCTAACGCTTTTATGACTACAAAATCAGTCGATTGGAGGTTCTCCATTCTCTCACTCCTTTCCCATTATCTATTTCATTTATTTATTAATTAAGCTTAAAACTTCCTGGCGGGAGCGTGAGTCTGTTGCCAAAGTGCCTCTTACTGCAGATGTGATTGTTTTAGAACCAGGTTTTTTGACGCCTCTCATGGTCATACACATATGTTCAGCTTCGACAACCACCATAACGCCGTGTGGCTTGAGTGTTTCCATAATGGACTCGGCAACAGTTGATGTGATTCTCTCTTGTAATTGAGGTCTTCTGCTCACAGCCTCGACCGCTCTGGCTAATTTACTTAAACCTGTAACCCGTCCACCTTTAGGAATATATGCTACATGGGCCACACCAAAGAAGGGTACGAGATGGTGCTCACACATAGAATAAAAAGGAATATCCTTTACAAGTACTAATTCTTCATGATCTTCTCCAAAGACCGTTTCAAAATACTCTTTAGGGTCCTGATTCAATCCGGAGAATACTTCTTCATACATTTTAGCTACCCGTTTTGGCGTGTCCAGGAGTCCTTCCCTTGTCGGATCTTCTCCAAGAGCTTCCAAAATCATCGTAACTGCTTCCTCTATTTTACCGCGGTTGATTTCACTCATTTCTGTCTTCCTCCCATTGCTATACCTAAATTCAACTATATCCATAGTAGCACATTTTAATCGCTGAGCCATGTATTATGGACTTTATAATAGAAAAAGAGTCATTACCACTGTTGATGGTAATGACTCTCTATGTGCGTATAGCGCTCATTTAAGTAATAAGCGTATGTACGGATTACTTAACAGCGTCTTTAAGTGCTTTCCCTGGTTTGAATGCAGGTACTTTGCTAGCAGCGATTTCAATTTCCTCACCAGTTTGTGGGTTGCGTCCTTTACGGGCTGCACGTTCACGAACTTCAAAGTTACCGAAACCAATTAATTGTACTTTATCACCATTTTTAAGAGCTTCTAAAATGGATTCGAACACTGCGTCAACTGCTTTAGTTGCGTCCTTTTTGGAAAGTTCGCTAGCTTCAGCAACAGCGTTGATTAATTCTGTTTTGTTCATGCCATTCACCTCCTCCCAAAGTATGCTTCCATTCTACTTCATTTACTTTTATAAGTCGTAATGAAATATGTTTCCATCAGTCAAAACAAAAACTTGCAATATTTTGTCATTAATCATATTTAACATAAAAAACCTTTGATAAACATTGATATATAAGGGTTTTTGCTTTGAACTTGATTTCTGATAAAAGATTATCATAATCCCTAGACCATATCAAGTAAATTAGCGAATTTACAGGCATTTATTCGAATAATGTAGGTTATTTTCCTGTTTTTATTGCCATATCTTCATAATTGAGGTGTTTTTTGAAAGTTAAGACAACATAAAATATAGCTCATTTGTCGATATTTTAACAAAAAAAACAGAGGATTACTTATCCATAATGGACCGTAAACCTCTGCTGCACCGTTTAAAGAATAATGGCGATCAAACCGCCGGATCCTTCATTAATGATCCTTTCAAGTGTTTCCTTTAATTTATATCGAGCATTTTCCGGCATCAAAGTTAATTTTGCCTGAATTCCCTCACGAACCAACGAAGATAAGCTGCGCCCAAAAATTTCTGAATTCCAAATGCTCAATGGATTCTCCTCAAAATCCTGCATTAAATAACGCACCAATTCTTCACTTTGTTTTTCTGTTCCAATAATCGGGGCAAACTCAGATTCAACATCTACCTTAATCATATGAATGGATGGCGCCACTGCTTTCAGCCTGACTCCAAACCTGGATCCCTGACGAATAATTTCCGGTTCATCCAGACTCATATCTGCAAGAGATGGTGCAGCTACTCCATAACCAGTTTGCTTAACCATTTTAAGGGCATCGGATACCTGGTCATATTCTGCTTTAGCGTAGGCAAAATCCTGCATTAATTCCAGCAAATGATCCTTTCCTCGAATTTCTACACCCACAATTTCTTTCAGAACCTGGTCATATAATTCATCAGGAGCTGATAAATCAATTTCTGCTACCCCCTGACCCATTTCAATCCCAGCCAGTGAGGCATGAGCGACAAACTCATACTCTTCAAACAGATGAACGAGGCGATCAACATCTCTGAGCCTCTTAATATCCTGGACTGTTTCTCTGATTGCATCCTGATAGGAGGCTCTGAGCCAATGAGTTTCATTAAGAACCATTACCCATCTTGGTAAATTTACATTCACTTCTAAAACCGGGAATTCGAACAATGCTTCACGAAGGACATTTAATACATCCCCCTCCCGCATGCTCTCAACGCTTATCGCCAGCACAGGTATGTCATATTTTTCCTGAAGTTTGGAGCGTAAAACCTCTGTATCTGGATGATTTGGATTCACCGTATTTATAACCATAATAAACGGTTTCCCAACTTCTTTAAGCTCTTCAACCACCCTTTCCTCGGCTTCTACATAGTCAAAACGCGGTATCTCACCAATCGACCCATCTGTCGTAACCACTACACCAATTGTAGAATGGTCCTGTATGACCTTACGCGTGCCAATTTCAGCAGCTTCATGGAATGGTATGGGCTCTTCATACCAAGGCGTATGAATCATCCTGGGACCATTCTCATCCTCATATCCTTTTGCCCCAGGAACGGTGTACCCTACACAGTCAACCATCCGAATATTGACTTCTAACCCTTCATCTACTTGTACCTGAGCTGCCTGATTCGGTACAAATTTAGGTTCAGTTGTCATAATTGTCCTTCCTGCTGCACTTTGAGGCAATTCATCAATCGTACGTGCTTTTTCAGCCTCACTTTGCATTCCAGGAAGCACGACCAACTCCATAAATTTCTTTATAAATGTAGATTTACCCGTCCGAACGGCTCCGACAACTCCCAAATATATATCGCCGCCGGTTCTCTCGGCTATATCCTTAAATATATCGACCCTTTCCAAGAGATCCCCTCCCGCTTCCTCATATATGAGTACATATACGCAATTATGGATATTCTTATAAACTTGGACACTATATATTTATGCGATGTTCTATTAGATTTATGACTAATTTTTTCTCTCCTCTCCATTTATGTAAAAGCCCGACAGCTCATTTATCTCCATCAAACGATAATCACCAATACGGATGTCCACAAAAAAGCTTGAATTAAGATTAATTACTGGGATTAAAAAAAACCTTACTTATACAAATATATTTTGTATAAGCAAGGTTATTCCTCAATTGCCATAAAGACAGGTTTATTTGCTTTTTGATCCCATGTATAAGGCTGTGAATAGGCAGGCACAAAGAGATTATTTTTCACTAACTCATCCCTTATATCTTCACCCTCTGTTAAATCCGCCGAACGATCAATAAGTAAATCATATAAATCCGGAGTATAATCAATATATAATTCTCCATCTTCACCTAAAACAAAATGTAAGGCATTTCCCGTGAACGGACTTTTGACGGTAGGTTCCTTTTCAAATCCCATATTTTCATAATTTAGAGTATAGACATTCGGACCGATTTTTTCATCAAAAGCTGGATATCCCTGAGATTGTATTTGTAATTTTGTTTCTCGCAAAGTCTCCGCCAATCTTAAATCAATTAGCCTGACAGTCGGATTGGTTTCTTCATTAATTAGGGTATATTGAAAAATCCCGCCATTTTCATACGCATTCCCAGGTATTTCAGCCATATACTTAGGGACTAATTTTTTAAAATCAATTATGTATTTCATATAATAAGGCGTATCCTGATCTTTGGTCTTAATCGGCAACAGACGGCCACTGTTATCTTCCCGATATTCTAATACTGCTTTTTGGACAGATTCGACCTGTTCTTCATAAGGGACTTGGTTTTGTTGTTTATTTTCCTCCGGATATAAACATCCGGATAGAAGGATAACCGTACAAAGTATCAATAAAAGGCCGGACATCTTTTGTATTTTCTTCCTCATCCTGTTACCCATTTGTAGGACCACTCACAACAATAATAATCATAATAAGGGCAGCAATAAACATAGATACATAGGCAACAGTGGCCAACAGATATTTCAATATTCCCTTAAATTTATACCTGCTTAAATAGATGGCAAATACCGCGATTGCCATTAACCCCATTCCCGCAATCGAAACCCACATTTTTTGCATTGCTAAACTCAAAATTTGGCCCCCCTCTTCCGACAATTATGATACCATCTTTTTATAAATAATGGTATTTTTTCAACCTTTGCTATTATAACCCATAATATACCGGAAAGAAAACAAAAACGGAAGCTTAGGTATCCTGTACCCAAACTTCCATCTTGGACTAAATATATGGACTTAAGACTGGTTATTTGCTGGTTCAGTCATTTAATATACTATGTTTAACTGTACATCTCAGCAAGTAACAAATGCCTATTTTTATAACAATTTAACGGATTATTGATTGTTAACCATCATATCCGTTAAGTCTTCCATTTCGTGTTTCTTGCTTCTTGTCATTAGTTCATCTACCTCGGTTTTAATATCCTTGCCATTAAACAGGACACCGTACAAAGCAGATGCGATTGGCATCTTAACTTGGTATTTTTCTGATAATTGATATGCCGCCTTCGTCGTTCTAACGCCTTCAACAACCATTCCCATACTTTCAAGAACCTCATCCAGATTTTTGCCTTTCCCAAGCAAGTTACCAGCACGCCAGTTTCTTGAATGGACGCTTGTACATGTAACAATGAGATCGCCAATACCTGTTAATCCCAGGAACGTTAATGGATTTGCACCCATCTTTACACCAAGTCGCGTAATTTCTGCAAGGCCGCGAGTCATTAAAGCTGCCTTGGCATTATCTCCATAACCAAGGCCATCCGTAATCCCAGCCGCCAAGGCAATAATATTTTTCAAAGCCCCACCAATCTCTACACCAACTAAATCCTGGTTTGTATAAACACGGAAATTTTGGTTCATAAATAAATCCTGTATACGCACTGCTGCCTCCATATTTTTAGAAGCTACCGTTACAGTCGTAGGAATCCTTCTGCTAACTTCTTCAGCATGGCTAGGTCCGGAAAGAACAATAATATCTCTTGTGATATCAGAGATTTCTTCTTCAAGCATCTCGGAAATACGCATTAGGCTATCTGGTTCTATTCCTTTACTAACATGCACCATTGTCACTTTATCATTGACAATAGCCTTAACCTTGCGGGCTACTTCACGAATTGCTTTAGTCGGTATAGCAAAAACAATAACTTCCGAGCCAGACAGGGCCTCTTCCAAATCATGATAAGCCTTAATAGCAGAAGGCAGTTTCACATCAGGTAAATATCGAATATTCGCCTGTTCACGATTGATTTCATTGACATGAGCTACCTCATGTCCCCATATTTTCACGGTGTGTCCGTTATCCGCAAGGACAATTCCAAGTGCCGTTCCCCATGAACCTGCTCCTAAAATGGTGACTGTTTGTTGCATAAACTCCACTCCCTAAAAAAATTATTTACGTAATCTGGAAAATATTTTTATAGGTGTTCCTTCAAATCCAAATGCATCTCTAATTTTATTTTCTAAGAAACGCTCATACGAGAAATGCATTAATTCCGGATCATTAACAAAGACAACAAAGGATGGCGGTTTGACTGCTACTTGTGTAGCATAGTATACTTTTAGCCTTTTACCATTATGGGTCGGCGTTGGATTCATCGCTATTGCATCCATTATAACATCATTCAGCACATTCGTTTGAACACGCTGTGCGTGGTTTTCGCTGGTCATATTAATCATTGGGAGCAAGGTATGAATACGTTGCTTCGTTTTCGCAGATAAGAAGACAATCGGAGCATAGTCTAGGAACTGGAATTCAGCTCTGATTTTCTCTTCAAATTTCTTCATAGTTTTATCATCTTTCTCAACTGCATCCCATTTGTTCACAACAATGACAATAGCTCGTCCTGCCTGATGGGCATATCCGGCAATTTTTTTATCCTGCTCAATAATTCCTTCTTCACCATCGAGAACGACGAGGACAACATCCGAGCGTTCAATAGCCCGTAAAGCACGTAATACACTGTATTTCTCTGTGCTCTCGTACACCTTTCCTTTTTTCCGCATTCCTGCGGTATCAATAATGACATAATCGTCGCCATTATATTTATAAGGGGAATCGACAGCGTCCCTAGTGGTACCTGCTATATTACTTACAATAACGCGCTCTTCACCTAAAATAGCATTAACTAGTGAAGACTTCCCTACATTTGGTCTACCAATCAAGCTGAATTTAATAACATCTTCATCATAATCAGGTGCTTGATGATCAGGGAAACTCTGTACAACGGCATCTAACAAATCTCCGATTCCTATTCCATGAGAACCTGAAATAGGAATGGGTTCCCCAAATCCCAATGCATAAAAATCATAAATTAGATTACGCATTTCAAAGTTATCCACTTTATTTACAGCTACTACCACCGGTTTTTTTGAGCGATAGAGGATTTTTGCTACTTCCTCATCAGCTGAAGTTAATCCTTCTCTGCCACTCGTCATAAAGATAATGACATCTGCTTCATCAATCGCAATCTCTGCCTGTTGACGAATTTGTTCCAGAAAAGGTTCGTCCCCTATATCAATACCACCTGTATCAATAATATTAAATTCATGATTTAACCAATCACCGGAACTATAAATTCTATCTCTGGTTACTCCGGCTACATCTTCTACGATCGATATTCTTTCCCCTACAATTCGATTGAAAATTGTAGATTTACCTACGTTCGGCCTGCCCACTATGGCTACAACTGGTTTTGGCATGGTCGTTCACCCTTTCATCTATCCTAGCTACATTCCTGTTTTATGTTTCACTGAATTGTTAGCATGTTTAATGTATTTATATACTATGAAAAAAGAACCCTTCTTAATCATAAAGAAGGGTCTAACTATATTATGATAGCAAACGTTTGGCAAAGTAACAACTCTTCCGTAATATTTATCTCCAATATTAGCTTAAAATTTGAACATAAATGGGATATTTCTCTTTTTTGCCGTTTTCATTACTTGTATTAGAAGATTAATTCTAATACCTTTTCTTCATAAAATCAGCTTAATAAAAAAAATTATTACCTTTATTACCTGATTCCCTTTCCTTTTAACCCTATCTGTTGCTGATGAAAAATCTTCCTCTTTGACATTCTCCCTGCATAATGTAATTGAGCTCTATCAAAAAAGAAAGTAATCGTAAGCGTAAGCAACAAAAGGTCGAGTGATTCAAAGGATACGATATCCTTGATAGGGAATCCTTGCATATATATAATAACTGAAAACATCGCTTCTCCAAAAATAATCCCACTATTTAAAATACTGACTCGTTTGGTGGCGTGAATTAAGCTTATACTGAGGCTAACCAACAATGGAGCAGCAACAAAAATCCAGTTTACTATAAACCATACCGGATAGAGAATCGCAAAAATTCTTATACAAATAAGAGCGATCGTTATACAAATACTCGCTGCAGCACCTTTGAGTAGTTCTTTATTAGTCCAATTACTCCATTGATAGACAGACCAAAGGAGACCTGCAAAGATAAATAAATTAACATCCATTAAAAACACATGGATTGAAAGTCCGGCAAAGCAAATACCCCCTAATTGCCTAATCAACCCTCTGCGTCTTACTTCAATCGTTTCATCTGAAATAAAAACAAAGTACCAACAACCAAGCCACATCAATCCAAAAAATAAATAACCTTCATGCATAAAAACCTCCCTTAGCCAGTATGCCAACTTTCTATTTTTTTAAACAAATCTAATTTCGGGAAATTTTTACTCGTACGACTGCTCTGAAGCCTTATTGAGGTCAGAAAGAATGGGTGGATAATTACCTTGAGGGAGGGTAGCCATGACAAGGAGAGAAATTCAAACGATAGTATGTAAACTACAGAAAGAGCTAATTCAGGGTGTAGATCGATTTATTTACTACATAATCAGTCATTTACATAGGTTGCCTAATCCCTTCCATGAATACAAGATAATCTCAAAGGTTGATTTTTCAATCAATTTATGTAAAAACAAAAGAGGCTGGCACATAACTTATAAACGACCCTGAAAAGACGAATGATATCTAATTTATCGGCTTTGTTACTTATTAAAGAGTGAAGTTGGAAGAAAAGTTCGTTCCATTGCGCGCTTACTCTACTTGCTTTCCGCGGGGAGGAGGGCTTTAACCTCCTCGGCTACGCCTTGCTCAGGTCTCAGCCTTTCCTCTACTTCCCGCAGGAGTCGGTGGCTGCAGCGAAATTCCACTAAGCTTAATAATGGTATACAGTAGTAACCAACCTATTGAAAACAAATAAAATCCGAGCTATTAGGCGAAATATTTATTAAAATATCACCTAATAGTTCGGATTTATCATTGACTGAAATACTTATGTCCTAGCCTCGCAGATTGTAGACAAAAGGAATTCAGAATGGCTCTATAGGAGCCCAGTTCTGAATTCCTTCTTTATTTTTTTTACTTTTTCACGAAGGGATAGACCGATCCTTCTCTATTCCATTTTTGTACTTTACCACGTCCAATTGGCCTTCTTCTTCAAGTTCATGGCGGCGAAAGTAAGCATCGCCTGCATGGACAATTTTTTAAGTCCCCTTAAAGTCGTCGATCGCATTCCATGCTTTTCTTTCGCATCCGCAAAGACACGTTCAATCGTTTTTTGCGTTTGTTGGCATATATCATTTTATTCTCATCAGTGTGACGAGGATGTTCGGCCTCTTCCATATAGTCTCCCCACACATGACGGTGAATGAATTTCTAATGATTTTGACTTTGTGTACACTGAGAAAGAAGTGGACTGCCCTCGCACTGACTTTTACATGAGTCGAATCAACAAATACATGTTCACTACTGATTAATTTCTTGTCAGCTGTCTGTTTTAAAATCTGATAGAAAATCTGTTCAAATAAATCCGTATCCTAAAATCGGCGTTCATAGTTTTTACCGAAGGTAGAGAAGTGAGGAACCTTATTATGGAATCCAAATCTAAGAAACTAACGATAGGCCAGGTTGGTTTCAATCTCCTCAATGGTTTTACGCATAGACCGAATGCCGAACATATATTGAATGAACGTCATTTTAATTAATACGACCGGATCGATACTTGGGCGACCACGTTCCGCAGAATATTTATCCTCGACAAGTGGATAGATGAACGAAAAATCGATGGCGGCTTCCACTTTACGAACCAAGTGGTTTTCCGGAACAAGGTGTTCTAACGTGATCATCTCTACCTGTTCACGATTCATTTGCGTATGTTTGGTTAACATTCTCATCATCACCCTGGTAAATAATAGTTACCTATAGTATACAAAAAAACACAGAGAATTTCTGTCTTATACCGTGGAAACTCATATATGAAGCAGTATCCTATTTTCTGCAGAATGGGAGAGACTCCTGCGGGAAAAACAAGCATATCGAGACCCCGCAGCGCAGAGCGCGAGGAGGCTTGATGCTTGCCCGCGGAAAGCGAGCCCATTCTGTAGAAAATAGCGTTAACCGAATAGGAAAGAATATCCAAGACAAAAAAACTGTAGACAAGGCCCCTAAAAAATTAAGGGATTTGTCTACAGTCTGAGGCGGACCTTATTGGTCCGCCGCAACATTATTTTTTCAAATTCTTTAATTGTTCACCAATCATTTCACCCAATTGGAAACCCTTCGATTCTTCAGGCATTACGTAGTTTTCCATTTCGGCAGCCGCGTTTTCCTCCAGTTCCTTGATGCTGAGAGATAATCTGTGTTCATCCTCATTCACATCAAGTACTTTAACATTAATAACATCCCCTTCGGATAAAACCTCATGCGGAGTGCCGATGTGTTTATGGGAAATTTGAGAGATATGCACCAAACCTTCTACACCTGGATACACCTCTACAAACGCACCATAAGATACGAGCCGTTTAACTGTTCCTTCAAGAACACTGCCTTTTTTAGCTTTGTCAGTAATATCTGACCATGGTCCAGGCAATGTTTCTTTAATCGATAAGGATACTCTTTCACTGTCACGGTCAATGGATAAAATCTTCACTTTGACAGTATCTCCTTCTGAGATGACATCAGATGGCTTGTCCACATGTTCATGAGAAAGTTGGGAAACATGGACCAAGCCGTCAATACCGCCAATATCTACAAATGCACCGAAATCTGTAAGTCGTTGAACTGTTCCTTCCAGAACTTGACCAGCTTGTAAAGTTTCGAGCACTCCCATTTTTTTCTTTTCTTTTTCATCACGAACAACATCTCTGTGTGAAAGGATTAACCGATTTTTCTCCTGTTCGAGTTCTACAATCTTAAACGCTAACGTTTTGCCTTTATAATCAGAAAAATCCTCTACGAAATAATCTTCGACAAGTGAAGCTGGCACAAATCCGCGCACTCCCAAGTCAACCACAAGTCCGCCTTTAACGACGTCTTTAACCTCGGTTTCAATAATTTCACCTTTTTCAAATGAAATAATCAAATCTCCCCAAGCTTTTTCCGCATCCACTTTTCTTTTTGATAGAATCAGAGCTTCATCTTCGACTTTAATAATCTCAAACTCAAGCTCATCTCCTTCTTTCACTACATCTGATGCCTTTTCGACGTGTAAACTGGAGAGTTCACTGATTGGGACAATACCGTCATGTTTGCTATCTTTAACTTCAATGACAACTTGTTTTTCTTCAACCTTAGATACAACCCCTTGCACTCGTTGGCCAACATTAAATTCAGTAACATCAATATTTTTCATATCCTCTGTCATATGTACTCCTCCTAACAATCACGGCTTCAAATAGTTTTCAATTTATATTCAATACCACTTTTGAACGATTATTAAACAATATTCAAAATAATTCCTTTTTTCTAACTTCTTATACTTTCCACTATTTGTCAAGCGGGAAATTTATCGGTTTTGATCAATTAGCTCTTTTATCTTTGCCATTATGACTTTTGTCACTTCTTCAGGGGAGGCTTTCTTACTGCGAAATCCCTCCATTGCTATCGGCGGTCCAAAAACCACTCTTGTTTTAGAAAATGGCTTATAAGTACCAATTACTGCACATGGGATCACTTGGGCATCCGTTCTCAACGCAAAAAAACCAGCACCTGCCAGACCCTCGCCTAATTCTCCTGTTCTGCTGCGAGTACCTTCCGGGAATAAACCCAGCACATGTCCATCTTTTAGGGTACCCAACCCCTTTCGCAATGCATTACGATCACTCATACCTCTTTTAATCGGTATTGCATGAACATGCGGCAAAATTTTATTAAGAACAGGCAAATTAAACAGCTCTTCTTTTGCAATAAAATGTACATCCCGTGGGCAAGACATCCCTACAACAGGGGGATCTAATTCACTTATATGATTAGAGCATAATAAAACACCACCTGTTTCAGGTATATGTTCTTTCCCTGATACTGTAACACGGTACAATGGAGTTAGAGCGACCTTAACAACGCCCCTGGCGAATCTATAAAATGTCATTCATATACTCCTTTCTCTTCCGCTATTTTCATAATAGCATCTACAACATCATCAATTGAAAGGCTTGTTGTATCAAGTTCAATTGCATCTGCTGCCTTTTTCAAAGGAGATACTTCTCTTTCGGAATCAAATTTATCTCTGGCTGCAATATCAAGTTTTAATTGCTCTATATCAGATTCAAACCCTTTTGATAGATTTTCATCATGTCTTCTCTTAGCCCGCTCATCCACGCTTGCAAGCAAAAATATTTTGACCTCGGCATTTGGCATAACCTGAGTACCAATGTCACGTCCATCCATGACAACGCCGCCTTGTTCAGACAGGTCCTGCTGGCGTCGAACCATTTCTTCTCGAACCAATTTATGTTGAGAAACAGCAGAAACATTTCTAGTCACATTCGGTGTTCTGATATCATCAGTTACGATCACTCCATCGACCAATACATCCTGGCCATGTTCATTATTCTGTAGTTGGATATCAGTCGACATTAATAAATCAAAAAGAGCTGACCCATCATTGGGGTCTATTTCATTTTTTAATGCCTTATAGGTAAGAGCTCTGTACATTGCACCGGTATCTATATATATGTATGTTAACCTTCTTGCAATGATTTTCGCTACTGTGCTTTTACCTGCAGCAGCAGGGCCATCAATAGCAATAGATAATTTTTTATTCATTGGTTCCTCCTTGTTGTATACAAAAGTTTTCATGACTATTTTAACACAGCTTTCCTTTATATAAAGAATTAATAAACGTAAAAAAAACGAGACAAAGCAGTCATGACTTTGTCTTAAGAATACTGCCTATTTATTTATTTGAAATAGTTTCCACTATCTCAGTATAATTATTTTCGAGAACTCCTTCATATCTCACGAGTGATTTCCATTGCGTAAAGGTATGTTCACGGTGAAAAACAAGCTGAAAAAATAATAAAAATAAAAGTTGTATGAGGACCATTTTCTTAATAAATCGTTCAATCGTCTTCACCTGGAACAACCTCCTCTTACATAAGAGTTTGCCCCTGTAATATATTTTTAATCCACCATAACCCGGTTTCTTTTCTCCAACTGTCTCTCAAAACAATAACGCAGCAAAATTTGTCTATCTGTTTCTGTAACATCTACGAATTCAACAGATACTTTTTTTCTATTATTATAGACATCGACTATTCTTTTCACTTTTACCTGGATCGGCAATTCATGTACGTCTCTATTTTTCATTTCAAAAATAAAATGCAATAATAAGTTTGTTTGAGTATTTATCTTGATATTCTGAGGAACTGTGATTGCCGCTCCGCCCGCACTTATATCCGTGGTAAGTGCCGTAAATGGCTCAAATTCATCATTTATAGGTTCGACATTTACATTTGCAGATAAACTAACGCGCACGTATTCTCTGCGCTGGATTTTCTGTAAAGATTCATCGCCCGGATAATTTAAAAGGAGCAGTGGGATATTTTCCCTGACTCTCCCCTCAATTTTAGTAGTAAACATATAGGTATTTTGATCTTTTCCTACGAATGTTCCTTTTAGATGCGTTCCATTTATTAAATAATCTATTCTATTCGTATGTATATTAACAGGGTAGTCAATATAAAGAACCCCTTCTCTTATATCCATCAATCTGCATCTATATGTTTCCGGTTGATCAGATTCGCTTTTTTCAAGAATTATGGTCATTCCGATTGTAAGCATAATAAAAATGTTTCCCCTCCGCCGTGTGTAAGAATATTCCAAACAAGGACTTATGTACCATTATGACAGAGAATACAAAAAAGGAAAAGGCTGTTTTCTGCCTTTTCCCATATTATTTTTATTAGGATACCTTATCGTATACTTTACTGGCTTCATGCATTTTTTCGACTTTTTCTTCATGACCGTTCTCTGCGTTAATAAAGATTCGGAACGTATCATTTCCAACCGTTCCCATAAACTCATAGCACAAGACATCTTCATATAAATTATTTGTGATAACAGCAAGCCTTTTCTCCATGATTTTTACTTTTCCACTGAGTTTCTCCTCAGCTTCTTTTTCTGTTATAGTTGGTTTGCTCACTTTTCTTTCTTTATTAAGATTTTGAAGATAATCCTCAGATCCCAAACCGATAATATCCCCATTATCCAGTGCTACTTTAATACGGACCGCTTCAGGATAAATTCTCACTTGATTTTTAACTGTCACAAATGTATAAACACCAACATCACTGTATTGCGTGCTCTCAAATAATTCCATATTCTCAAAACCCATCTTATTCAAATATTGAAGGGCTTTCTTATAACCATCGTTTAAGCTTAGTTTAGCATCAGATACCTGGCGGTCATTAATAATATAGATTGGATAACCACCTTTCTTGGTAAGATCAATTCCAATCGTATCACCCGAAGACGCTTCTTTAAGATTAACATGGTAAAAATCATATTTTGAACCATCCTTGTTTTCAGTTACATTTGCCGTTTTCACATTGGAAACACCCGTATATTTCTTTGCCCGTTCAATCGCTTCCTTACGGGTTATTTCTTTTCCAGGTAAATTTTTATAATTGATATCTTTTTCTTGTAGAGATGTGAATGTGGGGCCATATTCACTCTTTTGTCCAAAGGACTTAACATTTTTCTCCATGGTTTTAAGCCCATCAATGACTTGGTTATCCTTTTGACTGTCATCGTTAGTATCCGCCAAAGCTGTTTCCACGTCCATCCACCGTAAATCATTATTAATGATTTTGCTTTGTACACCTCTTAGTTCATCTCTTATAGTTGTTGCATCGCTATATAAAGATTTTAGCGTATTATATTCCTCATCAGATAAAGGGCTTTTATCCAAATCCCGCACAGCTGTCTTATAGGCAAAATCACCGATATTTGTTAAAAATTTTTCAGTTTCATGAAATGGCATTAAAGTTAAGGGCAATTGGCCCACATTATTATGCGCTTCATTTGTTAATCTCCAAACCTCAGCCAATGCAGGTGACAAAGAATCTTTTGTATCCATAGCCAATGTGGTCCCGATTTTATCATTTAAAACATCTATTTGATAGTTTAGGTCATTAAAGGCACGTTGATAATTATTTTCGTGTTGATTCATGATAGCTATTTTCTCTTGATGATCCTGGTATGCCCAGTATGCTGTTCCGGCTAAACCGATTACCAATACAGCAATCACGATATTTTTTAACATTACGTTCACCTCAGTTGCAGAATATATGCTTGCCGATTTTTTTTATTTGTGGACGTCCCCAAATCCATGAACTCGTAGCTGTTTCCGGGTTAAAATAATATTCAGCTTCTCCAGTCGGATCCCATCCATTCATCGCATCTATAACAGCGTTTCTTGCTTTATCATTAGGCTCAAGCCAGATTTGTCCATCAGCAACCGCCGTAAAAGCCCCCGCCTGAAATATTACCCCAGAAACCGTATTTGGGAACGACGAACTTTGAACTCTATTTAAGATAACGGCTGCAACCGCTACCTGGCCCTCATATGGTTCACCTCTTGCCTCTCCATAAACCGCGTTCGCCATTAACTTGATATCACTTTCTGAAAATCCCGCCGGTATATTGGTGGCTGTCCCACTTGTCTTATTTGTCGCCGTATTTTTTTCATTCGCTGTACCAGTTGATTTTTTACTAGATGTTGATTGTTTAACTTGGTTTTCAATAGGCGTACCCTGATAGTAGGTAAACTCTTTTCCTGAATTAATTTGCTGCTTGACCCAGGAAGCATTGTAATTCGATGCACTGACGAGTTTACTTTTTGTTTTTGCCCCTCCTAAACCATCAACAGGGAGTCCAAATTTCTCCTGGAAATTACGTAATGCCCAGTAAGTTCCCCACCCAAAAACTCCATCAATTTTCCCATGATAATAGCCAATATTTTGAAGACGAGCTTGTAATTCAATGACATCATCCCCAATGGCTCCCCTTTGAATCACCTGGTTGGTAAATGCTTCAGTCTTTATAGTAAACATTGGTGAGAAGACTAAAAAACAGCCAATTACTAAAAAGGATACTAACTTTCTTGCTAATCCCTTCATTTCATGCCCTCCTGTAGAATTAATGACAGTAAGGGTAGTTTTTGCAAACACCTGCAAAATATTCAGTTCACCTTAAAACTAGCTATCATAGGATTCAGACAATAATTGTTCCATCTATTTTTAAGGTCAATCTGAAAACAAAAGGAATCAGGCATTTTAATAAATAGCAGTAGGTTGGATATACATATTGAACGCCGAGGAATTAACCTTCATCTTTGAACTAGGGAGACGAAAGCAAGAGAATCGGTAGATGGCATAACATAAAACGGAGGTGTTAAAATCATTTCTTTCAGGAATCATATCAAAAGAATGGGAACAATCGTGAGTAATTTCAAGAACTTTATTTATATGGACAAAATAAAAAAAACAAACCCGGATAAAATCAGCTGACCTTTCAAAAGGCAGGTAGATTTAGTTTCTCTGAGTTTGTTTTCTTGATTAACGATATCAAACTGATTCAAAGGATTGTTTAAAAGCTTTCTCTGTTAATATTCTGGCCTTTTTCACTTTCCATAGGCCGAGCCCCCAAAGACCAAACATAAATGGAATTAAATAGATATACCATTTTTCCTGCTCCATCAAAATATAGTTAAAGGAACCATGTAAGGCGATTGGAATGAATAACGCTGTCAGTATATAAGTAATTTTTAGACGGGGATGTGTTTGGAATTTGGCTTTCCCAAAATAGAAGCCCATGATGACACCAAACAATCCATGGCTTGAAACAGGAAACATTGCTCTTCCCCATGCATATTCAAGCCCGTTCGAAAATAAGTAGAGGATATTTTCCAATGTTGCAAAACCCAGTGAAATGGAAACCCCATAAACAATTCCATCATATGGTTCATCAAAATCAATATGACCATAAATCAAGAACATAAACAAGGCCCATTTTATCAGTTCCTCGACCATACCCTTTTCAAAAAATGCATCCGCCCACACAGAAAGAAACACTCCTTCTGCCTGAATAACATATTGAATAAACATAACAGGGATGACGAATAAGGCACCGTAGATAAAGGCTTTTAATACAACAGATACAGGTTCAGTATTATATTGATCTTTCAAGTAAAAATAAATTAGCAGGGCTAAACCCGGTGCGACACCTGCCGTTAATATATTTAACATGGATTACCCTCTCTTTTTTACTCTTTCTTCCTTCAATCGTAACATGGACGAAAAAAAAAGAAAATCAAGAATTCTCGTCATTTTAAGAGGTTCTTGTAAGAAAGTTAACCGATTCCTAAAGTTTAAATGCATCCTCTACACTGACCGTACCATTGGAAAGTAAAATAGCCAATTTCAACCTTGCTTTTTTACTGTCATAATCCTCACCAAGAATAACACCTCTGTTTTGCAAATCATGCGCACTGCCATTATAGCCATAGGCTGGATAGACTTTTCCTTCCTCAGCACTTGTACTAATCACGATTGTGATTCCTTTATCCAAAGCTGACTGAATAGAATCGACCATAAATGGTGTTACTTGTCCTCGTCCGACACCTTCCAATACGATACCACGCGCCCCGGCGTTTACAGCAGCATCGATCATCACCCCATCTGCCCCTGAATAACACTTTATAATATCCACACGCGGGATTTCCGGCCCAATCTGATAGGATTCATTATAAATGGGTTTTTGATAGACACTGACTACATCATTATCAATGATTCCTAAATATCCATAACCGAATGATTCAAAACCCTGAAGATTGGAAGCATGAACTTTCTTCACGTATCTAGCTGAGTAAATACGCTCATTAAATACAACTAAAACACCGCTATGCTTTAAGTGTTGATTGGCAGCTACATAGATTGAATTCCGTAAATTAGAATAGACATCCGTTCCTACATCCTGAGGAGAGCGCTGGGAACCCGTTACAACAATAGGCCTCGGGTCTTTAGTTGTCAAATCAAGAAAATAGGCAGTTTCCTCTAATGAATCCGTTCCATGGGTTACAACCACCCCACAAACTTCATCATCTTCCAATTCTTTTTCAATCGCTTTTTTAATTAATACCATTTCGTTAAAATCAATATGCATGGACGGTTTTTGCATAAGATTAATAATTTTTATATCGAATCCCTCCGGCAGCTGACAGAGTGCCGCCAATTCTTCGCCACTCATAGCACCTGAATTCAATAGTCCTTTTGATATCTCTTTACTGGCAATCGTACCACCAGTTGTAATCAGGGAAATTTTCTTCATATTACACCTCGCGACAAGTATCAAGCACACTTTATGCTATTCTAAACCTTCTTTTTCCTTTACTGCATTTGCTATTTGCCCACCATGAAATCTTCCATTTTCTATAAATATTTCATTGGCATTATTACCGGCCACGATCACACCGGCCACAAATAAGTTTTCGACGTTCGTTTCCATTGTTTCTTCGTTAATACATGGTTTGCCGGTGTCACAATCAAGCTCAACTCCAACATTCGTTAAGAGACTATAATCCGGATGGTAACCTGTCATGGCAAATACATAATCATTTTGAATTTCTATACTTTGACCCTCTTTTTCGTAAATCACGGTTTGTTCATGAATCTCTTTTAGCACTGATTGAAACTCCATTTTTATTGTTCCATTACGAACATAGGATTCAAACTCCGGCAGTATCCAAGGCTTGATACTTTTGGAATAAGCATCTCCTCGGTAAATCACTGTCACTCTTGCTCCCGCTTTAACAAGTTCAAGTGCTGCGTCCACGCTTGAATTTTTCCCACCGATTACGGCCACATCCATATCATAAAAAGGATGCCCTTCTTTAAAGTAGTGATATACCTTCTCCAAATTTTCTCCTGGTATATTCATCATATTAGGTTGATCGTAATAACCGGTCGCAATAATACAATAAGGCGTTTCATATTCATCCTTGCTTGTTTTTATTCTAAATAATCCGTTCTCCTGCTTTTCAATTGATAACACACACTCGTATGTATGGACTCTTAGGTTCTTCCTTTTGGCTACTTCTCTATAATACGTTAAGGCCTGAAGTCGAACAGGCTTACGATTTTCTGTGATAAATGCTACATCTCCAATTTCCAACTTCTCGCTTGTTGAAAAAAAAGTTTGATGTGTCGGGTAATGATAGATTGAATTAACAATATTCCCTTTTTCAATAATTAATGGGTTTTTACCGATTTCCTTTAAACTAATGGAAGCAGCCATTCCGCATGGTCCCCCACCAATCACAATTGCTTCTTCATAATGCATATTTGTTTCCTCCAAATAACCGTAAACTCTAATATGCGTATATATTCGTGGTTTTTATACGCTTTTTCTTCTCAACCTATGTGTAAAATATCCTTTTACTATACCACTTTTAAAAAATTAACTCATCAATCCCATGCAAAAAAGTTCTCTATCTCTCCAGGACAGAAAACTTTTATTTTTGCGCTTGCTCTATTAATTAAATCCAGCCTCTGAATCTTGATGCTTCTGCCATTTTTCTTACTCCAACCATGTATGCAGCCAACCTCATATCAACTCGACGGGATTGAGCTGTATCATAGATTGTATTAAATGATTTAACCATCACTTTTTTTAATTTTTCTTCCACTTCTTCTTCAGACCAATAGTATCCCTGATTATTCTGTACCCACTCAAAATAGGATACTGTTACACCACCGGCAGATGCTAATACATCCGGCACCAATAGAATACCACGATCTGTCAATATTTGTGTACCTTCCAAAGTGGTTGGACCGTTTGCAGCTTCAACAACTATTTTAGCACGAATTTTGTGGGCGTTTTCATCCGTAATTTGATTTTCAATTGCAGCAGGCACCAAAACATCACAATCAAGCTCTAGTAATTCTTGGTTCGAGATTGTATTGGTAAAAAGGTTAGTTACTGTACCAAAACTATCGCGGCGATCCAATAAATAATCAATATCCAAACCATCCGGATCATGTAAAGCGCCATTTGCATCTGATATACCAATGACCTTGGCACCGGCATCATGCATGAATTTAGCCAGGAAACTTCCAGCATTTCCGAAGCCCTGTACAACAACTCTGGCTCCCTTTAACTCTATGCCGCATTTTTTAACGGCCTCATAAATACAAATGGTTACCCCTTTGGCTGTAGCTGATTCCCTGCCGTGTGAACCACCAAGAACAAGTGGTTTTCCGGTAATAAATCCCGGAGAGTTAAATTCATCAATACGGCTGTATTCATCCATCATCCAGGCCATAATCTGTGAATTTGTGAAGACATCCGGAGCCGGTATATCTTTTGTTGGACCAACCACTTGGCTGATTGCCCTTACATATCCACGGCTAAGTCTCTCCAATTCCCGAAAAGACATCGTGCGCGGATCACAAATAATACCGCCTTTCGCACCTCCGTATGGTAAATCAACAATGCCGCATTTCAAGCTCATCCATATGGATAAAGCTTTCATCTCTCTCTCCGTAACATTAGGATGAAAACGAATACCACCCTTTGTCGGTCCAATCGCGTCATTATGCTGAGCACGATAACCAGTAAAGATTTTTACAGAACCATCGTCTAATTTAACTGGTATTTTCACTGTTAACATACGAAGCGGCTCCTTCAATAATTCATAAACCTCTTCTGGATATCCAAGCTTATTTAAAGCCTTATGGATGACAGTCTGAGTAGATTTTAAAACATCTAATTTATCCTCAGTGGATTGATGGTCGGCTGTCATTATAGTACCTCCTACTGATGTATAATAATTAATAACTAATAATTTCCTTCCAGCATAAGTATACAACTTTGGAAATAGTCTGGAAAGTGAAACAAGTATAATAATAGAAAGATGATTCAATATGAGTGCTTGGTACTAAATTTTCTCATTTATTATTCATTTTTATAAATTCAGTATACTTAATAAAGATCATGTAGTGCAAGAAAGCTGTTCAAAACCCGCGAATACCTGTAGATTACCAAAAAAACCACATCACTTAGATGCGATTCTTTATGAAAAATATTTTTTTATAATAGTAATTAGATTATCCTTACAAATCCTATTTCCGTATTCATTCAGATAATCTTTGCTTAAAGTCGAGAACTCCCCAAACTCTAGTAGTATGGCCATTATGGTTGTCTGATTGAAGACTGAATCTCCCTTAATCTCTAAATAATAGTTTGATTGCCAATAATAAAGTGTTCCTTCCAGGTTCCATTTCTCCTGAATTATTTTACAAGCTTGTACAACATCATCAAATTCAGCAAATTCATAAATCATTTGAGCACGCTCTTGTATATTTATTGATAGGGAATTTTCTATGTCTACCTCCACATTTTCATTTGAATTGCATTCCTCTATTTTTAAAATTAAATATATACCATCGTTTGGATACGTATATACATCTATTCTAAAAGTACCGTTAACAGAATTTCCATTCACCAAAAGTGCTTCATGAACAATTTTATAAAAAAAGAAGTGTGTATCCAGTGAGTGCATGGTTAACGTTTGCCATCTGACACCTGTTTCTTCCAACTCATCACAGGTAATAAATAGTTTGAACAAAGTCGGGCTGATCTGTTTAAGCTTCATGACAAAATCCTCCTGTAGCTAACTCTTCATTGCATTGTATGAATCGGGCTACAGTCGGTACCTTGTATTAAAATTAAGAAGTTAGCCTCTTAGCCACTCGAATTAGATGGGTTTCGGGTTTTGCTTTTAGACGAAACGGAAGTAAACTGGTTCCATATCCATTACTAGTGAAAATGGTCGTATCCTCCTTCTTACTGATTCCGCCCAATTTATATTTGCCCATTCCAAAAATCCTAATTTGCCCGCCATGAGTATGGCCGCTCAATACCAAATCAATCCCATACGAACTCTCCATAGCCTTTTCAATTTCAGGTGTGTGACTAGCCAATATTTTAAAACTGTCCTCTTCGACCTCTTCCATTGCTAAATCAAGCCTGCCCGTTTGTTCTTTTTCATCATAAAAGTCAATTCCAAGAAGTCGTATTTTACCGCCATCATTCGTTTCAAAAAGTACACTTGTATCCAATAATTCATGTACTCCCACCTCCAAAAATAAGGCATCCAATTCATGTCTATCCACTTCATAATCGTTATTCCCCCATATAAAATAGACAGGTCCCACACTTTTTAGTCTTGTTAAATTTTCTTTAATCCTTTCCATTGAAACTCGTTTCTCCGCAAGATCCCCACCAATTAAAACCAAATCGGCCTTTCCTTTCACCTTACGGATAATCTCCTCACTGATCGTCCGTCTGTGTATATCCGATATAAAAAAGATGGTTAGGGGTTCGCTGCTCGGGAAATTTTTAAAGTCTAATGTGTGTTCAATTACTTGATTTAGATTTGCAAGCCTGTACATATAAACCATGAACATGCATAATCCTATGACAATGATTAACATTAAAATGAGTAGTACTGCCATACAAGTATCTCCTTCCAATTAGTCCTCTTTCTTAAAATAAAAGAAGCCAGCCTTATATATATGACCAGCTCCAATCTATTCATTTCCTTATTCTTCAATATGTAAAATTCTAAAGCCTGATTCCTCTAATTTGCTTAAAAATTTATCTATATTTGGCGCCTTCGCTACTTTAATGACAATACGCCTTAAAAGTTTATCTGTTTCATCAAACGTAACAAGCGAAATGATTTGTTGCTGATACTGCCCTGTAATCTCAGTTAATTTGGCAATTCGCCCCTTCGTTTCCACTGTTGTCAATGCAATCCTGACACCAGGTACATGAACACCAAATGTACTTTGGAACTGTTCGATGATATCGTAACGCGTAACTATACCAAGGAAATGATTTTGATCATCTACTACCGCTAATAAGGGAGTTTCTTTTAAATCAATAAATATATTCTCGTATATTTCATGTCCTTTTAATGTTTTATTTATCTCCGCAATCGACTCTGCTTTTGTTTCTTTCAAAAAAATATCTCTAGGCAGTTCAGACAAAAATGCCGCCTTATAGATTCGATACCTTGTAATTGTACCTACATACTGATCTCCTTTTAATACCGGCACTCCCTCAATGCGATGTTTATCCAATACTGCAAAAACCTCTTGAAGAGTATCATTGTAAGAAACCGTATGACAATGATATTTTGAAATCATTATATTCTTTACAAACATTAAAGCACCTCCGACTGCAATATAAGTGTACAAACACTCCTTATACTACTTTTCGACAAATCTTTAACTTCTCCTGCCTTATTGTGAAGGATTATTTATTTTCGTGAAAAAGATTAATATCATACAGATCTTTGAATTTATTAAATAAGATATGTCTATTCTTCCATGCTATTTCATTTTTCCAAAGATCCTTACTCCGGTCAATAATCTCACATCTTAATGCATGGAATTCCTTCTCAGCCTTTTCCATTTTCTTTTTATAATAAAGCATCCCACCATATAAAAAAGCCAGTAATAGAATACATAAAACGATAAATTTGTTTTCAAAAAATTGAACATACATGGCTGTGAAAGAATACGCATAGAGGGGAATAATCTTTTTATATATATAAACACCTAAAGTAGCTATTAAACCTAATGTTAAGTAAATAAATAAAAAATGACGGGATTTATAATGATCAAATTTCTGTTTTCTTTTTACCACATTCCCAAGCATTATTTTTGTAGCTTCATCTGTATGTTCGTCCAAATCATGAATTTGCGCTTCCATAAATCACCTCTCCTTTACATACTAATGTTTATGAAAGAGATGGATCATTTATGTAGTTCTTGTCCACAATTTCTTTCCCCTAAAAAGATTCACATAATTTCACCCTTATTAATGATTCGTTTTGGACTTGCTGGCTTTCTTATTTATGACAAATCCGAGAATTAAATCAATGGTGAAATGCATAGCTATGGTCACAAACAAATTATCTGTCCATTCATAGATCAACCCAATCAAGAAACTTAACAACAGGATATTGAAAAACAGGTATACATTATATAAATACCTAATATGAATCAGTGCAAAAATTAGGCTGGCAGCCCCTAAACCAAATGTCGTTTGAATGATACCTCTGAATAATAGTTCTTCACATATGGCTACAAATAAGGTAACAAAAAAAATTTGCCGGCCATTCAAAGAACGGAAAATGCGTTGGTTAATACCGCCGTCATCAAAATATCTGTCAGGAAGATACTTCATAGACAGTAAGTCGTAGCCAACCACTAGCAGTCCAGCAGGAACCCCTATTAGGAGAATAGACCAATCTCGATATTCAAACAGCAGAAAGAAATCCTTTAGATCATCAAATATAAATAGACCCAAAACCGACGAAATCAAAAGCAGAAGCACTTGTGTTAGAATCAAGGCCCTGTATAGCTCTACGTCCTTAAGCTGAGCCAACTGTTCTGCCTGCTTATTTTTCATGATTTTAGTTCTTTCCCTTCTATAAATAATTGTTTCAGTTCCATACGCCAATTTTGATCATTCTTCTGATAATCATTCGAATGTTTTGGGAGGACCTTAACGAGTTCATCCAGTGTAGTTCCACACCGATCACAGCAAAATTCCGTGTTTTTCTGAAGCTCCTGATTAAAATAGGCAGCAATCATCTGCTTTCGGCACTCAGTAGAGGTCATCCAATTTTTTAGTTGATAAAGTTTCACAAGCTTTTCTTTTCTTCTTTTTTCAAGATCGGCATCAATACGGTCAAGGCGGTCTCGTGGATCATGTATATTTTCCATTAGCAGTGCACGATTCAGTTCCTTTATCCGTTCAAAATGATCGTCACCAATCCAGTCTTCCGTTTCACGACCAGACACCTCACCTTGATTAATGACCCATTCGATTTCAGAACGCGTTGGAAAATCTTTTTCAACAAGATGAGCAGCTTGCCGCTCATCCCCCACTGCGTATAATAGAATGGCTACAGATGGCAATCCATCTCTTCCTGCCCTGCCAATTTCCTGAACATATGCTTCTACACTTAACGGCATGTTTACATGAAAAATAAACCGTATATCATTTTTGTTAATCCCCATTCCAAAAGCATTTGTAGCAACAATGATTCGTAACTGGCCTGATAAAAATTGCTGCTGGATCAGGATTCGATCACTTGTTTCCATACCACCGTGGTAATAGGCAACACCCTCAAACCCTTTTTCTATTAAGTAATCGCTCAATTGCTCAGCCAGCTTCCGGCTGGATACATATATAATTCCTGCACCTTTTATTCTTTTTAACGAATCAATCAACAACTGAAGCTTTTGCTGATAATCGGTTGTTTCTTCTACCAAAATACTGATATTCTCCCTATTCACATTATGAATAATCCTCGTCGCATCCTGAATAGATAAATTTCTCAATATATCCTCTTGAACTTCAGGAGTAGCAGTAGCCGTTAAAGCTAATGTTAACGGATTATTCAACTCTCTTCTGATTTGACCGAGCTGTAAATAGCTTGGCCTAAAATCATAGCCCCATTGCGATATGCAATGGGCTTCATCTACAACGAATAAGGCAATCTTAAGCTTTTTCAACTTATCCAGGATGAATCGTGATTGCAGCATTTCAGGTGAAATATATAAAAATTTGAGTAATGGGAAAGACCTAAGTACCCTATCTCGTTCCGGCTTTGTAAGAAATGAATTTAATGATGCAACTCTCTTTTCACCTTTTGCCTTCATTTGCTCAACCTGATCTTGCATAAGAGCCAATAATGGTGAAATGATAATAACTAATCCATTCATCAGGTACCCAGGCATTTGAAAACTCAAGGTTTTCCCTGTCCCGGTTGGCAGCATGGCAAGTGTATGCCTGCCTCCCATAATGGATTCAATAACTTCCTTCTGTCCGGTCCTGAACGTTTGGAATCCAAACATTTTTTGCAATTGAACTTCAAGTGGCTGCATACTTACACTTCCTTCCTATTGGCCATAACCAGCCTGATTTTAAAATAAGTTATCTCAGCTGGAAGTATCATTTTTAAGTTTCTTAATTGTTTTGTTTTATTGGCAGCTATCGCCTGTTCGATTTGTTCTTTTTCCGATTCACTCACATATACATCAATCGGATAATCAGGTATATTGGAGACAATTTCAACAATATGATCCTCAATCGTATTAACTTTTAAATTTCTTACGGTTGCCACTTCTTCCTTGGACATACCTGATTGAAGCATCTTCAATGTTGTCTGAGTGGAATCGGTTAAGATAACTCGTGCTGATTTTCCCAGTATAACTAATTCTCTCAATACTATATAAGGCGGCTGATTACAGACTTCAAGCATATAATGTATAGTATCCCAAAAGAGAAGTCTTGCATAAAATACGTCTATGTTTAGCTTTCGAGCAGCCTGTTCAATCGTCAGTCCAGCACGCTGGTGACCCGAGAATAAACATACAATTAACTCTGCACGTACTTCGTTTACGTTACTTAGCAATTCTTCAAGCTCTTTATATAACAACTTGCCCAGTTCTTTTGGAGAGAGAGCAATCTGTTTAAATAGTTTTTTTACGACAATTTGATCCTCTTGGTTACGGGTTACCGGGATAAACGAATGATTGCCATTAAGTAAACAAGAGGATGTTTGAACCAATAATTGCAACCTCATCCAAAAAGCATGAGCTGCATCTTGATAGGTACGTCCATTTAAATGAGGAAAGGGAGGATAATTTCCTTTCCAATATCTAAGTGCATCTTCTCCATGCACAGTACAGCTGTAGATATTGGTGCCTATATTTTTTATATATCCTTGCCTGGCTAGTTCTGAAATCTTTTGATCCCAATAATCTCTTTGTAACTTCGGAAGAACACCAAAGAATTCAGATATATGAAATAACCTGGCATCTTGTATGGGTTGTGAGGATTTTTTTCCATTCAATATATGTAAAGGTGAATAAACAGTCCTCTGCCCCTTTAGTGCATCTATCAAATACAGTATTAATCCGTCAATATATGATATAATCATGTTTTAACTCCTTTACCCGAACGAGTTTGACACTTATATCTTACCAAATAGATGGACACTCATGCTTACATTTCAATATTCTATGTTGTACCCATTTTCTAAAAACACGCGAAATATTGGCTATTGAAAAGTTATACCATCAGTTTTACAATAGGGTGAGGGGTTTGATATCCAGTACGGTATCAAAATATATATATCTTTACGGGAGGTATTTAGCATGGCTAAATTTACTATTGTTGACAAAGAAACTTGCATTGCTTGTGGTGCTTGCGGGGCAGCTGCTCCAGATATTTATGATTATGATGATGAAGGTATTGCATTTGTTACTTTAGATGAGAACCAAGGTATTGTCGAAATTCCAGATGTTCTTCTTGATGACATGATGGACGCTTTTGAAGGATGCCCGACAGATTCTATAAAAGTTGCTGATGAGTCATTTGATGGAGACGCTTTGAAATTTGAATAGTATCGCATTAATAAAGCCTCTGCGTTTGCAGAGGCTTTTTGCATTCTATTTATACATTTCGTAATACAGATTGTTTCGAGAACCATCCTTGCATTTTAGTAAATAAAAGCATAAATACAATGGCGATTATAGTACCTTTTATTATATTAAAAGGTATGATTGCTGTTGTAATCATTGCCCGAATCTCTGTACCAGACATGTTCCAATTCATTAATACACTATAAGTTGGGAGCAAAACGAAGTAGTTGACAAGACTCATAAATAAAGCTAACACGATTGTACCGCCGACAAGTCCGTATACCATCCCTCTTTTTGTACCCAGTTTTTTGTAAAAGTAGTAGACAGGCATGATAAAAGCAACGCCTCCGATAAAGTTAGCAAAATGCCCCACTGGAATCCCTGTATCGCTTCCTGTCATGATATAATCTAAAATATTTTTTAATAATTCTACCAGGATCCCTGCAACCGGTCCTAAAATGATGGCTGCAATCAAAGCCGGAATATCACTAAAATCGATTTGCAGAAATGTTGGAAAACCCGGAAACGGGAAGTTCATAATCATCAGAACATATCCGATTGCACCCAACATCCCAATCGTAACCATTTTTTGAATCTTACTTACACTGTTTTTCATGATTCCTCTCTCCTTTAGGTGTGGTTCTACCTCTTCTAGAAGAAAGGCTCTGCCTGCAGTAACGTATATCGTGAAACCATGCCATAAAAAATCCCCTTATCTGTTACTAGATAAAGGGAGAATAAGGCAATCTGAAACAAACGTTCACGAATACTCGTTTTTTGAACGTTAACAGAGACCTCCATCTTCTCCCATCCAGACTATACTGTCGGCTTTGGAATCTCACCAAATCCTGCCTTTACAGGCTCGCGGGCTTAGATTGTACATCATCACCGCCGGTAGGGAATCGCACCCTGCCCCGAAGATAGACCGTATTTAATTAGTAAATGGCTTTGTAAAATGAGTAGGCTTAATCGTTCGCCAGTAAATTTACGCAGACCATCTCTAATTTGATTTTATCTCAATAAATCAAATAAAACAAGAGATTGTATTCAGACTATCTCAGTATGAATATATATTATTCTATTTTTTAGTTGATTAGCCAATAAGTTTCTATATATTTAAAACATGTGCCGAAGTAAAAAGAGTCATTATGGTTATGTAACCGATAAGTATTTAGAAATATCAAAATAGTAAGCGTTTACATTATTAATCTTGATTGACACACAGATTATAAGTCTTGTAGAGTGAGACATAATAAATACTTCTGCAGGAAGGTGACAAGATTGTTTAAAGTGCTCATAGCGGATTCAATCAAGCCCGATGGTTTAACGCCATTCGTTGGCAGGGATGACATAGAGGTTGTCCAAAAGAAGATAGATGAAGTAAGCGGAGAATTGCATCTGTTTGATGCACTTTTAGTCAGAAGCTCTACAAAAGTAACAGAAGATTTGCTTCAGAAAATGACAAATCTAAAAATCATAGCGCGCGCTGGCGTAGGAATCGACAACATAGATGTACCTTCCTGTACAAATCGCGGAATCATTGTGGTCAATGCACCTGATGGCAATACCATCTCGACCGCTGAGCACACGTTTGCCATGATGGCATCTCTTGCTCGAAATATCCCCCAAGCTCACCAATCATTAAAAAATCGCGCCTGGGAACGAAACCGTTATGCAGGCACGGAATTAAAGGGTAAAACTTTAGGTATTGTCGGAATGGGGAGAATCGGTACTGAAATATCTAAACGAGCGAAGGCCTTTCAAATGAACATATTTGCATACGATCCTTTTATTACCTCTGACCGCGCTAAAGAATTGGGTGTAACTGTTGGTTCACTGGAGAATTTGATTGAGGTATCTGATTTTATTACTGTTCATACTCCATTAAACAAGGATACCAAAGGCTTATTTAATAATGAAACGATACATAAGTGTAAAGATGGCGTTTATCTAATTAATTGTGCCAGAGGCGGTATTATTGATGAAGATGCTTTATATGAAGCCGTTATTGAAGGGAAAGTGGCTGGAGCAGCCTTGGATGTATTTGTCGAAGAACCTCCGCTAAATAATAAATTGCTATCCTTGGATCAAATTATTGTAACTCCCCATTTAGGTGCTTCGACAAGGGAAGCCCAATTAAATGTGGCTAAACAGGTTGCAAAAGAAGTCGTATCCTATGTGGATGGAATTCCCGTTTCAAACTCCATCAATTTACCAGCCATACCTGCTGAATTGTTTAATAAAATACAGCCCTATTATCAATTGGTTAAAAAACTGGGTTCCTTCTTATCACAGTATATAAATGAAGGTATCAACGAACTTTCTATCACATACGGCGGTGATACGTTTGATTTTGATTCTTCCCTTCTAACAAAATCACTTGTTTCAGGCTTTTTTAAAGAACGTGCTGACGTTACAATCAATGAAGTAAATGCACTTATATATGCAAAAGAACGTTCTGTCACAATTGGCGAGAAAATTTCAAATGAAACACATGGTTATTCCAATAGTATTACAGTAAGAATCAAAGGCGAAACCAAACAAATTGAACTAAAGGCTACTTATATAAAGGAATATGGACCTAGAATCGTTGCCATCAATGACTTTAAAATCGACTTTTATCCAGATGGCCATATCCTCTATATTCAGCACTACGACAGACCAGGTGTGATTGGTATTGTCGGTAAAAAACTTGGCGATCTTAACCTTAATATCGCCACCATGCAGGTCGGACGTAAAGAAGCCGGCGGCGAAGCCATCATGGTTCTTACATTTGATGAAAAAATTCCTCAATCCGTTATAACTGAACTGGCCGTCAATGCTGAAATATCTGTGGTCAAAGCAATCAATTTGTACGAGGCATAAAATAAAAAAAGAATTCAGAATTGCCCTCTTTAGAGCATTCTGAATTCTTTTTGTCTGCAACCTGAGGGATCCATCAATGTGATGGATCCCTCTCTTATAGCTTAAGATTATCTTAGCTATGTTTTTGTTTAGCTACTTTTGTATAGGATGTTTGTATTTCCGGTTCTTGTTTTATCCAAGTTTCTTCCATTTGTTCAAGCGTTTTCCCCTTTGTTTCCGGTACGAATTTCCACACAAAGATGGCAGACAGAATACTCATTAATCCGTAGAATCCATACGTAAAACCTCCGCTAAATTCCATCATCATTGGATAAGTGGAAGAGATGAAATAGTTGGCTGCCCATTGAGCAGCTACCGCAATTGCAACAGCCTGTCCGCGAATTTTATTAGGAAATATTTCAGATATCAGAACCCAACAAATTGGCCCCCAGGACATCATAAAGGATGCTGTATAAATAATAATGAAAACCAAGGTCCATATGCCAATGATATTTGCATAGGCTAATCCGGATACCCCGATCATTCCGACAGCCATCCCGATAGAACCAATAATTAGTAAAGGCTTACGTCCCCATTTATCAACAGTCATAATTGCGACTATTGTAAAAACGACATTAACTAAGCCCATCACAATCGTCTGCAACATGGACGCATCCTTAGCTGCCCCCATACTTTCAAATATACGCGGTGCATAATAGAGCGCGACATTGATACCGACAAACTGTTGGAACATCGAGAGCAGAATTCCAACAACAATAACTAATTTGCCATATTCAAACAATTTACCGGAAGAGGCTGTTGTATGGATATTCGACTTAATATCTCGCATAATTTTTTGTGCCATTTGTTGGCCATTTATCTTTGTAAGTACTTCCAATGCTTTTTTATTTTGATTTTTCAAGGCCAAATATCTGGGTGTCTCTGGGACTAACAATAATAATAGCCCAAAGAGCACTGCAGGAATTGCACCTGAAGCAAACATATATCGCCACCCAATATCATTAATCCAGGAGATTGACTGTCCATCTGCAATTTTCCAATTGACAAAGTAGACAACCAGCATACCAAAAATGATGGCAAACTGATTAAAGGATACAAGCTTACCTCGAATATCAGCCGGTGCAATCTCCCCTATGTATATAGGTACAACTGCAGAAGCTAAACCTACACCAATGCCTCCAATGATTCGATAAAGATTAAATGTAAGCAACAAAGCGATCGTTGGTTCTCCCATAGTGAAAAATAAAAATTCTGGATAAGCTGAACCTAAGGCTGAAAGAGTAAACAATACAGATGCAATAATCAACGAATTTTTCCGCCCGAATTTTGAAGCAAAATATCCTGATATAATCCCACCAATAATACAGCCAATCAATGCGCTTGAGATAGTTGCCCCATGCACAAAGGAACTTAAGCCAAGGCTATCGATAAAATAGACTTCCAGTGATTTTTCCGCTCCAGAGATCACGGCTGTATCATAGCCAAAAAGCAGACCTCCGATGGCGGCAATTAGCGTTAAAAATACAATGTAAAATGAATTTCTTCCCGATTTACTCATAGATGCCTTCCCCTTTTAAGTATGTTTATCTTACTGCAATTTTGTAAACCTTTACATTTTATAAAGGATATTAGCATATAAAGCAGCTAATATCCTCATAATTCTTATAAATTTCTATATCGTATAGAATTTTTTATCCGCGGTAGGCATCCAATATATATTGATTTAATATCGCTTTTAATTGTTCCTGTCTGCCGGATTTATTTTTAATTTCACCAAGTCCAAGAGCGTATTTACCCA
Organism: Bacillus sp. z33; assembly: GCF_058313615.1. Lineage (NCBI taxonomy): Bacteria > Bacillati > Bacillota > Bacilli > Caryophanales > Bacillaceae > Bacillus > Bacillus sp. z33. The sequence continues at coordinate 690,304 of NZ_JBZFQN010000001.1, forward strand.
ATTGCTTCAAATCCGTATTACCCTTCACAATATCTAGACCAATTCCGTCTGTGAAGCTGCTATAACGGTCTGCAACAAATTGATCCAATACCTTGTCATCGATTAATTTTTGAGCGACTTTTGCTCCGACAGCAAAGCTATCCATTCCAGCAATATGAGCGAAGAACAGATCTTCCGGTTCAAATGAACCTCGTCTAACCTTGGCATCAAAGTTTAAACCACCTGAACCAAGCCCATCATTTTTAAGAATTTCATACATGGCTAACGTTGTAGAGTACATGTCTGTCGGGAATTCATCTGTATCCCAGCCAAGTAAAGGGTCACCTTGGTTCGCATCTACAGAACCAAGCATACCGTTTATACGTGCTAAACGTAATTCATGTTCAAATGTATGTCCAGCAAGAGTAGCATGGTTGGCTTCAATATTAAATTTAAAGTGATCCTTTAAATCATAAGCTTGTAAGAATGATAAAGAAGTAGCTACATCAAAATCGTATTGATGTTTGGTAGGTTCCTTAGGTTTTGGTTCAATTAAGAATTGGGCATCGAAGCCGATCTCTTTCGCATAATCCACAGCCATATGGAAGAAACGGGCCAAATTATCCTGTTCCAATTTCATGTCTGTATTCAGTAAAGTTTCATATCCTTCACGTCCACCCCAGAATACATAATTTTCTGAACCTAATTCTTTTCCGACTTCAAGTCCCTTTTTCACCTTGGCAGCTGCATAAGCAAATACATCTGCATTAGGAGCTGTTGCTGCACCGTGCATCCAGCGTGGATGGGAGAACATATTGGCCGTATTCCAAAGTAATTTTGTTTTGCTATCTTTTAAGTAATCCTTCATCATCGCTACGATACTATCAAGATTTTTGTTTGTTTCACTTAAAGTTGCCCCTTCTGGAGCAATATCAACATCGTGGAAACAAAAGAATGGCACATTCATTTTTTCAAAAAATTCAAAAGAAGCCTCTACCCTTGCTTTTGCTAAATCCATACCAGAATAATTATTATACGGACGAATCATGGTAGCTTGTCCGAATGGATCTGTCCCATCAGCAGTAAATGTATGCCAATAAGAAACAGCAAAACGCATAAGATCCTCCATTTTCTTTCCATTAATTACTTCTTCAGGATTATAATATTTAAATGCATATGGATTGGATGAACCGGGTCCTTCATAGTTTACTTGTTTACAAAAGTCAAAATAATTCATTGATTATTCCTCCTGTTTTGAAATCGTTTTCATATGTTTACATTCAAATTATAACAGGAAAAACTTAGTTTGTCTAATGGATAAACTAAGTTTTTATCTATTTAAAACTATAGTTCTATCATAATGGTCAGATATGATACTTTCTGCCTAACTTTTAACAGCTTAATAGTATCCAAAACAGATCCTTTTCTCCTCATCTACTGCAGAAAAGATTACTTTTCCCTATTTAAAGAAGAACATAGAAAGAAATTGCCTATTCGGAAAGGAACCTAAAATTAAAAAAGCGACAGACTCCCATAAAAATATCTATCACTTTTTATTAAGATATCCGCCATCCTTAGATGCAGGTTAATGAGTCACTTTACTATCATTTTTTTGGATTTGCTCATGTAATGTCTTTCTAACTGCACCAGGTCTCAGAATCAGTTGCTTGAAAAAAACTTCAATACTATTTCCCAAACCTACTTCATATAAATCTACTCCAAATATTCTTTTATTTGATAGAATGGGCCGTAAATACCAACAACCTTTTTTCAGATCGCTTATAAGAAAACCCATCGTCAAAATGCAAAAAAGCACATCACTCATGTGATATGCTTTGATCTAACCGTTCCTTGTGTAACAAGATTTATCTGCTTAATTCTTCTTTTTCGTTGGCAGGAAAAACGTAAATGTCGTACCCTGTCCAACCTTGCTATACACATCGATTTTACCGCCATGGCCTTTAATAATATTCTTGGCTATTGCCAGACCAAGGCCTGTGCCTGATCTTCCTCTTGTCCTTGCTTTATCAACCTTAAAAAATCTTTCGAAAACAAATGGTAATTCTTCCTCAGATATCCCTACACCGGAATCCTTCACGTCAAACAAAGTACCATTATCCATCGTTCTTTGGATTATTTGTACTTCGCCTCCCTCTGGTGTATGGCGCAATGCGTTATCAATTAAGTTGGTAAATACCTGTTCAATCCGATCAGGATCTATTCGAATAAATGCTTCTGGCTGGTCAAGTGTAGTAAAGACTGCTACATGTTTATCCTGAGCTGTCCTTTGGAACTTCTTTGAAATTCTTGTGAGGAAACTGCCAACTTCTACTTCTTCAATGGTTAAAGTTTGATGTCCTGCTTCCATCCTTGCCAAGTCCAAGAGTTCATTGACCAACCGGCCCATTCTCAAAGATTCATCATATATGACCTGTGCCATTTCTTTTTTCTCTTCTGCCGTTTCCGCTATATCATCTATGATTGCTTCACTGTATCCCTGGAGCATGGCAATCGGTGTCCGGAGCTCATGTGATACATTTGCTATAAAGTCTTTACGCATTTTATCAAGCCGACGTTCCTCCGTCATATCCCGCAAAACTGCAACTGCTCCACGGACATCATTATGACGGTAGAGCGGATTCATGAGTATAACCCAGTCATGTCCCTGTGTGGATATCTCAGCTACTTTGCCTTTTTCTGTTTCTTTAACTTCAAGGAATAAATCCCTCAAAGTAACAGGAACTTCTTGCCCATGCTGTTTTTCTTGATTGGCTTCATCAAAATAGCTATACCTTAAAAAGTCCTCAGCCGGAGGATTTGTTACCAAGATCTCTCCTTCTCGGTTGAAAGTGATCACTCCATCGGCCATACTAATTAAAATATTCGATAAATTTTCTTTCTGCTGTTGTAATGCCGTCATATTATATTTCAGCTGCCGTGCCATTTGATTGAAAGCAGTCGCCAATTCACCAATTTCGTCATTTGTTAAAATGGGGACTTTCATATCAAATTTTCCTCTGGCTAATTCGAAGGCTGCTTCCCGCATTTTCCTTAGCGGAGCCGTTATTCTCGATAACAAGAAAAAAGCAAAGATGGTTGTTAAAACAATACCAACTCCAACAGCAATCAAAATAAAGATGGTCGTTTGTGCGCTTGTACTCTCGCTGGAATCGACTGATTGAAAGGCATAGATAGCTCCATCCATTCCCTGGGCAACGAGAGGAATTCCAACAATAGTCCCTTGGGTAACATCATCTCCACCCAGAACAGATGAAAGATAGGTAGTTTCTGAAACTTGCTTATCATCCAATAATGCTTTTTTTAAGGTCTCATCCTGAGAGAAAAGTTGATAGACTTCATTCTTATTCACATTATTCAAACTACTGTATATGGCGTTTTTATCCAAAACTATCACAATATCTTTATTCGCATCAATGACTTGCCATATAATTTGTGTTGATTTGCCTATGTCTGAATCTTCCTCTAAAACGGCTTCCACTTGTTTTGCTGTTTGATATAAAGAAGATTTAGCTTCCTCCATACTTTGGTTATGAAAAAATTCAAGGAGCAATACAGTTAAGATGAATAGAACGAAAGTGAATAGCAAGATAATAGTGAGCCATAGTTTTCCGACAACACTTTTCCAGAACATTAGTCGTTGACTACCTCGAATTTATATCCAACGCCCCATACTGTAACAATCATACTAGCTGCAGCCTCAGATACCTTGTTTAATTTTTCTCTTAATCTCTTTATATGGGTATCAACTGTACGTAAATCACCAAAGAATTCGTAATGCCAAACTTCTTTTAACAATTGTTCTCTGTCATAGACTTTATCCGGCGTTTTTGCCAAAAAGTATAATAGTTCATATTCTTTAGGAGTTAACGCAACTTCAACACCATCAGCCAGAACTCTGTGAGCATCATTATCAATCGTCAAATGTTTAAAGACCACCAGATCTTTAGACGATGTCTCTGATTGAATATAAGAGCTTTTAGATGATCTTCTTAGCAAAGCTTTAACCCGTAAAACGACTTCCCTTGGGCTGAACGGCTTTACGATATAATCATCTGTTCCTGCTTCAAATCCCTGCACTCGGTTAACTTCTTCCCCTTTTGCAGTCAGTATAATAACAGGCGTTGCCTTTTTTTCACGTAACTCTTTGCAAACCTCAATCCCATCTTTACCAGGCATCATCAAATCCAGAAGGATCAAATCATAATCATTCGTCAACGCAAGTTCCAATGCGTCTTCCCCATTATCTGCCTCATCAATTATATATTCTTCACGCTCTAAATACATTTTTAATAGTCTTCTAATGCGGTCCTCATCATCTACTATAAGCAATCGTATGTTGTTTTCTTCCATCAACCGGACCTCCTCTATGTATAAACTAAAAACTATACAAATATATCCACGATACTTGTTTTATTATACATGGATACCAAAAATTTAGGAATAGAAAAGTGAATATTTACATAAATACAGCTTTTTAAAAAGATAAATTTATCTAATAATCATATTACCTCTAACAGATACCCGCTCGGAAGCAGTTTTTTAGCATGGTAGTGTGTGGTTATCTCGGGGAAATCCTATTTTTTCACCATAAGAAAGCTCCATATAAAAATAACAGGAAATCACCTCATATGGAACATTCACACTCAGGTTTCTGTCAGGTCTGCAACTAAACTGGCATGAGATTATGATACCTAAACTTTATCATTCTGCAACAATAAAAGGCTTCCTCATCAGGAAGCCCTTTTTTTCTTACATACTTGCATATGAATGCAATCCAGCTATAACCAGATTAACAGCTACCAGATTAAACATAATGATAACAAAGCCTATTACGGCAAGCCATGCAGACTTTTCACCATGCCAGCCTTTCGATATTCGCAGATGTAAAAAAGCTGCGTAGAATAGCCAGGTTATTAAAGCCCACACTTCCTTAGGATCCCATCCCCAGAATCTGGACCAAGCCATCTGCGCCCAAATCATGGCAAAGATTAGGGCTCCCAACGTAAATACAGGGAATCCGATCAGAACAGATCTATACCCAATTTCATCCAGAAGATCTAAATTGACTGATTTAACTAAAGGTTTCAAAGCTTCTCCTATTCGTTTACGTACAATTAAACGAATCAATCCATACAGTACTGTGCCAATAAGAAGAGACCAAACTACTGTATTCAGTTTTTTCGCATTAATAATTAATGGCAATTCTACTAATGGATCCATGCCTGAATCAGAAACCAACTTCGCTTCATTCGGGACAAAAAACGCTGGCATAGTATAATCCGCTGTTTCTTCCACTCCATCCTTATTCGTCCAACTATAGCTAGCTTCATAATCAGTTAACGAAAAAACAGTGGTTGAGGCAACAAATCCTACCGTACAAAGCAATCCAAATAAAACTGCTTCAAGCCAAAATGTACTTTTTGTAGCTTTTGATTGATTAACAGACCGTATCAGATAAATCAGCCCGACAGCAAAGCTAATGGCCAAAATAGCTTCTCCTGCAGCTGCAGTTGTAACATGGATATACAGCCAGTCACTTTTTAATGCCGGAATTAAAGGGGAGATATCCCTTGGAAACATGCTGGCATACGCTATAATTAATAGCGAGATGGGTAGAGCGAACACTCCCAGAATAGCAGTTTTATAGATAAAATAAATGATAATAAAAGCACCAACAAGCATCATTCCAAAAAATGTCGTAAACTCAAACAAATTACTGACTGGAGCATGTCCTCCAGCAATCCATCGAGTGATAAAATAACCCAGCTGTGAAACAAACCCGATCATCGTTATGATAATACCAGCTTTAGCCCAATTATCATAACTACGCTTATCATTCTTACCTTTTATTGTTCCTGCAAATACAAATGTAGCAATTAAGTACAAAATAAAAGCAATATATAATAGATTACTGCTCAATGTTGCCACTCTTTATTCCCCCTCTTTCTTGCTCTCTTCTCCTACGGTTTGATCATACGGTAACGGAATAGAAGTCCCCTCTACTATTTCATTAATCTCCCGCTTGATGCCAAACCAGTTTTTGTTCGTATGAGCTGCCACAAAAATTTTATTTCCTTTTTTCTGTATCCAAATTCTTCTATGATTCCAGTAAGCTCCCTGAATAACCCCGATCATAAAGATGAGTCCTCCAAGACCCAACACCCATAAGGTTAGATCCTTACGCACAGTCAAAACAGTTGCAAACCCTGTTTCTACATTCACAAACTTCAGCTTATATTCGGTTTCACCCAATGGTTCAAGGGTTTGTTTAATCGCAACAAAACTAACTTCGCCATCAGGATGCTCTGGTGATATGAGTTTAAAGATAAAGGCTGGGTTATTGGGAAACCGACTTTTTGTTGTCGGCTGGTCATTTTCATTGAATTCGAAATCCGGAAAATAACTCTCCAAATGTACTGAATAGCCATTGCCAAGATCATAGCGTTCCTTTGGATTATTCAAATCAACTGTTAAGTTGCCAAACTCCTTTTCGGTTGCTTTATTAATTAAGGTGAATGACATATTAGTCATGCTTTCTTCATAGGATGTTTGATACAGAGCAAATGAGTCAAACTTTAAAGGTTCATTTACACGTATCGGATAATCCTTAATTTTTTTAAGCTTTACTTCTTCACCCGGTAAAGTCTCTCCTACTGCCTGATAGAGAGTGGCATCTGTTTGATAATTTTTCACGACCGTACCAACCCGGTCCAATGTTGCTTCAAACTCTTCTTTTTCCTTATCTTTATCATAGACTTCTACGGTAAAGTCATGATTTTCAACAAAATATTCCCCATTTGTGCCAGGTACAGCCCTTTTTTCCCCTTCAGGAATTCTCAAGTAATCATTTACATACATTCCAGGAATAAAACGCAACATTCCGCCAATTAAAAAAATGATAAGACCTATATGATTAACATAAGGACCCCACCTGGAAAAACGATTCTTCTCGGCTAAAATACTGCCATTATCTTCCCTTATATTATAACGCTTCGCTTTTAATCTCGTTTTAATTAATTCATAGGTTTCTTTGTCTTCTTCAACCGCACCTTCACCAAAAATGCGCTGTCTGCGCAAAAAGCCTTCATTTCTTATGACTCTCTGATTCTTCAACGCTCTGTATAACGGAATAAAACGATCAAGACTGGCAATTACGAGTGACACTCCCAAAAGGGACACTAACAATAAAAACCACCATGAACTATATAAATTATGTAATCCTAACGCATAATACAGTTTACCGAACCAGCCGTATTGATTTTCATAAAAGGTTTCAGCTGATTCTCCATTCGGTATATACATCTCTTGTGGAAATATCGTACCAATAGAAGCCGCAATCAGCGGAAGGATAATTAAGGTAACGCCTACCTTTACAGAGGAGAAGAAATTCCAAACTTTGTCGACCATCGATTTATTATAGGTCTGGGATCTTCTGGCACTGCCTTCATATTTCATATCCAATAATTTTTTATCTTCTTCTATCTGATTGAGAACCTTCCCGCAAGCTTCACAAAATATGGTTCCATATGGATTAACATGACCACATTCACAAGTTATTTCTTTCATCCCTATTTACCCCTTGTTATGGCTGGATTTTCTCCATCATCTTTTGTATCTTCTCTTCTGTTAAACTTCCAGTTGTTGAATCTACTACCTTCCCATTCTTATCGATTAAAAATGTAGCCGGCAAGCTGCCAATTAAATATTGCTGCTGTACCTGATTATCTTTATCGATCACAACCGGGAAAGTAAGGCCATGCCGTTCAACAAACTTTTGAACAACTAAATCCGCTTCATTGACGTTTACTGCTAACACCTGAACCCCTTTATCTATAAAAACTTCATATTGACTTTGCATATAAGGCATTTCATATTCGCACGGTTTGCACCATGTACCCCAGAAATTAAGAAATACCCCTTGCCCCTTATATTCCTCCAAAACATGCTTTACCCCTTCGAGATCTGTTAAAGCAAAGTTTGGAGCGGTTTCATTTATTTCCAGCGTTTTTTCCTTGCCCAGTGTCAGGCTCGAAAAAAGTACATAAACGACTGCACCAGCCAAAAGGGCCAGTACCAACATTCTCATCCATTTACGCCTTTGTTTGGCCAAAAAAAATCCCTCCACCCTGTTCTAAACATACATAAATCATAGCGCTGCCAAACAGGCATTTGTTTAGAACAGCGCTATGATTAGATTTAATTAATCTTTATGAAGTGCCATATAACGCAACTGCTTAACTTCATGGGGTGTTAACTCTCTATAATCCCCAGTGTTTACACCGTGGAGTGTTAAAAACCCATATCGTTCACGTTTCAGTTTGATTACTGGCATTCCAATTGCTTCAAACATACGACGAACTTGTCGATTTCTTCCCTCGTGAATAGTCAGCTCTACTATAGAAGATTGTTTTCTCCTGTCCATTGAAATCAATTTTACCTTGGCGGGAGCAGTTTTTCCGTCTTCCAATTCGACACCGCGTTCTAATCTCTTTAATAATTCACGAGAAGGAATCCCTTGAATTTTTGCCACGTACGTTTTTTCAATTTCGTGTTTTGGGTGCATAAGGGCATTAGCAAACTCTCCATCATTGGTAAGCAGGATTAACCCTGATGTATCATAATCCAGTCTGCCCACAGGGTAAATACGCTGTTCAATAAGCGGGATTAAGTCTACCACCGTTTTTCTTCCTTTATCATCATTGGCAGCTGAAATGACACCTCTTGGCTTATACAGCAAGAAATATACCGGTTCTTCCTTTTCCACAGGTACACCGCTTACCTCTATCTGCTCATTCGGGCCAACTTTAACGCCAAGTTCTTTGACAACCTTACCGTTTACGGTCACTTTGCCTTCTAAGATTAATTGTTCTGCTTTTCTTCGGGAGGCGATTCCAGCCTGTGCTATCACTTTTTGTAATCTTTCCATATTAATCACCTGTCTAATTTTACTTTTTCTGTATTCTTTACTCAAATAATAGGCATTCTACCTAGTTGTTCATTATACTTTGTTTTTGGTGAAAGTGATATGTACTTTCACGCATATTATTTCATTACTTGCAAAGAAACACAAAAAAATCGGCTTTTTATACCGATTTTTTCTAAATTTTACTATTTTTTCGACCAACTTGTCCATTTTGTGACAATTCCGTGTCTATTGAAACATAATTCCAGCCAGTAAGATTGCTGCACCAATCCCAACAAAATCAGCCAAAAGTCCTACTTTTAAAGCATCGCCCATTTTCTTTATCCCCACCGCACCAAAATAGACCGTTAAAACATAGAACGTTGTATCTGTGCTTCCCTGAATCGTAGAAGCAACCTTTCCTATAAAAGAATCAGGTCCATACGTAGCAATGAGATCACTGACCATTCCGAGTGAAGCATTCCCTGAGATTGGTCTAATCAGCGCTAATGGCACGACCTCTGAAGGTACTCCCAAAAAATTCAATACTGGCTTCATCCAACCAATTAACAAATCCATGGCTCCCGAAGCGCGAAAAATAGAAATAGCCACCATCATGCCAATAAGATAGGGGATAATTGAAAAGGTGATCTTGATTCCTTCCTTCCCGCCTTCTACAAAGGTCTCATAAGTTGGTACCTTCTTTATAGCAGCCATTCCAAGAATGAGCAGAATAACGGTAGGTATCATCCATAAGGATATAATCGAAATCCAGTGCATTAGTCAATCCCCTTTCTCGCTCTCTTCAAGTAAAAGTAGCGATCTAAGATAATCGCAGCAATCGTCGCAATGACAGTCGCCAGAAATGTAGGGCCTACGATTTCTGTTGGATTAGCTGAATTGTAATGAATACGGATTCCTATGACCGTCGTAGGAATTAGTGTCAGCCCGGAGGTATTCAATGCAAGAAACGTAATCATGGAACGACTTGCTGTATCCTTGTCGCCATTTAACTCCTTTAATTGTTCCATTGCCTTAATTCCCAGGGGGGTTGCCGCATTTCCTAATCCAAATGTGTTCGCCATAATATTGGATACGATATACCCCATCGCTGGATGACCCGGTGGTACCTCTGGGAATAACCTCGAGACTATTGGTTTCACCAATCGGGTCAAACTATCCAACAGACCAGCCTCTTCTGCAATCTTCATGATGCCCAGCCAGAAAACAAGTACACTCATTAAACCAAAGCATAAGGTAACCGATTCTTTTGCGCTCTTAAAGATGGCTTCATTCACTTCTGCCATTGTTCCGGTTACCATGGCATACAGGATACCGATTATACTGATACCAACCCAAATATGATTAACCATTTACTTTCACACCCGAAAAAGTATAGAAGACTTCTTTCCATATGCCAAAGACGGTTTGATCTTTCTTATGTAGATAAATGGGTTTAGAGATTACCGTACGGCCATCCAGAATAACGTTAGCTGTCCCTATTTTTGATGGGAGCTTCTTCCCTTTTTTCCACTGCTTTTTGGGCTTTTTTAACTCATACTTAACTTCAATCTGCTCCATTTCCTCTTTCGTAAGCGGATAGGTAAGTGATGATTTTAAATAAGCTTTGTTTTTATAAAACCCTCTTTTTATGGTCTTTATCGTTCCGCTTGGGACTACTTCAGTCATGGCATAATTAGTAAATCCCGCTTCATAAAGGGCTATATGATCTGCCCAATCCGATGAATCATCTATCGTAACCGTGATCAAATCCAATCCATCTTTAGTTGCAGTTGTCACTAATGTACGGCGTGCTTTTTTTGTGTAACCTGTTTTACCGCCCGTACAATATTTATATTTCTCGGTCAGAAGTTTATTTTTGTTTTTCCAAACTCGGTCCCACACTTCATTTGGGTTTGGTGCTCGATGGATTTTGGTTCCGGCAATTTTTTGATACGTTTTATTACCCATCGCATACTTGGTTAAGATGGCCATATCATAGGCCGTTGAATAATGGTTATCTGAATCATCCAGTCCATGCGGATTACTGAAATGGCTATTCTCCATGCCAATCCACTCTGCTTTTTGATTCATTAAAGCAGAGAATCCTTCTACACTTCCTCCCACATACTCAGCAATTGCAACGGCCGCATCATTTCCTGACCGCAGCATAAGCCCATAGACAAGATCACTCAATTTAATTTTTTCACCTACCTGCAAATAGATGGCTGACCCTTCAGCTTTTAAAATCGAGTCTGTTATCGTTACGTTCTCATCCATCTTTCCAGATTCAATCGCAAGAACCGCAGTCATAATTTTGGTAATGCTCGCGATCCTTCGCTTTGTATGGGCATCTTTTTCATATAATATTCTGCCAGTACTCTGTTCAATCATAATCGCACTTTTGGCACCTGTTTGGATTTTCTCAATTGATTGGGATTGAGCTGAAACTGGACTTACCGGCGTAAGAAAATTTGCCAAAAACAGAATCATGATGAGGACTATACCTGTCACTTTCCACTGCACTAAGCTGAATGGATGAGTCCTTTTAGCAGGATTTCGATTTAATCTATCTATGTACCGTTTATATTTGAAAGAGTACCCTTTCACCATACTCGTCCCCTCCATGTTTTTGTACAAGTCTATGCATAGAGATTCTTAAACAGAATCAATTTATATAGAGACAGTCAATTATGAGGAGTGTGCAAGGAAGGAATGCTTATAGAAAATGGAGAAAGAACCATTGTTTCTGACGTCTGGTAAGTCATTTATCGGTTTTTCTTTTAGGGCATTTACGTAAAGATTATTGTTTCTTTAACATTATAAAAGAGGATTTTCATTTCCATTTTATGGTAAAATTTATTTAAGATAGCTTCTTTAACAAACAGAGCAGTTTAGCAGATGAGGGATTTCTTATAAATAGAGAATTTATAGTATGTAGAATTGGCAGAAAGGAGAAATTATTTGAATCATAATTTTATGGTTTTTAATTCAATGCCAGATACTGATATATTAATAGGAATCCTAGAACTACATAAAAGTAATTTCAATACTTCTGAAGATTTGATTAACAAAATGGTAAGCAAACCCAAATTGTTAGTGATTACTGCTATGGATGACAAGAAAGTGATTGGCTATAAGATTGGATATGAATTAAATAAAGATAAATTTTATAGTTGGTTAGGTGGAGTAGATATAAACTATAGAAAATCCGGTATTGCTACTAAGTTGATGGAAAATCAACATCTTTATCTTAAGGCTAATGGATATAGTATTGTTCAAACAAAAACAATGAATAAATGGCGCAGTATGTTAGTTTTAAATATAAAAAGTGGATTTGATATTATCGAAACGTATGTGGATCCAAATGGATTGCATAAAATTGTACTTGAAAAAAGTTTACTGAGGTAAAAGGGTAAGTTATAAGTTCTTCTATTATATACCTCCTCCCTTTGGAAATTCTTTTTTCTTTTCCAATCACTCAAAGAAGGCCATTTATTCTTGTATTCAAGAATAAATGGCCTTCTTTCTGTTTTTTTATATAGGTGGTTACTAATCGCGAAGGGCTATACATACGGTAAGCAGACAATCTACAGCGTGATTTCAACCAACAATAAAAATCATAAATAATTGCCATTTAAAAAGGCTGCTTTCGCCCCTCAGAAAGTGAGTAACCTGCAGCAGAATATGAATCAATTATTGTGCATAAGCAAAGTTTTAAGAAAACAGTCTTTTAAAATAATCTGTGCACCATGCATTTATTTCTTATAAATCTTCCAGCCGATTTTCCGTGCCTGTTCGAATCTTTGACTCACATCGTCCCAGTTTACCAAATTCCACCAATTATTTATATAGGATGCACGATCTGTTTTGTATTGCAAATAATAAGCATGTTCCCAAACATCTAGTACCAATAGAGGGATCGTATCCCATTGCGTAAGAATCATATGTCGTTCAGATTGTAAAATTTCCAGGCGATGTGCTCGGTTGGACCATACTAAAAGAGCCCATCCAACGCCTTCCACTTTTTTAGCAGCTTCTGTAAATTCTTTCTTAAACTTTGCGAAGCTGCCAAAGTCCCTTTTAATAAAGTTCATTAATTCACCTTTTGGCTCTCCTCCGCCGTCAGGCTTCATATTGTACCAAAAAATAGTGTGTAAATAATGGCCTGAACCATGGAAAGCAGCTTCTCTTTCCCAATGCTTCAAAAGATCATACTCATCCTTATCGCGAGCCTCTTTCATTTTGGTTTCTGCTTTATTCAGACCATCCACATAAGTCTGATGGTGAATCGTATGATGCAATTTCATAATCTCTCGGTCTATGAAAGGCTCTAATGCATCATAGGAATATGGTAAAGGTGGCAAAGCATGTCTTCCAGGCGGAACATAAGAGTCGCCAATAATCACTTTTTGAACAGAATCATCCATGTCCTCCACCATATTCTGAAGCTGTAATAGCTCATTTTGGGATGGAATTTTGTTTTTAATACTGTTTAAATAGACATTTAGATGATTCACCCTTTCTACTATCACATTTCGGATTGATTCATCTCGATCCATCGCCCATTCTACAATCGATTCCTTCCATTTATCCAGCTCTTCCCAATACTTTTTAAAAGGATTCATGCTCATCAACCTCCCCGTCGTATTACTATATTCAAACGAAGGTTGGTTCAGTTCTCGCTTTTTAAATTGAAAATGGGTGGAATTTTCATTATCTGTGTATAACCAAACAATGAATACCAATAAAAATTCCAAATAAAAATGCGATTACACATAAAGTAATCGCACTGCTTATCCTGTTACTTTGATTGAACCATCTTTGTCCGATAATCCGTTTCATAGTATTCAAGTTCTTCTCTTATTTTTTGAATATCAAATTCCAGTTTCGTAATGAGGATTTTCAGGCTTTCAGGGGCGTCTTCACGGAATTTTATGCAGTTGTGCCCTGTATACGCTGAACGGCTATCCTCAAACCATAAATCACTTTTTGGCGCAAAATATTCTTCGATACATTGATGATAGATGCGGTAAAGAACACGCTCAGCTGCCCCTTTATTAAATGGTTCATTTTTTAGAACGATTCTGCATGCCTCCAAGCCTTCTTCACAATAAACCAACAGCTTGCGTATAGTTGAAAGCAACCCCTTATAATAAAGCTCGTCTCCGCTTTTTTCATCCATTAGACGATCTATTGTCGTCGTATTCATATAAACCTCGAGAGATAATACTGTTTGCTCCAAAAATGATGTTACATCTTCCAACTGGCTCTTTACTAGTGTATTACCCAACCGGAACCCTCCCTTAAAAATTCAAACCCTTTAATAAAGTAAGTAACCTATATCACACATGTCCATTGACTTCCCAGAACCACAAGCATAAATACGCTCTAAAAAAACAACTTTTAACAATCCCTGCTTACGGTATTCAGTGCATTCAATTACTAATAGTTTACCATATCTAACCAGTATTTATTGTTGAATAACGCATAGCGATGATTAAATTACATTATTATACGACAATCCCGGTTCAAACTTTTGGATTATTATTCATTTTAATTAAAATTTCTCTAATCTGGTTATATGGTAAGTTGTTAAACATGTTCAAAAAGAGCGACTCTGAGTTAATATAAACCCTTTTTCTTTCTTGAAAGTGTGAATTTTTTAATAGACAGATGAGGGCAAAGATATCTTTTATTGTATAATCAGTCAGCAATTCCTTAACTGAAGATAAATTCTCTTGTTTGAACAAAACTTCTTCAAAATAGCGAATATAAATGACTTGGAACTCTTTTAATTTACCATTTTGCCTGTATGTCACGGTTGAACGATTGAAAAAATCCTCGGGTGAATTGGGCTTTTCCTTCTCTAACTCAAATCCTATACATGACAAGACTTCCAAGTTCCGTCCCCCTTTATTCTATTTCCTGAAATTTATGGAAAAATAAATCTGCTTCCTCGTCGTTAAATCCATCCTCTATGTCATCCTGCAATGCTGGCAGTTCGTCCAGAGATTTCAGGCCGAAGTAATCCAAAAATTCTTTGGTTGTTCCATATAAATAAGGTCTTCCTGCTCCTTCCGCGCGGCCAGCTTCCTGTATTAAAACCTTGGCCATTAAGGTTTGCAAAGGACGTTCTGTTTTGACACCGCGAATAGCCTCAATCTCAATTCTTGTAATAGGCTGTTTATAGGCGATGATTGCCAATGTTTCCAATGAAGCCTGTGAAAGTGTGTGTGCGGAAGGAGTTTCAACAAGCTTTTTTAAATAAGGAGCGTGAACTTTTTTCGTTGCCAATTGAAATACACCGGCCAATTCAACAACACAGATTCCTCGATCTTCATTTTCATACAGCTCTTTAAGGTCATTGATTGCTTCGTTTGCTTCTTCAACTGTCACTTCCAACACAGATGATATTTGCTCAAGAGATAACCCTTCATCACCTGCTGCAAAAAGTAGTGCTTCCAATAGTGATTTCCAATTAACGGTATCCAACTGTAAAATCCTCCTGCTTCCATTCTATGAAAATATCTTCGAAGTTATTTGTTTGTTCCACCTGTACTTGATTTTGCTTCATCAATTCCAGAACAGCAAGAAAAGTAACAACCAAATGCGCCTTTTCCTCTGTGTCAAACAGGGAAGTGAATAGGACCTTTTTTCTTTTACCTTTAAGATAATCCTTTAATTCCTGAATCCGTTTATCTATCGTAACTTCCTGACGCGTTATACGGGTTTGTAATGGTTTTTTCAGTTTTTTACGTCTCATTAATTTTTGAAACGCACTCAGCATATCATATAAACTGACATCTAAATCCTGGCGCTCTGTTTTTACATCATCCGTATAGGGCGACAGATCAATCGGTGGTTTGGTAAACAATAACGCTCTTTCAGCTTCTAAATTTTTAAATTCATCAGCTGCTTCTTTATATTTTTTATACTCTAAGAGCTGTGTCACCAATTCATCACGAGGGTCTTCCCCCATCAGGAATTCATCCTCTTCCTCATCCCATTCCTCTTCATGCTTAGGTAACAGCATTTTACTCTTTATGGCTAAGAGAGTTGCCGCCATGACTAAAAATTCACTGGCTATGTCTAATTCCAATTCTTTCATAGTGTGGATATAAGCAACATACTGTTCAGTAATTTCTGCTACCGGGATATCATAAATATCTATTTCTAATCGATTTATTAAATGTAATAATAAATCGAGCGGTCCTTCAAATGCATCTATTTTTATTTTATAACTCATCTCTTTATAGGCTCCTACTTTTTAAACTATTCTAAGTATAGTTTAACTCCGCGTTCTTTCCAATAGAATGAACAATTTGATTTTCTAAAAAAGGTGGGCAAAAGCCCATACATCCCAGTATGGATCACATAGTATGACAATGTAAAGAAAAGATCCAAAGAGGAGGATTCACATATGGGAGATGGCGCAGTTGGAGGTTACGGTAGCGGATTTGCGCTAATCGTAGTTTTATTTATTCTACTCGTGATTGTCGGAGTAGCTTGGTGTTAATCAATCTATGAACGTCTATGGAGCAGACTGTCGACTATACTGATGGTCTGTCTCTATTTAAATGCTGCTTCCAGCCGCACTTCTCTCTCCATTTGGAATCCTTATCCTTTCCTCATAAGCATTTTTTCATGTATATTTATCTATAATAGTAGAGAGACAATGAGGTGACAATAGAAATATGAACGTTCCAAAAGAGTTCATTCAATACGCAGTAGAATTTCAAGGCAGCCGGGATTATTTTGAATGTCACGAAATACTTGAAGAGTACTGGAAAAAACATGTCCCGTTGGACCGTAATTCTGTGTGGGTCGGATTTATCCAGCTAGCTGTAGGTATGTACCATTACCGAAGAACAAATCATTCAGGAGCACTTCGCACCTTACAAAAAGCAAAGCAAATTCTGCAAAAACAGCCTGAGAAAGTAAACCGATTAGGCTTGGATTCAGTTGACTTACTCCATTTGCTGGATCGGTCCATACATAATGTACAAAATAACGTACCATACAAAAGCCCGGTCCTGCCGATTAATGATCCAGATTTACTAATGGCCTGCCAAACGATGTGCGAAGAATATGGGTATACATGGCATAGCACCAGTAATCTTTCCGACTCCTCATTAGTGAACCGACACTCCACACGCGATCGTACAGATGTTATACAGGAAAGATTCAATCAACTTAAGAAACGAAGTAAAAACAAATAGAGAAACCCACTGGTAAAATGGGTTTCTCTATTTTTTATGCTTCACTATCAGCTTCACAATCCAAACATTTAGCCATGAAATCTGCAGTGATATCCCTGGAATTAATTTCGTATCCAGCATATAGTTCCGTCAGGCAGTGTACCATCTCATGACCGACTCCCTGGCCTCTATGGGAAGGATTAACAGATAAATCTGTTACCGTGACAGTATGTCCATCAAGATCGATCCCTATTAATCCAATAAAATCTTCCTCTTGTTTCCAAAGGTATAATTGCCTGTCTGCTTCTGTTTCATATGATTTTACAGTATTCTGGAGCTTCTTTAAATCTTTTTCATCAGGCATAAAAGATAATAAGCCCATAGCGATTTTTTCAAAGCTCTTCTTGTACTTAATTAGCATTTTGATCCCTCATTAAATGAGAATAATAGAATGGTATTTAATAATCTTTTTTATCATACTTGTTTTTACCTATGAATTCAACTGGCACAATTCCACTTCTGTCAGCTAAAAATAAAATCTTTTTTTCATGTCAGCAGAACTAATTTTATATTGAAATAGCTAAAATACGTATCGTGTTATGCCTATTTCCGGTATAAACACAATCAAAATGGATGAGAGGAACTGTAAAAGAATGCAAGAAAGGATAGACATTCTACCAATTCCATTATAATATGACAGAGTTAACACAATTGGCAATCTGTTTGCCTGAAAACCTAAAAATACATAAAAAAATGAAACATTCTTCATTTTTTTACGTCTAACTAGTACGGGAGGTTATCATAATGAAAAAACAGCTTTTCAAATTCATGTCAGTTTTACTGGCAGTTAGCTTTCTAATTCCCAGCATCGTTTCGGCCGATATGCAAAGAGGAGATATGGTCGTAACACTTGGCGAAAACTTGACTGAGGAACAAAAAAAGTTACTATTAGCTGAAATGGATGCTCCTAAAAATGTGGAGATTGTGACGGTCTCTAATTCAGAAGAGCATAATTATTTAGATGGAAAAATTTCAAGCAGACTTATCGGTACAAAAGCGCTCTCCTCTTCATCGATTACGATTGCTGCCAAAGATTCCGGAATTACGGTCAAAACGAAGAATATCAACTGGGTAACAGAAGATATGTACAAAAACGCTCTGGCCACTGCCGGTATAAAAGATGCAGAGATTTACGTTACCGCTCCATTTGAAGTATCCGGTACGGCTGCCTTAACAGGATTAATCAAAGCATACGAAGTCACAACGGACACAAAAATCACCGAGGAACAAAAACAAGCGGCCAATGAGGAAATGGTTGAAACCGCTAAATTAGGCGACCAAATCGGTACGGATGAAGCGACATCACTGGTTGAAACGATTAAAGAAGAGATGGCTGTAAATCCACCTCAAAATGATGCAGAACTGCGCGCCATCATTGAAAAAGCCGCAGAAAAGCTTGGTATTACGTTAACTGAGCAACAGATTCAGAGCTTACTAGATTTATTTAACAAGCTGCAGGACTTAGGAATTGACTGGAATAAAGTTGGAGATCAATTAAATGCAGCAAAAGATAAAGTGACAGATTATCTTAAATCAGAAGAAGGACAATCCTTCCTTGATAAATTAAAAGCATTTTTTGTAAGTCTAATCGATGCTATTAAGTCGTTATTCTCCTAATATAATAAAACAGGCTGCCAAACGTTTGGCAGCCTGTTTTTATGTATATAATGGGATATCATTTTTTATCAAATCTTCAAGGCTTTCTCTCCTTACAACCAGACGTGACGTTCCATTTTCTACAAATACAACGGCGGGACGACGAATCCGGTTGTAATTATTAGACATGGAATATCCATAAGCCCCAGTGCAAAATACCGCCAACAAATCACCATGCTCAACCTTTGGCAACGGAAGATCCCAAATTAACATATCTCCGCTTTCACAGCACTTCCCTGCTATGGCCACTTCTTCATATACTTCATCATTCAGGCGATTTGCAAGTACAGCTTCATAATTAGCCTGATAGAGAGCAGGACGAATATTGTCACTCATCCCTCCGTCAACTGCCCAATATTTACGTGTTCCGGGAACTTGTTTACTTGAACCGATTTCATAAATGGTTGTTCCCGCATCCCCAACTAACGACCGGCCAGGCTCAATCCAAATTTCTGGCATAGACAGTCCAGCTTCTTCAAAATCAGATTTTACTTCTCTTACAATTTCCTCTACATAACGAGCGACCGGAATGGGTTCGTCCTCTTCCGTATAACGGATGCCAAAACCACCACCTAAATTTAATACCTTTGGAGAGTATCCATATGTTTGGTTCCAATTTGCGATTTGTTCACTGATCTTTTTAGCAGCCAAAATAAAACCAGTGGTCTCAAAGATTTGCGATCCTATATGGCAGTGAATACCCAATACCTCAAAACACTTACTTGCGAGTACCATTTGAAGTGCTTTTTCAGCCTGGCCATTCCATAGATCAAAGCCGAATTTAGAATCCTCCTGCCCTGTTAAAATATAATCATGAGTATGGGCTTCAATTCCGGGAGTTACCCGTAAAAGAATCGAACATGTTTTATTTTCCATTTTACATAAATCTTCTAAAATAGCGATTTCATGAAAATTATCGACGACAATACACCCTACCCCTACTTCAAGTGCCATTTTTAATTCTTCTACACTTTTATTATTTCCATGCAAATGAATTCGCTCAACCGGAAAATCTGCCTGGAGGGCTGTATACAATTCACCGGCAGATACCACATCTAATGATAAACCCTCTTCTATAGCAAGCTGAAACATCGCAATCGAAGAAAAGGCCTTACTTGCGTATGCCACTTGGGCGCCAATTCCCAATTGACGAAAAGTATTCCTGAACATTCTTGCCCGTTCTCTAATTAACGCTACATCATATATGTACAGCGGTGTCCCATATTCCTCCGCCAGAGAAACCGTATCTACTCCCCCAATTTCCAAATGTCCCCGGTCATTCATTTTCCCTGTTCCGTAAAAATGCATGAAATCTCCCCCTTGAAGGTTAAAAAAGAAAGACAGCTTTTAAGCTGTCTGTTTTTTGAATAGTATAACTACTTTATCACACTAATGTCTTAACTTCAAAATGAATTATTTTGTACGATCGACCGGATGTAGGAAACGCGGTCTTAAATGCCTGCCAGGCACCGGTTTTCTTATAATAATATTCGAAAGGGCTTTGGGTGCAAATGGAATAAATGGCCATAAATAAGGTGTAGATAACGTGTTTAATCTGGTTAGGAAAAAAATCAAAAGGGTATTCGCAATCATATACCCTGGTACATGGAACAAAGCAGTAAAAATTAAAATCAGGTAGCGCATATATTTATTGGCCAAGCCAAGTTCCAAACTTGGAGTGGCAAAACTGCCAATCGATGCAATAGCTACATAAAGTAATACCTCAGGCACCATCCAGCCAACATCAATGGCTATTTGACCGATTAGGACGGCAGCAATAAGTCCCATAGCCGATGATAAAGGAGCAGGTGTATGTATCGACGCAATTCTAAGCAGTTCGATTCCAACTTCCGCTACTGCAATCTGTAATAGAATATGAACATGAGCATCCTCTTGCGGCCCAATAAACTTCATACTTTCTGGAAGCAAATGGGGTTCCAATACAAATAATAACCATAATGGCAATATAAAAAGAGAAGCAAAAACACCGAGAAAACGGAACCATCTAAGAATGGTGCCCACTGAAGCTGCCTGCCTGTATTCCTCTGCATGCTGTACATGATGAAAAAAGGTCGTCGGTGTAATCATGATGCTTGGCGATGTATCCACATAAATAAGGACATGCCCTTCAAGTAAATGATTGGCTCCAACATCAGCCCGCTCCGTATAGCGAACCATTGGATAAGGATTATACCCTTGATTGACCAGATATTCTTCAACCGTTTTTTCGGCCATGGTCAATCCATCAATCTTGATAGATTTCAATTCATCCCGGATTATATTAACGAGCTTTGGATTAGCAATCCCATCAATATATCCTATAGCAATATCTGTTTTGGAGCGTTCCCCAACACGCATAATTTCAAACCGCAATCGTTCATCGCGTATCCTTCTGCGTGTCAGTGCAGTGTTGATAATTATATTTTCTACATATCCATCTCTTGCTCCACGTGTGATTCTTTCTGTGTCCGGTTCCTGGGGCTGTCTTCCTGGATAACTTCTTACATCTACAATAAGAGCTTTCCCGCTGCCTGCTACAATAACGGATATTAACCCAGATAGAACCTGATCCACCATTTCATCCATCGTTTGAACGACCACAACGGATTGGTCTACTATACGGTTTTTAACCAGTTCATAAATGGAGGGGTCATCCTTGTCAGTCGCTTCTTGTTCATTCATGTCAGTTAATGTCTGCATAATCTCTATGATATAGCTTGTATCACATAGTCCATTAACATAATAAATTTGAATCATAGTATCACGAATGAGGATTTCCCTTACTCCTAAATCAAAACTTACTCCGAGACCTACATTTTTCTCCATGTATTGCTTTACAGCCTGTAAGTCAGTAGATATGGGTGTTTTCTGCTTCTGATTAGCCTGCATGGTATCCACTCCTTTCGAGAATAAGGTTTACGGCACTTAATGTAATAGGGCTTCCTATCTTTATGTCATCGTATTTTGACATTTTGCCTATATCGCCAATTCCGACCACGATAGGTGCATCAATGGAATCAATCGAATAGACTGTATCTCCATTGATTCGTTTAACATCCATTTCCGGTACTCCAAATTTATCAACGCCAAATTCTGTAAGATTACCCTCACGATCAATACAAACATCTACTTTTGTCCATTCAGCCTGTTTCGTCTTGGCAGCAACCGCTATAATACCAAGGAGATTGACAGCCGGATGTTCAGCCACATATTTCATGACCTTCTCACCCGTCCCTTCTCCGACCAAACCACTGTCATCAAACATAACCAAAACCGGATCGTAGGCAGCAGATTGAATGAGTTTAATCAGTCGAGGTCCATCTACGGTTGACGGATTTCCATAAGAGGCCGAAATGCAACGGCCACCGATTTCCTTTGCAACATGTTCAATTGTTTTTTTTGCATATTCATCACCATCTGTGATGATGATAATATCTCTCTTCCCTTTCAACTCTTCACCGCCTTCTAACGCTTATTGATTATAAATAATCCATTGAAATAGCGATCCGGTTATTTTTCCGAGGACAAGTGCCATCAGGATATATAGGATTCGATCCTGCATCCCAATCCTTTTTGCCAAAATCGGAAAGACGTTTAATACTTCCGTCAGAGCTGCAGCCAGCATCCCATTAAAAACACCGCTAAATGCTCCCATGACAGCAAGGATGAAAGGACTTACCCCAAATGAGAAATCCCATAAGCTGGATATGGTTCCTCCAATTGCTCCGAGAATAACGGCGCTTTCAAAATAATGGACAGAACGAACCTTCGTAAGCTGTGTAAGTCTCGGGATAATATTAAGCACAGTCAGGAAAGCAACATATCCGGCTCCAACCGAAACCCCAGCTGAGAATCCAACTATCAGTACAAAAACAAACTCAGTCATCTTTTACAGGAGTGATTGCTTGTTTGTTTTCATTCATAATAATGTATTGATCTAAATCCTGCTGATAGTTAAACATCTCTACTTCCATTGGACTGGGTTCATCATTTAATCTCTTCGTGAAAATATGATTGAAGAACAGAATCATTCCAATACCCAGTCCAAATGAATAGGGTATCTGAAACACAAGAGGGTTTGCCGAATGTTTTCCCGTAATCATATAATAGAGGCGTTCATGCAGCAGTCTCATGCTGACATCCTCATGGAAATTCATAATCGCAAAACCCGCCCCTAAAAAAAGAACGATCCACACAAGAATAAACAAAAGATTCGATACTTTTTTCTTTGTACGTTCTACCTCTACAATGGTTTGTGTTGGACCAAAGGTGTCCATTTTCATTTCGGGAAAATGCTGAAAAATCGCTTGGAGAACATCCGTTACGTCGAGAATAAAAACATTTTTATTCTTTGAAAATTCACCTAAGATTAGGTTTCCAACCTTTTCTTTAACATGATCCGTCCCAATGATATTGGCAATATCAGAAAGTCTTATCGGATGATTGGGTAAGATTTTAGCCCGATATTTTAAACGGATATACACACATTCCTCCATGAATACGTTCATCCCCATTTCCTGATTTACATGTATATATAGTATGGTTAGAATAATTAGGAACCATACCAAAAATCGTAAATTAGTTTAAAGAGATAGAAAGTCTTTAAAAATAAAAAAACCGTACGAACCAGCACTCTAGTCCATACGGTCTTTCATTTGATTTAAGATCTTCTTTTCTAATCTGGACACCTGTACCTGTGAGATGCCCAGCCGCTCTGCAACCTCTGTCTGGGTTTGATCTTTATAATAACGCAAATAGACAATCAATTTTTCCCGTTCATCCAATAAGGCAATTGCTTCTTTCAAAGCAATTTTTTCGAACCATTTTGCCTCAGAACTATCCGCGATTTGGTCGAGCAATGTAATGGGATCCCCATCGTTTTCATAAACTGTTTCATGGATAGAAGAAGGTGTTCTGCTGGCCTCCTGTGCCATAATAACTTCCTCAGGCGTTAGATCCAAATACTCACTGATTTCAGATATAGTTGGCGTTCGCCCAAACTGCTTGGATAATTCATCCTTCGCTCTTCTGATTTTATTGGACATTTCCTTTAATGACCGGCTGACTTTTACCGTGCCATCGTCACGAATGAAACGTTGAATCTCTCCAATAATCATTGGCACTGCATAGGTTGAAAATTTTACATTATAGGATAAATCAAATTTATCTACAGATTTCATTAAACCAATACACCCGATTTGAAATAAGTCATCCGGTTCATATCCTCTGTTAAGAAATCTTTGTACAACTGACCATACAAGCCTCATGTTTTTCTGGATGATTTCGTCTCTAGCTAATTGGTCACCTTGCTGGCTTTGAAGTATGAGTTTCTTTACCTCTTCGTCCTTAAGCTGGGCGGTCTTTTTACCCTTTTTGACTTCCACATCCATTGTATTAGTCTCCTTAATTACATAAAGCTTTGCTTTTAGAAAGATTTTTCATGAGCCTTACCTCAGTTCCTTCACCTCTGGATGATTCAATAAAAATCTCATCCATAAAGTTTTCCATAATGGTAAAGCCCATTCCGGACCTTTCCAATTCTGGCTTCGTCGTATACAACGGCTGTCTGGCCTCTTCGATATCTCTGATACCAATTCCTTCATCCCTAACCGTCAGTTCTACTGTTTCTTCCTCTAGGTCCAAGGTGACAGTGATATAGATCTTCCCAAGAGAATCACCTTCATATCCATGGATAATAGAGTTGGTAACCGCTTCTGATACTACTGTTTTAATTTCGGTTAATTCATCAAGGGTTGGGTCTAATTGAGCAATAAAAGCTGCTACTGTAATTCGGGCAAAAGATTCATTCTGGCTTAATGCTGAAAATTCTATAGCCATTTCATTTTTCATTTCATGCTACCCCCAATCCATGTATAGCCGCTTCCTCTGAAGGTTCTTGACGAAGTATTTTAAACATTCCGGACATTTCAAATAACCTCTGGACAGACGGTGAAATCGCACAAACAATCATTTCCCCTTCGAATTGCTGAATTTGTTTGTATCTTCCCAGTATCACGCCCAGTCCTGAACTATCCATGAAACTTAACTCACCCAAATTTAAAATGATATGGCGGATGCCACCTGTTTCAATTAATTGAGATGCTTTATTCTTAAGATCTTCTGCCGTATGATGATCGAGTTCTCCCTGCAGGCGGATACATAATATATCCTCAATTGTTCTCATATCAATCTCTAAACTCACTTTGTCATTGCCCCCTTCAAAGTCTTATAGTGGTGAATTCGCTTTTGCCCACTTCAATTCCTTCTTAAAGACAAAACTAGTGCTATTCTCGTTCAATTCGTTTATTTTCGCAAATGTATGGTTATTCATCTCCGGTATGGGTAAACATGCCGAATGACCGTTTATATAAGTCTAACCAACTTGCCCGTTTTACATCTTGTGATGCAATGAGGGAGGTTTCTGAAATCACTTTGTCATCTTGTATCATTTTTAAGGTTCCAAGCTGCTGACCTTTCTTAATCGGCGCCTGTACATCTTTTTTCAAAACAATGTTTGGACGGATATTAACCTTCTCTTCCCCTTTTTTATTTAAAAGAGAGACAGTTTCGTCTGTGACCAGGCTCACCTTTTTCATTTGGCCTTTTTCAATTTTCAAAAGAGCCAGCGGCTGATTCTTCTTATAAACCGGTCTTGATTGATAATTGGCAAAAGCGTAATCAAGCATCTTAGTCACTTGAGAATTCCGCTCTTTTGGATTCTCTGCTCCAAATACAACCGCGACGACACGCAAATTATCCTTTTTAGCCGTTGCTGTTAAGCAGTATTTAGCTTGATGTGTAAAACCTGTTTTTAATCCATCCACACCAGGGTAAAATTTCACCAGTTTGTTTGTATTCACAAGCCAGAATTTTTTATCTGTATCTTCACGTAAATAAGATTCATATAAACTTGTAAAATTCGTAATTTCTTCATGCTTTAATAATTCTTTCGCTATCATCGCCATATCAAATGCTGAACTGTAATGGTCTGTTGTCGGCAGCCCCGTGCAGTTTTGAAATTTAGTGTTCTTTAAGCCTAAGTCATTCACTTTTGCATTCATTCGCTTAACGAATTCCTCTTCGCTCCCGGCAATCTTTTCAGCCATGGCAACGGATGCATCATTCCCAGAACCAATAGCAATTCCCCTTAACATTTGTTCAACTGTCATTTCCTCACCCGGTTCAAGGAATATTTGCGAACCCCCCATTGAGGCAGCATACTCGCTTGTCCGAACTTTATCTTTCATGCTTATTCGCTTTTGATCCAGAGCCTCCATGATTAACAGCATAGTCATGACTTTCGTCATACTGGCCGGAGATAATCGCTCATCTTTATTTTTATCATATATAACAGAACCCGTATCCTTTTCTATCAGTATTGCTGACTTCGTTTTAGGTGCTAAATCTAATTCTGCCTTTTTTATTTTTTCGGCTGCAAATGTTGGAATGGACATACTTAAAGTAAACACTATTACTAATAAAGCTGAAACATACCGTTTCATGGACAGACCTCCTACTCATGATAAATTCCAGTTTTACCAACAAGAACACTTTTATACAAAAAGTAAATTAAAATGTCTATCCACTCGAACATTCACCATTAAGAGTAATTTAAAAGAATCTAAAATAGCGAAAAGATGAAGACAACCAGGTCTCCACCAGTGTAGTTCTTTATGTATTATTCTTAAGTGATATGCGAAGATACCGGCCGCTTTTATTAAGCCCATTGCAATAGGCCACCATGATAGCAACCCTTTTAAACGATGATTTTTTCATTATTTAACGTGACTTCTCACAAAAACCAGATAGGGAGGATAACCCGATAGTCTGTAATAAAGACGGCACAAAAAAAGGATTGCCGGATAAGTCTATAAAAGACTCACCCGGCAACCCTATCATAAAAAATGATTTATTTACGCTTCAATTTTCATTTCAGAAACGATTGCTTTCACCAACGCCAAGAATGTTGATTTTACTTTTTCAGTTGTTTCAATGACTTCATCGTGTGCCAACGGCTGATCCAGGATTCCGGCAGCCATGTTCGTAATGCATGAGATGCCAAGCACTTTCATACCACCGTGAGCAGCCACGATTACTTCAGGTACTGTAGACATTCCAACCGCATCCCCACCTAAAATACGAGCCATTCTGACTTCTGCGGGTGTTTCATAAGTAGGGCCTGTAAACCCAACATAAACACCTTTTTGAATAGCAATATTTTGCTCGGAAGCCACTTGTTCTGCTAACTGCACAAGTTCTCGTGTATAGGCACTTGACATATCCGGGAATCTTGGCCCAAATTCCTTGTAATTTGGTCCGATTAGCGGGTGTGCACCCATATAATTAATATGATCAGTGATAATCATTAAATCACCAGGCGTGAAGCTTTCATTGACTCCGCCGGCAGCATTAGTCACAAGGATATGTGTCATTCCCATTGCCTTCATTACACGTACTGGGAACGTAACTTCCTGCATGGAATATCCTTCATAGTAATGGAAACGCCCTTGCATTGCCGCCACTGTTTTGCCGCCCAGCGTTCCAACAACAAGTTGGCCAGCGTGGCCTTCCACTGTAGATACTGGGAAATGAGGAATTTCACTGTATGGGATCACAGTCGCATTTTCAATTTCTTCTGCTAATACACCAAGTCCTGAACCAAGAATTAAACCCAGTTCCGGCTTTTGTCCAGATACCTCTAAAATATGCTTTGCTGCTTCATTTACTTTTTCAAACATTCTGTTCTCTCCTTTTAGTTAAGTTCCTTTAAGAAACTTACTCCATGTTCAGGCATTTTCACACCGAAGTTATCCGCTATTGTTGCACCAATGTCAGCAAATGTTGTGCGAATTGGCAGTTCTTTACCTTCTGTAAATTGTTTGGAGTAAACGAGTAAAGGAACATATTCTCTTGTATGGTCTGTTCCAGGATGAACAGGGTCATTACCATGGTCGGCTGTAATGATAAGAAGATCATCTTCCTTCATTTTATCAAGTACTTCCTGCAATCTTCCATCATACTCTTCCAATGCTTTACCGTATCCAATTGGATCGCGTCTGTGACCAAATAAAGCATCAAAATCTACTAGGTTAAGGAAACTTAAACCCGTAAAGTCCATATCCAATGTTTGAACTTGCTTATCCATACCGTCCATATTGCTTGTTGTACGAAGCGCTTTTGTTACTCCTTCACCATCGTAAATATCAGCAATTTTTCCGATTGAAATCACATCAAGATTGCTATCTTTCAACTCATTCATAACCGTGCGGCCAAATGGTTTTAATGCATAATCGTGGCGATTTGGCGTACGTTTGAAATCACCTGGCTCGCCAACAAATGGACGCGCAATAATTCTTCCTACCATATATTCTTCACGAAGAGTCATTTCTCTGGCAATTTCACAAATACGATATAGTTCTTCAAGAGGAACTACATCTTCATGAGCTGCGATTTGCAGAACGGAATCAGCTGATGTATAAACGATTAATGCTCCCGTTTTCACATGTTCTTCTCCCAATTCCACGAGGATTTCTGTACCGCTTGCCGGTTTATTCCCAATAATTTTTCTGCCGCTCTTTTCTTCCAGTTCCTGAATTAATTCAGGTGGGAAACCTTCAGGGAATACACGGAATGGTGTATCAATACGCAGACCCATGATCTCCCAGTGGCCTGTCATTGTATCTTTTCCATTGGAAGCTTCTTGCATTTTTGTATAGTAAGCCATTGGCTTATCGGCCTTTTGAATCCCTTTAATTTCTCTAATATTAGACAAGCCTAATTTACCCATGACCGGCATGTCCAATCCGTTCATTCTTTCGGCTATATGTCCAAGTGTATCTGAACCCTTATCGCCAAATTTCTCTGCATCTGGCGCTTCACCAATACCAACAGAATCCATTACAGTTAAAAACACTCGTTTAAATCTCATACTGAAACCTCCAACTTCTTTTATATGTAGGTTACCCTTTCTAAACGCCTATAATCGTTCTTTATTCCAGAGCTATCATTTACAGGCGTCAGAGGTCTGACTTCTTTATTTTACATCACTCGGGAAACGTTGCCAATTTAAGTTTACCAAGATTTAATAGTTTTATTTTTCGTTATTCACCTAATATTCAAAAATCCAAGTGATCTTCCTGATTATATCAGCACCGACTGATCTTCATCACAAAGACAGCTTCTCCTACAGGAAGCCGCCATAATCACCTTATTCAGGTCGCAAATCACCCGTTTAAGCGCGGGGATGAAATTTACCGTATACATCCTTTAATCTGACATTCGTAACATGTGTATAAATTTGAGTAGTCGATATATCAGCATGCCCGAGCATTTCTTGGACAGCCCGTAAATCTGCTCCATTCATCAGTAAATGGGTAGCAAATGAGTGACGAAGAGTATGAGGTGTTAAGGACTTTTGAATATCGGCTTTCAAGGATAGTTTCTTTATTATCTTCCATAACCCTTGTCTACTGAGGCGTCCGCCGTGATGATTTAAAAATAAAGCATCTGATCTATTCTTTTGGTTGACTAATTTAGGTCTTCCCGATGTCAGGTATGTGGTGATCGAATCAAGAGCCATTTTTCCTACCGGTATGATTCGTTCCTTATTCCCTTTCCCAATGCAACGGACAAATCCCATCTCAATATG
Source organism: Bacillus sp. z33 (assembly GCF_058313615.1). Lineage (NCBI taxonomy): Bacteria > Bacillati > Bacillota > Bacilli > Caryophanales > Bacillaceae > Bacillus > Bacillus sp. z33. The sequence goes on from NZ_JBZFQN010000001.1 coordinate 719,771, forward strand.
TACATTATCAATATTTAATTCTATTAATTCACTAACCCGCATGCCAGTGGCATAGAGCAACTCTAAAATAGCCTTATCCCGTATTCCGAAAGTGTCAGTTGGATCAGGTGCATTCAGCAAGGCTTCCGTTTCTTCCTGGCTCAATACTTTTGGCAATGACTTTTGAGTTTGTGGGCTTTCAATGAGAACAGATGGATCTGACTCAGAAATGCGTTCCCTTAATAAAAATTGATGAAAGGATCGAATAGAAGCGGTATGACGTGCCAGCGTTTTTGATGATTTGCCCTCATCCTTTAATTTAGACAGGAACTGGACAATATGGACACGGGAAATTTCTTTCCAATCCTCTATTTGTTGTTGGTTTTTTAAAAATTTATAATAGGAATCCAAATCTCGTTTATACGATAGAAGGGTGTTTTTAGCCAACCCTTTTTCAATTGTTAAGTAATGGATAAAATCCTGCAATGAATCTTTCATTTTCATTTACTCCCCATCTAAATAAAATAGAAAGAGTCTTTCTCTCCATCCAGGCTCTCCTTCATCATTGATGGATTGAAAAACCTTTACTGCCGATCCTTTAGGCTCGTCATAGCGATGAAGATTTTCATATTCCTCATTAAACCAAACAATAGCAAAATAAAACAATATCGTAAAGCCAACAAACATAATAAATACTTTGCCTGTTTGCCAAAATAATCTAATCAGCTTTCTCATGTTTTTCTAATCCTCCAGGCTTTTTTATCAATTTATGCCTGATTGGACATGTTTTATACATATCATCTTTAGTTTTAGAAGCAAAAGATAAAACCTTTCCATTAGGGAAAGGCTTATTTTGCATGATTATTTCCAGAACCCGCTGTCTCTGGCTCTTCTTTTTTATCTTGGCAGCGATGACATATTCCGTGGAATGTCAGACGATGATCCTTAATTTTGAATCTGAATTTCTGTTCAACTATCGGTTCTACGTCTCCTAATAAATCCTCGAGGATTTCATCTACTGCTCCACATTCTATACAGACTAAATGATGATGAAAATGTGCCGCTCCCTCTTGTCGCAAATCATAACGGGAAACTCCATCACCAAAATTTATTTTATCTACAATTTTAAGTTCAGTAAGCAATTCAAGTGTTCTGTATACTGTTGCTAAACCGATTTCCGGTGCTTTTTCTTTAACAAGCAAATAAACATCTTCTGCACTTAAATGGTCTTCTTCGTTCTCGAGCAGTACTCTAACCGTGGCTTCTCGCTGCGGCGTCAGCTTGTAACTTGAAGAATGCAATTGCTTTTTAATTCGATCGATTCTAGATTCCAACCCTTTTTCCTCCTCGCCGCTAAATCTATCCAGATATCACTTTACATTATGGGGAGAAGGCAAAAAAGGGATTATCCGTCCGGCCTTCCATCTCCATTTATAGTATAGCAAAAAAAATGGCCATGTAAAATATAATAATTATAAACAACTATCTATAGTTATTATTATTTAATAATCACTCTCAACCCATATGATCAATAACCGCTCTCATCAGCCCTGGTGATAAAAAGGTTTCAACTAAGGCAGCAACAATAAAGGATAATAAAGCCATTCCGAGCAACATAGAATATTGCATGAAATAAGGCCTTAACTTTTCACGGCTTGATTTAAGAAATTGACGTTTAATCATTTTAATGGAAATAATGACTGCGCACGATGCCATAAAAATCGTTACAGGGACAAGAATAATATTCTGAGGCAAAACAGAAACGCAAGCAAGCATAAACCCCTGCCACCCCGTTTGGCTGACTAGGAAACCGACAGTAAAGCCAATTACGATTCCTTTTATAAAAAGAAGAATTAAAATCAACGGCAATCCAATAATCGAAATCCCCAAAATCCACATTAAAATAATGAACTTTGCATTCTCTTTAAAGCTATAAATGAACATTTCACTGCTAGCACTGACCTTCCCCTGCTTTAACTCGCCAAAGAATTGAGATAGATAATAAAACAAATCTTCCTTTTGCGTTAAGGACAGACTATTAACAATAATCGCTCCAAAAATAATCCCCATAAGAAATAGCACCATAATAAAAATGAAAATGGATAAATGGTTTTTAATATGAAAAAGCAAAGCTTTATTATTATAGGATTTTTTCACAAGACTTTACTCCTCTCCGGTTCAATTACTAGATTCTATGTATTTACTAGAGATTGTATTCTAGTAAAAATAAAATTCTCACTAGTCCAAATAGTGTGATATAATCTCTGTAATTTACACAATAGGAGGAAATTGGAAATGAATCCAATCTTACTGAACATCCCCGAAAGAATAGATGGAGAACAAATTTATCTCCGTACATGCAAGGCGGGAGACGGGCCAATGGTCCATGAGGCCATACTGGCTTCAAAAGAAGAGCTTAAACTTTGGATGCCTTGGGCGCAGCAGGATCAAACTATTGAGGAGACTGAGGAAAATTTACGAAGAGCACAGGCAAAGTTTATTTTAAGAGAAGATATCCGGCTTTATGTGATGAGAAAAAAAGATGATGTCTTCCTAGGTTCAACGGGTTTACATAGAATGAATTGGGAAACAAGAAAGTTTGAGATTGGATATTGGATGGATACTCGCTATACCAAAAAAGGGTATATGACGGAGGCAGTTCAAGTATTAACAACATTCACATTCAATGAATTAATGGCTAACCGGGTGGAAATTCGGTGTGATCCAAAAAATATAAACTCCAGACGCATTCCGGAAGGATTAGGCTATACACTGGAGGGGACATTAAGGCACGACAACTATGATTCTACAGGTACCTTTCTTCGTAATACATGTATTTACGCTAAAACCAGAAATGATATCTAAATAGAAAACGGCTGTGAATTGTGCATTCACAGCCGTTTTCTAAATTAATCCATAATGACCTTGCCATAAGTACCGCCTCCGCCTTTTTGTAAAGAAAGAGTGCCGGATCGTGCCTGATAAATGAGTAAGGCTATTTTCTCGGGAACCACCTTCTTTAGGTCGTCCAAACTCGCTTCATGAATCACGGCCATTTCAGATCCAAATCCTGCAACGAGCTTTTCTAACGTTTTCGGACCGAGACCCGGAATAAACTCAAGCGGGATATGGTGGATATAAAGAGGCCTAGCTTGTAAAATATCTTCCAGCAATACATCTGAAAGATCATCTATTCGCTCAGCTACTCCCCGGGTAACATGAGTAGAGCCACAGTAGGGACAGCGCTCCGAATAAACAGCAAGCGTTTCACTGCAATTCTCACAAACCGTTTCATGATATTTACCAAGATACGGATTCAGTCCGTAGTTAGCCAGTATGGTGCGCCCATCTTTTTGTTGAAGAGCTTTATGCCATTCAGTAAAGGTAGGTTCCAGAAGGGAAAGTTTTTGATATTCACGCGCCAGCTTCGGTAAGGAATGTGCATCGCTATTGGTTAAAAAGGGATAGCGATTCAATTCACTTAACTTTGAGGCCATACTGGTATCTGCACTCAGCCCCAGTTCAACAGCATCAATCCACTCGGGATTCAAAACTTCACTTAAGCTTTTTAAGACTCCTCTTCCATATAAGCTTTTATGGGGAGTAAAAATGTGAGCTGGGATAAACAATCCACTTAATTCCTTCACTTTTTCTTGCAGAACAGTGGCCTGTTCATAGATGCGCTGTGAGCTGAGTGTATGATTGGTCACTCTTGACCCAATCCATTCCGAAAACAGCTTCATTTTTTCGAGAGTGGGAAAATAAGCCAGCACATGAATAGGCCCATGACAGTTTTCATCATTGATTTCGATTTCGCTGCCCGGTATCAAAACGGTGCCATCCCTATGTTGAAGACCACCCCCATCAAGTTCTATCATATCCCCTTTTGTGATTAAGTCCTCTAATTCCTCAATCACCTCAGGAACATGGCAGTCAATGACGCCCACCATATTCAACCCTTTTCTCGTTGCTGCATATTCAAGAATGTTGGAGATCGTCAGGCTCTTAGCTCCTGTGATTTTGACAGGTTTACCGGATTTTGTTCTCCCTACATGAATATGAAAATCCCCATAATAGGTTTTCATTATTTAGATAAAGCCTCTTGGAGCTGTAAATATTGAACCGCGTAGGCTGTTTTGGCATCCTGAATTCTTTCTTCTTTAATCAGTTGCAATGCCTCTTCCAACGTCACTTCCATCAGATCCACAAATTCGTCCTCATCCAGGCCTCGCGCATTTTCTTTCTTAGAAAGGCCCTTAGCCAGATAAATATGTACAATCTCATCCGCAAACCCAGGAGATGTATAAAGAGATATGATATGTTCGATGGATTCACAGGCATACCCTGTTTCCTCTTCCATTTCACGAACGACACAATCTCTTGGATCTTCACCAGCATCCAGTTTACCAGCCGGAATTTCCACTAACGCTTTTTCCATCGGTTTGCGGTATTGCTCAACAAGTACCAGCTTATTTTCATTCGTTACAGCAATAACTGCTACAGCTCCTGGGTGTTTAATTAATTCTCTTGTCGAAGTCTTTCCATTTGGCAGAAGTACTTCGTCTACACGTACATCCAGAATTCTTCCTTTAAAAATAGGTTCTGATTTAATCGTTTTTTCTTCGTATTTGTACATCTTTCTATCTCTCCTTTTGTTCTAAAAAGCATTCTTCTGTTCATACATTTTACCATATAGCATGTCCAAAGGGGTGACTTATGAAAGTATGGATCAGTGACAATCAAATCATATTAAGCGGAAAAGCTTGGGAAGTCAGGGCGAAATTAAAGGAATATGCGAATCAATATATTTATGTAAAGGATTGGCTTCAGGCGGTCCGCCAAATTAAATGACGGATTCATTTCCTTCCATTACAATAAAGTTAAATAAACTGTAACTAGCGGAAGGAGCTTTTCTTGTGAAAAAGAGACAAATTGGAAAATCAGATCTTTATGTCACAGAGATGGGGCTCGGGTGCATGTCTCTCGGTAAAGATGAACAACACGCCCGGACTATATTGGAGACAGCCATCGAGCATGGAATCAATTATTTTGATACAGCTGATTTGTATGATTTTGGCCTTAATGAAGAAATCGTTGGAAACGTTCTTAAACCCTATCGAGATCAATTGATCATCGCTACAAAAGCAGGAAACAGATGGAACAGCGAGCAAACATCATGGTCCTGGGACCCTTCTCCAAATCACATTAAACAAGCGGTAAAGGACAGTCTGAAACGCCTGCAGACTGATTATATCGATTTATATCAGCTTCATGGCGGTACACTGGATGACCCGATTGATGAAACCATATTTGCTTTCGAAGAATTGAAAAAGGAAGGCTATATACGGGAGTACGGCATTTCATCCATCCGTCCCAATGTAATTAAGGAATTTGCAAACCGCTCCGGCATTATTTCTGTCATGATGCAATATAGCCTGCTCGACCGAAGACCGGAAGAATGGATGCCACTCCTCCAGGAAAATCAAATCAGCTTAATCGCCAGAGGTCCTGTCGCAAAAGGCCTTTTATCTGAGGAAATGTTGAACAAGGCTTCCGATACGATTCGTGAAAATGGCTATTTGGACTACACGTATGCGGATCTTGAGAATTTACTTCCATCGATTAAAGAAAAAGTAAAGGATCGCTCCATGAATGAACTGGCCTTCCAATATATACTCGCTTCCCCGGCGGTTGCCGCTGTTATTCCGGGGGCAAGCAGTGCCGAACAATTACTTGAAAATATAAAAGCTGTAAACAGCAGTCCGCTAACAACCCAGGAACTGGAATTATTACGTTCATTGACTAAGGCAAATAAATATGAGAATCATCGTTAAATAAACTGGAGTCTGGCTATTTTCTATCTGAATAGCCAGACTCCTATTTTACAGGAATGATTTAGGTTCACCCTATACATAAAATAACCAGTCGAAATCTTCCCGGTGATAGTCACAATAAAAATAATCATTCGTTTTAGAATCATACACGTATTCTTGTTGCCACTCTTCCAGATTTTCAACAATCCATTTCATCGCCGTAATAAATTGATAGGCTTCCGCATTCGTCATCGTTGGATGAATGGAAAAACGGATCCATCCGGGTTTGGCTGCTAAATCTCCTTGATTAACCAAATCTATGATCTGGTGAGAGCTCTCTTTGGAGATATTTAATAAGTAATGTCCATACGTACCGGCACAGGAACACCCGCCTCGTACCTGTATTCCAAAACGATCATTTAATAATTTGACAATCAAATTATAATGAACTCCCGGGACCATAAACGAAATAATGCCGAGCCTTTCTTCTTTCTCAGGTTCAAGCACATTCACTTTAGGTATAGATAACAATCCCGGAAGAATAATGGACAGCAATTCTTTCTCTCTTGCCAACATTTTTTCTGCCCCCATTTCCTCCTTGAGCCTGATGCATAAGGCTGTTCGAATACCTTGTAATATACCGGGAGTTCCTCCATCTTCCCGCTTCTCAATCTCCTCATAATAAAGATGTTCCCCCCAGGGATTCGTCCATTTGACGGTACCTCCCCCCGGATGATCAGGGATATGATTGTGATAAAGATGTTTATTAAAAATAAGAATGCCACTCGTACCTGGTCCCCCCAGAAATTTATGCGGCGAAAAATAAATAACATCCAGCTGTTTGTCAGGATTTTCGGGATGCATATCCATCCTTACATATGGAGCACATGCAGCAAAGTCAACCATGCAGATGCCCCCATGTTTATGCATCACACTTGCCAGCTCATAATAAGGGGTAATTAGTCCCGTTACATTGGAGCATGCCGTAAATGCGCCAATTTTCATGGGTCTGTTTGAATACATTTTTAACTGTTTATCCAATTGTTCTGGACAGATATCTCCATCCGCATCAGGTTCCAGTATAACCACATCTGAAATCGTCTCTAGCCAAGAGGTATGGTTGGAATGATGTTCGCGATGTGTGATAAAGACCACCGGCCTATCCTCTGGTCTTAGACCGATTCTGGATTCCCATTTTTCTGAAATGCGCAAGCCAAGTATCCGTTGGAATTTGTTAATGACTGAAGTCATCCCAAAGCCATCAAGGAGAATAACATCATCCGGACCAGCGTTTACATGCTTTTTTATGATTCTTTTTGCATGAAGATAGGCATTCGTCATGAATGAACCTGTTTGGTTGGATTCTGTATGCGTATTGGCCATAAATGGACCGAATTCTGTGGTGATTTTATCCTCAATCGGTTTATACAGCCTTCCACTCGCTGTCCAATCCGCATAGATGATCGGCTTTTCTCCATAGGGGGTTAAAAAGGTTTTGTCAATTCCAATAATGTTTGTACGAAAACGGTTGAAATATCGCTCCAACTCTCCAAACCATTCCCAGCGATGATCTCCAATCTTTGCCGTCAGCAATCCGGTTCACCTTCTATCTGCATAAGTCAGTAACAGTATATGAATCAACGGCCTAATGGTTAGTAGTATAGGAGGAAATAATCTTTCATCATCTAACGTTTTTCAGTAACCTATATAAAAAGCCCCATCACCTTATTTTAGTGATGAGGCCTCCTATTAATTTTCGAGTGATTTCTCCGTCTTAAATTTCCCTGTCAGAGCAACCAGCTCATTTGTAATTTCAGCTAATCCATTCGCATAGACTACGGTCTCTTTTACCATGCCATTCTGTTCCTCAGCGGATGCAGAAACTTCTTCTGCAGAGGCTGCCGATTCCTGAATGGTTGTAGAGGTCTCTTCAATCATTCCTTCGACTCTCTTAACATCTTCATTAATCATTTGAAAAGATGCTGTTAACTTCTCTAAGTGATTCTTTGTATCCCCAACCTTATCATTTATGATGGTGAGTGTACTGCTGCCTTTGATTACTGTATCGACTTGAGTACGGAACTGATTTAAATTGTTATCCATAACGTTCATGGTATCAAAGGTGTCTTGTTGAATTTTATTAATTAACTGCCTGATCTCTTTAGTGGCTTTATTTGTCTGTTCAGCCAGCTTACGAACTTCCTCTGCCACCACAGCAAAGCCTTTCCCCTGCTCTCCTGCTCTTGCAGCTTCAATGGCGGCATTAAGAGCTAACAGATTCGTTTGTGCCGAAATATCGGTTATAAATCGAATGATGTTTTCGATTTCGTTAGCTCGTTCACCTAAATGCTTAACTTGGTCATTTGCGTGAGCAATATCATCACCAAGTGCTACCAATACCTGAATGCCTTCTAGAATCATTACTTGCCCATCCTTTGCTATCACAGCTGATTCTTCGGCATTGCCCAATGTTTCTTTTGTAAAGTAGGTTCCTGTTTCCACCTGTTTCGTGATATTTACCATAGTCTCAAAGATATGGTTTGTTTTATATGATTGAGTATCAATCCCATTAGCGATGTACGAAACAGTGGTGGCAATCTGATTGGCAGCTATGCCTGTTTGCCGGGTCCCCTCCGCCATTTTAACGGTATTGGTATGAATTTTCTTAGAGGATTCTTTTATGGCATCGATTAAATGCACTAGCTCTGTTCGCATCTTCTCCATTCCTGAAGCAAGCGTTCCCACTTCATCCTTTGTTTCAGATACAATAGGTACTGTCAAATCGCCTTTAGTAATCCACATAACTTGTTTTGATAAATTTTCAATACCCCGAGTAACCGGGCGTGTCACTCTATACACCAGTGTATAGCCAATCGTTAAGTTTATAATAAACACCGTTAACGCCGTCCATAATGCCGTCTTTGTCTGTTCTGTTACTTGATCCATCTCTTCATGGATTTCGTCAACAGCCTGTTTCTGCAGGTCACCTATTTGCTTTTCCATAGCGTGTTCAAATTGAGTAAAATCTCCTTTGGCTTCATTCCCAGCCTCTGCCCCTTTATCAATAAAATTCTCAGCCATGAACTGTCCGGATTGATAAAAGTCAGCAAAGGAATCCGTTAGGGTATCCAATTGCTTAGGAGTTACACCCATTTCTTTTAATTCCTCCGCATGACCATTAAATTCTTTTGCATACGTTTCGGCCAATGAATAGGTATCGATGGTATCCGCCCCTCTAGTAGCACTGATTCCTTTAAATACCTGCTGCACCTGAACAACATTAACTTTCATTTGATCTGTAAGTAAAACGATTTCTAATGAAACTTTGTTTATATTCTGAACGCGTCTTTCATTTGAATACATATTATAAGCAAGAAAAGCGGCAACTATTAAACTTAAAACAGTAACACTGATAAAGGTTGATACGATTTTTTTCCTGATATTCATCTCTCTAATCCCCCTACGAACAACTAACATATCTTACCATTATGTATATCGGCTATATCAAATTTTTCTAAAGTTGAATCATGGAGGAAACTTATGAAATTTTTCGTACATAAAATGACAGGAGGAAAATCAAGGAATGCCCCTTCGCCGGTTCGCGACTGATTACCCTCCATAAAACTAACCAATTGTATACAGAAGTTTCCTTGAAAATAAAAAAGAACCGCCATTTTTTTCAGGTGGTTCTCATTCAGACTTTCAATCTTTAAATTGTTTCCAATTCAGGTTACTTTCATTTAGAAGCTCTTCAAAGCTCTTATTTTTCTCGCGGCGTTTTCGTTCCTCGCGCTTTTGTTTTTCCATTTGCTGTATTCGACGCTGTTCTTCTTCCTTTAATTCACCTTTTTTGTTCTGCAACTGGCTCAAAATATCTTGATTAAGTAGATCTCCCAAGCTAATTGAGCTGTCATCTTTTTTCTTGGATGGTTTATGTTTCATCATGGATTATAGCTCCTTTTTTCTTTTTATTATAATCGTTCAGCCAGAGGAAGTCAGGAATGTTTGACTTATTATTCACTGTTAAACTTTGTTAACTTTCATTAAAATTAGGTAAAATATGTAACTTTGCAATCATATTATTCATATTAATATGATAAGATTAATGCGAATATAGAGGAGGGATATGATGGGCAGAGAGTTTGACCAGCTATTTGATGAATGGGCAGCTAATTATGATGAAACGGTATCCGGTTCTGACGATCAATATGCCGATGTTTTTTTGAATTATGATCATATTCTTGATACAGTTGCTTCCCATGCGGAAGGGTCTGTAATCGAATTCGGAGTAGGAACAGGTAATTTGACCTCACGCATACTCGAAAAAGGTAACCAAGTTCTTGGAATCGAGCCTTCTACTGAAATGAGGAAAAAGGCACAGAGAAAGTTGGGGTCCTTATCTATTGTAGATGGTGATTTCTTTCACTTTCCGGTAGAAAAAGATGGTGTGGACACATTCGTTAGCACATATGCATTCCACCATCTAACCGATGAGGAAAAGGAGAAAGCTTTTGCCCTGTACTCCACCATCCTTCAATCAGGTGGAAAGATCGTATTTGCGGATACAATTTTTTTAACAAACGAGGATAAACAAACCGTCATTGATCAAGCGGTGAACAACAAGTTTGATCGCTTAGCAGAGGATTTACAAACCGAATATTACACCACAATTCCTTACATGAAATCAATACTGGAAAAGCATCAATTTCACGTAACCTTTGAACAGCTTAATACATTTGTCTGGCTGATACATGCTGTTAAACAATAATTAAACAATAGTACCTATCCCTATAGCAATATAGGGTTTTTTCGTTTGTGAATCTGCCTATAATTTCTTTGTTTGTTTTCTTTTCAGAATGGTAAACTAAAAGATGATAATGTGTTTTTGGAGGGTCTCATTTGAAAAAGAAAAGATGGTATTTTATCTTCGGTGTCATGACTGCATACATAATTGGAATTGGCGTATTCTTCTCTAACATGCTGATGTATATGAAACGAAAAGATGTCGAGGTCGTTCGGAAACGTGAAATCGAGGCAGGCCGTTTTGACATTGCTTCCTTTCAAAAACTGCCTCAGGAGGAGAAATGGATTCAGTCCAAACACGGATACCGAATTCATGCCATATTTACAGAACCACATAAAGAATCAAAAAAATGGATGATCATTGCGCACGGAATCACTGAAAATAAGTGGAATTCCATTCGCTATGTCAATTTATTTGCCAAAAAAGGATTTAACACCGTTATTTATGACCATCGCCGCCATGGTGATTCGGAAGGAAAAACAAGCAGCTATGGGTATTATGAAAAAGATGATCTTGCCGCTATCGTAAATGAATTAAAGGCTCAAAAGGGTCATGATATTTTGCTTGGTATCCACGGTGAATCGATGGGTGCGGTCACGCTTCTGCTTTATGCCGGCACCGTTGAGGATGGAGCTGATTTTTATATAGCGGATTGCCCATTCTCCGAATTCTCGGAACAAATTGCTTACCGACTAAAAGAAGATTTTCATCTTCCAAAATGGATGGTCCTCCCCTTTGGTGATTGGTGGCTTAAACGGAGAGATGGTTATTCATTCAAAGAAGTTTCTCCCTTAAAAGCAGTGGAGAATATAGAAAGTCCAGTCCTGTTTATCCACAGTCTAGAGGATGTTTATATCCCTCCATCTATGAGCGAGGAATTATATCAAGCCAAAAAAGGACCGAAACAACTGTATCTTGCCGAAAAAGGCCAGCATGCTCAGTCCTACAATACCAATCCCGAAGCTTATGAAAAAGTAATCGATTCATTTCTCAAAGCACATGTGCCCCCTTTCTTCTAATGGGGGCACTTTTTTGATGGTTGTTTTCGTAAGGATTAATTTTTCATTTAACTCGTTATTCAACTAAATAAGGTTGACCAAGGATATGTTCTATTTTAATTTGACATTGGTAACAACAATACCAATTAAAAAAACCGCCTATAGATTAGGCGGTTTAATGCTTTTTCATCAATTATACTAATTACTCAAATATTCCAATCTTAAGCTTCACTTTTCCAGTGTCATTTTCATACACATCTAACACAAACATCTTATAATCGCCGTAATTCTCATCAAAGAAATCTCGTGCGCTTTTTGGCATATAACAAATTTCTTCATAGTCTATTTCTAACGTGTCTTTGTCCTTTTCAAAATCATAGCCCGTATTTACTTCATTACCTACGTTATAAATCTCTGTGATAGCAAATTCATCCCTATGAGTGACAGTGAAAGTTTTAAGGGGTTTACTGTCCTTGTAATAGTCCCATTCTGTTCTATCAGCTTTATTACAATAGTTGCATTTTCTATAGCCCATTTTTTCTGCTTCATCTGTTGTTATTGCTTTCCATCCTTTAAAATTTTCTTGGTATTCAGCAGGCCAGTTTTTAAAACAATTAACGTGTGTATGATACGTTTTCCCGCCGTCTGATAACAAGCAAATATGGGCGTCATTATTAAGTGTTAAGTTAAGGTTATATTCCTTGGTTGTTCCATCTGAAAATGTAATAGTGACAGTTTCTTTTTCCAACTTTTCAATCGGACTTGATTGTTCAACAGATTCAATAGGTTCAATGGGCGATTGCTCTTGTTTTAAGATTTCAGCGTCCTGTGCAGTCTCATTTTTTAGCGGCATAACGGTCTGTATAGTTTGTTGTTTTATTGGTTCAGCCTCACGCGTCGTTTGTTGATTTCGATTTACCGGGCTTTCTTTTTGACGCTTAAAATATAGATACGCCGCCAAGCCCAAAATCAAAAGTAAAATACCAAACATTTATCACATCTCCTCAAATATAATTACCATTTTGGTACATACCCGCACTGAAAATTGTCCTTATCGAAAAAGCAATTCTATTATTTAGAATCTCCTTTTATATCCTATCTTATGAGTACTTTTATAAAGCCCTGTTGGTTTGATACTTCATTGATCTTTACCAAGCCAATTATAAGCCCATTATAAAAAGATGAATGATGATTTGTGACGAGAAACATCTCTTTATACGTGGATGTATAGAAAATCCTGTGAAAGACGGAGGTGGACTGTTTATTTGAATTTGATCTTTCATCGTTCCACCGCAGTGAGTATTAAAAAATCTCCTCGGATTAAACCATTTATCGGTTTTTATATACATTTTTTTATTGTAGTTCCTTTAGTGCTAACCTGCCCCTACTTCCATTAGAAATTCAACACAAAAAGGCACTAATCCTCCATAGATTAACGCCCTGTTTGTTTAAATACATTTACCCTCAACGTCTAACAATTTATTAAAAAAATTGTTAATCATTGTTTACAAGAATGCATCCTTTTTTTTGCCTATAGAAGACATAGCAAAGATAAATGGTGTGAAAAATAGAAGAGTAATTGCAAGTATTCCGTATGTAGCACCTTCAAAACCTCTTACTTGAAAGCTAATGATCAAAATAACAATAGAAGTTATTAGGGATAAAAAAGGTGGGATTTTTACATAAGAGCTTTGATATTTCTTAAGAAAATAAGTTATAGCAATAAGGATCAGACCACTAATTACACCTAAACCAACCGGGACAAAGACTAACATACCAAACCTCCCATAAAATTCCATTTAAAGATGATTAATATTAACACAATAATCTGAACATTTAAAGGTACTTTTTCCATACCGTTAGACCTATATAGTGAAAAAGAGAAGATTAAAATAAGTACATTAGGATGCGAAACGTAAATAACATTAAGATTGAATGATAATACCCGCCATCTTTTAGCATATGTTTACGGTAAGAATATTGGTATAATAAGGAAGGAAGAATATTGATAAATCAGAATTTTGAGGTGTATAAATGATTAAACAGAGAAGAGATGGAACAGTTGGACGATAAAATTTATGATTTATCCAAACGAATAAGATATATGGAAGAAGAGTTAGTGGAGTTAAAAAAAGAGTTAAGGACCATACATAATGAAGTTAATCTTAATGTGGAAAACAAAAGTGAAAAGGCTGAGATAAAAAGAAATTACAAAAAACCTGAAATAAAACCAGAAAAAGAATTAATCAGCTTTGAAGCGATGATTTCAACTTGGTTACCTAGAATATTTATATTCGTTTTTATTTTAGGTGTTATTTGGGCTTTTATGGCAGCATCTGAAAACGGATGGATCAATCCCGTGGTTCGTGTAATAGTTGGTTTCTTATTGGCTGGATTTTTATATATAATTGGAGAAAAACAATATAAAAAGGCGAAGAATACGTTAGGAATAGTATTGTTAGGCGGAAGTATAATTGTTTATCTTATATCTGTCTTCTCCGGTAATGTTTTGTACCACATTATCCCATTCTATGTGACTGTATGTTTATTAGCGCTCGGAATATATATAGGAGTTTATCTATCAAGAAAATACAAATCTCAATCCTTGCTTACCATTATTGGAGTAGGTGCTTATTTTTACCCCTTCCTATTTGCAGGAGACAAAGGGAATGAATATGTATTTTATGCATACGAAACTGCCGTATTTATAGGATTAATACTAGAATCTCTTAGAGGACAATATAAAATCACTTGGAATGTGGCAAACTATGCATTTATGTTCACTGTATTATTTTTTGGAATAGTAGGCAGTGGGGAAATTTCAATCTTAACGTTCCTAACGATCGCTATTCAGCATTTCTTTATTATTTATTTGACATTTAGAACAACCAACATATTTGATAAAAATATGTATATTCCAGCTATCACGATCGGTTCGTTATTCATGCTCTTAATCGGCGTTGATGTGTTTGATCGAACACCAAGCCAATACACTTTCTATTCCATTATGGCCATCGTATATTCTTTGCTTAGTTACGCGAAAAATAAAAATCATACTGAACTAAAAAACATTTTCTTTGTTATTTCGATGTTCTACATATTTATACTGCTAAACGATATAGTGATTAATCCATCATCAAAATTAATCCTCTTTACCATGCAAGCCATACTAGTTTACTATTTTGCTCAAATAAGGAAGAGTATTTTAGGGACAATAGGTAGCATAATACTGCTATTATCCGTATTAGTACAATTATTCGACAAGCCGGGATCTATGCTATCACTAGAAACTGTTGTCGTATGGATAATCATAATCAGCTTCTTCTTTGTTCTCTACATAAAAGAAGCAATGACAAAAATCATCAACAGAAATATAATAAAATCCACCTTACCCTATATAATAGAAGTATTGCTGATCGTCTTTATAAGCAAAATGGCATACTATTTCACAGATGGTTCCTCTTTAATGATTATGAATATCAGTTTGTCATTATCTTGGATCATTATCGTTGGAGTAACATACGGATTATTTAGTTACTTTAAAGAAAAAGTTTGGAAAAACATCGGCTTACTATTTCTGTTTATTACGCTATTAAAAGTTACTTTCTACGACCTATCAGGTATAGATGTAGTTTGGAAAGCAATATTATTCATCATACTTGGCATAATTGGACTGCTAATTTCTAAGGTGTTTTATACAAAAAAATGAGTGGGATTTCCCTTTGCTTTCGTTTAAAAAAAGGTTCAGTCAAAATTTCTGACTGAACCTTTTATGCTCCTTATCGAGCCTATTAAATAATCACGTTCATCATTGGGTTTAAATACTGATTGGGACTTTTCAGCTGAAAGCTATTTGTACTGCTTGAAAAATCAATAATGAGCTTTTCATCTAAAAAGATTTCATGATATTTATTTAAATATACCGGATAGGCATTGGTTTCCCATTTTACTTCTTGTGAATCCGTCTCTGTAACAAAGTATAAATTGGTTACACCGCTCACTACGCAGCCGCAACCTTCTGTTTCATACTTTAAACAAAAAACGCCTTCTTTATTTGGCAGTTTGTCTTTTACCTTTTCTAAAGCTGCGTCTGTCCATTTAATATCCATTATTGCTCACCATGCTTTCTTTCTATATATCCCCTAAGTTCCCGATTTTGTACAAATGGTAAACCTAACAAGGTACATCCGAATAAAGAAAGACAGTATTCAGGGAATACTGCCTCAAAGTTCAGCTTAATGAACTGCTTTTGTATGTTTTTGTATTAAATTTTGTAAGGCCGCTACCGCTTCATCGCCACAATACGTACCTTTATAATTAAAGCCATTCTCAGCACAATATTTTTGCCCTAACGCTACAGCGTCTTCTTTAGTCATCTCTTTTTTTAGCTCACCTATAACCATTCCATAAGGTGCTTGATAAATTGTGCTGTATTTTTCTTTTTCCATTTTCTTTTACCCCTTTTGTTTTGATATCCATGGCAAGTTATCAGAACGGCAAGCAATGCTAAAACTCATTATCTGCTTTTTTTCTTTTTCTATGTCTCTGTCTATACATATACTAAACTTTTTATGGTAATTTGTCTAATATTTGTTTTCATTCTTCCTAAATGGGGTAATATAATTTGTTTTGGACTAATTTAAATATAATCATAATCAACATATGAATAAGCTGACAAGGAATTGCTTGACCATCAATTTTTTAGTTGTACATCCATAAGCTCCTGATAAAAAACAAAGCAAACAGCTCCATTCTCATCAATAATATGGAGCTTTCGAGCTTGTTCATTGCAATAATGAATATGACCCTCCACTGTCTGATACCGGCGACTGGCTGTACGGTAATACCGAACCCTAACAGGCTTCCCATATTCCATAGCCTCCATAATAACCCCATTGATTGCTTCCATTTGCTGTTCATCCAGCTCATTTCTTGTTTCATAGCTATCCTCATGTGCCCATTCCCTGAGCATCGTCACATGCTCCGGCAGCATCATGGATGTCCATTTTATTTTCCCGCGATCTCGAATCATTTCCAGGCACCCTCCGTTTCACTTGACTGTTATGCTCTATGTCCTCCAACCAATGTACTTCGATGCTTAGCCGTGCCCGCCTCTGTATACGATACGGCGCGCAAAATCGCATTGGATCCATATTTTTTGCGCATTCGATCCATCACAAAGCCAAGTTCTCGCCTGCGCCAGCCATCCTGATCAAATAGACTGATTTGCATCTCCTGGTCCGGAATAACATTCGAAAGTGTAATAGAAATCTTTCTGACAGTCTTACCAGTGTAAAATCGTTCAAACAATGTTAAGCACATTTCATAAATATCCATCGTAATATTGGTCGGTGTCTCTCTTGTAATAGAACGATGAAATCCTCCTCCAAATTCATCCTGACTGTAATAAATCCCTAAACTGACCGTTCGTCCAGCCATCCTGCTTGCACGTGTTCTTCTGGCTACTTCCTCACACATTTCCAGAATGACGTGTTTTATTTCCTCAGGCTTTTTATAATCCCGAAGTAAAACCTGCCCTTTTCCAAAGCTGATTTGCCCTTCCATAATGGGCGCTCCAATATCAGATAAATCAACACCCCAGGCATGATGATACAATTGGTTGCCCATCACACCAAACTTTTTTTCAAGTGCCGCCAAGTCATAGCGCGCCAATTGACCAATCGAAAAAATCCCCATTCCATTCAACTTTTTTTCCAATGGCTTGCCAATTCCCCACATTTCGCTCAAAGGGGATAAAGGCCATAATTTTTCAGGTACATCCTCATAGGTCCACTGGGCGATTCCCTTTTTCTTGGCTTCCAAATCAAGACACAGCTTGGCAAGCAGCATATTCGGGCCAATACCAATCGCGCAGGGGAGCTGAAACTCCCGATCGATTTCATCCTTAATTTTTTCAGCTATTTCAACAATATCACCCCATAGGCGGGTGGTACCGTCCACTTTTAAGAAGCTTTCATCGACACTGTACGTATGAATGGCACTTTTAGGTACATACCGATTAAATAAACGGCTGATTTCAGTAGAGATACGCAAATACGTAGCCATTTTGGGATTAACTTTTATAATGCGCGGATCATCCGGAATCTCAAATAACCTCGACCCCGTCTTAATGCCAAACTCTTTCTTCATTTTGGGCGATGAAGCCAACACGACACTGCCGCTCCGTTCCGTGTCACTGACCACAGCCAAATAACATTCAAGTGGATCCAACCCCATCATCACTGCTGAACAACTGGCAAAAAAACTTTTCATATCCACACACATGACATAATGGTGCGGCAAAGTACTGTAATCAATCATATTAAAACCTTCCCCAAATAAGAATGTATGTTCGTGTTTATTATATCCTTAATGATACGCGAATATACGTTCGTGTTCAACGGAAAATTATTTACAATTTATGTATAGAGCTGCGTAAGAGTGCAAATACTTAGATTCTGTGAATGAATTAAGAGAAAACTACACACATCAACCGAAAAAAGAAAAAAACAGCTTTCCGTTCGAAAATCCCATCAGGATTTTTTCTCGGTAAACTGTTTTAGATTGCTATAGATGATTCTTTTGTGAAGAATTACTATTGAAATGAACATAGAAAGAATTGAGCAGCATCATGATAGCAAATACAGTAGCAGCTATTTTACCAAAGCGGGAATATACAGCCCCTACACCGAACAAAAAGATAACTACTTCTATCCCTATTTTCCCCGGGGAAGAAATTGAAAAATTCGCTTTAGGAGCAACAAATAATCCCCACAAAACAGCAAGCAAAAATGGAGTTCCAATGCCGGCGAGACCTTTCATTAGCCAATGTTCGTCAATTGTGAATCCCCAATAACCGACAGATATAAGAACAGCCAGTTCAATTAAAAAACGAATAGCCAGATTAATGGATAAGATCATCTAATTTTCTTCCCACTCCCTTTTTGTACATTCACTTATGTATAGAATATTCCAATTTTACTGATTCGTAAATATGATAAGGTACAACCCCACCTTCTCCCCTTCCTTCAAAAATCAACAAACTTGGAATAGGCCATTATTTTAAGCATCGGGGATAAAAAATTGACAAACCACAAAGCATAATAAATTTGAAATTTTCGGAAAGGGTATATAATAAGAGTGCAAGAATGATTTAAAGAAGTAATCTGAGATATTCCCAGAAACAAATAAAAAGGAGAATGATTCTATGATTATCGTTCAAAACAAAATTAAAACAAAACCAGGTTTCGCAGAAAAAATGGCTGGCCGTTTTACTTCCGGAAACGAATTAGATAAATTCAAAGGATTTGTTAAAGTAGAAGTATTACTGACACAAGGGTTAACAGAATACGATGAGATGAGCGTTAATATGTACTGGGAAGATGAAGAAAGCTTCCTTGCCTGGAAAAACAGTGATGCCTTCAAAAAAGCACACCAACGTCCAGAAGGCAAACCCGATGCAGCTAAACAAGACTCTCCTATGTTGGGAAGCCAACAGACTACATTTACCATCGCTTCCGTAAAAGAAGCAGCACCAATAAACTAATACGTAAAAAGGGCTGGGCTAAAATCATTTTAATGATTTTGCCCAGCCCTTTATGTTTCCTGAGTACTGATAATGTAAATAACTAAGCCTTCACCACACTATGCCGATGCTCTTCAAAAAAAGCTAAAATCCTGCGATACACAGCGATTTCGTTTTCTTTCTTAGCAAACCCGTGTCCTTCATCTTCCATCACCATATAGAAAATATCCCTCCCCTTGTCCTTAAGAGACTGTACAATTTGATCGGATTCCGCCTTTACTACCCTCGGATCATTGGCACCCTGAATAACAAGCATTGGTTTTGTCATTTGTTCAAGATAGGTTACAGGAGAGTATTCAACCAATTTATCTCGATCTTTTTCCGGATGGCCAACCCAAGCATCCATGATTGGTTTCCAATCCTCCGGAACTGAATCGACAAAGGAAAATAAATTAGATGGACCGAAAATATCTACTACTGCTTTAAAATATTCAGCATGGCGTCCATGTAAAAGCAAGGACATATAGCCGCCATAACTGCCTCCCATTAAGAAAATATTACCTTTCTTTGCATGCCCTTGTTCAATTAACCAATCCAGACCAGCAATATTATCTAAACGGGCTCCTGCTCCCCAGGCACGCTCCACCATTTTAGTAAAAGCCAATCCATATCCTGTAGAACCCCGGAAGTTCGGTGCAAAAATACTATAGCCATTATTTAATAGATACTGGAATAATGGGTTGCAAGACTTTCGTACTGCATGCTGCGGACCCCCATGCGGCCACAGTATCATTTCTCCTTTATCGTATTCCGGTTTTGCTTTATAGAATAAAGCTTCAATTGGGAGACCATCAAAAGATGGATACGTTATTATGTCCGGTTCAACTAATTCCTCTGCTTGTAAGCCCACTATGGTATTTTCAGTAATTGAGTTCCATTCATCATCCCCTCTTAGCTTATATAAATTCGCAGGCTTGATAGAAATTTTACCAAGCAAGTAGAGGGAACCTGAATTTGCAACCATCTTTTTCGTTATAAGGTCACATGGAGGGTTCAATTTTAGCCATCTTTGATTCTGTAGATGATAGGCGTATAAATAATCCTTTACTCCTTTTTCAGAGGTTATGTATAAGATTTTGTTTTTCTGATCATATATAAGTTTTGTAAAGCTCTCCTGCGGCAATTCTTTAAGTTTAATAAACTCCCTCGTTTCTAAATTAAAGCTTGCTAAATAAGAAAAATCTGCATCATAATCCGTGACTAAATAGACCTCAGTTTCCGAAACAATAACGGCATCACTAACAGTATGCTCATTTTCTGTTGGCGGAGTCAGTAAAATATGTTCATCGGCTTTTTTTACATAATAAAGCATATTGGTATTAGAAAATTGCTTCGTATAGAGAATAGCGAATTCATCTTCACTTACTTCCGCCAATATTGTAGTACTTTCACTCCCTTCCAATACCATGGTCTCTTCTCCTGTATTCAACTGTAAGCAATAACTATTGAGGAAAGATATATTATCTTTGGAAGATGTATAGTATAATTTCTCACCATCCTTCGATAAGAAAGGATGAAAATTACGTGTATTCTCTTGATAAACTATTTTCTTCAGGGTACCGCCATACGTTGGCATAGCATAAAATTGAGTATTTTCGTCGCCGTCGTGATCAAAACCAGCTAGTACAAATCTTCCTTTTTTATCATAAAGCAAATACTCAGATGGTTGATCATTAAATGTCAGACGATAGGGAAAAGCATTAGGCATATTCATGGCCCAAAGATTATATTTTCCACTTATATTGGTGCTGATGATAATCTGTTTCTCATTGGGGCTGACAGTAAAATCATTAATTGAAACAGTTCGCAGTAATAGTTCTACATCTGGCTTAGGAAAGGAAATCATGTACAAGCTCCTTATATTCATATTTTTTGAGATAACACAATCGAACTAATAAACATGATGTAAAACCTATTTCTTTCGAGTTTCAAAGAAACGTAAACGAGCTATACAAAATTATTGATTCGTGATAATCATAAGTTCAAAATTAAAAAAGGTTAGATGAGATAAAAATTAAGGATAGTGATCACCGTTTTAAAAAACTCTCTTACTTCTTGTCTGCAACGGTGATTTTCTCTGATGGTGGTATCGAGGCTTAGAACTTCTTCTGAGGTTATTGGTTTCGCATGGGACTTTTCTTTTCTAGACGGCTTTTTCTTTTCTCCTGTTTTAAGATACATTTCAATATGTTTAGCAATCTCTAACTTTGAACCTGAAATAGCTTCTTCTTTTAATCAATAGTAATCTTTAAAATCTCGAACACTTATACTATTTGTAAGCTCAGGTCTAACAGGATATCACCTCCATATATATCCATTTAATTATAGAAAACTCGCTCTCTTTAATCAATGTACTTTATACGATATAGAACCTTTATGACTAAACAAATTATTATTAGCTACACCTATAATTATATGTTATAATCTATTCGACCTTTAAAACTGTTACACTATTATATGCTTTACTGTTTCAATTACCCTGCTCTATTCGCCTGGAGCAGGGTGTTTTTTGTTTTCTTGTTTTCTCCTATTTATTTGCTTCTGTCATACTTCCATTAGAAATAGGTATACTCATTATTCGAAACTGTACTATACATTGTAAGCATTTTCGCTATAACAACAAAACAGCTTCATCCATAAAATAATGGAATGAACGACTTATCAATGGTAGAAAGTAACCTATTAATTATTGCTCGGATCTATCCAAGCTTGAAAGATGGTTTTCGGATAGATTATTGCTTACTGGGAAGGGAAATATTAGAAAGCGGATAAAAAAGACCTTGTTACAGTCAGGTTAATTGTTTAAATAAATATCCAAATATCTATCATATCTTTGCTTTTCCATGTTTAGTTCATATACTCTAATAAAATTCACTTCAAAATTAGGGTATGGTGCTAATTCTTCATCTGCTAGTCTCTCCATTTCTTTTAATTCTTTTTTAGAGAGTCCAGTAGATATGTTTCCACCGTATTCTTCTTTTCCCAAAGTTAAGTGAGGTACAAAGGCTTCAAGTTCAAAATACTGTTTTATCACATCTTCTGATGGTGAAATCTCTTGTACTATTTCTCTGTGCAATTTGTATAAACGATTAGAGTGAACACTCAAATATAAAATACTATCTCCAAAATAATTGGGCTTATCTAATGACACTTGAAAAGTCTTGAAAGCATCACACACTTTTTGTACTTTGTCTATCCATTTTTTATCTGGAGTTAATCCTCCTTGTGCTTTCAAAGTTATGTGTGGTTCAACTCCTGAATGATGAATCCATTTACTTTGAAATTGCTCAATTCTTTCTAAATATTCTTCTGGCGGAACAATTCCTATAAAATACTCCACTTCCATTCTTATCCACCCCAATTATTGATGAGTTTTATAATTCTAACTGAAAATTCATATTAGTTTAAAGATACTCTTATGCAAAAAACAATTTTTTTGAGAAAACAGCCTTTTAGAAGATACGAATTGAGCCAATCAGCTATTCTACTATGGACTTGCAATCAAGAAATTCAAAAAATAAAGGGAAAGAACATAATGTGTTATATTTTACTGAAGGTAGCCTTGGAAAGGGTAATGAAGAATGTTAGAGAAAAAAGGAGGATCACCCTCTTTACTCTAAACAAAGAAAAACAGACCCTGAAACCAGGATCTGTTTTATTTATGTGTGATTCAGATTAGTTTTTTTGAACGTTAGTAGCTTGAGGTCCACGTTGACCTTGTTCTACTTCAAATGTAACTTCTTGACCTTCGTCAAGTGTTTTGAAACCTTCACCTTGGATAGCTGAAAAATGTACGAATACATCGTCTCCACCTTCGCGCTCGATAAATCCAAAACCTTTTTCTGCGTTAAACCATTTTACTTTACCTTGTTCCATGTTTTGTTGCCTCCTAGTGTGCTAACACACAATTGTATTACTATCCTTGCTTTTCGATCGTAAGACGACAATAATTGTTCAACTTTCAATCACATCAAACAAAAATAATTCTTCCTTATAATAACAGGTTATTGACGAATTAGCAAATGATTCCCTCATTTATTTTTAAATTTTTCTTTAAATCATGACTTTTAGGAAATTCTTTTGTAAGGGTTTACCTTCTTATTTGAATAGGAATAAAACAAATAACTGTAGATTACTTTTACAAAGAATGTTCCATGTCCATTATAGAATGGTATATAGTGAAAGAAAGGAGCTGATAAAACGATGAATCAAAACTATAAAGCATTAATTGTAGAGAAGCATGAGGAACAAACAGCTATTAAATTTATCCAAAAACCGTTACATACACCGCAAAATGGCGAAGTACTTATAAAAGTAAAGTATTCAGGCGTGAATTATAAAGATAGCCTCGCAACAATCCCGAATGGAAATATTGTGACAACCTATCCAATGGTACCGGGTATTGATCTTGCAGGTATCATCGTTTCATCGACTGATAAGCGCTTTAAAGAAGGCGATGAAGTAATCGCAACCAGCTACGAAATCGGTGTATCTCGTGATGGTGGATATGCAGAGTATGCTTATATTCCTGCCGATTGGGTCGTCTCCCTTCCAAAAGGGCTTACTTTAAAAGAAGCCATGATCATTGGAACCGCTGGATTTACCGCTGCTTTATCTGTTCAGCGTTTGCAAGAAAATCAAGTGACTCCTGATCAAGGGCCTGTTGTTGTCACAGGAGCTACAGGCGGTGTCGGCAGTTTTGCTGTTTCCTTTTTATCAAAACTCGGATTTACGGTTGAAGCCAGCACAGGAAAATTACATGAATCTGAGTACTTAAAATCAATCGGTGCTACAAATGTGATTTCAAGGGATGAAGTCTACAACGGTAAAGTTCGTGCTTTGGGTAAACAGCGATGGGCAGCTGGTGTGGATCCCGTCGGCGGTGAACCTTTGGCTTCTCTTTTAAGTCAAATTAAATATGGCGGATCTGTTGCAGCCAGCGGACTAACAGCCGGCACCAAGGTTCCAACCAACGTCTTCCCATTTATCTTAAGAGGAATTAATTTATTAGGAATTGATTCTGTACAATGCCCGATGAATACACGTCGACATATATGGGAACGTTTAGCAACTGATCTAAAACTTAATCAGTATGAGCAGCATATCCAGCAAGCAGTGACACTTGATGAACTGCCATCCATATTCCCTCTCTTATTAAAAGGTGAAGCAAGAGGCAGAACAATCGTCGTAATCCAGGATTAACTTCTACGCAAAACACCAATTCTCTTTAAATAGAAGAATTGGTGTTTTTTACATACAGAAAAGGAGCATCTATGTCAATCTTCTCATTTCCATTTAATACAAAAGGTCCTGATTATTTTTTCAAGGAAATAAGTTGTTTAATTAGCACAATTTACTAACACTTGCTATAATAATTGGATGTGTAAGAACAGTATCTGAAATCACCTTTTAAATACGTATCTTGCAAATATTAAAAACTAGGTGGTAAGAATTATGACAGAAAACAAACCATACAGAGTATTGCTTTATTATTTTTATACTCCAATTGAAGACCCTGCAGCATTTGCGGCGGAACATCTTGCCTTTTGTAAGGGAATTGAACTAAAAGGCCGTATACTTGTAGCCAAAGAAGGAATTAATGGTACAGTTTCCGGTACAGTAGAACAAACAAATGCTTATATGGAGAAGATGAAGAATGATCCTCAATTCGAAGGGATTGTCTTTAAAATAGATGAAGCTGACGGTCATGCGTTTAAAAAAATGCATGTGCGACCACGCCCTGAGCTTGTTCATTTATCTTTAGAGGATGATATTAATCCGAACGAACTAACTGGACAATACTTAAGCCCAAAAGAATTTTTCGAGGGCTTGCAGGATGAAAATACCATTGTTTTAGATGCACGTAATAACTATGAATATGAACTTGGACATTTCCGCGGTGCTATCAAGCCGGACATTGAAACATTCCGTGAGCTTCCTCAATGGGTTCGTGATAATAAAGAAATGTTTGAAGGAAAACGCGTCCTAACCTATTGTACAGGCGGAATCCGTTGTGAGAAATTTTCCGGCTGGTTAGTACGAGAAGGATTTAAAGATGTCGGTCAGCTGCATGGCGGAATTGCCACATACGGAAAAGATCCCGAAGTACAGGGCCAATTATGGGATGGACAAATGTATGTATTTGATGAAAGAATTGCTGTTCCAATTAACCAAGTAGAGCACGTAATCGTTGGAAGAGATCACTTCGACGGTGAACCGTGTGAACGCTACGTTAATTGTGCAAACCCTGAATGTAACGAACAGATTCTTTGCAGTGAAGAAAATGAGTATAAATATATGCGCAGCTGCACAGATGAATGCCGTGTACATCCTCGCAATCGTTATGTTGTAGAGCATAACTTAACAGAGGAAGAGGTTGCAGAAAGACTGCGTAAACTAGAATTAATTTCAGCTGAATAATAGTAAAGGAGACCTTTCGATTAAAAGGTCTCCTTTTATTTATAGTTCATATATTCTTATAATCTGTTCCCTTTTCGAAAAGAAATAAAGGATATTCCATTTCAAATGTTTACGCACATTCCTAATAGCACATTATTGATTCTGTAACACTCTTTGCGGAGATAGCTTACCCAATTTTTCATAGATTTCAGCCGCCATGATTTCATAGCCTTTTTCAGTCAGATGAATTCCATCATCACTGATTAAATCCTTTAACTGACCTCTGCTTTTAATCGCATTTCTCACGTCTATCAAGAATACATCCATTTCTTCAGCGATATTTTTTACGGTACTGTTATACGTAGCGTGCCAGCTGGATATCCCCCCCACTTTGCATATCCATTGGCTGACTTCTGTGCCGAAACGTTTGGAGATTGTCTGATAATAGCGAGCCGGATCCAATGGAGGCAGGGTTGTTAAGACCGGTGTAATTCCGCATGAATTTAATCTGGATATGAGCTCTTTTAAATTACTGGCATACCGTACAAGAGGTACACTTGGCTCGTGTTCTTCATTTGGTTTTTCAGCTACTTCTTTCCATGGGAAATCACAATCATTTCCGCCAATTCCAATAATCACATAGTTCGGTTTTTCACGAATTATATCTTTTTCAAGTCGATCTAAAAGCAAGTCGGAGTTATCATTGAATACTCCCTTATTTACCACTTCAACATGACCAATCTCTTGATGGACTTGATTTTCCGATAATAATTTCTGTAAATAGGCCGGGTAATTATTTTTTAAAATTCTCAATCGCCCTTTAACAAACGATACTCCCCGCGTTAAACTATCACCAAAACATATTAATTTCATAGGCAATCCCCTCAAATCATTTAGTAGATTCTAAGTTGCAAATCATGATAATTCTTTATCACTTTCATTATATCAAGAATATTTCTAAAACGGTTCAAGGAATGCTCATGTTAAGTTACTGAAAATTTTGCCGTTCATCTCTCATATACTACTAATAAACCAATAGAAAATGAGTGAGTTTAGGATGAATACTGCCACAATCAATAGACTATTTATTTAACTGCTGTTCTCCTATGTGTTTTTCTTGGATTGGCTTCCCGTTTATACAGTCCGAATCTCCATCCATTCGTTTCCCAGCACGTGGGAGATTCCATATAGAATTATGTGGATTTCCTTTATGTCGAAGGTATTCACTGATTTGTAGTGGAGAGGTATATAACTGTCTGGTTGCCACTCTCACCCGTAGAATAGATTCTGTAAAACTAAGATTGTAAGATAGTTTATATGGGATTATCTGCAACCAACACATTCATCTCTCATTTAGAAGAATAGGATCTATCACCCCGTTTATAACCGAAGATATATATAACTCGTACGTATTTCCTAATCTAATTATCAGGAGTATAATAGTTTGGTACAAATGAAAGTTATAGCAGAAAGAAGTGTAAGCATGGAGAATCAAGCAAAAGAGAAAAAGCTTGGCATTTTAGCTGGTGGCGGAGCTTATTTTTTATGGGGATGCCTCCCGGTCTATTGGAAATTAGCCGGTGGTGTATCTGATTTAGAAATATTGGCACATCGGATTTTATGGTCTTTTGTGTTTATGGTGCTCCTTGTCTTTTGTTTCGGAAAAACAAAAAGCGTTTTTGGGGAAATCAGCAGCATACTCAAACAGCCTAAATTAACCTTGGCGATTACCCTCGCCACTCTATTAATCTCAGCTAACTGGTTTATCTTTATCTTTTCAGTTAATAGCAATAATATTCTATCCGCCAGCATGGGCTATTATATCAATCCAATCGTCAATGTCATACTGGCGATGATTTTCTTAAAGGAAAGACTAAGCAATGGTGAAAAGATTGCTGTTTTATCTGCAGTGATTGGTGTGGTTATTCTGACATGGAGCCAAGGCTCTATCCCCTGGCCTGCCATATGCATGGCACTTACCTTTGGGTTATACGGTCTGATCAAGAAAATGGTATCCGTTAATCCATGGACAGGTTTAACACTCGAAACCATGATCATTGCCCCGGTTGCACTGATCTATCTGTTATTCTTTGCAGAGCATCCGTTTTTATCGTACAGCACGCAAGTTAATTTGGTTCTTGTGGGAGCAGGAGTTATAACCGCCATTCCATTATTGCTTTTTGCGGAAGGAACCAAACGAATCAGCTATACGATGATTGGATTCTTACAATATTTAGCCCCTACCCTTATGTTAGTGATGGCGGTAACGGTCTATGATGAAACCTTCACTCTTATTCAAGGGATTTCATTCCTGTTTATCTGGATTGCTTTAATCATCTACACCGCATCTAATCTCTACAGAGCAAGAAAGCACAAAAAAGGCGCAAGCTAAAACATAGGAAAAGAGATGACTAAAACAGTCATCTCTTTTTTGTGTGAAGAGGATTAGAAATACGCCATCTCATATTTTTCATAATACAACTCAAGTTCTTCAACGGAGGACTTATAAAGAGGAATTGAATCCAATTCATCTTCACCAAAAATGAAATCTAAATTCTGATCACTTACTTTTTTGAACATGAATGAAACATCCTCTACATCCGTCGTCACTTTGATATATTCAGAATCAGAGTCTTCTATGTTCAGGTCCATCACAAGCTCTTCCTCTTCATCATACATAATCAGATGCCCCATATGACTGTCAGTACCCATAACAATTTCGAAAAAGTAAGGGCCATATTCCACTCCATAACCATCAAGAATTTCCTCTTCCGTACCCTCAACTCCCCAAATTCCATCTATATCTGACAGCGATAATGTATTGTTGTAGACCAATTGATTTCCGTAATAAATTTTCGTGTAGGTATCCGCAAAATCAAAAATTTGCTGATCATCCGTATCTTGAACACTAAAGGATTTTACTTGTTCATCTTCGGTTGTGTATACAACATGATCTACATAGGATACAAAACTGGTCACATCATCCGCGATTTTCTTCCCATCCAAAATTAACGTATGATCCGCTGATAAATAGATAATTTTATCATCTACAATTGACCAGCAAAGCTGACCAACAGAATCCCTCATGACCTCGGCTGCTATTTCTGTGGAATTTCCCGAATAGTTCACCCTGTACATCTTATACGTTTCATCAAAATAATAGATATCTTCATCTAATAAAAAGAAATCCACAACGCGCTCTGCAATCGTTTCAGATTTTTTATCTCCAATCTCCTTCATAAGCAATTGTTGATTTCCGTTCAAATAAATATAAGAATCTTTCTTTCTTTCATAATCTAGAACATCCGAAGCGATTTTAGTCACTTCATTTTCATTGGATACACAGTAAAGTTCCCCTATATCCCCCTGATAGTCTGCTAGATAGGAATATTCTCCTTCGTCTCCGACCTGAAATCCGCCATAATCATGGCTATCCGCATGAATCTTAACATTCTTTTTCTTTTCTAAGTCCCTGCTATATAATTCCCCATCATCCGTGCAAATCAGTATCTTTGTACCATCCTCTGATTCTTGGAAATTTGCCACCTTTGAAGCCAGTTTTTCTTCCCCATGCTCTTTTGTAAATACATATAGCTCTTTGTTTTCATTTATATAAAACAAGCGATCACCGTCTGTTGACAGTCTATATTGAACAATATTAGAACGAATCTTCTCAGCATCAGCCTCATCAAACATGACGTATAATTGATCTTCCTTCTCTGTCATATAAGCAAGAGAGCTCTCGTCAAAAGAGATTTGATACGGCAGTCTACTGGTAGATATTTTTTCAGCAATTCTTTCTTTCTGCCCTTCTTTATAGCTGTATAAATCATTGTCTCCATTTATATAGATGAGTCCGTGATGATTATCCCGATAATGGAGCGTATCCTCCCTAACATCTGAATCTACCTTTTCGATATCACGGTCCACTTCTTTAATATACAAATCCGTTTCCTTCAGCATGACATACGCATCATCATTCACGTCGTGTTCCCGATAAGATGATGTACCGCCATTGTCCGAACAACTCGTCAGAACACACAATACGCATATAGAAAACAAGATGGATGATATTCTGATAGCCAAAGAACTCTCCCCCACTTTCAAATATACTGTTATTGTATAAATTATATCATAATAATAAAAAGATACTTAATAGTATGAATAATTACAAGATTACAATATCGTAAGGAAGCAAGAGTCCTTGGCGTAATTCATAAAAAATGGCCGTCTGCAAGTCACTTTCACGGACTTTCAGACGACCTTCTCTGAGAATCTTCTGTTTTATGAACGGAATTCCATTAATCCATCATTCAGTTCTTTCGTTTGATGATAGATTTGTTTATATAAGCGGAACAAAGCTTGATAGATTTCTACATTTTCCGCGATTGGTTCGTATTCTTTACCAGTAACCGTGAAAACTTCAGCACATTCCTTTAAGGAAGAGAACCAATTACAGCCATACGCCGCAAGCATGGCTGCTCCGACGGCCGGCCCCTGCTCACTCTTCAATTTAACGACTGTCGCATTGAAAATATCGGCCTGAATTTGGAGCCATGTCTCATTTTTAGCTCCTCCGCCAATGGAGACCACGCGATTAATGGTTTTCCCGTTTTCACGGAAAATTTCAATTGATTCATGCAAGGAAAACGTAATTCCTTCAATAATAGACCGGGCAAAATGAAGGCGCGTATGCATGGCATCCACTCCAATAAAACTTCCGCGAATCTTTGCATCTGGATGAGGCGTCCTTTCCCCGGAAAGATACGGGGTAAAGAGAAGCCCACTTGCGCCAGGCGGAATCGATTGGAGGCCATTCAACAATTCGTCCATGGATTCCTCACGTGCAAATTGTTCCTTAAACCAAGCTAAGCTTTGACCTGCTGACAAGGTTACCCCCATCGTATAGTAGGCGTCCTCTTCTCCATGATTAAAATAATGGACTTTACCGCTGAAATCACGCTTTCCTGATTCTTCATAAGAAAGGATGACACCCGAAGTTCCAATACTGCATAAAGTTTGCCCATCATGTAAGATTCCCGACCCAATGGCTCCGCAAGCATTATCAGCTCCACCGGCAAAAACGTTCGTTTCCGGAAGCAAGCCTGCCTCTTCTGCAAACTCAGGAACAAGGGTCCCCACACAAGCGTGTGATTCAACCAACGGAGGGCATATCTCTTCTTTAATGTCCATAATCCTGCAAATCTCCTCGCTCCAGCATTTATTGCCGACATCAAGCAAGAGTGTTCCAGCTGCATCCGAATATTCGCTGTGAATAACACCAGTCATTCGATAACGGAGGTAGTCTTTAGGCAACATGAAGTAGGCCATTTTTTCATAGATAGCTGGTTCATGTTCCTTTACCCATAAAAGCTTGGGCAATGTAAAGCCCTCCAATGCCGGATTTTTTGTAATAGCGATCAGCTTCTCTTTCCCGACCCTATCATAGATGGTTTGACACTGAGCCGTTGTCCTTGTATCATTCCAAAGAATGGCTGGGCGCAATATGTCTAGATCAGCATCCACCATTACCAACCCATGCATTTGTCCTGAAAAACTGATTCCCTCAATGGATGTAAGGTCCCCATTTAACGGTTCCACTAATTCCTTTAAAGCTTCCTTTGTTCGTAACACCCATTGCTCCGGATCCTGCTCACTATAACCGGACTTTTCATGAATCAGCGGATACGTTTTGGACACTTCCCCGCATATTTCACCCTCTTGATTCATTAGCAATGTTTTCACCGAACTCGTCCCAAGATCAATCCCAATCACATATCTCATCTACGCCACTCCCATTCTCTATGATAAATACACAGGTATGGCAACCCGCACACTTTTTTGATATCGCTTACATTATTTATACCTTTAATTTTAGCACCGAAAACTTAGTTTGTCTAACGGATGAACTAAGTTTTTTATTTTTTTAGAATATGGTATAACTAACAATAGGGATAAAAAGAAGGAGTATAAATATGAAGTGGAATCAGCAAACCATTAAAATCAATAATAAACAAAAAATATTGGAGACCATTCGCGAGGATGCACCCATTTCAAGATCAGATGTAGCGCAAAAACTCGGCCTGACAAAAGGAACCGTTTCTTCCCTCGTCAACGAGCTTTTGGAAGCTGATATCTGTCATGAAACCGGGCCAGGAGAATCGAGCGGCGGCAGACGTCCGGTCATGCTTCTCTTTCAACATTCAACAGCCCATGTGATTGGAATCGATATCGGGGTTAATTACATACTTGGTGTTCTCACCGATTTAAGTGGATCTATCGTCAAAGAGCTCAAACAACCTGCTATGAATCCAAACTATGACGAAGCAGTCCAAATCATAACAGATATGATTCGCTCCCTCCTCTCTTCCGCTCCTAAGAGTACATATGGAGTAGTAGGGATTGGCTTGGCTGTTCCCGGAACAGTTAATAAAGAAGGCGAACTCTTACTAGCTCCCAATTTAAATTGGGAACATAAGAAATTAAAAGAACAAATTCAGGATGAATTCAATCTGCCCGTCCTGATTGAAAATGAAGCAAATGCCGGGGCTTTTGCGGAAAGAAAGATGAGGTCCTCCCACTCATCAGATCACATGGTCTATATAAGTGCCGGAATTGGAATAGGCGTTGGAATGATCCTAAACGGTGAGCTTTACCCTGGGTCAAACGGATTTGCCGGTGAAATGGGCCATATGATGATTCAATACGATGGGTTGCCCTGTTCCTGCGGAAGCAAAGGCTGTTGGGAATTATACGCATCTGAAAAAGCACTGATTAAAAAGGCCACTTCCATCCTCGCAACAAATGAAGAATGGACACTGGAAAAATTAATTGAACAAGCAGTCAATGATAAACAGGTTCAAGCAATTTTTGCAGAAACAGCAAAATTCCTTGGAATCGGCATAGCCAACATCGTCAACACCTTGAATCCCGAGCAAATCATCATCGGAAACCGTCTCGCCATGGCAAAAGAATGGATCAAGGATCAAGTGGAAGAAGTTGTGAAAGAATGTGCATTAGATGTCAGCAAATCACACTTGGAAATACAATTTTCCAATCTTTCCATCTATTCAGCCGCCCTTGGTGTATCAGCCTTTGCCATTGAAAATTTCATCGAAATGATTTGTAAGCAATCAAAGGTTAACCAGTAGTAAGTTGGCCTTTTAAATGAAGAATTCACCAAAAGGTAATTCAGGCTTATAATAAAAAGAATATGAAAGTTAAATAAAACGAGCTATGAGAGAATTCATAGCTCGTTTATAATGTGTTTTTAAGAATTATCTAGCTATTCATTCATCTACTTTTTGACAAAAGAATCTATTGCCATTTCTAATTTCAATCTCTTAAGTACAACTGGCAATCCTCAAGGCTGCTCTTCCTTATGGATTCTTTATATTAAACGTATCTCCATCCTCTAAATTTCCGGATTTATATCCTTTTTTAAACCAGCGCATTCGTTGCTCTGATGTACCGTGGGTAAAACTTTCCGGGACCACATAGCCTTGAGCCCTTTTTTGAATCGTATCATCACCAACGGCACTCGCTGCTGTGATCGCCTCTTCCAGGTCACCCTCTTCCAGCAAATCCATACTCTTTGCATGGTGAGCCCAAACACCAGCTAAATAATCGGCTTGCAATTCAAAGCGAATCGAATAGTCCTTGGAGTTGGCACGCTGCTGATTTTTATCGGTTTCCAGCAAGGTTTGTACATGGTGACCGACTTCGTGGGCAACGACATAGGCCATTGCAAAATCACCCGGTGCTTGAAACTCTCTTTTCAGCTCATCATAAAAACTTAAATCTATATAGAGCTTATGGTCGCCCGGACAATAGAATGGTCCAACGGATGACCCGGCTGTCCCACAGGCTGACTGGACACTATCATTATAAATAACAAGAGTAGGCTCTTCATATACCAACCCCTCTTCTTTAAAAAGCTTCGTCCAAACCTCCTCTGTATCAGCTAATACAATGGATACAAACTCTGCCAATTCTTCCTCTTCCTGTGTTCCAACGTACTCTGTATTGGTCGTATTGGTAGAGGTTCCTCCTCCCAACTGATTTAATAGTTCGGTAGGATTTCCACCCAATAAAGTCACCACTAGTAATAGTATAATTCCGCCAATACCGCCGCCGATGATTCCTTTACTGCTCATTCCTCTGCGGTCTTCCACGTTTGTACTGGCTCTTCTGCCCTTCCATTTCATACAACTTCCTCCTAATCTACTGTAATCCTCTGTATAGCTTATACCCCTAAATGATTGGAAATAATTCGTTACGCCTGAGAGATTAACTTATTTCCAAATGTAATAAAGTTGAGCTGAATATCTCATTTTGTTTATACTTCCTAGTCATATTCTATTATTTTTGCTTACAGCCATTGAATAGAGTACTAATTTAGACCAAAGGGTATATATATAAGATACAAAGAAGTATAAAAAATCAATAATAAAGGATGTTTAAAAATGGAAGCATTCAAAGTGGGTAAACCGGTTTTTATTATTGAAAAAGGTGAAAAGAGAGAAGGAGTTATTGCCCAAGTCGACAACACCAAACAAACAGCCACTGTCTATTTTAAAGAACCTATTTATCATTTAAGAAAAAGAACATTCCGTTATGATTATCTGCATAGTTTAGACGAAGCCGCCCTTACATCAGACGACTATCTAGATCTTATGAATCTGGCAAAATCTTTGGGACAAGCGCTGCTTTACAATGAATTCAAGTCTGACTTAAGAAATCTGTATACACATTAAACCTCGTAATACCCCTCTCACATCTAAAAACGTATTCTTCTAAAAACAAGTCCCTATCAAAAAGAGGGCCTATATGACCCTCTGCCTTTTAGACATTTCCAACCAGAAAAGAGAGAAATACCAGGCTCAAGACGATTAAAATGACTTCGTACGCATGCAGACAGCTTATTCTATAAATAAGAAAACCAGCCTGAGTCAAACTCAAGCTGGTTTTCTGTTAAACTACTATTCACTCACTCTGAAAGCTTACTGTTTTCTTTTCCAAACATACAATCCGCTTCCAGCAATCAAGAATATACCTAAAACTAAAAGAATATTTAAGGTAGTTTGACCAGTTTTAGGGTTATCAATGAATTTATTCACTGTTTGCACTACTGGTCCAAAAATAGTTGGTTCCTCTTTTGGTGTAACAACCGGTGCATCTTGTTTAGATACTTTCACGGTTACAGAACCTTCCTTAACCATTTCCTTACCATCTACAACTACCTTCGCCACGGCAACGTTCGTTAATTTACCAACATCTTCCGCAGTAGTCTTATATTTGACTGTAAATGTTTTGGTTTCACCTACATCAAGCTTGTTGATGACTTCATCAAGACCAACCATTTCATCAACCACATTCACATCAGTCAAGGCTTTATTGCCTGTGTTCGTTACGTCAATTGTATAGGTGATAGTTTCGCCGACTTGCGCTTCTTTCTTATCAGCGGTTTTGTTAATTGTGAAATTGTAATTAGGATCAACGGTAATCTCTGTAATAACTTCATTTGTTTCCTCATCGTTGACAACTGCAATATTACTAATTTCACTGTTGAATACACCATCATCTAATGGATTTACAATCGTGTCAAAATCAATTGTCACGGTATCTCCTACGGCCATTTTATCTAATGAGTAAGTTAGAACACCATCTTTATAATCTACATCGGCCTCTACACTCTCATTATTAACTGTTACTTTCACAGAACCCTCTAGGAAAGTAAGGCCAGAGGCAAGCTTATCCGTGATTACAATATTCTCTTGATCAGCTTCTCCATCATTGGTAACCGTAATGGTATAGCCAAGTGTGTCGCCTGGTTTCGCAGTTGCTTTATCTACTTTTTTAGTAGACGTTAAATGCGGCACTAGGATATCTGTTTTTGCCGGTTTTGTCGGCACATCATTGATCACAGCCACGTTTTCAATCACCGCACTATACGTACCTTCTGTTAATGCCTTATCATTGACTTCCGCTTCAAAGGTGATCGTCATGGTTGTTCCTGCCGCCAATTCGTCCGCTGTGACAGTTAGCACTCCCTCTTTGTAGCTGTGGTTCGCTTCCGTTCCTTCCACATGGACTGATTCCGGATTCAAGGTTAAGCCAGTTGGCAATGTATCCGTCACTTTCACATCTTCCTGCTTAGCTTTACCGTCATTTGTCACCTTGATGGTGTAGTGAAGCGTATCGCCTGGTTGTGCAGTTTTTTCTTCTACGATTTTTTCAGAAGTTAAATGTGGCACCAGGATATCTGTTTTTGCCGGTTTTGTCGGCACATCGTTGACCATAGCCACGTTTTCAATCACCGCACTATACGTACCTTCTGTTAATGCCTTATCATTAACTTCGGCTTCAAAGGTGATCGTCATGGTTGTTCCTGCCGCTAATTCGTCCGCTGTGACAGTTAGCACTCCCTCTTTGTAGCTGTGGTTCGCTTCCGTTCCATCCACTTGGACTGATTCCGGATTCAAGGTTAAGCCAGTTGGCAATGTATCCGTCACTTTCACATCTTCCTGCTTAGCTTTACCGTCATTTGTCACCTTGATGGTGTAATGAAGCGTATCGCCCGGTTGTGCAGTTTTTTCTTCTACGATTTTTTCAGAAGTTAAATGCGCTTCTTTAACTTGAACTATAGCAGGTTCGGATTCTATTGAATCATCTATCTTCGCAATATTCTCAATCTCTTTACTATATCCAGCATCATCTTTCAACTTATCTACTTTTGCTTCAAAGGTAATAGTGATTGTCTTACCTTCTGATAATCCTTCAGCAACTACATTTATGGTTCCCTCGTTATAGGAAGGATTTGGATTTGCCAGGGTATCAGTAGAACTTGCTGAAACTGAACCTTCTATATAGGTTACTCCATCAGGAATTTTGTCACTAATTGTGAAAGCCTCTGTTTTGCTTCCACCATTATTAGTCACCTTAATCGTGTACTTCACTGTGTCGTCTTCCTTGGCATCTACACTTGCAGATGGTTCATTGTTTGATCCATCAACCTCTACAAGTTTAGAAATATTAAGAGCTGGTCCGGTAATTTTTGTTTCGACAGTATTCGTTGGATCTGAATCCTGTTTACCCTCGACATAGATGTATCCTACATTCTTAATAATATAAATATTTTCATTATTGAATTTTTCTTCATCTACATCCACTTTAGCTCTAAATTTAATAACGATAGACTCAGTTTCTCCATGCTCGATTTTATCAATCGGAAAAGTTAGAGTTCTTGTATCTTGATTGTAAATATCTGCATCATCGACAGCTACCCCGCCAATAGTTGCTGAACCATTGACAAATACCATTCCAGTATCAAGAACATCCACCAATTTAACATTTACTGCATCTGCATTTCCTTTATTTTTCACAGTAAATGTATACTCAAGCTCATCACCATTGGATGCTGTTGCCTTATCTACTGCTTTAGTTGCGTAAACATCCGGTTGAAACTTAATAGATGTCGTAATTTTCAAGTGTGATTCTGTAGTATGGCGTTCCATATAGAAAAAGTCAAAGTCATATGTTCCACCTACTGTTAATCCAAGTTCCTGAGCCTTTTGCTCATCTAAGGTAATGGACCCTTCTTCTTGATTGTGAATACCACCTAAATCCATAGCAAGCTTACCATTGATAAATACCCAAACATCATCATCACCGTTAAAATAAAATACCTCTCCACCTCGATAAGTAAAAGATGTATGCATCTCCAACGTGAAATGATAGTTATGGTTCCTTCCTTCATTCTCCAGTAGTTGACCATCAATTGGGTAGAATGCGTCACTGTTATAAGAATACGTCTGCCCATCACTATTTAATTTTAGTGGTAAAGATGTATTAAGTATCCTATCTGGATCTGAAACGGTAAATAATTCTTTGAGTTTCGGCATTATTTCTTCTTCAGGAAAGGTTTGATCTAACATTAACTTTTGTGTATAGGAAACCATCGTACTGGTGGGTTCAGGCTTTTTCCCTGAACCTATATTCCCTTCCACAAATCCCGTCGCTACTCCTGCGTCTTCCTCAGCAGGAAGGTTTGATTCAAATAAAATGCCATCCGCATTAAAATCACGAATTGTTATTGGTAAGTTTATATCACCATTAATATCCAGGTTAGCATCAGATGGCGTGGTTTCTCCAGGTTCCAACGGTATATCTACCGCTCGATTTACTTCATTAATAACTTCTTTTTCATCATTAGAGGATGCTTTGTTATCTTTTACATCTACTGATTCTTTATCAGCGTCTTCCTCTAATAAAGTAACAGGATCTTCTTCAATATTTTCCTCTGGAGAAGTTAATGATTCATTATTGTTAGGATCTTCCACCACCACTTTGTCTTCAGTTGTTGCTTCTTCGCCCTCAGGTGAATCTTGCGTACTTTCCTCAGCTGTTGCTTCTTCTTCCCCAATTGTACTTTCTGTTGTTTCTTCAGTTGTCACTTCTGGTTCTTGGGCTGTGACCTGAATCGCAACAGATTTAACACCTCCATTTTGAGAAATGAGCTGCGGTATGTAGTTACCAGCAGTATCTGCTGATACCTCTACTTTCGCAACTTTTTCACTTTCCTCCTTCCAAGTGAAACTTAAGGATTGGGCATCTTGTTCACTGATGGCGATATTGTCTTCACCTTCAGTTATCTGTTTAATACTCATTCCAGTCGGCACAGAGAATGTTAATGCACCAGAATCTTCTCCACTATCCGCAATTGTGGCTGTCAGTACTTCTCCTTCGAGAGCAGACTGTTTGTCAAAGCTCAATTCAACAGAAGTACTGTTTGCACTAACATACTGAGTTACCGGAGTTAAAATGGTTTGCACAAGAAGAAAAAGCAATGTCAGAACCGAAAACATTCTTTTTCTCAAGCGCATCTTTTTGTAAGACTTACTCCGAGTCGATCTCATGTATCACACACCCTTTATGAAGTTTTTGTAGCAACTAAAAGTTGCCCGGACTAATTTAACTGACTATCTCCTTTCCTTATATTTTCTATTAGAATACTATTTTAAAAAAATAAATATTCTAATATATTCTATAATAACTTAATTCTATTAATTTTCTAACTATTTTTACTACTGTAATTATTGGAAACAATTATATTAATATACAAATATCACAGTTTAAATAAATGTTTTTTAGTGCTGGTTCGAATACTTAAAAAGAACCCAACCCTTTAAATAAAAGCTCATCCTTCTATGAAATCCTCGCTCTATAAATTGAACGAGATTAAATCAAAGCATTAAACACTTTTATAAATCTAATGAACAATCAAAAACTATTATTTTGCATAAAAAAAAGCCATAGCTGCCTCTATAGACAGGTATGGCTTCATCATTATTTATACTTTTATTCTTGTAGTTTATGAAAGGGTACTGTACGGAATTGAGTCAACTACCGCTCATTTAGTTATTCATCGCAGAACTCTTCAAATTCAACTAAATCTTTCTGCAAATGGTGTTGATGTAATCATAGATGAATACCTGTATCGTCTGTTCAGACGGATAGGCACTAAACAAATAATGAACAGGTGACCAATTTACTGATTCAACTTTGTATCTACATACTCTGTGAATTCCAGCAGTTCCTTTTTCTCTGGATTCCTGCCTTCCATCACTTTTTGAACCATTTCAGCTATGTTCTTAGGCAGTGTGTTAATAGCCCATTCACCGGCTTCCTGCTTGGAAGTAATGATTCCCGCTTTTAAATACCAATACACCTTAAGCATATTTAACACACAATATTTTGGATCATTCTCTATGTTAACAAGGCACTCCTGATAATCTGCCAGTAAAGATGAACGGTAGTCATTTTGGGGAACTTCCGGGAATACTTCTTCAATCGGCGCTCCCTCAAGACAAATCCCACGTCTATGCAGAATCGTAATATGGGCGGCCAAATCCGGATTTTTTAAGTCTGCTTTATTTAGATAGTCGTCTGCCTTCTCTTCATATCGATCTCTCCACTTTTCACTGTAATGGAAATCATACGGACAAGGATGCTGCCAATTCTTAATTTGTTCTTTGGTTAAAAAACTAACTTCAACTGGAAATGGGTTTCCGGAAATGGATAGGAAATATTCGACGAACTCTTTTTTAATCTCAAAGGCTAGTGATTCTTCAGTCACAACGATCAAATCAATGTCACTGGATTGTGGATTAAATCCATCCATAGCTAATGAACCATGAAGATAGATTCCCTTAAAATTATCTCCTAAACTTTCCTTTATTTGCTCCATAATCTTAAACACATAATCTTTTATTTCAGTTGTGCTTGTTTCCCATGAATAAATCATACTAACACTCCTCTATGAATGATTGCTTACTTTTTCACGAAATGCTGCTTCCACTGCCTCATCTTTCCACTATCAGCAAGCGAGTTCATCAGCATCTGTAAAATAACTTTTAGTTACCATAATTAAACAGTATTACAAAAACATACAAATAGCTATTAGAGATTTAATGAAAGGGCTACCAATGATACTCAAATAGTCTAGTACGGACACAAAAGCGTCAAACCATTTCATTATTTAACTAGTAAAGATAGCTTCTTCAAAAAACGGGTAGATTAGTTTATATACCCACCCTCTATTTAACCGCTTATATTACCTTTGAACGATCATAGATTTAAGAAGAGTAAATTTTGGATTTATAGTCGTTTTGTTTATTGTTCGCTGGGATTTATGCGATATATAATGCCTTAAGAGTTTTGAACAACACTATCATTGATCAACCAGAAGAAATACGAAAATTACGCAAATCATTAAACGAAGACAAGGATTAAATATTATTTTCATAGACTCAATACATTTATATTGATAAACGATTGCGTCTTTTTCCTATGCAGCTAAAGGACAAAATTAGAGAAAGAAGGATTATACTCCTATTATGTTGAACTTCTTATAGTCAGAGTAAAGGAGTAAGTTTACTAATCTAAGAATAAAATATAGAGGTGTATGGAATATGACAGGATACGTAAAAGAAATACGAGCGCTTATTGGCAATAGACCAGTTATTTTAGTTGGTTCAACAATTATAGTGGTGAATGATGAAAAAGAGATATTATTTCAACACCGTTCCGATACAAAAGAATGGGGCTTACCCGGTGGAGTGATGGAAATCGGTGAAACTTTAGAGCAAACTGCTGAACGTGAACTGTTTGAAGAAACAGGGTTAAAAGCAAAGAATTTTCATTTTATTGATATTCTATCTGGTAAGGAACTTTATTATAAGTATCCTAATGGTGATGAAGTATATAACGTAATAAGTGTTTACCAAGCAGAGGGGATAAGTGGCGAACTAGCCATGAACGACGGCGAAAGTTTGGACTTAGCCTATTTTCCTATCACTGAATTACCTTCCAAATTAGATGAAAGAGCGAAGATCATTATTGAAAAACTTTTTATCTAGGGTACCTCATCCAATGGTTACATTTTTAAGCACGGTTGACTCATTTACAATTAGTTTGTGAAGGAGTGTATTCAAATAAACTGGGGTGTTGATCCAAAAAGATTAATGCTCTTTTTGATTGAAGTTCTTATTAGACAAGCGAGGTACCCATGATTCAAAAGATAAAATCGTTAGTAGCACATATCCTGCAAAGTAAAAGTAGGTAATCGGAGGTAACTCAATGTCAAAATTAAAAATAAACACTTATATTAGTAACTTTATCCCAGAGTTTGATTACTCTACTCAAGAGATTAGAGAGTATTTACCAATTAATCATCCAAAAGCTAAAGAAGCTGCTCAAAAGTACCTTGATTATGAAGATAGAATTTATCTTAATGGTTATATAGAAATTGTCTATGAGAATAAAATATTCCTCAATGACATAGTGGGAACTGATGACTTACTTTTTATATGGGATGATTTTGCTCGAATAGTTATTAAGCCTGAAAAAGAAAATGAGTATGAAATCACTTTATTAGATAATGGATCAACGCTTAAAATATTAAAAGATGGAGCAAATTATACACTCATTTTAGATTCCGTTCATTCAGAAGAACAGCATAGCCCTTCAATACTATCTATCCCTGCAGATGAATTAATAGAAGAAATTAAAACTTCTTTCAAAGACTTTGTTGTTTTTTGTGATAGTGGATTAGTATTTGATGAAGAATCGGAGTATAAAAATATACTTGACTCAAATTTAAAAATGAAAGATTTATGAAATAGGCAAACTCCATTTGCAAAGAAATGCACTTAAACGACCAAGGCCTTTAGCTGAATAACGGAGACAACAAAAAAACACTCCCCCACTAGTAACTGTATAGGGAAGTGCTCCTTCATAATCAAGAATTCAACTGCTCCATTGCTTTTATAGCCAAACTCGAAAAATAGTTCGCGGCAATCTGTAAGGCTTCGTCTTTTAACGTAAAAGCCGGATGGTGCCATTCTTCCTGCCCATCTACGCCCATCCACACAAAGAATCCCGGAATCTTTGTTTGATAAAAAGCAAAATCCTCACCAGCAGGGCTTTGCTCAGCCTCAACTACAGAATACCCCAAGTCTTTTGCAGTTTCCTCCGCCACTTCTTTCAATCCAGGATGATTGTCTACAACAGGCATATAGGAATACCATCTGAATTCAGCCTTTGCCCCCATGCTTTCAGCGATACCTGTCACCGTTCGATCCATCAATGCTTGAATTTTCTCTCTTGCTTCATTCTGGAAAGAGCGTACGGTTCCCTCCATCCTCACTTTATCCGAAATCACATTCCATGTATTGCCGCCATGGATTTGTGTCACGCTGATCACTGCGTTATGGAAGGAGCTGATATTACGGCTCACAATCGATTGCAGAGCCGTCAGAATTTGTCCCGCTATCAGGATGGGATCAATACTGTTGTTTGGAATTCCGGCATGCCCTCCAACTCCCATCACATCAATCTCAAAGCGATCCACACTTGCCATCAGAGAACCTTCCCTGATTCCGATTGTACCAACTGGTAAATCTGGCTTATTATGCATACCAAAAATCGCCGTTACTCCATCCAGAACACCTGCTTGTTCTAAATAGACGGCTCCTTGAGCAACTTCCTCAGCTGGTTGAAAAATCATTCGAACAGTTCCTTTGATTTCCTTCTTTCTTTCCTGCAGAAGGATGGCAGCACCAATCATAGACGCTGTATGAAAATCATGGCCACAAGCATGCATCACACCATCCCGTTCAGATGCAAACAGTAATCCGGTTGCTTCCTGGATTGGTAAAGCATCAATATCCGCTCGTAAAGCAATAGTCGGACCAGGCAGCTCTCCTTTGATCTCGGCAATCACGCCAGTTTCAATTGGATACTCAAGAATCGTAACCCCTGCTTCGCCCAACCATTTTCGAATCCG
Source organism: Bacillus sp. z33 (assembly GCF_058313615.1). Classification (NCBI taxonomy): domain Bacteria; kingdom Bacillati; phylum Bacillota; class Bacilli; order Caryophanales; family Bacillaceae; genus Bacillus; species Bacillus sp. z33. Next base: position 762,696 of record NZ_JBZFQN010000001.1, read on the forward strand.
CTTTGTTGTTTCGAATTCCTGAAAAGAGAGTTCTGGATAGGTATGTAATTCGTGCCGATAAGCAACTAGCTTTGATTTCAGCTCTTCCTTCATCATGGATTCCTTCTTTCTATGAATGATACTGACAAATTAATACATCCTATTCATGCTGTTTTAATTAGCGAGCTTTTTCAAGAATTGCTTCGTGCGATCTTTAGTCGGATGATTAAACAAGGCTTCCGGAAGATTTGCTTCGACCACATGACCATCTGCCATAAAGACAACATAATCGGCTACTTCCTCTGCAAATCCCATTTCATGGGTGACAACAAGCATGGTTTGTCCTTCCTTAGCTAGATCCTTCATGACATTCAAAACCTCTCCAACCAGTTCCGGATCAAGCGCCGAAGTTGGTTCATCAAATAACAGAACCTCGGGCTTCATTGCCAAAGCTCTTGCAATCGCCGCGCGCTGGCTTTGTCCACCAGAGAGCTGAGCCGGAAATTTATCCTTATGTTCGGTCAGTCCAACCTTGGCCAGCAATTGTTCCGCTTCCGCCAGCACCTCTTGTTTATTTCGCTTTTGAACCAAAACAGGGGCTTCGATCAGGTTTTCAATCACAGTTTTATGAGGGAACAAATTGAAGTCTTGAAAAACCATTCCCGAATACTCACGTATCTTGGCAATTTGCTTACGGCTCGGCTGTTTTCCATTGAAACCAATGGTTGTATCCCCAATCATGATGCTGCCTCCTTCGGGTACCTCAAGCAAGTTCAAACAGCGCAGTAAGGTTGTTTTTCCAGAGCCGGATGGTCCGATTAAACAAACCACATCACCCTTATTCACCTGAAAATCAATTGATTTTAATACTTCTTGGTTACCAAATTTCTTCTGTATATTTTTAATGGTTATCATATGATTTCACCTACCCGATATGCCTGCTGTATCGTTTTTCAAGATAATTTTGCAACATGGAGCCAATCGTACAAATCGCCCAATAGATTAGTGCTACCAGTATATACATGGTCAAAGTTTCATAGGTTCTGCCGGCAACGACCTTGGCATTGTATAGAATCTCCGGTACTGTAATGACAGCCGTCATTGAAGTACCCTTAATAATATCAATAAATAAACTGAATAACGGCGGCAGGGCAACCCTTGTCGCCTGCGGAAAAATAACCCTTCTCATCGTCTGCCAGTAATTTAAACGTAAAACAGCTGCTGCTTCCCATTGCCCTTTTGGAATCGATAGGACCGCCGAACGGATTACCTCCGCAATATACCCCGCAAAATGGGTACTGACGCCCAAGATTCCCGCCTGGACAGGAGTAAATTCCACCCCGGCCATTGGCATGCCATAGAACAAGATGAACAACCATACAAGCAGTGGCGTTCCGCGCATAAAAGAAATATAAAATCTCCCCGGCCACCGGATGGCTCTATATTTAGACATTCTTGCCATACACACGATAAGTCCGAGTATGACACCAATCACCATGCTGGCAAGCGCAATCCATAAAGTGTAACGCAGCCCTTCTATAATAAACGGAAAGGATTCGACCACCAAATCCCAGTTAAATACATACTCCCACTTAAAATCACTCAAACTCTCTCTTCCTCCACCTTAGACTATGAAAAAAGGAATCTATCGACTCCTTTTTTCACCAAAATATAACGTTCACATTATTGGATGATATCTTTGTCATCCACTTTCTGAGTCACGTCCATACCGAAATATTTCATCGATAGTTCTTTAATCGTCCCATCTTCTAGCATCTTCTTAATTTCACCATCAATCTTTTCTTTCAATTCCGGCGAATCCTTCTTCATGACCATAACCCCAACATTCGGCTGGAATTTAATATCTTCAAGGATAGTAAGCTTATCATCCTTCATTTTCTCCATCGCAATCTCAAGCATTAATCGGTCATTGAGAACGCCATCAATTCGTCCCACACCGATATCCCGAAGAATCGTATCAATCCCCTGCGTATAAGAGATCACTTCCGCTCCGTTCTTATTGGCAAAATCAGCGAAGTTACTCGTTGGTGAATCGCCGAATTTCTTTCCTTTGAAGTCCTCAACTGACTCAATGCCTGAATGATCCTCCGCTCGTACAACGATTGTTCCATAGGAATGCTTGTATGGAGCAGTAAAGTCAAATTTCTTTTTCCGCTCTTCATTAATCGTAAAGTTATTGGAAGCTAAATCAATTTGCCCATTGCGGAGCGCTGGCAAAATTCCATCAAACTCCATCGTTTTGAACTCTACTTTTAATCCCAATCGTTTAGCAAATTCCTTCGCAATCTCCACTTCGAATCCAGTCAATTCATTCGTTTTCGGATCTTTATAATCCATCGGATAATATGTACCAGTCGTACCAATCACCAATGTACCCTTCTCTTTAATCTCTCCCCATTGGCTGGCCTTTTCACCCTTTTGGTCCTGACCACACGCAGCAAGTACCACAGTCACTAATAATAGCAGTATAAATACAGCTTTTCTGGATGCTTTCACTCGTACCCCTCTTTTCCCATTAAAATACTAGGTTTAGAATATATCATTTATTGTAAATTTAATCAATAATTTGAAAATACACTAATTTTAATCCACTAATATTCCAATTTGGTCCAAAGAAGGTATTTCATTAAAATGGAAGACTTCTATTTTAGATGTCACACCTATATAATACGGAATTGTCCAGATTTTGCGCTCCTCCACCTCTTGTAAATCCTTCTCCACAAACTGACGATAATAGGTATTTTCCAAAGCAACCCTAAATTCTGCTTCATTAAACTCCAATGTACGGGCAATCGACATCAGCACATCCATTGAATCCACTGTTTGACCATCCTGCCAAATCGCTTTAAAAATATGACTCTGATACTCAGGAAATCTTCCTTTCTCCAATGCATACTTTCCGCCAATATGGGCTAAAAGTGTTGAGGCTTTTTCTGGCGGAGATTGAATCTTCATCCCCTTCTCTTCCCGCAGCATTTTCAAAAAGGCTTGCACCTGTTCTCCATAATCAGCAGGCTTTTCTGGCGGATTCGCATTTTCAGGTCTTTGATAAGAACGCCAATTTATGTCGACCCCTTCCTCCACCAAATCCTGAAGTCGAATCGACTCCACATAACAAAATGGACAATTGTAATCAAAAAACACGGTAAGTTCTTTCTTCATAGGTTTCGCTTCCTTTATTTTGGTTATAAAACAATATTTTAGCAAAATATTTTGAAAGTTAAAAGAAATAGAGCATTCACTTATGATAGGATCATTTACAAAATGATGGATTAAAATGTGAATAAATGGATAAAAAAGGAGAAAGGTTGAATGGATTTTATAGAAGATTTCATACACGTAGAAATGATGGATTTAGAAAGATACAAAACTATCGTCCTCGATAACTTTAGCTATGGTGAATTAGAAGAAAATCAATATGTGATTAGAAAGGCTGTTTTCGTAAACTTTGTTGCTTATGAACAAAATTGAGTTACATTCCTTACTTTCTGAGTGGCGGGTGCTGATCCTCCTCGACGTATAGTGCCTGTGGGGTCTCATCTATCCCAGCAGGAGCCTTGCTTCAAAAGCTTCCTTCAGCATTTAATACTGCTCATATTCACTGAACCTATTTAAAAACAACAATAAAGCCAACTAAAAATGGACACCCATAATAGGCATCCTTTAAAGAGCAAATTTTACCAAGGAAATAAGACATAACACATACATGCAATGATAGCTAATGGTAAATTGAAAAATATATAAATATATCTTTTTTGCACAACTGATATAATTATGGAAATAATAGCAACTACAACTGCTACAGGAATAGTGAATAAATATAATTCAAGAAAAAAACATCAATATAAACCATAGCAGTTATAATGGCTGTAATAATTGTCCATATAGATGGATTTTTAAACATATTTTAGTCCTCACTTTTATAACTTTTTATTATTTTAACATATTATAATACTGAAAATATTACTTCAAGAGTTATCAACACTTAATTATGCTGGTATATGTAAAGATATTCTGTTTCATACATCAATTCAGAAAGCAATAATCTTTACGAAAACAGCCTATTAGAAAAGTGCATCAACTTAACGAAAAAGAGACTGACTCAGAACTTAGTCAATCTCTCATCTAATAATGAAAGTATTAATTTAAATACCGATGTAGGGTGAGTTTTTAATTCTGACCATGAAACAGTTTCATGGTACTCACCTTTATTAAAAGTTATCTCTTGATTTTCCTGATTTAAAACAGCTTGTATATCCTTAAATGTAAAATCACTCACAGCCGTAGCTTTATCAAGTTCTTCATGATCCAAACTAATTTGAATTCGGTCCGAAACTCTCCTTAGCATCTTCCACAAAATCATTTCTTCTCTTGATTTCAAATAAAGTTCCGGTAATTCATTTGCTTCCATCAATTGTGTGAAACTGGTTATCATACTTGTGCCAATTCCATATCGAACCGGTCTAATAGGATATCTTAATTCCTTCCAAGCATTAATAAAGTAGACTATATAGTCATCTTGAATCTCTATATCCTGAATGTGTCCATACTCTTTAATCCCTTTTTGGCTAGTAATTCCTTCTTTTAAATACAAAGCAATATATTTTGCTTCCTGCCATCCTTTTTTCAGAGAAGAAATCGGTATTCTATATGATCTGGAACGTATAAAATCTGTATAGGATAATTGATCAGGTACTAAACCAACCAAAACCTTCTCCACCAACGAAGATTTCCATTCTTCTTTAGTACCTCTTGGTAGGATTCCTTCATTTTGTAATTCTTCTGGGCTTTTTTCAATTAACCGTTCCACAAATTGTTCAACCATATCAGTTGTGTTCGGCAAGAATGGTAGCCCTCCGATATTTACCAAGCCAATACTTTTATAAAAAGCATGATCTTTATAAGATTCTTCATCATGCCATGGGAACAAGACATAAGCTCCAAAAGCAGTTCGTTCATAAGGACCTTTATTCATGGCTACGATGGAATCACGGTACCTGTGCATCGTATTAATATCTTCTTCCATAGGTCCAGGTGTTTGATATTTGCTTCCATAATAACTGCCAGCCTGCGCATACTCCACCCTATATTTGGCATCGAATATATATTGGTAATCAAACTCCTTGCCCTTCTTCTGAATACTTAGCATAGTATCAGGCTTTTGCGAGAGTGTGGGCAGTTTTCCCGTATAGCTTTGATAAACAAGTTCAATCTGCTCACCAGTAACAGGATGACGGAAGGTTCGCTTTGCAGTCTTATTTGTATCCAAATTGACGAATAGCCCATTGCGATTTACTTTCACAATATCCTGATCAATTTGTTCATATTTTTTTCCAAGTAATTGTCCTAATTTTATAAAGGTCCAGTACTCATAGAGAAGAGCCACATCTTTAACAGACATTTGATAATAGTTCCCGCGGAGAATAAGGCCCTTGGAAATCATAAGATATAATTGAAAAGCATCCCGGTAACCTGGTGCCATTTGAAGAACCAAACTCACATTCATATTGCGATCCAATCGTTGAATCGAACGCCAAAAAGGGTTTTTCATTCTCTTATCCAACGTTAATTTCATGTCATTGAGACGATTCAATAAATCAGCATCAGGCTCTTTATTCCAGTTCTTCTCCAGTTTATATATCGCCTGTATCAAGTCTTCCAATTTATCAATAAGCCTTCCCATTAACCATTTGATATACCGATTTTCAAACGTATCATAGCGTAATTCTTTCTTACCTACTAATCCTTCTGTTGGCATAAGCTGTCGATTATGAATGGGTATTCCAGATTGAACTTCCACCCACAAATGAGCCCTTTTTTGAAGATACTTTCTCGTCGTAGAATCGGTTTTCCTCAATTGGTCTCCACGGACACGATGGTATCTTTGCTCTAATTTGTGATGTGGCTGTTGCTCAATTCGAATAATAGCCTGGACAAATTGGTTAAAATGCTTTCTGACTAATTGATAAAACTCTGTTTGACTTGGTTTCCCATCTAGTTTAATCCCGGCCTGCAGATACGTCTTTTTAATAAAATGAAAAGCTAAATTATAGATTTCTTCGTTAACCTCTTCCAGTAAACGTTCATAATCTTTCCGGTAATCCAGCTTTGTAGGGAAAATTTCAAGAGTTACTCTCAGTAACGTTTTATCATAAGAACGGATTTCAAAATTGGTGAGTCCCACCTCATTTTGAAAACTGAGATTTCCCATAAGGAAGGAACCCATTGGTAATTCCGTTTTTGTAACAGCATTCCGTAGTAATGGATGCTCATGATAAAACGTTACCTCTTGATTATTCTTTGGAACAATCATCACAAGGTATGTCCCATTTTCAAAAAAGATTGGTCTTAAAGTGCTATTTTTAGATAGCTGCATCGTTTCGATATCGAATACTTCTACACTCTCCAAGCCCTCACCCAATGCCGAAAAATGCATCAAATCATGATAGTCCATACTCCGATATTGCTTTAGCCCTTCATACCGTTCGTGAAAAGGTTTGCCTTTGATGACCAACGAAAAGTCACAATGCTCGATCTTCACTAATTCTATTTCATCAGACCCAGAATGAGGTAAAGCCATCATCTCTTAACCTCCCAAGCATCTCGATTACTTTTCTTGTGCTTTGAGGATATAGGGCATTTTCTGTATCTATCAGGCTTAGATTCTCCTGATTATCATTCAGTTCTCTTTGGGTGAATATACGATATAGTCCTTTTAATAACGTCTCAAGCCGGCTATCACTTCCTGAAATCCGCGGAAGTATTTTTTGCAGAATACAATAATCCAGAGCCTGCTCATACTCCATTAAATCTCCAGTTTCATTATAGGCAAGGTAAAAACAAATCTCATCTCTGACCCGATACCCAACGTGAGCGTTGGCAATTTGCAGCTCCTTGTTGATTTCTTCCAAAACCATTGTTGTTTTTCTGACTAGATCTTCATATTCCTTAAAAACATCTTTTAAATGTAGATATTTAGATTCAAGCATTTGATTAGAAATAGGCATGGGCTCTGTCTCTCCCAAATCTTCGAGGAAGGAAAAATTAGAAAGATCTACTCTGTTAAACTCAAGCGTATTCGCCCGATCAAGCACCTTTTTACTGAAGGGATGAGTCGTTTCATCCATATTTACTGTCCCGATTACATATAAATTAGAAGGTAGATACAAGTCTTCTTCATAGCCTGTAGCATCTTTTGATAACAAAGGAGAGGTAATTAACTTACCATCTTTCCACTTCCTGCTTTCCATAATACTGAGAATATCACTAAAATAGTGTTCCACCCTTGCCAAGTTCATTTCATCCAGCAGGACAAAATAAGGATCATTCGGATGATCTGTAGCTTGTCGAATTACCTTTGTAAGTGGCCCTTCTTTAAATTCACCTTTAATATCCACATATCCCAATAAGTCTGAACCATCATTCCAGTCTGGTCGGACTGGGATAATCGCCAATTGTCCATTGACCTCATTCGCTCCCAGGCTCTCAGCAAACCATTGCACCATCTTTGTTTTACCCGTACCGGATATTCCGGATAGAATAACAAATGGTTTGGATTTCAAAGATAGGAATAGATTCTTTACTTCCTCCGGACTGTAAAGAAAGCCTTTATTTTGGATGTAGGTATGGATGTAGGTTGTCAATTCTTTAACAGACATATAGGAGCTTCCCCCTTCTCTATCATGGCTATCATCAACAGGTAATTTGTATTGAATTAACTTATTCTTAATCTCATCTGGAAAACGATCTTGAAATTTATTGAATAGCAGTCCAACAAAATTTTCTGATACAGAAAAGAAATATCCCTGTTTAACATTCCCATTAACATCAAATGGACCCTTTTCATTAATTCTCCACTCTACAGGCAATTCACTTTTAAGTAAATTTGATGTTAATGAATGATAGACTAACTTTAATAGATAGCCGTCTACTTGCCACCCATGACTCGCAATCTCAGCTGGTTTTGGTGCTTTAATAGCTTTCTGTTCTACCAAACCAATAGCCCTTATTTCAGAATCTGAGTAACAAAATACCAAGTCACCAGGTTGTGCCTTAGCAAGGTCCACGTGATGAGCTAAAGGTATACCTTGTTTGGACTTCTGTGGAGCCCACAAATATCCTCCGTCTCTTTCATGATTATACGTTTTTCCTTGGTTAACCCACCAAAAGTTAATACCTCTACTTTCTACTCTATTTAAAATGTTAACTTTATAAACATACGTTTTTTCTGTTTTATAAAATTCGATAAATTCTTCTATCTCCTGTGGAGTTATCACTGGATTCTTCTTATCAGGGTGTTTATTTGAAACGATATATTCATACGATTTTTTGTATAATTGTTTCATTAATTCCTTCAGTTCTTTATTTTGATCGAACCGTAGTTGCAAAGCAGGCTTATAATTTTCATCCTTCCTAGGTATATTTACTAAAACAACTTCATAAGATTGATCATTAATTAATAACTTAACCTCTCTCTTTTCGCCAGGAGCTAATATTTCTTGATTCGCCTCAAAAAAATCCTCATGAAATTCCTTGGGTATATGTGTTCCATTAACAAACATAGACCAATCTATCTTTTTTCGCCCAATTAGATCTTTTCTATCCTTTGGCTTTGACCAACTGCGTACCTGCTTCTCCAACTGTCTCACCATCCAGATTCTATTTATTAGTATCATAATCATATCGAGAATAAAAAAAAGCTATACATTTATAATAAACTGTATAGCTTAAAAAGAGTAAAAACTATTCAACACCCAAAGCCTTAAATACAGCATCCTCTGGACTTTGATAAAAACTAATTTGAAACTTAGCAAAAAGTTCTGGTGGTACCGTCCCTATATCAACTGCAGATGCCATTGGTAATAGAACCTTCTTGGCACCTGAATCAAAACACACTTGTAAGACGTTAGCTAGCTCTTCTACCTTGTTAATAGTACCACTAATACTAATTGCTCCAAGAACAGCCAATTGACTTTGTACTGGCTTTTGCATGGCCCCCGAACACAATGCAAGAAAGGCTGCAAGTGACAATTCACTTGTTAATCCAATACCATGTATATCCTGTATGTGCATCAAATAATCTTTCAAAGTAGTACTTATCGAACCACTAATATTTTTACTATTTGCCTTGAAGAATCGAAAAGCTGTATCAATACTTTCTTTAGCTTCACGGTCAGTTCCAAGTCCAGTTCTTTCAAACTTTCCACTGCCACTAACAACTTCAGTTTCAATTTTAAAAGTACCAATCATGCCAGATTTCCCACGTGCAATAGTGTATACATGTCCTGGCTTGCCTAAACCTTCAGGGATAATTTTGCCGCCACCTTGTTCTGGTACAGACACAAACTCTTCTACCATGGTTTCATTATTAATATAAGAGAAGTTAACATCATAGAATTCCATGCCACCAATTTTCTTAAGCTGCTCTTTTACACGTCTTCTTCCAACTAGAGCGTAACGAAGAATTTCTTCCACTTCTTCAACAGTGAATTCTCCATTGGGGTATAAAAGTTTAATCATACCTGATACCGTTTTTCTCACTGCAATTACATCACGTTGATTTAAATTGTTACCAAAACGAAAATATCTTTCTATAACATCTGAAAAAGATCTCTTTCGCATTTCCCGGAAGAATTCTGCTAAATAATCAACAATAAAACCGTATTCATTTGTTAAAAATTCCGGTCGCATCTTCGGAATCTCCCAACCCGGAAGATAGTAATGCATACGATCAAAAAATGCCGAATCATAAGCCATTGATTCAGGAAATGGATCGAAGAGATGTGAGGTTTTTAATAGAACATCAACACTTTGATTGATGTTTCCAACAAAGACCATTGATGCATTCGCATTCTTTTCCTCACGACCTCTTGCGAATGAACCAGAAGCCATATAATCCTTCATAATTTGAATCCCATCTTTGTCTTTAAACGTGATTCCTGCTACTTCATCAAAAGCAACACAATCCCACATCCCAACAAGTCCAATTTGACGAGAGGACATGTTGTAAAATAGGTTTGCAACTGTTGTTTGCCCCCCCGAGACAAGAATAGAGTTTGGAGAAATCTCTTTGTAAACATGGGATTTCCCCGTACCTCTTGGCCCCAATTCACACATGTTATAATTATTCTCAACAAGAGGAACAAGACGTAATAGCATATGCCATTTCACATTTTCCTGAAGCTGAGTAGGTTCCATTCCAATCGAACGAATTAGAACATCAATCCATTCCTCTTTTGTGAAATATTTTCGCTGGTCAAATAATTCTTGAAGATCCATGGTTGGCATTTGAATAGGGGTAATATTTTCGATACTAAATGGACTTGCTCCCTTCTGTTCTTCATCGAAAAAGTATTCCATTTTCAAAATGCACCAAATACCACCAGCAAGTAGTTTATCAAATTCTTTAACAAAATGAGATGAAATAGCGACACCTTTTAAGCCTAAATTTGAAAATTCAGCTTCGTACACATCCTTTTTTTCATTTAATTTTACTGTGATTTTATCAATGACAGTGTATCGACCAAGCTCTTTTATCTTTGATTTAACCTTTTCAGCTTCATCAGGACGAACAAAATTGTCTGAAAGGATTTTCTTGACGATTTCAACGCCGTCTTGAATGCTATTTTCATCATTAGTGGCACAATACATCCCTAACAAATATTCTAAAACATAAACAGGAACATTCGCTCCCTCTTTGATTTTCTTGGTCAGGTCTTTACGTACAACTTTTCCTGCAAAGTATTCATTTAACTTTTTGTTTAAATCCTCCATTATCTCAACCCCGCATTTCTCCTAAAAACCGAAATCATTTGATATGGCGATATCAATTGTAAATGGTATTTTGTCATAAACATTCTCAACTGACTCTTCTTCATCCTCTAAAATTAGATAATACTTTTTCACTTTGTCATAAGTCATATTTTTAAACACAAATTTTTCTTTAAAAGTTCTTTCTTCTGGCTTTGATGATTTACTATCTGCAATGATAATATTTTCATTTGACAGACGATTTCCTTCTTCATCAGCAAAATAAATCTTAAGTCTAAGTGGCTTCTTTTTATCTTCGACTTTTACTGTTTGGAAGAAGTCCAAATATGTAATCATACTTGTGATTTTTCTAGAAATGCTTGTTAGCTTTACCTCAACTTTACTAACATCATTTTTTCCTGATTTCCCGCGGTCATTTTTGAACTTAATGACAGGTATAACGATTTCTTGCAGCATAGCCCCACCATGAACGTAATTAGATCCTGCTCCTTGAACTGAAAAGCGATTAGATCCTCTTGGGACGATTATATTTTTTTTTTCATCTTTTAAAATGTAGTTCATGGAAAACTTCATAGTGCCTTCAAGCGATGCATTCGCATCCGAATTTAATAACACAAATCGCCTTTTCTCAATTATTGCATTATCAATGTTTTTTATTACCTTATCACTAGCATGCAATGGATTTCTATTATAGATAAAACCATGATCAGCAGTAATGACAATATTGGATGCACTAACACTATTTACTAGATGATTTACTAATGATCGGATCTCTACAAAAGTATCCTCCACAGCTTCAAAAACTTCCCGTTCTGTTGCGGCATTGTCTCCTCTAGCATCAATTGAATTATGATAAATATAAACAAGCCTTTTGCCAGATATGGTCTCACGAAGTTCTTGGCGGTTCATATCAATAATGTTTCTATACTGCAGAGCTATTGAATCATTTACATACTTCTGTAAGATATTATTTCGATTTTCTGTACCAGATGCCCTTATACCATCTACTTCTACTCGACCATCTAGATATGTAATTTGTTTATGAGGTAAAAGTACGGCCATTCCGAGGTCGGTGTAGGATGGTAATACGCCCTGCATTGTTACGATTTCCGTCGAACCTTTTCTTTCATTATTTAAAAGCTCACTTAATTCCTTTGCTGCTTCAAATCGGAGAGCATCAGAAATTATGACAAAAACCCTTTCACCTTTATTTATATATGGTTGAATAGTTGATTTATAAAACTCATATTGTTGTTCCATTCCAGTAATTGTCCAGTGATCCTTTAACTCGCCCTCAACTGCATTACACCATTTAATAGAAAGCTCATCTGCATACCAATTCGTATATGCATTTTCAATTTTTTCTTTAATTGGTGATAATCGTTCCTTATTTTCAAGCTTATCAAACGCCACATAAAACTTACGATATGCTGTATCTATTTTATAATAATCTTCGCTATATTCTTTAAACATTTCATATGGGCTTTGTTGACGAATAAAAAAGTCTAGATCATATGCCTTTTTAAGTAAATGAATTGCCTGAATTAATGATTCATACTCATATTTAAACTCAGGGTACCAGTGTAGTGTACGTCGTTCAGAAATCAAATCAATATATGAATCATACTGATGAATATCATTTTTTAGCTGGGTAGAGATGTAGTTTATGATTTTCTCATCAAAGATTTGAAATACATCAGTTTTTATATAATCTTTTATTTCCCATTCATCAATGTAGTCACTAACCTTAACCATCTTTTCAATCTCTATGGCCAGCTTGTTGTATTCCAACCGATCTGTCTTGTTATTCATAAACTGATTCATCAGGACAATACAATTTGTAGGGCGACTAGAAATATACTTTGTCCATGTATTAGGAAGTGAAAAATTCAAAGAGGCAGAAATATTTGTAAGGGTAAAGAAAATAAACAAGACTTTAATGGAGCGCTCATTTAATGAATAGTAATAATGCTTCTCCATCAAATTCCAAAAACTATCCTCATCACCAAACTTTCGAATGCTCTCCCACACCTTTTTCTCGTAATGATTCAGTTCTTTAAATAAGGTCTTAACTACTTCATCAAGATTATTAATGTGATTCTTACAGAGAGTTGAAAGGACAGCTATATCGATCTTTTCCTCGGTATATTCTTGAATATCATATGATTGGAATGTTGTATAACGATCTTTATTATTGAAAAACTTCGTGTACTTCTTAAATACAGGACGAAGTGAATCGTTTGTTACACCTAAGTCCCTCATAATTACTGTGATTTTATCTGTTGCAAATTCGAAACTATATTTATAGACATCAAGTAGCCAGTCTTCTCTTGGATTAGGTTTACCCATATTTGCATAGATTAAGAAATGTGAATTAGGATCTATTTTCTCAAGTTCAAATTTTGTAGCAAATAAATTATTAAGGGTTAACTTCCAAATCCTTATATTCTCAAGATTCAGACTGTCAATATCGTCAATAAATTCGCCCTCTTCATCATACCAAAATACAATATGACGCTTCTTTCCTTCTGTTAATTCCTTATTAAAAGTATTTTTTAATACCCTGGTAACTTCCTTGAGATTCATTTATAACACCAACCTAACATTTATTATAGCTCCAGCAAGAAACCTTGCCGAAGCTATAATAGTTCTATAGATTACTTAAATTTTTGCTAATAAATTTGCTTTTAATACTTTCTTCCCATCGCCTTGAGGTACTTCAATATTTTGAAATATATCATAGTTCACCTTTACACCTTTGTCTAAATCTATTTCAATTTTTTGATTAGCAACATGGGCAATCACTTGATCATATTGTTGACATTCTAATAACTGTTTTTGTAATTTTTCCTTTTGCTTCTTAGCTTTTGTCTTTTCTTGTGTAGAAATATCGGATTCTTGGAGTAAATCTAATCGAGAAATTTCTGCTTCATATTTCCGTTGCATCGTGTGTAAATAGTCAGTTCTTATTTTTGAAACTGTACCAATTTCGTAACGGTGGATGTAAATTAGAGCTTTAAACCCATCATTTTTACCACTGTCAAACAACCAATAAATTGGATGTTTTTGATATGTTTGAAGATGATCTTTATAAAACTCTTTTACGAAATAACGTCTTATGCGTTGCCTTGATGTTTCATTTGCTTTTTTTGTTAAAGCATCTGCAATGAAATCAAGATTTTCTTCCAAAGTGGATTGACCATATGCAATCCGTACATAGTTTATAAAACGACTAACAATGTCGTCTTCAAAATACTCATCATCAGTAATCGGAATGATATTATCTTTATCTATAGTATAAGAAGATTCCTTACTAATTTCAGTATCTGTCGAAGCAAACAAAATTCCTTCAGCTTCTAAAGAATATCTTCCAAACATACAACCAACTATATATGACAAAAATGATTTTATATCATTTTCTAGGTTAGAAACATTAATAGTTATATCCTTTTCACTTATCTCAGGTGTTAAATCTTGTTGTAAACCATATATATCTATAAATAGCTTATTAATTTCTTCCTCATTTTGTTTTAACTGAATGAAGTTTCTATTTGTTTCAGCATTCCAGGAGTTAAAGGAATCACTTATTTTTACATTTTCCCGGTATTTCATAAATGGATGGCATATAAAATCTCTTGAAGTTTCATAAGAGTCCCAATCCCATTTTGTAATATTAATATTTTCTTGTTCTAAATGTTCAATCTTTGCCTTCTTTTCGTTGTCAATAATAATTGGAATGTTCTTGATGTCCTTAACCTGAACATTAATTGTTGGATTTAATAAGCCTAAATACAACGCCACAACCTTACTATTAAACAAAGCAAGGATATATAATAGATGGTCCAAATAATTAATAGTAGGTCCTCCCATATCAAAAACACAATCAGGCGGTAAATATCTAAAAGATGTCCCTTTTATAGAGATTAGATTATATGTTATTCCCTCCTGAAACCAATAATTTTTATCCAACAAATTAGATGTTTTATTGTTTTTATAAAAGTTAATTGCTTCCTCGGACCAATCAACAACATATTCAAGATTTCCATAATGTTTTCTATAATTTCCTCCTTTAGAGTAAAAAACCCATTTTCTATTCGGTCCAATCTCAACATTTGATATTTCCCACCAAAGTCTTAAATACTTAGAGTTATCAGCAGTTTTGTTACCTGAACCTGTAAAAGTACTATATTCTTCAATTGATTTCCCTTTTTGAAAAGTTTTAAGTACATCATCACTTGCCCAATAAGCAATTGGTTTCCCAGGAATAATCTTATAATTTGATTGCAAAAATTCATGTTTTCCAAATCCCTCTAAAAACCATTGCTCTTTTTTATCAACACTGTCAACTAAGCCTTGTTGTGTGAAAAGTCTCCGATAAGTTCCCTTATAATTACTTAGCATACTTTTCCTAAGTACAAAGGTTGTACTACCAAAATCAGAACCAAAAATCCCTCTTCCAAGATGCAACATATTCACAATTGTTTGACTATTAATAATTCTTGTTCTAAGTGGTTCATATGTCGATAAAAACATCCATGAAGGTATATTAATCATCGTCATAAAACCGTTCAATTTACATAGATCTAGACATTTATCCATGAATACAGTACTCATATCATTTTTTGTTTCAGGAAATTTTTCTTTAAGGTAATCAGACAAGGTGCTGTTCATACCTCTATTACCCATATAAGGTGGGTTTGTTACAACAACATCATACTTCAAGGACATTATTTTTGCTTGTTTTAATATATTGGGTAGATTATTGATAATTGAATCCCTATACCCCATAGAAAATACATCAGTAACATATTCTTCTTGTATCAATTCGTTTAATCTTTTTTCAATCGCTTCAAACTTTATTTCTGGTACATCAATTATTGAACCAAATTCTTTTGCATCTTTAAAAACTTCAAGGAGAGTTTCTATATCACTCTTTTTGACAAAATCACAAGTGAAATATTCTACAGCTGCCTCATTAATTTCGTTACTATCTTGAATTGAACAAATATTCAACTTATAATTTTTTCTAAAAAATCTTCTGTTATAGCTTCTTCCCTTCATGACTAAAGCAAAATAAGCAAGTTGAGCTGCTCGATTATCTATGTCTAACCCAAAAAGATTTTTCTCTAAAATAAGATAAGGAATCTCTTTTTCAGAATACCCAGCACTAAGGTATATTTTATATAGAAGATCAAATGCATAAACCAAAATATGTCCTGAACCCATACACGGATCTAACACCTTTATCTCTTCTGGGGAGATTTCCTTTTTAATAATTCTATTTAATTGATCCTTGACATCTGAAGATTGTTCGCCTTCATTTAAAAAGTACTTTAAGTCTTTTTCAAGCTCTTCGTCCCAACGTGATTCTAGCCATAATCGACCTAATGAATTTTCAACCATGTATTGGACTATCCATTTAGGTGTAAACAATTGAGTTGCAGCAGGTATATTTTCCTTTGTAATCTTTTTGTTTTTCTTTAGGTCCGTAAATACTTGGTCTTTTTTTTCAGAAATATAATATTGATATAACCACCCAATGATCTCAACTTCCTCTTTCCAATCTTCCTCATTAATCATCGATACTAAATCACGAACCACTGACCCCTCAGACAATAACTTGTCCGGCAATAGTAACTCTGTATAATCTTCAATCTGCTCAAACATCATTGGCATAATTTCACCAAGTTTGTTACATTGTTTTACTAATATGTATTTAAATAATTCCTCTGAATTATTTTCATCTTGCAAACGGTAAACAACCTCTGAATCGAGTTCTAGTTCATCAGCAATGGTCAATACGTCTGACACAGCATCAGGTTCTACTTTTTCACTATCTATGGATGAAAGGACTCTTACTCCTGTTGGGAGGTATTCATTCACTTCCATAAACCTAATTGCAATAAACCGGTTAAACCATGTATATGCTACTTCCTCAATTACTTGTTCGAATCCCTGCTCTTTGATTTTTTGTAAAAGCTTATCTCGCTGTTTCATCTGGTAATTTTTAAAAAATTTATCATTAACGCGAAAACCTTCTTTGTATACTTCCGGTACTTTTATTTCTTTCTTTGTGATCCCGAGTTCATAGGATTTTTGTTCAATGGCTTCCATTAATTTGATACGTGCCGTAACAGCAAAGTTTTTAATTGCTGATTTATTCATTCATAAACCTCCCTCATTCTAAGGAAGGGAGAATACAACTTCCCCCTATATCCTATACAAGCTTAATAATAGTATTTTCTTTTAATTCTCGTTTTAATTCTATACGTAATTCATTCAATAACTTTTCAATATCATCATCATTTTCAATTGTTTTAGTACCACGAAGAACAGTGGATTTACTAATTGTTTTTGTTTCTTTATATCCAGTCGGTGGTTCAATAATTGTTGTACCACCTGTCCCAACCGGTGGATGAATTGGAGGAGTGACATTTGGTGGTGTACGTTTTGAGATTTCATTATTGACCTCATCAATACAACGTACCTTCAATCTGTCACTTTCCGTTTGCATAGCAATTGCTTCGTAAAAGTTATTTACACGTTCTAGACGGTTTTTTAACTCTACAAAACGAATTCTAAATGTTTCACTGAACTTTTCTTTTAGACTTAGATCTTTAGATAACTCATCCATCACGACTGCGAGATCTTGATCAATTGCTTTACTAATTGGTTCACATTCTTTTTCTAACAAAACAACGAAGAGATCGTCAAAGTCCTTATACAATCCAGGTAATTTTTGAATATTATCATATGGTTTTCTATTTTTGACGATTTTTTCAATTGAATCAATTATATCTCGAACCTTTTTATCCGTAACATAAGAACGATTATTCTCAAAGATGTCTAAGCGTCTAACAGCATTATCGTAAATTTCTTTTTGGTTTTCAAAGAAGTCCTTCACATCACCGACTTTTTCTGCGTAATCAAGTAAATCGTCTTCAAACTCTTTTATTTGCTTATAAAAACTTCCTGTGTCTAAAATAGGCAATAATTTCTCAATTGGTTCCTTCCCTCGGATTATAATATCCTGTCCTGGATATACTTTATTTCTGTAATTTACTAACAATAAGTTAATTTCATTCAGTTCTTTTTGTAATAGTTCCTTACAACGAACTATTAGTCCATCTTCATCACTTGGCACAGCTGTAATCCCGAACATATCTTTAATAATATCTTTAGTTAATTTAATTAAATTCTGAGGAATTCTCTCCCTCTTTTTTATGACTACTTTATCAACATAATCACGTTTAGTTAAATAATTCAGAATGTCACGATCTGATGTGCTTAAGATTGACTGGTTTAATTCTAACTTTATTTCCTGACCCTTAAAAAGTTTGATTACTATTGCTGTTGTATCTAGTTCATTCCACCCATATGGCTGTTTTGAAAAGTATGTGGTTATTCCTTTGATTGTAATTTGCTGTTTACGAGAAGTTAGTCTGTCAATATAACTATTTACTTCTTGAAGAGCTAGTTTATTTGGCTCATCATCACCGGTCAAAGTTAATTGTGTTGTATTTTCTTGTAGTAAATCTTGAAGCTGTTTTGTTGTATCTACATACTCTTTGACATAATTCAACTTACTAAATAAGTTCTCAATTAAGGAAGTGAATGCATCATTAATTCTTTCAATTGGATTTTTTTCTTTTACTTCAAGTTGCTGTGAATTCACATATACTTCTGCTACTCTTAACGCTTCAGTTAAGTGTGTTATAACCCGATCTTTTCTTTCGGTCACTTCCCTTGCTTTTCTGATCTTAATGTCCTCTATTGCTTGAGAAACAGAAGAACCACTTTTCACTTTTAGATATGCTTGAATTTTTAATACATTTTCCATTTCATCCAGATAGGAGGTGTCAGCTGGTAGTTTTAATATGACATTATTCTCGCGCATGGATAACATCTTGAGTTCTGATTGGTTTAAGTCAGCTGCCGCTTCATAAAAGGGTGTAATGATTTTTAGTCCTATATCATGAGTCTGTATTCCTATTGGCCGATCATCTATGATAGTATTAAAACTAAAGTGATATCTTGATGAATAGCGATATTTTTTGTCAGAATAAATCCCACCAAATATTTCTTCTCCGATTTTTTGGATTACTTCAGCTGTATCAACATACATATTATTAATTTCACGGTTTACATCTTGTTCATCATTGGTTAAGAAAATATATTCATCGCCATTTTTTTGGATTAAAGTTTCTTTTGATAATCTAAAAAGCGATGCTTCCATTTCCTTTTTCAAGTCTATCTTATCAACATCAATATGATTAATCATTAAGGTAGATAGGTTTTCTAAATTGGATGGCATCTCTTTAACATATTTGATAAGGAACAACAGCTTTAAGATTTCAACATCTTGTTCTTTTAGACGTGAATTTTTCTTTGCGTGAATTATTACGGTTCGAATTGATGAATCAAGGAAAGCCTCTATTGTTTCATAAAACACTGAAAATGGGACCAATGAACCTTCTTCTTGCTCGGCAAATCGTATGGCAGACTCTTGAAACGCACTTAAAAGAGAACGTTCCCCTTCAGATAAGCTTTTTCCCGATGCTCCATGAATTCTAACTCCTGTAAAAACTTTTTGAAGAAGATTAAATTGATAAGGTATAAACGGATAAATATCTACAAAATCTTCTTCGGAAGAGAATGTTTTCATTTCTGCTGTATCTTGTGAAAACACAAATAGGTTTTTTAGTATTGAACTTTTTTGTCGGTAAACTTCTTTTAAGGTGGCTTTACCTTCTTCATTCTTTATTAGAATACGTTTTTTAATAACTTCATCCACATAAGCACTAGACAAGCTAAGTTTTGTATCAAAACGCCCTTGGATTTTGGAGAAGTCGTTTCCTTTTACACTTAATACGGAATCAATATCTTCTTGGCTCGTTACAACAATCCATGCTTTCCCACTGCAATGAATGCCAAATTGATGAACAATAGTCTGTAAATTTAACATTGATTGTGAGTTATCGCCTATATATTGCCCTACTTCATCTACTAGAAAGACGACGTGGTGATCTTTTGTATTAGGTTGTTTTCTTTTGTCTTCAATGTACTCATTTACTCTTTTTGCAAATTTCTCAATGCTGATGGAATATTCCTGTTCTGCAAGTTCAAACCAATGTTTTGCTGCATCTTCACTCATTTTAGTGGTTTTACATAAAGCATCAATGATTGAATCTTCTTCATAATAAAAATCTTCTCTTGAGTCTTCCCAACTGTTCCCTGAGATTTCTTTAAATGTTTCCTTGAATTGTTCGTAGAGCCCATCTTTAGCCATTTTTCGTTCAATATCAGCAATCCATGGTATAGAGCCACAAAAACCTTGCATCTCGTTAAACACTTTATTTAAAACCTTTACAATTGAATCTTTATCAGCCTTAGAGTCCGATTCACTCTTTGCATCAATATCAAAGAGGATTACGTCTGTTGTAATGTCACCAGCCAATTTTAAATCAGCCAAAATCATCGGATCTTGAATTTTTTTGTCAAAAAAGCTTATTGCCTCTTTACCATTAACTACTTTATTTTCAATAAGATAAGAAAGGATTTTTAAAAAATGCGATTTACCACTTCCGAAGAAACCAGAGATCCACACACCTACTTTATCTGTATTTTCCCTAACTCCTTTTTTATAAGATTGGAAGAAATCTCCGATATGTTTATGAAGCTCATTCGTTACAACATATTCTTCTAATTCCTGATAAATATTTTTTTCATCATCTTGACCAACTTTTACAACACCTTTAATATCGCGGTGTATTGGTTTGTCAAACATTTTTTGTATTTGCACAATAATCCCCCCATATAATTACTTATCTATTAGCTGAAAAGCACGATAGTAATTGTCATCTTTAATTTCCCCAAAAAGGACTAATTCCTGACCATTGTAGTTTCCAGGAAAAAACATTACTACAGGTACCTGATCAACTTTTTTTTGCAATGTATTTAGCACGGTATGCGAACGAATGATCGGAAACGCTTTGCCAATCCCCGTCAGGAATACAATATCATTTTCCTTAACTCGTTCAGAAATGAATTGAACAACTAAATCATTATTTAATGTTAAGCGTAGTGCTTTTTTTGTCGCATTTAAAACAAAATCACTACCCTTTTTATTTTCCATCTCGAAATTCTTTTCAAGAAATCCCTTTTCTTGTAGAATTTCAAGCACAACTTCATATAAATCAAATTCTCTAATATATATATCAGAATTATTGGTATTAACTCTTTCCTTTATATAAGCAACGTGCTCCCTTACCAACATTTCATACTTAGGATCATAATCAAAAACATGATAGCCAATCTCATTTCCCAAGCCCATACTTTGCCTAAATGAGGGTTCAGTAATCCTTGGTAAAATCTCATCTAACCTCTCGTTAATACTTCTCGTTTTCATTTTTACTCACCTGCTAATATTTCAATATATAGTTGGTCACCTAAATCTTTTAAGTACTGTTTAACATCATAATCCAGATATGTTCTGTTTATTTCTCGATCACCTTTCTGATTTTTTAATAACCCAGCTTCATGAAGTATTCGGATGTAAACTTGTTTTAATTTATAGAATGTATAGTCTTCCCAAGAAGCAACCTTGTCACTTTGTTGCTTTTTTGAATCAAAGAAAATATTAAAGTCTTTATCCGTTAAATACTGTTCTTTAAGAATTGATTTTTCTCGAAACACTTCATACATAAACTCAAAAAACAATCTGTCTGTTTTCATGATTGAATAAAGAACTAGCATT
This sequence comes from Bacillus sp. z33, assembly GCF_058313615.1. NCBI lineage: Bacteria > Bacillati > Bacillota > Bacilli > Caryophanales > Bacillaceae > Bacillus > Bacillus sp. z33. Next base: position 784,222 of record NZ_JBZFQN010000001.1, read on the forward strand.
TTACTTGTTTCTGAATCACCAAATGCAATTTTCTTCAGCAAATAATGATCCAAATCTTTTAATCGGGTTAAAATTATTGATGCAATTTCCTTTTTTCGAGCTTCAGTTTTTACCTGGAATATATTTTCATGAATTGCTTTATCTTTAATTTCAAACACCTTCCACCCTTGATATAACAGCTCCGCAATCTTTTTTGTTTCTAAATAAAAGAAAGGTCTGGATTTAATTGTTGATTTATATCCTTGAGTTTTTACCATATACACCCAATCCTTTGGTCCACTTTTAAGATTTATTCTATTGTAACATTAACTGAATAATAATATAAATCTCCACTAAAAATGTAATGATTAAAAATTTTATAAAAATATAAAATACACAACTAAATTATAATGATTATTCACTCGATTGCTATGCAGTATTTAACAGAGGAAGTCTCAATAAAACTAAATTAAGGTTTGCTTTATCTGTAATCTCCATTTCCCTACGGAATCAGTAAGTTTGTGATGTCTGCCATATGGACGGATACTTATTCACTATTTCAGTTTCAGTGAACAGGACAATAAAAAAGCATTATATAATGCCTCTAACAATGTCGGCAGTAAGCTGATCGTCAATATCAGAGAATGGGACCTAACCTCGGAAAATTTCAACAAGATTTCTCTTATGGTGAAAAGAGAACAATAAAAAAGCACAAAAAAGTTATACAGGGATTATCCTTCATAAGAACATATCTTGAATACCACTTTATAGTTCTGATTGTTGATTTATTAATCCCAAGACATTGTTACTCATTACATCTGATTCTTCCTTACCAATAACAATACATCGGGTCATCACAGAACAGAATTCCTGCTGCCTTTTCTTTAAATTCCTATTACAACTAAACAGCCTCTTAATATCATTTTGTGTTAGCGTTTAAGTCTCGCTCAACATGCAAGGAATGCTGATTCTTCCACTTATTTTGGAAATTTGGTCGTTGCAAGTAGATAACTTGACTACATGTATCTCTTCTATGAATACCTGCTTTTAATCATCTTTATCCTCTTCGATAATATGGTGAAATTTCACTTTTAAATATATCGAAAAAGACAGCTTCCTTTAATAGAAAACTGTCTTTCCCAACCATTCCAATTAAATGCTTATAGGATTGTTATGTAATATCTGTAATCTAAGATATAGATTAAATTATTCCGACCACATACTTCCCTAACTCAAATTTATACCGGGAATTAATTAATCCAACGTATTACTAGGCCAAACTACTAATTCGGAAACATTACCTGTTTGAATAACTTTCACATCGTCAATAATACTTTGTTTTATTTCTTCTAAATCGGATAACAGCATTCCTTGAACTTCAACATGTTGGCCATCAAGATAGTGATGATTATATTTGGCAAATGCCATATAATCAAGGAGTTCCTTTAATCCCGACAATGCATAGTCTACATTTCTTGTGTGTTTGACTTCACCAATAATCAATTTAGCCAGCTTTCCTGTTGCCAGGCTATATACTTCAATCAATATATCCGGACGTCCACTCCAAAAAAGAGTGGTATCGATTTTTCTTTCAAATGCTAAGGAAGCAACAGAAGAAGCTTTTTTCATCGACTTAATTTTCCTCACAAGATATGGATGATCCACTTCAGCAATCTCTGCTGTTGGAATTTGAAACTTTATATTCTTTGATCCTTCTGAATCATGATAGATTTGATAGGTATATTCACTATCCTGCCAGCTGGTTACAAGGTTTTGCCTTCCATCAATTAGCTGAAGTTTAGCATGTTGACTGTTCTGTTTAATAATTTGAATGACCCAGTACAATTCATATAGAACCTCTTCTTTATCCGGTAATATAAATGTTTGTTGGAATAAATGGATTAACTCATCCTCATTCATATCGTTTGAAAGAATTCGTCGGTATAGCAATAATAGATTCGCCGCATCTCGATATAATGGATTACGATGTTTTGTCGTCTCAAGTATCATTCGATTCGTGACTGGTCTGGAGAGATCAACCTTAGATAAATAAATATTCTTTCCGTATATTTGCTCAACTATTAATTTTAATTCCGCCCACTCATTAAACCATTCATATTTTTCAAGCTTATCCATCTTAAAAGTTTTAAATAGCAATATATATATAGATTGTAACAGCTCTTTTAATACAAGGTTTTCCTTAATATTATAAAAGCGAGATTTCTCATTGCATGAATAGATAAGCTTGGTACTCTCTTTTGCCCTTTCCTGAAAGGTCTTCCCCCAGTTGATTTGTCCTCGAATTTGCCCAATGTATACTTCATTTTCTACATTTGTAGATGTTTTAAACCGACGTATAGTGGTTGGTAAATTTCTTACAAAAGACTTTACTTCTTCTTTTAACAAAAAATGTACTTTAAGCAACTGTTCTAAATTAGCAATATTAAGGTCTGTTTTTTGAATAAAGGAATTCAGTCCCACTTTTCCAGATTTTAAATAAACGATTAAAAAATCGCTTATTTCTTCAATCAGTTGTTGTTTATCTACTTTCATGGCTATTCCTTAATATGAAAGAAATCACAGGCGAAATCTTTCATTCGAACCTTATCTATTTCTGGGATGAGTTCCATTCTTTCAATAAACGATTTAATCTCATGTTCAAACAAGCCTTCCAATTGCGGAAGTACATACAAGATTATGGCAGAGGTAAAATCAGCATCATTCACTGTGAATTTGGCAATATCTTCAATGATAGCTGGCCCTATTTGACGATATTGATTAATTTCCTTCCATAATTCAGCTAATATATGTGCATATTTGTAGTCATGGATCTCCCATAGTGGCAAATAATATTCAACTAACTCTTGGTTGATTTGTTTCGGGACTGGAACAGGAATGAATGCAAAACGCCTCATAAAAGCATAGCTCATTTCATAGAGTGAAGCTTTATCATACGTGTTTAAAGTACCTATTAAGCGCCAGTCATTCGGGATAATATATTCTTGGTCACTGGGTATAACATTTTCTACTTCTTTCTGCGGACGTATGACGATCTGTTTTCCTTCATCCGTTTGAAAATTTAACGTAACCGGATCTCCTGTTAAGGCTGAGAATAAAGCACCAAATGCTTTATCAATATCAGCGCGATTCATTTCATCGACTATCACCCATTTATTTAACGGTTTATTAATAACCGGTTCTTTAAAACTATTCAGGAAAAACCCTGGTTGAAAAGTAAGCGTGCCATCACTATTGGGTTTATATCCCCCGATGGTCTCATAAGTAGACCAGTCGGATGTAGCAGTCACCATCGTATAGTCAGCAGCAAAACTTCTGCATATTTCCTTCGCAAGCTTGGATTTACCTGTTCCAGGAGGGCCAGTTAACAGAATATTTTTTCCCGTAGATAAAGCTGTATGGATTTGCTTCTTCATCAACTCTAATTCCTCGAAATACAACCCATCAATAGAAATTGTTTTATTAAAATCTATAACCGGGATATCCACTGTAAGTAGAGTTAATTCAGCTTTGTTTTCCATCAAAAGAATATCTTCAAACTCCTCTTTAGTTATCTCAAACAAGCTTCCCTGTGCTCTATTTGCCACTGGCGAACTATCTTTTAGGGATTCCTTATTTACGATTTGTTCCCATGGTATGGGCTTGATATCCTTTTCGTAACGGAAACTAACTGCCTGTACTTCCTCTTCATCTTCAATTTCTACATGCAAGCCTTGAGTAACTTTTCCTTCTGCTACTACACTTTTAATTGGGGTGGATTCGTAAAACAGAACTTTATCACCCGGTTGTGCTTTCATAAACGCGTCATATATTCTGCGCTTATTACCGTTTTCGTTAATTGTGGCATAATAAATTTCTTCGCCATCTTTTATCTCATTTACAGACCAAATGGAAGGATTTGCTGTCAGCCAGAAGTACTGAATGTCTTCCTTTTTCTCTTCGACATTCCCCTTTAAAAATGCATCCTTAACATCTAAAAATTTATCTTTCATTTTTTGGAAGGTGAAAAGTTCAGCATCGTCAACAGAATCAAGAACTCTTATTCCTACATTTTCATGATTTGATCCATAAACCAGTCCATACCTTATGGTTGATTCCTTTATTGACAGAAATAACTGTGCCGCATCCTTATGGTTTAATTTATTGTCAGGATATACAGCAAGCCAACATTCAGTCGTACCAAAATTTTGATTCCAACTAAAATCATTTAAGGTCTCATCACTAAAACTCATCCCCTGAAATTCTTCTATTTCCCTAATGGAGGTGTGTATCTTTCTCAACTGGTCATTAATTCTTGATTTAATAGAAGGAAAATAAATTTGAAACAAAATGCGAAAATTATTCCACGAATGGATAATGTTTGTTTCATATTCATTATTGATTTCTATTTTCAACCTTTCTAGTTCCTCAATATCTGGATTACCCTCTTGTAAGATTTGCTCCAATAAAAGATAGCGAATCTTATTGACCTTATCTCTATTCTTATAAAAAGAGTGTCGCTCTTCTAATTGCTTTTTCGGCAATTCACTTTTTATAAAAGTAAGGAATTCTTCATCGTTCTGCGAAAAATCATATAATTTCTTTGCGTATCCCTGAACATATTCCACTGCCACTTCCGTTATAAGAGACGGATATTTATTCAAACAGTACAGTAAATCCTGAACATCTAACATCGTCCATTCCAATCCTAGATCAATAGCATACTCAAGAATTATGGAACATATATCATTGAAAAGTTGATAGTTCTTCCCTGGGGAACCCAGTTTTTCTTCTATCTGAAAGGTTTTTTTCACTTTTTGCAAAATTTCTTCCTTGTAAATCGGGTATTTTTCATAATCATAGGCAGCAAGCATATAGGCAAGGAGGGGCGCCCCCATATTTTTCTCATACTCCTTAGCCGTAAGATGAAATCGATCTACACGCTCACCAACACCGCTTGTGCCTGAATATAATTTTTGGATTTCACCCGCACAAAGTGACGGAGCTTCTTCATAAAATCCACTCAAATTATCGACAGCACTCCAATGTGCAAAAGTTCCTTTAGTAGGATTCTTTGTTTTTATCAGGGTTATATAATCATCCATTTGCCCTTCGCTAAAATCCATATTCTCAATACTTTCTTTCAATTCTTGTAAAATATCGAATTTATATTTCTCATCATATTCATCATTATTCCTGAAAGTAAGATAACGTTTAATAGCTATGTCGATATACGGATCATTAAGTATAAGATATTGTAGTTTTTCTCGTTCCAATTGTTAACCACCCTCACTGATCTATGTTGTTTTTTTCATTATGCATATACTAACTGTTAAATTAGAGAACTAGTGATGGTTTCTCTTCAACAGATTAAATTTAGTCATTTTTTTGCTGTTCTATCCACTTCTATTATAAAAAATAAGTAAGATATTTCTTCAAAGTATTTCTTATTGTAGTAAATATTATTTGTATATCTTATATTTAAATACCCCAAAAACCATATAACACACTTTCCAAGTCATGATGCCTGTTAATTAGGATTAAACAATAAAAAATAGAACCTCCGGATAAAGGTTCTATTTTTAAAACTCAATGTTAAGCAAATCGGCAGAAAAACAGGCGTCAAAATTGAAACCAAAAATTCCAAGGAAATGAAATTAGATTCAATAATGGCTAGAGATTTTGAAGACAATATCTCAGACAAGGAAGTTCTGAAAACCTTAAAAATTGTCCAAAACACCTATTTTAAATACACAAACTTAAAACAATCCAACTTCTAAGTCATGTTCCATCCATTCAATGTTATAATAGCTAAACTCATCATTTTCATATGTCTTAAATTCTATCTTTAATCCGTTTGTATTTTCCCAAGTATAGACAACAGTATCATCACCTTCATTTTCTGATAAATCATAATTCCCATAGGTTCCTATTAACTTATTTAGCATTTCATTTGCTCGTGTTTGTAATTCCGAATTACTTTCACACCCCACATACCAATGCATCAAAATAATTTCCCCGGCGTATGGCTCACGAGATATTTCCGTGACAGTTTCATTTACAGCTATGAACTCTATGTCTTCATCAGCATCATCAAATGCTACTTCGCCATTGCTATAGAAAAAAAGCAAATCACCATCTGTTGCCAAATTCTTATAGTCTGACGGTAACTCTGTATAAGTCTTACCAATATACTTTGTGTACTTTTCAAATGCTTTATTATATTCAGATACAGATGTTTCAACAGTTTCATCTATTTTTTCTAGTGTTGTCTCATTTTCTTCACAACCGCATAAAGATATTGTGAAAATCACCATAATCACTAATAAATATGTTTTCCTTTTCATTGCCGTACACCTTCTTAGCCTAAATATTTAATCAGTCCCCGTACATTTCTTCATAAGGGTCATAGCCAGAACTGCCACTTCCACTACAAGCAGAACAAGTTTTACGGTCATAATATCCAGAACCTCCACACATTCCGCAGTCACCATCTCCTCCGCCCATACAAGCACTGATTAAACTGAACAAGACTACAATAATAACCATTAATATTAATTTCTGTTTCATATCTAATCTCACCTCCATAGAACAAAACACCTATGCAGCTATCCATATCATCAAGCAGTTCTTCTAAACCTGACATCGCATATTCTACATTTCTTGTGTGCTTGACTTAATTTAGTCAGCTTTCCTGTTGCCCCGCTATACACTTCAATTAATACATCCGGTCGTCTACTCCAAAAAAGAGTTATAACGTTTTTTTTAAATGCTAAGGTAGCAATAGAAGAAGCCATTTTCATTGATTTAATTTTTCTTACTAGATAAGGTATCTAATTTCAATTTTTTTGATAAACTTATCCGTCAGAGCATTCAAGAGAGCAATTTATATTCTTCACTTATGAATGATTATCAATCAAAGACGTTTCTTCCATAGAATAACCTTTGCTTTTTTCAATAGTGACAGATGTGCCATTAGCACCTACACCAATTAGATTATTAAATATGTTAATATAATCAAAGTCTACTCCAATAATCGCATTGCCTCCGGCTTGGATTGATTGGATGATTAATCTATTCATTGCTACTTGCTTAGCACGAAGCATTTTATCCCCAAGTGCCGCTGATTCCTCTCCCAAAAAGTCGTTCACAATTCCCGAAAATTCAGAGAATAAACCTGTTCCGATGACTGTATTACCACTAATAACTCCATGGTATTCTGTAATATGAAACCCTTCAAATGATGGCCCGGTGGTAACAAGATGTGCTTCTATCATATCTGGAGTAATATAGATTTCTGGATTCTTTGGCTTATTGCAATCTTCCAAAGGAGGTAAATCCTCCATCCATAATGACCTAAAATATTTTTCTACTCGAGCAAATGCACCTTCCGTCATCCCAGCTTTTAATAAGAGAGGTTTTTGCTTTTTTAATTCTTTCTCCATCTCATATCCTGTCTCGATTTTTTTTAAGGAAAATATCGGTTCTTTAAAACGATCATAACAGGCCCGGCAAAAGACAAAATAATTGGGATCATAGGTAAATGTAAAGTCAAATCCCTTTAACATTTGATTACAGTTCGTGCAATACTTCGCCATATTCACTCCCTCACTTTCATGCTTCTTTATACCTTCATCCAACTAAAAGATATATTAGAATAATATATATGTATCTTTTTAATACCCTTTTTGCAGGACAATAATCACTCTTCTAATTCTGGATAAAATAGTGGCAGCCTATCAAAACAATAGGCTGCCTTTTAACTTTCATTTTCTAGTAATCCCTCAAATTAATATACCCTCATCAAGCTATCTCTTTTCGTAACTACTTCTGAGAAGGAGGGGATAATAAACCAACCTATCCACCATCCTCAAATTCCTTATTAAGATGCTGGATTTTGATAAAACGCCTTTATTTACTCTTATTAAAGCTGAGAATTACTATTACAATGCCCCCATTTCACCATTCAAGATTGCTTCTGTTTGCAATTCACCGGAAGATTGCAAATCATCGTTTAATGTATTTAAATATGTCATTGTAACCGTATCATCACCAACTACGTTATTTAAATGATTAGGATTCGCGACTAAATAGTTAGCACGCTCATGCACATCTGAAAAATTGTTATTTTCCCACTGCGCTTTTTCTACCGCACCCATATTTGCCGGGTTTGCTTTTGCTTCTTCCTCAGCTTCAGCCTTTTCCTTGGCTTCAGTTTCTTCTTTAGCTTTACGTTCAGCTTCGGCTTTTTCTTTAGCTATTCGTTCTTGCTCTACTTTCCATTCTTTTTCGAATTGCGCTTTCAAGCCTTCAACTTTTAAAGTACGCTGACCTACCAATGTAGTATCCTCCATTTCTGTTAGATCAACGTATTCATTATGAACCTCCCCTTTAACTGATTTGGCTTCCTGTCTGCTACAACCACTGATGATCACTATCAAGGCCACACTTAGCGCAATCGCTTTCAAACATTTGCTTTTTGACACTGCAATCAATTCCTTTCAAGAAAGTTTATTAATTTTCTTTATATGGCCAAAGGCTAGCCTTACGAATAAGGTTGTTTACAATCCATGTTGGTGTATGTTTTTTAACACTTTATTACTTATATACCACTCTACATCATTAGAATTCGCACCACTTTTTACCTACATGACAAATGTTATTTTTGGTGTTGTGATGTAAACTAGAAGTTTTTGATAACGTAATTAAGCCTTCGTTCAGCTTCCTACTTCAACTCTTTTTTATCAGGGTTATTAGCCATAGACTATATCAAATCTTTCCTCTAATTAAAAAACCTTGAAGGGCTTTAGCCTATCAAGGTATAAGTTACATATTACTTTTTTCACTTCTTCGAACCAATAATCAAATATATCATCAGGTGATAATTCATCATCATTTGTATATACTAAGTCATATCTATAGTTTGCTTTTAACTATTTTACTTCACATCATACTGTAGTTTTATCTAGAATTAAATCTTTTATGACTATTGTATATATATCAATTAGCTATACACAATTATCGATTCATTTTATTTCCTACCGATATCTGCTAGCCTTACTCGAATAGGTATTCGGCTTTCACGGTTTATGCAATTCATAACAATTCTCTGCATACAGTATATCTGTTACTGTTTTATAATGCTCTTCATATATTTCTTTCCCGCATACATACCCAAATTTGTTCAAATTCATTAACTTACCTTTAATATCTATCTACTTTAGACTATGAACTTAATTATACTTTTGGTTCGCCATTAAATCTTTTGGCATATAATAAATCCGATTCACTTGGTTCATTTTTTTGTTCTACTATATTGCCTTGTTCATCATACTTTTTAAAAGTCATCTCTCGTCCGGCAATACATTCAGACTCATACTTTTTCACTTCATTCTCGAAGAATTCTACCTGATATCCCTCCGCTGAGTTTTTATTCATATTTCCTATTCTTTTTATGTTACCATTCGGATAAAACTCCACATACTTTCCTTGTTTAACACCATTTTCTACGTAGAAATAACTTTCTATATTTCCATTTTCATAAATATCATATGCCAATCCAGTAAACAATTTATCTTTACCATAATTAGTGTATTCTACTATCCCCTGATCATAAGGACCGCCATATCCTAAGTATTCTTCAAACTCTATACCGTTCTGTATTATATATTCCTTCGTCAATATATCATTTAACATTTTCTGCAACCTCCGTGATTATTTCAAATCCGTCCGTAAGATATATGCAATTAATTTTAGTCTCCACCTTTGTTCTTATCCCTAATTATCCCATATCTCACCCAAGTCGGGAAATTCCGGATCCCTTGGGAAATTTAGATACTTCCCTACCACTTGAACTAAAGTCAAAACCAATCAAAAGCAATTATATACACGCTCAAAGCATTGTTTCTTATAAAAAAACACTTGGTGCCTGTTTGACAATCAAGTGTTATTTATAAAATTTAATTCCTATATTTTTAGTTGTGTAAATTTTATAGAAATTCCACTAACTATATAACGCCCTTAAATATATTAACATCGTGTTCGTTTAATACTGCTTTTATTTCTTTGCCTTCAAGAACAACCATAAAGTCATTTGGTAAAGCAAGAACTTGAATGATTTCTGGTTTAATTTTAAGGAGCTGATAAGCATATAAAGCAATTAACTCTGTGGTATCATTATCCTCTACAGGCCCTATATACCATCCTGAATCTCCTTTTTCAACATCCCCAGTTCTTTGTAAATATATTTTTTCAAGTTCTAGTACACCTTTAGTAAGTATAATTTTATCACTAAACTTTATAGATAACCCATCGACATTTAACATTCTTAGAAAATGACCTTGTTCTAGCTGTACCCACAAAGATAACGTTAAATCTTCCGTTATATCTTCAAATGGATTTTTAGTGTAATCTGGAGCAGTAATTATAAAATTCCCACGTTCCTTCTCTTGTAAATAGTAGATAGACCAACCAACTTGAATAGAGAATCCATCAATTAATTTATCAAATTCTATCTCTTCTAATAGAGCAAACAAATTTTCTACTTGGGGTGCTAATTCTTTTTCAGCAGTTACTATAATAGTTTTAGCCATAATATTTTTTTTAAATTTCTCCATTACTTTAACCTCTCTTCAACAGCTACTTTTAGTGCTATTCTAGCTTGTTTCTCTAGTTCTAGCATCTGCATTCTAATATTATCAGGTACCTCTCCCATCTTAGATGTCCTTTCCAATCAGCCCAGCTATGAGCTCCCTTAGATGCATTGATAGATTTTCCAAGACCAATAAAATTTTCTTTGAGGTTTAATACTTCTATCTGTTTCTCTTTAGTTAACTTGTTGAATCCATCCATGTCAGTAATCTCCTTCATGGAAACAATATGGTCTGCTTCAAACTTATCGACTTCATATCATGTGCAATGGAAGAACGTGCTGAAATATGGTGTGGTTGGTAATATACAATCCAAGCTCGATGAATATACACATATGTAATATGAAGGTTGGACTGCAATCGAAGGTGACCCAATGACCCTATTCGTTAATACAATGACTACCATTATAGCACTCTAGCAAATCACTTGATTTTGGAAGCGCATACATATTATAGTGGGTATGGCGCAATATTTTACATTTTTATACAAATTAAAACAAAAAAAGGAGGATGAACATGTTTAAATTCTTGAGGCCGGCTCCAGCGATAGAACCATTGCCAGAAAACCGAATTGATCCTGAATATAAGAAGCTTCGTTTACAGGTTTTTCTGGGAATCTTTCTTGGATATGCGGCGTACTATTTGTTACGTAAGAATTTCTCGATTGCGATGCCTTATTTAACAGAAGAAGGATTCAGCAAAACGGAATTAGGCTTTGCTTTATCTGCGATCTCCATTTCCTATGGAATCAGTAAATTTGTGATGGCCACCATATCGGATCGAAGTAATGCACGAATATTTTTACCTCTCGGATTAATTCTTTCAGCTATTATTAGTTTATTAATGGGATTAGTACCAGCTTTCACTTCTACTGTAACCATTATGTTTGTGATGTTATTTTTGAATGGCTGGTTCCAAGGGATGGGATGGCCGCCTTCCGGAAGAATACTAGTTCACTGGTTCAGTGTCAGTGAACGGGGTAATAAAACGGCCTTATGGAATGTCGCTCATAATGTCGGCGGTGGGCTGATGGCTCCTTTAGCGGTTGCCGGCGTGTCTCTCTATACGGCATTTAACAGTAATGCGACCTATGAAGGTGTCTTTATTTTACCAGCGATTGTAGCCATTTTTGTTGCTGTTGTATCCTATTTCCTAATACGCGATACCCCTCAATCTGTTGGTCTTCCACCGATTGAAGTATATCGAGATGATTATCCAAGTAAGAAAAAGAAAACGTTTGAGGAAGAATTAACTGTCAAAGAAATACTTTTTAAATATGTATTAAATAATAAATGGGTATGGGCGATTGCGATTGCTAATATCTTTGTCTATTTTGTCCGCTATGGTGTATTGGACTGGGCACCAACCTATTTAAGTGAAGAGAAAAAATTCGATATGAGCCAATCCAGCGTGGCTTACTTCTTATATGAATGGGCAGGAATACCTGGAACCCTTCTATGCGGATGGATATCTGATAAAGTATTTAAGGGACGACGCGGTCCTGCCGGATTTTTCTTTATGATCGGCGTGCTGATAGCGGTTGTTATCTACTGGCTCAACCCACCGGGTAACTCAATGATTGATATCGTTTGTCTGATAGCGATAGGTTTCTTAATTTACGGACCTGTTATGCTGATTGGTCTTCAGGCTTTAGACTTTGTTCCAAAGAAAGCAGCGGGTACTGCAGCTGGATTAACAGGGCTATTCGGTTACCTGGGTGGTACAGTAACAGCCAATGCGCTCATGGGAGTCGTTGTTGATCAGGCAGGATGGGATGCAGGATTCATTCTATTAATTATCTCCTGTGTACTGGCTATCATTATCTTTGCTTTTACTTGGAATGTGCGTGGGCAGGAAGTTGTGAAGAATCATTGATTATGAATTAGAAGAAGTTTCTTTCTATCCTTCTTCTACTTTTCTATTAAAAAAGTGTTAATCCTTAATAACAGGGATTAACACTTTTTATTAGTCTATAGTATTTCCACATGTATATCTTAAAATGATTTATGATTGCGGAACTGCAACTGCTTGTCCTCAGCCTCCATTATGGTCTTTTAGGGATTGGATCATTATTTTAATCGATTTACATTCAATAATTCTTCCATCGGCATTTCGTAAGCACGATTTCCCAGTTCTTTCTTTAGTGCTTCATTGGCATCATATTCTTCCGATGTAAAGGAATCTTCGCGGCCTTTTTTCAAATAGTCATAGAAAATCGGAGGTAAAAAGTCTTCTTTTAAAGACACTTCCACAGATTCTCCATTTTGTCTTGTGAAAATATAGGCATAGCTGGTCGGGCGATAGGGATCGTATTGTGCTACCGGGTAGTTCACATCAACTGTATATACCCCTCTCGTTTTACAACGCGTTACAAATTCGAATACATCGCGGAATCCAGGTCCTCCGTGACCCGATTGAACGGAAAGATCTTCACGATTCGGAATTTCGTTTCCGAACAATTCTTGGAAAGCTGCTTCTACTACACGGAACCCAACTCCTAACGCCATATAAGCTGCATAGCCATGATACTTTTTAATATCTTCAAAAGAGATTTCGATTAAATCACTTCGATCATAAATTTTAATTGTTCGCATATTCAGTCTCCTATTCTATGTTGTACCAGCAAGCTAATTATAATTAATTTGGAAAAACCGAACAAATTATAAGCAGACTTTGATTCTTAAATTCATTTTATAGATAGAAAAAGACAGCTTCTTTTAATTAGAAACTGTCTTGATTTAGTCCATTAGTTAAACGACCTGTTGCCATTTTGATTTTCACCAAGTAGTCCATACACTATATAATTTGATTATTTAATTCTGATTAGCTATTCCCATCAAACTCTCTTCTTAAAAGGTTTTTATCCCTTATTACAGTAAAGGGCTACCATACTCATTTACAATGGCTTTATTAGAACAATATTTAAAAAACTCCGTGATCAACTGATCAACTTCTTGCTTTCTGGCTATTTTTTTCAACCACTCATCAGGAATGCCTTCCATTTTATAATATATTCCGCCCAATGAACCGGTAATGGATGCTATTGTATCTGTATCTCCACCTAAGTTCACTGCTTTTAATACAGCCTCTTTAAAGGAAGATGTAGTTCCTAAACACCATATTGCCGCTTCTAAGCTGTGAACCACATATCCATCTGAATGAATCTCATCTTCCGGAGTGCTGAAAAAATCCTTACTGAAAATCCTGGCATAGTTTGTTAACTCTTTACTATAGATGTGATTTTTATCAAGATTTTCATTAAAAAGCTTCTTAACTTGATAGATAGACTTTTCAAGAGAATTATTATGATACAGTCTCAGTAATAATTCCACATAAATAATCGAGCCAACGATCGCCCGTGGATGGGCATGGGTTATTTCTGTATATTGTTTAATAATCCAAGCTTTCTTACTAAAATCAAACTCATTATAAAACAAAAATGCTAACGGCGCTATTCTCATGATAGCCCCGTTTCCATTATCATACTCAGTTTTCCCTCCACATTTATCCGGTAATTCTCCTGTTTTAAATCTACTGATTGCATCCACAGTGGTTCGTCCAATATCAAACATCTTTCCATGAGGGGTCCAGTAACCCTTTTCTTGATATTGCACAAATTTATGCATTAAATCTTCAAGATTTCCTTCTTCCATGATATTTTCAGCCAAGCATAATGTTAAAGAAGTATCATCTGACCAAGTACCAGGCGGCTGATTGTACGTTCCATATCCGATTATATCTTCTACTTGAAAGGTGCCTCTTTGTTTAAATTCAACTGGTACTCCCATTAAATCACCGATAATGCCGCCATATAGCGTAGGTAATAACCTTTGTTTTATGTTTAGCCCTAGATACATTTTATTGTCATCTTCCCAACGATCTACCATACTTCTACCCATCAATTTCTCCACCTACTTGTTTAGTAATACATCTATAATTACACGAATTTTGCCGTTATTATCTATAAATACCAACGTCCGAGTCCTATCAAATTACCGCTACCATCCCGCATCTTTTCCCAATCAGACTGAATATATTTGACGTCCATATCTTCCTCCCGGTTAGGGTCTGAGCTGACTATACCAGGTGTATGTACCCATAATTTTACGATTCCTTTTATATTCGATAAAAAACAGAAAATTCCTCTTTAACGACATAATTTGATAATTTAGCACCATTTATTTATGAAAATACAAAAATAGACTGTACTTTTCAATTAGTAATTCCCATTAAAAGTAGTGATTGAATAATTGCCAGCTTGTACCTATCCATTTTTAAATAAAACAATATATTAGTGTGAGGTGATAAAATAATGGTAAAAATATATATTGATCCAGGTCATGGCGGTACAGACACAGGTGCAGATGGGTATGGTTTGAGGGAAAAAAATCTAACTTTGCAGCTTGCTACTCGGATTAAAAATATCCTTATTTCAGAATACAATAACGTAACAATCCAAATGAGCCGTACAGTAGACTCTACTCGTTCATTAACCCAACGGACCAATGAGGCCAATTCATGGGGAGCAGACTTTTATCTTTCTGTTCATATTAATGCCGGCGGTGGGACAGGCTATGAGGACTTTGTTTATCCAGGTGCAAGTAGTACAACAAAATCTTACCAATCTACTATTCATGCGGAAATCATTAAATTAGTAGATTTTAAGGATCGCGGAAAGAAAACTGCAGACTTCCATGTACTACGTGAATCAAACATGCCGGCGCTTTTATCTGAAAACGGGTTTATTGATAGTGCTGCAGATTCAAATAAATTAAAATCACCATCCTTTATAGAAGCCTTAGCCAGAGGTCATGTGAATGGAATTGCAAAAAGTTTCAAACTTACAAAGAAAAGCACTGCGGTTTATCATACAGTCGTAAACGATGATACAGTGTATTCATTAAGCCGAATATTCGGAAGCACCGTACAACAAATTAAAAACTGGAATGAATTGGACAGCGATTACACAATCTTCGTCTGTCAATCCTTGAGGGTAAAATAAATTCAAAATAGACCTGCCGATTCGGCAGGTTATTTTCTGTCCAGGTACTAAATCTTCATCAAATCGTTCATCTAAATCTAGATTAAATTTATAAATAACTATTCTTAATGTTATCTATACTTTAGCGCCTGATCCGAATTATGATTAGGTATTTTAATTATGAAAAACAAACTAAACATGGGTAATCCCACAAAAACCTTGAAGGATTTCTAGTCAATTAAGGTTTTATCGTGAATATTATATTTCTTGTTCGACTAAATATAATAAGAAATCACCAAAGTCACTAGCAATTATTTCATATGTTAAACTCTCTAACTCAATTCCAGGTGCAAAAGAAACAACTTTAGGTTCTCCTTTAATATCAAGTTGATTAAAATCCAAATCTCTTTTTCATTCTCTCAAGATTAGTTCTTCCCCATGCATCTTTCATTTTTAGGTTGATAATGTCATCCCTTTGGTAAACTTTAATATTTTTGAATTCAATTGTTTTAACCCAATAATTACATTACCTATACCAGCCTTACCACCATCCCTAAAAGCATCCTTCGTTGCTTGCTGGATCTGATTCAAAAGGTCATCCATCACATTATAGGGAATCAGGCCCACTCCTGCCATACTAAGGGCGGGTGAATGATTATTTAGTGTGAGATTTAAATTGCCTAAATGACCAATTTTACCGATCTTTCCTATCTGACCTGCCTTGCTGTTCCTTATCGCCAATTATACTTGGACCAATGTTGCAAAGATGTATATAAGATATTCGACTCGGCTTTCCAAATCGCTATGAGTAATATTTTTATTTTAGTGTTAAATTAATAAAAACCTTGTAAGGCATAAAGCCCATCAAGGTTCTATTCAACATTATCATATGCATCACCTAAAGATTTAAAATCACTCCTTAACCAATACCAATATTGGCCCTTATTATTTATAAGGTTTTCAAGCAAATCAGTAAACGAATTGGCGATTATTTGAGACTCACCGATAAGTCCATGGCGATCAAAAAAACTATCATAGCATCTACCCAGTCTATTTTCATTTAGATCAATCGTTAAGTATTCGTCCTTACCATCATTACAAATGATATACCAATCTGACGAAATATCTTCTTCACATAAATCACCAACAATTATTGGGTTTGCCAACACTACTTTATCAGGAGAAACAATATAGATGGGATATTCCTCGTTCTCAAATAAGACCAAGCCACCGCTAAGACTATAAAACTCTTTCAAATCATTAGGTAATGTATGCTTTGATTCATCTATAATAGGTAATCCTATAGGTTCAAAAACACGACTATATGGTAATTCTTTTATTTGAGTAAGTAAATGTTTTATCTTGTGCATTTGTTTTACTCCTTATAATTATATTTATTAAAAGCATTATAATATTCTTGTCTAGCTGATTTAGGAACTTTTGCTGCATCAAACATCCACTCAGTAAGTTCGTGCATTTCCCTTGGTGTCACTGAATCCCAATCAATTCTCCCTCCAACCTTTTTGCCTGTTTTTTCATATAACCATTGTCTATAAACAACTTTTGTAGCATTATGTTGTTCTTTAGTCAAAGCTAAGGTTGGGGTATTACCCCCTCTGCTAACATAGTTTGGAACGTTATGCTTAGCCCAGACTTCCATGACGCCATGATGATTTTCCAAGGGTGAATTGCTTGGTCTATATGGTACTACATCATTAGGTTCAACAGTTTTAGTCGTACCCTTACCACCATCCCCAAAAGCTTCCTTCGTAATCTGCTGGACATAATATCACATTACAGGGAATCTGACCTGCTCCTGCTGTGCTGAGGGCGGGTGAAGGATTATTTAGAGTGGGATTTAATTTATCTAAATAACCGATTTTCCCGATCTTTCCTACCTGGCCATTCTTGCTAATCCCTTTATCCCCAATTACACTGACACCAAAGGTGCCAAAGATATAAGTGATGTATTAAGCTCGGCTTTCGGCATCACCATGGATCACCTTTTTCTCAAATCCATCCTTTACGGCCCGACCCAAGTACTTGCCTACATCCAGAATGGAGGTTTCTGAATCGAGAATTAAACGAGTGGCCAAGAAGTCCATCTTCACAGTGGCATCCATTCTTGCTTCAGAATCAAAGAAATTTTTAACTCCAGCAATTGTATCCTCTACTGCTTTACCAGAACCTTTATAAACCCCTGTGAATTCTTTATCGACTGTGGGGTTAATGTAAATCTCGGTAACACCATCTTCGTTTTCTTCGGAGACCTCGCTGACAACTTCATAATATGTCTGCCCATCAGAGGCAATCTTCCTGTATTCCATGACAATCAAGCCATTTTCATACACATTGTACTTGACGCTTTATATTTTTATTTTTTTCAACAAAATCAACGATATCGCTAGATTAATTCCTCATAAGTCAAAACCACCCATTTTCACGGGTGGTCTTGACTTAATTTGCACTTTAGATTTATTTCTCCAAGCTTCTATATATATTATATTTGTCTGAATATTCTAAGATAAACCAACTTGAAGTAACATTCAGAACTAGAGAATTCATGACGGTCAAATGTAAATTGCATATTGTTCTCAATAATTTTCTAATAAATATGGAGTATGTAACTTCACTTTTTTCTATGCATTAACTAATAGAGGTTAAATAACAGAGTTTCTTCTTATATCAAATATATCTATATCGTTTATTTCAAACAAATCTTCTAAGGATTCTATTCCTTCTTTCTCAGCAAACAGTAACTCTTTTGTTGATATTGGTACTGCAAGTAACCATGTAACTTTTTTATCTAGGAAGTCTATGGCATTAAGTTTTTCCCATAAAAAAGGTGATGTAAATAAAATATGTTTCATCTCACTATCCGGATAGTACATACTTATTATCCCTTTAAATATTTCACCATGGGTAATAGGTAACTTTGTATTAATTATATTGAAGGCACATGTAGATAATATGTTTGGGAAAAATTTAAATTTAGTTTCACTAGCTCCAACAATTTCTATTCTCAAAGGCTTTTCATCTATTGAATATCCAATTGAATAGTCAGATAAACCAATAGTAGAATAAGATGTAACACCCTCATAAGGTCTACCTGTAGTTGATAGTATATCAACATTGCTAGCATTATTTTCATCCCAATACTTTGATACGCTAGGTCTTCCACCGAATGCTTCTAAAGCAGTCCTTGCGATAATTTTATTATCTTTGGTAACTGTCATACTAAACCTCCTAAAATCATTACTAATTATTAATCTCCAAAATATTCATCTGTTAAATCTTCACCCTTATGGCTCCTATTTGAGGAAGGTAATTCTGGTCGATAATGATCTTAGTTATTTAAAGTTAGAGAGAAGTTTGTAATTTCTCCTGTATGTCATCAACATATTCTTCAAACTTTTTATCTTTATAGGGAATTCTAACACCTCCCATCTCCAACACATCTTCACCATATTAAACAAAAAAACCTTGAAAGGCGTAAACCAATCAAGGTATGCGTTTTATTATCAGTCTTCAATCAGTTAGTAGATCCAAATAATATTTATCATTATCTTCAATCTCTCTTAGAAATTCTTCGAGAGAAGTCGCAATTTGAATATCATAATAGTAAACCGGACTTCTATTTTTTCCATTCAATTCTATAGATATTAAAGCTGATTCACTGCCTTCAAAAAATATTAGTTTGTTATTCTCAAATTCATCATAGATTTCTATGTCGGGATAGAACTCAAAATCATTAACTCTTAATCGGAAATCTCTTATTGAATAAGGATCCATAATACGATATATATTAAACTCTGAGCCTTTAATAAACCCGTAGCCAACTTCTATATAAAAATTAACTAACTCCTTAGGAAATATTTAATCAAGTTCCTTCTCAACCTCTTCTATTTCAGTATCATACACTGGATAAAAGCTATTTTCTTGGTTTATCTTAATAAATTTAAAGCTCATTATTTCGCACCTCCTTTAAACAGTATCTTTGCTGGTGAGCCTCTTCCCAGAATATTAGCTTGATGCTCATTTAAAAATTTTAAAGGCTGCACATTCCAACATTCATGTTTATCAAACACATATAACTATTTTTTACTGGTTTATCGACACCTAAAGTATAAAAACGTTGAGTATCTGTTTTATCCTATTTTCCACCTCACTATACGCTAAATCACACACTCTCATATAGATTTCTCCTTTTTAAAATTACCTACCAAATAGAAATCCACGCTTGTTTTCTTAGTAATAATTATTAATTTTGGACCATACATCTTACCTTTCTCTATAAAGATTTTTGATATTATAATTTATACAACTTTTATTTCTATAAGTTCCATGCCTGTTAATTTATTTTTTCTATTCGGGTCTTAAATATTTCCGAAACAAAAATAGGAATCTCCTGTCTATCTCCTAATTTAAATACAGCATATTTGTTGTTTATTAGCTCAAAAAAGTCGGCAACTGTTTTAACCATCCTTCAAAGTTATTTGCTTCTTTAGCTATATCAGTTTCTTCATGTGAATAATAGTAAACTCCTGTGTTTGGACATTCATTGGAAAGTAGGCAAAAGTAGTCACCATTACCTATACTATAAAAGGGAATTAATTCTTCCTTCCATCCTCCCTGTTTCATTTCATAATCATAGGTAAATTCAATAGTATCATTACCATTTGTTTTCCCAGTAGAAACATTTAAAATATCTCCTGGGAACGAATATTCAGCCATCAATTCAATAAAATCTTTAAATTCCGATGGAAATTGACACCCAAACTTTTTTTCAATCTTTTCCCAATCACTTGTCAAAAAACTATCTAAATTCCCTGATTCTTTATCTAATATACCATCTAATAAATTAGCAATTTCATCTCTTGTCACTTATTTTTCCTCCTTTTAAATCCCTTCTCCTGGTAGTATATATTCCTTCCCTCTTTCTTTATAGTGTTCCCTTATTTCCTTGGCTCTTTGAGATGGAGTTAACTGGGAAGGTTTATCATGACGTGTATGATTCCCTTCTCCTCTATGCGCTCTTTGTTCTAATTCATCTAATGTTCCACCATCTTTAACAGGGACTTGTTGTCTATGGTGTGCTTCTATATTTTTATTCCCATGCGTCATTTTAACACTCACCCTTCCACCTCCTAATCCAACTCGTAATGGACCTACAATATATTCATTTGAAACATGATTATTTAGGTGAAATATATGCTTTAAAATTGAAATACACCTATATACCATTCGACAATAAGGGGAATTTTTCCTTTTGATTATATAGAAAAAGACAGCTTCCTTATGAACAAAAGCTGTCTTTTTCTAGTGTATTTATCAAACTATGATCATCAGCGAGCGACAAATTACGACCGATTGAAGTACTCTCTTTAAAAGTAGTTCTGTATTTAAGACACTCCTTATTACTTCCTAGGCTTCTCTATCCAGGATGGCTTTTTAGGTACAGTATTCACATTGATAGACCATCAAAGAAGACAGTGATAGAATCATCGGATGTCCCAAATTCCTTAGGTCGTTCATTACCCATTACATGTAAGGAATATCCAGAATACGTGCCTTCGCTCAATTTCTTCACCTTGTGCATACCGTCAGTTTTAAGCAAGTAATAATCGCCTTCTACGCCTATCTGCTCGTTGCGTCCATCAGCCGCAATCATTTTTATATTGATCATCCATGGTTTGTATCATTTCTTCTTGTTTAAGAGAATCAAGGGTAGAAAAGAATTGATCTGCATCCATCAAATCACGATAATCTGACCAATTTTCTAGAGTTATTGTAGATATTTCTCTTTCTCTTTCTCCCTCTTCTTCACATAATATACATTCCATATAACGATACAAGGTCATTTGGCCATTACTTTTAACAATCAAATCAAATTCTACTGAGTATATCTGGTCTTTCTCAAGAATCAGCTTGAAATGATCAATCTTTAAGCTATCACTCTGAATAGCTAATTCTTTTTTAAATGATTCCCAACTTTTAGTGATATCGGTTGAGCCAATGTCTGAGGTTTTAAACAATTGAGCATCTATATGATCTTTTTGGTAAAAATATAAAACTAGTAGAATAGCACCTATTATGACCAAGCTAAAAATACCGATTTGCTTCAAGTCTTGTTTCAAATCCTTCACCTCACCGGATCCTATATAAATGGTTTATCATAAATTAACATCTCACTTACAACTGCTTCATCTCAGATCGTTTACTATTCTTTTATTAACGAATGGATTCTCTTCCTGTCTTTTGTTCATTAGGTCTTCAAAATAGTGAGTGAATTCGGATGCACCGCTGCTTGATAGGAAGAGATAGTCTTTGGCACGAGTCATCCCGATGTACAGAAGGGCCACTTCTCTTTCTTTATCTTTTTCCAACACAAACGGCATATTATCCACATTGACAATGAATACTGCCTGGAAATCAAGTCCTTTACTGCTGTCAATGGTGCTGATTTTGACCGAGTTATCATTCTTATTGAAGTTCCTTTTGGACTCACTGTTTTCAGTGATCCAGTAGTAGCTGAGCTCTTCAGATTCCAATGCTCGTATCAAGATTTCTATATAATTTTGTTGATGCGTTCGTTTTACACGATAAAGGATGAGCATCTCAGATAACGGGATTTTCTTTTGGATATGTAATTTTTTAATTTGCTTGGCAACGATTTTTGCTTCTTTGACAAAGCTGTCCATCTTTATATAGACAGGTTCCGGACCTTTCCTGCGTGTACTTTGCGGAGAAATGATTTCTCCTTCATATTCTTTAGAGACCACTTTATTTTGTAATATGGAATTCTTTTGATAAAAATCCCAGGCGAATTTAACAATTTGTGCCGTATTCCGATAATTAATACTCAATAATTTAGAACGTCCCTGAAAGCTCAGCCCTGTATCCTCGATATAGGTCCTTTTTCGTTTATAGATGGTTTGGGCGCGATCTTCTACAAGAAGTAATGATTTTGTTTCCGGATTTAGTAAACAACTGACTAAGCTCAGCCATTCTGATTCAAAATCCTGACCTTCATCTATTAAAATAGCATCGTATGTAGGGAGAATGGCTTCCCCTTTTTTTAGTTTCTCTATCAGTAAAGGAATCTTATTTTCCGAGATTTTTAAATCATTTTTTAACCAAGCGTGGAAATTGCGCACCAAAATTTGATGCGATTTGGGAAGAACCACGCTACTATGGTCAGAGAAATCAAAGTCAAAGAGGTTATCAGGCTCCTCCATCATCGTATCTATCATCTGTTCAATATTCCAGGCCAGCGAAATATTATAACAGAGTATCAAAACCTTCCAATCTGGATGGTCTTTCGTTAACATTTTAGCTCTGCTCGCTAATATGATTGTCTTTCCGCTGCCTGCTACACCTCGTATCAACCGATTTTTATCTCCAATTTGCCTGGCTAAATTCTCTTGATGTAAATCCATTGTTTTCAAATCATGCAGAGAAAGCAGCAGTTGATCCTCATAGGGTACAGGCTTTACAAATTCAGCTCCAATTCGGACCTCTGGGAATAGATGATACCGGATTCTATCCATATCTTCTTTCTGCAATGGCTCTCGCAAACGATAGGGAACGACAAACATATTCGAAATTTTTTCAAATAAGTTTTCTTCAGAAAATCCTTCTTTATCAGGATCAATCTCATCACGTGTTAAACAGAACTGTGGATCCATAATAGAATATAATCCGTTCTCTATAAAATCCTTTTGATGTAAACGGGAAAAGACAGCTCCAAAACCATACGGAAATTTAAGCTGTAATTTACGTTTTCCATCCAAATGAATGAGACTTTTATCTTTTTTTAGTGAGTCGACTAAATGAAACACATTATCTCTTGCTTGTTTGAGCGGACTTTTCACCGTAGTTTGTTCCCCGGATGACGTGACGATCATCCATTCATCGTGATTTAATTGATATAATGTATTTTTCGTATAATCCTTTACTTCCAATACAACAACCCCTAAATCCGGACCAATAATAACAAAATCAGGTCTTCTTCCATGAATTTCGGGTTCATAATAAACAATATAATCATCCGGCAAATAATTTTTTAGTGTACGGAACAGCACTCGTTCTCCAACAGTAGCTGTACTCCGAATTGTCTCAGGTATTGTATAGGCCATTCTCTATCCATCCTCGCACCCTTTTTTCACCATTATACTACAAAAATGGATAATATATGTAAAATAGACTGTATATATACTAGTTTGTTACTTTTAAATAAGGACTAAAGATCTATGTGTTATCCATAACGGCTTCATATTTAATAAAATAATATGCCACTTTTTTCAACTGAACCTATTTATTTTTTCCTTTTATTGTAAAAACCACCTTTATCTATTAAACTTATATTAGTACATTAGACCCTATAAGGAGTGTGTAAAATGTTTTGCTCAAAATGCGGAGAGTCCATCCCGCAAAGTTCCAGTTATTGTCCTGCCTGTGGTCACAAAACAAGATCAAAAACCAATAGATTCTTACTTTGGGGAGCAGCTTTCCTTACCGCTATATGCATAGGTGTATTTTCCTACTTGGGATACTTGATGTTAAATCCTCCAAAACAAGCTGAACAACCCGTCCAAACGAAACAGGAACCAATCAAAACAGAAACTGTAACAAAAGAAGTCAAACAGACAGAGCCAAAGGCTGTAGCCAAGAAAACCAACGCAGCTCCTAAGGAAGTCTCACAGATTATTGAAGAATCTCTATCTAAAGTATTTACGATTACGAATGACTTCTCACAGGGATCTGGATTCCTCATTAATAAAAAAGGTGACATTTTAACAAATGCTCATGTTATTGAAGGGAGCACAATGGCCACCATCCAAGATTATGACGGTAAAGAATACCAAGGAACCGTCATCGGTTACAGTAACGAGGTCGATATAGCTTTAATCCGAGTGCCAGAATTGGCTGATCAAACGCCGCTCTCTCTTGAAACCACCAGTGAATCTCAATTGGGTGATGAAATAATTGCGCTGGGAAGTCCTATAGGATTAGAAAATACGGCGACATTGGGAAATATCAGTGGCGTGGATAGAACGTTCGTCATCGAGCCCCATTTATATGATGGCATTTACCAAATTTCAGCTCCACTTGCACCGGGTAGCAGCGGAGGTCCCTTACTAGACAAGAAAACCGAAAAAGTCATTGCTATTAATTCCGCCAAAATGAATGGCGAAGACAGCATTGGTTTCAGCATCCCACTTTTTAAAGTCATGGATACGATCAACCAATGGTCATCCTCTCCAATGAGCGAAGAAGAGATTCATCAACTCTTCTATAATGGAGAAGGTCTCTATTTTTACCAAGACCTCTATGACAGCGAAGGATACTTTGATGGCGGTTCATACAATGAGGACTACGATGACAATTATGAAGAATACGACGATTCTTATGTGGATGAATACGAAGACACCGAATATGAGGATGAATATGAAAGCGAGTACGATGAAACGGAAAGCGAATATGATGAATCTTATTATGATGATGAATACACTGACAATGAAGAATATGAGGAATCAGATAACTATGAAGAAATAGAAGAAGACACTGAAATCATAGAGGAGAATACAGAGGATATTTATGAAGAACCCATAGAAGATACGGAACCCTCTACCGATGACGAAATAATGGAGGAAGAACCGGAAAGCGAAACAGATTCATCTGACATGGCGGATGAAACAGATCTTGAGAGCGATGTAAATGAATAAGTTTACGATAACAGACTGAAAAAAACAGTATGGTATTTAATGAATCAACTATAATGACAGTATGTTAGAAGATTTAGGATATATTCTTCCTTCTATTAATTTTCACTAAGGAAGCAATGAATAAGCCTATAATGGTGTGTGTATGCCCCAAAAGTTATGCTTTATCTTTTGGGGCATTTTATTATAATAAAATACAATAATCCCCTTAAACTCTCAGCTATGCCTCGAATCTTAAACATGTGAACAATAACCCGGACCCTTCACTTCTGCTGATTTCTAAAATCAGCGCTTCCCTAGACTATGATAGTAAAATATAAAATTTTCCTACCCCCTTTACCTATATTTATCATTTATGGATTCACAAGAAAATCCTACTAAATTAGATGTTTTATGTTTAACACTGTTTATGTAGGGAAAATGGTTTAATTGAGGACTTTTTTTACTTCATATACTTTGGTTGAAAATTTCCTCAAATTCTTAACACACATCTATGAATGGAGGAAACATGAAGAATATTTTTAAAATAGCCAGTGCATTTATGGGAATTATTATAGGTGCCGGTTTTGCATCAGGACAAGAAATTCTACAGTATTTTACTAGTTTCGGTATGAAAGGAACGATTGGTTCCATCATTTCAATCCTATTGTTTGGATATTTGGGAATGGTTTTGACGAAGCTGGGCAGCCGGCTTCAGACAGACTCACATAAGGAAGTTATCTATAAAATCAGCGGACGTTACCTCGGCGTTCTCATCGATTATATCCTCGTATTTATCCTTTTTGGAATTGGAGTTGTCATGATTTCCGGTTCAGGGTCAATTTTCAGCCAGCAGTTTGGATTGCCAAGTTACGTTGGTATCATCCTCATGACGGTTCTCATTTTAATCACAATCCTTTCCGACGTAGACCGGGTTGTAAAGGTGATCGCGATGATCACTCCTTTTCTCATAATTGGAGTAGTCGTATTATTTATACATAGTATGATGACCATGGATTATTCTTTCATGGAATTGGATTCCCTAGCGAACGAACAGCCTTCCGCTACCAATCATTGGCTGACTTCTCTCATTAATTATGTTTCACTTGCGATCGCAATGGGCGCATCCATGACATTGGTCATGGGTGGAGATGAACCCAATGAGAAAATCGCTTCAATTGGAGGACTGGTAGGAGGATTAGGTGTTGGAATATTAATCGTTTTGCATCATCTGGCT
Source organism: Bacillus sp. z33 (assembly GCF_058313615.1). NCBI lineage: Bacteria > Bacillati > Bacillota > Bacilli > Caryophanales > Bacillaceae > Bacillus > Bacillus sp. z33. Next base: position 810,769 of record NZ_JBZFQN010000001.1, read on the forward strand.
ATCTTTGCAAAAGTTGATGTGGTAGGACACTTGGATATGCCTTCCTTGGGATTGGCCAATCTAATATCGCCGCTTTTTGGAATTCTTTATTCCCTCATTCTGTTCGGCATGATTTTTAATTCAGCTGTCAGTATGTTCTTTTCGTTTGGGACACGCTTCTTTGCCCCAAAAACGAAAAAATACAACTGGTTCGTAATCGTCTCCGTACTTGTTGCCTTTGCCGCAAGCTTCATGGGGTTCAAGCAGTTAGTTTCCTTTTTCTACCCACTGTTTGGATACTTGGGAATGATTTTAATTGTCGTACTCATTATCGCCTCCATTAGAATGAAGACGATAAAAGATCATAAGGATTAATAGAAATCCACTGTAAAAGAAAAGGGATTCGTCAAATTTGATGAATCCCTTTTTGCTACAGTCGATATCTTTTTGAGCATAAGCTCTACCTTATGATACAAATCTACACACCCCCTTCCTTCGCTCTACATATAGGGTACAGGAATATTAAAGACTACTCATCAGAGGAAAAGTATCTCTTAACGATTATTAGTTTACAAAGCTATTTACCCATTTCTTCCATTTATAATAAGAAAGTAACCAGTTAGATAAATGAGGTAGAATCATGACCAATAGCTACCTATAATGAGGATAGATCGAAACGACACATTGGGGGTGAAAATTTGAAGATTGAAATCCAGTTAGACAGGGAGTGTGAAGAACCCAAAATCGTCATATATGCAAAGGAGATGACAGAAGAAATTTCGAGTTTACTTGAAAAATTGTCAGGTACTGAAAACCAATCATTGATGGGTTATAAAGAAGATGAAATTGTTTTAATACGCCAGGAAGATATCCTCCGAATCTATACAGAGGGTCAATATGTTTACGCACAAGTACCAAATGAAAAATTGCGCTTGCGCCAAAGATTATACCAATTAGAAGAAATGATCCCTCACAAACAATTTATTAGAATTTCAAACTCTGAGATTGTTAATTTTGAAAAAGTCAAAAGCTTGGATATGAGTATCAGCGGAACAATCACTCTGAAATTCGATTCAGGCGAACAATCCTATGTCTCGCGGCGTTATATCCATAAGATAAAAAAATATTTAGGAATATGAGGTGATGAAGATGAAAACAATTATCATAAGAGGTGCATTGGGATTTCCACTAGGCGTATTTATCTCAACCTTCATAACCCTTTGCATTTCATTTGGCATTGGTGATGGGACGTTTTACGCTGTGGTACCAAGCTTAATTGAGACCGTGGGTACAGAATTAGATGCCTATCTGCTTCAATTTATTTTAAGCGGACTATTAGGAATCGCCTTTGCCGCCGGCTCTATCATTTTTGAACAGGATCATTGGAGCCTTACCAAACAAACAACCTTACACTTTTGCTTAGTTACCATCGCCATGTTTCCCATCGCCTATTACTCCCATTGGATGGAACATACCTTTAAAGGATTCTTTCTCTACTTTCTTATCTTCGGGTTCATCTACTTAATCATCTGGATCAGCCAATATTTATTTTGGAAACGAAAAATCACTCGTTTAAACGATTCATTAAACAAATCCTAAATCTCCCACTCCCCTGCTCTTAAATATAGAAAAAAGGAAAAGGTGCAGGCATCTTTCACTTTTTCCTTAAGTTAACTATCTTTGTTAAACTCTCATCTTTAAAACACTGGAATACGGATGTAAGCTGTTAAAGGATCGATACCCGGTATGCGATAATGATTCACTCATTAAGTTAATTACTACAACAAGCAAACAGGTGCCCCTATTACCTAATAGGGGCACCTGTTTGTAAAAGAATATAGCTTGAATTATTCTATTAAAATGAGATTCTTATCGATTTACCGTTACTGTTGTAAAGACAAACTTGTCACGGTGGTGCTCAAGCTAGAACGGATGGCTTGAGCACTTCCTCACACCACTGGAAAAAGCTGGTGGCAGTAGGCTGCGCGGTGCGCAACTCGTTGTTGTAGATGCCCTGATCCTGGGCCACCGCCATGTCGACCAGGCCCTGCGCCCATGCCTCGGTCATCCCGTACCGCATCATTGTCGCCTTATAGTCCGTGCCGGTGACCTGCTGAAAGCGGACCGGCCGCTCCAGCACCTGGGACATAATCTGCGCCATGTTGTTGGGGGACAGATCGTCGGGACCGACCACCGGGACGCTGTCCTGGCCGCTCCAGGAGTTATCGAGCAGAAGCTTGGCAGCCACCGCGGCGATATCGCGGGTGGCGCAGGTCGCGGGTGGCGCAGGTCGCGAGCTTGCGATCTCCGGAGTTCGCAAGAAAGTACATCCCCTGGCTCTTGATCGCCTCGACCTGGTTGAGCAAGTTCTCCATGAAGAACGGCATGCGCAGCGCTCGGTAGCTCACGCCCGTGGCTTCGATAAGATCGTCCATCGCGAACGCAGGCGACAGCAGCCCGGCGTTCTTGCCGAACTCGCGACCCAAGCTGGAGACGCCGATCACGCGCTTGACGCCCTGGCTCTTTATCGCCTCGCACGCCGGCCGGGAGAAATTCAGGTAGTGGCCTTTGGGGCTCTCGGCACTTGGGTTCGGGGGCACCAGCCAGAGCACGCAGTCAGCGCCTGCGAACGCCTCCGTGACGACATCAATGTCGTCGTGCGACCCCTGCACGACCTCAACGCGCTCGCGCACACGCGGGGAAAGACGTGAGGGATCACGCGCGATCACGCGGATCGCCTCTGCGCTGTCAAGGACGTGGTCGAGAACCTGCTGGCCGATCTGGCCGGTGGGAGTGGTGACGACGATCATGAAAACCACCTCCAAGAGAGAGTGACCAGTAACTCGTTGGCTTGTTGCGGTCGAGGGACTGGTAGTTCCTTTTCTTCAATGACATTAGGTCCTCTAAATCGCGTTATCTTTGCTTCCACACAAATCATCCTTTCTTACGACACTGTTGTTTAGATATCAATTTCTTGTATATTACCCTGTTGTTTAGTATCAATTTCATGTATATATAATGATAGGCCGTTTGAGCGATCCGGGCAATCAGCAAATGGTCGTTATTGTTGTATAGACTACATCTCTGCGTTTTTGTTGTCTTTGTTTAGTATCTATAGTGGATTCCCTGAGTATTCCTAAATGGAGGAGTGATATGGAACATGCCAGTAAATGCAAACGATCCCCGCGTGAAACGCACGCATCAGTTGTTAATGCAGTCCTTTATGGAACTGCTTGAACAAAAGAAGAATATTCACTCCATATCAGTACAAGACATTGCAGAGCGAGCGACTGTAAATCGCTCCACATTTTATGCACACTTCGAAGATAAATTTGCATTTCTTGAGTGTTGGATGAGGGAAAAATTTCAGAGGAAGTTGAAGAACCAATTACCAAATCTTTCATTATCGGATATTAATAGCTTGCGAACCCTCATTCTAACCGTTTTCGATTTTCTTGCCCGTACTCGACAGTACATGACTCCAGCGGACAGTCAGTTTGAACCGCTGTTTGAAATCGCGATGCAAAAAGAACTTCATCAACTCCTGTTTAAATGGTTGAGTGAAGAGTCGAATACTTCTGTCTCGCAAGAGATTGTGGAAACCACGGCCCTCGTCATAAGTTGGGGCATATTTGGGTCAGCAATGCAGTGGAGTCGAAGTCCTCAAAATCGCACGGCGGAAGCGATGGTGCGAGATGTGTTGGTGGTTGTAGCGGCGGGTTTGGAACCCGTAATGGTATAACCCATCTGATGGATATCAGCTCGGATAGACTTTGGACCTTGTCAATAGATTGGACATCTAAAATCGAGATGAGAAGATGTTATATATAGAATTACGCTTATTTTAAACTTTACAAAATTATTTGTATATCTTAATAACTCTTTTAAACGTGGCTCATGGTGTAGTCAATCTCCTTGAACCAACTAACCATCCGATGAAGTTTGCATATTTAAAGAAACACAACATATTTACTAAATAGGTATAGTAGATTAAACAATGTAAACGCTGAATGGATAAATGTAATATACAATTATTGGTTTGAGATCATTCTACTGGGGAATTGTGTAAGAGAACGATTTATAAGGAGGAATAGAAGATGCTTACATTCTTACCAAGTAAGGACCCTTCCACTATTGCGGTAGAGATGTCCGGTAAATCGACCAAAGAAGATGCCCGTAAACTAGATCAATTTGTAAAAGAACATATTGTTGATGGCAAGGAATTCAATATACTGGCTGTCATTGATAATGTAGATGGAGCCAGCCTAAAGGGTTTGGCACAGGGGATAAAATTTGATACGAAACGTATAAATCAATTTAAAAAAATAGCGATTGTAGCAGATAATAGCTGGTCCGTTATGATTGCAACTCTCAGTAATTTTGTACCAGGCATTAAAACAAAGCATTTTGAAACTGGTCAGCTGAACAAGGCATGGAATTGGATTCTCGATAATAACAAGAAACATGATGATCCAACAAACATAATTCTTTAGTACACAGTTGATTCCCCATTATTAATGGGGATTTTTTCTGTTATGCCCTTTCTTCATGATTCTACTGCTATCCTTACAACAGAGTAATATAGATTCTGTAAAGCTTGAAGCATAAGTAAACCACTAGTACTGGTTACTTTAGACAATAATAATCCATTAAGCTACATATTATGGAAATATAATGATATAATCATAATTATTAGACAAATAGACCGTTTATTTGATAATTTATAAGTGTAGGATAATATGCCTAATATTAGAAATTAGGCTACAAGGAGGAATGCCATTATGGCACGTCTAGAAGGTAAAGTTGCTATTATCACTGGGGCAGCTCAAGGAATGGGTGCAGCACATGCCCGTAAATTATTGGAAGAAGGCGCGAAAGTAGTTTTAACTGATCTTAATGAAGAAAAAGGTAAAGCATTGGCAGAAGAACTTGGAGAAAACGCTTTATTTGTAAAACAAAATGTAACCAGTGCTGAAGATTGGGCTAAGGTTGTAGAAGCAGCAGAAAAAGCATTCGGTAAAGTGGACGTGTTGGTCAATAACGCTGGTATTACAATGGCTAAATCTCTTTTACAAGTGACTGAAGAAGAGTATCGTCGTATCGTTGATATTAACCAAGTTTCTGTATTCTTAGGAATAAAAACAGTAGTTCCGGCTATGCAAAAAGCTGGTGGCGGATCCATTGTTAATATCTCATCCATGAACGGAATGGTAGCTGGTGCCATCGGTTATACAGATACTAAATTTGCTGTTCGCGGTATGACAAAAGCAGCTGCAATCGAATGTGCAAATTATGGAATTCGCGTAAACTCTGTACACCCAGGCGTTATTGCTACACCAATGGTTGTACAAGAAGATACAAAAGCTGCAGTCGAGGAATTTGCTAAACACATCCCTCTTAAACGTGTAGCTCAACCTGAAGAAGTTTCAAACTTAGTTCTTTACTTAGCATCTGATGAGTCCAGCTACTCAACTGGTAGTGAATTCATCATTGATGGCGGTTTAACAGCACAATAAACTTAACACTAAAAGCCACAACCTTTAATTAAAGGTTGTGGCTTTTTTACGTACTATCAACCTACTTTAAACTAAAAAGCAACAGGAAGTGAATCAAGCCCCTGTGAGGAAAGAGCAAATTGCCATTCAATTTTATCCTGTGGTACATTCAGTCTTAAGTTAGGGAAACGTTTTAAAAGTGTAGTGAATGCAATATCTCCTTCTACGCGCGCAAGCGGAGATCCCAGACATGAGTGCAGGCCATATCCAAAGGCAAGATGCTGATCAATTTTCCTCTTAATATCTAAACCTTCTGAATCAGTAAATACCTCTTCATCACGATTAGCGGCTTTTACCATCACAAGAACCATATCTCCTTTTTTGATTTTCTGGCCACTTATTTCTACGTCTTCCTTTGCAAAGCGTGGACCAACACTGGTAGATGGACCGTTGAAACGTAATAATTCTTCCACAGCTGATGGTACTAAACTCAGGTCATTTTTTAATGTTTCAAGTTGTTCTGGGTGTTCAAATAGTAGCATCGACCCCGTTGCGATTAAGTTGGATGTTGTTTCATGCCCAGCAAAAATTAATAAAGTAATCATTGAAATTAATTCTGATTCATCTAGACGTTCTCCCTCTTCTTCAATGGCAATTAGCTGACTAATTAAATCATCAGAAGGATTTTCTCTCTTTTTCGCAACCAAGCTTTTCGTGTATTCTCCAAATTCCTGTAAATGCGCTACTACAGTAGGGTCTTGTCTTCCCCATCCCATCCCCTTCGCAATCGCAGAGGACCATATATTGAGATTTTCACGATCGGCATGTGGCACACCCAACATTTCTGAAATCACATTGATTGGTAATGGGTAAGCATAGTCTTTTACAAGATCCATTTCACCTTTAGATTGAACTTTATCCAATAATTCATCCGCGATTTCTTGAATACGTGGTCGTAATCCTTCCATATATCTCGGTGTAAATGCTTTTGAGACCAACATACGTAATCTTCTATGGTCTATTCCATCTACAAAAAGCATAGATTTGCCGGTAAAGAAGGTATCTGGTGCTGAGGAATCTTCCTCACTCTTAATCTTATCTCTAAAACCTTTTTCTCCTTCAATAGAGGCTGGATCTACAGTGAATTGTTTATGGTTTTTAAGAATTTGAATCGCTTCATTCATATGTACAACCATCCAAGCTTGACGATCTGTTTCTCCTAAAGGGTTGGGAATAGAAACGACTGGTCCTATCTCGCGCATTTTTGCAAATATAGAAAACGGGTCTTCATTGCTTTTTCCACTTAATACACCCAGAACCTGATTGGATACCATTTCATCTGTCTTATTCATTAGTCTACCTACCTTCCGAAATAGTTTCTCAAATTTTTTATTTTCATTCTCATTATTCATTCAAGAAAACTAAAATACTCTGTTTATAGTACTTTAATTTGTGCATTCTATTTTTAGAGTACTACTCCTTTACCACAGAGTAAATGCGAGTAAAGTACTTTTTTCGTGTAGGTATAAAGAAGGGGCAGCATGAAAAGTTCCGTCATGCCACATGCAAATAGATGTCCTTTAAACTATATCTATTTCTGGTTAGCTATAAGGTGGATAGGATAAATAATACCTTATCCAATAAAAAAAGAACCTCTTACAAAAGTCATATTGAACAGACTTTTGTAAGAGGTCTTTCTGATTAGTAGTTCCGTATTATTTAGTACATGAGATTGTGGCATTTATCATTATGCTAATTATTTTCCTTTTTAATTTTTTCAAACCACAATCTAGCAATAGAACTTGCCGTTTTATTAGTATCATCATGTGTATATACAAGCTCATAATTATAATCTGCAGTTAGTTTATTTGCTTTCACATCATAAACCATCTTAATTTCTGTCGGCATCTCATAATTATATTCTTTACATAATTTAATCATTTCCTTAATATTTTCATTTATAATTCTAACAACTCCTTTTTGTCGCTCCACTGATACATCATAAGAAAAACCGGCATCATCTTTGTCTAATGCATCATTGAGCTTATGTTTCTCGACAATATTTCCATTAATATTATAAAAAAAGTTATTTGCGATAAGACCTTCCTCATGTGAACAATATATATATATTTTATTAGCTCTTTCAAAAACATACTCTAAACAAATCGAAACTATATCTGCCTGTAACCCACTAAAATGATCTTCAAATTCTTTACTCAGTATGTCCACTCCTAATTTAATATATTTATTTCATAATAATCTCCATCTATCTCGTAATTTACGATAAATTCCGATGGTCTTGAACTATCTCCACCGTATTTAAAAATTGATTTTGCTAAGTATCTAAGGGACTGATAGGTGCCCCACCTTGTGGATCCCTTCAAGTACTTCCACAATATCTTCAAAGTCTCCACCTTCATATTCCACAGCCTTAAATTGTATCAACACCCAAATAATGCATTTTTTACCAACCTCAGAAAGCTTATCACAATAAAAATATTATTTTGAATATCATCTTTAAGCGTACCCATCTTTGTGGCACCTACTATCCCATTTAAAGATTTATTTATTACTCCCATAAAAAAACCGAACGGTCTATTAGCCATTCAATGTCAATCTTAGTTCATTAAAAACAGATGAATTATAGTACAATATCTTGATAACCTACTTCTTCTACAATTTCATCTTCAATTTTTATTCCTAATCCATTTGCAATATCCCAAGACACATCACAAAGTAAACCTAATCTTCTTTTTCCATTCTTCCTTACTCTTCTTACAATTTACTTTTTGTATAAGCTTCTTCTCTAGCACTTTTTGCACAGACATGCCTTCTATTGCTCTTCCCCTCAGCAAAAAATCTTTCACTATTTTTCACAATTTAGCAATATAACTTGCAGTTTATTCTAAAAAACGCCATTAAAAATTAGAAACCTTCCTAACCTTTAAGGGGCAATTCATAATCAAATACTTTTTATAAAAAACATCTATTAATCTGATTTAACTCACATTAATAGCCTTTTATCAGGACAAATTCATGGCACGTATAAACTTTTAAAGGTTGTTACTTTTTATCTCCTCAAACCACTCCTCAGCAATCTGACGGGCTGTTTTAGTATCATGATTAGTATAAATTAATTCATACTTGTATTCAGCTTTAAAGCGGCCACTCTTAACATCATATATTAATTTCATCTCCGTTGGCATATCTCTTTTATATTCCTTACACAATAATTTTATTTTTTCAATATCCTCATTTATGATATCTAAAACCATAAATCCTCGTTCTGGAGATACATCATATTTTTCATCTCCATCTTCCAACGCATCATTTACTTTATGACTCTTTACGTACTTATTGTTAATCAAATAAAAGTATCTACTGGAAATAACACTTTCTTCACATGATGCATAAACATATACTCTATCCGCTCGATCTTCAACAAATTCCATACAAATAGAAATCATATCTGCTTGCAATTCACTAAATTTATCTTCAAATTCTTTCATAATCCTATAATCACTCCCTAGATATTTAGAAGAACTTCTTTGTTCCATTCACCATCAATAGTATAATTTACTATAAATTTCTCTGGACGCATGCCATTCCCAGTGTAAACTATTCCCACATCAACCGTAACCTTTTTGGGAGGTATTTCTTTTAAAGCTGCAGCCCATTCATCTTTAATTTTCTTATATTGCTTTAAATTAACATCTGATAATTGTAAAACTAGATTATCAAGTTCTCGTAATCCTCCAAATCTCTCGCCTGCTAAATGTCCTGCATGGTCGGTATATTTTTGCTGTGTGCCAGTCTATGCCAAATCCTTTTTTAAATAGATGTGCATGTGTATTAAAAAAGCACAGGTTGTCTGTAATGAAATCTAGAGCTTATCAAAATATTACTGAACAGATCCCATAAATTCAGTAATAATAAGAATATGTTCCTTCAATTTGACTTTCTTTAGGTTCTCAACTTTTTCTGGTCCACCTAGACCTAAGAGAGGTGTATAACCGAAGCATTCATCATACTCCAAATCACCATTTTGTTTAAGTGCTTGGGGATAAGGTTGCCAAGACAATTCTTCATCTCTAAATTCAGGGTCAGAAATATTTTGAAAGAAAAATTCAAATGTAAACATAATTGTCTTTACTAAACCATGTCTGTAATTAAGAAGTCTAACATACCCATCTGACCAGATAATTAAATCTCCCATGGCCGTAGCAAACAGCACGATTGAATCCTTATATCTTTGACTACTTTCCTCTACAATCTCTTTAAATTCCTCTGGATTTACACTTTTAAAATATCCCTGCATAAAGGTTCCAAATCCATAATCCTCCCACAAATCGATTATTTCTTTTGGGACTAGATTTTTATATTTCTCGACAATTTCGTTAGATACCTTACTATTTAATTTAAAATCTCTTAAAATATTTTCCATTAAATAATCTCCTTAGTGTGTTAATTTCACATTCAGATGGGTTTTTTTTATTCCCTCAGGTGTCATATTTTTAGCCATTTCCGTTATTTGTTCATCAACGACATTAATTCTATATCTCCATTGGGAACCAATCGAATAATTTATACCTTTATCCTCCAATCCTCCTATTATTAAGCTAAAGAATGGCTAAATACCCAAGCTGCACTTCATAATCCAGACCAGATAGCAGGTGGAAATTGCACAGCATTACCTTCTATTGCTCTCTCTCAGCAATAAATCTTTCTCTATTTTTCAAAGTCTAGCAATATAACTTGCAGTTTATTCTAAAAAACGCCCCTTAAAAGTTAGAATGGTATCTAACTTTTAAGGAGCAGTTCAAAAGGCAATCAAGTGCTTCATTTTTAATTCGTGACTATTTTATGGCTTAGATCACTTTTACTCTATTCTTTTTCCTCCATCTTTTGCTTCAAATATACAGCAATTTCTGTTTGCCCTCTTTCAATGGCGAATGCATAAGCATCCATATCTTTCATAGTATCTCCTGTATACTTAACTGTAATATCAATACCATTCTGAACAAGATACTTCACAATATCAAGGTGACCACCGTAAATCGCTGAGAATAGAGGGTTTCTATTTGGGTCACTAACATCTAATACTGCACCATTATCAAATAAGTACTCTACAATACTAATTTGACCTTCACTAGCTGCATGTGCAATAGGCGCGGACTTTGGTACACCTTCGTTTATGTTAATATCCATGCCAGTTTGAACTAGAAATTTTATCATATCAAGTTTACCAGCTCTACTCGCAACATGTAGCCAAGTTCCAAAAGGTGTTATAAAATCAAGCAAACTTTTATTAGTAATAATTATCTCTTTCGCTTGTTCTATATTGCCATTCTTAATTAAATCATAGATTTTTATTGCTTTCTCCTTATCATCCATAAAGTCCTCCTAAAACATTACTATTTCATTGACGCTCCTTCTTCACCAAGAAGTTCAAGCATTTCAACCATTTTTTCACGAGTTCCACCAAAACTATCTACTTCTTTCAACTTATCAACAAGATGTTGAAGACGTTCTATGTTATGTTGTCCAGCAATTCTATTTGGTGCTCAAACAAGATTTTCTTTACCAATGATCGGTTCTATTCCAAACTTTTCTAATATATCTTAACCTTCTCGAACAAGTTCTTGTTGCTTCTGACCAAGACCTAATTTAAATAAAATATGATGTCCCGTGCCACTTTATTGACGGCTACATTTTTAGCATCAATTATGGCATTTGTCGCACTTCGTACCCAACAGTGGCAAAAACTATCATAACCATATTCCTTAATAGTTTGGAAACTAGCATACATAAAAGCACTTGTTATCTAAACCATAGACAATCAAGTGCTTTTAGGCTTACTTTTCTTCAAATTCCTTCATCTTTTCTATTAAGTCTAAGTCTTGCGGTTCTTTATTTTTATTCACATATTTATACTCAAAATAGTCAATTCTATCCGTTGGTCCAAAATCACTATTATGCCAATTAGTATAATCAAAGTGAACATTTAATTTGCCTTTATTATTAACTAGTAATGTGACTGAGAACCACGGCTCTTGATCATTATCAATAAATACCTCTTGAAGTTTAACAGTTAATTTAAACAATTTATGAAGTGCATCATCATAAGCATTCTCATTTAATTGATATAAATTTGGTATATCATGCGAATACACTGGTTCATCTTTATTCTCATTCGATGTAAAAAAGAAGAAAACTCCACCTTCTTTATCTTTCACTTCACCATTAAAATAAAATTCGTTCCATTCAATTGGAATCATATCGTTTACTTGTTCCGCAATTTGTTTATATAGATTATTTAATTCCATCTCAAAATTCATATACTTAACCTCCTTTTTTATTTAATATTTCTAATCTAACCTGACGCTTTCCTTCAATATTATATCTTACTATAAATGAATCAGGCCTCATTGAGTTATTTGAATAAATTGGTCTAATATTAACAGTGACTTTCTTTGGAGGCACATCTTTTAAAGCCTTAGCCCACTCAGTCTCCATTTCATACCAGACTCCACCCCTTCTATTAATCTGGCTATTTTGCGGGACAAGATTGTCGATATCGCCAGGTCCATTAAACTGTGCTCCAATTAAGTGACCACCATCATCATCTGATAATCTATCTTTTCCTCCTACATTAGCCTGGGCATATTTATTTCTATCAGCCTTTTTTAATATGAGCTCAGGAGCTTCTACATTTATAATACGTCCAAGTTCATCAGTAGCATATGTGTAATGATCATTAGTTATATACCTAGTGTTAGGAATAAGTTGTTTTTTACCATTTTCTCCTTTTATTATGTGCTTACCAAAGTCAATTTCTCTAACTTCATTAACACTATTACCGGTACCCGCAGGCTTTAAATTAATCCCTTCAAACCGACTCAAAAAATCTTTTAGATTATTTTCATACGTATGCGTGTTTTCAAATGTTTCTTTGAATCCGAAACCTTCAGGGGTTGCAACTTGTCTTCCGAGGTTTAAGTTCTTAGACCAGGTTATCCCGGTATCGACTGCTCTTCCGACATCGACGAAATCCCGTGCCACTTTATGGACAGCTACATTTTTGGCATCATTTATGGCATTTGTCGCACTTCTTAGCCTAGTAGTGGCAAAATCGGAGGCAGAATTGGCCAGGTGCCTGACTCGCTGAGTACCAGCGGCGATAGTGGCGCCAGCTGTTCGTATTCCTGCTCCTAATTGTCCCATACGCTTCCCAAGATGAGCAAATTTGACTCCCTTGGCAAATTTGGAGACAGCTCCTGCAGCAGGGATAATATCAAGCGGCGCTAACAATCCCCTTGTCCAACGCTCTGATGTGCTTAATTCCCTGCCGGAAACTATATCCTTCCCAGATATAGCGGAAGTGATTTCCATTGCTCCATAAGCTGCCCCTAATGCGATTCCAGCTGGGGGGCATACTAGAGATACCCCCACTATCACAACAAGGGCTGCAATTCCTACCCAAAATTCCTTGTTTTCCTGTTGATCCCGGATCGATTCATACTCAAAGGCTCGCGAGTTGACTGCAGCCATTCGATATTCCTTTTCGGATATCTCTTGATCTGGATTGTTGACCTTCCATTCTTCAAATTGTTGTTTCATCTGATCCGCATAAAAATTGCCACCGCTCAATAAATCATCGATGCCTACTTCCGTTTTCGGCACTTCCATTCTAGTTGTGCCCGCCCCGTAACCATATTGCACCATCTCTTTGGCGCCTATTCGATTGTCAGTTGTATAAGTCGAAATAGAAAGGTCTCGCACGGATTGGACAAAATCATCCATGTCCTTATAGAACGGCTCATCAATCGTCCGATCTACAATATCCCCAACTTTCCCCGTAAAGCGGTGTAAAACAGAGAAATCATCAGATAAGCTATTATAGTGACTTTTTTGGCTTGTGTGATGGAAAGAAATCACACCGTCGACGTCATATTTTGCAATGTCTCTTTCTGCATCTTCTAATACTTCATTAACATCCTTTAAATGATCAAAAAATCCAGCCCCAAATCCATGACCTAATAAGTCACCAAGTCCCGCTCGCATTTTTTCCCAATCGGCAGGAATATATTTCACATCCATAGAAGACCCCTTTCCTGATCTATAGGTCCATGTTGCTTCTCTAGGATGATTCGTTCTCATTAGACAGTCTTCTATCTTTTATTCTCCACGTGGTAATTAATCCCTTTTAATCATTTATAAAATGAATCTTTTCACCCAACGGATCAGTAAAATTAATAGGACAAATAGCATAAAATACAACAAAAAAGGACCAGTACAAAAGTCTATGAAAAATGACTTTTGTACTGGTCCTTGCTAAATATTCATCATATATTCTTTTCTAAGATTAGTTCGCCTTCTCCACGCAATAGGCATAAAAACGATCACAAAGGTTAACGATTTTATCTTTACTGACCAGTGTATTCACCCATTTTTTTGGTATATTGTCCATTCCGTAATACATACCAGCCATTGTACCAGTTATAAAAGCAATCGTATCCGTATCACTGCCCAGATTAACTGCTTCAAGTACAGCATCTTCATACGTAGGATGTTTAAAGAAACACCAGAATGCTGCTTCAAGCGAATGAACGACATAGCCATCTGAGCGAATATCATCACGTTGAGCTTCCAGTAAGCTTCGATTAAAGATTCGTTCATATGCATCAAACTCACGTGTATACACATCCTCTAAGGCGAGTTCTTTCTGGCATATGTTGATAGCCATTTCCAATGAATCCGCGGGAGAATGTTTATGGAATAAATTTAATAAGAATTCGACGTAGATCATCGTACCAAGTGTAGATCTTGGATGGCCATGGGTCACGTGTGCAATGCGCTCTATTTCCTTTTTCCTCATCTGAAAATCAGTCTCTTGCCATAATGTAAAGACAAGAGGAGCTATACGCATGAGCGCACCATTTCCATTATCGTATTCCGATTTTCCTCCACATTGGACAGCCGGTATACCTTTCTTAAAACGGTCAATAGCCGTCACGGTTGCAATGCCAATGTCAAACATCTCCCCATATGGTGTCCAATACCCTTGATCACGGTAGGCAACAAAACGGTTCATCAAATCCGTTTCATCTTTTTCTTCTATTAGATTTTCAATCAGACACATTGTCAATGATGTATCATCGGACCATGTTCCTGGAGGCATATTATAAGTTCCATACCCAATCATATCTGTAACGCCCGCATTTCTCGCTTTAAACTCCACCGGCACACCAAGAGCATCCCCGATAATGCCACCTAAAATAGTAGAATATAACGTTTCTTTTATTCTCTCTGCTGGAATCAAATTACTTTTTGGGGTCATATTTTCTCCTCCGATACCGCCTTTTCATTCATTTTATCAAATGAATTGTTTTTTCTAAAACGGTAATTATTATCCCATCTAAAAATCGAATAATATTTTCTGATATTTGTGATAAAACAGATAATATGTTAATATATCAAAATACTTAATTAACAGATATCTCTTTAAAATCCCTATACAAAGGACTGATAAAATGAAACAAAGTTTATATCTTGCCGGTGCATTTGTCGGCGTTATTGTTGGAGCTGGATTTGGCTCTGGTCAAGAAATCATGCAGTTTTTTACGAATTTTGGCTTTTATAGCATACCGGCCATTTTGCTGGCGACCGTATTATTCTCTCTTATTGCTATGCAGCTTTCACAGTTGGGCAGCCATATGCAAGCCACCTCACATAAAGAAATAATTGAAGTTCTTTGCGGACGTTTTCTTGGTCAGGCAGTGGATATTATTCTATCTTTCTTTTTATTCGGTGTTGGTGTAATCATGATCGCAGGCTCTGGATCGATTGTTGAACAACAGTTTGGCATTCCTGCCTTTTGGGGTTCGATGTTTATGACTGTTATCACTGTTTTGACTATGCTGTTAAAAGTAGAAAAAATCATTGGAATTATCGGCTCAATCACACCATTTTTATTAGTCATTATGATTTTCATTGCAGGACATGCGCTATTTACCAATGGTATTAACCCTATGGAAATAGAGCGGAACGTTGATTTGGACAAAGCAGCTGCTTCAAATTGGTTCATGTCTGCATTGCTTTATGTATCCTTTAATGTTGCAGTCGGATTCTCCATGCTATCTGTTATTAGCGGAACGTTAAAAAATAAAAAGCAGGCAGCTATTGGCGGTATCATCGGCGGTATCCTGCTTGGTGTACTCTTGCTGCTGATCAATATAGGCATGATGACTGATATGCCCAATATGCAAATTGTAGAGATGCCTACTCTATTTTTAGCGAATAATATCTCGCCATTCATTGGGAACCTATTATCTATTATTCTGCTGGCGATGATTTACAATACATGTGTGGGAATGTTTTATGCGTTTACAGTACGGCTTATTCCACAAGGACGCTTCTTTCACCCTTCAGTCGTTATCTTCGGAGTAATCGGTTTTGGCCTTAGCTTTGCAGGTTTCAGTACATTGGTCAATACAGTATACCCAATCATGGGCTATGTCGGATTTATTCTACTCGCAGCCATTGGCTGGTCCTGGATTAAATCTAAGCATCATGCTCCTGAAATTAAACGGATAAACTCTATGGATGAAAAAGAAAAGAAAGTAGTTTAAATCATTGAAGTGACCCCCCGTTCCGCTTATAGGTACGGGGGTTTTTTAATCTTATTTTCTATGGAATGAAGTAGTTAGTTTTATAAAATTTTCCTCCTCACTTTTTTGAATTATGTATATAATTTAATGTAAATGGGGGGCTCTGAAATGAACTGCTTTGGCTGTAAATTAGCAAATAAAGAAGAAAATGTTCATGCGGTATTTGAGGATGATTATATTTGCTGTATTTTGGATCATGATCCTTATAATGAAGGACATATTTTAATTTTGCCTAAAAAACATATTCGATATTTTGATGAGTTGGACGAAAATACCGCAAACTCGGTCATGATGGCAGCAAAGATGATATCAAAAGCGATAAAGAATTTGTTCAATTCTGATGGAATTACTATCTGTCAAAACGGTGGAGTTTTTGATGAATTAACCCATTTTCATATGCATGTTGTTCCTAGATATAAAGGTCAAAACTTTGCGGATTTTTATTCTGAAGATGGAAAAACACTCGTCGATCAGGAACATGATCTAGAAGAGACGAAAAGGAAAATGATTGAAATGATAAAGGCTTTGGATTAGTTTCCACAGCTTTTTTTGTCCCCCAATACATTTTTTTAATTCCGGCATTTGTTCTTTTATGTTGGATTACATATCAACGATTTATGACAAAAAGAAATTACCCAAAAACACCACTCTAGAGTTTATTATGTATGATCCTTTTTAATCTCAGATGACATATACATTTTTTTCGGGATATAATGGTAGTCGAGGTGAAAAAATGGCAAATAAAAATAGATTTAAACGTCTTCTATCCATTCTGACAATTGCAATCTTGGCTTTGGTTGCTGCCGCATGCAGCAGTGACAAAAACGAAGAAAGTAAAAAAGAAGAAACGAGCGGTTGGGATACCATTAAAGAAGCCGGCAAATTAAAAGTTGCGACTTCCGGTACTTTATATCCTGCTTCCTATCATGATTCAAAATCTAATGAATTAACCGGTTATGACGTGGAAGTGACACGAGAAATAGCCAAGCGATTGAACCTGGAAGTAGAATTTGTCGAAATGGCTTTTGATGGAATGCTGTCCTCCATCAACAACGGACAAGCAGACATTGCTGTGAATGATATTACGGCTACAGATGAGAGAAAAGAGAAATTTGCTTTCACTGATCCCTACAAACATTCCTACGGTGCAGCCATTGTGAGGAAATCTGATTTATCCGGCATCAAAGATCTTGATAGCTTAAAAGGTAAAAAAGCTGCTGGTGAAGCAACCACTACCTATATGGAAGTAGCTCGGGAACACGATGCAGAAGAAGTCATCTACGACAATGCGACAAATGATCAGTATTTGCGAGATGTATCCACTGGGAGAACAGATATTATTCTTAATGATTATTATACTCAGCGTTTAGCAGTTGCTGCATTCCCTGAATTCGATATTACGGTTCATCCGGATATAAGATATAATCCTAGTAATCAAGCCATTTTGATGAAAAAGGATAATAGTGAATTACTAAAAGAAATAAATCAAGTATTGGAAGAAATGAAGTCTGATGGGACGATGTCGGAGCTTTCAAAAAAATTCTATGATGGAGCAGATGTCACAAAGGAAGTTCAATTCGACTCAGCTAAATAAGTGGTTGAAAGGGAATCAACATGGCAGATATTCAATGGCAATACCTATTTAATCCAGAATTAGCGCTTGATTCATTGCCATATGTTCTTGAAGGATTATCGAATACCCTCTTGATTTCATTTATCAGTATGGATTTTGGATTAGTAATAGGTTTCTTTTTAGCACTTGGGCGGAGCTCGAAAAGTAAATTATTGCGCTGGCCAGCCAGCATGTATATCTCTTTTATGCGCGGCGTACCTATTCTTGTTATCATCTTTATTCTTTATTTTGGCTTTCCGATTATCGGCATTGAATTCACCGCCATGCAAGCAGCTATCATTGGTTTCAGTATCAACAGTGCAGCTTATATTGCTGAAATCAATCGTTCTGCAATTGGATCTGTCGATAAAGGACAATGGGAGGCTTCTCAATCATTAGGTTTATCCTACTGGAAAACCATGGGTGGCATCATTCTTCCACAAGCTGTACGGATTGCACTTCCCCCTCTTTCTAATGTATTGCTGGATTTAATTAAAGCCTCTTCATTAGCGGCAATGATTACGGTACCTGAAATTTTTCAGCATGCCAAAATTGTTGGAGGACGGGAATTTGATTATATGACGATGTACATACTTGTTGCCATCATCTATTGGTGCATATGTGCGGCGGTATCTTTTTTGCAGCGCTATTTGGAGAAAAGAGCAGAAGTATATTTACAAAAATAGAATAGATTAGTACGACTGTTTTGCACACAAGAGTAAATGCAATACCGAAAATGCCTGGAGATGCTCCAGGCATTTTTTTCGTACAATCCAAAAATGCTCCAGCGGCCTATCATACACTTAAAATACTAAATAAAGCAAAGGCTGGGAGTAAGTAAAGAAGGAAGATACGTTTGAGTATAGAATGTATCTAAAGTAACATTCTTACATTTATGAATTTAGTGAAGGAGATGCACATATTGAAAGAAAGTTTTTTCAAAGTTCAAGACGTACTTAATAATTACAAAACAGCCGTTTACGAAAAAGATGTTGAAAAATTCTTATCCATGTATGCTTCCGAAATACATATTTATGATTGCTGGGTGAACTGGGAGAGTAAGGGTATTTCTGCATGGGAGAAAGGTGTTGTGGAGTGGTTTAATGGATTGAGTGAGGATGGTGTTTTACTTAAAGTTGATTTTAATGACCTAGTAATTGAAGAAAATTCTCATCTCGCATATGTACATTGTGCTGTAACCTTTGCTGCTCACCAAGAAGAATCTGGTGAAAAACTTCGTCAAATTACAAATCGGTTCACATATGGTTTAAAAAAAGTGAATGAATCTTGGGTCATAGCTCATGAACATTCATCATTGCCTATAAATAAAGAAACTGGCAAGGGCATTTTTAACTTGAAGTAAAAAACAAACTCTTTTAATACCATATAATCAACTACTATGATTCCAGTCCAAGATATAATCCTTGTTTAGTGAAAAGGCTATTACTGTTGAAAACAAATAGAGGCTGATGGTCAGCCCCTTAGATTGAATAAATCACGAGTTATACAGAATGGATAAGACTAGTCTCGTTCTTTGGCTTTCTGTGTATCTCGAATATTTTTTTGAACGGTTATGGCAGCGAATACACTTAATACAAATGACATGCCATAAAATCCTTTTTCACTCAAATCAATACTTCCTGCATTGTACAGCCCAATGCCCATCAAGGCAATCGCTACAATAAGAGCAAACCAACTGATACCATAATAAATGGCTGTCACAGGTATATCCTCATCTCTATCTCTAACCGCTTTTTGTAAGGATACAGCTGAATAAAGTCCAAATACTAATATTGCAAAATAATACCCTTTTTCATTTAATTCCATCGAAGCATTAAATAAACCTATGAGATAAGCAGCAACTCCTACTAATAAAGCCGCCCACGTAGCACCTTTAAAAGCTCCCGTCGGTTCCCCCGGATGTCGTTCGACTTTCTTTTTAGCAACACTTTGTTCGTTATCTACTAAATACTCATTCTCATTAGACACTAAACCTTCCACCTCTTCTCTATATAAATATGCACGATGTAAAGCGGAATTCCGCCTCCATATCTATTATATAGAATATTCTTACAAATTAGTACATATTATCCTGTTTGTCGTTTTCTTTTCTGTATAAGGGACTCAGATGATGATTTATTTACCTCATCATTAAATGTACTCCTCTATCTTATAATCGATTATCTTTATGAAAGTTTAGAGAAAAATGATTGGATTCGTCATACCTTTCGAATTCATAGCCTGCTTCCTTAATACTTTCGATAATGCCTGGCAGGGCTTCGATCGTATCTTTATTTTCATGAATTAATATGATTTCTTCAGGGCCGTTCAATTGATCCAGAATTTCTTTTTTTATATTTGCTGGATTGTTTTGTGGCTGCCAATCGTTTGAATCGATCGTCCAATCCCATATCTTTAATCCAGCGTGGACAGCCTGATCGCGAAATTGCTCATTTAGTCCAGGAGAAGAACCATATGGACAACGAAATAGGGTTGGTAGAATCCCGACTTGCTTTTCAATCAATTTTTGTGTTTCGAGTATTTCTTCTACGATTCTTCCCTTTTTGTACAATCTATTGAAACTATGACTCATTGAATGCATACCGATATAATCTCCCCGGTTTACGTACTCCTTCGTCATATCCGGGTATTTCTTCATATTATTTCCTATTAGAAAATGAGTAGCAGGAATATCATATCGATCCAGTACCTCAATTAACTTCATTGTATAAAGACTTGGGCCATCATCAACCGTTAAATATACTACTTTTCTTTTTCATTAAATTTTTTAGGCACTTTTTTAAGGTCCTTTCGTATGTAACCATTTCTAATTCTAAAAATAAAAAATTTCTGAATGATATATCAATTTGTATAACACATGAATTTTATACAAAAGCCACTGTCCTCGTATTTCGAGCAGTGGCTAATAACTTCTATTTATTCTTTTTGGATAATCTGCCAAGTAAAAAAGCACCCGCAGCTATGCCCAATATGGTATTTGTTTTTTTAGTGAATACTTGTTTTGTGACAAGATTAATATTTTGAGGCCTTTCAGCTAAGCGTCTCATAAAATAACCATACCAGTCAGTTCCAAAGGGAACATACGTGCAAAACTGATAGCCCTCCTCAGCCAATGCCATTTGCATATCCTGACGGAAACCATAGAGCATTTGGAATTCAAATTTTTCATTAGGAATATGATGCTCTTTTACAAATTGCTTAACATGATTAATGACATGATGGTCATGTGTAGCAATCGAGGTGAACTTTCCATTTAACAAATGATACTCGATCAATTTGATATAGTTTTCATCAATTTCAGATTTGGCTTGGTAAGCTAGATCTGCCGTTTCCTTATAGGCGCCTTTCACAATACGGAGTCTATAATTTTTATATTGTTGTATATCATTTTCCGCTCGGCGAAAGTATGCTTGAATAACTGTTCCAACATTTTGATAGTTTTCAGATAAATCATCTAATAAGTCAAAGGAAGGCTGAAGCCGGGAGTGATTCTCCATGTCAATATTTATAAAAATATCATATTTTGAAGCCGCTTCCACAATTTCCAATAGATTGGCTTGACAGAAACCATAATCAATATCTAATCCCAATTGAGATGGCTTTAATGAAATATGGGCATCAACATCATTTTTATGAATAGCCTCAATAACTTCTACTATTTGATCCTTTGCCTTTAAAGCTTCTTCTTTCTTACTGACAAATTCCCCTAGGTTATCTACTGTACAAGAAATCCCATATTTATTTAATTCTTTTATACTCTCCATTGTTTCGGCTATATTTGTACCGGCAACTACACTCTGTGCACCCATTTTCAAACCATATTTTTGAGCTGCACGATTTAAAAACTGGTTTTCAGAAAGAGCAATAAAGAAATCTTTAACCATCATTATGAACACCCCTTGTACTAGTTAGATACCATATATTACTTGAGAACATGATAAATACTCACCTTCGATTAAACTCATATTTTCATATAATCTTTATAAAGCGCTTACATATTCCAATATATTCATAATATAATATATTCTGAAATATCTCTATAAGAATACTCAATATTTTACATATTTTCACTGATTATTCCATAAATCAATCGTATAATCACTTTTTTAGTGTAGTAGATTTATGCTATACACCTTCTGAATAGGAAGAAATGCCGCTCATCTAAATCATTTCAACAGGTCCTCCGCTCCTAACAAGAAGAAAATCCATCAAGCTATGTGAACCAAAAATGTAAGCATACATCTTACTTTTTGGAAGGTACCACATAACATCATGGATTTCTTTTATCATCCTGTACTGGATTGGTATATGAATGGAAAGCTAAAAGAATTCCTAATCCTTTATAGGATACAAAATAAATAAAACTGTTTGGCAATTCTTTTATACTGGCATTTTTTGAGCTTTATTTTGTAAGAAATGAATAGTGTTTTCTTGAGTTTGAATTAATCCCATAGACATCAATCCGCCCATTGGCAAGATGGCTAGTAAACCACAAATTATAGACTGGTCGGGAATTCCTCTGTATCCTTGTTCCTGAGCATATAAATAAATCACTTTGGCTGTTTTATAATGCCAGTAAATGGCGTAGATCTTGATTGTAACGATACATAATAGGACTTCAATGACAGGCGGTACTTTTCTCTCCTCTTTCAAAATAGATTCGGAAGTTGAAAAAATCCAATAAAAATAATAAATGCTAAGCGTGACTAATGATAAGAGTACAAGTTGAAAGATATTCCGTTCTTTTATATCCATTCCTATTCCTCCTATTAACTAAAGACCGCTTTATTTTCCATAAATTTCTTTCCGCAATCATGACAGGTATATTGCATCTTATTCATCCCAAAAATACCTGTTGTAATAGTGTAGCCTTTTTTCTTTTTCGTTAGATTTTCACTTCCGCAAACTGGACATTTTGCTATTTTGTTAACTGTTGTCAATTTTTCCATTCCTTTCTTTTCAAGTTTTTAATCATAGGTGAAATTAAGTTATGTAAAGAGTTAAAGATAACGTGAAGATACGCACTTTGAGGTCATTCATTGGAGATACTCTTAAGTAGTAATTGCAGGGGTGGATTGTTGTTTTTTAAGTTTACGTTATCTTATAAAGGTTTCAATATATTCGTCGGTAAATGGCCTATCAAGGACTTGTTCACTCATTAAATTACTTTCTAAATTTTTAAGTAAATGCAGCAAATAAACATAGTTAAACCACACATGGCTTCCTCTGTCTAAATCTAATGGTAAAGACGAGAAGCTTACATTGTTATTCTTATTTATATATCTAATCGTTATCTGATCGTCTTCCACCATGCCCAAAAAAGATTGTGGTTTCATGCTGGTAAAGCTATAGTGATTCTTTTCAATCCCTAATTTTTTCATCTTCTCTTCAAAATCGGCAAAAGATGTAACCTCATGTACGATTGGAGAAATAGTACAATACTTGTCAAAATAAAAAGATTGCAGTCTTTTCAGCACAAAGTATTTAGTCCCTTCCTCCTCTGTTGCAAATTCCTTATGGTCAACAATCCTTGGTCCTGTGTCCACATCATAATCGACTCCTGAATACTCCCAGCAGTCATCCTTTTTTAATAATTGGTAATAATTATTAATCAGAGGCAGCTTCTCTTTTAAAAAATTCTTTTCATAATGCACTGACAAACCCACGGATGTAAGGATTCGATAGGCTTGTTCCATGTTCATTAAAAGTACCTCCTTTATTTGATTAGTAGATGTTTTCGGATACTATTATCCATCTCTCTGAACGGGCTGGATTATTTATGAATTTGGCTCTATTTCTTTGGAGATTGGCTGGATTAGTTATTATTTCAAAAGTTTGATATTGGATTCTATTAATACGCCAGATTGCTCTTAGTCAGCTTCCCTGTCATTCTATCAATCTTAAAATGCCAAAGGCTCCTTTCAAAAATATCTGTCGCCGGTATTTCACAAACTACAGTTGGTACTTGATTGACCGATGACAAGTAAAGACTTTTATAAGTTGAAGGAATCTCTGAAATAAACCTTTTTTCTCCGCTTATTTGATAAGCAGCCATTTTATTTTTTCCATCAACCTCATGATAAAGTATGATAATAAGCTTCTCTTCCATATATGGTTTTACATCTATGATATAGTTTACTTGAATAGTCACTTTGTGATTGTTAGGTCCCCATGTAATAGAATCTGATATCTTATCAAACACCAACCATTCTTCCCCTTCAAAAGACAAATATAGAAATCGGTTTTCAATAAATTCTATACCACACACCAGGTGTATCAAGTTTTGCTGTTCATCCACACTCGCATATAGTATATTTTCAGCCACGTACTTCCTTTTAACATCTTTATATATCCAACTCAATGAATATTAGTTCCAACAAAAATGTGTGATTTCCATACCGTTGATACTCCGTTCTAAGGAAACGCAATTTATACTCTATTTGCTAATAACACGCACAATCATCTTAAGCCAAGAAATATTTTTTTAGTCTGCTCAATTTGTTTCTGGTCAAGCTTAAAATCTAAATTCCAGCTGTCAATCAATGATTGGCCTATTTTTAACTTCATCGCAAAATTATAAAGAACAAGAAAGGCATTTGGAGCCTTCCGATTTTTAACAAAGTAGTCCTTCTCTGAGTTTAAATCTGATAAATAATATATATTAAATAAACCGGAATCTTTATCTTCCTCCAAATTAATCACTTGGGTTTTTTCTTGTTTAATCGAAAAATACTCAGCTCCAACTTCTTGGACTAAAATATTATCTAATAATGAAAAATCATCTGATTTTAAATCCAAAATTCTATCTCGTACTTTTACATTTTGTATCTGGTTTCCTAATATACTAAATGCATAAATACCTAATGCAAATAATGCATCTTTTTCTTTATTAAATATAGCCTTTTTAAACTTTTTATCCCGCTGTACCATATAAAGTCGATACTTATTATCGCTCTCGTTCAATTCAACAAATGTTTCAGGATTAATACCAAATTCATATTTTCTATAAACTTGTATACACAGATTTTTAGATGTTTTATTTAACAGGGTAAAGTTATCTCCTAGATGACTCACTAAAAATTCAATCATTTTCGACTCTTCCTTTTAGGTTTCCTATTAAAGCCATTATCTTAACGTACCACTTTCCCAGTTTGCTGAGGTATCACAGCATTTTCTCACATACTTCCAAATAAAACTTTAATCCAAGCTTTTGTTCTCTTACATTGAGTTCCTTTTTATCTACCCATTTTGATAAACACCTTTTTCAACCAATTCTATATTAAATCCAAACAAATCTTAAAGTTTAAAGCCAATGCTCATAGATTTATAGAAAATAACGGACATCTTCTTCCTTAAATTCATTCAGCAAGCCAAATTTCCGAAGAGTTTCAGTAACCTTGGTATCGTATATATATAATAAATATACTTTTTTAAAAGCTAGAAATAACGCTCTTTGACGGCTCATTGGTGGTATAGATTGCAAAAAAGCACCATTTTTTCCTATAAGCGATAATTTATAAAGCGTATCTGATGTTTGCTCTACTAATATACTCATCGTTGTACTGTTCTTATTCTTTTTATTAAATACGAAGATGGAATACTCAGTATATGTAATGCTTCAACTAATTTATCTTCAGAAAAATTGGTACCTCCTATATCAAATTCATTATGCTGAGCTATAAAAGGTTGGATTCTATTTTTAAAATAATAAGATGATAATCTATCTAGATAAAAATATTTACCACTCTCATCTTCACTATCAAAATTATAAATAACTTTTACATAAGGATTATTTTCCCGTTCGCAAATAAACATGCCGTACTCCCAATTATCCTTTTTCTCTAATTGGTAGTAATTTGTATAGGGCGGTAATTCTTCTTTTATGAAAGTATTATTATAAGAAACCTTTATTCCTTCTGTGTTTAATAGTTCAGCCGCATCCTTAATCTTCATAGTGACAGGCCGAAACAAAAGCATCCATATCCTCATAAAAGGGTTGATCAATCGTTCTATCTACTAAGTCGCCCACTTTTCCCGTAAATTGATTCAAAATTTCAAACTTCTCAAACATCGTTTGATAGGTACTTTTTTGGCTCGTATGCGAAATAGAAATTGCTCCATCCACATCATACTTAGCAATATCCTTTTCCGCATCCTCTAGTACCTCATTAAGCTTTTTAAGATCTTCAAACATTCCTTTGCCATAGAGACCATAACCGATCAGAGATTTAACACCGCTCCGCATCTTTTCCCAGTCGGAAGATATATAGTTAACATCCATTAATTATCCTCCAAATTTAGCCCAGATTTGTTCAGCCAAAGCTGAATCAGTCTTTATCATCGTTTGGCAAATATCGTTTACTAAGGAGGATGCCCGGAAATACTGATCAAATAAATCCTGTACTTTTAAATTTGCCTCAGCGTATACTTCCATTGTCTCTTTGGCTTTCCCATCTGTATAAAACTTAAGGCTTCCTAATTTCTCAATACTAGGCATCGCATTGTTTTCAATTTCCGTAAAAATTTCGTTTAAATATGTTAATACTTGCATCAATTCATCCGGATTCATGAGAACCATTTTACCGGATCCCCCGCCGCCATCACTCAATTGGACATTAGGCAAATTCTTCACTCCTCTTATATGGGAAGTTCATTTCATCAAACAATACTTTTAAAAACCAATATTGGCTCGCATGATAATATTTCTTATTGATGATATCAAGCATGATTAACTTTTCATCCTTCGTAAAGATCAACCATTGTTGATAGTATTTTGAATTGAATTTGTTTTTCGGCTCCTCATCTAAATGAAAGAGTTCCAGATTCATAAACATTTTTTCCGGTTCATATTCTTCAATCTCACGACGCTCCTGATGAAGTAATTCTTGCTTGAGAAAACTCTTTTCCTCTTCTTTTGGTTCTCTCAAAATAAGCGGTATTTCATCACTTAACATTTTCAACACAATTGCCTTTGATAGAACCCGGAGTTGATAATGCTCACTTTCTTCCTTTTCAATCAATAAAATTAATTCGTCCTGATTTTTCTCCTGAAAAGCAAACATGATATTATTGATGCGTACATATTTTTTGCTTTGATGATACATTTCCACTGCTTGGATAATAAATGCTCCACCGCGCGTGATTTTCCCTTCTGACGTTAAAATTTCTTTTTCTATTAATCGCTGGTATGCCTCCTGAAATACTCCGTCACCCTTTAACTGATAAATTTCTTTCTCTGGCAACCCAAAAAGTACTTTCCCCCCAAAGGCTGCTGCTAACAGATACAACTCTGGTGCTGTAAATGTATTTGTTGTTTCTCCACTCATAAATTCTTCACTTCCTTCACAGAAGCATCTTTCAGAAAGTCATCCATATAGCCATCTAAATTATTTAAAGCACTTGTTTGCTTCTTGACGGCCTCCTTCATATCTTTATGATATTTTTCGATAATTTCGAGATAGGTTAGAAAGGAGTCTCGCGCGTTCCCACTCCATTCAGCCTTATTCACATACTCTAGCAGCAGCTTACAGGTTTCATAGGTTTGATCGACTGATTTCTCTAATACTTTTGCTGCCGTCTTGGCTTCATTAAGCTTATCTTCATGAATGATTACTTTATCCAATCAAACATCCCCTCCAAATATTCTTTTTCTTTCCTGAGTTGTTCTGCCGCTTCTTCATCTGCCTTCTGTTTATAATAGAGGTATTTATCATAAGCCTTCTCTTTGGCACGGACTAATGAGTCTCGTTTTTCCTTATCCGTATTGAAGTATTTCAGTACCTTTCCATTTAGCTCCTCTCTTTTTGTTTCAAAATCATTAGATGGTATTTTTGATACCGAGAGATTGGGTACAGATCCGCTATAAGAATCATAGGATGCATCTGCATCAGAAACATGTCTGTCAAAGTCTGAAATGGACTCCTGTAATTTGTTATATAATTTCTCATAGTCGTCCCTTTTCCCTTCAGAGGGCGTACGGATAAAAAAATTAAACACTTACAGTCACTTCCTCTCTTTTTTGATAAGGAGCAGCAATTTTAATTTTTTCAGCTTTACCCTGTTTGATTGAATAGGCTTCGTAAGGAAGTAAATTTTGTTCCCGATATGGACGATTGATTACTTCGAGAATGTTTTGGTCTGAAATCCGTCCAATCAATACGCCTACTTTTTGCTTTTTCATAATGCTGATAATGTCATCGTACTTTCTTTCAATGGCTCCGAAGACCGCACCGAGGATAAAGTAAATACCAGCTCTTCCCCCGTTTTCTATTAACTTGGCTAACGTTGTTTGATTCATCATCGACATAGAGTCGACGACGTAGACTGCATCCGTAATCAAAATGACCATTGGGCGAAGCTCTTTCAAAAATTTATTTCTTGTCAGATTACCGTCTGCAGTTGCCTGAGCCTGTCGGAACGCATCTTCTCTCATCTCAAATAATTCCTGCAATCTTTCAGTCATGGAATCCATTTCTCCTGTATGATCTGCATACATGTCTACATCTTCGCGATATTTCCTAAAGCTGCTTGAGGCATTATCAACCATAGCGACATCAATCAGACTGTTCTTAGAGATGACTGATAACAATGTATGGAACGTGTTTTCAACTGAATCCATCATATCTCCAAGAATTAGTGTATTCGGATCTTTAGTGACATTGATTTCAATCGGTTCCACATTTTCAAAATCAACAGCAAACGGGATGCCACCTCTTTGTATGATCTCACTTGATTTTTTCAATTGGATGAGTGAAGCATAGTCCATAACTTCTGGAACCATTGGGATTGGGTTTGGCAATCTTCCTGTCCAGGAATTCGCCATCTCATCACATTCACGCTGTATTCCTTCAATAATGGCCAAAGCTTCTTCGCCGTGTACCGGAAGAGCCGTTTGAAAAGATGCAGGTTGTTCCAATTTGACTAATCCGCGGCCTGGAATCTCCTCAATCTTTAAGTCTGTTTTCCCAACAATACTTCTCGTTTCTGTATCATCTATTAGATAGAGTGGTATTTGATGCTTTATATTTGCCAATATTTGCGCACGTAACACATTTTGTCTCCCCGCACTAATAACCATATGAATTCCTACACTGACACCTTCCCTGCCAATCTGTGCAATTATTCTCTCCATTTCTTCCCGGTAAGGTACATCGACGATGGAATCAAATGTATCAAGGAGCAACAGTACGATTGGAACTTCTTCTCCGCTCGCTCTCTCATACATCGAGATATTCGCCACTCCATACTGGCTAAGTTTCTGCTTTCTCTCTTTAAGGACTTTTTCAAGTCGTCTCAAAAGTTTTCCAATCTTAATCTCTTCATCTACCATAAAAGTATCAGCTGCATGAGGTAAGTCCTTTAAAGGAAGTAACCCGTTTGTTCCAAGATCAATCAAATAGATATGAAGTCTCTCAGGATTATGCTGCCTTGCCAAATCCATGGCTACAGTTTGTAAAAATGTTGATTTTCCATAACCCGGACTGGAGAACACCGCTACATGTCCATCTTTTGATAGATTCAGCTTCAATCGATCCTGAGATTGCATTTCCGGAATATCAAGGAACCCTATGGTCACCTCAAGCGGTTTCTTTTCTTCCATCCATGCTTGACGATAGTCGACAGGATGCAGATCCGATAAGAAAATGGTCTCCTCTAAAGGAGGGAGCCATGGCTTCGGTAATTCTTTAATATCTTGTTCGATTGCATAATTCCTGACATGATCTACGACAGCATCCAATTCAGTTGGAACAGAAGTAATTTCTGTCTTCTTGGACAATCCACTTAAATCCTGAGAAATAATATCGTACTGTCCAAGGTCATTAATGGCATAGATGGTCGTATCCATCCAATCCTCATCTGTTTTTTCAGGGATATAGTTTGCGCCACTCCATGCACTCTGGAATAATTCATAGATTTCATTATTGCCGACTTGTAAATAGGCACGTCCTGGCAATGTAATTTCAGCTGCATCCGGCGTTTTAAGAATTTCATTGGAATCAGTGGTATTTTGAACTTTAAGCGCCAATTTAAATTTGGAGTTGGACCATATTTGATCATCTACAACCCCGCTTGGTTTCTGTGTCGCCAATATTAAATGAATTCCCAGTGAACGTCCGATACGCGCGGTGGATACAAGCTCTTTCATAAATTCCGGCTGTTCTGATTTTAATTCCGCAAACTCATCCGAAATTAAAAATAAATGCGGCATTGGCTCCTGAACTTCCCCTAATTTAAACAATTTCTGATATTGGTTAATATGATTGACATCATGCAGACCAAATAGTCTCTGTCTTTTTTGCAATTCCGCTTTAATAGAAGCCAATGCCCGCATGGATTGCGCCCCATCCAGATTCGTAATGGTACCCATAAGATGCGGAAGATCTTTGAATAAATTCGCCATTCCACCGCCTTTATAGTCAATCAGCAGGAACCCGACTTCATATGGATGAAAGTTAACAGCCAGTGAAATAATGTAGGATTGAATGATTTCTGATTTACCGGAACCTGTTGTTCCTGCTACGAGACCATGTGGGCCATGTGCTTTTTCATGCAAATTCAGATTGACAATATCCTCTTTCCCACGTAATCCCAATGGTACAGCTAAACTTTTATAGGTTTCATTTTGTGTCCAGCGCTCTTTGATTTGTAAATCTTCGACTCTCTCCACTCCATACATTTCAAGGAATGTAACAGCTTCGGGAATTGAATTCTTTAAATTTTGCAGATGGTTAAGGGGAGCAAGAGCCCGGGACATTTCTTCTTTATCAAAACCTTTAGGGAAATGATCCGGTTGAAAACGCCTGTTTACGAGCTCACCTTTTTCAAGGATGATATTACCGGTTAAGGAATCTCTTATATCAATAACTGTCGTCACATGTTCAGGCAATGATTGCATGACGTCCTGGACAAAGATAATAGAAACCCCTAAATCACTTGGATCCTCATTTAAATACTCCATCACGGAATGATCGAGAACCATTTTTTCATCTGTTATCAGGACAACAAATTGCGGGGAGAAATAGATTTTCTCATTATTGTTCTTCTCATCTACTTGTAATTTTCGGTCCTTGATAATTTGATAAAGTGAATTTAAAACCTGATCACGGGAGCGTTCATGATAGACAAATCCTCTCACATTGATCCCCTGAATGCTGGCATGCGGGAGCCAGCGCATCCAATCCCATTGCTCTTTTTCTTCTTCTGGGAAAATGTTGATAAACTGCACATCATGATAACTCTGAAAAAGCGCTGTTTGCATCACAAGCAATTGCAGTTGTTCGACAACGAGATGACGCTGTCCGATGTATCCCACCGGTCCATTCATCAGGGAGGTAATCAATGGAACTTGTTTGATTTCTTCATACTGTGAACGCAGCTTGCGTGCTTCGTCCATCAATTCATCCTTTTCCTGCGTGAATTCCTCCACGCTCAAATCAATCTCAAAACTCGTTTTTACATTTCCGATTCCAACACGGTACATTAAAAAATCATGATGAAACATGGTTTTCTCGTAAATTCTGGAATCGATATCCACGGCCATTTTTCTAATTTGTTCGATCGTTGGATAATGATAGTGGAGGGCATGACGCTGATCATTACTTGCCTCATATAATTCCTTTGTTTTATTCTTTATATATTCACGGTAACTAACATCCCGTTCTTTTGTATCTGTTCGATATTCTTTTAAACTCTTAATATACGATGTAATGGCAAAAATAACGGTCACAATCGTCATGGAAAGCATTACAATTAAATAAATACCGCTTCCGTTAAACAGGGATACCACTACACATGCAGCAATCATGACAATCGGCGGTACAATGATCCGGGCAATTTGTTCACTAGGCTTTCTCGGTTTAGGTGAAGGTCTCGCTATTTGCCGCTTTTCCTCCGGTTCTCTATAAATAATTCTTGGAGAACGATGATAATCCGGATATTCTGATGAGTAACTTAAAGGCTGTTCATATAAGCGGATTAATTTTGCAGCTTCTATTAATTCATTACCTACAATTTCAATGGAATGCTTTCCAAATGTGATTAGCATTCCTTCCATATAAAGCTGATCTCCATCCTCAAGAATGAGCTCACCATCTGCACGGATAAAGTTATGATACACAGTACCTTGAATGACACTTAATCTAAAGGCCATCGTAACCTCATCACGATAAAGAATCATATCGCTCGCTGACCCTTTGATTTGAATATCATCATACTCATTGGATCCGATCGAAAAACTGGTTTGACTGGATGTATCATAGAAAATTGGTTTTGATATATTGATTAACCTTAAGGAAATTGTTCCTTCACCATGATCCGGCAGGACTAGCTGGTCATTTAGCTGTAACTGCCGTCCATCTAACCAGCAGGAATGACCATCCCACTCTATACATATCGATTCCATCATTCCTGCACAAGTAATCGTGTGACCTTCGTCAATACCCAATGTGACCTTTTGAGGCACATCTTCCGATAAGTGGCATTTATGCAATTGTTCTTTATAGGCCAGCAGTAATAATCGTTGTGCCATCTATCTCTCCCTCTCTGTTACAACTAAAAATAAATTGGACACTCTCTGGGGAAAGTCCAAGTGCCATTACCCAATTATTCTTTTGCATTAGTGTCTTCCTTCGCTTTAGAGTTTTCTGCACCCTTTTGATCCGGTTTACTTGCTTCCTTATCTGGTGCTTTTTCTTTATTATCCACTTCACTTGCCGGTTTCTCCACCTTGTCAGGCACCGTCTCTTCTACAGGTGTTGCTTCCTCAACAGGTACTGCTCCGTCGACAGGTGCAGTCTCTTCTGCAGGAACTTCATTTGTAACACCCTGAGATTTAAGCCCGGATTTCTCTTCATATTCCTTTAATTTTTCTTCGTATTTTTGCACCTTATCTTCACGCTCGGTTCCACTAAGGTCAGGGTCGTTTTTAGCTTCTGTAATTTGCTGAAGCAGTCCATATATAATCAATGTTGGATCATCCACATACATGGCTAAATCCATAGATTCCGTGAAATTTCCACGTCCGTTATAAACCCAATATAATAAATAGTTCTCATCACTTTTCATGCTGATGTTTTTCATGATGGCTTCTTTTTGTGAGGGACCTAAATTTTCTGCACGAATATAGGAATAGGCCAATATATATTTTGCCGAGTATGGCAATTCTTCCGGCTCATTGTTCTCCAGTTCTGATATGACGTTTCCATATTCATTCCTTAAAAAATAACTATGTGCCTGCAATAGGTGATTTTGTTCTGGCACTCTACTAAAAAGCATATAAACAAGTGGGATGGCTAAAATAATGGCTACTGCAATCAGGGAATAAGTTAATTGCTTAAAAAGTCTGAACTTTTTCTTCGGAACCATTTGCAGATTTTTTTCAGATTCTGCTTTTTCTTTTATATAATTTGTTTCGATTAGTTCTATCAGTGAATCCAGATGAGCCGTTTCGGCTATTTGTTTTTCGAATTCGGTATCTTTTGCATTATGTATGGAGCCCGAATAGAGCTCATTAAAGTTGAATTTTTTTGAAAATATAGCGATTGCCAAACATTTGTATTGATGTAAGAATACCCCTTCATCCACAGTAAACGGTGGTACTGCATCCCTGATTCCCCGATGGATAACAGAGGGTATCAGATTATCATCCCAAATGAGATTATCGGGGTGCAGGAAAAATGTAATTCTCGTAGTTAAAAGTTTTTGTAAACGTGCTACATTACATAACAAGCGTAATTTATCTGCACGATTTAAAGATAAGACATCTGTCCAGAGCTTATCTCTTCGGGTGATATTATAAAGAAAGGTATACGTATCCTCCTCTTCTTCTACCTGAGCAGGTACGAAATAGTCCGTTTTTTCTGTTAGCAGTGAAAGATGCCTTATATCTTTCACGCGTGTTTGTGACTTCGGCATTTTTAATGCCCATCTATCTTCAAGCATAGTAAAATGGAATGTATGGGACTCCATGTGAATTTCTTTTTCTTGCATGTCCTTTAACTCCTTTGACCACCCGTTTTTTATAAAACTACCAGTATATCTCCATCTGTAACCGGATAATCAGCTAATCGGTCATCATCCGTTAACAATAACGATTTTCCCGGTACTTTTACTGTATATAGAAATTCTTTATCTACATTAATTTGTAAAGTTTCTGTTAAATTGACCAGTAATTGTTTTACCGGCTGATGAACAGGAATTCTCAAATCGTATCGTCCAAACTGTTTTTTAGTAAAATCTACTGTTACGTTAATATGAGTTACACCAGGCAACACTTGCATCTCCTCTCAACTCATCATATTTTTGGCCGCCATGTAAATGCCTCCACAGATGACTAAGACAACAACTGAAAGGGCAGCCAGAATCGTTGATCCAATCTTTTTATCCTCTTCTTTCTCTTCAGTTGCTACGACAGGTACTTCATAACTTTCATTAAACAAAGAGACTTTTGTTTCATTAAGTGTTTTATTTGCTTCCACTTCTGAAATAAATAAAGAATCCTTCAGGTCTTCCTTTTCTTTTTCCAGCTTCTTTTGATTCTCTTCTATCGTTTTCCGGGTTTGTTCTTTGAACAAACCCGGAATTCTTTTTTCTAATTCATTTTCTCTATATTGCTTCGAATCCTTCTGCTTCTTCTCTTCTTCTTCCTGACTGATTCTGTCCTGCTGTATATTGATATTCCCATCATGTTCCAAATCACCTTCAGCTTGTACAGGGATACCACCAACTAAAAACAAGCTGGTTGCAATCAAGAGCAGACAATGATTAACTTGCTTTAGTTGTTTCAGGACCCTCAACCTCCCTGCTCCATGAGAATTTGTTTACTACAAACAAATTCAAAGCAATTCCTAAGGCTAATCCTCCTATTAAACTAATGATGACCCATATATTTAAATCCGACCCTTTAGAAAAAGCAGTAAGTAATTGTTCCATATGCTGTAACGGAGAAAAACCCTTTACTTTGGCTCCTACTGATAACTTATCAAAATGCAATCCAAGTGCATCTGCAAAGAAGAGATACATACTGAACAGAGTGAGCAGAATAAACATCCCTGCCATTTTCAGCTGCCTTAACAGATAGGTAGCAACTACGGTCATTGAAAGCATAATGAGCATGACCAAACCAATCCATGGAATAAAGTAACTCTGTGACATATTTAAGAAATAACCGGAAAGCAAACTAATCAGGAGCCCTTCAACCAAGCCTACTCCAAGAGTTAAAAGGGTGATTGGTAAATTACTGCTCCACAAAGCTCGTTCTGTCTCAAATGAATCTCGGGAGAGTCGTTTTTTCTCATTGTTTGAAAGGACATATGCTGAGAACAGGGCCACTATGAAACATATTAAAACCATGAAATAAGGATGGAACGTCTCTTCTACAGCAATAATCTCGCCATTTTTCGTTTGAACAGGATTGGAAAGGAATTTGAATAAATCCTCGTTTTGACGTTCTCCAATCCGGGAATTGGCTAGTACTCCCGCAAAGTTTGAAGCGAAGTTTTTATCACCCGATACTTTTTCAGTCATGTCTCCAAGCAAATTGTCCGCATTTTTGACTAGGGTTACACCACTTATTTGAATGGTTTTCGCATCTTCTTCCAATTCATCAAAGGTCTGATAAACACCGTCTGCGGATTCCTTATTTCCTCTTGATTGCGTCACAAGATTCTCACTCATGTCGAGTAATGATCTTAAGGAATCATCCAGCGTAAGGACCATATTCTGTTCATCACCCTGTTTGGATAAAATGGTGGATTGATTGTCAAGCAAATTCAAACTTTGCTCTCTCCATGTCCCTACATCACTTATTGTATTTGCAAGTGATTCATTTAACACTTCTGCCTCAGCCATTGTCCTTGCGATTGAGTCGGCAAGTTCTTTAGAATTTCCGCTGGCTTTGTCAACAATTGCAAGATACGAGTCGATTTTTGCCTTCAGTTCTGCCGTTTCTCTTTTCACTTCTGATAAAAACTGATCTGACATATAGCCGGCTAATACATCAACTAAATCCTGTTTGTTGAACATGTAGTAAAGTGAATTTGATGTTGCATGATCTTTAAGATTCTCATCAGTTGACAATACTTTTGCTTCGTTCATATCTATACCGAAATAAATGTCATAAAGCATAGCTAAACGATAATACTCTTTTATGGATTCATTGACGCTTTTGATTAAGCTACTAGTAGTAATTGTCTTTATAGGTGACAATATTTCATGGGAAATTGTATTATTTTCAATTAAAACCGGCTCTGGTGCTGGTTCAGGCTCAGTGGTCGGTGGCTCTTCCGGATTAGCTGCACCAGGCTCGGTGGCCGGCGGCTCTACCGGGTTAGCTGGACCAGGCTCAGCGGTTGGCGGCTCAGCGGGATTGGGATTAGTAGTTGGTTGATCATCACCCGGTTTCTGTTCATTGCCTGTTTCCGGTTCACCAAGATCTGTATCCTCATCGCCTGCAGGCGGTGCAGTCTTGTCATCTTCATTCGTACCAGGTTCAATTACTGTTTCATTAGTACCGTTTTCTTCTTGTTTTTCATTACTCTCGACAGCTGTCGTTTGAATGATATTCATAGAGACAGATTCAGCAGGTCGATCAGTTGGTGAACTTTCCGGAATTTCCATATCTGGTGCTGGCTCAGTATCCTCCGGTGTTTCCGTTTCAGGCTTGTCTTCACTGCCATTCGCATCCTCTTGGGCAATTTGCCATTTCCATTTAATCGGCTGGAAAACATCAATCTTATCTGCATCTTCTCTTAATTTAACAACCATATTTACTTTAAAAGTGCCTTTTATAGATCTTGGAAGAGTAATACTACCATCTTCGCCCGGTGTATATTGTTGTTCAAATCTGCCCGGTAACTTGAGTGTTAAATTCTCCAATGAGAACCCATCCGGCAAGGTGAAAGTGAATTTCTGGTCTTTTTTTCTATTGGCAGGTAACTCGACCTCATCTGTTAAAGTAATACCATTTACCCTTAAATCATCTTTAATTGAATTGACCTTATCAATTAATGGAAGGTTTTCACTTGATGGATTGGGGGTAGTATTAAATTCAGAAATATATTTATTTGTTATATTAACAACATTTTTTAATTGCCTTGTTGCCCCATCCTCTAATGTTAATTCGTCAATTTGATTGGCATCTAATGTCGGTAATTTAAGAATTTGGTTGGCAATAGCTGTTTTCATATTTGAATCTGGCACACCAAAGAAAGTGGACATACTCACTGTTCCTGTTTCACCGGAGTTTCCTTTCAGTGTTTTACTCAAATCTTCTCTAACCAGCTGTTTTAGTTCTTCATCCTCTGTTAATAATGTAGTTGTTAATTCTGTGTTAAATGTCCCCATTTTCTCCTGTGTATCAGTCAAATGGTTCTGAATGGCTGTTGACTCAGTCAAGATATTGGCAGATGAAGCCATCTCATCTTGCTTGAACTGATCATTAATTGTTTGGTTGGCTGACATTAAATTTGTAAATTGAGCAGTAACATCCTCACTGTTCATTGTTTGGTCCAGTTGACTTAATTGACTTCCAAAATCAGCTGCCAGCGCCCCATTCGTTTGATGCATATCTGTAAATTGTTTGTATCGATCATAGTATGTTTGGTTGGCCTGCATGCCAGTTCCAAGGTTGTCTTCAAATGATGCAAGGATTCCTTCAAGCCCTTTGAAACTTGTTTTCGAGGCACCGGCTCCACTCTGAATCTGATCAAATTGTGAGGTATAATTGCTGAGAGGGTTATGAATAGAGCGATTAAAAATACCTGTATAATGTTCCTCCTGGTCCACCACTTTTTTTACATTGTCCTGAGCTTCCTGAAGGTTGCCAATAACACTTGCAAAATAGACATCTATGATTTGTTTATTAAAATTATTTAAAATAGAACTGGCTGTTTTCTCAGCCTTTTCTTTAATGATTGCATTTCCTGAAGTATTAATTTTATAATTTAACGTTACTTTTTCGGGAGAATTAGAATCAATATCAAGTGCTTTTTCCGTAAAATCGTTCGGAATGACAATCATCATATTATACGCATTTCGCTTAATCCCACTTTCAGCCACACCACGGCTGACAACATACCAATTATGCGTGTCCTCACTCTCTATACTCTTAACAAATTCACTGCCGAAATCATATTTTTTTGCATTTAAAACCGAACCCTTATCTTCATTTACAAGAGCAATCGTCATTTTTTCCTCAGCTTTATTTTTATCTATTTGTGAGGTCTGATCCAAGCCAAGGTATGAGATAGCTCCCGTTAACGCTATGATTAATGCAAGAAAAAGCAAAAATCCCTTTTCGATCTTATTCATGCCAACACCCCTGATTTTCTCTTTTATGTATACTTCCTGCTATTCCTTATTCTATTAAAATAGAATTCTCCTATGATAAGCAAAAGCCACACAAAAAAGCGTGGCCTTTGCTTACACGAATCATCGTAACGCTGGATATGGCTTATTGAAGACCAAAGTTTTTAGCCAATTGCTCGTCATGTTGTCTAACCGCTTCTGCAGTATTATCCAATTGAGTGTTGATATCTTGTAGAAGGGTCGCGAAATTTTGGACTTTCGGAGCAAGCTGATTAAATTGTTCATCAAATTTACCGAAGGCTTGACCTTCCCATTCAGCTGCTAAGTCTCTTTGTACATTTTTTAATTCGCTTAAAATTTGCTCAATTTGTTGTGAACTGTTCCCGTACATTTTTGCTCTTTGTTTCAGTTGCTCAGGGGTCATACGAATTTGTCCTGACATTTACAAACACTCCTTTTTTTCTTTTTGTTCTAAGTATGGATACTGAGACTACGCTACACTGATACTTTGGTATGGAAAAATCAAAATATTACAGTCGTTCCTAGTATTTACAAATATACCCATACTATTTACAATTTTAACCTCAAAAGGATTATTTTTTACAAAAAAATTAAAAAATAAGTCTAAAGAACTAGAATATTTTTCAGAGAATTGGAATTTCAGGTTTAAAAATAGTAATATTTATTCACATGTTAGATTACAACTCAGGACAATTTTCTTTAAAATAAGTGATTTTTTATATTTAGCATACGAATTATTGAGGAAATTAACGTTTATAATCTATTAATTTAGTCACAATTCATAGAGTAAATTATAGTAAAAACAGCTCCCGATTCTTCTCAATATAGACTTTAATCTTACATTCTATTATTCACCTGGTAGATTATTATAATAAATAGGTTAAATATAGTGATTGTGTCTTTAACATTATGTAGAAGAGGAATAAAACTGCATTTTTGATTATTATTTTTAATCTATGTACTTTAATCTATTTCTTTTATGTATTTAGTCCCGAATTAATGGGTAAGAAGGTTTTTAGACCATGAATTATTACCTGTTTTTCTTATAACTCTGTTTGTTATATAGACTTCCTATGTTGATTGCTTCTATAATAATCTTCAAACATAATAATGTAACCGCTTTCTAAATAAACAAAAAAGGAGATTAGGCCATGTCACACAATTTAACTCGTAAGTTCCTCAGTCTCGGATTAGCTATCGCCCTTGCCACCCCCTTAGTTTCCACAGATGTTGTCAGTGCTCAGCCACTAAGTGCATTAAAAGCTGCCCCTTTATATGAAAGGTACGAAGATTCTTTTTCGATTGGGGCTGCCGTTGAACCAAATCAATTGGAGGGCAAAAGCAGTCAAGTTTTAAAACGCCACTATAACAGCATTGTTGCAGAGAATGTAATGAAGCCTATTTCCATCCAGCCCAAAGAGGGGAAATTCAATTTCAAAGAAGCTGATAAAATTGTAAAATTCGCCAAGAAAAACGATATGGATGTCCGTTTTCATACCCTTGTATGGCATAGCCAGGTTCCTGAATGGTTCTTTATTGATAAGAAAGGGAATAAAATGGCAGAAGAAACCAATCCAAAACAGCGGGAGAAAAATAAAAAGCTACTATTACAGCGTTTAGAAAAACATATAAAAACGATCGTCAAACGGTATAAATATGATGTGGATTCTTGGGATGTCGTAAACGAAGTAATTGACGAATACGCATCAAATGAACAGAAGCTGCGTGAATCTCCATGGTATCAAATAACTGGTACAGATTATATTAAGGTGGCATTTAAAACAGTTGAAAAATATGCAAAGAAGGATGCAAAACTGTACATTAATGATTACAACACAGAGGTAGAACCAAAAAAAACCTATTTATATAACCTCGTTGTTGATTTGCTGGACCAAGGAGTTCCTATTGACGGTGTCGGACATCAAGCCCATATTCAATTGGGTTGGCCCTCTCTTGCCGAAACAGAGGAATCGATCAATCGTTTTGCCAGTCTTGGTTTAGATAATCAAATTACTGAATTGGATGTGAGCTTATATGGTTGGCCTCCAAGACCAGCTTATCCATCATACGAGGATATTCCAGATGAAGTGCTCCAGCGTCAAGCTGATAGATACAATGATTTATTTGAAATGTATGAGAGGTTAGAAGATAAAATAAGTAGTGTGACGTTCTGGGGAATTGCAGATAATCACACATGGCTAGACGATCGTGCAAAGGAATATAATAATGGTGTCGGAAAAGATGCCCCCTTTGTCTTTGACCCGGATTATAATATAAAGCCTGCATATTGGGCTATTATGGACTAGGAAGTTAACAGTACTATTATTAGAAGTAAAAGGATTAGGCAAAGAAATCTTCTGAAATTCCAGATACCTTCGTGCAATCGCAAATATTAAGTAAAAGAGGAAGCAGCAAGTGCTTCCTCTTATTTATACTTCCAACCTTTATAAATCTTGCTATACCGTGGCTGTAAAACGATCACCGCAAAACGATTAACCTGCCAGTTTGCCAATCTGCAGTTCGTACATTTGATAATATTTCCCCTTTAATTCCATGAGTTGATCATGATTGCCTCTCTCCACTATTGTTCCTTTATCAAGCACGAGGATATGATCTGCATTTTTTATAGTAGAAAGACGATGTGCAATGATAAAGGTGGTTCGCCCTTTCTTTAGCACATCCATGGCCTCTTGAATCAATGTTTCTGTTTCTGTATCGATACTGGAGGTAGCCTCATCCAGAATGAGAATGGCCGGGTTAAAAGCCAGTGCACGAGCAAATGAGATCAATTGCCGCTGGCCCGATGATAGAGTACTTCCTTTTTCTACTACCGGTTCATCAAAGCCATGTTCAAGATGGGTCAATACTCGATCCGCACCCACATCCCGTAAGGCTTTTTCCGCCACTTCTCTCGTAATCTTTGGATCATTCAGTGTAATATTCGATAAGATCGTCCCTGTAAATAGATAAGGATCCTGCAACACGATTCCCATATGCTCACGTAAGGCTTGATGGGGAATATCTTTTAATTCCTGTCCATCAATTCGGATAGACCCCTCCTGATAGTCATAAAATCGGAATAAAAGATTCATAATTGAACTTTTCCCTGACCCTGTATGTCCTACTAAGGCAATCGTTTCTCCCTGTTTTGCTTCAAAATGAATATCATTTAACACATTTTCCCCTTCCTTATAGCTGAAGGAAACATGGTTAAATTGAACATCTCCTTTGAAACGAGGGATACAATCATCCACCACATGGGTTCCCTTCTCATCAAGCAAGGCAAACACCCGTTCACCAGCTACCATCGCCTGTTCAAAATTCGCAAACTGATTTACGATTCCTGAAATGGGATGAAACAAGCGGTTTAAGTAGTTAACCATTGCATATAAAACACCGAGGCTGACAATGGATTCACCGGATGCTGCCATACCTCCAAAATACCAGATGAATAAGGTTAATGTAAGAACACGGATAAAGCCTACTAGGTTTCCGTTTAATAATGAATTTAATTTTTGCATTTTACTTTGGTACACATAATGTTCTTTGTTCAATTTTTCAAATTCATCAGTCGTTTCTTTCTCACGCTTGAATGCCTGAATAATATTCATTCCATTTATCGATTCATTAATCATTCCATTGATATCGCTTATACGTGCCCGAATGATCCTGTTATATTTTGCAGCAAATTTACGGAATACCAACGTCCACACGACAAGCAAAGGCAAGATAATGAGTGTCGCCATCCCAAGTTTTACGTTAAGCAGAAATAAGGCAATGATGATTCCGATAATATTAATCATGCTTGAAAAAAAATTAGCCAATACTCGTACATATAACTCACGAATTGCCTCTGTATCATTCGTAATCCGGGCAACTACCTTCCCTGCCGGCAAATTGTCAAAGTAACCAATCGGCAGTCGTTGAAGTTTCGCAAATACCTCCTTGCGCATCGTTTGAATAATCCGATTGGCTGCTTTTTGTAAATAATAGCTTTGTCCATATTGAAAGAAAAACGCCACAACCATAATTCCAAAATAAAGAGTGATCAATCGAATAATGCGGCTTATCTCCGGCTGATAGAAAGCCATGATTTGCTTCCCTGATAATTTCTCAGCTTCATAAATCGCTTTTTTCTCTCCACTTGTAATGATCAGCTGTCCATCTTTATACTTTCTTTCCCCATCAAACTCTACCGGTTGATTTAGAAAGAAAAAGGTCATTCCAACCTGCTGTATGGCAACCTTTTTTCCGGTCCATTCTCCCTTTTCTACATATGCCTCACGCTTATACCAAGCACCTTGATAGTTAACTGCATCCTCTGTTTCTTTCGTTTCAACCCACGGAGATTCAATCCCCGTTATATGGTTGTCTATCATGGTTTTACCGATATAAGGCCCCATTAAATCAGCTCCTACCGAAATAGACAGCATCATTAGTGCAAGGATAATAGTTCCCTTAAACCTTTTTGCATATTGATATAAACGCTTTCCTGTTTTCCAACCGGATTCCGTTTGTTCCAAATGTTCATTCATTAGGCACTCACCTCCGTATTCACTTCGACTTGCTGGCGATCAAATTGTTCTTTGTACCAGCCACCTATTTGGAGTAACATTTCATGTGTGCCTTCTTCAATTACTACTCCGTCATCGAGCACAATAATCCAGTCTGCATGCTGTACAGCCGATAATCTATGAGTGGTAATCATCGTTGTTTTTCCTTTTCGTTCTTTACGAATGTTTTCAATAATCGTTGTTTCCGTTTTAGCA
Source organism: Bacillus sp. z33 (assembly GCF_058313615.1). NCBI lineage: Bacteria > Bacillati > Bacillota > Bacilli > Caryophanales > Bacillaceae > Bacillus > Bacillus sp. z33. Next base: position 853,640 of record NZ_JBZFQN010000001.1, read on the forward strand.
TCTACCGCTGATAACGAATCATCCAGAATCAGAATCTCCGGATCTTTTATTAACGCCCTTGCAATTGAGATCCTTTGCTTTTGACCACCTGATAAAGCAATTCCTTTTTCTCCAACCAGCGTTTCCAGCTTGTTTGGAAGCCTCTCTATATCTTTTTCAAAATCCGCCAGGCGGATCGCTTTCATAAACTCTTCTTCAGTCGCTTCCATTTTTCCGAATAAGATATTTTCCCGAACCGTTTTAGAAAATAATACATGGTCCTGAGGCACATACCCAATCCATTCCCTTATATCCTCCAGATTTTGTTTCTCAATTGGTACATCGGAAATGGAAAGAACTCCGTTTCCTGTCGGGTACTCTCGTAGCAATTGTTTGACTAAGGTCGTTTTTCCACTACCCGTTTTCCCAACAATCCCAATTGTTTCACCACTTTCAATTTTGACATTAATATCAGCTAAATTATCTACTTTGGATGAAGGATAACGGAACTTAACCTGATCAAAAACGACGTTTTCAAGAGCTGGCACATCTACAGAACTCGGATCATTTTTGACATCCTCCTGGTAGGATAATGTTTCATTCATCCGATCCAGTGATGCATTTCCTCTTTGCATCACATTAATTAATTCACCAATTGCTATCATCGGCCAGATCAGCATCGATAAATACACATTGAAGGTGACAAGCTGACCGATTGAAATTTGCTGAGCGAACACCAGATTGGCTCCGTATCCAAGACTGATTAAATAGCTGATGCCGATAACGAAGGTGATAACCGGATCAAAGATGGAATCAATCTTCGCCACCTTCATATTTTTCTCATATACATCCTCTGTCATTTCTTCAAACCGCTTTTCATCAGCCCGTTCTTGTACATACGCCCGGATAACACGAACTCCCGCCACTGATTCCAGGACTTTATCATTCATTTCACCAAAAGCATCCTGTGCTACAGTGAAGTATTCATGAATTCGCTCTCCGCCCTTTTTTACAGCCCATGCCATAATAGGCAAAGGCAAAATGGCTGCAAGAGTTAACTGCCAACTGATTGTAATGGCCATCGTTAATAAAATGGCAATCATGTACAAAGTGGAATCCATTAATGTTAAAATTCCGAATCCCGCTGTAACGGATATAGATTTGAGGTCATTCGTTGCTCTGGCCATTAAATCGCCAGTCCGATTTTTTTCATAAAAGGTTGGCGTCATTTTTAATAAATGCCCCATAAACCCTGAGCGTAACTTCCTCTCCAAAACATACGCCCCACTGAATAACTGATAATTCCAAACATATGTCAATAGATAAAGGGTAACCATCAACCCAATCAGCCACCAAATATATTTCATGAGTATCTCTTGCGTCATCACGCCTATACTCATGTCATCTATTGCCATCCCAACAATCATTGGCGGCAAAACTTCCAGCACATTCACGATATTTAATAACCCTATTGCTACTGTATAGCGAATCCAGTGCTCTTTAAAAAACCATCTTAATTTCTTTAAAACCGAAAACATTCCATCTCCTCCTTTGTCTTAACCGAAGAACACTTTTCCTGCTATGTACTGTTTGAACGGATCTTCCTTGAAATTTTCACATTGATATAATTGGTTAACATCTTTCTTCCTCCTCCATCTGAATATAACCTTGAAATTCACCAACAAAAAAAAGGCTGCAACGCTATTCGTGGAGTACTTTAACTATTCAAAAGTAAAGATTCAAACGTTAAAGAACGTCCAATCAAACTTAAGAATGAGAATAAGCACTTATCACGGCAACGTGCAGCCTTTTCGCTTAAAAAGAGTGTATTCCTATTTAAACGGGAAGAACTGCACGAATCTATGAATGACTCGATCATATGCTACATCAATTATTACTCTTTTCATCGTACAGCCCTCCTTTCATTGGTAACTAAATTGGTAAGTATTTACAAGATTACTACTATTTAAATTATTAGTCAATTATAAATTTATATTATTCGGAAAATTCACGATCCTCGCTTTTTGCCTTCACTATTAACCGTGAGAGTTAATATTACTGTAAATGATTAAAAAATACCCGATCAGCCCACCTATTGGCTAATCGGGTTTATTTCTAAATTTTTATAGAACTGTAGTTTTAGCTTGATTTTGAGCTGCATCTATCAAAATGAATACTGCAGATAGTAAATGCATAATCATTCCAACACCAGGAATAAAGCCCACAACGTTTGTTACAATCCCTAACACATTTCCGTAAGATTTAATTCCAGCTTTTGATGAAAAGATTACAATGACGATATGAAAGGCAATCATGATAAATAAAGGAGCCCATGCCATACTTAGTATAATTGACCCTCCAAGAATTGGTATACCTAATAATGCTTCAATACCACCTGATACCCATTTTAAGATATTAATCATTTGACGATTCACAAACAGCACCCTCTCTCTATTAATTTATTATATTAAAATATTACATATCCAATATATACCCGAAAAATTTAATAATAATGTAGTATAGCTTAAGAAAATACTATTCATCTATAATATTTTTTCTTGTGTATTCCACTAATGTTCTGCAAATGGCTTAACTCTCCATTAATTCGGGTAGCTGCTTTAAGGTATATTCAACCAGAAGACTTTTATTACCTCTGCTATATTTAAATCCTCATCATGTTCATTCTTGCCTAACACGGGTTACCCAAAATTTCAGATGATTATAAAATAAAAAAAAATTCCACCCTCTCTCTATAATAGGTGGAATTTTTATTATTCATTTTTTATTGAATTGGCTTCGCCCGAGCGTTTCAACTGTCCTCGGGATAAGGCTGTAAATCTTGCTTCCTGCATTCATCCAGCCTGGTGCATTAATCTCCCGCTTATTTTTAAGCATGATGTTTGTTATTCTTTCTGCCAGCCTGACGGGATCAATCATGAAGCGCTCAATATTTTTGATATATGTACCTTCTTTATCAGCGATATTAAAGAAATTTGTTTTAATCGGTCCTGGATTAACAGACGTAACAAATACATTCTCACTATGCATTTCCATACGCAAAGCATTCGTAAACCCAATAACTGCATGCTTTGTTGCTGAGTAAACACTTGATTTTGGAGTCGCCATTTTTCCAGCCTGGGAGGCAATATTTATAATATGTCCCGATTTATTTTGCACCATAGCAGGCAGCACCATTTTTGTACAGGCTATGAGTCCGACGACATTTGTATTGATCATGGATTCTGTATCATCTAAATTTGCTTCCAGTACATTCTCAAAAATCCCAAACCCAGCATTATTCACCAACACATCTGTATTTCCCACTTCGTTTTTTATGCGGGCGAATGTGTGTTCAACTGCATTCCGGTCGGATACATCCATTGTATATACATAGACATCGCAATGAAAATCAGCAATTAACTCTTCACGTATTTTTTGTAATTTATCCAGACTTCTTGCTATTAAGATCAACCTAGCACCACTTTTAGCCGCTTGCCTGGCAATTTGCTCGCCTAATCCGCCTGAGGCTCCCGTTATTGTTACAATTTTTCCGCGAATACGCTCATTCATCAACTTCACTTCCTCATTAATGCTTCATTACTTGATATAATACCACACCGTCAACCTCTTCACTTTCGATTTCATGAAGATTTTCTAGATAATCAAGCTGCCCCAATGTTTCAAACAGAGCTAGTGCCGGATCTCTCTTAATAGCCTTGGGAAATAATTGTACGGCTAACTCGAGTACATTGCGGCGATCTTCTCCAATAAGCTTTTTAACATGAAAGGCACGCTCATGCTGATTTTTCAAACGTTTCTCGATTAACTGGTAAGGTTCCATAATATCATTTCCATGCCCCGGATACACGACTGTTAGTTCTTCATTTAACAACCGACTCAAACTGGCATTCAGCTGCAGCTGCGGCTTTACTCTCTCTTGTCCTTCTTTTTTTGGAGCTTCGAGTATAGGGTTGGGTGAAATTTTACCCAGCAATAAATCTCCGCCAATCAGTACGCCTGACTTTTCATGGTAGAATGATAGATGGCCCTGTGAATGGCCAAAAGTCTCCATCGCAATCCAATCTGGATGACCAGGAAGCTTTTCTCCTTCTTTCAGATAATGCGTTAAAGGTTTTGAACCGGAATATGTATACAAAGATTCTACATCATTAGCATGTTTCATAAATTGCGGCGGTACACCAAATTTATTCGCCATCCTCGTAAAGAACTCTTTTTGATTCTTCAAAAAATCTGCATTCCTTATAAGATGCCGCTGATTATCTTCATGCCCGTACAATGAGCCGTCCTCAAATAAATCAATTAACCCACAATGATCCGAATGATGATGAGTTAATATAACCTGTTCAATATCAGATAGCTTGTATCCCAGTTCCTTTAACTGTCTTTCAAGTGCCTCTTTTGCTTCCTGTGTTTTAATTCCGGCATCAACCAGAGTTAAGGCATCTCCTTTAAGAAGATAGATATTTACATCTCCAACAGCAAATGGAGTCGGTATAATAAATTTTTCGGCTACCCTTTTAATCGAACTCATGTCATTACTCCCCGTTATGTATTTTAATAATTATTTTTACATAATTTGTATGAAAATTCCATCATAAAGTTTGAATATTCTTGACACATAAGCTAATTTTTAGCATAATTTTTATTAATATCTATAAACATACCAATACGAGCGATGATAAAGAATAGTAAATCATGTATGTCGCAAGGGAGTGGAACCCACAGACTGGAAGGTTTCATCGTCCAATGCATGATTGAACCTGCCTTTTGAGCTGTCAGGCAAACCTGGCCGCTACCTGAGCGTTATCCGGTTTAGAGATGCAAGCATGCTATAGTATGCTGCAAATTAAGGTGGTACCACGGAAGAATAGCCTTTCGTCCTTTACAGGATGAAGGGCTTTTTATTTTTATAAAGGAGGCAGGAGTATGAGTAAAAAAATCGCATTTCTTGGAGCCGGTTCTATGGCCGAAGCATTGATTGCAGGCATTGTAAAAAAAGGGGCAACCACACCCGGAGATCTGTGGGTCAGCAATCGGAGCAATGATACCCAATTGATACACTTGAAAGAGCAATATGGCATCATACCCTGCCGCGACATGCATTCCCTTCTTGCTGATGCTGACATCGTCCTGATAGCCGTTAAACCGAAAGATGTGTATACAGTCTTACAGCAAGCCAAATCTTTTTTAAAAAATACGATGTTGCTTATATCTGTTGCCGCAGGTGTATCAACAGAAAGCCTTGAAGCTATCACGGAGAACTCTATGCCTATTATACGAGCCATGCCAAATACGTCTGCTGCAGTCGGAAAATCAGCGACAGCTCTCTCAGGAAATAACTATATAAAACAAGAGGATCTAGTACTGGCGAAGGAAATTTTCAAAACGGTTGGAATGGTTGTTTATACAGAGGAAAAGAAAATGGATGCCGTTACAGGCCTTTCAGGAAGCGGTCCTGCTTATATCTATTATCTAATAGAAGCGATGCAACAATCTGCCAAACAAATTGGTCTTGAACATAAAGAGGCTCAAAATCTGATTATCCAAACGCTAATGGGAGCTGCTGAAATGGTGCACTCCTCTGATAAATCACCGCAAACGCTGAGGTACGAGGTGACGAGTCCTGGAGGAACAACTGAAGCTGGCATACGAATCCTTGAACACCATGGCGTCAAGGAGGCTTTCATTGAATGTATCACAGAGGCCACACTTCAATCAGAGCGCATGGGAATAGAAATTGAAAGCAAGATTAGGGAAAAAATACTGTTCGAATAGAAGACTATTCTTTTTAGACTGCTCGTGAATATACTTATAAGAAGGGAGCACATATTTCTATGGGTTTCCCTTCTTCTATTAAGGTCATCTTGTATGATACAAGGATTGAATTTTTATCGCAACTTCGATTGGTCTTACGTCAATAGATGATAACTTTTCTATATCCATCCACATTGGCAAGTATGTTCCTCTGCCCCTTGTTTCATCTGTATACTCTTCACCTTTTCCCTTTGATAAGACTCCAGCTACAATCTCTGAAAGGAAGAAGAATTGAACATTCCCATCAAATTCCACCTCTGCCACACAATCATTAACGTTTACTTCTACACCGAGTTCCTCCAAGGCTTCTCTTTTAGCTGCAGATTTTGGTGTTTCACCGTCTTCTATACCGCCGCCAGGGAAAACATAATAAATTGAGCTATTCCAATTTCTTTGAATGAGTGCAATCTTATTATTTTCGATAATTACCACCGAGCTTCTATCTCTCATAGCCTCTCTCACCTCAATTGTTGTTCGCAGCTACTAACGCATCCCTAATAAAACAAATTGATGTGCCAAATAAACGAAAATTCATTTTTACGTGGACAACCATGACCTAAATCAATTGAACCAACTTTTCTAACGACCAAATCCTATCAGTGGAGTTTTCATCCCCTCCTCATAAGTCCGCCAGTTTCTTATCGTATAAATTCCTGCAAAAAATTAGACTATCCCAACTTCAATTTTTGTCCAATCCATATATCAGATAAAACCATATGCTGTATGTGTAATGGGGGATACTTTTCCATTATGGCAACTTTGGACAGGAGGTGTCTGTATTGAGTGATTCTTTTGGCGGTAAAGGTGTAGGAAGCTTTGCTTTCATTGTTGTACTTTTCATCTTGTTAGTTATTGTCGGTGCTTCTTATGTTGGAGGTAGCTACTAAGTAAGACCCGAGAGCATGTTCTGCGGATATTCCCGTGCTGCATGCTCTCTTTCTCTATGGCTGTTTTTACATGGAATGTTGTGATTGTTCAATTTTAATCTGAGGTATGAAAAGCGCCAACTCCAGACAGGAAGTGACTGTACTTGTTATTTTAATACCTCTGACTCATACCTAAAGCATACCTTCTCGGGAATTTTATTAAAAATATGAAGAGGAATTCCAACTTTATCTTTAATATTTATTACTTTTCCTAAACCAAAAAATCTTAGGAATTCCCAATAACAAATAAAAAAGTTATACGTTGGTTCGTAAATAAACTCCATCCAACCTTCCGCAATATGTTTATCTTTTTCATTGAACACATTAATGCCTGAGAAGTTTTCTACTATCCCATCTAAATAATTTGCATCGTCTCCTTCTATACAACTGTCAGACCAGTCAAATTTAAATTCATTTGCCGTTATTCCATACATTTTCAAGTCATCGCATAGCTGTTTTTCTACTTCCATTCTTAAGTTAGGTCCCATTTTTTCTGCGTAACCTAAGTCTGTGTAATTTGATTTTAAAATACATTCTCCCCCTCCCCATGGATTAACTGCCACAAACTTAATGCCTTTTCCCTTCAGAATATGAGCTGAGATAAACCATCCGATAATGACCTAACGCATCTTCTGAATCTGAAAAATTATTAAAATCTCTTTTTTGTATATTCAAATTACTAGGTCATCCAAACTCAATTCCTCTAAAGTCTTGGGCTCTGGCAATGTATTAGTATTTTCCGATATCTATGCGAAAACTGCCTTCTTTATTTATAAGCATTTGAGTGGTCTTCCCATAATTCCAACTGTTATACTGGGTTTTGAAAGGAGTTGTCTTCTATGACTAAATCTTTATTATTTGAACCATATACAATTAAAAATACGACTCTAAAAAATCGGATTGTCATGTCACCTATGTGCATGTATTCCAGCCATGAACGAGATGGTAAAGTACAAAATTGGCATACAACTCATTATACAAGCCGTGCGGTCGGCCAGGTTGGCTTAATTATTGTAGAAGCAACCGCTGTTACTCCCGAGGGACGAATTTCAGATCGTGATTTAGGTATTTGGAGCGACGAACACATCGACGGCTTACATACCCTAACCGCTATGATGAAAGAACATGGTACGGTTCCAGGCATTCAGCTCGCTCATGCAGGTCGAAAAGCCGAACTCGAAGGAGAAATCATCGCACCGGTTGCTGTACCTTTTAATGAGGAAATGAAAACTCCTAAAGAAATGACAAAAGAGGATATTGCCGAAACAGTTGAAGCCTTTAGACAAGCAGCCATTCGTGCCCAAAAAGCAGGTTTTGAAGTTATGGAGATTCATGGAGCCCATGGATACTTAATTAATGAATTCCTGACTCCTGCTATCAATACTCGTACGGATGAATATGGCGGTACAGCAGAAAATCGTTATCGCTTCCTGAAAGAAATTATTCACGCTGTTAAATCTGTTTTTGATGGCCCGCTTTTCGTGCGAATTTCCGCCAAAGATTATCATGAGAACGGATATGAGCCGGAAGATTATATCCAATATGCTCGTTGGATGAAAGATGACGGAATTGATTTAATCGATGTAAGCTCCGGTGGTGTGATGTCAGTTCCAGTGCCAAGCTTTCCAGGCTACCAGGTTCCAATGAGTGAGACTATTAAACATGGAGCAGGTATTGCAACAGGTGCTGTTGGATTAATTACATCTGGTGTTCAGGCTGAGGAAATATTACAAAACAACCGTGCAGACCTTGTTTTTATTGGCAGAGAGCTGCTACGTGATCCATATTGGCCAAAAAATATTGCAAAGGAACTGCGAACTTCTGTTGAAGCACCTGAGCAATACGGACGTGGTTGGTAATATTCTACTGGTAGAATTGACTAAACAAATTCTCTAGGGTTCTCTCCCACGATCCCATTCTAAAAGTATAAATACTATCAGAAAAAGCATCGTTTTATACTGTTCGGTCCCAAGAAAGTTAGAAACCAATCTAACATTTAAGGGACCGTCCAAATAACGATGCTTTTTCTTTTTTGTATCTATAATAGGTATACAAATAATGGTTAAATGGAGGATATTATAGAACGATATATTTAATCTGTCTTCCATGCGAGCCTTCTTATCAACTGGTATATATATTGCATACGCAGAGTTAATGCCAAAGAAACTGTATAAAGGATTCTGCCCTGGTCGTTTTAATTCTCCCTATCCTATTAGTTTAGTAACAGATTATCATTTCCTCTTCCTCCTTTAATCTCACATTCCAATAATTAAGCTTAAAATACAGGTCCTCCCCCCATTTAGAATAAATACCTTCATTGTCTATTAATTAGCATGATAATAATTTTATTTTTCACAATAATAATACATTTTATTATTAAAACGTTCTAATGAATGCCGATACCTAATTGTAGAGCATTTTTATGACTCTAATTGATCGGAGGAAAATATATTGAAAAAGAAAAAATCCCAATCCATCAAGATAAAATTATTAACGCTAACTTTAATTACCTTAATAATCCCTGTTATTGTTATCGGCATCAGCATATTTTTTATATCAAAGGATCAACTAATTGAAACCGAAAAAGAGAATCTCCAAACAAGCACGGAAATGACAATCGGGATGATAGGCCTATTACACGAGCAATTTAACGCCGGATATATCACTGCAGAAGATGCCCAGCAACAACTAAGGGATGAAATTTCCGGAGAGGAAGAGCAAGTTTTTAAAGGCTATGATTTTGGTCAGGATGGGGAGATTTCAGCAATCGATCGTGATGGAACTCTTACGTTATATACCAAAGATGACCAACTCGATTATGAAAAACTTAAAACGATAGATGGCAAAACAGCTGAGGAATCAATCCTAGAGAAAGGTGCAGATGGGGCATTCATATCGTATTATTCAGAGAGTGGTGAAATTGAAAAAATAGCCTATGTAAAAAAAGAACCCTATTGGGAATGGACCATTATCTCTAGTATACCAGTAACAGAAATGACAGCTAAATCTTCCTTTCTCGCCTGGGTAGTCGCCGCTATTTCTCTTGGCTCCGTCATCATTGCCGGCTGCTCTGCTTATTTCTTTTCCGGCAGAATTGCTAAACCTATCTCACAGGTCAGTTATGGATTAAATCGTATTGCTACAGGCGATTTTTCAATTCCTCCATTAAAACCTAAACGCACGGATGAATTGGGACAGCTCGTCAATGATTTCAATACAATGGTAGATAATACGAAATCACTGATTACGCAAGTTAACCATTCTACTGAACAAGTTGCAAAAGCAGCCGAGGAACTGACTGCCAGCACAGAAGAAACAACTCATAGTACAGAAGAAGTCTCCCATTCAATAAGCCATGTGGCCGATGTTTCTGATTCTGCCAATACTCGCCTGCAGGAAAGTGTAAACGCTCTCGAAGAAGTGACAACCTCTATCCACCGCTTAGCTAATGTATCAAACGAAATATCTGAAACAGGCAGCAAGGTAGTCACAAAGGCGAATCAGGGAAATGAATTGCTTTCTAAAACCATTCAGCAAATTGAATTTATTTATACGAAAGCAAATGAAAGCGAAAATATCTTAAAAATACTGGATTCAAACTCAAGAGAAATCGGTCAAATCTCCGGGACCATCTCGGCCATTGCCAATCAAACAAACTTACTGGCATTAAACGCTGCCATTGAAGCAGCCCGAGCAGGTGAACACGGGAAAGGCTTTGCCGTTGTTGCCGATGAAGTTCGTAAACTTGCCGAACAATCACAAGCTTCATCCAGCCAAATAGTCGAGCTTATTAAAGAGATTCAATTAAATATGGTAGGTTCAATTTCATCCATGTATGAGGTAAAGGTCGAAGTTGAGGAAGGAATTACCGTCATCAATAATACGGAGGAAGCTTTTAAAGAAATCGTATCTTATATGATTCAAATGGAAAAAGAAGTGAACAGCATGGCCGCTTCTGTCCAACAAATATCAGCCAGTTCCAACCTCGTATCAGATGCCATTAATCAAGTAGCAGAAGATATATCAAGTGTATCCTTACACACAAATAATATAGCAGCCACGACAGAAGAGCAGCTCGCTGCTACTGAAGAAATCAGCCTATCTTCAAATTCTCTTTCCCAGCTTTCATCAGGGCTGCAGGAACAAGTGGCAAAATTCAAATTATAAAAAAAGGATGTTTTCATCCCTTTAGCCTGGACATTTTCTTGTATAAAAAGACCGTCTTTCATAGAATATGGGTGATTACTCTTTTTCTTAGTGAAAGCGGTCTTTCTTTTTGTTTTCTTACTTTTTCACGAGGCTTAAAACAAACTAGTTAGTCCTGGTATGGTTCATGAGTTATTTTTATAGATTGCCAATCTAACATGTGGCACATCTATAAAAAACGGAATATCGAAGTCTTTAAATTTCCATTCTCCTTTTCCTTCCGTTCTCAAGTCAATTCTCTTTATTCCATACACCATCTTTATAGATCCAATTATCTTCCGTTAAAATTCTAATTTCTCGTTGATACATATCTACACGTTTATAATCTTTTTCCTGCGGGTTAGTTATTCTAGATAAATCACTATTCTCTATTAGATCTGCGATTTTAACTGAGCGACCAAGCTCATTTAGTTTGACGCGGTATATGAATGCTGCTCTCGATTCCCCTTCCCTTTTTGTCACTGAATTCACCCCAGATATAATTTTTTCCGGAAAACCATAATCCCTTAAATCTTCCAGTGCAACTTCTGTATCTTCAACAATATCGTGCAAGATCCCGACTATTTTCTCTTCTAACGTATTTAACCTATTCATTACAGCCAATGGATGATTAATATAGGGGTTTCCTCCTTTATCAAATTGACCATTATGATATTTTTCCGCTAAGTTTATGGCTACTTCTAATAATTTTTCCAACAAATTGATCACCTCTCTCAATCTTTTTTTAATCTTTGTATTATTTAATAACTATATTAAAATTATAAATTCATTCGAATGAAAAATGAAATGAGTCACTCACACGGATTAATTAATTAGGTACATATAGTATGTTTCCGCATATAAATATACTCTTATGTTTTTATTTGTTCTTGAATTTGGAATAAGCACTGGAAAAAAGTTGAATGTAAATCGCCAAACAGCCTCTCTCTGAATAACGTAATTTCAGAAGGAGGAATGTAGATTGAAAAAATTGATTCTTGTTGCCGGTCTTGCTGGTCTATTGGTTGCTTGTGGTAAGGAAGATGCCGTTCAACCGAAGGAAGAGCCAAAGGTTGAAGCAAAGGAAGAAGTTCCTGCAGTAGAACAGCCTAAAGAGGAGGCTCCACCTGCAGTAGAAGAACCTAAGGAAGAGGCTCCTGCCATAGAAGAGCCTAAAGAGGAGGCTCCTGCTACCCCACCATCGGCAGAGAAGTCCATTGACCCACAAGTTGCTCTGTCAATCCTTCAGGAAGCTTACACAGGTATTGCTACAGTGGAGTACAATGAAAAACTGAAGGCCTTCACAATCCTGCCGACTGACCCAAACTTTGCCGTAGAAATGACAAAGATTCTCTCCGGGGATTTGCCAAAGGACAATTGGAATGCACTTGCCGATTCATTGGCTAAGGTCAGTGGTGAACTGGGAGGAGAATATAGTGTGTTCCTGCTCAACCCAGCAAACCCAAAGAATTATATTCTCATGGCAGAAAATGGCGTTATCCTATATGATGCCCTCAATGAAGACGTTGTAAATGATGAGCAAACTTTTTGATTAAAACGAAAATAACCTGATAAAAAAGATAGCAGGACCCCTGCTATCTTTACTTTTAGTATAAATTTATTAGAGCTTAAAGACCGAAAAGTCTTTGGCTAATTCCGTACTTTGAAAAACAGCTTTTGCCTCATTAAGCAGTTCAATCTCATCATCCATCGTGAATCTGGAACTGATGTGGGTGAGGATTAGACGTTTGGCATCCGCTTTTACGGCACATTCTGCAGCCTGAACGGTAGTGGAATGAAAATAGTCAATAGCCATCTCTTCCTGCCCTTGTTTAAAAGTGGCTTCATGAACCATACAGTCTGCCTGCAATGCCAGGTTCACTGCATTTCCACACGGGCGTGTGTCTCCTAATATCGCGACTATGCGGCCTGCTTTAGGTGAGCCTATGTATTCCTTTCCGTTAATCATCCGACCATCTTCCAATTGTACAGTCTCACCTTTTTTGAGTTTGCTGTATATGGGCCCTGGTGGTATCCCTGCTTCTTTCAGTAGATCCGCCCTTAATTCACCTGGTTTATCCTTCTCGATGATTCGGTATCCGTAACTTAAAATAGCATGGTCTAAGGGCAATGCCTCTACCCTAAATGTTTCGTCTTCAAATATAAGGCCATCTTCCTGGATTTCAAAAAAAGAAAGTTTATACTTCAGATGAGTTTGACTTAAACGCAAGGAAGTTTCAACATACTCCTTTATTCCCACCGGTCCATAAATCGTCAGCGGCTCCACTCCCCCCTGGAATGAACGGCTGCCAAGTAATCCGGGAAGCCCATATATATGATCCCCATGTAAATGAGTGATAAAGATTTTTTCGATTTTTCTCGTTTTCACAGGTGTACGCAATATTTGATGCTGAGTCGCTTCACCGCAATCAAACATCCAGCTGGACCCTCTCTCTTCATTCATCTGCAAAACAAGTGAAGATACGTTCCGCTGTTTAGCCGGTATGCCGGCTCCTGTTCCTAAAAATATTAATTCCAATCTAATTCCTCCAACCTATTTGGATACATCTATTTTACAGCACTCTTCTTCTTTTTTCAGCAATTGAGAAATTCATACTTTCTATTTTTTATCGTTCGGCAAAATATTGTATTTTCTTCATCGTTACCTGTAAACTAAGTTATGAATCAAATATTGATTCATAACATTGATAAACAGTTCAATACGAGATAAAATAGAATATCGTATTTACCGAGAAAAGACATAAGGAGAGGTTCTGACATGCCCACTATTGACAAGCAATCAGGATTAATAATGATATTTGGGGCTACTGGAGATTTAGCACAACGGAAACTTTTCCCTTCCATATATCGTCTATACACAAAAGGCAGACTATCATCAAACTTTGCCTGTATTGGTATAGGTAGACGGGAATGGACGACAGACCGTCTCAAACAACATATTCATGAAGCGATTTCCAGTGAGCATGGCACCGAATCAGAAAAGCTTGAATTTGCAGGCCATTTCTATTATCAAGCACTTGATGTTAGCCAAACCAGTATATCCTATGATGAACTGCGCATTCTAGCAGACAAATTAGATGAAGAATATCAGCTGAATGGAAATCGTCTCTTTTACCTTGCGATGGCGCCAGAGTATTTTGGAACAATCGCCACAAGATTAAAAGAAGATGGTTTAACCAACACAGCCGGATATAAACGCTTAGTGATTGAAAAGCCATTTGGCCATGATTATAAATCAGCTGAAGAACTTAATAATCAGCTTCGTTGTTCCTTCTCTGAAGATGAAATTTACCGTATAGATCATTATTTAGGCAAAGAAATGGTTCAGAATATCGAAGTGATTCGCTTTGCAAATGCCTTCTTTGAACCACTATGGAATAATCACTACATAGCCAATGTCCAAATCACCTCTACAGAGACACTTGGAGTAGAAGACAGAGGAAGATATTATGAGAACAGCGGTGCACTTAGAGATATGGTACAAAACCATATTATGCAGATTGTTTCTTTATTAGCGATGGAGCCTCCAATAAAATTAACGACGGAGGAGATTCGCAGTGAGAAAGTAAAGGTTCTACGCGCTCTTCGTCCTATTAAAGAAGATGAAGTAAATAACTATTTTGTCCGCGGTCAATACGGAGAAGGTCAAGTCGACGGCAAACACCTGCCTGCATACCGTTCTGAAAATATGGTTGACGGAGAGTCCAATACAGAAACATATGTGGCTGGTAAAATGATGTTTGATAATTTCAGATGGGCTGGCGTCCCATTTTATATCCGTACCGGTAAGCGGCTTGCGGCAAAATCAACACAAATTGTTGTTCAATTTAAGGATGTGCCGATGAATTTGTTCTATCGTACAGAAGAACAACTAAACCCTAATTTACTGGTTATTAACATCCAGCCTGAAGAAGGAATCACTCTGCATCTTAATGCTAAAAAAGGTGGAAAAACACCAGTTAAATTAAGTTTCAGGACTTCAAAATATGACCGTTTCAATACGCCGGAAGCATATGAACGCCTGCTTTTCGATGCTATGCGCGGAGATGCGACTAACTTCTCTCATTGGGATGAAGTGGCCTTGTCCTGGAAGTTTACAGATGTAATTTCTAACGAATGGGAAAATAAGCCTGCTGGATGTTTCCCTAATTATTCATCCGGTTCAATGGGTCCTGAAAGTGCTGATGAACTGTTAGCAAAAGATGGATTCCATTGGTGGGCTATTGAAGAAGACGAGTAAAGATAAATAAAGTGAGAAGGAGAGATTGTTCCGATGAAAATCTTTGATGTATCTATGCCTATTTACACTGGAATGCCTGTTTATAAAAATATTGAGGACAAACAACCGGTCTTTAATACAATCACAAACGGACATGTCACTGAATCCCGCATTACCCTTGATGCCCATGTGGGAACACATACAGATGCTCCGCTCCATATGATAAATGAGGGTGCTACAATTGAAACAATTGGACTAGAGCGTCTGGTTGGTAAGTGTAAAGTACTTGATTTAACTCATGTAACAGGACTAATTGAAAAAGAAGATCTTGAGTCTCTGCCAATTGAAAAAGGTGACTTCATTCTTTTAAAAACAAAAAACTCCTTCGATGAAGAATTTAATTTTGAATTTATTGCTTTAGGTGAATCTGGTGCAAAGTATGTTTCTGAAATTGGCATTAATGGCGTTGGCATTGATGGACTTGGTGTGGAACGTGCCCAACCCGGACATCCTACGCACCGAACCCTCTTTTCAAATGATGTGATCGTTATTGAAGGTTTACGCTTAAAAGATGTACCTGCTGGTGAATACTTCATGGTCGCAGCACCGCTTAAATTGGTAGGAATTGATGCTGCTCCATCTCGCGTATTATTGTTAGAAGGTATTCTATAAGTAAACAAATAAAATCCACTTTCGCCATGAAAGTGGATTTTTTCTTTTAGATTTAAGCATGCCTTCTACAAAAACCTTTTCCTGATTTCCAGTGAAGGCAATGCACATTGATCTTTCTTCCCAAACCATTTAATTCTGTTTCTCGCAATGAAATCATAAACCTGATCCCTTATCGATCTCGGTACACCTTTAAATATATAAAAAGTTTTCCACAAACCGGATAGGTTTTTACATATATGTAAGGCTGCTGAAGACTTGATATAGAATGTGTGATGTTCTGCATCAATTAAAACTAAACTATCAATCTTTTCAGGAACATGATATTCCTTTACCAATTGCTGACCTACGTCACTCTGCAGAGCTGCAAATGAAAAGATACCTTTTGGATCTCTTTTAATGATGAATTGAACACTGGCATCACAAAAATTGCATTCCCCGTCAAACAATACAATTTTCTTCATACTACTCTCCTTTCACCTACTTTTTATTTATAAAATAGAAATTTCTCTTTAAATTTGAAATAAGTAAATCTTTTACCTTCTAACTGATTATACTAAACCCATCATTTTATTTATTAATTTTTAATACAACCCTTCTTCCCTATTGATTAAACAAATACCCGTCTCTATGACATACATTCAATCCGTATGTTGTATTCAACTAATTACTCTAATTGCTCCATTAAATACAATCCATGATAGATTTTGATAACATTATGAAATATTTTGATTGGATTTGATTGATATTGATTGATTTCTAAAAACAAACAAATTATATTTAACGGTAGGGAGGTGGTGAATTGCTGACACCCGAAAGACAGCAATATATCATCGAGAAAATTAACCAAAATGGATTTATTAAAATTCAGGAACTCGTCAAAGAACTACATACTTCCGAATCTACGATACGACGTGATTTAAGCCAACTCGAAGATATGTCTATTTTAAAAAGAGTGCATGGCGGAGCAGAACTTGTGAAAAATTGCAGTATTGAACCAACCATTTTGGAGAAATCAACTTCCAGACTTAAGGAAAAAGAAGCGATAGCCAAGCTGGCAGCGACTCTAATTGACGATGGTGATTGTATTTATCTCGATGCTGGGACGACAACCCTTGCTATGATCCCATTCATTCAAAACAAACCCATTACGGTTGTAACAAATGGAATTTTGCAAGCAACCGCTCTTCAGGATAGCAACATTATTACCTATTTAATCGGTGGTCGAATCAAAAAGGCGACAAATGCATTAATTGGGAGCCAGGCAATCAACAATATAACCAATTATAGATTTGATAAATGTTTTCTGGGGATCAACGGCATTCACCCTGATTGGGGGTTCAGTACTCCCGACCCGGAGGAAGCTATCTTAAAAAGATCAGCTATTGATTTATCAAAAGAAGCTTTTGTTCTAGCTGATTTCAGCAAATTTGATGAGACTTCCTTTGCCAGAGTGACAGAATTAAATCAAGCCTCCATCATAACGGATGGGATAGATTCGGACAAATTGGCAAAATATAAAAAGAATACAACAATAAAGGTAGTGAAACCATGATCTACACCGTGACATTGAATCCATCAGTAGATTTCATTGTAGAAGTCGAGCATTTTGAACTTGGCGGTTTAAACAGGATGAATAAAGAAGCCAAATATCCAGGCGGGAAAGGGATAAATGTTTCACGTATCCTCAAACGGATCGGTTCAAGAACAACCGCTCTTGGTTTTAGCGGTGGATTTCCTGGAGGATTCATTCTCGATGCTTTAAGAAAAGAGAACGTACCTGAAGATTTTATACCGGTGGAAGAGGATTCCCGAATCAACATTAAGTTAAAAACCGGAGAAGAAACTGAAATTAATGGATTGGGTCCACATATAAGCGCTGAAAAAATGGAAGAACTTCATCATAAGCTTTCAAAAATGACTGCCGATGATATTCTCGTTTTATCAGGCAGTATTCCCCCTTCCCTTTCATCTGATTTGTATATGGAACTAACAAAAGAATATGCAGCAAAAGGAATACAGGTTGTCGTAGATGCCAGCGGAAAAACCTTACTGGACGTTGTAAAAGAACGCCCTTTTCTTGTGAAACCAAATCATCATGAACTTGGGGAACTATTTGATACAAAAGTAGAAACGATAGAGGATGCTATCCATTACGGATCTATGCTAGTCGAGCAAGGTGCTCAAAATGTGATTGTTTCTATGGCAGGCGAAGGAGCTATCCTTATTAATCGCGAAGGTGTCTATACAGCTACTATTCCAAAAGGTAATGTGAAGAATTCCACTGGTGCTGGGGATTCATTGGTAGCTGGATTTATCGGGATGTGGGACCAAACGAAGGATATGCAAAGAGCTTTTCAATATGGAGTTGCCTCCGGAAGTGCAACGGCATTCAACTACGACCTTGCTGAAAAAGAGGATATCGATGCGCTTCTCCCGCAAGTAAACATTCAAAAATATTAAGGGAGTGAAATCATGAAAATCACTGATTTGTTAAAGAAAGATACGATGATCCTGAACCTTTCATCTACTAGCAAACAAGGCGTTATTAATGAACTTGTTAACCAACTGGATCAAGCAGGAAAATTAAAAGACCCTGCAGGTTATAAAGAAGCCATCCTGAAACGTGAAGAGCAAAGTACAACCGGAATTGGCGAGGGAATTGCGATTCCTCATGCTAAATCAGAAGCTGTTAAGGATGCGGCATTATGTTTCGGACGTTCTATTGACGGAGTTGATTATGAATCTTTGGATAGCCAGCCGGCCCACCTGTTCTTTATGATTGCTGCACCATCCGGGGCAAATGATACCCATCTTGAAACATTATCACGGCTTTCTTCCATGTTAATGTATGACGATTTCCGCAAAGCCATTTTACAAGCAAATTCTAAGGATCAAATTCTTTCCATTATTGATGCTAAACAGAGAGAACTTGAAAATGAGGATTCTAACGATCAACCTGCCCCGGATGCTGAAGAAGCTAAAAATGAAGGTTATGTATTAGCCGTTACGGCATGCCCTACAGGAATCGCACATACATATATGGCTGCCGATGCATTAAAAGCAAAAGCGAAAGAAATGAACGTTAATATTAAAGTCGAAACAAATGGTTCCACAGGGATTAAAAATCCTCTTACTGATGAAGATATTCAAAAAGCGAGTGCAATCATTGTTGCTGCAGACAAAAACGTTGAAATGAACCGTTTTAATGGCAAGCATGTGATTCAAGTTCCTGTTGCACAAGGTATCCGGAAACCGGAAGAATTAATTAACCGTGCCTTAAAACAGGATGCTCCTATTTATGAAGCAAAAGGCGGTTCCGCTAATCAAGAAAGCGGAACACAGGAGAAAAAAGGAATTGGCACCCAAATATACAAACATCTCATGAGCGGTGTAAGCAATATGCTTCCATTCGTTGTCGGCGGCGGTCTTTTAATTGCCCTTTCCTTCTTGTTTGGCGGAATTAACCCTACTGATACAGCATCACCTGATTACAATCCATTTGCTGCAGCACTCAATACGATCGGTGGCGGAGACAAGGGAGCTTTCTTCCTATTGGTACCGGTACTAGCCGGTTTCATTGCCAGCTCCATTGCTGACCGTCCTGGTTTCATGCCTGGTATGGTCGGAGGATTGTTAGCTGCTTCTGCAGGTGCAGGATTCCTTGGTGGATTAATTGCCGGTTTCCTTGCAGGATATGTAACTCTTGGTGTTAAAAAAGCCTTCAACTGGTTGCCTGCTTCTTTGGAGGGTATAAAACCAGTATTGTTATATCCATTATTTGGTCTATTAATCACCGGTCTCATTATGATATTCATCATTAATGACCCGGTTGTGGCCATGAATAAAGGGTTGACTAACTGGCTTGAGAACTTAAGCGGTACGAATGCGGTGTTCCTAGGTTTAATCGTCGGCGGTATGATGGCTGTCGATATGGGAGGTCCTATCAATAAGGCTGCTTTCACGTTTGGTATTGCGGCGATTGCTGCCGGCAACGGTGTTCCTCATGCGGCTGTTATGGCTGGAGGAATGGTACCACCGCTTGGTATCGCACTATCCACTACGTTCTTTAAACATAAATACACGGACTCGGAACGTAAGTCTGGTCTTACAAACTATATCATGGGCGCTTCCTTCATTACAGAAGGTGCGATTCCATTTGCAGCAGCCGATCCAATTCGAGTAATTGTCAGTTCTATAATCGGCGCTGCCACAGCTGGAGCCTTATCTGCAGCATTTGGCTGTTCGACTCCTGCCCCACACGGCGGTATTTTCGTTGTCGGATTAATAGAAAATCCTTTGATGTACCTGTTAGCCATACTAATTGGTTCACTTGTCACAGCTGTTCTATTAGGTTTCTGGAAAAAGAATTCCAACATTAAAGATGTTGCGTAATAAAGAAGAATGATCTTGAACTAAACTGTACCCTATGCAGCAGACACTTGAAAAGAGTCTACTGCACAGGGTCTTTTTAATGACAAAAGTATCCTCCTCTTTTCGCTTCATACATGAATGCTGCCCTGCCCCTATACTTGCATAAGAAATTTAACTCAAAAAGGCCATACTCTAATTTGGATCTAGGCCAACTGATAGTTTACTTCTTTATAATTTTGTCGCTATTGATAGCCCCTTGTTTTCTTTCTCTTATTATTCAAAACCATATCCCTTTGTTTGCGAAATAAAATAATAATAAACCGCAAAATCAACTAGAAGCTTAGTTGTAAAGGATCAACCGAGAGCATTTTAGCAATTTTGCTGACCAAACTCAGTTTTATGTTCAGATTCTCGTTCAATAAGCCTCCAATCAAATAATAGAATCATCCTCTCTTTAATTATTTCATTCGTTGCAATACATACGTTTACTACAAGTGCATGTGAACTTATTTCCTTTTGAGATCCACTCTATCGCTTCATCTCAACTTACAGTGTTTTTTCAGTATCCTTTTTTATATTTTGTTAAATTTTCAGCTCATGATGACGGATATGTAAAATTTCACCTTCTCTCACTCTTAATTATCCCACAAAATTTTATATCCATATGAAGATTTACCATCCTCTCTACTCTTCACCCATTATTCTATTATTCAATGACTTAATACATATAACTTTAATCAGAATTTTTACTATGTTAATATAATATGGGTATTATAGATTAGTATAAAATAACACTAAAGGAGTTGATTTAAATGAAGCATTTAAAAGTTGTAACCTTCACGGCTGCTGCTATAATGTCGTCTGCTTTTGCCCAAGAAGCATCAGCAGCTTCGACGACTTATACAGTTAAAAAGGGAGATACACTTTCTTTTATTGCCTCAAAATTTAAAACAACAGTATCAAACTTAAAAAACTTAAATAATTTGTCATCGGATATTATCTATCCTAAACAAGTCATCAAAGTAACGAAGCATGATTCATCTTCATCCAGCAATTCTGGGAGTACAAGCAATGCTAATACATACACCATTAAATCAGGCGATACACTATCAGCTATAGCTGCCAAATACTCTACAACCGTTAGTAAATTGAAAAGCTGGAACAGCTTAAAGAACGATCTTATTTATCCGGGACAAGTAATCAAAGTATCTGCTGATACATCTGGATCTTCACCAGTAACTGGGAGTTCTTCTGCCAACAAGACCTATACTGTGAAATCAGGCGATACCTTAAGTAAAATTGCCAGCAACTATTCTATTACTGTCAATCAACTTATGAGCTGGAACAATCTATCCAGTACAATTATTTATCCAGCCCAAGTATTAAAGGTTTCAAAACCTTCAACTGCTTCTGGATCAAGCAGTTCAAGCTCTTCCGGCAGCACAACTTCATCAACAACCTATACAGTTAAGTCGGGAGATACACTAAGTAAAATTGCCAAAAGTTATTCCATGACCGTTTCTCAAATAAAATCAATAAATGGTTTGAAATCTGACGTGATTTATGTGGGACAAAAGTTAAAAATCTCAAAATCGTCAAGTGATTTACCTTCTGTTTCTACTCCTTCAAGCGGATCTTCTTCTGCTCAGGAAACGATAGGCAATCCGGCTTTTACATCTAAACTGATTTCAATCAGTAAAAGTTTCATCGGTACAAAATATGTATGGGGAGGAACGACTCCCGCTGGTTTCGATTGCAGCGGCTTTCTTTATTATGTCTTTAATAAAGCAGGACACTCTATGCCAAGATACACAGCTGAAGGATTCTATAACCGTTCCTATTTTGTGAGTTCACCTCAGCCTGGGGATATTATCTTCTTCTCCGGTACATACAAGCAAGGAATCTCCCATTTAGGCATCTATCTGGGTAATAATGAATTTATTCATGCAGATAATAGTGGTGTACGCATCACAAGTACAAATAACAGCTATTATAAAAAACACTTTGACAGCTATAAGCGATTATATGCGAATTAACTATTCAGTGAGCGGTATAAACATCCGCTCACTGTTTTTTTCTCCAATAGACGTCCCTGCCCTCGAATGGTACATTAATGATAAATATCATAACTTTCAACTATTAAATCTATTGGAAAGGTTGTTTGTTCAGAATGAATCATACATATCATGAAAGAGAAATAACAGATCCCGTTGCTCTATGCGATGAGAAAGGCCATTTAAAAGCAGAAAGCATAGGCTGGTCAAGAAAGCCTCTTATCAGCGGTAATGTCAGCGGACACTTTCTTCGGAAAAAGAAATGGAATTATTGGTGTATAACGAATAAAGATGTTCTTTTTTCCGTTACAATCAGTCATTTAGATTATGCGATGGTTTGCTTTGTTTATTATCTGGACTTACATACCAAATCATTTTACGAGAAAACAGCCTTGTTTCCTTTTAAGAGTAACAAAACACTCCCGGATGATGTCCTGGCCAGTACAAGAATCTCCTCCAAACAAATGAACATCGATATCTTATGGGATCATAATCGGTTCAAACTGTACGTGGAGATTCCAAATTTTGATCAAAAACCGTTGCAAGCAAATCTTGAAATCAGCTATCCTGAGACGGATTCGTTGAGTGTTGTCATTCCTTGGAGTAATCAAACATATCAATTAACAACCAAGATGCATTGTCTCCCTTCTCAAGGAACCCTAAGAATTGGATCTAAAACCTATCACTTTAAGCCGGATGAAAGTTATGCCAGCTTGGATTACGGTCGGGGTGTATGGCCAAGGAATTGTACCTGGAATTGGGGAATGGCTTCAGGCAAACAAGGAAATGATCTAATTGGTTTAAATTTCGGCGGACAATGGACAGATGGGACAGGCTTAAATGAAAATGCCATATTATTAAATGGACATTTGACAAAAATCAGTGAGGATATGAAGTTTCACTATAATAAACATGATTTCATGCAGCCTTGGAAGATTCACTCTTTGGCGACTGATTGTGTGAGACTTACCTTCACTCCCCTATTTGAACGTATCGCCAAAACAGATGCGATTATAGTTAAATCTGAAGTACATCAAATGGTAGGTTTCTATGATGGAGAAATATGCTTACAAGATGACACCATACTAAGGATTCAGCAAATGCCAGGCTGTATTGAAGAACATATAGCAAAATGGTAAATTGGGATTCATTTTAAAAAATCTATCTGTAGGTATCAATGAAAAAATCCCTTAACCTTATTGAACATCAGATAAGATTCACCATTCCAATATAATGATTTATTTGACAAATTCAGTCTATAACTCTACAATTTATTTATTACTTACTAAAAATAAGCTAACATACAATAATAACTAAAAATGTTGAATCTACGGAGGAATTTATATGTCAAATCTACATAAAGATTTATCAACCATTATAAAAGAACGTCATTCTATCAGGCAATATGACTCTTCATTTAAATTGTCCAAAGAAGAACTAAGGAGCATCCTTGAAGAGGCTACCTTAGCTCCATCATCCAGCAATATGCAGGCTTGGAACTTCATCGTCGTTCAAGATGAGGAAAGAAAGAAAGACCTGGGTTTGTTTGGTAACAATGCAAAGGTTGCTGAAAATGCCTCTGCTGTCATTGCAGTACTCGGAGATACTGAAATGCACAAAAAAGTCGATAAAATTTACGACATGATGTTTGAAGCAGGTTTTGTTGATGAGGAAAACAAACAAAGACTCGTACAAGATGTAAAACGAGTGTATCCTGGTGCTCCTAAAGAAACACGCGCAAATATTGCAAGCTTTGATGCTGGCCTGGTCTCCATGCAATTGATGCTGATTGCAAAGAATCGCGGGCTTGATACGATTACAATGGGCGGTTTTGATAAAGCTGCTTTTGCTAAAAACTTCAATGTGGATGAGAGATACATGCCAATTGTCCTAATTGCGATTGGTAAGGCTCAGGGAGATCAATACTTTAAAACCGTACGCCTTCCTGTAGAAGATATCGCTACATTCATCTAAATAATAGTACTGGTAGAGCTGTCCGTTTATGTTGACAGCTCTATCTTTTTTCGTTTTTTCTTCCCTATATATAGCAAGTGAGACGATAGATCGAGCTGGTATGGATCAGTTGCATTTTCAATCAATAAATCTATGACTTTTTTCATTTCGTCATCACTCTTCTCTTTCCAATAATACTCCTGATGTTTAGTCATCATGGCAGCGAACGGCTGCTTTACCAATCCATGATGTGACTCAAAAACTACAAAAGGAAATTTCTCATTTTTAGTATCAGTGGCCCTATACTTTTTTATCATCAGATATATAAAAGCCGCTCAATTGAACGTCAATTGAGCGGCTTTACCCATGATCTATACTCTTTTTTTACCTGGTACATTGGCAGGAATTCTCCCTTTTAAGTCAGCCAGACTCTCATCACAGAGATTAATTGCTCCAGGTTAATTGGTTTACTGATATAATCCGATGCACCAGCTGCCAGGCATTTTTCACGATCACCTTTCATTGCTTTCGCTGTTAAAGCAATAATTGGAAGCGAGCTTAATTTCGTATCCATACGTATGCGTTTCATTGTCTCGTATCCATTCAGTTCAGGCATCATAATATCCATCAGGATCATATCAATATGACGATTCTCTTTCACAATTTCCAGACATTCATTTCCGTTATTTGCTACTAAAATTTCAATTCCCTTTTTTTCAAGTGCTGTTTTTAATGTGTAAATATTACGCTGATCGTCATCGGTAATAAGCACCTTTTTACCTCGTAGTATATCCATTTCAACATTTTTTGTTTCTTCAGTCTCGATTCGTTCTACGGTTGTAGCCACTTGTCTTATCGTTTCACTATACGGAGACACTTCAACCACATGATTATTATCCTGTGCCTGTAGATTGGGTAAATAAACAGTAAATATACTACCTTTCCCCACTTCACTTTCAACAAATATATAGCCGTTTAGCAAATCGGTTAATTTTTTGCAGATTGATAAACCTAATCCTGTACCGCCGTATTTTTGTACTGTAGCCCCGTCCCCCTGTTGAAAGGCTTCAAAAATAGTTTGTTGCTGTTTTTTAGAGATTCCAATACCAGTATCTTTTACAATAATTTTTATCCATTCATCAGGTCGGATCGTATCATGACCGTCTTTTTCATAACATGTATGGATTATGTTTTCCAACTTAACAGTCACGGATCCTTGTTCTGTGAACTTTATGGCATTTGATAGTAAATTTTTAATGATTTGCTGGACTTTTTGCACATCCGTGTAAAAATAAGTTGGCAAATCCTCATCTATTTCTATGATGAAACCAAGTTGTTTTCTTTCAGCTTGGGGTGAAAATATATTTAAGGCATCAACTATTTCACTAATGTTCATTTTGTTATAGTTGATATCCAACTTTCCAGCCTCGATTTTTGACAGGTCAAGTATATCGTTAATTAAGGATGTTAAACTGTTCGCAGCTGAATAAATATATTCAATATACTCTTTTTCCTCTTCTGAAAAATGATCACTATCCATATCAATTAACAGCTCTGAAAGAATTAAAATACTATTTAAAGGCGTACGAAGTTCATGGCTAATATTTGCAAGAAATTCAGATTTGTAATTTGAACTTTGCAGCAATTGTTCATTTTTTATTCTTAATTCTTCCCTGGAGTGTTCAAGTTCCTTCGTCTTTTGCAAAGCTTCTTGCTCACGTTCTTTCAAAAGTTCATTAATCGTCATTAATTCTTCAGATTGTGAATGCAGCTCTTCCGTCTGAACCTGCAATTCTTCTGTCATTGCTTTTGACTCATTTAGCAAGCATTCAATTTCCATTCTAGATAAAACGCTGTGTACGGCCAGCCCAAGTGATTCATTTACCTGCTTAATGGCTTGATACTGTACATCTGTAAAACCTGTTATACTTGCGAATTCAAAGACACCAATCGTGTTATTTTCATAAATAATCGGGGCAATCAAAATCGATTTTGGTGTTACGTCACCCAAACCTGTCGAAAGTAGTTGGTAATTTTCTGGAATATCTTCTAACAGGACTATTTGTTGATCAACAACCGCCTGCCCAATAATCCCCTCACCTACTTTAAATTGATCTTTTCCACCGCCACCATAGGATGCTGCACGATAAAAAATAGTATCATCATCCTGATGTCTTAAATAGAAAGCTCCAACGGAAGCACCTACTAATGGAGACAACTTACTTTGAAGACGTTCTGCAAATTCATTTATATTTAAGGTACTTTGCGTCAAGCTGGCTACTTCATTAATTTTTGATAGTACCCAGTTCTGTATCTTGATATCGTTCAAATACGCTTTCTCATTTTTACTGTAGGTTTCTAAAGACATGGACATATTGTTAAAGGCTTCAGCAATCAAACCTATTTCATCATTTGTTTTTACTTCAAGCCTGTGTATGGTCGAAGGATCGTTTAAATCAATCTCTTCCAATACATTCGTTATTTGTTTTAAATCCTTTGTCGTTGAACGAATAACCCAGTAGCCAATTAACGCAATAGATCCACAGGAAGTCGTCGTTAAGAGGATAACAACTCGATACATTTGATCGTACTTTTCATTTGCCCTGTTAAATGCATCTTCCATCCTTTCCTCTTGATAGCTAATAAATTCTTCTATTGACTCTCTAAGCTTAGAACTTGATTCCTCCATTTTTATCCAATTGTCACTGACATACTCAGTGTCTTGTATTAGTTCCATTATGATTATTCGTTCGTTTTCTTTGTATATTCGATATAGAGCTGCGCAATCCATTAATATTTCCCTAGCTTCCTTATTCAATGTCATACCATGGATTTTTGCAAAATGTTCTTCAATCTTGACATGATTTTCAGCAAGTTTATCTTGTATGGTAGCTGATGTTACTCCTGATAAATCATTCATAACCATTCCAACTAACATTTTTGATGAAATAACGTTCTTTTCTATTTCATAAGTATAATTCACTTTTTTATATCGATTTTCTACAATTTCTAATAATTCCTCGCGCGAGCTATTTAAACTCTGAACGGTAAGTACCGAAACGAGTATGATGATCACCATAATTAGGACTATTCCAATTTGGAATTTTCTTCCAAAACCCAATTTACTGCTAATCAACAACCTCACCCTCTACCCTTAATATTCAACCTAACTATTTTAATACCCTCGGTTTTCCATTCATACCGGTATTATTTCCCAGTTCATCCGAAACGTGTATGACTGATTGAATGCCAATCATCAAGCCATATATAAAGGAAAAGAACTCACCAACCTAGGTGAAAAGTAAATGGTTATCTTGAATTTGTACCTCTATTGTTAATCGCTCATGGGTTATGGATAATACGTTTGAGGAAGGTGATAAAATCGTGGCATATTATACGGGTTATTATGATTCATATTTCTATTCGAAGTATTCTGCTGATTGACCCCTTTCTGATATAGCCCATATAAAAACAGCGGATTTGACTGTATCCACTGTAAGTTAATAAATATACGATTATTCCATCACTTTGATACCTATTGAATCTGGGCATTTCCAATTCTCTTTTTTAGAAAATATTAATAATGTCCAGTAGGGTAAATTTCAAAATCATACCAAAAATGGAGAACCCATTTTTAATATAGAAATCTGGTGCTTGAAAGCTCGAATGTATCTATGATAAAGAGTACCTCACTCTTCCCCTTCTTAATCAACCAATTTTTTATACATTAAGATATCATCCACATACTGACCATTCAGATAAAATTCTCCCTTTAATACACCTTGCTCTATATATCCATTCTTTTTATAAAAAGAAATAGCCGGGGTATTCGTGGACAATACTCTTAAACAAATTTTTCGGATTCCATGCTTCCTACCCTCACCATCCAAAAACTGCAGTAATTTGCTCCCAATTCCTTTTCCCTGAAAGTCAGGATGAACACCAATCGCAATTTCCCAGACATGGCGATTACAATCCAGTGGTGTAGGATATTTAACAGACATATTGCCTGCCAGCTTTCCATTTTCAATCAAAACAAATTGGCTTCCCGGTGGAAAATGTCCAGCATAATCGGCGACTGAATCCCAAACCATCGGCATCGGCGTGTTTGTATAGTCCCAAATTAAGTTTTCCAGTTCTATTAATTGTTCGTAATCCTCTATTCTAGATGCACGTATAACCATCTGTTGTTCAATCCCCTTTTTAACAATCTATACCATATATTACTCTTTATCTGTTTAATTGATAAATAAATATCAAAAAAACATTGCCATCTCTCTATAGATGGCAATGCGATGAAACAGGTTTTCTTATTTCGTTAACTCAAGGAACTCATTCACATCAGCTATTGCAAGATCTACGCCAGCCTGCCAGAAATCCGGTTTCGTCAGGTCTACACCCAAATGTTTCATTGCCAACTCCTCTGTTGTCATTGCAGCAGTATCTTGCAATAAGGCAATGTATTTTTTCTCAAATGACTTACCTTCTTTTAAAGATAAGTGATAAATCCCTAAGCTAAACAAATAGCCAAACGTGTACGGGAAATTATAAAATGGCACTTCCGCAATGTAAAAATGCAGTTTACTTGCCCAGAAAGTCGGATGATATTCATTTAGTGAATCCTGATATGCTTCTTTTTGAGCAGCCTCCATCAGTTCATTTAAACGTTCAGCAGAAACTAATCCATTTTTGCGTTCTGTATAGAAATTGGTTTCAAAAATAAACCGGGCATGAATATTCATAAACATGGCAATCGCATTTAAAATTTTGTTATCAAGCAATGTAATTTTTTCTTCATCTGACTCCGCAGCCCGCACGCTCGCATCCGAACAAATTTGTTCTGCAAACGTAGACGCTGTTTCAGCTACATTCATCGCATAGTCGGTATTAAAGAATGGTTTTTCATTTAAAACATGACTGTGGAAAGCATGTCCAAGTTCATGCGCAAGCGTGGCTACACCGCTTGGTGACCCTGAATAGGTCATAAATATACGTGATTCATTAGTTTCAGGAAAGCTTGTGCAGAATCCCCCCGGACGCTTACCAGGACGGTCCTCCGCTTCAATCCATGAATTTTCAAATGCATCCTGGGCGAATTTAGGAAGCTCATCACCGAATTTCGCGAAATTCTCGATGATAAATTTCGCTCCTTCATCAAATGTATAATTCATCGGCTCCGTTGTTACAATCGGTGCATCAACATCTACCCAGCTTAATTTTTCTTTCCCTAATAGTTTTGCTTTACGATTAAGAAAATCTACGAATGGTTGTTTATTTTTAGCTATGACATCCCACATCACATCCAATGTTTCTTTCCTCATACGGTTGTACTGCAAGGGTTCTTTCATAAAATCTTCAACACCATGTGCCTTATATTCTGCCAAACGGAAGCCGCCTAAATGGTTAATCGTATCAGCAAATAATGGTGCTTTTTCTCCCCATATCTTTTCCCATTTCTCAAATAAATCAGCACGGACTTCAGGATCTGGATCGTCATGCATCTTATTGAAAGCTTGGCCTGCTGATAAAAGTACAGTCTCGCCATTTTCTTTTATAAAGGGTATTTCAACCGTTTTTACAAGTGAATCATAATGAGTGCTCCAACCGACATATCCATCTACGCGCAATGCATTAATGAGCGCTTCTTCGGCTTCGGATAATTGTTCTTTGCCTCGTTCTCTTTGTTCATTAATATAGAAAGCGATTTCACTAATTTGCGGCTGATTAATGATTTCCTGCCAAACGGATTCATCGATTTGGACAAGCCTAATTGTAAAACCTGTAAAGACTGTTTCAAATTCACTGATTAATGTGTACAATTCACCATTTAATTGATCCGCTTTCGTATCGTGGACATTTTGTGCAGTTGCACACTCAAGGAAAGCTGATACCTGATAGATTGCTTTTTGAAGTACTTCTGTTTTCTTTAAAATATTCACCATTTCTTCTGTTCCGCTAACATCTGCAGGAGCCTGCCAACTTTTTACTGCCTCTTTGTATGTAATTAACAACTCTTTGATTTCGATTAATTTTGAAACCAGTTCAGGTGATTCTGAGCCATTGGGAAATATGCTATCTAAATTCCACGTTAAAGAATAATTCATTCAAAAACCTCCTATATTTTCACAAATTTCAGTATACAACTTTTATAACCAGATGGATATATTTTTTGATGATTCATACATCTATTTGAATAGGTCTTTATTTCTCGCTATTACAATTCTATCATCATTTGGCATTTCCTCTAAATATTAAAGGTAATCATTTTATAAAAGATTAAATGTCTCGTATAATAATAAAGACATCATTGATTAAAGTTAGGAGCATAAATATGGAATATTTCCAATCGGAGGAAACTGGCCACTTATTAAATGCAGTTGGAGAAAATATATTTATCTGTGACAATACGTTTACAATAATATTTATTAACCAATATGCTGAACATTTAATACGACGCCTGAGCCCTTTTACCGGCCTATTAAGTAAAGAAGACTTTATCGGAAGAAACATTTCCGAATTTCATAGATCAAATGGAAGCCGCCAACGCAAAATACTCGAAAATGGCCCTTTCCCTTATACAAGCAGAATTATATTATTTCATACATATACTGCCAGTATCGTTATAAATACCTTTCTCTTCAGCGACGGTGCAACAGGATATATGCTCACTTGGAAAGATGTAACGGATTATGAGGAAGAATTAAACAAAGGGCAATCGATGATGGAAGAGATGTATGCACCAATCATCAAAACAATCCTCGAAGATGTGCTTTTAATGACCATTACAGGATCTTTATCTGAGGACCGTCTTCAAAAAATCAAAGAAAAAGCCCTATATGAAAGTTCGGACAAACAAGCTTCATATATGGTTATAGATTTCACTGGTATGACCTCGCTGGATGAAGGATATATTGTAAGAGATTTGGAAACCATCTCTCAATCCCTTGCTCTATTAGGTACAGAAGTTATTTATACGGGTCTCTCGACTACTCTTGTCCGCCAAATCGTAAGCCAAGGAACCAAAATAAAAAATGAAACATTTGCTACGTTTAATCAGGCTATGCGTCATATCTGTAAATTAAAAGGCTACCAATTAATAAAATCTTAATCCTACTTACGAGCTTGATTTTCATAAATCAAGCTTTTATCTTTGTCAATCTATATGCTAAATGATACCCATCTAACTACCTAGCTTTTGTGACAATATTGTTTCATAAATTTGAATTAATTATAATAATTTTAGTTTAGTTATAGATATTTACGAACCATAGTACTAATATAACTATTATAAATAGTCATTATAAAAACAACTAATTAATAACACATACATAGGATAAACCTTACTATGCAATTAAAGTTATTATAACCATCACTTCATTCACACAGAAATAATTAGTTGCTTGTATAATAAAGATGACAGCATTTTATAAATGTTTTTTTTCGTTAAGTTTGTGAATGGGTGAACAATATGTAGTTAATTGAAAGGTGTGAACAGTTTAATGGAGGTATTGGATCTCGCTCGGTTTCAGTATGCAGCAACCACAATCTACCACTTCTTCTTTGTACCGCTCTCTATCGGATTGGTATTTTTAGTTGCAATAATGGAAACATTATACTTTTTCAAGAAGAAGGAAATGTATTTGAAAATGGCAAAGTTTTGGGGACATATTTTTCTCATCTCATTTGCTGTTGGCGTAGTCACAGGTATTATTCAAGAGTTTCAATTCGGGATGAACTGGTCCGAATACTCCCGCTTTGTCGGAGATGTATTTGGTGTTCCGTTAGCGATTGAAGCCTTATTGGCTTTCTTTTTGGAGTCCACATTTATTGGTGTATGGATGTTTGGACGTGACCGCTTGCCAAGATGGGTTCACTTATTATCCATATGGCTTGTATCTATAGGTACAATTCTATCTGCATTGTTTATTCTTGCTGCAAATTCGTTTATGCAGGAACCTGTTGGGATTACGGTGGAAAATGGAAAAGCTGTACTAAATGATTTCGGGGCTTTTATCACAAACCCTCAGCTGCTTGTTGAATTTCCTCATACCGTACTTGGGGCTTTTGCAACCGGGGCATTCGTAGTCGGCGGTATCAGCGCTTTTAAAATACTGAAAAAACAAAATTTAGAGATATTTAAGAAATCCTTTACGATTGCTATGATTGTGGCGATGATCTCTGGCCTTGGAATCGCCTTTACTGGTCACTGGCAGGCACAGCACTTGATGTCATCGCAGCCTATGAAAATGGCAGCAAGTGAAGCACTGTGGGAAGACAGCGCTGACCCAGCAAGCTGGTCAGCGATTGCCAATATTGATACAGAGAACCGTGAAAACAAGTGGTCTCTTGAAATCCCTTATGCTTTAAGTATCCTTGCTTATAACAGCTTTGAGGGATCAGTAGAAGGAATGAATACACTCCAAGAGAAATATACTGAGCTTTATGGAGAAGGAAATTATATCCCTCCTGTTAATGCTGTATATTGGAGTTTCCGCATCATGGTAATTGCTGGTGTTATGATAATGGGATTAGCTGCATTGGGTCTGTTGTTTATCAAGAAAAATAATCTAGTAAATCAATCACTCTATTTAAAAGCAATGGTTGGAGCGATTGCCCTTCCATTCATGGCTAATACAGCAGGCTGGATAATGACTGAAATTGGACGTCAACCTTGGACAGTCTTTGGTTTATATACGACAGCACAATCCGTTTCTCCAAATGTAACAGCAGGCGAGCTATTAACATCAATCATTGTATTTTTAGGAGCCTATACTGTTCTTGCTTTCGTATTAATCACTTTGATTGTGAAAGAAGTCAAAAAAGGACCATATCATACAAACGATACAAAACCAGATATAGATTTATTTGACAAGGAGGCCTTCGAACAATGAGTTTAAATGAGTTATGGTTTATCCTTGTAGCTGTTTTATTTATCGGCTTCTTTATATTAGAAGGATTTGACTTTGGTGTTGGAATGTCAACCCGTTTTCTCGCACGCAACCAAAAAGAGCGTGATCAGCTGGTTTCTACCATCGGTCCTTTCTGGGATGCGAACGAAGTTTGGCTTATAACAGCCGGCGGTGCAATCTTCGCTGCATTCCCAGAATGGTACGCAACAATGTTCAGTGGGTATTATCTACCTTTTGTTTTATTCCTGTTGGCTTTAATTGTACGCGGAGTTGCCTTTGAATTCAGACATAAAGTTCATGAAAAGTGGATTAGCTTTTGGGACTGGATGATATTTGTTGGGAGTATAATTCCTGCATTTGTACTGGGAGTTCTATTTTCCAGTCTTGTACGCGGTATGCCAATAGATGCTTCTAAAAATATGTATGCAAGCTTTGGCGATTATTTTGATCCCTACTCGCTTGTTGGCGGAATCGCTATGATTGTCTTATGCCTTGTGCATGGCTTAACATTCATCGGTATTCGGACAGAAGGCCCCATCCGGGAACGAGCACAATCCCTGGTAGCCAAAATGTATTTGATTCTTTTGGTAGGGCTGATTGTATTCGCAGTAATGACCTATATGATGACGGACTTGTTTACAGTAAGGCCAGTCGCAACACCATTATTCCTGCTTGGTGCAGTAGTAACAAGTGGGTTAGGATATTTATTTTCTGCAAAGAAAAAGGAAACTCTTGCCTTTGTAATGACGGCTTTGACTATGCTATTCACAGTTACGATGTTATTTGTCGGTCTCTTCCCAAGAGTCATGGTCAGTTCAATTAGTTCCGAATACAACTTAACTATTATGAACGCTTCCAGTGGTCCATACACACTTAAAGTGATGACCATCGTAGCATGCATATTACTTCCCTTTGTTCTTGGCTATCAAATATGGAGTTATTACGTATTCAGAAAGCGTATTTCTGATAAGGAACCGGTGAGTCATTAATGATAAATAAAGAGATTTTAACTATAAAAGGAATAAAGGGTACCATGATCTTCCTACTCGTGATTTCCTTATTACAAGGAATAGCGATTATCATGCAAGCCATTTATCTTGCGGATGGAGTCACGAATTTATTTAATGGGGAGAGGCTGTCTGAACAGCTTATCCCCTTCCTTTTATTTGTACTAGCTTTTATGGGACGACACTTCTTGACTTTTATTCGCGATAAATGGATGGACCGATTCGCCTCCGAATCAGGTACAGCCTTACGAAAAGAATTACTGGAGAAATTATTTGAACTGGGGCCGAGATTCACCCAATCTGAAGGAACAGGCAGCTTAGTCACAATGGCTTTGGAGGGAGTATCACAGGTTGAAACCTATTTAAAATTATTCTTACCGAAGATGATAAATATGTTCTTGATCCCCCTTTTAATTTTCCTTTATATACTGACACTTGATTTTCAATCTGCTGTAATTGTGGTCATTGTACTCCCTATCCTATTATTCTTTATGGCCATGCTTGGGATTGCAGCAAAAAGAAAGGCTGATAAACAGTATGAATCTTATCAGGTCCTTTCCAATCATTTCGTTGATTCATTACGAGGTTTGGAAACACTGCGATTACTGGGATTAAGTAAAAAGTATGATCGGAATATCCAAAGTGTGAGTGAACGATACCGAAAAGCAACGATGGGAACACTTCGCATTGCTTTTCTTTCCACATTTGCATTGGATTTCTTCACTTCACTCTCAGTCGCCATTGTCGCCTTATTCCTCGGTCTTGGACTTATGGAAGGTACGATCTTATTGGGACCTGCACTGACTGTTTTAATCCTCGCCCCGGAATACTTCTTACCAATTCGTGATTTCGGAACGGATTACCATGCTACTTTAGATGGAAAAAACAGCATGACTGCTATCAAACGGATTATTAATTGGCCCGTTTCATTAAAACGGAAACGGAATGAATCAGCGTTTACCTGGACCAATGAAGATTCCTTAACGATTCGAAATCTAACAGTGCAACACGCGGAATCCAATCAATCGGCACTGAATGACCTATCATTTTCATGGAAGGGATACGGTAAAATTGGCATTATTGGTGCAAGTGGAGCCGGGAAATCAACCTTAATTGACGTACTTGGCGGTTTTTTGAATCCGACCGCTTGCTCTGTTACCATTAATAATCAGACCTATTCCTCTTTTAAAGAAATGGGTTGGCAGGATCAATTGCTTTATATTCCACAGCATCCTTATCTATTTAATGATACTGTTCGAAATAATATTATGTTTTATACTCCTGATGCTAGTGAAGAAGACATTCAATTAGCTATTGATAAAGCCGGTTTAAGAGATGTTTTGAATGCCCTTCCCAATGGGTTGGATGAACGTATTGGGGAAAGCGGACGTATGCTGAGCGGCGGTCAGGAACAGCGGGTTGCTTTAGCGAGGGCATTTCTAGACAAAAATCGAAAAATCCTCTTATTTGACGAGCCAACCGCACATCTAGATATTGAAACGGAATATGAATTAAAGAACAATATTGTTCCGTTATTTGAAGATCATCTAGTATTTTTTGCAACCCATCGACTTCACTGGATGACAGATATGGACCAGATTATCGTTTTGGATCAGGGACAAATCGTTGAAGTTGGAAGTCATGAGGAGCTTTTGAAAAAAGAAGAGCATTATTATCATTTAATACAAGAACATTTAGGGAGAAATGAGGTGCAGCATGATTAAGAAAAAAGGCTCTGAATCTATTCTTAAAAATTCTTGGATCGGCCCTTATTTATCCCAAAACAAATGGCTCTTAACCATTGTGATTGTGCTTGGTGTCGGCACGTTCTTCAGTGCCGGTGCTTTGATGTTTACATCTGGCTTTTTAATATCCAAGTCAGCCACTTTACCTGAAAATATACTTCTTGTCTATGTACCTATTGTTTTGGTAAGACTGTTTGGAGTTTCAAGGCCTGTATTCCGTTACGCAGAACGCTTAAGTGGCCACAGCCTGGTTTTAAAAATACTTTCAGGTATGCGCGTCCGTTTGTATCAGGCCCTGGAACCAA
Source organism: Bacillus sp. z33 (assembly GCF_058313615.1). Classification (NCBI taxonomy): domain Bacteria; kingdom Bacillati; phylum Bacillota; class Bacilli; order Caryophanales; family Bacillaceae; genus Bacillus; species Bacillus sp. z33. The sequence goes on from NZ_JBZFQN010000001.1 coordinate 889,821, forward strand.
ATGCTTTGGATTTCAAATCCCGTTATAAAACAGGCGATTTGCTTGGTGTACTTGCTGATGATATTGAACATCTTCAGGATCTCTATATTAAAACGATTTTTCCATCTATCATCAGTATTATTTTGTATATGATCATTGTCTTAGCTCTAGGATTCTTTTCAATCCCCTTTGCCTTAATCATGTTTTTATTGTTATTCGTCCTGATTGTCTTGTTCCCCCTTGTTTCTTTATTAGTAACAAGGGCAAGAAATACACGGATGAAAAATGCTAGAAATGGACTGTATCAATCTCTGACAGACGCAATCATGGGAATTGGTGACTGGATGATCAGTGGCAGGCAAGCCGATTTCATCGAACGCTATGAAAAAGATGAAAAAAATGTTGATCAACTCGAAGCAGGGATTAATCAATTTCAACGTAAGCGTAATTTTCTCTTTCAAATGGTTATATTGGCCATTATCTTGGCACTTGCATGCTGGGTCACTTTACAGGTAGAGTCCGGACAATTTTCTCCTATTTGGATTGCAGCTTTTATCTTGGTTGTTTTCCCGTTAATTGACGCATTTGCACCCCTATCGGATGCAGTAAGCCAAATCTCAAGCTACAAGAGTTCATTGGATCGAATGAATGGATTGCAGGAAGTAAAGGGATCAACCCACCCTGAATCTGCAAGAAATCTAGATAATTTGAAGTCGCAGGAAGCCTTGCCCATTAGCTTTAATCAGGTTTATTTTTCTTACCCTTCCACGGAGACTAATGTTCTGAAAGATTTAGCCTTTACCATCCATCCTGGTGAAAAAATCGCGATTCTTGGCAAAAGCGGGGCAGGAAAAAGTACGATTGTAAAACTTATATTAGGTGCCTATAAACCTAACCAGGGCACTATCCGTATAGCAAGTGAAGATATTGCTCATTTGGATTCCCAAATTACAAGTTTCGTTTCTGTACTGCATCAGAAACCTCATTTATTTGATACAACTGTTATGAATAATATACGTCTTGGCAATCCAAAGGCTAGTGATGAGGAAGTATACGAGGCAGCTAAATTAGTTAAGATGCATGATTATATTGAATCACTGCCGAATGGATACCAAACTCGCATGCAGGAGTTAGGGGGACGTTTTTCAGGCGGCGAACGTCAGCGTATCGCGCTTGCCCGGATTCTTTTGCAAAAAACTCCTATTGTTATTTTGGATGAGCCTACTGTAGGTCTGGATTCTCAAACAGAACGCAGTCTTCTGAAAACCATTTTTGATACATTAAACGGGAAAACAATTATTTGGATTACCCATCATTTAATGGGTGTAGAGAAAACGAATAGAGTACTCTTCCTTCAAGACGGAGAGATCAGTATGGACGGCTCACATGAAGAACTTCTTCAAACAGAGCCTCACTATTCTAAACTATATAAATTGGATATGCCACGACTACTTAACTAAAACAAAGCGCTTGAGACATATACTTGTCATCAAGCGCTTATTTTTATTCTATCGCTGCATTCTCTTTTTGGTTCCACTTTTCTATACCATCGTCTTCGTCAAATTCAATCATGACATCTACAACGCCTTTTTCTGCCAAAATTTGTTTTTTTAGACGATCTTTAATATCATCCATGTTCGCAACAGTTAAGGTTGAATCTATCTCTACACAGACTTCCACATGGAAATCTTCCCCTTCTTTAATTACGATAACATTCTGTACATCTTTTACATCTTTATCAAGAATGACGAGATCACCAATATATTGCTCCATTAATTCATCCGCTTCCCCAAGTGCTCCAGCGGCATTGTCCAGGAATACTTTACCGACTACAAACAACATCATAATTCCGATAAGAATGGATGCAATCCCTTCAGCAGCGTGGAAGTCCGTTAAATGGGAGATGACGATTGCCATAATGGCTAAAACTCCACCGCCAGTTGCCACTAAATCTTCCATAAACACTAACCGTGTTGCAGGCTTTGCTTTGCCAAAATAGGAAAAGCTTTTATATATGAAAGATAAGCCTTTTGCTTCCACTCCGACTTCATGCATAATTTCCTTCATTGCTTTCACTAAAACAAATGTTTCAAGAATAACACTGATAACTAAAACACCGATACTCACCCAAAAATAACTGGATTCACCAGGATGCATTATATGCATGTATCCTTCTTTTATCGTTTCATAAGACATTATTCCAACAATTAAAACCGCTCCTAAAAGTACTAGATTTACCAAGCGGCCAAATCCATTTGGAAAGCGATTGGTCGGTGCCTTCTTACTTAGCGCTGACCCGATAAATACGAAGAATTGGTTTGCGGCATCTCCTAAACTATGAAGCGTCTCCGCAAATAAAGCCACATTTCCCGTAAACAAATACGCAGAACCTTTAAGGATTGATATTACCAGGTTTACAATAGCTGCAGTAATTGCACTTGTGTTTCCTTTCTTTAATAACTGAAATAATTCTCCCATTGACCATACTCCTCCATTTTAAATTGTACCAAGTGAAAACTGGTTATGTAGATTGTTATACCTTCATTTTATCAAAGGAATAGCTGTTCATACATTCTGAACTACTTTCTATCATTATCTGAATCTAGTGAATATGATTGCTAAAGCTTTGCTATAAATCAACATTATATTATCATTCTACATTTTTATGCTCCTTATACCCAGTTTTTACTTGCTTCCTTGTCTATTTTTCAGCAAGCACCTTTTAAATCTCTACATCTATTCCCCATTTAGTTTGTTTTTACACTAACCTATTAAAGAATAATCTGTTTGAATTTATGAAAGCATTTTATTGGATTTCTATAAAAAAGGAGCGTATAGTTACCTAGGTAACTATTTTCGGGGTGGTGTTATAGTTGTCGCTTTCAGGTCACCAATATTTTTTTCACCAATATTTACAGACAGCGAGATTGTTTACAAAACGATTGAATGATCATTTGGCACAGTATAATCTTTACCATTCACAATGGGCCATTATTTATTATTTAAAAAATTATGGTTCCTCCACACTTGTGGATATAAGTAATTATTTGAATGTAGAAAAGCCCACTATAACCAGAACGGTCACTCGATTGCAGGAGCGCGGATTAATAGTGCAAATTCCGAGTGTAAATAAACGCGAAAAAAGAATCCAATTAACAGAAGCAGGAGAAGAGATCTATACCCTTTGCATACAAAAGGTCAGTGAATTTGAAGATAAAGTAATGTCTAGTGTATCAGAAGCTGAAATGGAAATGATGATGAGGGTACTTGGCAGCATGCAGAATCAATTACAACAGGAATAGGGATGTGGCTTACATATGGAAAAACCAAAACTTTGGACAAAAGATTTCCTTTTAATATCTTCAACGAATTTATTTATATTTCTAACGTTTTATAGCTTAATGGTTACATTGACACTTTATACAATCACCACTTTCGGTACAAGCCAAAGTATTGCCGGGCTTGCATCAAGCATATTTGTTATAGGGGCTCTGCTGGTAAGACCGATTGCCGGTAAAAGGATTGGAATGATCGGAGCTAAAAAAATGCTAACAATAAGTCTTGCTGTCTTTTTGGTAGCAACGATTCTCTATTTCACAGCAAGCAGCCTTACGCTATTGTTAATCATTCGATTCATCCATGGTGTTTCTTTTGGTTTTGCATCTACCGCTACAGGAACAATCGTCGCCGAAACTTTACCTGCTTCGAGGAGAGGAGAAGGGATGGGGTATTTCGCCATGAGCACCAACTTAGCCATGGCGATTGGACCATTTTTAGGTTTAATGATCAGTAATTCTTTTTCTTATTCTATTGTTTTTTCAGCAGCTGTTGTTTTTGCTGCTTTTAGCTTCCTCGCTACCCTGTTTTTAAAGGTTCCGAAGATAGAACTTTCAGCTGAACAACTGGAATCATTGAAGGGTCGTAAAATAGGCGACTACTTCGAGTTGGCTGCTTTGCCTATTTCTATTACAGCTGGAGTCATTGGATTCACCTATTCCAGTATTCTTTCGTATTTAACTTCCTATTCTCAGGAACTTAATTTAGTCTCTACAGCAGGCTTCTTTTTTGTCATGTATTCTATTTGTTTATTATTGACTCGTCCTTTTACAGGTAAATGGTTCGATCTATACGGGGAAAATTCCATTATCTATCCATCTCTTATTTTATACACAATCGGTTTAGTAACTCTTAGTCAGACCAGCCACTCTATTACTCTGCTTTTGGCAGGTGCTTTTATCGGGATTGGGTTGGGTACTTTCCAATCAAGTGCACAGACCATTGCAATTAAAATGGCTTCTCCTCACCGGATTGGGCTCGCCACCTCTACTTTCTTTGTCATGTATGACATCGGTATTGGGATTGGACCGTTTGTTCAGGGATTCTACCTTCCTGTATCCGGTTATAGAGGACTTTATATAACGATGGCAGTCATCGCTTTTATATGCATAGGCCTTTATTATGCAGCCCATGGTAAAAAAGCCATCCATCACTCCAGAGTTGCTCAATAATAGTAATGAAAAGGATAGATTCAGCTGACAGACTTACTGCTGATCTATCCTTCATTTCATTTATTCATATATATATATATATATTAAATGAAGACTTCTACTTGATTTACATATTAGCTATAACCCTCTCACTGCAATGCGAGGGTTAATCGATAAAAAGAGACAAGCTGGAATCTTACTTTCAAACATACTCCAAAACCAACTAGCTTTTATTTTCTATTCCTTTAAACCTTTTTGATTTAAGCACTTATTCTTCCTTCTTTTCCATACGATTTCTTTTCTCTACCTTCTTACTTCATTCATACTTCATTCACTAAGTCACTTTTGAAATCGGCCATTCGGATATTTTTACATACTAGCCCGCTCTTAAAATCTAGAGTATCGTTATATAAAAATATCAGATTTACTTTTTCATTTGAATAGCAGGTGGGCTATGGATCATCCCATTTAGAATATGTTTTCTTCCTCGATTCATTATGATAGCAAAATGAAAGCTCACGGAAAAACCACTTTTCTTGAAAAGTGGTAAGATGTTGCTAATTAAATTTTTCTGACCGATTCCCGTTTTATAAACTTTGTTGGGATGGTAACTCTTTTTGGAAAAGTATTTGGTTCTTTAATTTGTTCAATTAAACAATCAGTTGCTTCAGCACCAAGGCGTGAAATATGTATTTCTACAGATGTCAGTGGCGGTCTTGAATGCTGAGATAGTAGCTGGTTATTAAAACCGATAATGGAAAGGTCTCTTGGAACATGGATATTGAGTTTTTCCAAATAACTTAATATTTCATATCCGATTAAATCATCCTGGGCAATAATGGCTGTCGGCATAGGATTGTAGTTAATCAGATTCTTAAGTGATTCGAATCCCTTATCATTAAATTGGTGTTCATCAATAAGATATTCCCTGCGGAACGGAAGTCCACTCTCTTCCAGCGCTTCCATGTATCCTTTCAAGCGATCGATTGTAACAGCAAAATTCTCATTCCCACCAAGAAAGGCAATGTTTTTATGCCCCATTCTTATCAGATAATTGGTAATTTCTTTTGCGACGGATACATTATCATTATCTACATAAGTTATACTTTTTTCATGCATTAATGGTCTCCCGATTACAGTAAATGGAAAATGAACCTGCTGCAAAAATTCAATCACTTCATCACTTTTGCGAGAATATAACAGTATTAAACCGTCTACCCTTTTTCCTTGAACCATGGAAACAACTTCTTCATAAATTCCCTCTTGAGTATAACTTGTAGATAAATATAACCCATATTTTTGCTGATTGGCTCTTCGGCTAATACCTCGCAGAACAACTGAGAGGAAAGGATTTTTAAATGCTTGATAGGCAGTCTCCGGTATAATCACACCAATGGCTTGTGTACTTTTCGCCGCTAAACTTTGAGCTTGGAAATTTGGTGTATATCCCATCCGATCCATAATTTTTCGAACTTTTCGTTTTGTTTGAACACTGATTTGAGGGCTATCCTTAAGTACCCTTGATACAGTTGATGGTGCTACATTCGCCTCTCGTGCCACATCTTTTATCGTTACATCCAACTCAGCCACCCCCGTTCGTAAACCGTTATTTCACGGCACCCTCAGCTACTCCTTTAATAATTTGTTTTTGTGCAATGAAATAACCAATGATGACTGGAATAATGGCTAAAGTTAATCCGGCAAGTGCAAGATGCCATTGTTTTGTATATTCCCCGAAGAAGAAGAACATTTTCAAAGGAAGTGTCTGCATTCCATCCTGATTGATTACAAGAGATGGCAACAGATAGTCATTCCAAATCCAGATTGTATTTAAAATACCGACTGTAACAGAAATAGGTTTTAACATTGGAAAGATGATATACCAGAAGATTTGCCATTTGTTGGCACCGTCCAGGGTTGCTGCTTCATCAAGCGTTTTGGATATACTGTTTAATGTTCCATGGTACAGGAAGATCGACAAGCTGCATCCAAACCCAATATACATAAAGATTAATCCAGTACGATTCAGCATTTCAAATTTCCCAAAAACCGTAATTAATGGAATCATGACGGATTGGAAAGGAATCAGCATAGCTGCTACGAAAATAAAGAATAGAAACGTACTGGTTTTACTTTTATTTCGTGACAGGGCATACGCTGCCATTGAAGAAAAAATAATAATCAGACCCACACTTACGACTGTTATTAAAACAGAATTAAATAAAGTCCTCAGGAAGTCCAGTTGTTCGAACGCTTCCACATAGTTGTCTAAGTTAAATGCATCCGGTAGGCTCAATACATCAGTAAACATTTCCTTTTTCGTTTTAAGCGAATTAACAATCATGATATAAAAAGGGGATAGCCAAATTAAGGCCAAAACAATCCCGATTATTTCTAAGGGCCAGTTATGCTTTCTGCGCATTATAATTCAACCTCCCTTTTCTTGTTGATATATACTTGTGTCAAGCTGATTGACGCGACAATCAAGAAAAAGATAACTGCTTTTGCAGAGGCATAGGCCATTTCACTTTCCTTAAACGCTGTCTGGAATATTTCCATAGCCACCATTTGTGTAGAATTATAAGGGCCTCCCGCCGTTAAGCTTAAGTTCTGATCATATAATTTAAACGCGCTGGACAGCGTCAAGAACATACTAACTGTAAATGCCGGTGCTACGAGCGGTAATATGATTGTACGCAGTTTTTGGAAGTAGCTCGCTCCATCAATCTCGGCAGCTTCAGTTAATTCTTCTGGAACACCCTCAAGATACGAAATATAGATAATCATGATATAACCTGCCATTTGCCAGCTCATTAGGATGACTAATCCCCAGAATCCAGTGGATGTGGTAGACAGCCAGCCTTGTAAACCTTCATAGCCAAGGGCCACACCAACTGCGTCAAATGCTTTCGTGAAAATAAACTGCCAAATGAACCCTAAAATCAGTCCACCAATCAAGTTTGGCATAAAGAAGATCGTACGTAAGATATTATTTGATTTAATTTTTGAAGTTACAATTAAAGCTAATACTAAACCAATCACATTAATTAAAATAATGGATACTATAGAAAATTTAACTGTGAACCACAAAGCGTCCATAAATTCTTTTTCCTGGAATATACCAGTATAGTTTTGAAAGCCAACAAAAGCGGTTGTTTGAATGCCATTCCAGTCCGTAAATGAGTAAAATATACCGAGTCCCAGTGGCACAAGGACTACAAGAAATAGCGATATTAGAACCGGTGTAAGGAATAACCAATAGGAAAAACTGCGAGTACGCATTATTACCCCTCCAATATTGTGACAAAATTTATGACCTTATCCATTTTCTATATAGCAAAACAAAGTAGCCCAACACTACTTTGTTTTGCGTTCTATTACGCTAAAAGAATATTATCGTGATTCTGTCCAAGATTTTTGAGATTCTTTGATCAGCTCATCCCAAGACATTTTATCACTTAAATATTTTTGGATGTTTACACCTAATTTATCTTCGCCCCAACCAGTTGGATAACCCATGAATACCCATCCAATTGTTTTTCCTTCAGTCGCATATTCATATACTTCTTTAGAGATTGGGTCTGCAATTTTACTGGAATCAAATCCTTTGTATGCAGGAATAAAGCTGAAATCTTCAAGAACTGTCTTTTTGCCCTCTTCAGATGTATATAACCAATCCAGGAATTCTTTGGAAGCCTTAATAACTTTCTCATCATTATTGCCGTTTACTCCCCAATACATTGGAATGCCAACTGGCAGGGAATCTTCTTTATAACTTTCTACAGGAATTGGTAGAATTCCAACTTTTTCTTGTGCAAATTCTTCATCAATACCTGCGATGGAACCATATACCCAGTTCCCTTGTTGAATCATTGCTACTTTACCAAGAGAGAAGTTCTCTTCAACTTGCTGTGAGTAGTCAAGGCTAACAGTTGGCTGAATAGAATATTTATTGGATAGATCAATGTATGTTTTAAATTGATCGCCATATTTAAAATCAATTTTGTCAGATTTATAAGCATTCATAATATTTTCATCAAATTCTGGAGAGATAAAGACATTGGAAGCATGCAACCCGGTAACCCATTTTTCTTTTCCTGGTAAAGCAAATACTGCTTTAATACCAAGATCGTCTTTTTTGCTATCAATTGTTTCAACCGCTTCTTCAAGCGCTTTCATTGTTTTGATTTCTTCTGCTTTAATACCAGCTTTTTCAAAGATTTCTTTGTTATAAAGCAAGCCGTATCCTTCTTGGTTATATGGAAGACCAAGGACTGTACCATCTGTAGTTACTCCATCAAGAGTTCCATCTAGCGCTTCTTTAGATGCTTTTGTATCGGATAAATCAGCTAATTTATCTTTCCAATCTTCAACATCCTGCGGTCCGCCGACATTATAAATAGCTGGTTCATTGCCTGAAGCAAATTTAGATTTCAAAGCTGCACCATAATCTTCTCCGCCGCCAACTGTAGTAATATTAATTTCTACATCTGGATTTTCTTTTTCATATTGTTCGGCAACATCTTCAAACTGATCCTTGAATTCCACTTTGAACTGAAATACATCAATTGTCACTTTGTCTTTATTATCAGATGAAGAGCTCTCTGATGAGCATCCCGTTAAAACAGCCGCTGCTAAAAGTGAAGCTGATAAAGCACCTGCATACCATTTTTTACGTTTCATACTTTTACCCTCTCTTCTCTCTTTGTGTTTGGTTTAAGTAAACGTTTTCTAAAATATGTATAGGCTGCTACTTTTATTCTTACAAACTATTAATCCACGTTCATTTTACGAAAACGTTTTCACAAACCTTATGTTTTCAATTTAACATACAAATATATGTATCTCAAACATTATTTTATATATATCCCAATTTTTAACCATGAAATTTAGTTTGATAGTCAAAAAAAATATCCATTCTTATGCAAACGGTTCCTTATCATACTTTCTTGAAGTCATGAAAAGTCCGCTATCTTCTTTAAAAGCCAATAAATGCTCGCTATATTTTAGTTATTTAGTTCATCTGTTCTAATAGACCAGATATTCCACCATTTAATTCAAAAAAATAGACCGTCCAGTCAACAGGTTCATTGATCAGATCGGGCTATTCTTTATACTCTTTTTTCTCCAGTGTAAAGCCATACATGGTAGTTGGTTTTATTTTAATCATATTACCCTCCTTGGAGGCACTCCACATTTTTAACGATTGTTTATATTTTTCAGCACGATACTTGGCTCTGTTCATAATATAATCATTCAACCCAGTATTCACCTCTCCATTATTTCACATGCAGTTTCATGAAAATTTTCATAGGTTGCATTTTTTTCAACCCATACGGCATATTCAATATTTTCTAAACGATCTGATAAGGCATGGTGGAGGATATACATACATTGCTGGTCGATGGCATCAAACTCATGAGTATAGCTCCACAGTACCGTTACGAGGACAACATCTAAATGTTGATACGTATAAATCATAGAGTTTTTAATCGCTCCATGCCCTGAATTTATCTTGTTGTTTTTTATACAAGGCTTGGTTTTATCTGCTGAAATATATGCCTGATGCCTCCATTCTTCCGGTAGTGACTGCCATTCATATAATCCCCAATTGATTCCAATCTTCACTTGCTCCCAATATTCTTCCGTCATTCTTTCCAAATAGAAGGCCAGTGCCTCTTTGTAATCTGCTAAACCACTATGTTGATCATAAAAACGATATAGGCTCATTTTATTGTTTTTGGTATATATATTAGATATTATCTTTAATCGTGCATACTGGAAGATTTCTACAGGAATCTGTTCCTCTGACGGTTCTTCATTATCCATCTCTATCTCAAATTGAAATAACCTAAACCTCTTTAAACTCCTTGTTGCCAAAGGCACTAGCAAGAACACTAAAATCCATATAATTAGCAGAAAAAGCCCTCTCCCCACAATCCGATTTGCATCCGATGTCACCATATTGGTCATTAGGGCTACAAACCAACCTTTATCAAGATTGGACAATTCAGTAACTGTTAAAATCTGTATAGGATTCATTAAGACCTCCCGATATGCCATTATTAAACTTGCCAATGTCCAACCTGCAATACTAACTAGCCCAAATTGATAAAAATACAACATTCCTTTCTTGGCTATCGAGCGAAATAACTGTCCGCATTCTTCCATTCGAAACCATTTTTTCATATTCACCCATTCCTTTATAAGGATTTTATTAATGAGCTTAATAAATGTGATCTGATTCGCTGTGTTGTATTGCACATTCCGCTTAATTCCCCTCAACTTTAGCTGGTTTTTCTCCTGTATCGGCTGGATTCTCCTCTACTTTGGCTTAAACCCATACTCAAAGGTAGGAGTTTGATAATTCTAGCTCAATCCCGATTAAAATTCTCCAGTTCTTTTTTATAAATCAGCCTCCCTTAAATTCGGGAGGCCAGTTCATTTCTACTATTATTGTACTCTTGCAAAACCAAATCCGGAGGCGTAATCATCACCTGCAGCAGATCCAATTCCACCTTTAATGTCATATAGTTTTGCACGTCTTTGTAATTCTGCACGCAGCTGTGTATGAGAGTATCCCGTATTGGAAGCCCATATCTTCGCCGCAAGTCCGGACACATGAGGAGTAGCCATTGAAGTTCCACTGATTGTATTATATCCGCCTGTATGCCAAGTTGATTCTACAGCAGAACCTGGAGCTGATATTTCCACATCTTTTAAGCCAATGACATAATCGCCATCAGTGGATGGGTTTCCTCTGGATGAATAATTAGCCACACGATAGGTTCCATTTTCCTGAACATTTTCAAGGGCTGCTACAGCTACTACATTTGCCAACGCACCCGGATACCCGATTGTATTAGCAGATGAACCGCTATTACCAGCTGCTGCAATAATCAATACACCTTTTCCATAAGCGTACGTTACAGCACTGCTTATAAGAGAGTTATTAGAACTTGATCCCAGTGACATAGATATGATTACTTTTGAACCTGTTGAGGAAGCTTGGTCTGCTGCATGTCTGATAGCTGCCGCAATATCATCTGAGTAACCGGATCCGCTGGCATCCAATACTTTGTATGCCCATACTTTAGATTGAGGTGCAACACCATATACGCCAGATCCATTACCAGCTACTGTACCGGCTACATGTGTACCATGGCCATTCCCATCAGTACAAGATCCATTGATAACAGTGCTGCTTGTTTGGGTAAAATCTTTACATTGTTCAATATTGGCGGAGAGACTAGCATGTGTTTTTAAAACTCCCGTATCTAACACCGCCACTTTTATCCCGCTGCCACCACTAGTAGATGTAAGAGAACTATTATTATAAATTGCTTTGATTCCCCATGGCACACGTGTTGATGGTGCAGATGTAGCTTTCTCCATACTTGTAGCAGCTATTTTAAATTCCGGTACTTTTTCAACTTTAATATTTTTATTTTCCAGTAGTTTCTGATATTCTTTTTCGGAGACATCTGTTGTAAAACCTTGGCTGCTAAAGTCTCGGTGTGCTCCCATACTTTTCTTCACTTTCGTTTTTTCCGCTTGAGATCCTTGAATCAAAACACGATAGGTTTTGTCTGAGCTGACATCCTTGGCACTCAATCTAGCATCAGCGTTTGTTCCGGTGCTAAATGATAAAGCCATTGATACACTTAAAACAACTCCAGCAACAATCTTTCTTTTTTTCATCCTTCAGTCTCCTCTCATTTTTTAAATTTTTGTGAACATTTCTTGGTGTATCGTTATTATAGAAGCTTTTTTTTTCTTTGAATATGGAACAAATTAACTATAAATTCTGAATTTTCATTCTTTGTTTTGTCGGATTTAAAAACTTTCCCAAGTTATTTGGTCAATATTAATGACATTTTGTTACATTTTCCGTCCTATTTATTATAAAATAGGATTTATTTATAATTATAGAGACCTATATGCCTCCTAGTACAAACAGGTGTTTGGACTCATCACTATTATATTTTCCCAACAAAAATTTTTGCACAAAAATGATATTTTATTAATCCTATTAAATTTTTTATCTTAAAAGTAATTAAAAAGAACCGATTGATTAGACAATCAGTTCTCTTAGTCCACTATAGGCAATACTCTTTACACGATTGGCGGCAATATAGGGGCTTTTTTTTTCATAACTTCTCCCTCCTTGACTAGTAGTCTGTATAAATATATTGCAAAGCTTTCTGGAACTTTCCTAATTTCTTATAATAATCAGCCAAAATTTTACTGACACTGCGTATGTCATTATAATGTGATTCCCCATTATATAAGTAGGGCAGGGTATATTCTTCTAAATAGTTGATAGCTCTCTCTTCTTCCCCCTGAATCATATATAAATAATAGTTGGGTAGCATTTGATATATTTTGGATCCCGTTTCATGAGCTTTTTTCTTTAAAATAAGTAAATACTCTTTAGCTTCTTCCCATTCCTCCAAATAATAAGAGGTCTCTGCCAAAGCACAAAGGCTAACCATATAAGAATGTGGATTACCTGCATCACAGTTTACAGCTTTATAATAGTAATCCCTGGCTTCACGCATATCACCTATCTTTTGCTTTAAATACCCAATATTATGATAGGCAATGGATAAAGTGGTAGATTCATTGAGGATTTCAGCAGTTCTTTTCAAATGTTTATAACATTCTGCCGCTACCTCATAAATACCTGTATCTGTATAACTGATCCCAAGAATGACGAGTGTATGCATAATTCGTTTCAAATTATATTGAACAGTAAATGCATTCAAGGCTTCTTTAGCATAGAAGATCGCATGCCCGTGCTGTTCCATATAACATTTAGCAAGTGCCAGATGATAATAGACATCCGCTGAAACACTCATACCATCTCTGCTTATGGATACTAACTCTTCTAATATTTCATTAGCCTGCTTATATTTATTTTGTATAAGTAAGCAGATTGCATGATAATAATGCAATAAATACATTTCTTGATAGTTTAAATTCTTCTTATTCTTATCAAGCCATTTATATTGATGGATGGCTTTTTCTGTTTCATGAATAAATAATAAGTATCTTAATTTATACAGTTCAAATAAAAAGAGATGAGGTGTATAAACAATAAAATCTACGAATTCATTTAGCTGCTGTTCAATTTCTTTTGCCTCTTCTGTTTGAAAATAATTTATACATTCAATCCATTCATCCAATAATCTTTTTACTGTATTATTTTGTTCATATACATTCGTTAAGTCTGCTCCTAAACGCTGTAACAACAAATTTATAGTTTGATCATTTGCTTCCTTTTCATTATGTTCAATTTTACTTAGATGAGGTACAGAACATATGCCTTCGACCAGCTCACTCTGAGTCAATCCCTGCTTAGTTCGATAATATTTAATCAACGAACCTACTTTCATGTACCCACCTCTTTTATTCTTTTCCAATATTATACAAAATATTGTGCAATTCTAACATATACCTATAACCTATTTCTAATATTTTCGTTCTTGTTTTTTCATCATTTTACGACACTTATTCGCTAAGAGATCCATTATAAAACCAATTTATGTCTAAATGAGCAAGAATAAAAGCCCTGCTAATACCAGGGCTAATTGTATCCTGCGTTAAGAAATCTGTGTGAGTGATTTATAAAATACATTTAAGAAGATGACCTTTTATGAATATGCTGGCATAAGAAATCCATGGCTAAATAAAAAATCCACCTTGTCTCAGCAAGGTGGATTGATCATTATTTCCAGGTTTTCACTTTCTTTTCTGTGTTTCTCACTTGTTCCATAACTTCCTGTATACGAACCCTTTTATTTTCCCAACATTTTGGACTTAAATCAACTGGATACTTTTCCGGATTAAGGAATCGTTTATATTCATCCCATAACAAGTCGAGGTTATCCTTCGCAAATTGCTGAATATCCTTTAAGGCTGGCGTTTCATATACTAATTGTCCGTTCACAAAGATATTTTCATGCAATGGCACTGCATCAAAATTTGTTACTTCTTTGCAGATGAATGTATGAACTGGATGGAACATCGTTAATGTTTTCTCATCAGCAGGATTTTCATGTTCAAGAGTAATATAATCTCCTTCTGATTTCTTTGTTTCTCTATTAATAATTCGATATACATTCTTCATGCCAGGAGTCGTCACTTTTTCAGGGTTTGCACTAATTTTGATTGTATCTGCCATTGTGCCATTCTCTTCTTCAATGCTGACCATTTTATATACGGCTCCTAATGCAGGCTGATCATAGGCAGTTATCAGCTTAGTTCCGACTCCCCACATATCAATTTTAGCCCCTTGAGCCTTCAGGTTCAGGATGGTAGCTTCATCCAGATCATTGGAGGCTGTAATTAACGTATCAGTAAAACCGGCTTCATCCAGCATAATTCGAGCCTTCTTGGATAAGTAAGCCAAGTCACCGCTATCCAAACGTATAGCTTTAAAATTAATTTTATCGCCCATTTCCTTCGCAACTTGTATGGCTGTCGGTACACCTGACTTTAACGTATCAAATGTATCAACAAGGAAGGTGCAATCATAATGTGATTCAGCATATTTACGGAAAGCTGTGTACTCATCCCGGTAAGCCTGAACAAGTGCATGCGCATGGGTTCCCACTACCGGAATGCCAAATTTCTTACCGGCTCTAACGTTACTGGTTGCCTGAAATCCACCAATATATGCCGCTCTTGTCCCCCAAATGGCAGCCTCTGTTTCCTGGGCTCTCCTAGTGCCGAATTCAAACAGTAATTCACCTTCTGTTACGACACTCAGACGGGACGCCTTTGTGGCAATAAGCGTTTGATAATTAATGATATTAAGAATAGCTGTTTCAACTAGTTGAGCTTCGGCAAGCGGTGCCTCAATTCGCATTAATGGTTCATTTTCGAATACAAGCTCCCCTTCTTTCATGCTCTTGATTTTTCCTGTAAAACGAAGTTCTTTTAAATAATTAAGGAAAACTTCATCGTACTTTAACTCATCCCTTAAATATTGAATATCGCTTTCTGTGAATTTTAATTCTTTAATATATGTAATTACTCGTTCAAGACCTGCAAATATGGCGTATCCATTATTAAATGGATTACGCCTGAAATACACATCGAAAACCGCCTTTTTATTATGGATTCCATCCTTAAAATATGTTTCCATCATATTAATTTGGTATAAGTCTGTATGTAAAGCAAAACTGTCATCGGGATAATGTGTCATCAAACTTCCTCCTTCAATTACAAAACCATGGCTCCCAGTGTCTGTTCAAAATGGGACAATGCCCACTTATGGCCGGCTTCATTGAAGCTCGCCACTCCATCTTTATGTATAACGATTTTAAACCCTTTATTATAGGCATCCACCGCTGTATGTAAAACGCAAATATCTGTACAAACTCCAACTAAATGCAACTCTGTAATGCCCCGTTCACGCAATTTGATTTCTAAATCAGTTCCGGCAAAAGCAGAGTATCTTGTTTTATCAATCCATAACAGATTTTCTTGGCCATTATAAGTATTATACACATTTTGAAGATTTCCAAATAATAAACGTCCTTCGGTACCTCTTATATTATGCGGAGGGAATAATTTGCTTTCAGGATGATAGGGATCATTTTCATCATGTACATCAATAGCAAATACGACAAACTCTCTATCGTTCATAAATTTTTCGGTTAACGAAACAATGTATTCTTCGATTTCCTGTCCGGGTTTACCGCAAGTCAATTTGCCAGCATCCGCTACAAAGTCATTTGTATAATCAATATTTATTAAAGCCTTCATTTCACCATTCCCCTATCCTTTTTAATGAATTCCGCACATTATACGTATAGAATATCAAATTGTACTCTATATTGCCTACATGAATATTCGGCCAAATCTAAAAATAGGAAAACAAGACTGCACTTAGCAAAGTGAATCTTAGGTGCTGCTACACCTGAATCAATCCTCTAAATACGTAAAATCAATCTTAAATCCATAACGCCACAAAAAAATGACTACTATCAGCAAGAGTCCACTATATCCGTATAAACCATACTCAAGCTTGCTTATGAGAAAATGAATACCAGCGAATATAGCAAGGATAGCAAGCAGGAAAAATGCCTTAACACCCTCATGATCCTGGGCTACAGAAGCAGGTTTAGAAAAGGGCAATATGATTTTAAAGCTCCTAAATGATAGGACAACCATAATAAATAGCGTAAATAAACCAATCAACAGATCCCATACTATTGAACTGCCATATATAAGAAAAAAGAGAACACTATAGGCCAAATAAATGGGCAGCACATACCTAGCCATGACTGCTTTCCATGTCCCTTTAAAGATAGGCTCTGTTTTCTGCAAAGTAGAAACTCTATATATCCAGGCTCCTTTATATGAATTTGTATATCGTAAAGCAGTTGCAACTACCGGAATAATAAAGGCACAAAAATAGATAGAATAATAGCCGCTGCCAGACTGCATACCTTTTAATCCGCTTTCCTCGAAAAGATTTAACAGGGTAATAAACGGAAAAATGATGATCAATCCAATAGAAGGATATACTTTCAATTTAAAGGCCTGTTCATTTTTCATGATATTCGTTGCAAAGTGAAAAAAAACTCGTTCTTCTTTATTACCAAATAAAAACAGCGGGATGTTTCTTCGTTTCCTTTTCAATATAGAACCTGTATGATTATTCATTTTTTGCAAGTACTTCTCAAAGTTATGAACATTTTTTATATAAATAATTAAAGAAATAATTGGTACGATGATAGCCAGACTGCTTAAAGCCATGTACTCTAACGTAAAATCCCCTTTTATGATTGCTTCAAAGGGAGCAGCATACCAGATTGGTGCAATAAAATAGCTCCACCAGGTTGGGCTAAATTCTACTTGGCTATCGATGATGTCAAATAATCTACCAGTCAGTTGGTACCCCACAATCATTAAAATAGATAAGGCAATTTGGACATAGCTAATAAAATCCTTTAATTTCTCACCATCGAAATACTTTAAAATCACCAGATAAATTAAGGCAGTAAGCAAGACGATCCATATATCAACCAGGATGATGATCAGCACAAATAACAGACTAAAGCCTAATCCTTTAGTAACAATAGAAGCAATGAGCGCGGGAGCTATAAATAGGAGCGTTAATGCCCCTAGATAAATGACAATATGAATCAGCTTTGCCGTCGAGATCGTTCGTTCATCTACCGGTCTTGATAATAAAATAGATTGGTCACGAATATCCAGCATCACATGAGAAAAATCAGAAATTAAAGATGTCATTATAAAAAACATAAAAACAGCAAACAGCAAACTCATTTGGAACAAATAATTTTCACCCATAATAATAAAAGGGATCAATATCAAGCCCATAAGTGCATACACCCATAGGGATTTCAAAAATTCATTTGAATCTTTATCCGTATCATTCTTTCTCGCCCCATTATTCATTAGAGCGGGAACTCTTCTGGAATCCATCGTAAGCTTAACCTGAAGAATTCTTCTCATAGCCGGGTAGTCAATTCCCATCCATTGAAATAGCTTTTTTCCTTTATCCAATACACGCAAACTCATAAATTCTCTCATCTATTTATCCCCTTGGACAACAGAGACAATATCTTCGGCAATCGTTCGATGTTCCGTAAAACCGGTTAATTGATTAAAAATTTCTTCTAGTGTTCCTTCCTTACCCGTATTCTGTAATTCTTCAAAACTTCCATCTGCGATAATCCTGCCTTCATGCAGTAAAATAATCCGATTACTGATTTTCTCAACAACATCCATAATGTGTGAAGAATAAAAAATCGTTTTTCCCTCACTTGCCAGCATTCCCAGCAATTCTTTGACGATCATAACGCTATTCGCGTCGAGACCGCTTAAAGGCTCATCTAAAAATAATATATCCGGGTTATGAAGAAGACTTGATATTAACAGAACCTTTTGCTTCATTCCTTTTGAATAACTATTTATTCGTGAATCATACATTGCTTCAATGTTTAATAGCTTCATTAGTTTAAAAGCCTTTTGGTCAACTTGATCATAAGGTAAGCCATAAAGCTCCCCAATAAAGGTTAAGTATTCACGTGCAGTCAATACATCATATAGATCTGCTAATTCAGGCACATAACCAATTCTGTTTTTATAGTCAATCCTATCATCGGAAAGCTCTGTTCCAAATATCTTAACTGAACCTGTATAATCTGTTAGAAGACCAAGCAATATCTTTACAGTGGTTGTTTTCCCAGCACCATTAGGACCTATATAGCCAATAACTTGCCCTTTGTCTACATCAAGATTAATGCCACGAAGCACTTCTTTCGAGCCATAACTCACCTGAAGATTGTTAATAGAAATAACCGGATCAGCCATCTTCATTCTCCCTAATTGAGACTAATTTTTTTACAGTATATCAAAATCGTTAAATATTTTACATATATTTCTATTTTACCGTATATGATTTTATTAAATTTCTAATACCTTCGCATATTTAGTTCGTTCATAAAAATTCCAGTAATACTCGCTCCTCCCCAAGATGTATCACTAATTTCAAACGAGTTCTACCTTTAAACCAGTAACGAATCAAATGCCTGTGTAAGATCTTCAATCAAATCATCAGCATGTTCAATCCCGACAGAATAACGCAGCAAGCAATTACAAACCCCAATCTGTATGCGCACCTCCTCTGGGATATCTGCGTGTGTTTGTGTAGCGGGATACGTCATTAAGCTCTCTACTCCACCCAAACTTTCCGCAAAAGATATGATATGAAGACTTTGTAAGAAAGGATTGATCCATTCAGCTGATTTCAGCCGGAATGATATCATCCCTCCTTTACCAGGATAAAGGACATCCGTCACTTCTTCTCTTTCTCTTAAAAACCGACTGATTTTCTGGGCGTTTTCCTCATGTTGTTTCATCCGCAAGCTCAATGTTTTCATTCCCCTCATGACAAGCCAGGAATCAAAAGGTGAAAGCACAGCTCCTGTAGCATTTTGATATTCCTCAAGTCTTGCACCAATATCAGCATTTTTTGCTACAATTAATCCAGCTAACACATCATTATGTCCAGCCAAGTATTTAGTGGCACTATGGACAACAATATCTGCTCCCTGTTCAAGCGGCCGCTGCAGAATAGGTGTATAAAAGGTATTATCTACAATCAGCAACAAATCATTTTCACGCGTGAATTTGGAGATCTCCTTTATATCCAATTCCTGCATAAGCGGATTAGTCGGAGTTTCGATAAAGAATGCCTTGGTTCTATCGCTAATGGATTCCTTAAAATCCGAATCGTTATGACATGGTTTAAATTTGATGCCATATGTCTTCCATATTTGTTCGAATAACCGGTATGTCCCTCCATAAAGGTCAGCGGTGACGGCAATCTCATCTCCAGGAGCAAATAAACAAAGCAATGAGTGAATGGCAGCCATACCTGAACTATAAGCAAAGCCCTGTTTTCCTCCCTCAAGCTCTGCGATGCCCTCCTCGAGTAATTTTCTGGTTGGGTTACCCGTCCTTATGTAATCAAACCCGGTGGATTCTCCTATACCATCATGGCGATAGGCTGTTGAAAAATAGACTGGCGGATTAACAGTACCTGTTTGTGTTTCACTTCGATTGCCTATTTGAGCTAAGAGTGTTTCGATTTTAACTTTTGTCATGTGTATGACTCCTCTCTCTTCATTTATCCCTACACATTGCTCTTCACCATCACGGTCCACCATACTTGCACTATATCCATGTGCTACTATTTTCCGCATATATGATACGGCTGTATTTCTTTTACTTTTGTCAAATAACATTCATTTCCCCAGTTATTAACAGTTATAAAAAAACAAAAAAGTCTCCAGAAGAAGACTTTTCATCAGAAATGGGCCCCTTCTTATCATTCAAGACAGCTAGTATGTCTTGCAGGATTTAGCACCTTTCCATCATTGGCGGTTGCTGAGATTTCACTGGGCCAGTCCCTCCATCTCTCTTGATAAGTTTTGTCAGAATATTCACTTAAAATAAATTTACATCCTCATGGAAAGAAAAGCAAGTTGTTTTTACCTTCATTGTTCAACTTTTTAACAAAGGTATATAATAAATCTATACATAAAAGGAGTGATTCGTAGCGATGAAAGCCAATGGTCAGGAAATTTTTCAATATATAAAAGAACTGGTATCCATCCCAAGTCCGAGCGGCTATACCACAGAAGTGATTGAACATGTGGCACGATTTTTACAATCTGAAGGTATTACAGCAGTAAAAACAAATAAAGGAGCATTATTGGCAACAATCAAGGGGCAAGATGATTCTAAACATCGTTTTCTTACCGCCCATGTTGATACGTTAGGTGCCATGGTTAAAGAAATCAAACCAGGCGGGCGTTTAAAATTATCGATGGTAGGTGGATTTCGCTGGAATTCTGTTGAGGGTGAATACTGTAAAATCCATACAGCTGATGGAAGGATCTATACAGGAACCATTCTTCTAAATCAAACCTCCGTTCATGTTTATCAGAAAATGGGCGATGTCAAACGCGAGGATGCGACAATGGAAGTACGAATTGATGCTGTCACAAAAAGCAAGGCAGATACAGAAAAGCTTGGCATTTCAGTCGGCGATTTTGTTTCCTTCGAACCGCGTGTTGAACTGACAGACAACGGATTTATTAAATCCCGTCATTTGGACGATAAAGCAAGTGTCGGTATTCTGATGTATATTATTAAACAGATAAATAAAGAAGGTATCATTCTTCCTTATACGACCCATTTCTTAATCTCTAACAATGAAGAAATCGGCTATGGCGGCAATTCCAATATACCGTCCGAAACAGTTGAATATTTGGCTGTTGATATGGGAGCAATCGGAGAAGGACAGGCAACGGATGAATACAGTGTATCCATTTGCGCCAAAGACTCAAGCGGACCTTATCATTATGGTCTGCGCCAGCATCTCGTCGAGTTATCAAAGCAGCATCAGGTGGATTATCGCGTGGATATTTACCCTTTTTATGGTTCTGATGCCTCTGCTGCCATTCGTGCCGGCTATGATATTATTCATGGATTGATTGGCCCCGGCATCGATGCTTCCCATGCTTTTGAACGCACCCATATTAGTTCCATCGAACATACTGCGAATTTAATTTGGCATTATTTACAATCAGAATTAAGACAGCAATAAAAGAATCAACAACCCATCACGAAAAATAGTGGTGGGTTGTTGTTATAATAGCTTTTTTATTTTTCCATGAGCAGCCTTGGCTTCTGCATATCCTTGATTGTACAGCTTTTTCAGCTTTTTAGGATTACGCTCAATTCGGCTGACATCTGATTTCTCTATTGGACGAATAATGACGACATGTCCCTTTTCTTCCTGTTCCTCCAGATAACGTATCGTGTCATTGTATAGGATATGCCGATTGCGAAGGGCCTTTAATAGTCCTTGATAATTCTTATATAATCTTTTTCCAAACCAATCAAACGATGAGCCTTTCATATATCCCTTGTTTCCGGTAAGCACGACAATATTTTTCGTATTCCCGTCTGCTTGAGATTTTTGAATCGGTATCGGATCGGCAACTCCCCCGTCAAGCAGCATTCTGCCATCATAAGAGATTACCGGCGCAAAAAATGGAATGGAACTGGATGCGCGCAGAATCGTTGTAATATCTTTTTTTAAGTGCTCTTTGCTATAGTATACGGGTTCGCCTGTAACGCAATCTGTAACACCGACGACAAACTGTTCCTTGGCTTCACAAAAAGCCTTCAAATCAAATGGAACCAGTTCATTTGGAATTTTATCAAAAATAAAATCCATTCCAAATAATTCGCGTTTCTTCAGAAAACGTTTATAGGAAAGATATTCCGGATGTGAGACATAGTCGATATTTGCCGTATAATTACGGTCTATTTGCCGGGCAATATAAGAAGAACCATTGCATGCACCGGCTGAAACACCGATTGTATATGGCAAATAAATATCCTGTTCCATCAAATACCTCAAAACTCCGGCTGTATATAATCCTCTCATTCCGCCGCCCTCTAAAACCAGGCCTGTATTCTGCATGACAAGTAACCTCCTTCCCTAGAGAATCCTTCTTATTTTGCCTTTACCTTTATAAATAATTACAAATTTCAAAACCTTTTAAGGAATTTTTTTACTTTTCATTGACGGTTCTGGTGTATTACATGTATAGTACACATATCAGGTGTATGAACCACATAGTACACACACCAAATATTGGTTAACCAGACATAGGAGATGAAACGATGAACATCATCTTTAATAACCGGGATCCCGTTTATTTACAAGTTGTCCGTTACTTCAAAGAACAAATAGCGACCGGCCGGCTTGCAAGCGGAGAAGAGATTCCTTCTCGACGTGAGCTTGCGGGTCTTCTAAAAATAAACCCTAATACCGCTCAAAAAGCGTATAAGGAAATGGAGGAACAGGGATTGATTTACACTGAAAGAAATTTCCCAAGCCGGATTACAACAGATAAGGACATATTGAGTAGCGTCCGCCAAGAGCTGATTCATGAAGCAGTTGACACCTTTGTCCAGGCAATTAAACCGATTCAACTACCCGTAGATGAACTATTGAGTATTGTCAAAGAAAAATACAAATCGGAACAAGACTGAGGAGGGACACCATGTTAGAGGTAAAAAATTTAATAAAAAAATTCGGCAGGAAAAAAGTATTGGATGACGTTAGTTTTACAGCAAACAAAGGGGAGATTACTTGTTTGATTGGTATAAACGGTGTTGGTAAAACCACGGTTATGAAATCGATCATGGGTCTTACCCCCATTAATGGAGGAGAAATTCTAATAAATGGAGCCAAACGAACGAAGGAATCATACGAGAAGATTACATTCATTCCTGATTCATTAACGATGCTTTCACATTTCACCATTGTAGAGGCGATGGATTTTATGAACGATTTTTATGAAAGCTGGAACCAGGAACGCGCTGACGAATTACTGATCTTTTTTAAACTGGATGAAAATGTACGGATTTCAACTTTATCAAAAGGAAATACCGCAAAGGTGAATCTTTTGTTGGGATTAGCACAGGACGTAGATTATGTCCTAATGGATGAACCCTTTTCCGGGATTGATATTTTCAGCCGTGAACAAATCGCAGATGTTTTTACAAGCCACCTGATTGAAGATCGCGGTGTTATTATTACGACACATGAAATCAACGATATTGAGCACCTCATTGATAAAGTTGTTTTGTTAAATGATGGCGTGGTTTATAAAGAATTTAATGCAGAAGAGGTTCGCATGAACGAAGGTAAGTCTGTCGTAGATGTGATGAGAGAGGTGTATATACGATGAGTCGCTTTT
Organism: Bacillus sp. z33; assembly: GCF_058313615.1. Lineage (NCBI taxonomy): Bacteria > Bacillati > Bacillota > Bacilli > Caryophanales > Bacillaceae > Bacillus > Bacillus sp. z33. The sequence continues at coordinate 913,615 of NZ_JBZFQN010000001.1, forward strand.
TTAAGCTTGTGAATATGGAATTAAATCGGTTCTCCAAAATATTATATGGGATGATTATGGGTGTCTTTATTATACAGATTGCTGGTTTAATCATTCAGGCTAAAGGCTACATGGACAGGGCAAATGATTCCTTAATGACTGGAATCCCTAAAGAAACCTTTATCGAAGAAAATGGACTATTTGGAATGGCTAACTATGTAGGTTCTATGCTATTTAATGCCCCAATCGCTTTATGTGCCGGCGCCATTTTCTTATATATTTTTCTGATTTGGTACCGTGACTGGGCCGGTAAAGGTTCATTTATCTATCGTTTATTGATGATTCCTACTTCCAGAATGACCATCTATTTTTCAAAATTAACAGCTTTAATGCTACTCGTTCTCTTATTAGTATCCGTTCAGTTAATTTTCCTTCCAATCGAGTCAAAAATTCTGGAATGGTTTATATCCGCTGATTATTTGAATGAAATTTCAATTGTTAGTTTAGTAAATAAATCTTTCTTAAGAATTCTTCTTCCGCAGACTTTAACACAATTTATCTTGTACTACGGTGCAGGTTTTATCACTTTAACCATCCTCTTTTCTGCTATACTGCTTGAACGCAGCTTTAAATGGAAAGGCATTCTTCTAGCCATTGTGTACGGCGTTGTCGTTGTGGGTGCATTTATATTACCTATTAGTCTAATGTTAGGTAAAACGAATTATTTCTATAATTCAGAAGTTGTTATGATTGAAAGTGCAGTTGGCATTATTATTGGAGTGTTCTCCATCTTACTCAGCCGTTATTTATTAAATAAGAAAATCACTGTATAAGGAGAGGAAACAATGAAAAAATATCGTAATTCAATCGTGATTCTGCTTGTTGCCGTGCTATCTCTTTCTGTTTTTTATGTAAATCAGGCTTTTTCCTCTTCTGACCTTCCTGATCTTTACATTAAACAAACTAATGGAGACGCCAAACTATTGGATACAATAACCCTAGAAGCCAGTTATGAAGATCTTACATTTACAGAAGATGTTGAGGTTACTAAAGAAGGTTCTCATTATCGGTCTGATTTATCCTTTTTTGAGCAATTAGATTATTGGGAAAAGAGAAAAGATACATCTGAGATGAGAGATTTAACTGATCGATATTCTTCTTTTATGAGGGGGAAAACTACTAATACTCAGCTCTATAATGATACGAAACAAATGATTTATGTCGACTCCAACTATGAATTTTCCTCCGATCAAGGAATGTATAATTTCAGATTCAAAATTGATCAGCTAAACGAGAAAACAGAGGATACAAGTACTTTCGAAGTGAAAATACCAAATCAAGGAAGTTCAAACTATATTGAAATCCTTGATATCCAAATCATCATGAATGAATTACGTGTAATGACTCTTAGTGACAGTATGGATGAAGACGGAAGAATCCAGCTTCATGAATATACGATTGACCTCAAAAAGCAGAAGTTAGTCGACGACAATTCGATCTTAATTACAGAAAAACAAACACCTCAAAAAATCTTTTATATAACTGGATTAACAGACATTAATCCAACTCAATCTAATCCTTATTTTTTATACCAATTAGAAAAAACGATTCTTGATGAGGATGGGGAGAACGTTCAAATGGTCAATCGTGAATTATATGCTTACAACTACAAAACTGGAAGATCAGAACAAGTAAAACTTCCGGAAGATTTGGCGAAACAACTTTTACAAGATGACGCCCATTATCTAGCTTATGACTTTCGTTCTTTATATACTTCCACTATTAAAGAAGAGAATGAGAACAAAGCAGTTAACATGCTTAAGTATGATTTGGAGAATCAAAAAATCACGAATAAATATACTTTTCCATTGGAACCAAACACTTATGAACACAATATGGAATTATATCAAAACAAGATGATTATTACTTATAGAGGCGAACTAAAGCAGCCATCTATAAAAATATATAATTTCGAAGACGATAAATCCATATTCGATGGCAAGATTGAGATGAAAAACAAAGATTCAAAAGTGAACTACAAGGATATCCATATTTATCAAGTAAACGGTCTATGAATCAACTAAATTTTATCATTCATTTGTTTTGAGTATCTTAAAAAGGGAATACAACAACCAAACGATAATTTGGAGGTATTTTCCATGTATTATGTTTATTTTGAAACGGAGCCAAGACTTCTGCATGAAGGTACTAAGTACAACGTGGAGGTTCCGACCAGAGAGCTGCAGGACGAGATTGCCAGTGATCTCGAAAAATACGGCGAGGTCTTCAATGTAAAAAAACTGGATGCCCCGGTGGATCAATTCCCAGTGCTGACAAAAGAAACCTATAAACGGAATATTTAAGCTAGAAAAGGTGAATCGACCTTGAGCGATTCATCTTTTTCAGCTTTATGGGGATGTTCTTCCCCCTACCTTATTAATCTGTTTTTCGCGCATATTTAAGCGGTACGATTACATATTCACATGTACCGACGATATCATCCTTATCTATGTAGCCAAGCCCATTGCGACTGTCTCTGCTATCCCAGCGATTATCCCCCATCACAAAATAATGATCCTCCGGGACATTCACTGCATCAAAGTCACCTGTCCTATTAATCTTCAGTAGATCGATTTCCTCTTGTTCCTCCGGCAGATACGGTTCTTCTTTTTTCTTCCCATTGATATAGAGCGTATCATTCTCTAGTTCAACCTTTTCACCAGGTAACCCGATAATCCGCTTCACATAATATTTATCCTTCTTATCATCTTGAATCACCACGATATCCTGATGGTCAACTGAACCGTTATATGCCGCGAACTTATTGACTAATACTTTTTCGTTGTTATAAAGCGTTGGTTCCATGGAGGCTCCTTCTACAATAAAAAAAGAGACGAAAAATGTTTTGACAACATAAGCCAACGCAATGGCAAATGTGATAGAGATGATCCAACTTCCTATTTCAGTCTTAAATATCTTTCGCAATTGGAGTCTCCTTCTTTCAGCAAATTTCCCGGTTGTTGCAGTACATATAAACATTATAATTTATACCCATATAATATGGTAAGATACCTACAAATGACATTACATTTTGATTACGATTAATATACTTGGGCAAAGGGAATACACTAATATCTATTCTTTATACTTATCGTGAGGTGTAAAACTCATTATGCTGTATTTATCAAAAAATCATGATCCCAATAAAAATGCCATTCTCTTATCCAAATGGATCCCGTTAAATCATACCGCAGCAAGTCTGGCTAAAGAGACCCATAAATTACTAGAAGAAACATTAACTACGTTTACCCCCCTTTCTGAAGGCCGCATAAAGCCTGAAAGAAATGTTAAATATGTTTTGCCTCGCCTCTTACTGACAACGAGAAAACAATCCCACCTTAAAAAGCCTCCTGGCTGTACCATTATGGATGGCCATCCTTTTCCTGAGTGGAAAAAGAAATTGGATAAAGAATATCAGCATCTAAATCAAAGAATTAAGGAGCAAGTTAACATTACTGATTATGGTGCTGTTGGGGACGGGATAACAGACAATACGAAAGCATTTGAAAGCGCTCTTGGCAGCGGGAACAGAATGGTTTATATCCCGGAAGGTGTTTTTATCACAAAGGGCCTTAAACTCCCCTCCTATACATGTCTGGTCGGTGAGGGCAAAGATAAAACGATTCTTAAATTAGCCAATGAATCTCCTAAAAAAGCTATTCTTATTACGAACGCAAACCCGATTCGCGGCAATCATCATATTCTCGTGCAGGGAATGACACTTGACTGGAATGTGGAAAGATTTCCAGAGGATACTCATACAAGTGCTGGCAACAACAATTCCAGCTGTTTAACGTATGCTCATGTTACCTATGGCTGGGTGAAGGATGTTACAGCTCGAAATGCCGGCTTGCATTGTTTTGATGTTTCAGCTGCCTACTATACGTATTTTGGAGACGGTACTCGCTCACGATGGTCGAGTAAATATATATGGCTGGATCATCTTAATGGATATGGTTTTGGAGATGATGGGATAACTACACATCACAGCAGCCATATCTTAATTACGAACAGTCATATGTGCGATCCTAGCGGGAGAGCCCATAAAAAGGGATTTTCCAATTCCAATGGGTTTGAAGTAGATGACGGTTCTGATGACGTTTGGCTGATTAATAATTCTTCAACCAGATGCTTTGGAGGAGTTGAAATCAAAGCACATGAAACAGCATCAGCTGCTTCCAATGTCCATATTATCGGGCATATTTCAATCCATGATAATCGTTCTTATAACTTTAGGCATATCGGACATCATCTTAAGTCAGAACCACAATCAAAATCAGCCTATAATATAACAGCAACGAATATAGTGGCGATCTCACCTATTTTCACTGATCTGTATGTAGGATCTACACCACGTTGCCTTGTTATATCAGCCTATCAGAATGTAGTTATTAATCACTTCACTCTGCTTGGTGACCCAAATTATGACTATCAACAGAATCCTATGGTTGCTATTCAATATAAGTCCCGCCATATTACGCTTAAAAATCTGACCATCGAAAATTTTCAAACTGCCGGTACAGATATAAAAGTAGTTGGCGGCAACCAGCATACCGATCACATCCGTTTAAACAATATCACTATTAAAAATTCCGCCCCGATTGCCATAGATATTGGGAAAGGTGTGACGCAAGCAGCAATCTCTAAAGTTTGGGCAGAAACAAAAATTGGGGGAATTGCGATTAAAACAGCCAATCATACAGCTGACCTGGACGGTATTCAAACGAGTGGATATCACACTCCCATTGCCGTTGCCAATAAAAAATAATTAAAATCTAATTTTCAAGAATAATCCTCCCCCTCTTTGCATATATATTTATGATTAATTTAACTCTTGTCTGCAAAATGCAAAGAGGTGACTATTTGTGAATCGGATTCTAAGTTTCCTCAAACAATTCCTTTTATCGATTAAAGAAGTAATAAACGACGTACTGACATTTATCTATTATGGTGGACTGATTTTCATCATGGGTTGGACCCTTTATCAATTGATATGGGGAGATGTGAAGCCTATTCCTTTATCAACGGCTGTACCCGCCACATGGTGGACAGAGTATGTGATAAAACCTTTGATATCCTCCACCTTTCTGCTCACGATCATGAAGGGGATTTTCTTGTTATCAGTCTGGGTTATTTTATTTTTAATTATCCCCAGCACAACAAGACAGCTCAAACGCTTTAAGCTATTTCAAATGGAATTTGAAGTGGAAGATAAAGAAACAGCAGCTGTGGCCTTTATTGAACTGCAAAGCTCAAAAGCAACCCTCCTGTCAAGGATGTATTCAGATGCCAGTATCGGAAAATTGTTTACATTTCTCGATGAAGAAACGATGAAAGTCAATTATGTTTCGGCTCTTGCTTACTTTTTGGAGGACTTTAAAATCAGCTATAAGCAAAGATATAATATTACCTTTGAATGTGTAACCAAAGACTTTAATCGCCTTACTGGAACGGAGCTAAATTATGCCGAACTCTCAAAAGAAACAGGCGATCCAGAAGTGTTAAACTGGGATGCTCCTCTTGCTAAATTGAAGAAAAACAGGCTTGTTTTCCATTTCAACTATCGGGGAAGTGAAAAAGTAACCATATTGTCCAGCTACTCCTCTCAATTTGATGTGATAGATAAACAAAATATCTTATTTTTACATTATGCCCTTATGTATCAAGCAGAAAATATTGAATATGCTCTCATGATTGAAAAAGAAGAATGGCCCTTTGTTAAAACCCCTACCTAAGGGGTTTTAATTTGTTTACTCAAAAAGACCCTTATTCACATGTAATAAGGTCATAATTCCTCCTATTCATTGACGAATGACTTAAATATAATGCCTGTTTTTTTGAAATTGCTGAGAATATTTCTTTAACATGTCTTGAACCACCTTGTTGTTGGATGCGAGTTCGGTTGGATCTTTTGCACTTAGTTGCCTCATTTGCTTTTGACTAAAGGGTTTAGCAAACTTCTCTCCCTTTTTATACCGCTCATATAAATTTTGAATATTGTCCATAATGGTTCCCCTCCCATCATAGTCCTCACTTATTTATATTCAGTTCTCTAGAAAAATCGCCATCTATTTGACTAGTTAACTAGTATTTTTTTAATTAGTAATAATCTGCCAAGATGAACATAAATAAAAATTTATATTTCTGTTTTAAATTTCGATAAATTGTGATAGAGTAAAAAATTGTTTAGTAAACCCTTTAAAAAAATGTTATTTGGTGTTTTATTATGAGATATAGTACGATGTAACTGTTACTAAAGGTTATATTATAGTTAAATAAACCAATTTAACAAAGAAGAAATGGAGATTAAATAAAAATGCAGCAAAGCAAATCTTCAATCCACTCATTCCGGCAAATATTCTTCCTATACATAGGTTGTATCATGTTATTTGCATTTTTATTATGGATACCACAGTCCAATTTCGGCGGATTATCGATAATGGATTCTTTATTTCTGTCAACCAGCGCATTAAGCGTAACGGGGCTGACTCCAATAGATGTAGGAACAGAATTAAACAGGGTCGGGCAGTCCATCTTAATGGTGGAAATGCAGCTTGGCGGTATTGGGATTGTTGTATTAATCAGTTACCTATTTGTCGTGATGGATAAGAAGATTACGGTATCAAGTATGCTTCTTTTATCTAAGGATCAAAACCAATCAAAACTCAGTTCCATTACATCGCTTGGAGTTTCGGTTTTAATCATTGCGTTATTAGTAGAAACAGTCTGTTTCCTTATTTTATTAGGGGAAATACGACCCCGATATGATAATTTTTGGGATGCAGTGTTTGTTTCTGCTTTTCATGCAGTAGCCAGCTTTACAAATTCCGGGTTTGATTTGTTCGGTGATAGCCTGATCTCATTTAAACAAAATCATCTTTTCCTGTTTACGACTTCTATAACGATCTTTTTAGGAAGTCTTGGCTACCCAACATTGGTGGAATACTTTTTATCCTTTAGACGGAAGAAAAGTTTGTTTACAAAAATAAACATTCGTCTTCACTCGCTCCTCCTTTTCATCGGTATGACTATATTCTTTATATTGGAATCAAATAATACATTTGAAGGACTATCAATTTTGGAAAAACTATCAAATTCATTGTTTTTTTCAGCAACAGCCAGAAATGGCGGGCTTACAACTATTGATGTGTCACAGGTAACGATCACTACCTTTTTATTGCTTACCTTATTTATGTTTATAGGGGGAGCATCCTCGAGTACAGGAGGCGGTATACGATTAACTACCTTTGCTGTATTGCTCTCTAAGGTATTGGCGGTAGCCAAATCCCAAAAAGAGGTTGTCATCTATAAAAAAACGATTGCTCAGGAAGCAGTCGATAAATCCTTTATGGTATTCTTCACTTTTATTGCATTGTTTTTTGGTTCTACCATTTTATTAACCATGCTGCAACCACAGCCATTGGAGCCATTAATGTTTGAAGTATTATCTGCACTGACAAATACAGGATTATCCTTCGGTATTACTACAGAATTGACACCTGTTTCAAAAACGGTTTTAATCACATTGATGATTATCGGACGCATAGGTGTGTTCAGTTTTATCTATACCATTTTTAAAGTGGATAAAGTTAAATCAAGATACTTAAAAGAAGACTTAGCTGTAGGCTAAAAAGGGGACATTATTTATGAAATCATACCTAGTCATTGGAGCAGGAAGATTTGGTACAGGCATCGTAAAAGAGTTATACAGTCAACATTGTGAAGTCATTGTTTCTGATCGGGATGAAAAAAATCTAGAAAGCTTAGATGAATATTCGACTCATGCAATCGTCGGCGACTTCCGTGATCCACTCGTGCTCGATGAATTAAAAATCGATCAGTTCAATGCAGTTTTTGTCGCGATAGGTTCTGATGCCTTTTCAGCTATTTTAATTACGAAGAAATTGAAAGAAAGAAAAGCAAAAAAGATTATCGCTAAAGCCAATAACCGAGAAATTGGGGAGATTCTAAAAAGCCTTGGTGCGGATCGCATTATCTTGCCAGAGGAAGAAGCAGGACGAAAAGTCGCACGCCAGGAATTATTAACAGGTGTTATAGAATATATTGAAATCACTAAAGATATTTCTGCAATTGAAATGGAAGTACCTGAAATGATGCATGGAAAGTCCTTGAACGAGCTTAATTTTTCACGGAAATTCGACATAACCGTATCCTTGGTCCTTCGTAATGGCTTGCCTATATTATCTCATTTTGCTGATCTCAAATTGCAAGAGGGAGATGACTTCTTACTAATCGGTTCCAATGCCAGTATTGAAAAATTTAAAAAGAAATATAAATAAGACAGTTTGCCTGTTAATCACGCATGTGAAACAGATTATGTTCCCTGTTATCCCCTAGATAGTACACGTTCTACCGGTGAAAATAGAATAGTTTTCTGTAACATGTTAAACAAGCACCATATGACCGGAATCACATTGAATTCTATAATGATTCGATGGATTCCATTCTTTTTATTTCATGCTTCTATCTGATCCCCTATCTCATTCACCATTTACTTACTTTTAATTCCATACATCCTCCAAATGAACGTACTAGTTTAATCACTTTTAAAAATACAACCTATGAAATTAGCAAAATAAAAAAGCTCCCCTTAGATAAACAGTTATTTGTCTGTTTGCCTAAGGGGAGCATTTCACATAAATATTTATTTAACTTTCATTACTGTAATAGGAAATGATTAGTAAGCAGACCAACCTGCATCAGCAGCGATTACGACACCATTAATATAGGAAGATTCTTTACTTGCCAGGAACAGAGCAATGTCTGCAATTTCTTCTGGTTTAGCGGCACGCGGCATTAAATTTACACCACGTGTAGCATATTGCAATCCTTCCATATCCATGCCATCCGTTGAGCTAGTTAACCCAGTTTCAACTTGAGCCGGTGCGATTCCATTGCAACGAATACCTTGTGGCCCATAATGTGAAGCGATATTCTTTGTCATGCCTGTGACAGCATGTTTAGCCGCAGTATAAGTAAATCCTCCACGTCCGCCTGTTAAACCTGTAATAGAGGAAAGATTCACAATCACGCCGCTTCCCTGTGCCTGGAAGTAAGGTAACACTTTACGGGTACTGCGCATGACACCGCCAACATTGATGTCCATAACCCTGCTCCAAACTGCATCTTCTACATTATGAGCAGCCTGCATTCTATCTAATACACCGGCACAGTTGACTAAAATATCAACGCGATCAAATGCAGCTACTGTTTCTTCTACCATTTTTTGAACATCTTCTTCAACTGCAACATTAACTTTTACACCTATTATCTCGACACCTTGCGATTTAAATTCATTGACAGTCGCCTGCAATGCTTCTCCATTGAAGTCAGCAATTACCAGCTTTGCTCCTTCCTCTGCATAACGCGATGCAATTGACTTTCCGATACCGTTTGCCCCGCCTGTAATAATAGCTACTTGATTTTGTAATCTTCCCATTGTTCATCCTCCTAAGCATTTTTAATAATTTTTTAATTAGCTGTTTGCATGTTAAACTACTAATCCGAGCGATGTATTCTACAGTTTCCTTCTATGGATGATTTATTCATTTGGTAACTTTAATAAACATTAGATACATGTAGTATTAGTATCCTCATATATTAAATTTCAGGATTCATTTTAGAGATTCATCGCTCAAATCCAAACCACAAATCGGGCTTACTAAAGATCACTGATCTGCTTTTCTTTTGAATTATGTATTTCTCTATTACAATTAAACTATACATGATAGATTTTTAAATTTCAAAACATTCATGTTATTTTATAATAATTATTTTTGCCTAATGAAATGAACAGTTGCAATAGAATTTAATACATTTTGGATAGATAATATACTAATTGTTTTATAAACCTTGTATATAGTATGTCACTAATCGTTTTTAAAGCAGGACAGAATGCTGCCCATTGACTAGTAACAAACACATCCTTTTGAACTGTTATATTTCATAGAAAAGACCTTATTGCGAAAAGGATACAATAAGGTAAAATTTTATTATGTGCAAATTTAAATACAATCATATCACGCACTCACCCCAATATAGATTGTTACACCTACCTAGAAGGCATACCAACTAATAACTTAACAATCGATCTCATTGTACCTCTATCCTAAGTGACTATACAGATAAAGCCGCCCACTTCTTAAAATTCTGGTTAAATGCCTAATTTCTGCTTCTATTCAACAGAGCCTTCTGATCAACCAATCGTTTAAATTCTTTATCCAATGCTTCAAATTGGGAATCACCTGGTATTAACATACTCAATGTACTTAAGACCGCAGCTAAATTCGTTTCAACGATCATAAGTTCTTCTTCAATCTGCTTATTTGATGCAGGTATCTGTTCGTTCGTTTTCGGTTTGCTGGTCTCAACACGCCGAATGATCTTTTCATCAATAACCAATAGCTTATTACAGAGACGTTCAATCAAATATTGATCATGCGAAACAATTAATAAGGTGCCGGCAAATGTAGAAAGGGTCTCCTCTAATTGCTCTCTGCTAGGCAAATCGAGATGATTGGTCGGTTCATCGAGAATCAGTAAATTGTACCCCTCCAACAGCAATTGAATTAGCTTAATTTTCGTACGCTGCCCCATCGATAAGGAGGAGATGGGATCTTCTATTTGCCTTGCTGTAAACCCCAGGTTCGCAAACAGAGTTTTTGCCTTGTAAATAGAATCCCTGTCATATAGACCAAGCGCTTCGAGTGGTTTCTTATGGACAGGAAGATCTCCCACATCCTGACTTAAGTAACCGATTTTTAAAGTAGGACTTTTCCATAACTCTCCCCCGCTAACTGGCTCTTCATCTAAAATCATCCGTATTAATGTAGTTTTCCCCGCTCCATTTGGACCAATCATTCCAATAGATTCTCCATGCTTCATGTAAAAATGACTACTATGGAAAATGGTATGATCTTTATATTTCTTTTTTAAATTTTTTGCTTCCAAGATTCGTTTGCCACGCTTGTCAACCACCTGAAATTCAAATTCAATCTTCACATCATCAGTTGGCTTTTCTATTCTATGTTTTGCAAGCTCTGCTTCCAGCCTTTTTTGCTTGGATTTAACCTGTATATCCATTTTTTTAACCTTAACACGATAATATTCCTTTTTGCCCATCAGCTTTCTTTCAGAAGCAGTGCCTTGCTTTGTGGAGTCACGATGAGCTTTTTCTGACCAATTTTTTAATTGATTCATTTGCTTTTCTATCCGTTTGACTTCTTTTTGTTGATGAACATATTGATGCTGTTGAATTCTTCTATTTTCTTCTTTTTGTTTTTTATAGGCACTGTAATTCCCTGTGTACTCGTGCACAATTCCTTCCTCAATTTCAACTATACGGCTGACTGCCTGGTCCAGAAAATAACGGTCATGAGAGATCATAATGACGGCACCGTTGTACAATGCTAATTCGTCTACCAACCAATTAATCCCTTCCAGGTCCAAATGATTCGTTGGTTCATCAAGAATCAATAAATCTGGTTCGGTTGACCAAATAGATGCGAGCGCAAGCTTTAAACGTTCACCCCCGCTTAAATGATCCAAACGTTCTGGATCCCAGTCTTGCGCCCCTCCCAATCCAAGCTGACTCGTCAGCTCAAACATCCCTGCCTCAGCACCGGACTCCATCATGGATTGAAAGATATCGGCAGTATACTCAATCGATTGCCGTAAATACCCTATACTGACAGTCTCTTTGCCAAACTTTATATTGCCTTTGTCCGCTTGGATCAATCCTGTCATGATATTAGCCAGCGTTGTTTTCCCCGTGCCGTTATAACCAATCAACCCGATTCTATCTGCAGATTTTATCTTCATATTTATATTCTTTAAAATAGTTCTTTCACCATAGATTTTCTTTATTTCTTTCAGACTGAGTATATTCATTCCAACCACCTCTTAAATTTGGCAATAAAAAACCCTCCAACAGAAGCCTGCTGGAGGGTGTATGAACAACGTTGTTTATCGTCAGAGGTATAATAAATAGGCCTGCACGAGGGGCAGTCGAATTCTTTTATACTCTTTTCAATGAAAGAACGTGGTATGGGCACACTAATCCAATTTTCAGGCTTCTGTTTTTTATTCAAAAAACATCGCGGAAAATCAAATTAGAATTTCATCGTCCCAATATCAGTCCTTCACCATTTATTATTTACAGTATATGTCAGTTGATTAAGTTATGTCAAATGGGTCTTTATCAATCTGATGATGAATGACAAAAGTCTTTCGTTATACCAAAAAAAAAGCAGCCTAAAGATTCTCTGATCTTTAAACTGCTTCTTTTGTTGTTACTTAAGATTCCATCCATTCAGTATGGAAGATACCTTCTTTATCTACACGCTCGTATGTATGAGCGCCGAAGTAGTCACGTTGCGCCTGTAAAAGATTCGCAGGCAATGTTTCAGCACGGTAGCTGTCATAATAAGATAATGCAGCAGTAAAGCATGGAACAGGAATACCAGCTTGAACAGCCGCTACAATGACTTCACGCAATGCTTCCTGATAGCTGATTGCGATTTCTTTGAAATAGTCGTCAAGAAGTAGATTATTAAGGCTAGGGTTGCGGTCATACGCATCTTTAATCTTCTGTAAGAATTGTGCACGAATGATACATCCGCCGCGGAAGATCATCGCGATATCACCATATTGAAGATCCCAGTTAAATTCGTCAGACGCAGCTTTCATTTGGGCAAATCCTTGTGCATATGAACATATTTTACTTAAGTATAATGCTTTTCGAATCGATTCGATAAAGGCTGCTTTATCCCCAGTAAATGCCTTCACTTCAGGACCTGTTAATATTTTAGAGGCCTCCACACGTTCTTCTTTTAACGCAGATAAGAAACGTGCAAATACCGATTCAGTAATGATAGGAAGCGGTACACCAAGGTCAAGAGCACTTTGGCTTGTCCATTTTCCCGTTCCTTTTTGGCCTGCTTTATCAAGGATTACATCAACCATAGGTTTGCCTGTTTCTTCATCTTTTTTCGTAAAGATATCAGCGGTAATCTCGATTAGATAGCTGTCCAGTTCGCCTTTGTTCCATTCAGAGAACACTTCATGAAGTTCTTCAGCGTTCAATCCAAGAATATGGCGTAATAATGAATAAGATTCAGAAATCAATTGCATATCTCCGTACTCAATTCCATTATGGACCATTTTTACATAATGGCCCGCTCCATCCGGTCCAATATATGTACAGCAAGCATCATCGCCTACTTTAGCGGAGATTGCTTTTAAAATCGGAGCTACAAGCTCGTACGCTTCCTTTTGGCCTCCAGGCATAATAGAAGGTCCTTTTAATGCACCCTCTTCACCGCCGGATACACCTGTTCCAATAAAATGGAAACCTTGCTTGCTTAGTTCTTCATTACGGCGCTGTGTATCTTTGAAGAATGTGTTCCCGCCGTCAATTAGAATATCACCTTTATCAAGATAAGGAGTTAATTGCGCAATGGTTGCATCAGTAGCTGCGCCGGCTTTCACCATAATCAAGATTTTACGCGGTGTTTCCAAAGAATTTACAAATTCTTCAATTGAGTAGGTAGGATGGACATTTCTGCCTTCCGCCTCTTTCATCATAGCATCTGTTTTTTCAGATGAACGATTATATACTGAAACGGAATATCCACGGCTTTCAATATTAAAAGCTAAATTCTTGCCCATTACGGCAAGACCGATTACACCGATTTGTTGTTTTTCCATCTGTAAACATTCCTTTCATTGTTTTTTCGCTATACTAAACCGTATTAACTTTAGCAATTTTACACTATTTGCGCAAGTACGATGAATTAGTTTTCCTTGTCATTCCGGGGTTTGGGGCGTTTTAAGAAATCCTTGCTAAAACTTGTGTTGGCGTCTACTTGATTGCTATTTATTTCTATCCCTTTTTGAATAATTTTATCCCCAAACTTCTTAGTCAACTTTTCCATAGCCGTATCCAATTTGACTTCTTTTTCGTCCTGAACAAACGAAAAAATGTCCAATTGTTTGATTGCTTCTTGTTGCTCCACAACTTCATTTGCTGTTACGCCCAATAGCCTTACAGGATTTCCATTCCAATGCTTTGTAAAAAGATCTCTTGCATGACCATATAAATCTTCGGCTTTATTAATTGGATTTTGCAAGGTTTTGCCTCGCGTTATGGTTCTTCGGTCCTTATAGCGAATCATAATTTGGACTTTCATGGTCAGCAGTTCCTTCTTCTTTAATCGGGCGGAAACTTTTTCACTTAAACGCTCCAAAACAGTGAATAATTCCTGCTGATTTGTTACATCTCTTGGCAGAGTCGTAGAATTGCCTACACTTTTAAAATCATAAATCGATTCAGGGTCTACTTCGCGTCTATCAATTCCATTTGCTCTTTCTTTTAAGCGTATGCCATTTATACCAAGCAGCTTTTTTAGAGAGACTTCATAGGCAATAGCCAAATCACCAATCGTATGAATATTTAATGTAGCCAGCTTTTCGGACGTTTTTTGACCAACACCATGCATCTCACCAACTGGCAGCTGCCAAAGTTTAGCCTGTACTTCACGCTTTCTCAGAATCGTAATTCCCATTGGTTTTTTCATATCAGAAGCGGTTTTGGCCAGAAACTTATTTGGAGCTATCCCTATACTGCATGGCAAATCCATCGTTTCCAAAATCCTTTTTTGAATCGTATGAGCTACTTCTACGGGTGATTGGTTCTCACAATAATCAGTAATATCAAGATAGCCTTCGTCAATGGACACTGGTTCCACAAGCGGTGTATACATTCGCAACAGATCAAAAATCGCCTGTGATGCCGTGCGATAACGGTCAAAATTAGGTTCCATCAGGATAAGGCCGGGACAGAGCTTCTGTGCCTGCCAAATAGGCATAGTTGTCTTGACACCAAATTTACGAGCTTCATAACTGCATGTGACAATAATCCCTCTTCTTTCCTTAGCATTCCCGGCTATTGCCAAAGGTTTTCCTTTTAATTCAGGATTATGGGCCATTTCCACAGAAGCATAGAAGCTATTCATATCCACATGTAAAATGACTCTTCCGCCTTTTTTAACTTGACGTTGTTCCATCTCTTTAAACCCTCTTATCCCTTATATTCACTGTTTAACTGGAGCTAAACACATTGTTTATGTAAAATTGCCACCGGTACAATCCAGTGGCATCATGCATACTAGCATTATTTAGATGGATTTGTTACTTCTTCGATAATCGCCAATACCATTTCGCCAAGTTTATTCAGCTCAGAAATTGGCATTTTCTCACTTGTTGTATGGATATCTTCATAACCGACTGCAAGGTTTACTGTAGGAATGCCATGTCCAGCGATTACGTTTGCATCACTGCCTCCACCGCTGTGAAGAAGTCTTGGTTCACGGCCAATTTTCTCAGCTGCTTTTTTAGCGACTTCAACCACATGATCACCATGGTCATATTTGAATCCAGGGTACATAACTGTGACTTCCACTTCAGCAGAACCGCCCATTTCAGCAGCAACGGATTCAAAAGCATCCTTCATTTTAGCAACTTGAGCTTCCATTTTTTCAGGAATCAAAGAGCGTGCTTCCGCAAGAATCTCTACATGATCACAAACGATATTTGTTTGTGTACCGCCTGCAAAGCGGCCGATATTTGCAGTTGTTTCTTCATCAATTCGTCCAAGCGGCATTTTGGCAATTGCTTTCGCCGCCATCGTAATCGCAGAAACACCTTTTTCCGGCGCAACGCCTGCATGAGCAGTTTTTCCTTTAATAATAGCTTGAACTTTTGCTTGTGTAGGGGCAGCAACAATAATGTTACCAACCGCTTCATCACTGTCTAATGCAAAACCATATGTAGCTTTAATAAGAGAACGATCCAATACCTTTGCACCAACTAAACCGGATTCTTCTCCTACCGTGATGATGAATTGGATTGGTCCATGTTCAATGTTATTTTCTTTTAATACACGAATGACTTCAAGCATAACGGCTAGGCCAGTTTTGTCATCCGCTCCAAGAATAGTCGTACCATCAGATACTATATAACCATCTTTAATGGAAGGTGTGACGCCCTTGCCAGGAACCACAGTATCCATATGGGAGGTAAAATAAATCGTGTCAACACCTTCTTTGGTGCCTGGTAACGTACAAATTAAATTGCCTGCTCCAAAACCTGTAAGTTCCTTTGCATTGTCTTCATATACATCGAGTCCAAGAAGGCTGAACTTATCTTTTAAGATTTTAGCTATTTGACCTTCATTTTTTGTCTCAGAATCAATTTGCACCAATTCTAAAAATTCTTGTAATAATCTCTCTTCATTAATCAATTGTCTTCCTCCTAACCAGGAATAAGTTACTTTATAAGTATACCGATGTTTCTTCCATAAGAAAAGAGTTGGCGCCCCGACATGGGGTAGACAGTTTTTCCCTTTATGAATGAATAATTCGAATTTATTCTTTCTATTTTTCAGAACCGATCTATTCGTTACATTTTTTGAGTCTTTAAGACTCTTTATTCAGCTTAACCTATTAGATATGGTGATAAGCATGTGCCCTGAAAGCTAATTTCCTCTCTT
Source organism: Bacillus sp. z33 (assembly GCF_058313615.1). NCBI lineage: Bacteria > Bacillati > Bacillota > Bacilli > Caryophanales > Bacillaceae > Bacillus > Bacillus sp. z33. The sequence continues at coordinate 930,224 of NZ_JBZFQN010000001.1, forward strand.
CCAAAAAAAAAGAGCCCAGAACTGGACTCTCAAATGGATCAAAGCGGAATATTTCCATGTTTTTTTTGCGGCCTTGACTCTTTCTTTGTCCGAAGCATCTCCAAAGCCTGCGCCAGTTTGATTCGGGTTTCCCTTGGATCGATGACATCATCCACCATCCCTTGACTGGCCGCGACATAAGGATTGGCAAACTTTTGGCGATATTCATCAATTTTTTGTTGGCGTACGGCTTCAGGATTATCACTATTATTAATTTCTTTAGCGAAAATGATATTGGCTGCTCCCTGAGGTCCCATCACCGCGATTTCAGCATTCGGCCAGGCATAGACCAAATCCGCTCCAATTGATTTGCTATTTAAGGCAACATAAGCACCCCCATATGCTTTTCTGAGAATCACTGTTAATTTGGGGACAGTAGCTTCCGAGTATGCATATAAAATTTTGGCGCCATGTCGAATAATTCCTCCGTGCTCCTGTTTAATACCCGGAAAAAATCCCGTTACATCCTCAAATGTAATGAGCGGAATATTAAACGAATCACAGAACCGAATAAATCTTGCCGCTTTATCGGATGAGTTGATATCGAGCCCGCCCGCCATATATTTCGGCTGATTACATACCAGTCCGACGGTCTCACCTTTTATTCTCGCTAAACCAATCACCAGATTCCGCGCAAAACTCTCTTGTATTTCAAAGAATGAATCTGAATCTACTACTTCCTTTACTACCTTCCTTACATCATAAGGGCGAATTCCATCATAGGGTACCAAATCAGCAATATCAGGACAATAATCATTTTCATCATTCCATTCACTGACAGGGGGAAGTTCTTTATTATTTAAAGGCAGATAAGAGAGAATTTTCCTCACCATATGTAATGTTTCTTCCTCTGTTTTTCCTTCAAAATGTGCATTACCACTAATGGAATTATGGACTTTCGCACCGCCCAAATCTTCAGAACTGATTTTTTCCCCTGTTACTGTTTCAATGACCTTTGGACCTGTAATGAACATCTGGCTCGTTTGATCGACCATAAAGACAAAATCAGTAATGGCCGGAGAATAAACTGCCCCTCCTGCACACGGCCCCATAATAACAGATATTTGCGGGACAACTCCAGAGTATATAACATTACGATAAAATACCTGCCCATACCCATCCAGTGAAGTGACACCTTCCTGAATCCTTGCTCCGCCTGAATCATTCAGTCCAATGATAGGTGCTCCATTCTTAGCCGCCAAATCCATAATGGACGATATTTTTTTGGCATGCATCTCACCTAGCGCACCCCCAAATACAGTAAAATCCTGTGAGAAAATATAGACCGGTCTGCCATCGATTTTGCCATAACCAGTTACAACTCCATCGCCCGGTCCCTTTATCTGATCCAAACCAAAGTCTTTATTTCGATGTTCTACAAATGTATACAATTCGACAAAGCTATTTTCATCTACCAAAATTTCAATTCTTTCTCTGGCTGTCAGCTTCCCTTTTTCATGTTGCTTTTCAATTTTATCAAATCCACCGCCAAGCTCGATGTCAGTTTTTCTGTCATACAGTTCGGTTATTTTTTCATACATATCCACTTATTTATTCCTCCCATTCGGGCTCTCTAGTAATTCTACTAAAACCCCTTGTACCGACTTAGGATGTATAAAAGCTATTTGAGTATGATGTGCACCGAGTCTGGGTTCTTCATCAATCATTTGCAGGCCGTTATTTTTAAGTTCTTTTATTCTTTCTTTGATATCATTTACTTCAAGTGCAATATGATGAATGCCTTCCCCTCTTTTTGTGATAAATTTTGCAACATTACATGTTTCATTCAAAGGTTCCAATAATTCTACCCGCGTATTGCCAGTGGATAGAAATGCGACCTTCACTCCTTGGCTTTCAATAATCTCCTCTCCTTCCTTCACCATACCAAAAATTCCTTCATACAAAGGAAGCGCTTTCGAAATAGAGTGAACAGCAATCCCAATATGATCAATTCCCTTTTGCATACAAATCCCCCTTTATCTTCCTATTTAAATAATAGAACATTCTTAATATTCTTTAAAGAAATTTTACCTAAATAGTAAATGAAATTTTTATACTTGAGGAGTTTTGCTAAACATAGTAGTATCAAATAGAAGAATATAAAGGGAGTGTAACTCTATGTCCAAGAAGCGTACACAAAAAATTATTGTATATATTATGATCTTTACGATGGTAGCAGTCACTTTATTATCTGGTCTTTCAGCCTTCTTATAAAATTAAATAAACCTCATCTAATTCTCTTTACGGAGAGTCAGATGAGGTTTTTTCGTACATGGCATGAAATAATTTGGCATAGAATGAAGGTGATTCAGAATTGTTATAGATATACACCTTCGTTCCAAGCGGGACTGATTCAAAAAGAGATTCGACCTCTTTATTTTTCATTCTGATACAGCCTGCAGATACATTTTTTCCAATCGATTCCTCTCGGTTCGTTCCATGAATCCCGTAAATTCTTCCATTCGTTTCATGAGCGTCCATCCCCATCCATCTTGAGCCCAGTGGATTTCTCGAATCCTTTCCCGGGATCCTCTTCCTGGAATATTCCGGATCTTTAAATTTTGTGATAATCGTAAATAATCCCTCGGGTGTGTCCTCATTGTTCTTGCCAGTTGCGATTGAAAATTGATATTTTTCCTGATTTTCAACAAAAAACACAAGCTGATTAGTCTTTTTATTAATCACAATAAATGGATCCCCGGGTATGGGATTGGGACCTAAAGGCCATATCGGCGACATTATATGCATCAATAACCAAAGCGACATCCATCTCATAATAAAACCCATCCTTTTATTGTTTAGGATGGGTTCTAAGCCTATTTTTCATTCATCTCTTTGATTTGGAATTTGGCAGCGGCTTTACTGTGCTTTTGATAATTAGATAGTCCTTTAATTCTTTAATGAGCTGAAAAAGGGCTGCCCGTTTCTCGAAATTCTCGAAGGAGGTCGGGATTTCTTTTTTCTTCAATTTTCCCACTAATTCCTCAAGCATATCTATGTATTCATGAGCTGTATTATGATGATGGACATTATCACTTAAAAAACCAATGTATTCTCCTAAATCATGACTGACTTCATCCCCTGATAGGTCCATCTTAGCCGCTAAAGGAAGTATTCTCTTTAGGATACTTAACTGTTTTTCACGGAGTTTAAAATAGTGATAATACGAGGCATCATCTACTATTTTATGATTTTCTTCTTCCAGTGCCGCATAATAGACAGCTTTCCGAACTAAATCTTCTGCTTCTATGATTTCTTTGCCGCTCCAGACACTCTTCCCAGTATCCAAGTATTCACTTAGTTCCTTCAGTATAATGCTATAGAGCTTTTCAATTTCTTCTCGGTATTTTTCCAGTTCCCGCTCCATGTTTGGCATATAAAAGTTAACCAAAAAAGCAACTGTAATCCCGATTACTACAAGTAAAAATTCATTAAGCAGACTTGCTAATGTGATCGACTTTGAAGCGTATAAATGTAAAATAATAACACTGCTCGTTACAATACCGCCAGATATGTTTAAAGCAACTGTAGTTGGAATAAAAAACAACAGCATTAATCCGATGGCAGGAGGTGTATAACCGAGAAGTTCAAAAAATGCATAGGAATAAACCATCGCTAATGAACAAGCAAAGAAACGTTCACCAGCAGCCCTAAATGATCGTTTCTTTGTTCTCTGGATACATAAAATTGTTATAATTCCAGCGGAGGCGAAGCTTTGGAGCCCTATAAGTTGGGCTACATAAATAGCAATGGGCGTTCCTATCGCCGTTTTAATGGTTCGATAACCGATTTTAAACATAATAGAAGCAACCTTTCCGGCAATTTGAATGCAAAAAAGACGCCCTGACATCAGACCATCTTTTTAAACATAGCATAAACTTTTTAAAGTACCTTTTGCAAGAAGTCTTTGGCACGGACGGATTTGGGTTGAGAGAAAAACTCTGCTGGAGGAGCATCCTCGACTATTACGCCCCCATCCAAAAACAATACTCGATCGGCCACTTCCTTGGCAAATCCCATTTCATGCGTCACAATTGCCATCGTCATACCAGAAGTCACCAGCGACTTCATAACTTCAAGAACTTCTTTTACCATTTCAGGATCAAGTGCTGAAGTCGGTTCATCGAACAGCATAATTTCAGGCTTCATGGCCAGTGCTCTTGCAATAGCTACCCTTTGTTTTTGACCGCCGGAGAGACGCTCAGGATACACATCCGCCTTATCTTGCATTCCGACTTTCGCGAGTAATTCCATTGCTTCCTTTTTCGCTTGCTCTTTTTTTACTTTGCGAACCTTTATTGGAGCATAAATAATATTTTCCAAGACCGTTTTGTGAGGAAATAGATAAAAGTGCTGGAAAACCATCCCTACATTCTGGCGCATGGCCAAAACATCTGTTTTTGGTGCCGTAATCTCCTGATCCTTTATCCAAACTTGGCCGGAAGTTGGTTTTTCCATTAAGTTCAAACAACGGAGAAAGGTTGATTTACCGGAACCGGATGGCCCAATAATAGCAATTACTTCCCCCTCTTTTATCTCTGTTGAAATTCCTTTAAGGACTTCCAGCTTTCCATATCTTTTATATAGCTCATTTACTTTTATCATCAATGCTGCAACCTCTTTTCAAGCATTTTTCCGATCAGCGTTAAAATCATAACCAGTACGTAGTAAATTAAACCTGCAAAAAGAAGCGGCTCTAAATATTGGAAGGTTTGACCCCCAACTTGATAGGCACGTCTCATGATATCCATTACGCCAATAGTTGTAACAATCGCTGATTCCTTTGTAAGCGTAATGAATTCATTCATTAAGGCAGGTAAAATATTTTTATATGCCTGCGGCAGGATGATATTGGCCATCATGCTGCTATATGGAACACCAAGCGCCATTGCCGCTTCCCTTTGGCCCTTATCGACTGCAAGAACTCCCCCACGAATAATTTCGGAAATATATGCAGCTGAGTTTAAAGAGAATGCCAGAACTGCTGCCCAATACCCTTCAATCTGAAAACCAAATAATTGCGGTGAAGCAAAATAAATGATCATCAATTGTAGAACTAACGGAGTACCTCTGAATATGGATGTATAAAAATCAGATATCCAAATAAGAGGTTTAATAGTCGTTATTTTGCACAAAGCTATAATCGTTCCAAATAAGAAGCCAAACAGAGCAGCCAGCGCTGCTATTTGTAAGGTCGTATAAACACCTTCCAGTATATAAGGCATGGAAGGAATAATATCTGTAAAATCAAGATTCATAAATTTTCTCCTATCTATTTAATAAAAAGAAAAATTCCAGAAAGGGATCTCTCCCTTTCTGAAATTTTCTTATTCAGCATTTCCGCCAAACCATTTTAGAACTAACTCTTCCAGTTCTCCATTTTCTTTCATCTTTTTCAGCTCTGCATTAAATTGATCGCGCAATTCACTGCCTTTTTTGAAAGCAATAGCAGATCCAACTTCTTCTGCATCTCCTTCAAGAAGGAAACCAGTTAAATCCTCATTCTTTTCAAGATATCCTTGTGCCACCAAATCTTCAATAATGGCAGCATCAAAACGTTCAGATTTTATTTCCTGTACCAATTCAGGAATTTTGTCACGGTTTTCAACTGTCATTTTTGTTGTTTTAGATAATTCCTGAGCTTTTTCTTCTTGAATAGAACCCATTTGTACCCCGACAGTTTTATTTTCCAGGTCTTTAACAGATTCGATCTTGTTAGCTTTTGAAGTGACAATCATATGGTTCGCTGTGTAATAAATATCAGAGAAATCCACATTCTTTTCACGCTCCTCAGTTGGAGTCATCCCCGCCATAACAAAATCAGCTTGTCCATTTTTTACGGCCGTTACCAAACCGCCAAAATCCATATCGACAACCTGCACTTCATAACCAAGTTTACCAGCAATCGCTTTTGCCAAATCTACGTCAAAACCAATAATTTCGTCACTTTTCGCTGTATCGATATATTCGAATGGCTTATAATCAGCTGATGTCGCCATTTTTAAAACTTTTTCATTCCCAGAACCACTATTTGATTCTTCCTTACTGCCACAGGCCGTTAATACTGAAACACTCAATACTACTGTCAATAAACTAAGTAACCACTTTTTCATTATCCTTTACCCCCACTATATTATGTTTTCATGCTGATAGTATTATGGCTGTACACGAATAAACTACCAAACTATTTTTAAGATTTTTACTGATTATATATACAACAAATTGTATTTTAACACATAAATACTGTTTTGCAAAATATTTAATATTATATTAGAATAATCTATTTATTTACTATAAAGAGTATAATTCTTAAATAATCCATAAAAAAGAAGTGCCATGAATAGACACTTCTTTAATAAAAGTTATATTTAAATTATTTATAAAAATTATTTTTATTCACTTATTTTAAATATAGTTCCCTACATCGACTTAGTTTATATCGTTTACTTTTAAACTTCTTCACAATATTCATCAAAAGCTTTTTGCAGGTTTTCAATTACTTCTACTGGTTCATGCCCCTCAATCTCGTGACGCTCGACCATCTTAAGGATTTTACCATCCTTCAATAAAGCGAATGACGGAGAGGAAGGCGGATAACCCGTAAAATATTCTCTCGCTCTGGCAGTAGCTTCTTTATCCTGACCAGCAAAGACGGTTACCAAATGATCCGGCCTTTTATCATAATTCACTGCATGATAAGCAGCAGGACGAGCAATACCTCCAGCACACCCACAAACAGAGTTAACCATTACCAACGTCGTTCCCTTATTATTTAATGCCTCATCTACTTCTTCTATTGTTGTTAATTGTGTATAACCTGCATTTTGTATTTCCTCACGCGCCTGGCGAACCACATCATTCATGAATAAATTAAAATTCATGCTCACTTTTACATCTTCCTTTCTAACAGAGCTATCTATATAGTATCAGAGCAGCTGTATTTTATAAAATATTCCATTTGCAAGTTTAGTATCCTTGTACAGGGGAATAGTATCTTTAATTAAGAAGACCCCCCTATACTCCTAAATTTGAGGATAGCCAACCGGCTATCCAATTTTTATATATCACTATTCATTTTACTTATCTTTAGAGAGAAAATACAGTTGAAATAATTCCGTGGCTGCCTTTGAAACGATTTCATCTCCATTCCTAACCTTCTCTCCTACGATTGGCAAGAGTTCCTGCACCGCTTTATTTGCATAAAAGTGCTCCATGATTTGGTGTTCCAATTCTTTCTCAAACCACTTTGTTACCTGCCGCTTTCTCCTATTCGTGAATTCACCCGTTTCCTTTGTAAATCCGCAAAATTCAAGGATCGATTCCCATATTTCATTTAGTCCTTTTTTATGTAAAGCGGAGCAAGTAAATGTTTTTACTGTCCAATCCTTTGTGGCTGGTATATGGTCATGGAGGATCTGACGGTACTCTTCTTTAGCCCGACTAGCCAATCTTTCATTATCCCCGTCTGCTTTATTCACAGCAACCCCGTCTACTAACTCCAAAATCCCTTTTTTCATTCCTTGCAGTTCATCTCCGGCACCCGTTAGAGTCAGCAGCAAGAAAAAATCCACCATATCCCTGACTTCAGCCTCACTTTGGCCTACTCCAACTGTCTCCACAAGGATAACTGAATATCCGGCAGCTTCGCACATCATCATACTCTCCCGTGTTTTACGATGGACACCGCCTAATTTTCCTCCTGATGGAGTTGGTCGAATAAAGGCATTGGGATGCTTTGAAAGTTCTTCCATGCGTGTTTTATCTCCAAGGATACTGCCTCCACTAATAGAAGAGCTGGGGTCAATGGCTAGTACAGCTACTTTATATCCAAGCTCACATAAGTATAATCCCATATTCTCAATAAAGGTGCTTTTCCCTGCTCCCGGCACCCCGCTGATACCTATTCTGATTGAATCTCCTGTACAGGGCAGAAGGGCCTGCAAAACATCTTCAGCCTGTGTACGATAAGCGTCTCCTTTGCTTTCAACTAATGTAATAGCTTTTGATAACGCTTGTAACTGACCGCTTTTTAAGTTCCGGACAAGCGCATCAGTATCAATCGGCTTATCATGGACTCGCTTATATACTCTTTTCATATGTTGATTATAATCTGTCATTTTCAGACACTTCCTCATACCCTAGCCTTTTATAAATCTCTTTTACAATCCTAATAGCCGCTTCCGGTATGATGGTCCCCGGTCCGAATATGGCTGAAGCGCCATTTTCGAATAAATATTCATAATCCTGTTCCGGAATGACACCTCCGGCAATGATTACGATATCGTCCCGGCCAAGTTTTTTTAATTCACTGGCCAACTGAGGCAGGAGTGTTTTATGTCCTCCCGCTAAGGAGCTCATCCCTATGACATGCACATCATTTTCGACAGCCTGTTTAGCAGATTCCTCCGGCGTTTGGAACAATGGACCCATATCCACATCAAATCCAAGGTCTGCATAAGCCGAGGCAACTATCTTTGCACCACGGTCGTGGCCATCCTGACCCATCTTCGCGATTAGAATCCGAGGACGGCGCCCCTCATTAAGTAAAAATTCTTCCGTTAATTCTCTGACTTCATTTATTTTATCCGACCCCCGATAATGGGACCGATAGACTCCACTGATTGTTCGAATCGTAGCTCGATGACGCCCAGAAACAGCTTCAATCGCATCGGATATTTCACCTAGAGTCGCCCTCGCAATGGCTGCCTCTATAGCTAATTCCAACAGATTTCCTTCTCCAGTATGGGCTGCTTCAGTTATTGCAACCAGCGTTTTTGTTACTTGATCCTGATTACGCTTACCTTTGATCATCTCGAGCCTCTTAATTTGCTGTTCCCGGACCTTTGAATTATCAATTTCAAGAATATCAAATTGTTCTTTCTCTTCTGTCGTGTATTGATTGATTCCGATAATCACTTCTTCTCCCGAGTCAATTTTTGCTTGTCGACGTGCGGCGGCTTCCTCAATCCTCATTTTTGGGATGCCTGATTCTATTGCCTTTGCCATACCGCCAAGTTGTTCGATCTCTTCTAAATGAGCCCATGCTTTCTCAATTAAACTGTTCGTTAGAGATTCTACATAATAAGATCCGCCCCACGGATCTATGACATTGGTAATTCCAGGTTCCTCTTGCAAAAACAATTGGGTATTTCTAGCGATACTTGCTGAGAACTCTGTAGGCAACGCAATTGCTTCATCAAATGCATTCGTATGTAAAGACTGGGTATGCCCAAGAGCAGCCGCATGCGCCTCTATCAAGGTTCTGGCGATATTATTAAAAGGATCCTGCTCCGCAAGGCTCCAACCTGATGTTTGAGAATGTGTTCTAAGTGCCAATGATTTCTCATTTTGCGGATCAAACTGCTTCATAAGTTTTGCCCATAAAAACCGAGCTGCTCTAAGCTTGGCCACTTCCATAAAATAGTTCATGCCGATTCCCCAGAAAAACGATAAGCGAGGGGCAAATGTATCAATTGCAATGCCCGCTTTCAAACCTGTTTTCACGTACTCCAATCCATCAGCCAATGTGTAGGCAAGCTCCAAGTCTGCAGGTGCTCCCGCCTCCTGCATATGATAACCGGAGATGGAAATACTGTTGAATTTCGGCATATGTGCGGAAGTGTATTCAAAAATATCCGCAATAATCTTCATCGACATGTCCGGTGGATAAATATACGTATTCCGTACCATGTATTCTTTTAAAATATCATTTTGGATGGTTCCTGTGAGCTGAGCTTGTTTTACACCCTGTTCAATTGCCGCAGCAATGTAAAACGCCATCACAGGTAATACAGCTCCGTTCATTGTCATGGAAACGGACATCTTCTCCAGCGGAATACCGGAAAACAGGATTTTCATATCTTCAATTGAATCAATCGCGACGCCTGCTTTTCCTACATCCCCAACCACACGCGGGTGGTCCGAATCATATCCTCGATGAGTCGCTAAATCAAATGCAACAGACAACCCTTTTTGACCCATTTCCAGATTTCTTCTGTAAAAAGCATTCGATTCTTCAGCCGTAGAAAAACCTGCATATTGACGAACAGTCCATGGACGGTTTACATACATCGCTGCATACGGTCCACGGGTAAAGGGAGCAATTCCTGGGAAAGATGGAACATGTTCCACCTGATTGATGTCATCCCTGCTATAGAGTGGTTTTAAGGATATTTGTTCATTTGTTTCAAATACAGGACTGTCCGAATTTTCTTTTGTAACTTTCGGCGTAGATTCATGAGCGGCCTGCCAATCTATTTGTGAAAAATCTGGTTTCTTCATGCTTTTACCTCCCGCATCGATGAAAGAATCGTTAATAAGTCGATCATATTTGTATGGCGGTCAATAATTTTCCAGTTTAATCCTGTACTTACTGAATTAAAATTCCCAGCTGCATAAATATGCATACCGTTGACTTCTTTGAGAGGCATTAATGGACCATCTAAATGATTTTCATCCCCACAAATAATGATATAATGAGCCTGGCTGTTTTTTATTGCTTCTTCCAACATTTCTTTATCCATGATTTCAGTCTTTTCTGTGTAGCTCAGCCCCCCGGCTGCCAATAGTTCTTTTGAAAAATCCATATACGGCTTAGCTTGAGAAACACTGCCCAGCCCAATTATCATAATTCTTGGCGCTTGCTGGCTTTTACTACCCCATGCAAGGTTCATCGAACGGATGGCTTCAAATTCAGAAGCTAAACGGATTTGCTCAAGAGGATATATCTCTTTTTCTCCTTTTTGAATAATGGGTACCGTTTTAAAATTCTGTACTATATCCGGGCGCTCTTCTTTTGGATTTGCGTATATATTTACACCAACTATTTTTTCTTTCTTGATGGCGAGAGCTGTTAATCTGCTTTTAGCCTGCTCCGCCAGATCTCTCTGCACACGCTCTCTCTTTAACTCCGAGAGAATACCACCCTTTTTCTCAAGTTTAAGAAATTGATCCCATGCCTGCTGACATAAATCATCTGTCAACGATTCTAAATAATAAGAGCCTCCGCCTGGATCAGCCGTTTTCATTAACATAGACTCCTCCTTGATTATATGGGGAATATTCCTTGCCAGGCGTTCCCCAAGCGAGCTATGTTTGGTTAACATCTCATCAAACGCAGTTATTGTAAGATACTGACAATTGCCAATCACTGCTGCCATTGCTTCGTTTGTTGCACGCAGGAGATTTACATAACGGTCAAAACTCGTTTTGTTTCTTTGTGAGGTCTGTGCATGAATGTCCATTTTAAAGGAATTTTCCTGCCCATAAGCTTTACCGATCGCATACCAGAGCTTTCGTGCCGCACGGAGTTTGGAAATTTGCATAAAAAATACAGAATCAATCGAAAATGAAAAAACCATTTTTTCTGCCGTTTCTTTTGGAGATAGTCCTGCCTGTATACCTTCATATACATAGTGCGCACCGAGAGATAATGCATACGCAATCTCTTTGGCGGCGTCTGCACCTGATTCATGATAAGGCTTACTATTAATTAGGATAGTTTTAATAGTTGGGGATGATTGATTCCAAAGTTTTATCTGGTGAAACCAACTAGATAAGACATTGTTTTCTTTAGTTGGGATAGACCCCTTTTCAGCCCATTCCGTAATAGGATCTCGCGCCACTGTTACCTGTTGACCAAATAGGCCCGGAACTTGGACTAGTTTTTCCATAAGGATTTCTTGCCGATCACCGGACAATAGAAATAAAGGATAGTTCTGAATCGGCAGACTATCCAATAGATTAATTAGGTCTTCATCAGGCATGCTATTAACATCAAAAGAGATTGTATTTTGTCCATTTGCTAGAGACTTGATTATTGTTTCTTTGAGATTTTCTCCTCGTGCTACTTGGCAAATTTTTAACGGTTGGTGAAGATAGCCATATTTATAGATTCCCCTCGTATAAGGTGGTTTTCCGGGTTCTTCATCTTTATCAGGGCCTTTATTATAAAGCGGTTTCAAAATAATATTTTCAAATGTTGGGGTATGTAACGTATCTACTCCTTTCCCCTTTAAAGATGTTGAAACTGCTTTTACCCACTCTTCTTCTGTTCCTTGTTTAAATCTATTAATTCTTGCATCCTTTATATTCATAGCTTGCTTTCTAAAAAAAAGAAAGCTCCCTCCCTTCACCAATTAACGAAATAGTATGTAAATTCATCTTAGCACGAGAACGGAAGATTTATCCAATAAAAGGAAGAATTAATCTATTAACAAGTGCCACACTTCCATTTATCCCCACTCTAAATAAGACCATTTACTAATCCTTTTCCATTAATGAATTTGTCCAAGCTCTCTCCTCTTAAACAATCATTTGTTCATCTATTAGTTTATTTCCTGTAAATAATAGAGATAGATCAATTCCCAGTCTGCATCCTTTCCAATTAATGAGGCTTTTTTCGGCAGTTCCGATTCATTCAGTCATTTATTTCTCGGGAAATGATTCAATGAAAAAAGAAGAGCCACATAACTGTGGGCCTTCTTTCTTCCAATTAATATATCGGTGTATGATCACTTGTAATGTTTTCAAGAATTTCTTTCACTCTGGCTAAGAATCTTCCGCAAACCCATCCATCAAGAACACGGTGATCTAATGAAAGACATAGATTTACTCGATCACGGATGGCAATCATGTTTCCCTCCATGACAACTGGTTTTTTTACAATCGATTCTACTTGAAGAATTGCAGCCTGTGGGTGATTGATAATCCCCATTGATTGAATGGAACCGAATGAGCCGGTATTGTTAACAGTAAAGGTACCACCCTTCATATCCTCAGATCTCAATTTACCGGTACGGACCTTTTCTGCCAATTCATTAATTTCACGCGCTATTCCTTTTATCGTTTTTTCATCCGCATTCTTAATAACTGGGACAAACAAGGCCTCGTCTGTCGCCACGGCTATTGAAATATTAATATCTTTTTTACGGATAATTTTATCCCCGGCCCACATGGAATTGATTTCAGGAAATTCCTTTAATGCTTGGGCAACTGCCTTTATAAAAAAGGCAAAATAAGTGAGGTTATAACCTTCTCTTTTCTTGAATTCATTCTTTAAAGAATCCCGGTATTGAACCATATTGGTTACATCTGTTTCGACCATTGTCCACGCATGTGGAATCTCCTGCTTGGAACGCAGCATGTTTTGTGCGATTGCTTTCCTGATCCCTGTTACCGGAATAGCCAAATCCCCTTTCTCTACCACCGAATCATTTATGCTTGCTTCCTGCTTTCCGACTGTTTCAGAGGAGATTTTAGATTTCAATGACTGCTCAGCACGGGTCTCCGGTTCGTCTTTTTCTGTTGTACTTGCATTTTGAACATCCGTACCAGCCTCAACCACGTTTAAAATATCTTTACGGGTGATCCGACCGCCAGTACCGCTTCCGATCACGTTTCCAAGGTCAATCCCATGTTCCTGGGATAATTTTAATACTGCCGGTGAATATCGTCCTTTATTGGATTGATCAGTCTGGATGGATGTTTTGTCTTTCTCCACAAAGTCTGTCTTCGCTTCCCTGGCTGTCTCTTTTGCTCCACTTCCCGATCCTTCGATTTGAATACTGCACATCACTTCTCCAACTGGAATTGTTTGCCCCTCTGCTGCAATCAGTTCTTCAATCAATCCTGTAAAGGAAGACGGAACTTCAGCATTCACTTTATCCGTCATTACTTCAGCAATCGGATCATATTTATTTACCCGATCACCTGGTTTTACGAGCCAAGTAGAGATTGTCCCTTCTGTTACGCTTTCCCCAAGTTGAGGCATTTTCATCTGTTCGATTGGCATTCGTGTGTGTCTCCTTCCCCGTTTTAGTTTAAAATTCTGCTAATTCTCTCATTGCTTTTTCTACCTTTTCAGGATTGACCATAAAATATTTTTCCATAGTCGGTGCATAAGGCATGGCCGGTACATCAGGCGCAGCCAAACGTTTAATAGGGGCGTCTAAATCAAAAAGGCAGTTCTCTGCAATAATGGCTGCAACCTCGCTGATAATGCTCCCTTCCTTCGTATCTTCTGTAATTAAAAGAACTTTACCAGTTTTAGAAGCAGCCTCAATAACCGCATCCTTATCGAGTGGATAGACCGTTCTTAAATCAAGAACATGAACGGAGATTCCATCCTTAGCCAATTTTTCGGCTGCCTGAAGGGCAAAGTGAATACATAATCCATAGGTAATAACTGTAATGTCATCGCCTTCTCTTTTCACATCTGCTTTGCCAATCGGCAATACATAGTCATCATTTGGAACCTGTCCTTTAATCAGACGGTAGGCTCGTTTATGTTCAAAGAAAAGAACAGGATCTTCATCACGAATCGCTGCTTTTAAAAGTCCTTTTGCATCATAGGGGGTGGATGGCATAACAATTTTTAATCCAGGCTGATTGGCAAAGATAGCCTCTACTGATTGAGAATGATACAAGGCGCCATGTACTCCGCCGCCGTATGGAGCACGAATGACAATTGGACAATGCCAGTCATTATTGGAACGATATCTGATTTTTGCTGCCTCAGAAATGATTTGGTTTACTGCCGGCATAATAAAATCCGCAAATTGCATTTCTGCAATCGGCCTCATACCATACATGGCTGCTCCGATTCCCACACCTGCGATAGCCGATTCTGCCAAAGGAGTGTCAATCACACGCTCTTCTCCAAATTGTTCGTACAGCCCGTTTGTCGCCTTAAAAACTCCTCCTTTTCTTCCTACATCCTCACCAAGAATAAAAACTTTTTCATCACGTTCCATTTCTTCTCTCATCGCCATAGTTATCGCATCGATATATGAAATGACAGGCATCGTTTACTCTCCTTTCGACTCAGCATACACAAATTTCAAAGCGTCTTCCGCTTTTGCATATGGAGCATTTTCAGCGTAATCTGTTGCTTCATTCACTATCTTCATGATTCGATCATTGATTTCCGTTTCTTTCCCATCATCCATAAGGCCGATTTCCTTTAAATAAGCCCCAAATGTGATAATTGGATCGTTCGTTTTTGCTTTAGCCACTTCATCTGGAGCACGGTAGCTGCGATCATCATCATCACTTGAATGTGGAGTAAGACGGTAGGAGATGGCCTCAATTAAAGTAGGGCCTTCCCCGCGCCGAGCACGGTCTGCAGCTTCTTTGACGACTTTATATACTTCAAGCGGATCATTTCCGTCTACGGTAACACCCGGCATTCCATATCCAATTGCTCGATCAGAAACCTTTTCACAAGCTAATTGTTTTTCAATCGGAACTGATATGGCATATTTATTATTTTCAACCATGAAAATAACCGGAAGTTTATGTACACCGGCAAAATTGGCTCCTTCGTGAAAATCTCCCTGATTTGATGACCCCTCACCAAAGGTTACAAATGTCACTAAATCTTTCTTTTCCATCTTTCCAGCCAATGCAATTCCGACTGCATGCGGAACTTGAGTGGTTACCGGTGATGATCCGGTTACGATCCGATTTTTCTTCTGTCCAAAATGGCCAGGCATCTGCCTGCCCCCTGAATTTGGATCTTCTTGCTTAGCAAACCCTGACAGCATCAGTTCAGTAGGTGTCATTCCAAAAGTTAGAACGACCCCCATATCGCGGTAATATGGCAGCACATAATCCTTATTCTTGTCCAGGGCAAACGCCGCTCCCACCTGAGCTGCTTCCTGACCCTGGCATGAAATAACAAACGGAATGTTACCTGAACGGTTTAATAGCCACATTCTTTCATCTATGCGCCGTGCCAACAGCATTGTTTCATATATTTTCACTACCGTTTCATCTGTTAAACCAAGGGCCTCATGCTTACTTTTTGTCATTAATTAAACCTCCTCTTTGTTCGTTCTATATTTTTCAAGAATGAAGTGCTTTACCATCAACAGCCAAAGCTGCTTCCCCAATCGCTTCTGTTAATGAAGGATGTGGATGAATAGCTTCTGCTACCTCCCAAGCCGTTGCATTTAAAACCAAGGCCAAGCCGGCCTCAGAAATCATATCTGTAACATGTGGACCAATCATATGTACACCAAGCAGATCATCCGTTTCTTTATCGGATATCATTTTCACAAAGCCGTCCGATTCTCCGAAGACCAATGCCTTGCCAATCGCCTTGAATGGGAATTTCCCCACCTTTACCTTATGGCCGCGCTGAATAGCCTCTTCTTCTGTAATCCCCACACTTGCTGCTTCGGGACTGCTGTATATACATCTTGTGATTAAATCATATTGGAGGGGGTGCGGATTTTCATTTGCGATATGCTCTACCGCCGTGATTCCCTCGTGGCTTGCCACATGTGCCAATTGCAAACCTCCAATAACATCACCAATGGCATAAATATGCGATTCCTCTGTTTGATAAAACTCATTAACCGCTATTACACCCTTTTCGACCTTAATATCTGTATTTTGTAAGCCAATACCCTCTACATTTGCCTGTCTGCCTACAGAAACAAGGATTTTTTCTGCCTGATATTCTTCCATTTTCCCATTCCGTTCGGCAGAGATGGATACCCCCTGTTCAGTTCGCAGTGTTTCAGGCTTCACTTTTGCATGGGTTAGAATCTTAATCCCTTTTTTCTTCAAGAGCCGTTGCATCTCTTTTGAAATATCTCTATCTTCTGTTGGTATAATGCGCTCAGCATACTCAAGAATTGTTACATCCACTCCAAAATCCGCCATCATAGATGCCCACTCGACGCCTATGACCCCACCTCCAATAACAAGTAAGGAAGACGGTAGTTCGGTTAACTGTAAAGCTTCATCTGAAGACATAACAAAGTCACCGTCAACTTTTAAACCTGGCAAGGATTTCGGCCTTGATCCTGTAGCAATTATGACATTTTTCGGTATTAACATTTCATTTTCCGTTCCATTATTCATCTCTACAGAAATGGTCCCCGGCATCGGTGAAAAAATAGAGGGTCCTAAAATACGCCCATACCCTTCATATATATCGATTTTTCCTTGTTTAATTAGATGGTGCACGCCTTTATGCAGTTGTGCCACGATTCTTTCTTTTCTCTCCTGTGCTTTAAGGAAATTTAAGCGGGGCTCTGATGCCTCCACTCCAAACTCAGCTGCATGTTTAACCGTTTGATAGACCTCAGCACTGCGTAATAGTGCTTTTGATGGAATGCATCCGGCATGCAGACATGTTCCGCCTAATTTCCCTTTTTCGACAATCGCTGTTTTTAAACCGAGCTGTGAAGCTCGAATAGCCGCTACATAGCCGCCGGTTCCGCCGCCCAAAATGACTAAATCATATTCCGTTGCCACTTTTAAATCCACATCCTAACTTTTTATATTCAATACGTTTATCTTTTATTTTCTCTAAAAGAGAAGCGCTTTCTTTTAAACTCTTATACGTATCTACTGCTTGTCCTACCACATAGGTAGAATTACCTAAGAAAAATTACATAGAAGACCCGGCTGGAACCAAATCTATCTCATGAATTTCCCCAAAAGAAAACAAGAGTCCGTAAATATATAAAAATACGGACTCTCCTTCCTTGTTTGCTTAACGGCGACGATTTAAAATATGACGGCCGTTTAATAAAAATTGGCTTCTGGATTGTTTCATTTTTTCTATTCTTTCCTCAGCCATACGGTCAGCAGCAACATAAGTTGGAATCCCGTCTCTCTTAGCAATCTCAATCACTTTTTCAATATTGTTGTAGATGCCTTCTACCTTTTTCATTGCCCGTTCCTGGTTATACCCATATAATTCATCCGCGACATTAATAACACCACCTGCATTAATGACGTAATCAGGAGCATAGACAATACCCATCTCATGAATAGCATCTCCGTGACGCGTTTCTTTTAATTGATTATTGGCTGCACCAGCAATTACTCGTGCCTTAATTTGCGAAATGGTTTCATCATTAATTGTCGCACCGAGCGCACATGGGGCATAAATATCACAATCAACACTGTAAATATCAGCAGGGTCCACTGCTTTTGCACCAAAATCCTCCACGGCTCGATTCACTGATTCTCTATTAATATCTGTCACTATCAATTGTGCACCCTCTTCATGAAGATGCTTGCAAAGATTGTAGGCTACATTTCCCACACCTTGAATAGCTATCACTTTTCCTTCCAGTGAATCGGATCCAAAAGCCTCTTTCGCCGCTGCCTTCATCCCCCTGTATACACCGTAAGCGGTTACAGGAGACGGGTTCCCTGATGAACCAAACGCAGGGGAGATTCCCGTTACATAATCTGTTTCCTCATGAATAATATCCATATCAGCTACTGTTGTCCCAACATCTTCTGCCGTAATGTATCTTCCATTCAATCCCTGAATATAACGTCCAAAAGCCCTGAACATTTCTTCATTCTTATCTTTACGCGGATCCCCGATAATGACTGTTTTACCTCCGCCAAGGTTCAGGCCTGCAGCGGCATTTTTGTACGTCATCCCCTTCGCCAATCGAAGAGCATCTTCTATCGCAGCTTCCTCCGTGTCGTAAGTCCACATTCTTGTACCGCCAAGTGCAGGGCCAAGGGTGGTATCATGTATGGCAATAATAGCTTTCAATCCAGATTGTTTATCCTGTACAAAAAGCAATTGTTCATAATCATACTGCTCCATATATTTAAAAATTTCCATTTTTTCTTTTCCCCTCTCTATTATCTATCCAAAGTTATATTTCACTAGTTTCTTTAACCTATTATGGAAAAAGAATGAAGCTGATTAGCTGGACTGATTAAACACACAGGTTCAACTAGAGGGACCAGACCGATTAAAGATTTACTGCACACCAAGGAATTATATGGACGACTCCTTACATCATCGTAAAATATGTAAAGATATCTATCCACTTTTATTGGCTTTTACAGATCATGATGTTTAATTGCTACAAACAACTAGGATTCATTTAAACCCATTCGAGATATTTTCTCCTCTATCCAGTGGCTGGTCTGTCCATTAACTATTAATGCAAGAATCGTGCCAAACTAACTTTTCTTGATTATCTAATCATTCAAATTATTTATCGCAATAAATCCATGCAAAAAATTGCATATACGCAAAGTTCAGCATGCAAATTTATACAAGATCAAACTTTTGTAATTTATAATAAAAATTACGAATCGATAAACCCAGATCACGGCTGGCGGCTGTTTTATTTCCATTATGCTTTTCTAATGTGCTCCTAATAATCCTTTTTTCCACTTCCTGCAATTGTTCTGCCAAACTTTGTTTCTCATTCAGGGGTACTCTATTTTCCATTATATTGGTTGAGGATACTTCATTCGTTTTCAATGATTTTTCTGGAAAATGTCTCTTTTGTATAATTTTCTCATGAACTTCCATAAAAATAATAGCCCGGCCCAATATATTTTCCAATTCCCTTACATTACCGGTCCAATCATATTCCTGTAGCATAATCAGTGCTTCACCACTTATGTCCTCAATATTACGACCATACTCCAAATTTAATTTTTTGATTAAGTGAGCGCATAATGGCGGAATGTCTTCCTTCCGTTCCTTTAATGGTTCAATAAAAATAGGCATTCTGTTAATGCGGTAATATAAATCCTCCCTAAAAGTTCCGTTCGCAATTGCCTTCTCAAGATTCACATTGGTCGCTGTTATGACACGGACATTTATTGATACAGGCTTTGTCCCTCCTACACGGACTATTTCATTCTCCTATAATACACGAAGCAGTTTTGCCTGCATATTTTGAGATAGCTCGCCAATCTCATCAAGAAATATGCTGCCATTATTCGCTTCCTCAAATAACCCGCGTTTTCCGCCTCTCTTAGCACCTGAAAAGGCTCCTTCTTCATAACCAAATAACTCACTTTCCAAAAGAGATTCCGATATTGCAGCACAATTTACACGAATGAATGTATTATATTTTCGATCACTTGCGTTATGGATTGCATGAGCAAACAGTTCCTTCCCAGTACCCGATTCACCTCTCAGCAATACAGTAACAGGCGTACGGGCGCATAAGCGCGCCTGTTCCATAGCCCATCTCATTTCTTTTGATTGGCCAATAATATCATCAAACGTATATTTTGCTTCCAGATTTCTTATGATTTGTCTTGCTCTTTTCAATTCCTGTGTTAAGCTTTGTATTTCAGAAAGGTCGTGGATGACACCAACACTCCCCCTTAAATCCCCATTTACCATGATTGGTGCCACATTGACCACAACATCCCGATTTGAAGACCCAACCTTCATTCGTACGCCACGAACTGGTTTTTTCGTCCTTAATACCTGCATATGCATACTTTTCCCCTCTGCAATGTCTGCCGTTGCAGGTTTACCGAGGACATCTTCTTTTGTTAATCCAGTGATTCGGGTATAGGCAGGATTAATTAAGATTCCTTTTCCATCCTCATCTACTACAGTTATCGCATCCTCACTCGAGTGAATAATCGCCTCAAGCATGTTTTGAATATGTTTTAAATTTGTAATTTCCTCTGCCAAACTTGTAAATTCAGTAATACCTTTAAATACAGCCAGAGCACCAAGTAAATCGCCTTTTTCATTAAATATAGGCATTCTTGTTGTAATGATATCTAAATCTTTCTCCAGGTGAGCCCGTTGATTGCTTTCTGTTTTTCCTGATATGAGGATATTAGGAAGACCAGAAGCAGGGATCACTTTATGTATGTGCTGCCCAATTGCTCTTTCCCTAGCTACACCAGTGATTGTTGCAGCAGCCTGATTATAAAAAATAACTCTCTCTTCCGGATTAATAAGTACCATGCCATTATCAGTTGCATTCAAAACTAATTCATGCAAATAAGCCTCTTCTTTCGATTTCTTAATCAGAATTTCTTTTTCCTGAATAAGGTTAGCTAACAGGAAGGCAATTTGTCCGTGAACCAAAAGAGTATTATTCCTTTTGTATCGGGCTATTTCTTGATAAACCTGCTCATTCCCTGTCACTTCAATAACAATATCAGGGTTACTATCTAAAAAACCGATCCAGTCACTGCCTGTTTTTATTTGTCTTTTCTTAGCCAATTGTAGGCCAGCGGCATCCTGATAACGGTCAACGACCCCAATTACCTGATAATCTTTTGAATCCAGCAAAATTTTTAATATAGATAACCCACCCATACCAGCACCAATGATCACGACTGTTTGCAAGGCGATTTCCTCCTTCCGAAGAGAGAGTTCAGAATCATGAAAATGTTTTCACGGTTTCTATTATCATAAGTGATTTGAATAAACTTGACAAATTTTCTATATTTTATAAAGTTGAAGGTAGAAAATACCTAATCAGGACGTGATGAATTGCAACGGATATTCGCCTTTGCGCTATTGTTAATACCAGGTCTTCTTACAGCACTTGGAATCAAATGGATGAGAGATATGATTTTTGGCAGACTCTCTCCTATGCTTCCTGCCCTCTGGCTTCAATTTTTACTGGGATTGCTATTATTTATTGGCGGACTTTCTTTTATTGCCGGATTCGTTTTTTACCGTGATCGAAAACGCAATAAAGTCCAGAAACGATTTAATGAAAAATCTGTACGTAAGTGAAGAATGGAGATACGTAAAAAAGACAGCACATAATGGGTGCCGTACCCCAAGAGTTAGAGTAAAAAAAACTAACTTTTAGGGGTCACTACCCATGAAGTGCTGTCTTTTTATTGGCCCTCTTCTACGTACCTTCTGTAAGCCTCTGCAACTTTACCTTTTAAGCATAAGTGTAGATAGGTGATTCTGTATCCTGCTTATAAGATATAACCCTCTAACCAAACATTTCACTTAACTAACAATTGCAATTATGCCCCCATATGTAAACCAAAAAATTGCTTATAGTTATTAAAACTGCTGAATCGACTGATATAACGTGCTTGACAAAGCCAAATCTCCTTTTAACTATAAAAAATAATAATATAGAAAAAAATAATAATAGCTATTATCGTCGAACTTATAAGTGTCAAAATGTACTGGTTTGATTCTTTTAAATACTTCCATTCCAGTATAGCCTGAAACCATGTTAACACTATCATAAATACAAACCAAAGCCATTTCAGTAATGATTCTGACTCCACTGCAAGCGCAATGAGATAGGCGACAAAAAAAAGAATAAGTAGGATCGTTCTTCCCCAATTATCAATGTTTTTACCAGGCGTTTCAGAAATGTCTTGTTTCTTTATACCGAGGAATTTTTGGGCGCTTTTTTCTACTAAAAATATTATTACAATGAGAACAACTAAAATTCCCAACCACTTCACAATTATCCCTCTCATTCATCAGATTATAAGTACTTTAATCTTTTATTCGGTGTGTACAACCACTAATCCTTCACAATCTTCCCACAACTTTTTGAGATTTTACGAATGTAAGAAATGGCATTCTTATCTACTAAATCTTTGTCCTTTTTAATAAAAAATTACCATTCAATAAATGGTATTAAAAATAATACTATTCCTATACACTTTCTGTATTCCTTGGCCTATTCCTCATTAACATTTACGATCTGCAATCTTTTAATAAAATAAAAGATTCTTAAAGAGGGCATATTTCTTTAAATCTAATACGTGAAAAAGGGGAGTCCGAGTCCGCGTATTATCTAAACTTATTAGAACAATGAGTAATAGCCGTCTTTCCTTGTTTTGGAATAAAATAAAAAAAGACTGGGTATAACCCCAGTCGGTGCTGTATCATTTCAATTTCATCATCTCTTTTTATTAATATTGGATAATTATCCCAACTTTTAAAATGAGGTAGATGAAATTATTGATATTGTTTTCTAATCTGAATGGCCGTGTCCGGATCATCCGTAATAAATGCAGTGCAGCCCACCTTAAACAATCGCTTCATATCGCCCTTGCGATTGACTGTATAAGGCCTGACAGCTATTCCTGCTTTCATGGATTCCTCAATGATTTCATTCGGAGCGGCCCTATATTTAGGATGAATTCCTTTTGCTTTTATCGAACTTGCATAAATCCAGGGCATAAATAGCCCATCCGAGTATAATGGTGCTGTTTCAATCTCAGGAGCTAAACGATGGCAATACACCATACTGTAATGATCAAACGAAGATAAAATCGTTCTTTTTTCCATACCATATTCCCGAATCATTTCGATTACTTTCTCTTCCATTCCCTGATAAGGAATTACCCCATTTTTTAATTCTATGTTCAATAGCAATTCATTCGTAGCTAACCAATCCATTACTTCACGAAGGGTTGGTATACTCGCAAATTCCACTGTTTTGGAGTTGTTGGCTGCATTGAACTTTTTAATCTCTTGAAGAGGAAAATCACGGACATATCCTTTTGAGTCCGTCGTACGGTCAACCGTTGCATCATGGATCACAACAAGCTCTCCATCGGCTGTTAATTGTACATCTAATTCAATTCCATCTGCGCCTGTATTGTAGGCTTCTATAAAAGAAATCATGGTGTTTTCAGGATATACGGCAGCATACCCTCTGTGTCCAAAAATTAATGTCAAGATTCATACCTCCGCTTCATACATATAGATACCTATTCCCTATAATAGTCTATTTAAAGCATTCATCTTCTAAGACAATATTCGGCAAGCTTACGTTCCAAATATTAAGAAATAGGGAAGGTTGTTGTTCATTAGTTATGAAGTTAATCGGCTGTATTAATTAATATTTGTATCAGACCAATAACACTGTTTGATGGCACAATATAATTAGGGGGGCATTCGGCTAAGAGACTAAGGCAAAAACTTTGCGGTTGACATATGCAAGTAATAATTCAGTAATTCGGGGCTGATGATAGGAAGATAAGAAGTATCCATGAGGATGTCATTTCACAGATACCTCTTTCATTATTATGAACTGGATAATCGTATATTATATTATAAAATAATCATACCTTACAAAATCCTGCCTCTCTCATATTAAAAATATAGAGGCATGAAAGCCATTAAGAAGCTTTATGCTCAAGGCGAAGTTTATCTGCGACCATTGCGATGAACTCACTATTTGTAGGTTTCGCTTTTGTCATGCTGACTGTATAACCGAATAATGAGGATATGGATTCAATATTGCCTCTGCTCCAAGCCACCTCAATCGCATGGCGGATGGCACGTTCCACACGGCTAGCAGTTGTGTTAAATTTTTTGGCGATATCCGGATAAAGGACTTTTGTAATCGAACCAAGCAGTTCAATGTCGTTATAAACCATAGAAATAGCTTCACGTAAATACATATAACCTTTAATATGCGCTGGTACACCAATCTCGTGAATGATACTGGTGATACTTGCATCCAGGTTAATAGGCTTTGATTCAGAAGGCTGACGTGGTGTATATGTGCTTGATCTTGCTATACCCGCACCCTTTTCACCTGTTTGTCTGATATGATTGACAAGATGATCCATATCAAATGGTTTAAGAATAAAATAGGATGCTCCCAGTTCAACCGCTTTTTTTGTAACATCTTCCTGGCCAAAAGCAGTTAACATGATGACATTTGGAACACTCGTTCCTTTTTGAGAATCCTTAATTCGCTCCAAAACGGCCAGACCATCCAAATGCGGCATAATGATATCAAGTACTAGAACATCTGGAGTTTGTTGTTCCAGCATACTTAAACAATCCTGTCCATTATGTGCAACTCCTATAATTTCCATATCCGGCTGTTCTGATATATACTCTTCCAATAAAGCGACAAGTTCACGATTGTCATCAACGATACATACTTTTATTTTTTTCAACCAGATATCCTCCTCAGACATTTCCTTTATTTTCTAACATTACTATTATTAATTCTAACTGAGAAATTCGACATTGCAATATAAAAAGCAGTGAAAAATTAAAAAATGCTTAAAATTATTTATTATTACAAGTTTTGCTCCTGATTCCTCTTTTTTTCGACTGTTTTCATCTTATGCTGCGGGTTTTTCCCGCAAATTGTCGAGACTTCTGTATTTTATTTTTATTACACTAAATAAGGAAAAGCAGGCTGAATTAACCTGCTTCTTGTTCCTGTTGATAGATATCAATTCCAGCTTCATTAAGCATCCATTCAATATGAACACCATACCCGCTTGTTGGATCATTGACAAAAACGTGTGTAACAGCACCAATAACCTTTCCATTTTGAATAATCGGGCTTCCGCTCATTCCTTGGACAATGCCGCCAGTCTTGCTTAATAATTCTTTATCCGTGACTTTAAGGACCATGCCTTTAGTAGCTGGAAACTTTTGTGGTATCGTACTGATTATTTCAATATCAAATTTCTCTACCTTATTTCCATCCACTACTGTATAGATTTCGGCTGGCCCTTCCTCCACTTCATTTGATAAAGCAATTGGCATTGGTGAATTATTTATTCCATTGTCCACTTGCCGATTTAGCCGTCCAAATATGCCAAATGGAGAGTTTCGGTTAATGTTCCCGATAATTTCCCGGTCAGCTGCAAAACGAGCTAACTTTTCACCAGGATTCCCATTGCTGCCTTTTTCAATTGAAGTAACAGTTGATTTTACAATCTGACCATCCTTCACTACAATTGGCTTTTTTGTATCCATATCTGAAATAACATGACCTAAAGCTCCATATTTTCTTGTTTGAGGATGGTAAAAGGTCATCGTACCAATACCTGCTGCTGAGTCCCGAATATAAAGACCCAATTTAAAAACCTTCTCATTCCTATCCTTTAAGGGAGATAATTGTTTAGTCAGCTTCACATTATCGCGAAATATATCCACAATTAATGGTTTATTATTCTTCTCAAATTCTTGAACAAAAGGGGAAACATCCTGCATCTTAGTAATCGATTTCCCATTGATGGCTGTAATAATATCACCAACTTGCACACCGGAAATTTCACCAGGTGAAAGATTACCTTTCTCCGTTGCTATTTGATGATGGCCAACTACAAGGACACCTAAAGTATTTAATTTAACACCAATTGATTGTCCTCCCGGTATCACTTTAAAATCCTGTAATACTTCAATATCAACTTTTTTAACAGGGATCCCCGCAATATTAAAAACAACTTGATTATTACCACTTTTGGAGCCCTTAATCCTTAGAGCTGTGGAACGATTTTCAATTAAAACCCCAGAGTTTGCAGAGACCACTTCTGCTTTTAAAAACTGACTTTTTTCAAATGATTTATTTTGACCTTCAAATAAGGTTAGTTTGGTGGGAATTTCAAAATATTTTTGCATTGGGTGGCTAAAAATAATGGCTAACAGCGAAACAAGGAGAAATACACCGAAATATTTTCTTGTTGAGATCGATTTCATCCATTCACTCTCCTCGTTTCTATGGCTACCCTTATAATTTTGCCGAGAGCGATTGACTTTATAACAAAAGAACAAAATAAAAAGCTACCCATAATGGATAGTAATAACAATGGTAAAATATTTACCTAAGATAACTTTAATAAGGCTACAATAAAATGAAAAAACTGAGGAGATTAATCCTCAGTTTGCTCCAATAGTGTATTTAATTTGATCAGCCGAATCCAGCATTTCTTTAACATGTTCTTCTGTTAAAGCTGTTAATTCTTTACCCGAAATCATACGACCTATTTCTTTTACACGTTCCTCTTTTTTGAGCGGTTTTACATTTGTTTTTGTTCGTCCTCCTGCAATCTCCTTAGAAATAAACAAATGGATGTCTGCCATTGCTGCCACTTGTGGCAAATGACTGATACATAAAACCTGTGAACCTTCCGAAACTCGATAAATCTTTTCAGCTATCGACTGTGCAACACGGCCGCTGACTCCTGTATCTACTTCATCGAAAATAATGGAAGTGATTCCCTGATGTTGAGAGAAAATATTCTTGATTGCCAGCATAATCCGTGACAATTCTCCACCTGAGGCAGTTTTGGAAAGCGGCTTAACAGGCTCACCAGGATTGGCAGAAATATAAAATTCCACTTGATCCAACCCATTCTCTCCTATTGTTTCGGAATGATTTTGCCCGGAGTGATGAAAATACACTTCAAATACAGCTTTATCCATATAAAGTTCTTTCAGTTCACGATGGATTGCATCTGTTAAAAGACATGCATACTTATGTCTCAACTCTGAAAGATTTTCACCTTCCAGAATAACTTCTTTCTCTAAAGCGGAAAGCTGGCTCTTTAATTTTTCGAGATGAGTCTCCCGATTTAAAATCGTGTCAATTTCCTCTTCAATTGCGGCACTGTACTCTAGTATATCCCGTATCGACTTACCATATTTACGTTTTAAATGATGTATTTCATTAAGCCTGGCATCAATATCATGAAGTCTTTCTGGATCAAATTCCAGCAAATCCAGTTGTGAGCGGATTAAAGTTTTTGCATCCTCGAGAATATAGAATGCATTTTTAACGGATTCAGATAACTCTTTATATTGTTCATCAAGATTTTCGATTCCTTCCAGGTCAGTCATCGCATTTCCAACCCAATCCAGTCCCCCATTTTCATTATTTAAGGACATATAAGAATTATGTAAACTTTGATGAACCTTTTCAAAGTTACTGAGTTTTTGCTTTTCTTCAACTAATCTCTCTTCCTCATCCAACTCGAGTTCAGCCTTTTGAATTTCCTCAAATTGAAATTGGATTAAATCAAGTCTATGAGCCATTTGCTGCTCATTTTCACTTAATTTCTTCATTTGTTGCCTTGTCTCATTATATTGTTTATAAAGCTTACGATATTCTGTCAGGGATTGTTTAATATCTCTTTCGCCAAATTGATCTAATAACGGAAGATGAAAATCTGGATCCATTAACTCTTGATGTTCATGCTGTCCATGGATATCAATTAATTTTCTCCCTACCTCTCTTAAGGTGGAGATTGTGACCATTTTCCCATTAATCCGGCATACACTTTTCCCTGAAGTATACATATCCCTTCTTATAATGATTGTATTTTCTTCCGTCTCGATGCCAAATTCCTTCGCTTTCTGTATGGCTGGATGCAAGTCGTTCGGGAGTTGAAACAAGCCTTCCAGTTCTGCTTTCTCTTCACCATGTCTAATAAATTCAGACGATCCGCGACCTCCGGCCAATAGTTGCACTGCATCGATAATAATGGACTTACCGGCACCTGTTTCACCGGTAAGTACAGTCAGTCCTTTATCCAATGAAAGTACCTGTGATTCTATGATGGCGAAATTACGTATGGAGAGTTCCAATAACATCTGTTCATCCCAACTTTCTTAAAGCATATCCAGAAAACGTTTTGATATGATTTCAGCATCTTTTGCATCTTTGCAAATAATTAAGCAAGTATCATCTCCACAAATCGTTCCAAGTATCTCTTCCCAATCGAGATTGTCCATTAAAACACCAATTGCCTGGGCATTACCAGGTAAAGTTTTCATGACTAATAAGTTATTGGCTGAGTCAATGCGCACAAACGCATCAACTAAAGCTCGTTTAAGTTTTTGCAAAGGGTTGAAACGCTGATCTGCCGGCAAACTGTATTTATAGCGGCCATCCTGCATTGGAACTTTTGCCAGGTGCAGTTCTTTTATGTCTCTTGACACAGTGGCCTGCGTAACATTTACCCCTTCCGCTCTTAAAATGTCCACTAAGTCATCTTGTGTTTCAATATTATTATTTGTAATTATTTCACGTATTTTTATATGTCTTTGTCCTTTATTCATTGACTGACACTCCTCAATATAATGCCTTCCATTCCTAATGTTAGCGGATTTTGTCGTAAATGTACATGTATTTTTATGCAAAGATTGCATAAGAAATAATCCCCCGAAGCAAAAGCTACCGAGGGATTAATTATTTTAATTCTCTTCACCTTTATTGGTTTTTAATGCTTTATGTGCCTCTTCCACAACTTGTTCAAGATTCACATCAACATCCTGTTTTGCACTGGAATTTTCTCCGGGCCAGTATAAATGGAATAAAAACTCAATATTGCCATCCCCGCCTGTTATGGGGCTAAAAGTGGCTTCCTTCAGAATAAAGCCTTCCTGAACAGCAAAATCCCTAATTTTTTCGACCACTTGAAGATGGACCTTTTTATCGCGTATGATCCCTTTTTTACCGACCTGATCGCGTCCAGCTTCAAATTGCGGTTTAACAAGACTGACAACATCACTGCCAGCTACCAGTATGCGTTTTAAAGCCGGTAAGATCAGCTTCAAAGATATGAAGGAAACATCAATAGTGGCGAATTCAGGTAACCCCTCTGTAAAATCTTCAGGTACGGAGTGGCGGAAATTTGTTCTTTCCATTACGACTACCCGAGGATCCTGTCGCAGTTTCCAAGCTAATTGATTATATCCGACATCTACAGCATACGATTTTCTTGCACCATTTTGAAGGGCACAATCTGTAAAGCCCCCTGTAGATGATCCAATATCAATCATCAGTTTGTCCTTAACGGAAATATTAAATGTCTCCATTGCCTTTTCTAGCTTATACCCGCCTCTTGATACATATGGCATTATCTCACCTTTTATCATCAGCGGTGCGTCTATTGCAATTTTTTCCCCAGCTTTGTCCATCCGCAAATCATTTGAATAAACAATTCCAGCCATCACAGCCCGTTTTGCCTTTTCTCTTGTTTCTGCTAATCCACGTTCAACCAACAATACATCAACACGTTCTTTTTTCATATTTAATACGCCTTTTTCGTTACTTTATAGGTCATCTTAGATAGTTTTTCTACAATACCATCTGCAGTTAGATCAATATCATCAAGCAATTTACCGACACTTCCGTGTTCTATAAATTCATCTGGGATTCCAATTCTTTCGATATATGCTTTATGGAAACCATTTTCCTCTGCAAACTCGAGTACTGCGCTGCCGAATCCTCCCTGCAGAACAGCTTCTTCTACTGTTAGAATTGGCAAATTAGAAGACATTAATTCGGAAAGCATCACTTCATCTAAAGGCTTTATAAAACGGGCATTCACAACCTTCACATGAATATTATCCTTATGAAGTCTTTCAGCCGCCTCCATTGCCATTGGAATAGTTGTACCAAATGTTAATATAACAGCATCATTTCCCTCGCGTAAAACTTCCCATGAACCAATCGGGATCGTTTTCAGTTCTTCATCCATTGGTACTCCCAATCCATTGCCTCTTGGAAAACGCATGGCAATTGGACCATCATTATATTGAATAGCTGTATTGACCATATGCTGCCCTTCATTTTCATCCTTAGGCATCATGATAACCATATTGGGCATTGGACGCAGGAAGGTGATATCAAACACACCTTGATGTGTTTCTCCATCAGCCCCCACCAATCCTGCCCGATCAATTCCAATAAAGACATTTAATTTTTGTCGGCATATATCATGAAGTACTTGGTCATATGCACGTTGCAAGAATGTAGAATAAATCGCTAAGAATGGTTTCATTCCCTGTGTTGCAAGTCCTGCAGCAACAGTAGTTGCATGCTGTTCCGCAATTCCCACATCAAACATTCGATCAGGGAATTCAGAAGCAAAACCGAGCAACTTCGAACCGACAGGCATTGCTGGAGTAATCGCTACAATACGCTCGTCCTCACGGGCTAATCTCCTAACTGTTTCACTGACAAGTGCACTCCATGCTGGTGGTGCATTCAATTCCTTGATTAAATCACCTGTCTCGATTTTATACGGACCCGTACCATGCCACGTACCAACCGCATCTGTTTCAGCAGGATTATAGCCTTTTCCTTTTTTCGTTATCACGTGCAAAAGAACAGGACCTTTTGTTTTTTTAGCATATTTAAGATTTTCAGACAGTTCTTCAAAGTCGTGTCCATCAACCGGACCTAAATATGTAAAGCCCAGTTCCTCAAAAAACATCCCGGAAACAACCAGATACTTCAAACTGTCTTTTATACGTTCAGCTGTATTGGCAAGTTTGCCACCCACAGCCGGAATTTTTTTAAGCAGTTGTTCAAGCTCGTCTTTAACGTAGTTGTATTTTCCTCCTGTTCTCATTCTTCCTAGAATAGAATGAAGGGCACCTACGTTGGGAGCAATGGACATTTCGTTATCGTTAAGGACAACAATCATATCCTTTTTCTCATGTCCTATATGGTTTAATGCTTCTAGGGCCATACCACCTGTTAAAGCACCATCACCTATAATAGGGACGATAAAGCTTTTTTCTTTTTTGAGATCACGGGCGATTGCCATGCCCATTGCAGCTGATAATGATGTTGAACTGTGCCCGGTTTCCCAAACATCATGCTCACTTTCATTCATCTTTGGAAACCCGCAAAGTCCTTTATATTGACGGAGAGTTTCAAACTGGCATGCTCGACCCGTCAATATTTTATGAACATAAGACTGATGTCCTACATCCCATAAAAATTTATCCTGGGGACTATTAAACTCCTTATGTAAAGCGAGTGTTAATTCCACTACACCCAAGTTGGGGCCAATGTGTCCGCCAGTAACAGATAGTTTTTTTATTAAGAATTCTCTTATATCCTGTGACAAAGACTCCAATTCCGTATTGGACATCTTTTTAAGAAAAGAGGGGTCTTTTATGGATAATAAATCCATCAGGATCACTCACTTTCATTTCGTTTTCTTTTGGGACGCTTGGGTCGCTTTCCCTTATTTTCTTTTATTATAACAATTTGGAAATGTTTCTCAAGGAAGTACAATAATTTGCCCACTGCAAATATAATATCCTTTGAATAGCGGATTGCAAGGGTTTTCCCCATTGCTTTACCGCCTACTGTTAAAGCAGCGATTAAACTAGTAAGAATAATCGAGCCAACGTTTTCAGTTAAGGAGGCTTCTTCCCAGTTAAAGCTAATTGATAATTGCACAATCACGATCGCAGTCGCTGTCCCACTCACGATTCCCGAAATATCCCCAATGACATCATTACAGAAGCTTGCAAATCGATCGGCATTTCGAATAATGCTTATGGAATGTTTCGCACCTTGAATTCGATTGGAAGCCATTGCATGAAATGGGACTTCATCAGCAGCAGTAGCTGCAATACCAATCATATCAAAGAAGATACCAATAAGTACAATGCTAAGAACAATCGCTATGCCACTTACCCATCCAACTCCATTTAAAGCAATAGTAGAAATGACAGTAAAAATAGCCGCAAGGAGAAACGTAATAACAGTTATGATCATCGTCCATCTCGCTGATTGTTTCAATATTTTTTTCATATAATGTATGTCAACCCATCCTATATGCAAAATAAAGCCTGCCAGCAGCAAGCTTTTTCAAAGAATTGTATATGAGTGGTCATATATGAAGTTAATTTTACGGCTTAGGTCCAGTAGGATTTCCCAGCCAGTTACCGAATGTCGCCATATCGGCGGTTTCCCTTTAAACCTGACTCAATTGCGTTTCCGTCAATTGGACTGGATTGCCACTTAGTCCGTACCTTAATCCTTCCTATATGTCATTGAACAGTCTAGGGGATTTCCCCGACAGCCCTTAACCGATTCCTTAGCCTCTTTTGCAAAACCGATTTCATGCGATGGCAGTAGATATATCAATGGCCAACTGATGTATAGACGCCCTTATCACAATCCCCTCAAATTTCACTCAAGGCAGGCTACGCTGCACACAGTTTCCTGTTTATGCAGGTTTTCCAATATTCTAATCTAAATTAGAATAAAGCCTCCGCGGAACCAGGGTCAACGCCCACATGCCATTGTGGATCGCCCTAATTCCTTACTTCCTGAATCGACCCAAGGCTGGGCGCCCCGGGCCAATCCAAGAACCATCATCGATGTGCCCTTTAGTGAATTTTTAGGCTCACTCTCCAGAACGGTAGACCGACTAGAATACTGCACCACTCTTGGATATCAGAAAGTATAGCATACATCATCTATCTTAAGTAAGTGGATTTGGATGGAAAAACAACCAGATCAATGGTCACGCTTCCCTACCAATTCAACAAATTTTACTAACAAGGACTCATCACACTCAATTTCGGAGAGTAATGTTCTTGCTGAATCAATATGTTGGACCAGCATTAATTTAGCTTTCTCCATCGTTAAAAGGGATGGGTATGTACTCTTATGGTTGGAAACATCGCTCCCAACCGGTTTTCCTATCACACTTTCTGATCCTTCGACATCCAGGATATCATCGCGAATTTGGAAAGCTAAACCAAGATGACGGGAAAATTCCCTTAATTTTTCTTTCTGTACTGAGCTTGCCCCTGCAAGTATAGCACCAGCCAAAATACTGTAACCCAGCAATTTACCGGTCTTATTTTCATGAATATACTCAAGACCTTGTAAGTCTACGCCATTTTTTTCTCCTTCTATATCTGCCACTTGGCCACCAACCATCCCTTCAGCCCCAGCTGCCTTTGCCAATTCCAAGACCAGTTCTAAAAGGACGGAAGGTTCTATATCAGCTTTGGATTGATTGGCAATGACTTCAAAGGCGAGGGTTAGAAGCGCATCCCCTGCAAGGACTGCCATCCCTTCACCAAATATTTTATGGTTCGTTGGCTTCCCTCTTCTTAAGTCATCATCATCCATACATGGCAGATCATCATGGATTAAAGAATACGTATGAATCATTTCAATGGCGCATGCCGTATTAAGCCCAATCTCTGCTTTTTTGCCAAAAGCCTGCAAAACGGCCATCACCAATAAAGGTCTAAGCCTTTTTCCCCCTGCATCCAAGGAATACGCCATCGCCTTTTGAAGAGTTGCCGGTGTGTTTAAATTGGATACAATCTCTTCCATTCTCGACTCAATTTTATGTTTATTTTCGTTTAAGAAGGAAGTAAACTCTGTCATATTACTCCTCCTCATCAATGGCAAACGGTTTAAAAGCATCTTCTTTCATGATAAGTGTTAATTGCTCTTCAGCTGTTTTAAGCTTATCATGGCACCATTTTGAAAGTTCCATTCCTTCTTTGTATAGATTTATGGACTCTTCCAAAGGTACTTCACCATCTTCCAGGCGTTCCACAATTCCTTCCAGTTTAGTCATTGCTTCTTCAAACGTAACAGCAATCTCTTCCTTTTTGCTCATATCAATCACTCTCCCTAATATCATTAACCGTACAATCGATTTCACCATCTTGCACGACTACTTTCAATTGATCGCCTACTTTTACAGATTTAGTTGATTTTATCAGATTTTCTTCGTCATTATAAACAAGTCCAAATCCTTTTTCCATGATCTTTAAAGGACTGACCGCCTCGAGAAGTGTCACCATATTAAGGTATTCGCGCTGCTTACTTTTTACTGTATTGGCAGTTGCTCGATTCATGCGAGTCTCTATTTGTTCGATTTCGCGCATTTTTCTTACGATTGTGTTTAACGGAATATTACGCTCTACCGATTTAGAAAGTGCCAGCACTTGATCTTGTTTACGCTGAAAATAAAGTTTACTGTTCCGTGAAATACGCTCAGCCACTCGATCAAGCTGCTCTAATTTCTGCTGATATAACAAGTGTGGATATTTAAAAGCATACGATTTATGAATAGATAACAACCGATTTTTTTCCGACTCAATGCGCTGATGGGAATAGCGAATTAACTTTGTTTCCATTATGGAAATCCGTTCTGCTATATCGCTTACTTTTGGCGCTGCCATTTCAGCTGCCCCAGTAGGTGTAGGCGCTCTTAAGTCAGCAACAAAATCACTGATGGTTGTATCTGTTTCATGTCCAACCGCTGAAATGATCGGTATCTTGGAAGCAAATATCGCCCTTGCGACGATTTCTTCATTAAACGCCCATAGCTCCTCTATCGATCCACCGCCTCTGCCGACAATCAAGACATCAATGGGATGCTCATTGGCTTCTTCAATTGCTTTTACAATAGAGGGTGCTGCCTGTTTCCCTTGAACCAAAGCCGGAAAAATTAAAATTTCACCGATTGGATATCGCCTTTTTAAAGTTGTAATAATATCACGAATTGCCGCTCCCGTAGGAGACGTAATGACACCAATTTTAGCTGGAAACAGAGGAATTGGCTGTTTATGCATTCTCTCGAATAGACCTTCACGCTCAAGCTTTTTCTTTAGCTGTTCAAATGCAATAAACAATTCTCCGATTCCATCAGGCATCATCTCTCTTATGTACATTTGATACCCGCCGGTTGGTTCATAGACACGTATTTCGCCCCGCAACAGAACCTTCATTCCATTTTCAGGAGCAAACGCGAGCGATTGGGCTGATTTAGCAAACATGACTGCATTAATTCTTGTTTTATCATCCTTTAACGTCAAGTACATATGACCGCTGGAATGCTTTTTGAAATTAGATATTTCACCCTTCACATAAATATCTGCCAGATTAGGGTCTGCATCAAATTTGCGTTTTATATACTTGGTTAAGGCGGCCACAGTTAAATATTGATTTTTCTCCATTCAGATATGGCCTCCCTCTTCACATTATTTTTTTACACATAAAAAAACTGCCGTAAATGTTATTATAGCAATTTTCGGCAGCTTAATATAATTATCCTTCTTTACCTTTTAACAAAGATTTTTTTGCGGCTTGGAGAGTATTATGCATGAGCATAGTGATCGTCATAGGGCCAACGCCACCGGGAACAGGTGTGATATAAGAAGTTTTATGCATGACATCATCAAAATCAACATCACCGCATAATTTATACGATTCATCTCTGTTCATGCCAACGTCAATTACTATGGCGCCTTCTTTCACATCATCAGCCTTAATCATTTTAGCGATTCCAACCGCCGCAATCAGGATATCCGCTTGTTTTGTAAAGTGTCTCAGATTCACTGTTTTAGAATGACAATAAGTTACCGTTGCATTTTCGTTTAAAAACAGTTGTCCAACAGGTTTGCCGACAATATTGCTTCGTCCGACAACTACCACATGTTTACCGGAAATATCAATCCCTGTTTTTTGAACCATTTTTAATATCCCAAACGGTGTGCACGGCAACAATGCCTCCTGCTTTGTCATCATTCTGCCAATATTGATTGGATGGAAGCCATCTACATCCTTGGCCGGGTCAATCGTTTCAATCACACGTTTTTCGTCAATGTGATCGGGCAGGGGTAACTGAACTAAAATCCCATGTATATCCGGACGATGATTCAGTTCTACAAGCTTATTAAGGAGTTTACTCTCGGAAATAGATGCCGGATAGACGTTTATCTCCGATTTCATCGCCAACTGTTCACATGCTTTTTCTTTATTTCGCACATAGGTTTGAGATGCTTGGTCATCTCCAACCAGGATAACGGCAAGACCTGGTGTAATGCCTTCTTCCTTTAATAATGCAACGTCCCTGGCAATCTCTTCGCGGATAGTTGCTGATATCAATTTTCCGTTAAGTATCTGTGCCGGCATGAGAGTAGCTCCTCCTTAAAATCTTTTCTTTATCTCTATTTTTTATAATGATTCTTTAATTTTAGATAACACCGCATTAACAAATTTTGGTGATTGGTCATCTCCGAACAGCTTAGCCAATTCAATTGCTTCATTAATGGCTGCGTTCTGCGGAACCTCTTCGTTGAATAATAATTCGTACGAAGTCAGTCTTATAATATTACGATCAATATTTGAAAGACGGCTCAATTTCCAATTCTCTAAATTAGATTCAATAAGCGCATCAATTTTTTCCAATTGATCTGTCGTTCCATATACCAGTTTAATTAAATATGGATCTGCTTCAGTTTCATCCACCACATGCTCTATTGCTATTTCTCTTTCCACTTTCCCAACATCTATTTGAAAAAGAGCTTGAAGAGCTTTTTCTCTTGCCTCTCTGCGTTTCATGAATAATTCTTACTCCTTTACTTCGAAAAGTGCACTAAACATTGTGCCCTTCGTATCATATATGAAATCATAACACATCCTTACAAGTAAAGGTAGTATAGTAGCATCATTTAAAGATTGTTCAATTACTGATTCTACTGTCAACTACCCAAAGGTGTGCATAACATCTCAATCACCCATTATCTCCCTGTTAATGAGCTATATACAAAAAAACCGACTGTCTTTTAGTGTTCCTGCTTAAATTCCTTTTAACAGACAGATAACAAAAGCACTCAGCAGTTGAAACGTCCCCCCTGTTAGATTGTGACTAACTTTGCAGGGGACGTTCATTTATGAGCTGAGTGCTTTTATTGCCAGTGCCCAAAAATTAAATAATACTTAGGCACTGTTATTTAACCATATTACAGTGTATCCAGGTAATCTGATTCGATTTTAGCCGTTTCAAATTGTATACCAACAATATGAACATTTACTTCAGTTGCTTCAAGAGCAGTCATGTTCAATAATGTTTGGCGAATATTTTCTTGTGCTTCCTGCGCAACCTTTGGAATAGATACACCGAATTTCACGAGACAGTATACATCAATCTTAATGCTGTCTTCATTAAGTTCAACTTTTACGCCTTTACCATGATTTTTTTTACCAAGCTTTTCTACAACACCTGAGGCGAAATTCCCTCTCATTTGGGCAATTCCTTCTACTTCACTTGCTGCTATACCAGTAATCACCTCAATGACTTCAGGGGCAATTTCTACTTTCCCTAAACCATCATAGTTTTCTAAATCTACTGTTTGATTTTCTTCCATGTCATACACCTCCAAATCTTCTATCTCTATTATGGATTCATAACGTCATAAGTTTCAAGAAATTTTGTGTTAAAATCTCCAGAAACAAAAACATCATGGTTCATTAACTTTAAATGAAAGGGTATGGTAGTTTCAATACCTTCGATTACAAATTCTGAAAGTGCACGTTTCATTTTTCGTACAGCTTCATCCCGTGTTGGAGCATGGACAATCAATTTCGCTACCATAGAATCATAATAAGGCGGGATAAAATAGCCTGTATAGGCTGCCGAGTCAATCCTTACGCCAAACCCACCAGGCGGAAGATACATTTCTACCTTACCCGCTGATGGCATAAAGTTTTTATTCGGATTTTCAGCATTGATTCGGCATTCAATCGCCCAGCCATTGAATTGAACATCTCTTTGTTCAACCAATAATTTTTCACCGGAAGCTACCCTAATTTGTTCTTTAATTAGATCAATTCCAGTTACCATTTCAGTCACAGGATGTTCAACCTGAATTCTTGTATTCATCTCCATGAAATAAAACTTACGATTGCGGTGATCGTATATAAACTCAACCGTTCCTGCTCCGGTATAATCGACAGCCTTTGCTGCAGTGACTGCCGCTTCACCCATTTCTTTTCTCATTTCACTATCAATCGCAGGCGATGGTGTTTCTTCCACAAGTTTTTGGAGCCTTCTTTGAATGGAACAATCTCTTTCACCCAGGTGAATAACATGGCCATGGCTATCACCCAAAACCTGAATTTCTACATGACGGAAATCTTCAATAAATTTCTCGATATATACTCCCGGATTTCCAAAAGCCGTCAGGGCTTCTTGACGGGTTATTCGGAGACCTTTTAGCAGCTCAGTTTCATCGCTGGCTATTCGAATCCCTTTTCCGCCACCACCGGCTGTTGCTTTAATTATGACTGGATATCCGATCTCAGTAGCAACTTGAATGGCTGCCTCTTCATCATCCACAATACCCCTCGAGCCCGGCACTACCGGCACACCGGCAGCACGCATCGTCTCCCTGGCAACATCCTTTGTACCCATTTTTGAAATAGCTTCTGCTGATGGACCGATAAAAATTAAATGACACTCTTTACACATCTCAGCAAAATCAGCATTTTCGGCTAAAAAACCATAACCCGGATGAATCGCATCACAACCAGTTAATTTTGCTAAGCTAATGATATTGGCTATATTCAAATAACTGTCCTTGGAAGCTTTAGGCCCTATACAATAGGCTTCATCCGCAATTTGTACATGCAGAGCCGTTTTATCGGCCTCTGAATAGACAGCAACTGTTTCAATATCTAATTCCTTGCAAGCCCTGATAATCCGTACAGCAATTTCACCACGGTTTGCAATCAACACTTTCTTTATCATAATCCGGTTCCTCCTATTCGCCTTTTACTAAAAACAGAGGTTGACCGTATTCAACCAATTGACCATTTTCTACTAATATTTCTACAATCTCTCCGGTAACTTCCGCTTCAATTTCATTAAATAATTTCATTGCTTCCACTATGCAAACAATTGTATCTTTCTTAACTTTATCACCCAATTTTATATAAGCGTCGTCCTCAGGAGATGAGGACACATAAAATGTACCAACCATCGGTGAAGTGATTTTATGAAGATTTGATGTTTGTTCTGCATTTTGTTCCACTACTGGCCGTTTCTCTTCTTTTAACAATGGTTGACTTTCCTGTTGTGGTATTGAGTGTACTGCTGGCTCAGCAAGTACCGGTACCTCAGTCGTATGTATAGTACTTTCTGATCCAGTACCTTTAATTATTTTTATTTTAGTACCCTCTTGTTCAAACTCAAACTCTTTTATACCTGTTTGGTTAATTAATTTTATAATTTCTCTAATTTCCTGTACTTTCATCAGGAACCACCCCTCCTATTTATGACCAGATACTAATATGATACTATAATATCAGGTAGAAATACAATTTTCATAATTACCTATCACCTTACGTATATTTCTAGTTTGTCAGTGGAACAGGTACTATCAAAAAATTTCACTTCAGACATTCCTCCAACTCGTTTTGTACCAGGATTTAAAACATTTATATTTGTCTATATACACTAATGGATTATTTATAAATTCGATAAAAGAACCTTACTTTCCTTTTTTTTATGTATATAAAATTATACTTCGTTAACAAAACCGAGCATACCTGCTTGGCAGGAGTTCATATCCTATCAAAAAACAGCCCTAATGAAAGTAAAAAAATTATACAGAAGGAACCGCCTTAAAAACTACTGGATGATTTATTAAGTAAGCATAAACAAACGGTTTACATATTTTTCAGCATATAAAAACAATATCGGCTGCTCACCGATATTGCCTTGGGTGGTGGAACTTATTTTTCCGGCTGGAATTCAACCGCAACTGCATTTGTTTTACCAATTTCTTTTGTGACCATCTGAATAATTTCGTTCGCTGCACCTGCATCCTTTTTATCGGCCTTTACGGTAATCTGGATTTGATCTCCCTCTGCCCGTACCAATGCATCTTTATAACCAAGAGCAATAATCATAGTCTCTAACATATCCTCTTTGGTTGACATTTCAGCCAATGCTTCTATCTGCTCATGTGCTTCCACTCTTTCTTCTTCTGATAAATCACTTGAAGCTACCTTATTAGTCAGTTCCTCTTTCTGCCTGCTTCTTTCATCGTTCAAGTCAATGCGCATGGCTTCAAAAACAGAATCACTTGATTCATTTGTCACAATCGTGGAAGATTCTTCACTTTCGGTTGACTCTTTAGAAGAATTTGTATTCGTTTTTTCTTTCGGAGTTTCCTGATTTACTGCTGTATCCTGAGGAGTTGTAATATAATATACACTTAGCACCGCCACCAAACTTAACATCGTTAATAACCAAACCGTTTGTTTTCTTAATAACACTTTTTTTCCTCCTTAAAAATCTTATTTTTTCGCCGATACAGCTACACGATGACTCGGTACATCCAGTACTCTTGTCACTGCTTCAATGATTTCTTTTTTAATTCGAACATCATCGGCTCCTTTTGCTACGATCAACACTCCACGGATTGCCGGTTTTTTCGTTTCTTTCACAAGCGGTACTTCTTTATCACCATCACGGATAATGACGATCTTTTCATCCGTAGAAAAGTCTTCAACCTTTCTCTCCCCCCCATCACGGTCTGTTTCTTCTGTCGTTTGGCGCTGTGCAACTGAATTTTTTTCATATACTTTACTTTCAGTTGCATCAATATTAACGATTACAGATACATTAGAGACCCCTTGCATCGTTTCCAAAGTATCCTTCAATTCACTTTCGTACATTTTTTCAATATCTCCAATAGATCCAGACTTTTTTGAAGAAGTCGATTTCCATGTAGTGACTGTTTCCTCGTTTTGTTTATCTTGAGCTGAACTAGTTTGAAAAACGGTATTTGTTTGATCTGTAGTTGAAGTTGGTTTATTCGTAAACATGCTGGCTGCCATCAATAATATACCGGCTAACAAGATGATTGCGATATACCGGTACTTTTTATTTTCTTTGCTTCCATCCTCTCCTTTAAAGAACAAGTCCTTCATCCTTTGGATCCAATCCTTTTTCATCAAAGTCCATCACCCCCTTCAATTAATCCGATTACAATTTTGCTTGGATCGATTCCCCATATAGTGGATAGTATTGTTGTTAGTTCGGATGACGGTATATTCTCTATTTCCGCTTGCTTCTCATCAATGGTAATGTCTATTGTTTCTACTGGCTGCACATCCTCTGAGCTGGACTCCTGGCTTTCTGCCACAAATACCTGTATGGTATCAATGTTTTCTGCATTCATTTCTCCATTCTTATCCATAAGTGTGATTTTAATATCTTGAATGGCATAATTACTCTGGTCCATCAGCTCCTTTTCTGCTTCGTTTTTTAGTTGGACAGCCATATGTTCCAATATATATGTCTGTTGGGTCTCTTCTATTTCTCTTTTCTTACTTTCAAGTGAATTTTCTACTTTTGGATTACTCCATGTACTGCTCTGCACAATTTTCTCCTGAATCTCACTAGTAAAGTTTTTATTAAATATCGATAGAATGGGAGTGATAAAAACAGCAATTAAGAGCAAACCCACAACCAGTTTCGTATATTTTTGCATGGTTGAGCTAGGGAGGAGCATATCCAATATGACTGCGAATAAAATAAAAACGATTATATTGGTAACCCACTCTGTTAATATACTCATCGAATTTCTCCCCCCTATCGAACCATCATCGTGATATTTCCTGCTGCCACGATCACGGTAATGGTCAGAAAAAACATAAGGCTGACAATCGCTAATGCCGCAAAAACATATATAATATTCTTACTGATAATATCGAGACACTTAATCATCGGACCAGCTCCTAGCGGTTGCAGAATTGCCGCAGCCACCTTATAGACCAATGCGATTAATAATATTTTCATGGCTGGAAAGGCAGTCATAATCAGCAAAATCACCACACCTGCAATCCCAACAGTATTTTTTAATATAAGTGAAGCTCCTATCACCGTGTCCGCTGCATCTGTAAACATCCTTCCAACTACAGGAATGAAATTCCCTGTCACAAATTTTGCTGTTCGTATCCCAATTCCGTCTGCTACAGCAGTGGAAACCCCCTGTACGGAGATCACTCCAAGAAATACCGTCATGAAAATACCAAGCAACCCTACACTCCAAGTTCTTAATAAACCAGCAAGCTGAGTGACCTTGTATTGTTCTGACAGCATGCTTACTATACTGAGCATGGTTGATAAAAATAACAGAGGTAAAACAATATACTCAATTAATGCTCCACTTGTATTCATTAGAAACAAGAGCATCGGATGAAAGAAAGCAGATGACAGTACACCGCCTGAGCTAGCAATAAGAGCCAGCAGTAAAGGTATTAAGGCTATCATAAAATCAGTGATAGTAGAAATTGTATCTTTTACATAATCAACTGCTACATGGAAGCTATTTAATGCTATTATCATCAGAACCATAAACACAATGGCGTTCGCTACTTTACTGACAGATGTTTTTTCAAATGTGCTTTGCAAAGTTTGAAGAAATACACTGAAAACCGTCAATAAAATGAGCGTACCTAATAATTTTCCATTCGCAATGATTTCATGGAAAATGAATTGGAGGATTCCGCTAAGCCATTCTTTTATGGAGAATTTTTTTTCACCGCTTACGAAATCTACAAAACTTCCTTTTTGGGACTCAGGTAAAAACCCACCATATTGCTCGTAAACGGAATCCCAAAAATGTTTAAGATCGTTAAGTGGAATATCATCCACATTAAACGTTTCAACAGCCTGTGTTTCTTCCGGCAATTCAGTAGAGTTAGGGGAGGCTTGACTTGTTTGACCATTGCTTAAGCTAAGAATCAGATACAGAACGATGATACTTGTCCACTTAAATTGCTTCATTTATCCTTCAGCCCCTTTAAACCTTTCACCACAATGATTAATTAGGAATCATCTGAATAACACTCTCAATAATGACCGTTAAGATTGGAATAGCCATTGTAAGAATCATAATTTTTCCTGCCAATTCAATTTTTGAAGCAATCGCTCCCTGCCCGGCATCTTTCGTAATTTGCGAGGTGAATTCAGCTATATAGGCAATTCCAATAATTTTCAAAACAGTTGATAAGTAGACCATATTCACATTTGCATTAACGGCCAATTGCTGAATCATTTGAATTATTTCGTAGATTTTTTCTATCAGGAATAGGAATATAGAGCTTCCGACAAATACAACAAGTAAGAAAGCTAGATTTGGCTTTTGTTCCTTGATGATCATTGCCAGAAATGCTCCAACCAGCGCAACACCCGTTATCTGCAACATTTCAATGGCTCATCACCCCAAAATTTCTATTGAAATAAAAACACGGATTTAATTCGATCAATTAATTGACCTACCACCTGTGCCACATTAAATAAAATATAGATAAAGCTTACCAATATGACCCACTGGGAATATTCTTTCTTTCCCACCTGATCGAGAATCGTAATAATAAACGCGACAATCAGCCCAACACCTGCAATTTTAAAAATAATATCGATATCAATCCCCATTACCGGCTATCTCCCTCCTGCTACATCAATAAAATGGCTATTAGCAGGCCTGCAAAGAAACCCAGACTTCTCGCCATCTTGTCGTATTTCAACTGTTTATCAGCCGCATCTGCTTCTTCCCTCTCAAGATGAACCAATGCCAGTTGAATTTGCTTTTGCTGGCTCTCTCGATCATGTTTTCCCAAAGTTTCTCCAAATTGAAGAAGGATATCTATTTCTTTTTGCTGCAATTCTGACTGCTTTCTTACAACTTCTAGACTTTCCTTCCAAGCTGACGATACCGACTGATTAGCTGAACCCAACCTACTTGCAAAGTCTGTAAAAAGAATCGAAATGGGGGCAGGAATTTGTTTTGCCAGTGTTAAAACAGCTTCCTTTAGAGGAGAATGTCCATACATGATTTCTGCTTCCAAAATTTGAAGTGCTGAGCGTAAATCACGGATATGTTTAGGTCGGGCGATTAATTTTTTAGAAACCTCAAACCCAATAAGGGACGTAGCCAAAATGATCAATACTGCACCCAAAATTTTAATCATACTCTCACTCTTTCCCCATCATATAAAACCCTGCCTGTACGATCTTTTATTTTAGATATACTCCCTGGCTTATCTGTTCGCCTTAGTTCCACGATTCTTTCAAAATTAGCTTCCTTTACGATGTTTTTCATAATTGGCCTGGCTAATATATCATTAAGCGAATGTCCGTGTGCCGTTATAAATAGGGTTATGCCGGCATTAACCGCTTCCATCATGGCTTCCGAGTCTTCTATTCTTCCAATTTCATCAGCTACAATAATTTCAGGGCTCATGGAGCGGATCATCATCAT
Source organism: Bacillus sp. z33 (assembly GCF_058313615.1). NCBI lineage: Bacteria > Bacillati > Bacillota > Bacilli > Caryophanales > Bacillaceae > Bacillus > Bacillus sp. z33. The sequence goes on from NZ_JBZFQN010000001.1 coordinate 974,616, forward strand.
CATTCCTTCAGCCTTTGGGCAGCCATCGAGAACATCTACTCTGATACCGAACTCCATTTGTGGAACTCCTTGAACACATCCGGCAATTTCAGATCGTTCATCAACAATTCCAACTTTCATTGCAGGAATACGGCTAGATGGATTTCCAAAAGTGGCATAGCGGGCTAAATCTCTCAAGAATGTTGTTTTCCCTGTCTGCGGCGGTCCAATGATCAAAGTCGATAGCCAGCGATTATGATATAAATATTGAACCCAATCATTAACCATCCCCTTCTTTTGTCTGGCAATCCGAATATTGAAAAACGTAATATCCCGCAACCCCTTGACTCTCCCATTTTCGAGGATGACTCTCCCGGCCAAACCAACCCGATGTCCCCCCTCAACTGTAATATAGCCGCGTTTCAGTTCTTCCTCTAACATATAAAAGGAATACTGACTGACTTTATTAAGAAATAAATCTGCATCTTCCCTTAATACTGGCTTGTGTCCATACATGATATCTTTACCTGACATCACTTCAAGCGGTCTACCAACTCTTATTCTAATTTCTTCTATATCCTCCAGCTTATTGGTTAAATTTTTTAACTGAGCACCTATAGCCGGAGGTAACAATTCAATAATAGAATCCATTTCTCTCCCTCGCCTGGTCTGTCATTATTTAAAATGTATTCATGGACAGGCCGTTTATGACTTCTTCCAAACAAAAAGAGGGGCATTTATAAATAAAGAGCAAGTGAATCTCTTAAAATAGATGAATAATAAAGAATTGAATCGAGAGAAGAGAGATAAATAACCGGTATTTTAAAATAGGAGTGAAAGAAGGAGTGATGGATAAGAGGTTGAATTAGGAAGGCAGTTTTAAAGGACCCAAATGAAATGAAAAAACTCCCGGATAATTCTCCGGGAGTTTGAAATCTACTTATTAACCTCTTGATACATAAGACGCATCAGAAGTATTGATGATTAATTTGTCACCTTCATTTACAAAGAAAGGAACTTGAACAGTAAGACCGGTTTCAACAGTAGCTGGCTTCGTTCCACCTGATGCTGTATCTCCTTTGATACCCGGTTCTGTTTCAGTTACCTCTAAAGTAACAGTTGTCGGAAGTTGCACACCAAGTGTTTCGGCTTGGAACATCATGATAGATACTTCCATGTTTTCTTTCAAGAATTTCAATTCATATTCAATTTGCTTGGATGGCAATTCGATTTGATCATATGTTTCGTTATCCATAAACACATGATTATCGCCGCTTGCATATAAGTATTGCATTTTACGGTTTTCAATATGTGCTTTTGCAACTTTTTCACCAGCACGGAAAGTTTTCTCCTGGATCGCACCCGTACGAAGGTTACGTAATTTAGAACGTACGAACGCAGCTCCTTTACCGGGTTTTACGTGTTGGAATTCGATTACTTGCCAGATACCGCCATCTACTTCAATCGTTAGTCCAGTTTTAAAATCATTAACAGAAATCATACAATATAGCCTCCTACAGCCTTATAAAATAAGTAAATCTTTTGTTGAATGAGTGAAGGTTTCGTTGGAATCCTCCGTTATGAGGAGATCATCCTCGATTCTTACTCCTCCAACTCCAGGTAAATAAATACCAGGTTCACAAGTGACAGTCATGCCTTGTTCCAAAATAACATCTGATTTAGCAGAAAGTCCAGGACCCTCGTGCACTTCAAGTCCAATCCCATGTCCAAGAGAATGACCGAAATATTCGCCATATCCTTTGGCAGCTATGATATCTCTTGCAAGAGCATCAGCTTGTCGACCTGTCATACCCGGTTTAATATGCTCCATTGCATATAACTGAGCTTCCAGGGTAACGTCATATATTTTCTTTAATTCACTAGAAGGTTCACCGACCGCTACTGTACGTGTAATATCAGATATATACCCATTATAAAGGGCACCATAATCCATTGTGACAAAATCGCCATTTTCTATTACTTTTTCTGTGGCAACACCGTGCGGCAAAGCAGAACGGGCACCAGAAGCGACAATGATATCAAATGAGGAGGAAGTTGCCCCTGCCTTGCGCATAAAGAACTCCAATTCATTTGATACTTCTATTTCAGTTAAACCTGGACGAATATACTCAATAATGTGTTTAAATGCAGCATCTGCTATGTCTGCTGCTTCCTTTAATATCTTAATCTCTTGCGGTGTCTTAATCAAGCGCAATTTTTCAACAATATTGGAGAGAGGGATGAGTTCACCTTCTACAACTGATTCATAAGATTTATAGGTAGAGAAAGTAAGATCATCCTGTTCAAACCCGATTCTTTTGACACCTATTTCCTTTAACTGGGACGCCACTTCATTTTGAATCGGTCCGCTGTGTTTGATAATCTCAAATCCTACTGCCTGTTTGCCTGCTTGCTCCACGTATCTAAAATCAGTAATAAATTTTGCTGTCTTTTGGGAGATAATAACTACCCCTGCAGTACCAGTGAAATTAGAGATATATCTGCGGTTATATGGGTTTGTAATGATGATGGCATCAATATTTTCCTGATTTAATCTTTCACGTAATCTCTGAATTTTTTCCATTGATTAGACCTCTCCCTTTTCTTTAGTAGTCAATAAAGCACGCAGCGCCAATTCATAGCCATTCAGCCCCAGGCCTACAATTTGACCCTTTGTTACAGGAGCGGTAACTGATTGATGACGAAAAGGTTCTCTGGCATGGACATTTGAAATATGTACTTCGATTACTGGAACTGAAATAGAGGCAATTGCATCTCTTATTGCATAACTATAATGGGTGTATGCTCCCGGATTTAAAATAATCCCCGCAGCCGAGTGTGCATCCGCTTCATATAGCGTATCAATAATTGCCCCTTCGTAATTAGATTGAAAACACACCAATTGAGCGCCGAGTTTTACTGAATGATTCGTTAACCACTCTTCAAGATCTGCAAGAGTCGTACTTCCATAAATATCGGGCTCTCGCTTGCCAAGATAATTTAAATTTGGTCCGTTGATTAAATAAATTTTTTTATCCATAACCAGGCTCCCGTGTTTTAAAGTGATATTAACAATTTTAACACAAGAGTGAAAAATACCTCTATAGAATTACTGAACAGGTTCGACTTTTTCTTTCTTTCCTTCCTTCGCTTCCAATTCCCTTTCATGGTATTCATAACTGATGGAGTATCCCACAAATAGTCCATATAAAATAAAAATACATAATGTCGTCACAATTGTATCTTTGGATAATTCCCACACCGTTTTCATTCCTGGAAATAAAGGTCTTAAAACCAGGAAAGCTATTCCCCAAATTACAACCCCATAGCCGATACCCACCCAATAAGATGTTAGTTTACGAAAGATATAAGAGTAGATATAGGCAAAAATGATAGAAATAATGCACAGGCATACTATTGAGAGCGCCACTCCCATCCATCCTTTCACAAAATCTGCTTTCACCCATGTACGAAGCAGGAATGTTGGACCTATTTCTGTAAAATGAAAATAGTTACAGATTTGAAATATCCCTCCCCAAAGCAGTCCTCCAAAAAATCCAACAGAATTAACCACAGCATAATAGCCCATCGGCTTTTTCAGCTTTTCTTTCGCTGTTTCCATTTTCCAATCACCTCACAACTGCTAGTATGTGCGAAATAGGCAAAGTTCATAAGAAAAATGGAAACAATCACTAGTGAAAATGAGAAAAATTCTGTAGAATAGATAGTATATATAACTTAACTATTATGGAGTGATGAAAAAATTGGATAATAAGCCAATCTACGGCGGACAGGCTGTAGTGGAAGGTGTTATGTTTGGCGGCAAACATTGCACCGTAACTACTATTAAACGAAAAGATGGTTCATTTGAATCCTATGCACTACCAAAAACCAGCCATCCCCTGCTGATCAAATTAAAAAAAATCCCGTTTCTGCGTGGGATTGTGGCCTTATTGGAATCCAGTGCTATCGGCTCCAAACACTTATCATTTTCAACAGATCGATATGATGTTGACCCTGCGGATGATCATAAAATTCAAGAAGAAGAAACATCCAAACTGGGTATGATTCTGGGTGTAGCAGGCGTGGGAATTTTATCCTTTATACTGAGTAAATTACTTTTTACTGTGGTACCCATCTTTTTGGCTGTTATCTTTAAAGGCATTGCCCCTGGAGAAACAGTACAAGTATTATTGGAGGGGTTTTTTAAACTCATATTATTGCTCCTATATATCTATATTGTATCGTTGACACCGCTCGTAAAGAGAGTTTTTCAATATCATGGAGCTGAACATAAAGTTATCAATGCATTTGAAAGCAATAAAGAGTTAACGGTGGAAAATGTTCGTAACGCCTCGAGACTGCATTATCGATGCGGAAGCAGCTTTATATTGTTCACCGTGATTGTTGGTGTATGTATATATATGTTTGTTCCTTCAGATGTACTTTATATCCGTATTTTAAACCGAATTGCTTTAATTCCAGTCGTACTGGGTCTATCGTTTGAAGTTTTGCAGTTAACGAATAAAGTTCGTGATCTTCCTGTTTTACGGTTTTTAGGATATCCGGGTCTGTGGCTGCAATTATTAACAACCAAAGAACCCAATGATGAACAAATTGAGGTAGCAATCGTTTCCTTTAACAAAATGCTCGAAACAGAAAATAGCTATAAACAAGGTTTAATGGAAGAAAAAATAGTGTAAAGAATATTAAAAGAAAAAATAAATTCCTTGCCGACTGTTTATCTTTTCCTAAATATGCCAATGATACTCTTAAAGGAGGTGCTTTCTGTGAATCGTAAGAATTCGATGATTTTTGTTTATATCCTTCTTGGTTTCGCAGCTTTGGGACTTATATCCACCTTAAGAAATGATCCGTTCCAACTGATTAAAAATGTGCTCGTTGGAGTCGTCGTTGTTGGTTTAATGTATTTTATTTTTACACGATTCAGGAAAGGTAACTCGGGTAAAGAGTATCAGGCATACAGCAAGGCGGCCCGAAAAACAACTAAGAAGAAACGTAAATATCAAATAATGAAAACAAAAAGAAGCAGAAATAATTCACATGGATTAACTGTTATTTCTAAAGAACAAAGGATTAACAGACCTAAGAAAAAGTCAGACGTCAAACTGACTGTCATAGAAGGAAAGAAAGCAAGAAAAAAAAACCGCGCCCTTTTTTAAAGAGCACGGTTTTTTATTTTTGCTATATCCGCAAAAGACGTCCCACATTATGAAGATTCAACTCTTGCATAGCTCGAATTTACCATAATAAGACGACCCAGCTCACAAATCATCCCAAAAGGATATTACGCTCTTTTAAAATCTCCACAGTATAACCATGGAAAAAGACCATCTAAAAATCGTTCGGTTGCCGGCATAAAATAGGACCCATAATGATAGTCTGGATCTAGTGTTGTGATAATCCAGGTACCTTTCGTTGATTCTTCATCAATGTACAGCACGGAACCACCATCTTCTGTTGCAATAAGAGTGGTTGCATGCTCAGGTGGCCAAAATACTCCATGTTGATGCCATGTTGAATCCTCCAACGAAATATAATTGAAAAATTCATGTTGATCATTTTTAGCAACTAAGCCACTGCTTGCATTTTCCTCAAGCCACCACCAGAAATTGGTTGGGCGTTCTTCCCACTTTTGATTAGGAAGCCATTCCCATGGTTGTGGACCCATAGCCACAATAATACCACCTTGATTGGCAAATTTATAAAATTTATCTTTATTATCAAGCAGTATTTGGCCATTTAATTGAGAAGGGATTATCAACACATCGAACCCTGTTAAATCGAAATCTTTCAATTCAAGCTGATAAATAAGAGAATCTATAAACTGTGCATATTTTGGTTCATGAAATGTTCTATAATGTGGGGCATGTCCGCCGTAAATCACTGCTATTTTTCTCATGATACCTGAACTCCTTTTGTACGGTCTGCTTCCTTTTTAAGAACCTCGATGAATTGAGGAGTGATTCGGTTTGATGTATTTTTTCGATTTTCATACCCAAATAGATTTCGTCCAGCATGGACAATAACTGTCCCTTTCGTTGTTTCACGATCAATATATGTAATTACCTTTCCATCTGTAAATGTTAGGCAAACTTCTGCATTTTTTGGTGGAAGGTAATAACCTCTTGCAAAGAAACCTGCAACTCCCTTCGTATAAACCATATCCTCTACTTCCACACCTCTAAAGATGGATGAATTTTCAGGTACTTCTACTAGGTAATCCTGATAGCCGCGAATCTTTTTAGGCATCATTGGCATACACCCCGGCAGCCACGCTCTAAATAAGTGCCCACAAAAGACAACAATCTTTCCTTTATTTAGAAATTGTTCAATTTTTTCTTTATGTGAATACAGATATTCCTGATCTGCAAAATCCGTAACAACCAAGACATCGTATGAGTCTAATTTAATAGTAGCCAACTCGTACTCTTCTATCTTAGTATGTGAGCCGGAAGATAAGTCTGTTTTATAATTAAACGCATGATTAGGACACAGTTCCAGTATATTAAGTTCCATTGTTTTCTCCTCCTTGTGTTTTGTAATCTAGCTTCAGGACCTAACCGCTCGAGTCATAAGGGAGCTGCTGCGGGAGAGAAAAAGTGCTCTCCCTACGCACCTCCTCTTATGCTTGTCGCGGCTGAACAAGGCCCTTTAGCTTTTTAGTTAATCTAGCTTCAGGGCCTAACCGCTCGAGTCATAAATGTAGATGCTGCGAGAGAGAAAAACACACTCTCTACGCATCTCCTCTTATGCTTGTCGCGGCTGACCAAGGCCCTTTAGCTTTTTGTTTAATCTAGCTTCAACTCCTAGTCCCTCGAGTCATAAGCATAGCCTCTGCAGGAGGATAGAACGCCTCCCTACGTGCCTCCTCTTATGCTTGTCGGAGGCCAACAGGATGTTGGTCACAAAGACGTTGCCACACGACGTGGCGTATTTAGTCTTTGTTCCTTAATTCAGTCGTCTCCGCTTTTTCTGTGATCTATTTTCAAAGTAAAAGCATGCGTCTACCAATTTTTTTGTATATGGATGTGTGCAATGGTAAAGAATTTGAGAGGGAGGCCCGCTTTCGACAATGGTTCCTTCCTCAAGTACCATCATTCGATCCGCTACATTACTGATCGACTGAATTCGGTGAGTAATGTATAAAACAGACATATGAAATTCAACCTGAAATTTCTTTAAAAGATTTATAATTAATTTTTCTGTTTGCGGATCCAGAGCAGAAGTGATTTCATCGGCTATTAATAGTTTAGGATTCATTAATAAAGCTCTGATAATAGCCAATCGTTGTTTTTGCCCGCCGGAACATTGGCTTGGTTTTTTTCCCAATAAATCCATTGGTAAATCTGCTATATCCATTAATTCTTTAATTTTCTTCTTAATAGATTCTAACTTTTCTTTTTTAAGTACAAGCGGTTCCATCAAACTTTTTTCCATCGTCCAAAACGGATTAAAAGAACGCTCAGGATTTTGATAAATATATTGTATTGTACAACAAGGTTCTGTTTCGATAATTCCACTTGTCGGTGATTGAATCCCCATAATGATTTCGGCGGTTGTGGATTTGCCGGATCCTGATTCTCCAATTAAACAAACAAACTCATTGCACAAAATCTCAAAATTGATTTCCTTAAGTACTGTTTGATTATGGTAGCTTTTATTTACATCATGAACCCTTAACATTTATTGCACTTCCTTCATGAGTTTTTTATCAGCTAAACTAAAAATCCGGTCTGAGATTGCATAGGCCACATCCAAATCATGCGTGATAAATAAGAGACTGATACCATGTGATCGAACTCTATTTTCAAGGAGTTCCACTATTTCTTTTTTCAAGATCGGATCCAATGCACTTGTACATTCATCCGCTATCACAAACGCGGGTTTATGTACCAAAGATAGTGCGATTAGCGCCCGGCTTAACATGCCTCCAGAACATTCATGCGGATATTTATTCAGAATATCCTTACTTAAAGCGACTTCTTCTACACTTTTTTCAGCTTGTTCAAGGCTTATACCTGTTTCTAAAAACTGTTCTCTCAAATTTAGTACGGGATTAAATGCCACTCGGGCATCCTGGTAGATAAATGAACATGTTTTCCAATAGTGCTTTTTCTTAAAGGATTCACTCCTAACTGACTCACCGTCATACGTAACATCACCTATCCAGTTCTGCACCGGCAATAAGCCATATAGGGCCCGGGCTATCGTTGTTTTTCCACTGCCGGATGGACCGATTAAACTGACAATCTCTCCTCTTTTAATGGTAAAGTCGATATTCTCAACAATTGTTTTCTCATCGTATGAGACAGATTCCAAATGACAGCATAAACCTTGAGACTTCTCAACAGTAGCTAAGGGTATTAGTTGTTTTTTCGCCTTTTGTGGCTTTTCCTGCTTCTTCTCCAATAAAAAGGCTAGTGAAATCGTTGTGATGAGCAGCATAACCACTGGCGGTAAAACAATCCAAATCCATTGACCGGTTAGAAAAATAGATGTCTGGGAGAAAGCTGAATTCAACATGCTTCCCCACGATATTACATTTGGATCACCTAAACCCAAGAACGCTAAACCTGCTTCTGTCAAAACAGCAGATTGAAAGGTCATTACAAATTTTGTTTTTATAATAGGCCGTAATTGCGGTAGAATATGAGATTTCAATACATAAAAAGAACTGCCTCCAAATAGGGCGGAAGCCTTTACAAACTCTCTTTCTTTTAACGCTAAAACAGAGGATCGAATAATTCTCATATATCCCGGCCACGATAACAGACTTAAAATGACAACAAGCTGAACAACGCCGGCTCCTGTAAACGCAACAACCAATAAAATTAAGAGCAGGTTGGGAAGGACTAATAAAATATTGGCCAATCCATTAATAAACTTATCGAATCTCGGCAAATAACCCGCTGCCAGGCCCAGTAATACACTCAAAACTGTTGAGCACAAAGCTATACAGAGCCCGATTAAGACACTCGTTCGCGTGCCGTATAATAATTGGCTGAATATATCCTGTCCCAATCGATTTGTTCCCAGCAAGTGCTGAGATGATGGAGTTTCAAACAAACCACCGCTATAATCCATTGCGGAATAAGGTGATAATATTGGACCCAAGAATGCAAGCAAACCCACAAAAACTATACATAATAAAGGGAGCTTATAAAGCTTTTTCAATATACTCGCCCCCTTTAACTCGCGGATCTAACCTCGGGTATAAAGAATCGGCCAGTGCATTGCAGTTCAAAATCATAACCGAAAATAATAAAAACAGTCCATGCATCAATGGATAATCACGGGAAAGAATAGACTCTTTTAATAATTGCCCAATTCCCGGATAAGAGAATAATGTTTCTACAAAGATTGCACCTGTAAAGGTGAAGCCAATTCTTATCATGATCAGTGTAAAAATAGGTATTAAAACATTTTTAAAGGTATGTCGGTAAATTAAACGAAATTCCCTTACGCCTTTCATCTTGGCAAATTCTATAAAAGGCGAGGAAGCTACCTGAATCGTTTCATTTCGAACAAGCAAGTAGATTCTTGTCAGGTTCACAGTGGTAAGTGTAACTATCGGTAAAATGGCATGCTTTGCAGTATCTTTAACCTTTGCCCACCCCGATTCACCGTCCATAAATGGCGTATGGGCTCCGCTCATTGGAAGAATATTAAGCATTACAGCAAATACGATCAGCAATAGCATTCCGAATAAAAATTCAGGTAAAGCACCAATAGCCAGCATTGTCGACATTAATGTTTTATCACCTTTCCGATGATTCACCCACCCGGATAACAATCCTAGAACAATTCCGATCACGATTGATAGAATAGAAGAAATCCCAACAATCCACAGCGTATACGAGATGTGGCCCATTATGATATCTGTAACAGGTAATTTATATGTATAAGAAAACCCAAAATCAAGCTGAACAAGGCCGATTAAATAATCAAGAAACTGTTCAGCCATTGAGTCATTTAGCCCATAATAGTCAATCATGGAATTTTTTTGCTGCTCTGTTAAGGTCGCTCCACTTTCCTGCCCCTCCAAATATTCGAGAGGTCCCCCTGGCATAAGTCTGGGGAGACAAAAATTTAATAGGATCAAGATAAGCAGAATTGAACCGTACAGCTTAAAAACTTTACTCATAGTCAATAAACGCTGCCTTGTTATCTGTCAATGGAATGCCATCTGCGATACCTCCGTAGGTGTTAAACCAGCCATCAAATACTTTGGCATCATATACAAAATAGAATGGGCGATGGTAAAGGACTAATGTTGGCAACTCTTCGGATAAAATATCCTGTATAGAATCAATGGTTTCTTTGCGTACTTTTCCATTTTGAGATAATTGCAAGGTGGCAAGATTGCTAAATTCTTTATGATTAAATACTGCATTGCCGGCATAAGCATTACTTGCCTGACCTGAGAACCATAAACGGAGGAAGTCAGGGTCTCCGCTTAATCCAATATGACCTGTAAGAGCCATATCATATTTGCCCTCACTTAAAGCAGTTGTAAAGGTAGCTGTGTCCACCGTTTTGATTTCCAAACTAACCCCAACATCCGCGAGCATCGATTTCATTAATTCCGCTTCCTGTGAAGTAGAGGAAACTAAAACTCTTAAACCTAAATCTTCCCGTATTCCTTTTTTATTTTTTTCGTAGCCAAGAGAATCTAACATCTCATTTGCTTGATCCACATCATAGCCATATTGTTTTACCTCTTCATTAAACCATTCGGAATCCGGAGGAATCACCCCTCCACTGCCAATCAAGGTATTAGAATTCCCCAATACTTTTTCAGCTATCTCCCCACGATTCAGTGCATAGGCAAGAGCTTGACGGAGTCTTTTATCGCGTAATTGTTCATCCTCTAAATTAAACACAATACGTACAGCACTTCCTGTCGGATTACTTTGAAGTGCCTTATACCCTTGATCTTCCATCTGCTTCACTTCTGTATAGTTATAGGTCATGCCACCGGATATTTCACCCTTTTGCAGAGAAAGCATATTATTCTCTACATTTAGGTATTGAACTTCTTCAACTGTCACATCACCTTTAAAATAATCCTCATAAGCCAAGTAACGATAATTGCCAGTGGAATTATTATAATTGTCGAGAATATATGGACCTGTCCCAATTAATGCATCTTTTTCCGTATATTCGAGCGGATTGTCGATTTCCTTCCAGATGTGTTCCGGAATAATTGGCAGAATACCAGCGATTTCAGTGATAAACGGAGAATATTCCTCTGTTAATGTAATCGCAACTTTATAGTCTGAGATTTTCCTTAGCGAAGCTACTTTTGACATATCAGCGTTCCATTGGAAAGCGTGCTTTTTAAAGTAGTTATATGAAAAAACAACATCATCCGCGGTTAATGTTTCACCATCGTGAAAATGCACATTTTTTTCCAAATTGAAAGTATAGGTTAGCTTGTCCTCAGATACTTCCCATGAAGAAGCCAACCAAGGAATCACTCCTGCCTCATTTTTCCATGTAAGAGAGTCAAAAGTAAAGCTACTACGCAAATAACCTCCAGGCCCATTTGAAGTAAACGTAAACGGAGAAGGAAACCCGCTATCTCCCCACGCAATCTTTACGACTTTATTATTATCTTCCGCCTTTGAATCTGCATTTTCATTTGATGAAATGTTACCACTAGAACATCCAGCAAGCAGGATGATTACTGATGCCAGTAAAAATGAAATCCTATTCATTCATGCAACTTCCTTTCAACTATTAGTTGATTATTATCATATATTAGTTGATAATGATTATCAATATCATTATTGTGAAAAATTATACTATTATTAAAAATGCGAAAAACGTCCTACTAAACAAACCGCCCTATTTCTCCCTAAAAAATGGTAAAGTTTAACAAATGAGAGGGGTAATCTTATAAACTATCAATGCATTACTATATTGTTTACCTATCACACTTTTAAGAAAAGGCTTTGTTAATTGTTGATCTATAAGCTGGTTGATAATTGTGATTGTCTGAGACTCCTTGCTTAGAAAAATGAGACCATGGCAGACTCACAGGCGTAAATGCCGAGGAGGCTCCCGGACCACCTGCCCGCGGGAAGCGAAGAACAAAGCAAAAAAAAAAGCACCCTGCCATTTCGCATGTGCTGTAAATAATTTTATTAATATCATTTAATTCGATAAACCCAGCCCTTTAAGAACTGAATTGCTGCTTCACTCCCTTGTTCGATTAATCTGATTCTGCGTTCATCCGACATGGAAAATTCTAAAAATCCAGTCTCCTTTACTGGAATAAACAAAATATTACTGACAAATTTTCTTGATATATATCTGGAATCATGCGCATTTCTCATCGTTTCAAATAAGGATGTAAAAAGTTCAATCGCATTATCAATCTTGCGTTCCTGAACTAATGTTTGCTGGTTTTCAGGAACAATCCTTAATCCTAATACAGGCCTTTCCGGAATGACATTTTCCCGATCGAACAACCACATCGGAAAATTACTTAAAACGCCTCCATCTACTACAATTTTTTTCTGTCCAACCGTACGTAATATAATCGGTTGAAAGAAAAAAGGAACAGAGCAGCTCATACGGATTGCTCTTGCCACTGAAAACTGTAGGGGGTCTATATTGTATTTAATCAAATCATCCGGCAAGACCATCAAGCTTGCATTTGTAAGGTCGGAGGCAATTATTCTCAATTGCTTATCTGGAAGATCTGCGAATGTCCTGATGTTCTTTTTCGCTAACACTTCCTCAATCCACAATTCGAGTGCATCTCCTTTATAGATCCCCATACTCCAATATAATTTAAGCCATCTGGCAAGCGGAAATCGGATTCTTTTCTTTGATTCCAACAACTTCGTTAATTTAACTGTTTGCATAAGTTCGTATACTTCCCGTCCAGAATACCCTGCGGCAATAAATCCTGCAATGATGGCTCCTGCGCTTGTTCCCGCCATCCTTTTAAACTTGTATCCCCGTTCTTCCAATTCCATCACTGCACCTATTAGCGCAAACCCCTTAATACCTCCCCCAGAAAACACTCCATCTATAAACAAATAAACCCCTCCCTCTGGATTTATCGTCTTTACACATTACTAAGCAGAGGGAGAGGATTTTAGAACACATCAGGTAAAGTACTGAATTTCTGCATTTGGGAAAAATTCATGGATTGAATTTTGGATGTGGGTTTTTAAAGCATTTGCTTCATCATCAGGATATACATACTTTCCTATGCCATATTTCCCCCACTTATATTTCCGCTTTGTTTCATCCATTTCAAGCTTAGTCTTAGGATATCTAGCCTGTATGACTTTTTTTGCCGGTTTCGTAAAGCGATGTTGGATGAGTTCAAAACTGATATTCATCATTGACAACTCTGCACCCAATGAATGCTTTAATCGTTCAAATAATTCGTAATATCCATCTTCCCAGCCTTCATGCATATAAATCGGAGCCACAATAAACCCCAGCTGGTACCCGGCAGCTGCGACTTTTCGCGCAGCCTCCAGACGCTCATCAAACGAGGAAGTTCCAGGTTCAAAATTCTTTATCACATAACGCGAGTTGATGGAAAACCGAAAACTTGTTTTTCCATTATGCCTAGCATCAAGTAAATGGTCGACATGATGAAATTTCGTCACAAAACGTAGTCTTCCGTATTCTGTACTGCCAATGAAATTAATTGTTTCTTTTAAGGAATGTGTGAGATGGTCAATCCCTACAATATCCGATGTACATGCTGCTTCAAACCGGGTGATTTCAGGCGCTCTTTGTTCCATATATTTACTCGCCTGGTCAAATATTTCTTCAAGATTCACATAGACTCTAATATAAGGCTTACTGCCGAGAGTCGTTTGTAAATAACAGTAATGACAGTGCCCCATACATCCTGTAGCAAGGGGAATTGCATACTCAGCAGATGGCTTTGACGTATCAAACTTTAATGTTTTTCGTATTCCAACCACCATAGTAGATTTGGCGACTCGATATTTTTGCAACTCATTATCACCCGGTAGATCTCGAATCTGATTATGGGAAGTCGTTTGCCTAATCTCAACAGGCAGGCTCTGAAATTTTTCATATAGTGCCTTTCCCAAAGGATACTCCAGGGCTTTTGGTTCAAAATAAACTAATTGAGGAATAAATGGTTTCATTTTTTTCACCTACTTTAAAGATAGTATGTACAGAAACACAAAAAAGGATGGCGTCAATCATTGCCATCCTTTTTCCTATAATTTTCTATAAAGTTATATTATAAACCGCATTTAAGCTGAGCTCCACAGCTTGTACAAGTGTTGCATCCACCGAGCTCCTCCACTTTCCCTTGACGGCAAACCGGACATGTATTTCCTACTTCACTTCCAATTGTTACGCTTGTTGATTCCAGGGCATCGATTGTATCAACAAGTACAACATGCTGCTTCGTATGATGTGGCTGTGCTGAATGATCCGTATCAGATTCAGCACCTTTCAATGTTAACACTTGCGTATCACGGCTTCCATCGACATATACCGTACCGCCTTTGGCTCCACCTTTATAGAGACGTTCATAGACTCTTTCTACCTGCTCAACAGTATATCCTTTAGGAGCATTTACTGTCTTACTGATAGAACTATCAATCCAGCGTTGGATGATGCATTGTACATCAGCATGTTTCTCAGGTGTTAAATCCATCGCAGAAATAAACCATGACGGTAGATTCTCGCTGTCTGCATCAGGATTGCGATGTAGATATTCTTCTACGATATCTGCTTTCACTTCGATAAATTTACCAAGACGTCCGCTTCTGAAATAAGTGAATGAGAAGTATGGCTCCAGTCCTGTAGAAACGCCAACCATTGTACCGGTACTTCCAGTAGGAGCAACGGTTAATAAGTGTGAGTTGCGGATACCATATTTCATAATACCATCACGAATATGTTCAGGCATTTTCTTCATATAACCAGTATGAATAAATCGAGTGCGTAATTCTTTTGTTTCTTCTTCAGAGCTGCCAATTAAGAATGGGAAGCTGCCCTTTTCTTTCGCAATCTCAATGGATTCCTCATATGCAGCTGTCGCTATTGCTTCAAATACAGAATCTACCAGCTTATTTCCTTCTTCAGATCCATATTCTTTTTCACAATAAATAAGCATATCATGAAGACCCATTACGCCAAGACCTACACGTCTTTCTCCCAATGCCTGCTTTTTATTGTCTTCAAGGAAGTATGGAGTCGCATTAATTACATTATCCTGCATGCGCACGCCGACTTTAACCGTTTGTTTCAGTTTCTCCATATCCACTTGTTTGCGATTTTTATCTGTCATTTCAGCCAGATTAACAGCAGCTAAGTTACATACAGAATATGGTGCTAACGGCTGTTCTCCACATGGGTTGGTTGCAACCACTTTTTGTCCGTATGCTTTGGCATTTGTCATATCATTTGCATTATCGATAAAGAAAATGCCCGGCTCAGCAGAATAAGTCGCACATATATTGATTAAATTCCATAACTCACGCGCTTTAATTTTACGATATACACGAACAGCATACCCGAGTCTTTCCCATTCGCGCACATCGCCGCAATCTGCCCATTTTTCGTTATAGTCTTTCATTGCTTCTTTATTATAAGATTCAACATCCGGGAAACGAAGTTCATATTCCGTATCATTTTCAACGGCTTCCATAAATTCTTTTGTTAAACACACTGAAATATTCGCACCTGTTAAAAAGTCGGGATTATGAACGTTGTCTATTCCGCCAGCTGCAAGTTTTTCTTCTGCTTCCTTGATTATTGCCTCATTGAAACCACCGTATCCCTGGATGGTTTTATAATTTAAAATGCCTTGGTACATGGCTTCTTCTTGCTTCGTTAATGGTGTAAACTTCAATTTATCAGATGCATGCTTACGGATTTCTTCATCCTCGCTGACCTGCATTAAGAAACGCAAAATTTTTGGATTTTGCATTTTCGAAATAATAAATTCAACGATGTCCGGATGCCAATCAGACAGCATAATCATTTGAGCTCCACGACGGGATCCGCCTTGTTCTACCAAGTGAGTTAATTTCGCGATATCATCCAGCCACGAAACTGCACCGGAGGATTTGCCATTTACACCGCGTGCCAGCGTATTTCTAGGACGCAGAGTAGATCCATTTGTTCCAACACCGCCTCCGCGACTCATGATTTCCATCACTTGTTTACGATGCTCAGAAATCCCTTCTCGGCTATCATTAATAAATGGCATAACATAGCAGTTAAAGTAGGTTACTTCTGTTTCAGAGCCAGCACCATAAAGAACCCGGCCTGCCGGAATGAAATTTGTTTGAACCAGTTCATTATAGAATTTGTCAAACCATTCCTTGCGTTTTTCTTCTGTTTTCTCAACTTGCGCCAACCCGCGTGCATTACGTTTAGCAATTTGCTCATAATAAATTTCAAGCGGCTTCTCTATTACGTCCAGAGATTTACAAATTAAGCCGGTTTTAATTTCATCATGCTTATCTAAAGAGGAGCGAAATTCTTCTTCGATCAGAACGTGAGCTTTCTTCGCTTCCCAATCAATATGTTGGATGTATCCAAGTCCACGTGCAGGAAATTTAGGGTCTTCTTTAATCGTTAGTACAACAAAATCTCCATCAGTAAGTGTAATCTTTTCAGTGTCTTTGAAGGAATAACGATCTATCATCACAAGCCTTGAAACACCCTTATACGTCTTATTCATGTCTGGAGTAATTGGAAAAACTTGTGGAAATTGGGCTATATCTTTATTTAATCTTTCGACATTTATAGACAACTTGCGATTTGTAACTATTGACAATTCGATCTCTCCTTCAACCAATAATTTAATCTAGTATTTCTAGCGTTCTTATTACGTTCTTGTTAAGTTCTTGAATGAATATCTCTACGTTATCATAGGCAACATTTTAATTCAACATATAGTGTTTCTAATTTTATAAAACATACCACATATGGTGTTTGAGCATTTTATTTTTAAAATGTCAATCAATAAGATCTTATAAAAATCAAAGAAAACATACGATAAAATCTTCTTTTTACCTATTTTTGAACATAATTAAACAAAATCTCAGCTTGCATATTATAAAGGTTAATTACGCCTCATATAACAGCGTTTTTATATTTTCGACATTAAGATTTTTTTATCCAAAGAGGACATTAAAATATTTAAGTCCCCTTTGTAAATGGACAATCTCTCCCTAGCTAAAGGAAGCATGACAATGTAACGTCATTCCACTACCCCTGACCTGCTCTCAGCCCAAGAGCGTTTCAGATGTCTTCCATGATACAAAATAAAATGATCATTTACTTTTCCGTTATCTTTTACCAGAAAAAAATTTTGCCAGAAAAATATACGAACTGTATAATAGAAAAGTGAATTGAAAGAGAAAGTGGGGATTTTTTTGCCAACATCATTAATCGTTTTAATTGTTCTGGCTGTATTAATCATCGGATATTCTGTATACAGTTGGTTCTCCAGTAAAAAAATGGTTACGACATTGTCCCAAGAGGAATTTAAAGCTGGCTATCGAAAAGCACAGTTAATAGATGTTCGTGAGCAAAAAGAATTTGAAGGCGGACACATTCTGGGAGCCCGCAATATACCTTCTACACAATTGAAAATGCGAATGAAGGAACTTCGTAAAGACAAGCCGGTCTATTTGTATTGCCAAAGTGGCATGAGAAGCACACGAGCTGCTCAGATGCTGTATAAAAAGGGCTACCGTGAACTTTATCAACTCGATGGCGGCTTTAAACAATGGAAGGGTAAAATTAAAACCAAATAAAACCTAAGAGCCAATGCAGGTGTGCATTGGCTCTTTATTACTCGGGGTATTTATGACTTCTTTTTATTACCTTCAATAAATTCATCCACCAAATTCTCTGCTGCCTTTTTGTACAGCTGGCTCATATGAGAAAGCGAAGCAATCATTAGAAATTTTTCAAAATACTCAACATCAGCGTCGGACTCAACCAGATTGCCGCCTAAATGGACACCTTCTTCTTTTGCCTCAGCAATACTCTTCAGTATGTCTTCTTTAAATTTATAAGCATTGTGATCAGTCAATCGCAGAAAGCTGGAATACAACTCATCAAGCTGTAAGTCTTCTTCTACAATCTTAGTGTTCAGAGGTCCAAGAACCGTTTTGATGTCACTTATAGACAAAGTCCCTTTCAATTGATAAATTAAGCTGATTACTATTAAATGCCGCTTGGAATATTTTTTATTTTTAATAGGGAAAAACACTTTACCCTTAGCATAATTATTTATCATCGTTTTCGTTAAAACTTTCTCATCATCATTTCGCTTAGACATTTTGAATTTACTCTCAAATAATTGAATCACTTGATCCATATATAAATCAATGTTTGGTATGTCCTCTAATGTGATTTTATCTTGCAATCCCAGTTGATTGATAAGTTCTTCATTATTTTTCATTTTGTAACCTCTGTTTACTAATAGTTATTCTATTATACCTCACCTAATCAAAATCTGTAAGGAAAGTGAGTTTTTAGCCATTTTAAAACTTATGGGAGCCCTTTACAATATCTTCCATTTCATGGGAATCAACGATAGTTATCCCTTCTTTTTCCTGAATCGCGTACATATACATTGCTTCTGCTACTGTTTTTCCTTTTATAGGCTTATATTTCTTGAGAGGCCCTTTAAATAAAAGCGGAAATGCTTTGCTTGCGAAGGCCGCCATTTCCTCCCCCAGCCTAAATTCCTGTCTTTTTCCCAATAAAAGGGATGGCCTAAAAATGGTTAGACTGTTTAAGTGAAGCTGTTTTAGTGCAGTCTCCAATTGTCCTTTTGTTTTGCTGTAAAGTATATGGGATGAATCATCTGCTCCCATGGCAGAAACAATCAGGAATTGACGAACCTGATGCTGTTTCGCATTCTCCGCAAGCTTTAACGGGTATATATAATCAACTTTCCTAAATGCCTCTTTTGTCTTCGCTTTCTTTATGGTTGTTCCCAAGCAACAAAAGATACAATCAACTCCGTCTGGTATAGGCTCATGATCTAACTGTTCAAAGTCTGGAAAACTCTCCGTTAGCTTTGAATGTTGGATTCCCATACTTGTCCTTACCCACACGATCACCTTTGTATATTCAGGAGAATTTAAAAGCGTAGTAACTAGCTCCTTCCCTACTAATCCAGTTGCTCCGATTACTAAACCTACTTTATCAGCCAATTTATATTCCTCCATAACCTTATTTCCATTTCCACTAGTATAATCTATTTTGGCATGCATGAATTCCATTAAGGTTGAGAAAATAACGATAGAACTATAAAAGAGGAGGATATATATGAAAGAAGAAACAACCCATGAATATGTAGAACATCTGCATGAAAAACAACAAAAAGCAAAAAAGAATCAAGCTAAGCAAGGTTATGGACGTCCAAGCAAGAAGCTTCCAAATAAACAGCATTAAGTCCATGAACCGAAGCCATGAGTTGTTTTCTCATGGCTTTTACTAGAGCGTCGTTATTTCTATCCCGTTTTATTTAGTCAGAGATTTTTTTAATTTACAACTGTCATAAGAATTTACTAGAATCAGAGTATAAGTATTTGATTAGTAGAATGTTTATAATAGGATCATTTTAGCGGTAATGATTTGAACCTAATACATATATGATTGGAAATTGGGGGATTCAATATGCAAATTCGTGAAATTAAAGAAACAGACAATAGAACAATGGAACAAATAATCAAGCGCTCATTGGAATCCTTTGAATTAAATATCCCAGGAACAGCCTATTTTGATCCCCAACTGGGAAATCTAGCCCAATTTTACAAGCAACAATCCAATGCAAAGTATTGGGTAGTGGTAAATGAACAAGATGAGGTAGTAGGCGGTGTCGGTATTGCACCCTTTGGGCTAAATTCGGATATTTGCGAGTTGCAAAAACTCTATATTAAACCCGAAGCTCAAGGTTTGGGTCTCTCAAAAAAACTGATGGAAAAAGCACTTATATTCGCTAAGGAAAATTATACATACTGTTACTTAGAAACAGTAAAGAAACTTAAGACTGCTAATCTCCTTTACACCAAATTAGGTTTCCGGCAGCTTGAAAAACCGCTAGATGGCTCCGATCATAGTGCAATGGATTCTTGGTATATAAAAAAATTACTATAAACACCTAGAACAATGATTAATTAATATAATTACAAAAAAAGAGGGAGAAAATTAATATCGCCCCCCCTCTATTCACCTGTCTCTTTTTTCTCTAAAGTAGCAAAAGCTCACTCTATTCCGCCTTCATATCAACTGCATGTGTTTTTCCTTCCAGGATATCCAGACTCAATTGAACCGACTCACCGATGGCTTTGTCAATATCATCCGGCTGTACATCAAAATGATCAACAATTGTCTTTTTATCAATGAAGAGATCCTTAGTAAAGATTTTAGCAAATTCAGCCGTATCCAAACCCAGCTCTATTCCAGCACTCTTTTGATTTTCTGCTTTCTTCTGCATCGCTTCAATATAATCGGAGGCAGTAATTGTCATGATTTTTTTGTCCGGATCCCCCATGTATTTATGAAAGATAGTCAGCATTTCTTTCCATTCCATATTATAATAGCCAACCGGGTAATTACCGGTCTTCCTATTTAATAGGGCACCTGCTATACACTCCCCGATTTGCTTTGCTGTTACCATAGTTGTTCCGCCTTCAGGATATATGGTTACTTCTTTCATGTTTCGGATTTGTTCAACGAGGAATACCCAAACCGGTTTACGTCCCTGCTGGCTTCCAAAGACATAAGGTACTTCCAATACTGCCACACTCATATTATCATCGGCGAAGGAGAGAGCCATATTGGCCTGATCTACACGGCTTCTAATATATGGATGATGCTTTGTTAGTTCATAATCAGGCAATTCCCTATTAAAATAAGCGAAATAGGATCCTAATATAACAGAATGTTTAACACCACATTCCTTTGCTATTCTCAACAGTCGTTCTAATGGCGTAATATTATATTTTTCAAAAAAAGAATAGATTGGGGATGGAGCCTCTACTCGTTCGTCCACTCCTGCTGCAAATACAAATCCTTCACAACCTATTAAATGGTCACGAATTTCTTCGTCCGTTAACGTTAAATAATTCCCTAATGTTATATCCATTTTTTCAGGCAGATTACTTCCTGCGGGAATAGGAGGTAATGACAAAGTTGTCACTTCATGCCCTCGTTCAATTAACTCCCTTGCTCCTTCTGCTCCCAATAAACCTGTGCCGCCAATCATAAATACTTTCATACTGCTTATCTCCTCCGTTTCACTCTCTTAAATCATATCATTCCCAGAGAGCGAACAATTTACCTGAAGTTGTATTTTATGTGAAATATATACAATATTATTTTCCCTTATGCCTACACAGGTAAACAAAAAAGCTCACAGGTAGGACACCTGCAAGCTTATTCCTCGATTTCCTGAAGCATAACACTCTCTAC
This sequence comes from Bacillus sp. z33, assembly GCF_058313615.1. Taxonomy (NCBI): domain Bacteria; kingdom Bacillati; phylum Bacillota; class Bacilli; order Caryophanales; family Bacillaceae; genus Bacillus; species Bacillus sp. z33. Next base: position 996,084 of record NZ_JBZFQN010000001.1, read on the forward strand.
ATAATTTACAAAACGGCGTAAATCCTGAGCCAGCTCCCGATTAATTTGTCCCTCTTCATACATACGCTGGATGTCAGCTCTTTCTGCTTCGATTGCTTTAAAACGCAGTTCCTCTTTTTGTTGATCCCTCATTACATTATTAAACCGAGCAACAACCGGTTGCTTTAATTTTTCAATTATTCTGTGGTACTCATAAATGATAGATGAAACATGAGGATTATTTGTTTCCTCCGCATATATTTCCAGTTTCTGAATCGCCGCTTTCGTTGCCTCAATTTGTATATCACGCATATCATTTAACAGTATAGTAGCCTTTTCGCTATCCTTCGATAATCTGCGCTTATATTGTTTATACTTCCTGAATAATTGGCCAAATAGAGTTGTTATTTTAGACAGTAAATTCTCAGTGAGCAAATTTTCTCTTATATCCAAAGATTTTTCTAGTCTTTTTACGATCTCTACACTGCCAGGTCCATCTAGCGCAGCCTCTTGAATGTATCGTCTCTCAGCTCTTAAACCAACCAAACGAGCTTCAATCCTCTGTTTTTGCGATTCTTTAATAAATTCGAGGTCTTTATTTTCATACCGAATTTGTTCAATCATTTTTTTATATTCACCAATTAATTCATACCCAGCCGATTGATTCTCCGGCTCCATTTCTTCTTCAATACGCTTTATCGCAGTCCGCAATATTTTCAATTTCATTTGTGCATCTAAAAATTCTTTTTCCTCATCATTTTCTGGCTCAATTGATTTTTTACTAATCAGCGGCAGTACAAAAGTTGCTGCCAACAGGGTAAATAAGATAACCCCTCCTGCTATAAATACCATCAAAGAACGCTCAGGAAATAAGTCTCCCGATGCTACAAAGTATGGCATAGACAAAACCCCTGCCATCGTAATGGCACCGCGTACGCCGGTTAAACCAGTTAGAAGAGCTACTTTCCAACTGGGCTTAGCTTGATCTTTTCGCTTAGTTATGTAATAACCTATACTTAAAAAGCAATATGACCATACAATTCTGATGACCATGATGAACAATCCTATTGCCAGTACATAACCAAGGACTAGCCAATTGCTGATTAAAGGATTTTCTACCGTTGCCCTCATGGAGGATGGTAAACTTAAACCCAATAATAAGAAAACCACACCATTAAGTACAAATAAGATAATGGACCACATATTTTCGGTAACTACCTGTTCCTCAGCACTTTTCATCCCTGTCCTCTCACTTAAACTGGAATGAATAATACCTGCAGCTACTACTGCAATCACACCTGAAGCGTGCAGGACTTCTTCTGAAACTATATAAACAATAAATGGTGTTACAAACTGAAGCAAAGAATAAAATGTGACATCCTGGATTCCTTGTCTTCTTAGCGCGTACCGAATAAGGATGGCTAATAATCCAAGTATAATCCCAGCAATAGCGCCAACAATGACCACATAAATAAAATCTGCTGTTGCCTCCCTGAGTGAAAAATAGCCTGTTACAACCGCAGCTACCGCATAATTAAAAGCAATTAATCCAGACGCATCATTAATTAAAGATTCTCCCCGAACGAGGCGTAAAATAATGGTTGGTAAATAAATTCTCTCTGCAATTCCATTAACAGCTACTGGATCCGTTGGAGAAAGGATAGCTGCCAAAGCAAATGCAGCTGCCAATGGAATACTGGGAATTAACCAGTGAATAAAATAACCGCCAATGATAGTCGTTAAAAATACAAGGATAAATGCATTTGCTAATATAGGCCAGCGCATTTTCCATAAATCCTCTCTTGGAAATCGGCGGCCATCATTGTACAAAAGAGGGGCTATGAATAAAAGTAAAAACCATTCTGTTTTTAATTCAAATGATAAATCCTTTACAAATAAGGCAAATAAAATCCCCATAGATATCTGAGTTAAAGCGGTGGGGATGGAAGGAATATAGTGACTAATAATATTGGATATTAAAAGCATGACTAAAAGTAATAATATTGATAAAAGTAAATCCATTTTTCTCCCTCTAACACCGTAGAAATAATAATTTTTATAGTCTGCCACAAACAGACGCTACATATTACCATACCCTATTGGCCAAGTAGAAAACTTTTCTGATGACTCCAATCGTGTTTAGTCAAATTTATGAAAGGTAACTGTATGAGTACTGCTTAATAAAACATATGAAGGTGAATCATTTTTATTACTGCACTCTAATCGATTTGCTTCCATATTGAATCCACGCTTCCTTAACTCAGTCAATATAATTCCCTCACCGCTTTATAACTTTGAATTATCCCAAGAATTTATGCATCTCTGACAAAGGCAAGCCTTCGTATCAATCTCCATTTTAAATTGGAGGATAAAAGGAGTTTAATCATCTCTTAAAGAATACCTATATAACTTAATGAATTGGAAAATCTAAAGAATGATTCACAGGATGTGAAATTATGGTAAGAGATCTTTTACAGAGTCTATTTAACCAAATACCTGAACTAAAACAGGGTCAAATATATATTCTTGGGATTGACGGGTTAAGTCGTTCTGGGAAAACTACTTTTATGAAACAAGTTGAACAGTACTTACAAAAAACGAGTGTTTCATTTTGTCTTTTTCATATAGATGATTTTATTGCAGAAAAAGAAGAACGTTATAACACAGGTCATGAAGAGTGGTATGAATATTACTATTTACAATGGGATGCAAAATGGTTAAGGGACCATTTTTTTGCAAAGATTAAGGAGTTTGACGAGTTAATCCTTCCTACTTATGATGCTGTCACAGACACAAAAAAATGGCAGTTGACCAAAATCCCTCCTACTTGCCTGATTTTCATTGAAGGAGTATTCCTCCAAAGAAAAGAATGGAGAACATTCTATGATTACCTGATTTACCTCGATTGTTCGAGAGAAAAGAGATTCAGCCGTGAAACCGTGACGACACAGAAGAATATCGATAAATTCCAAAATCGATACTGGAAAGCCGAAGAGTATTATATGAAGACAGTTAACCCCTTGGCCTATGCGGATTTAGTTATAGATAGCAAAGAATAACCCAGAAAGTGTTAGTTAATGAATGTAAGAAGCCCTTCCGAAAGCTTCGGAAGGGCAGATCTATATGCACCTGTATAAGTGATTTTATAGTTCTTTTAATATAGAAGGATTTCAAACGATTACATTATCTATATAGTCGAGTCATATCAGTTATTATTCAAATGCCTCATATACTTTTAATTTCTTCCCTTTAATCGTTTTATCCTTCATGGCCTGTAACACCACGGGCCCTTTTCCATTCAGAATTTCAACAAATGTAGCCTGGTCTTGAATCGTGATAATCCCAATGTCTGCAGCTGAAACATCATCAATTTTAGCGATCGTTCCAACAAAATCTACTGCTCTCAATTTCTTTTTCTTGCCCCCATTAAAGAACAGCTTCATAATTTCATTATTTAATGCGGCCGTTTTATCTTTTTTAATCGCTGTTGCAAACATTTTTAATTCGAAAGCCCGCTTACACTTGTCTGCATCTGCATCCGTTGGTGTCTCTTTTGGCTGTAAAGGAAAACCAATATACTCTTCTGTCTCCCTCAGCAACTCTTCATCTCTTGAGCTTACTAAAGAAATGGCCACCCCTTTATGACCGGCACGGCCCGTTCTTCCCGTCCTATGGACATAGGCTTCCTTTTCTACTGGAAAATCATAATTAATCACATGCGTAATATTGTCAATATCAATTCCACGGGCAGCCACGTCGGTTGCTATCAAATAGCGGAACTCGCCTCTTTTAAAATCGTTCATTACATCGAAACGGTCATCCTGATCCATTCCGCCATGAATCTTACCGCAAGAATAATCCCATTTAACCAATTGATCAAACAGTTGATCCACCTGCTCGTGGGTACGGCAAAAGATGATACAGCTATCCGCATTTGCTATAGTTGTCACTTTCTTCAGCAGTTGCATTTTATTTTCATGATTCACCTTATAATAAAAGTGATCAATTAAATCCGTTGTTAATTCTTTTTTATTAATTTCAATAATAGATGGTTCATTCATATATTTATGGGATAGATTTTGAATATCCTCTGGTAATGTTGCCGAAAAAAGCATGCTGGTGCGTTTTTTTGGCAATTCATTTATTATCGCTTCAACCTGATCAATAAAACCCATATTTAACATCTCATCTGCTTCATCAATCACCAAATAACGTAGCTCATCTATCTTTAACGTGCCTTTTTGGATATGGTCCAACACTCTTCCAGGCGTTCCTACGACAATATGGTTTTTTTGCTTAAGTTCCAGCTTCTGCTTGGAAAATGGTTGCTTTCCATAAACAGCAGTTGCTTTTATACGCTTAAACCGGCCAATATTCGTCAAGTCTTCCTTCACCTGTGCAGCTAATTCTCTGGTCGGTGTTAATATAAGTGCCTGGGGTTTATTTTCAATCCACTCTACATGATGGCAAATTGGTATTCCATACGCAGCTGTTTTTCCACTGCCTGTTTGTGCCTTAACGATAAGATCCCGATTTTCCAGCGCACTTGGAATTACTTTCTGCTGTACCTCTGTCGGTTGTTGATAATTCATTCCAGTTAATGCCCGTACAATCTCGGGACTTATGTTAAAATTCTTGAAGCTTTGTTCAGTCATGTATGTTCCTCTTTTTCGGTTACTTAGTTCATTCTCTATCTTTGAGAGATTCTATTATCCATTATACCTGATTGGCATGAAATAATTGAAATTTGATTGGTATTCATTTTTCGATGTCAGCAAAAAGAGGCCCCCCGATTAGTTTAAAAGGGCCTTTATTTTCACCTCTTCATCTTCTCCTTTAAATATAAAGAAGATATTTTGTATATCGCTAACTTTCTTTATCTTAGTTATCATTGAAGCTTCGAACATCAAGAACGGTGCATCTATGATTTTTCTTGTCGTTTTCGGGGATCTATCTAGCATGTCCCTGCCCTGTGTTGGAGGGTTACCAGGGGGGCACACCACCTCTTTTCAGCAAGGGTCAAGAAATTGATTGCTGATTTGTTTTACTGCGTATAACGATTAAACGCTGCAATACAATGAAAAAGAATAGCAATACACCTATCGCAATCCTTGTCCACCAAGAGCTTAATGTTCCTTCAAAAACAATCAGCGTTTGGATTGTTCCTAAAATCAACACACCGACGACACTCCCCGCTACATATCCTACTCCACCCGTTAATAAGGTACCTCCAATCACAACAGCTGCAATCGCATCCAACTCTAAACCATTTGCATGGAGTGCATAACCAGAAAGCATATAAAAGGTAAATACTAAACCCGATAAGGAGGCGCAAAAGCCGCTCAATGTATAAATCAGAATTTTTGTTTTTGCCACAGGAAGCCCCATTAGCAACGCCGATTGTTCACTGCCTCCCAATGCGTATATATTCCGGCCGAACTTTGTAAATAGACTGATATAAATTGCTGCCAGTACAACAACGAAGGCAATGACTACACTGAGGGAAATGAAATTGCCTCCCCCCATAGGAATTTGGGTTGTGGCCATATAATTAAAGAACGGGCTACTAACTGAAATCGACTCAACACTGATTAAATAGCTGGCCCCCCTTGCTATGAACATCCCTGCGAGCGTTACAATAAATGGCTGCAAGTTGTAGTAATGAATTAAACAACCTTGGACAAAACCAAAGACTGTCCCTATTAGTAAACTGACCAGAACAACCAACCAAGGGGATATATTGGCATTCATTGTTAAGCTTGCTGCTACCATACTGGTCAAGGCAATGACAGATCCTATGGAAAGGTCAATACCACCCGACAGTATGACGAAGGTCATACCCACTGCGACGATTATTAAAAAAGAATTGTCAATTAATAAATTGTAAAATACTTGGAGAGAAAGAAAACCTGTATATCTCATTGCTCCAAATGCTAGCATGCCAATGAACAGTGCTATCGTTGCTACGAGTGGGAGCTGTTTATAATCCATCGATAACATCTTCATTGAATGGTCACTCCCTTACTTTGTTTGTCGCTTACATCAATTTTCTTTCTCTTTGCTCTACCAAATACCTTTTGCCTGAACTCAGGTGATTGAAGCAAGCAGACAATGAGTACAACGATAGCTTTTACAATCAAGTTGGTTTCTGGCGGAATTCCAATTGAATAAATCGTTGTTGTTAAACTTTGGATAATCAATGCTCCAATGATTGTACCAATAAAATAAAATCTGCCGCCCATCAATGAGGTACCTCCAATGACAACGGCCAGAATCGCATCTAACTCTAACCACAACCCAGCATTGTTTCCATCAGCACTCGCCACGTTGGAACTGAGGATAAGGCCGCCGATCCCAGCACATAGCCCGGAGAACATATAAACCATCAAAATAATATTCTTTGAATTGATTCCTGCAAGACGACTGGCATTGGGATTTGAACCCACCGATTCAATAAACAACCCAATGGCCGTTTTTCTAGTAAGGAAGATAGCAATAAAGAGAATCACTGCAACAATGATAATTGAAAATGGAATGGCAAAAACGTATCCTCCGCCGATAAATTTATATGGATCATAGTATACGGTCGTAATCTGCCCTTCTGTAATCATTTGAGCAACCCCTCGCCCCGCAACCATCAGGATGAGTGTTGCAACTATAGGCTGCACACCAATTCTGGAAACCAATATTCCATTCCAAACACCAGCCAGCATGCCTACAAAAATTGCTAGAATAATAGCCGAAAATAGTGGAGTAAGATTTCCGCTATCAGCATCTGCAACAGTCATCGCTCCAATAGCTCCAGCCATTGCGATAACAGAACCGACACCAAGATCGATGCCTTTCGTTGCAATGACGAGCGTCATTCCTATTGATACAAGAATGAGTGGTGCACCACGATTTAGGATATCGACCAAACTGCCAGTCAGCTTTCCATTTTTCATCTCAATTTGAAAAAAACTCTGATCAAAAAACAAGTTTATCAATAAAATGACCAACAACATAAAAAATGGCCAGAAAAGTTTGGATTTCATCATTGTTTGTAACATGTTATACCCCCCCGGCCATTTGTCTCATGATGTCTTGTTGGGTAATATCACTGCTATTATCCAATTCATTCACCTTTTGCCGGTCTCTCAAAACAGCGATTCTATTACAAGTTCGCAAGATTTCTTCAAGTTCTGTAGAGACAAAGAGTATGGACATGCCATCTTTGCTTAGGTTGTTCATCAATTTCATGATTTCCGCCTTTGCCCCGATATCGATTCCACGGGTTGGTTCATCCAAAATCAACAAGTCGGGCTGGGTAATCAGCCACCTTGCAAGCATAACTTTTTGCTGGTTGCCACCGCTTAAATATTTGATTAATTGCTCAGGGTTAGCCGGATTAATATTTAACAACTTAATATACTCATCGGCAATCTCAACTTGTTTCTTTTTGGATATAAACTTGAACCAGCCGTAAACACCTTGGATGGCCAAAATCATGTTCTCCCGGATTGTCAGCTCAGGAATGACGCCTTCCGCTTTTCGATTTTCCGAACAGAATGCAATTTTTTGCAAGATGGCATGCTTAGGGCTGTTAAGTGATACTTTTTTACCCCGTATATTGATTGTTCCTTTGTCTGCCTTATCCGCCCCAAAAAGAAGTCTGGCCATCTCAGTTCTTCCAGAACCGAGAAGCCCTGCAAGTCCAACGATTTCTCCTTTATGGATATCAAGGTTGAATGGTTCAATACTCCCCTTTTTGTATACATCTTCCGCCTTGAGTAATAGTTCTCCTTTTTCCTGGTTCTTGTCTTTGTCTTTTTCAATCAATTCCATTTCATTTATTTCTTTACCCAGCATTTTGGAGACAAGCTCAAATCGGGGAAGTTCCTTGGTCATGTACTCACCAATCCACCTACCATTTCTAAGAACAGTCAGCCTGTCGGTAATTTCATAGATTTGATCCAAGAAGTGGCTTACAAAAACGATGGACATTCCTTCAGACTTCAACTTACGTATGACTGCAAATAATTGCTTTACTTCATCCCTATCCAGACTGGATGTTGGTTCATCAAGAATTAAAATCTTCGCAGATACATTAATTGCACGGGCAATCGCAACCATTTGCTGAATGGCGATTGAGTACGAACCTAATAGTCTCTTTACATCAATGTTGATACCAAAACCCGATAGCAAATCTTTTGCACGGTTATGCATATCCTTCCAGTCAATCATGCCTCTTTTTTTCAATTCCCTGCCAATAAAAATATTCTCTGTCACTGACAGGTTGGTACAAAGATTCACTTCCTGATAAACCGTACTGATACCTTTTTCCTGTGCTTCGATTGTGCTCGTAATATGGATTTTCTTACCTTCATATGTGACTGTTCCACGATCGATAGAATAAACTCCTGTTAAAACCTTAATCAGGGTAGACTTTCCCGCACCATTTTCTCCCATAAGCGCATGTACTTCTCCAGGGAAAAGCCGCAAATGAACATTGGATAAGGCTTTTACACCAGGAAACTCTTTATCTATCCCTTCCATAATGAGTCTTGGAGTTTGACTGGCCATAATGTTCCCTCCCTCAACTCTTCCTAATAGTGGTAAAGCCACTCTAGTTTCGTACTTTCTGTTACAAAGCTTGCTCCTGCTCGGCTTTACAGTGGTCAACTTAGAGTGGCTCATTTTCAAATATCCATTTAATATTTCCGAGATGGCAGAAGCTCTTCTGCTTGATCCATTGTGTACATGCTTTCTTCAACTGCTACTCGTTTCGGTATTTCTTCACCAGCAAGGTGTTTTTCAATAAGTTCAACCATTTGCGGTCCAAATAGTGGGTTACATTCGATTGTAACGTTCATTTTCCCATCAGACATCGCTTCAAAAGCACCTTTAACTGCGTCGACACCAATAATCTTGATATCTTCTCCCGGCTTTAGTCCATACTCTTCAATTGCCTGAATGGCACCAATTGCCATGTCATCGTTATGGGAGTATAGAAGGTCGATATTCTTTCCATCTGACTTCAAAAATGCTTCCATGACCTCTTTACCTTTAGCCCTGGTAAAGTCACCTGTTTGTGATTTAATGATTTTAAATTTATCCGGATGCTTGGATATTACTTCTTCAAATCCTTTTTTACGGTCATTTGCTGGCGCTGACCCTACAGTACCCTGTAACTCAACGATATTGACCGGCCCTTTTTCGTCAGTATATTCTTCAACTAACCAGTTACCTGCTTTCCTTCCTTCCTCTATAAAGTCTGAACCAAGGAAAGTTGCCCAAAGTGAATCATCTTCAATATCAACGGAACGGTCAGCAAGGAATACTGGAATTCCTGCTTCTTTTGCCTCTTTTAAAACAGTTTCAAAACCTGTTTCCACAACCGGAGAGAATACGATTGCATCCACTTTCTGGGTAATGAAGGAACGGATTGCTTTAATTTGGTTTTCTTGTTTTTGCTGAGCGTCAGAGAATTTCAGCTGATGGCCGGCATCCGTGATCGCTGTTTTCATCGACTCTGTATTTGCGGTCCTCCATTCACTTTCTGCACCAACTTGTGAAAAACCGATAACCAGCTTATCATCTTTTCCTCCAGAAGCTCCTCCACCTGCACCTTCTTCTTTTCCCCCACATGCTGACAATACAAGCGTGAATATCAGCATCATAACCAATACCAGCTTAGACTTGTAAGAATTGGACATTCCCTATAAACCCCCTTCTGTAATTCATATAATTATTGATTCAATCAAATTATAAAGCGCTTTCACAAATATGAAAATGGAGAATCTTTCGAAAACATTGGAGATTTTTTAGAATATTTCTAATCCTGCATCATTTCTATTAATCTTTCATGATTGCTTCACTATTAGAACATGATTTACGCATGAAGAGGCTAACCCTTGTCGAACCCACTCCTTCAACACAAAATAAAATACAGCCTACAACCAACAAAAAAAGGACATTTAGTACTGGTTTATAAGCCTAGTATTAAATGTTCTTTATTTAGTAGCCTAGTAATCATAAAGCTTGTTTCTGTCGTTTATTTCTCTGCCTATATTCTCTGGTCGTCATACCTGTTGCCTTTTTAAAAGTATGGCAGAAATATTGAGAATCATTGTATCCTACCAAGTAAGCAATTTCGTATGTCTTTTGAATTGTTGTCCTGAGTAATTCTTTCGCCCGCTCAATACGGGTGGTTGTTATATATTCAATGATTGTATGCCCATTTGCTTTACTAAACAAATGGCTTAGATAGGCCGGGCTTATGCTTACTGCACGGGCAATTGATGTTAATGATAAATCGGTATTATGATAGTTCTGATTGATATAGTTCTTTACATTATGGATTAATTGACTGGAATTATTTTTTGACTCGTTGCGGAACTGGAACACAATGTTCAGCATATCGACCATGTATGCCAGGATTTCATAGTGATCAGTGATCAAACTTGTTTTTAACTCTAATTGTCTCATTTCCTGAAGTGTACTCAATGTGTCACCTTCGAGTTCTTTCATATAATGTGTAATCGTGATGGTAAAGTCCATCAGAAAATAGTAGGTATAGAATGGCCTACGCTGATATTCTTCTCTTTTAAGGTAACCAGAGTAACATTCACAAAACTCGGTCATTTTTTCCTCTTCCCCATTTTTGATAAAATCGATTAATTCTTTACGATTAAAATGATGGACTTCTTTATTTCCGTTTAAATCCAACTCCGAGTTTTCAACCTGATATTTTTGTCCGATTCTTATTAATAAATCTTTTTCTTTAGACGCTTCCCTCAATGAGTCATAAATATCTTCAATTCGATCTTTTATCAGGCCAAACCCAAATGTAAGAGAATCTGGTTCTTTTTTTAGTATATAGCTTATCTCGACTGATTCTTTCTCCAGCTCTTCCCTCGAATCTCCCTTTAAGAAAAAGATTTTTTCTTTTGCATCCTTTTTGATAACAAAACAATCAATCTTTCCATCCATACCAATGAACTGTAAATCTTCTGCCTTGTCTGAATCCACAACAAGAATTTGGTAATAGTTTGAAATGATATCGATCCCAAGTTCTTCAGCTTTTTCCATTGCCTCAGCTTTAGAGTATACCCCTTTGCATAACTTAAACATAAATACTTCTTTTAATTTTGGCTTGTCTATGAATTGATACTGCTTGGAATTTATTTGGCTTTTTTCCTTATCAATTTGATCAGATACTTTTTTCAGAATTTCCAGCAGATCTCGCGACCCAACTGGTTTCAAACAGTATTCAGAAATTTGGAGGCTTAATGCCTGTCTTGCGTATTCAAATTCATCATATCCGCTTAAAATAATAATCTTAATCCACGGCATTTTTTTCCTAATGATACCACTTAGTTCAAGACCATTCATAAAAGGCATTTGAATGTCTGTAATGACAATATCGGGTTTTTCTCTTTCAATCAAAGGAAGCGCCATTTCCCCATCACAGGCATCTCCAGAATAGGAAAACCCATTTCCCTCCCAATCAATACTATTACAAACCCCTTCCCGGATCATCTTTTCGTCATCTACCAGAAACACTTTCTTCATGTGCAGAATCTCCTCTCATTTGCGGGATTGTTAAACAAACACGTGTACCTGAACCTTGCCAGCTTGTCATACTTAATCCGAAAGCTTCTCCATAGAAAGTACGGATCCTTTGATGAACATTTAATAAGCCAATCCCATTTGCACCGTTTATTGGTTTATCTTTAGCCATTTGCAGCCGAAGCTCTTCAAGTCTGTCTCCACTCATTCCAATTCCATTATCAATAATTTCTATAATGATATTGCCTTCCGCATTGATGTCTCCTTTTATCAACAGAAACCCTTTACCACGTTTATTTTTTATCCCATGATAGATCGCATTTTCCACCAGTGGCTGCAAAGATAGCTTTAATATTTTACAATCGAGGATTTCTTTATTGATGTGAAAAGTAAAATCAAGTATATCCTCATATCTGACCTTTTGAATAAACAAATAGTTTTTAATATGTTCCATTTCTTCATGGATCGTAATCAAATCTTTTCCTTTGCTTAACGAAATACGAAAGAACTGTGCCATTGCCTTGGTTACATCAATGACCTGTTCATGTTTCTTTGCTTCAGACATCCAGATGATTGTTTCAAGCGTGTTGTATAAAAAATGCGGATTGATTTGTTCCTGCATTGTCCGGAATTCTGCCATGCGAAGGAGCCTATTCTCCAGATTCCTTTCATTCGAAAGTATTTTGATTCGGCCAATCAATTTATTGGAATCTTCGATGAGTTGCGAGATTTCATCCGGGTTACCTTTGGTATCCGATATATGAACATTCACATTACCTTCTGAAGCTTGTTGCATCTTTTCCTTTAATATACGAATAGGTGTAATTCTCTTATTTATGTAGAAGAAGTAAAGGATGAATGATAAAATATGAACCAAAATTAAGCCTGCAATAGTGAAATTCCTACTGTAATATGCATCTTCAAGAATTTTATTTGCGGGGGCCACACCTACGACTTTCCAATCGTTATTGTATTTTGAAGTTTCATAGACGATGAAAGAATCCTTCTTTAGAATAGTGCCTGAATTCTCGTTTCCATGATTATTCCAATCTATTGTTGTCGGCTTTTCCGCTAATAATTTAAGTGGCAATAGCATTTCATTGCTTTTACTTGATTCGATATGAAAGGATCCATACCCCTCGGCCACCTCTCTTGAAAGAATGGTCAGAATGGGAGATGCATCCATAACTATTTTCAAATAGCCTCTTACGGTGTTTGATATCGGATCATGAATGGGCTCAATGAATAAAATAGCTGGGAACCCATTTTCAACAACAGGTGAAATGAAATGATTGTTTTTTGACGTAAATGACCAATTTTCAATAGGAGGAGATTTTAATTTATAAATTCCCCTAAATTCATTTAAGACTTTACCATCCATACCGTAAATACTGAAGTCTAGAATACTCGTTCCTAAAGGATGTGTTTCGCGAAAAAATGTATATCTATTAAGAATGTCGTTTGCCTCTTTTTCATAGCCATCCTCACTTTGTAAAAACGTCATGACACTGGGCATATCTCTTAGATCAGAAAACTTGTCTAAATCATTAATCAAGCGGTCAATATCGTCAGTGATTTGTTTTGCTTGGAGCGAAGCTATAGCTTGTGATTTCTTATAAGCCATGTTATATGTTGCGATATAGATAATGCTAGCTGCAAATAACAATGTTACTACTGTAAAGACAAGGTAAACTACTAGCAATTTAAACTGAAAACTTGAATTAAATCTTTTTCTTGCTTTCATACGGACACCACCCATTTTCGGGTTTCATTTAGTTTTGATAGCTGGTTACACTTTAAACTTTTCAATCATTTTTTCCAGTGTTTTAAACTGTTCTACTAGCTTTATACTCGATTCCGATACATCCTCCAATGAAATTAACTGTTCCATTGTTGCAACGTTCATGATATTCGAATTAATTCTTTCGGAGAAAAGCTCGATTTCATTAAGGCTTTTTTTAGAGGTGTCCATTCGGCTGGCTAGATCCCGCATATTTTCAACCAAAGATGAATATTTTACTTGAACATCAAATGCATTGGCATTTATGGAATTAAGTAATTTTTGAACCTTCAGGATCTGATAGTCATCGTCCATTTTATTTTTAATTGTCATCATTTGATTTGAAATGGTTTTCATTTTATAGTTTACAAATATATATTCTTCTTCTGTTTGTTTATAAAATAAATGCATGGTTTGCAGGAGGGAGTTCATGTGGTGGGTTAGCTTACTTAAATCAGTTCCTGTATCGTATTCTCGACTTGAAGTAAATTGATGTATAATTTCATCTGTTTGATTGATGAGCTGATGTATGGTCCTATTATTGCTGTCCATTTTGGCACATGCATTTGATAATGATTGGACTTCGTTTACTGCTTCTTCCACTAATGAAAATGTTTTATTCATTAAATCTTTAATCATAGAAATTTCAAGGGTTCCTTTGTTGATAAAATCCAATGATTCATTGGCAAGGGAATGCACAATTTCACCCTCATAAACAATGGAATGAATCTGAGCTACAATATCCTTTAGATAAAAAGCAGTTTGTTTAACCATATTTTTTTGTTTATGAAGGGCACCCGATACTGACTGAATTTCATTTGCCACCTTTTTGGCAGCAGCCCGATTTAGGTGAATCCTTTTTAGAAGATCCTGTGAGGACAGTGAAACAGAATCAACTGTTTCTCTAACATTGAAGATGATTTCTTTTAAATTATGAATGATTTGATTAGAAAAACGATATATATCACCTATTTCACCCTTGGCATTGATTTCTATATTCCCAATTTGAAAGTTTCCTTTTGCAATTTCATTGGTAGTATTTCGTAAAAGATGAATAGGTTTCACTATATTTCCAGATATGTACCAGGCAAATAAATAAGAAAAAAAGATTACAAAGATAAAAACAACTCCAAAAATGGTAACATCCCTCTTTATATGTTCCTTAATTTCTTTTTTTGATTGCTCGCTGTAGTTCAGTGTCTCTTGTAACAACATCCGTACTTGATCGGCAACAAGACCAGATGCAATTGTAATATATTCGTAGGTTATATATCGCGCCTCAGCTGGTTGATTATATTTAATATCTTCGCCCAGTTTATCGACATATTCTTTTGTAGTAGTCAGAGTCTCACGAACATCCAATATTTTTTCACTAAATATCCCTTCCTTGTCCGCTGTTTCAATTTGATCCAGGTTTTTGTTCATATCGGCAAGAAGCTCGTATTGTGAACCTGAATTAAAACTAACTTTTCCATAAAGGATATCAATAATTTCACCGTCCAGCTCTTGGATGAGTCCACCATTGATTGAATTTGTTAAAGTAATCGTCTCCATAGTCATATTGTATTCCTGAACATAGCTAACAAATAAATAGATTAGTATACTATTAGAGAAAGCAAGCCAAAGAAGGATGGTCATAAAAAACAAAACAAGTTTCGCCCTAAGAGATTCGGGCACTAATTTTGTTAGCACCTTCATTTTATCCCTCCTTCAGCATCCTTTTATATACACAGCAAATTGACTGGATCGAAATTATACAAATATTCTGAAATTTTATTATATATGATTAGTATACACTTATATACCTATAGAATGCTATGTTCCTTATATATCATCGATAAAGAATGAGTATGATAAATGCTTCTAACTCTTTTAGATGGTCTTTAGTTTTAACAGAAGCCAGAAGCCTCTTTTTCTTTAAACTTTTACCGCTCGTGCTCCAACACACTATAAAGCAGTGAATCGCGCCAGCCATCTCTCAATAACAAATCATCGCGAATTTGCCCTTCCCTGCTCATTCCAACTTTCTCCAACACTTTTGATGAAGCTATGTTTCTTGGGTCGCAGGTTGCAAATATTCGATGCATTTTCAGTTCTGTGAATCCAAAGTTAATTAGCAGAGTAGCGACTTCGGTAGCAATTCCTTTTCTCCAATAATCCGGATGAACAATATAGCCGATTTCGCCCGCTTTATTAGTAAAATCTCTACTATTAAACTCTCCGGCTCCAATCATCTTTTCTTTATATATAATCGCAAAAACAAATCTTGTTCTTGGTACCTTTATTGAATCTTCAATAACTTGGCTCACGAAATCTCTTGATTCCTCTTCCGTATTCGGTCCCCAGGGCTGGTATCTGCAAACGATATCATGCGAAGCGTATTTATGTACATCTTCCCAATCACTGATCATCAGTTCTCTTAGCATTAGCCTTTCAGTTGAAAGGCTCAAATTTATATTTTCGATTATAAACCCTCCAATTCCTGACCAAATTTTCCTTCTTTTCAAAAAAGCAGCTACCCAATCTCATGATAGCTGCTTCCATAATATGTTCTATCAATTTTGATATTTCAATACAGGCTTACGTGCAGCCAATGCTTCGTCTAAGCGACTGATTACAGTAGTATGTGGTGCTTCCTGGACAATTTCTGGATTTTCCTCTGCTTCCTTGGCAATTTGGATCATGGCATCAATAAAGCCATCCAATGTCTCTTTTGATTCTGTTTCAGTCGGTTCGATCATCATGCATTCTTCCACATTCAGAGGAAAATAGATGGTAGGTGGATGGTAGCCAAAATCCAATAATCTCTTTGCAATATCAAGGGCTCGAACACCCAGCTTCTTCTGACGTTTACCACTGATTACAAATTCATGCTTACAGTGCTTATCATATGGAAGATCATAGTACTCTGCCAATCTTCGCATCATATAGTTGGCATTTAAAACGGCATACTCTGTTACAGCCTTTAATCCGTCTGGTCCCATTGAACGAATATACGTATAGGCACGGACATTGATTCCAAAGTTACCATAGTACGGTTTTACCCTGCCGATTGATTGCGGGCGATTATAATCAAGTCGGTAACCATTCTCTTCTTTTACGATAAGTGGTTTAGGTAAAAACGGAATCAACTCTTTTTTCACTCCAACTGGTCCTGACCCCGGTCCGCCACCGCCATGCGGTCCAGTAAATGTCTTATGCAAATTAAGATGAACAACGTCAAAGCCCATATCACCCGGCCGAGCTTTTGACAATACAGCATTCAAATTGGCACCATCATAATATAGTTTACCACCGGCACCATGAATAATTTCAGCCATTTCAACTATTTGCTCTTCAAAAAGTCCCAATGTGTTCGGATTTGTAAGCATTAAGGCTGCTGTATCCTGACCTACTACCCTCTTCAAATCTTCCAGATCCACCAATCCATCCGGACCGGATTTCACCGTAATGGTTTGTAATCCTGCTACTGTTGCCGATGCAGGATTTGTGCCATGTGCAGAATCGGGAACAATTACTTTTACACGATTGAAATCCCCCTTGGCTTCATGGTAAGCACGAATGAGCATTAATCCCGTCCACTCTCCATGCGCACCAGCTGCCGGTTGCAGAGTGACTTCATCCATACCTGTAATTTCCTTCAAACTTTGCTGCAAATCGAACATTAACTCTAAGGATCCCTGCACTGTTTCCTCTTCTTGGAGCGGATGAACATGAGCAAATCCATTTAGCCTGGCAACATTTTCATTTATTTTCGGATTGTACTTCATTGTACAGGAACCAAGCGGATAAAAACCGGAATCGACACCATGGTTTCTTCTCGAAAGTGCGGTATAATGGCGCATAATATCCAACTCCGATACTTCTGGAAGCTTTGGTTCCTCTGTGCGAATAAAGTCCCCAGGCAAAAGGTCTGTCAATGCTACATTCGGAACATCCATTTCAGGTAAAGAATAGCCGATGCGACCCTGTTTTGTCTGTTCAAATATTAATGGTTGATCGTGCTTATTCATGAAAATCCCCCAATTCCCTAACAAATCTATCAATCTCTTCTTTCGTACGCATTTCTGTGACAGCCACAAGCATATGATTGGTTAGTGCAGGATAATCCCTGGCCAGGTCATACCCGCCAATAATCCCTTGCTCAAGGAGCTTTTTATTAGCTAAAGCCACGGAACCATTTAATATAACGACAAATTCATTAAATGATGGTCCTTCAAAGGCTATATCAAGTCCCTTTGCTTTCAATTGTTCCTTTGCATAATGTGCTTTTTGAAGATTTTGAAGCGCCATTTCCTGAACACCTCTCTTCCCTAAGGCTGTCATTGCAACAGAAGCCGCAAGTGCATTTAACGCTTGGTTAGAGCAAATATTTGAGGTTGCTTTGTCTCGACGAATATGTTGTTCCCTTGCCTGCAAGGTTAGTACAAACCCTCTCTTGCCTTCCTCATCGAGTGTTTGACCTACCAAACGTCCTGGTACCTTTCTCATTAGCTTGGTCGTGACGGCAAAATATCCACAATGCGGGCCGCCAAATGCAGCAGGTATTCCGAATGGCTGAGCATCTCCTACGACAATATCTGCACCGAATTCACCGGGTGGTTTCAGGACACCAAGGGATAGTGGATTACTAGAAACGATGAACATTCCCTTGTGCTCATGAACAATATTTTCGATTTCAGATAAATTTTCAATTCGGCCGAAAAAATTTGGATATTGTGTGATAAAACCAGCGGTATCATCCGTCATCATTCTCGCCAACTGTTCTGTATCCGTAATTCCATCTTTACAAGGGACAACTTCAAGTTCAAGATATTGGCCCTTTGCATAAGTGGATAACACTGCTCGTGATTCCGGATGTACCGCTTCTGAAACGAGCAATTTCTTTCGGCGTGTATGGCCTGCTGACAGCATAGCCGCTTCAGCCAACGCAGTACCGCCATCATACATGGAAGAGTTCGCCACATCCATTCCAGTCAGTTCACAAATCATTGTTTGAAATTCAAAAATAGCCTGCAATTCCCCCTGGGAAATCTCTGGTTGATACGGTGTATAAGCGGTATAAAATTCTGATCTTGATATGACATGATCAACGATGATAGGCGTGTAATGGTCATATACTCCAGCACCAAGAAAAGAACTGTTCGTTTTAAGATTGGCATTTTTCTCAGCAAGCTCTGTTAATTCCTTCAGTAAAGATGTTTCGGACTTTGCCTTTTTTATCTTATATTCACCTTTAAATCTTACTTTTTCAGGGATATCAGAAAATAAATCATCAATTGATTCTACACCAATCGCGTCTAACATCTCATTCTCATCCTGGGCTGTCATTGGTAAGTAACGATGCTTCATTTTTTTACTCCTCCTGCCTGAGTACGTTTATAAAATGGGGTATTGACGATTTGCGCCTTCACTCTTTTTCCTCTGATTTCTATCTCTACTTCCTCATCAAGGACTGCAAATTCAGCTTTGATCAAAATAAGGCCAATATTTTTCTTTAATGTAGGAGATTGCGTTCCCGTAGTCACTTCACCTATTAGTTCATCTTTATCAAAAACCGGATATCCATGTCTGGGAATGCCGCGATTAATCATTTCAATGCCAACAAGCTTCCGAGACGCGCCATTTTCCTTCTGTTCTTTTAATACTTCCAACCCAATAAAATGTTCTTTATCCGTTTTGACAGCGAAACCTATCCCTGCTTCAATTGGTGTAATTGACGGAGAAAGTTCTTGGCCATATAAAGGCAATTTCGCTTCAAAGCGAAGCGTATCTCTTGCCCCGAGACCACAGGGAATTAGACCCCTATCCGTGCCAAAAGCTAAAAGGTTTTTCCATAAATTGACCACATCATCGCTCTTACAATATAATTCAAAACCATCCTCACCTGTGTAGCCTGTTCTGGAAACAAGTACACGGATATCATTAATCATGACATCTTCGCGAAAAGAAAAGAATCCGATACTGTCCAGGTCAACATCCTTTGTAAGCCCCTGTAAAATATCTGCAGCAAGCGGCCCTTGCAAGGCCAATTGCCCCATTTCTTCAGATATATTTCTCAGGTCCACATCTTCACCAGCATATTTTTGCAGCCATTCAAAATCCTTATCTATATTAGAAGCATTCACTACTAATAAATAATCGTCTTCATCTTTTTTATAAATAATTAAGTCATCCACTGTTCCGCCATCTTCATAACACATAGCCGTATACTGCGCACGCCCTGGTTTTAGCTTACTTACATCATTTGTCATCATCTGCTGCAGAAATGGTAAAGAACCAGTTCCCCTAACAGTGAATTCCCCCATATGTGATACGTCAAAGAGGCCTGCTTTTGTACGCACTGCTTCATGCTCCTGTTTAATGCCCGAAAATTGAACAGGCAATTCCCAGCCGCCAAAATCAATTGTTTTTCCACCATATTCTTTGTACACACTGATAAGCGGAGTCTGCTTTAATTCTCCCATCCTTATCCTCCTAAAAAGTTTGTATTATATAGATCCTCTTGCATCTTTATTTAATGATACTGTTTATATGTTCTTACTTTAGAGCACAACTTCTCTCAGCTACTCAGATTTGAATGTATTGATAACTAGTAGACAAACATATGAAAAAGGACAGAAACCTCCCTTATATGGGAAGTCTCTGTCCTGATACCTGAAAGTTTACCGCCGGCATTTGTGTGTGCGTTGGCGTTTCCTCTTGGGTGGCTTTGCAAATAAGAAAGCGCTCTCCAGAGATGCGTCCAGCAAGCGTCTGTTTACCTGAGAGATTCATGGAATTCCATTTGCTCCTTCGGTGCCGCTATTACACGGTCTCTCCCCTTGCCTTCATTCGCTCATATTCTTATGTAATTTGGTCATACTAAACAAAAAGCAAGAGGTAAACCATTTTCAAAATAATCTATACATTTATATCCTACCATCTTCAATAATCAGGTGGCAACCATTTCCTTACAGGAACGAATGATAGGAAACTAGATTTTTTATTTGACCATACATTTTATCAAAAAGCTTAAATCAAGAAAGTTGGGGGTTGCATTGAGTTTAACACCAAAGATCTATTTCGATGAAGAGTGGGAAAAGGAGCTTGAAGAAAAAATTAACGGGGACGGTCCATGGTGCAACTATTCTCTTTTCAAACTCGGATTGGAAGCTGAAAAGCATAATCTAATTCCAGAATTCAATGGTCTCCTCAGCCCAAAGCATTTATCTGGATTTACGCCTCTATCCCATCAAACAGAAGCAGCTACAGAAGTCATTGAAAGGATGAATGGCAAAGCCATACTGGCTGATGAAGTTGGGCTTGGTAAAACGATCGAGGCTGGACTTATATTAAAGGAATATATGATTCGCGGGTTAGTAAGCAAAATCCTGATTCTTGTTCCAGCTTCCCTTGTTTCCCAATGGGCAAAAGAGCTGAATCAGAAGTTCCATATTCCGGCAGTCATATATAGAAAAGGATATGGATGGGATTCAGAATGTATCATTACATCAATTGATACCGCGAAACGGGAACCGCATCGTTCAGCCATTTTGGAACAAACCTATGATATTGTCATCATTGATGAAGCTCATAAATTAAAAAACAATAAAACCAAAAACTATGAATTTGTACAAAAAATCCAGAAAAAATTCTGCTTACTGTTAACGGCGACTCCTATTCAAAACAAGCTTGAAGAAATTTTTTATCTTATTTCATTGCTTAAACCGGGTCATCTGGGGAGCTATGCCAAATTTAACGAACGTTTTTCTGCTAAAAAGCGTTCATTAAAAGATGATGCCTATTTAAAAGAATTAGTGAATATGGTCATGATTCGAAATAAACGCCAGGACACCGGAATTGAATGGACCAGCAGAAAAGTGGAGACGATATTTATTGAGTTCACTGAAAAAGAACAAGCTCTTTATGACGGTGTTTCTTCATTTAGAAAAGAATTACCTGATGGAATAGGAAGTACATTTTCTACCTTAACCCTGCAACGAGAAGCATGCAGCAGCAGAGAAGCAGTCTATTTTACGCTGAAAAATATGCTGGATCGAAATCCAGATGCCGGACCAAGTTATAAGCAAGCGATACATAACCTGATTAACCAGGTTGAATTGGTTGATTGCAATTCAAAAGCAAAAAAAGCACTTGAATTGATTCATTCCATTAAAGATAAGGTCATTATTTTCACCGAGTATAGAGCCACTCAATTATATTTACAGTGGTTTCTTAAGCAAAATGGAATCACTTCTGTTCCATTCCGTGGTGGGTTTAAACGCAGTAAGAAAGACTGGATGAAAGAACTATTTGAAAAACAAGCACAAGTCTTAATTGCTACAGAAGCAGGTGGAGAAGGAATTAACCTGCAATTTTGCCATCATATTATTAACTTTGATTTACCTTGGAATCCGATGCGCCTGGAACAAAGAATTGGCCGAATACACAGGCTTGGACAAACAGAAGATGTCCGCATTTATAATTTTTCTACCAAGAATACCATTGAAGAACATATTATGAAAATCCTATATGAAAAAATCCATTTATTTGAACGAGTTGTTGGAGAACTTGATGATATTCTAACCAGACTGGAGGTTAAGAATCTTGATGAACATCTAACTGACATCGTCAGCAAATCAAAAACAGAAGGTGAGATGAAAATTAAAATGGATAATCTCACTTCCTTAATTCAACTTGCCCAAGATATTAAAAAGGAGATGCCTACACATGCAGCAACAGGAAATTCATGAGTTTCTCGTTCAATTTTTCACAACCAATCATTGTGAAATCATCAATCAGGGACCAGCCCACCTCACTGTGCAATTGACGATTGATATGGATAAAGAATTAATGAATCGTCCTTTTTACTGGCATTATCTCGAAAAGATAGGTGGGGTACCCAATCCGATGAGTTTAACTCTTATCCTCGATAAGGAGGCTGCCCCTCCTGGTTTAAAGGGAGAATTCATTCATTTTGGATCACCACGCCTTCATCAAATATTTTCTTCTGCCCAAAAATTATCTAAGCATATTCGTTTGTTTGAGGAAATTAAAGTGACAAGTGGCCAAATGCCCTTGTTTCCGTGGCTGGTTGTAAATGTAAATATTTCCTATGAATGTGATCGAAAAAGGGACTTATTTTGTTCAATCGGATTAAATTTAATTAATGGTATTTTTGCAGAAAATTTTATCGATTCGGTTGACAAACTCACGCTTACACCTAAAATATCTGACTATACATTTACACTAACACCCATCATTCGTTATCAAAGCGGGTTGAATCGACTAAAGACGTATATTCAAAATAAAATCAATCAGGATGACCACGCGTGGGCTGATGATGCCTGTGTACGTTGGAATAAAGATCTAAATTTGCTGAACCATTTTTATGAGGATCAAAAAGAAGAGGAAAGTAAAACGTATGAACTCGAAAAAGAGGCATTGCGCATGCAATATGAACCCCGGATCCGTGTCAACATCATAAATGGGGGACTCTTTTATCTTACTGGTAAAGCTATATAAGGGAGAAAAGTGTATAAAAAAGCGGCTATAATAAGACCAGCTATAGTTAATTCTACGAAAACCATTCTTGTAACTATATATCTCAGGTTGAAAATAGGGTCTAGAAGAATTTCATATACCTGAACGAACCAAATAATAGGAATACACTTGTTTTATAGAATGCAAGTAAACTCAATTATCCAAAAGCCATATTTAAAGGGTGTACCTGTTTTTTGCTTGTTAACGCGAACTCATTGTATCGATATAAAACATAGTTAGGAAAAAGGAGTACATAAAAAACAGTGGATTCGAATTCGAACCCACTGTTTTACTTAAAAAGTCTTCCGTTTAAAGAGCATTCGAATGGATACCGGAATGATTCCAAACCAATGGCTCATGAATGGCTGCCTGTCATCCTTATGATGGCGGCGTTGCTCTTTACGTTGTTCCTTTGGCTGTTTCATATACACTAACCATTGAATGGTTAAAAATTTTACATAATCATTTGTTTTCATCACTATTCACCCATCAGCAGTATCTCCACATTTCCTATACTCTATTCATGGACTTCCCAAAGAAATGCTAGTTTACAGTGATTTTCATTAAAATCTCATCGATTATATCTAATGTTGTTTTTCCATCTGTTAACAAATGAAATTCAGAAGCTTGCTTATACAGATTCATCCTCTTTTGATACAGACGTTCAATCTGCTCATTTTTATTGTTGTTCAATAAGGGCCTTGATGCATCAGTTTCCAGCCTTTTCATAATTTCAGCAGGACTGGCATCCAGCCAAATGACTGTACCATTTTCGTTCATATATTTTCGGTTGCTCTCCCTTAGGATGATTCCACCGCCTGTTGCGATGATACTATTTTCAGTGGGCAAGGATTGTAATGCCTGCTGTTCTATTTCTCTAAACCCCTCTTCTCCTACTTCATCAAAGAGTTGCGGGATAGACTTTCCAGTACATTCAACCACCCTCTGATCACTGTCATAAAAGGAGCAGTCCAGTTTTTCAGCAAGTGCCATACCCGTAGTCGTTTTCCCCGATCCCATAAATCCAATTAAATAAATGACAGTCATACCATTCCTCCTAACTACCTGTCCAGTTTACAACTTTTCCTGCCGCTGTTGAATAAGTGATGGTTTCCCGTCTCACAGTGTGGTCCGTCTGAATAACAAGTGAGATTTGATAGAAACCATTCTCAAGTGGCTTTATATGATAGGTTATTCTTCCATTATAATAAACCCATTCCCCTTTTGTCTCTGGGATATGTCCATCGTCAAGCATTGAGATCGCAGCATTTGTACCCACATCACCTAGATAGGTAGTTTTTAGCCATTCCATTTGGAATTTATGGTACGTTACTTCCTGAGTCATTTTTCCAATCGAATAAAAACACACAACAAATATAACTGAAAAGAATAATAGTGCTACAGGCATAAATATCCCACGCTCATTTTTAAGAAGGTTCATATTTATATCGTTTAAATAGCCGTTTTTCATATTTATCACCATTTATAAACATTACTGTTATCGTCAGTAACTTCTCCTCTTTTTTTAAATGGAAGCTTTTAATATTTTGGAGAACCATTTCATGACCTGACCCATTTACTCTCCTTCTCACCATATTGTAGTAAATCTCATACGTTACCTCTTCTCCTTCTTTATCCAGTAAAAGGACATTGCTTTTTGGGACTTCCAAGTTTCTTGACTTTTGTATTTCCCTCTCCAATTGGCGGATGAAGATATTCCATTCCATTCTGGAGTTGGTATTCACATCTTCATTATGCCAGTCCGTGACGCTTGCAAGCGCACCTGTCATAAACACGGCTAATAAAGAGAATAACCCTAGCGCAAACAGCATCTCAACCATTGTAAATCCATCATTTTTTAGGCAGAATTTCATATACTTTTTGTAACTTATTCTTTGAGTTGCTATACTCCGCAACATAAACGTCCCCTTCAAGATAAAAAGTATAGGTCTTCCCTTCAATATCTGCTTGTCCGCTATATAACGGACGGCCGTTTATTTCATGATCATTCAATTGTTCAAATAACCTATTTAATGCAACTTCCTCCATTCTATAGTCATTCTTTTGTGCCATGCTGACCATATATGCAGGCAGTAATAAGCAGCAGCTTACCATCAGTATTCCAAATGAAATCAGGAGATCCAACATAACATACCCATTCTCTTTATATCTCTGATATATAAAATCTCCCCCTCCCTAATTGAAAAACAAGCTTGTAAATCGTTTTCCCATTTTTATCTGTCAGATTGATTGTTGTCGGCCCTTCGATATTGCCTGATGAAGTGTAGGTGACCGTCACATTACCAACTTTTTTAAACTTTATTGATTCAGCCTTTTGTATCGATAAAATCTTATGGTTCGTGTACGTATAAGCTGAATATTCATTTTGTTCGGTGGCAAATCTAAGTGTGACATATGTTTTATTTTCAAAAGCATAGGCTTGTGCATAGTAAATATCCTTCTGAAGTTGATTCAAGAACACCTTTTGCTCATATGTTTCAAACATCTTAAATGTAATGGTACTTACGACAGTCAGCATTAAAGTTAGACATCCAAGTACCATTAACACCTCTACTAAAGTAAAACCATCTTCATTCCTTTCCATCCTTGTTAATCCTGAAGACTGACAGTTCCATCAGCCGCGATGACGGCGGTTTTCCCCTCCGGACATTTAACATCCTCTTTTAAAAACCCTTCTGAAGTAAGGTTTTCCAAGGACGGCATACTGCCTTCCTTTAATTTATACGCTTGCACTTGTCCCTCAACCATCTTGACATATGCATCGCATCCCTTGCCATTAACTGCTTCCTGATTTTTCATTACATTTGGTACTGTAATAATTAACAAAACAGATATAACCAACATCACAATCAACATTTCAATCAATGTAAATCCTTGTTCATTTTTAATATATTTCATCACATACACCATCCTAGATCGTATTCATTAATGAAATCATTGGCATTAAGATGGCCAGATAGAGCAGAATTACAAGTATGGCTACAATGCCAAACATTAACGGTTGAACCACCTTTATATATCTTTCTGTCCTCATTTCCATTTCACTTAATAGCATTTTACTGTAGTAAAGCAGCTCCTCGCCCAGTAAACCATTTTTTTGCCCGTGGCTGATTACTCTTTCAAAGTCTGTCATAAAGATTTTTATAGTACCGCAAATACTATCAAGTGTATCGCCCTCTTGAAGGCGGTTCATCATTTGATGGGCAATTTCCCTTACCAGTTTTTTGGGATCCTGTGCGCTCATGATAGTTAAAGCATCTATTATAGAAACGCCGCCCTTCAATAAAGAACCAAGCTGCATAGAGAAATAATACGTGCTCGACAGTCTTCTAAATGTACGTAATAAAGGAACTTTATTCATCAGTAATTCCTGTTTTATTTTAGATATTTTTTTTAAATAGTAGTGGTAAATGAGCATTAGGAAGGTTAATAGCAGAATGATAATAAGAGGAAGATTATTAATCAAGGTAGCGAGTAAAACCGATAGTTTTAAAAATATATTGGTTTCTTGTCCTGCTCCCTGATACATTTCTGAGAATTTGGGCAATAAATAATTGGTGAACGCTTGCAGCAAAGCAAATGTAAATACAAGCAAGAAAATTGGATAATATAATAGATTTTTTAATTTTGTACGATCTTCACTTTTCTTTAACCAGATCTTTCCCCCATCCTTTAAAGATTTTGATAGCTGTCCATGTTTTTCTCCATAGGATACCAAACCAACCAACTCTTGTTCAAAATTCAGCCACTCTAAAAAATCTCTAAATGTATGGCCGTCTTTTAATAAATCAAGCGCCTCTCTGATTCCATCACGGTATTTCTTTTTCCCATGAATAATTGAAAATTCAATCCCTTCATACAAGGTAAAGCCGTTTTCCAATAAATCGCCCAATTCCTGCAAAAACCTCGCCTGATCCTTACCAGACCATCGGGACTTTTGATTAGTCGTCATGCACCCACCTCTCATATTCTTTTTGATCTACAAACCCATAAGCCACAGCCTTGCTTATGAGGTGTGATAAATCCGGATATTGATAGTCTACTTTATCTCCTTCCATCTCCGCCCATACTTTCGCCAATTCATTGCCATAAATCATTTCATGCACGCTTACCCTTCCCCTATGCTTTTCCATGAGGCAATATGGTGAGCATTCATCCACACAAAAAGGGCAATGCAATTCTAATAATCTTTGGGATGTTACTCCTAAAAGAGTCTGTTTAGCTTCCTCTCTGTCTATACCAAATTCCATGAGCCTTCTTACTGCCCCTAATACATCACTTGCATGCATTGTGCTTAATATTAAATGGCCTGTTAAAGCGGCACGAACTGCTATCCTTGCTGTTTCGGCATCCCTAATTTCTCCAATCATAATAATATCTGGGTCATGTCGCAAAGCTGCCTTCAAACCGATGGAATAACTAATTCCGGCTTTCTCATTAATTTGGACTTGAATGGCATCATCGGACTGATGTTCAACGGGATCTTCTAAAGTAATGATATTTCGATTAATAGTATGTTTTGCATGATGAAGCATGGAATATAAAGTAGTGGTCTTTCCACTTCCAGTCGGACCGCAGAACAATAACAAACCATGAGAATGCTTCAGCATGGAAATTAAAGTCGTTGACATTTTTGGAAATAGGGAGATTTCTTCAATTGGGAGAGTTTGCAAATTAGGAATAATGCGGATGACGAGTGATTCTGAGTATGGAGTTGGTAAGGTTGATAAACGAAGGCCAATCCATTTATTTGAAATAAACATCGTTAAAGCACCTGACTGTGGACGTCTCTTTTCTCCTATATCCATCCCGGCCATAAATTTAAAATGGGAAATGAGCCTTTCTGCTCTGTCTCTCTGATAACTGCCTCCAGGGAATAACCGATTGTGAACACGGTAATGTAATTGGGTTTGCTTTCGCTGGGGGATAATATGGATGTCTGAGGCTTTAAATTTTACTGCTTCTGTTACAACTTTATCGGCTAGTTTATCGATGGTGAGCAATTCCTGTTTCACCTCCTTTATATGTTTATGCATTATGGTATTAGACATCAATCTTCTAATCCCTGCATACATCTTGAAAGTTTCAAAATTTGTCACATTTAGTAGCTTTTTTGGAAAACGATTCATAAATATGAAAAATTTCATCTATTTAGGCTTATTTAAATATTTACAGATTAATTTTAAAATTAAGATATTACTTAATAACAAAAGATTGAATATTTAGTTAACAAATTGTGGCTAAATTACAACATATCCTTCCATATTGTGATATTAATCACAAATGACATATCAAAGCATATATAACTGTATTATAATGGAATTATTAAGAGCGTGAGGTGGACATAGTGGACCAAACATTAAAAATTACCAACGTATTATCAGATCCGACCAGATACTATATTTATCAGCATATAGCTAAAAGGCATAGCGAGGTCACAGTACAGGAAATCGCGGATATTTTTGAGATTCATCCCAATGTTGCTCGTTTGCATTTAACAAAGCTTGAGGATGTAAATATGCTTGTTTCCGAAACAAAGAAAACAGGAAAAGGCGGACGACCAAGCAGATTATATAGATTATCAGAAGATGTTATACAACTTAACTTCCCATATCGTGATTATCAGCTTCTTTCTAAAATAGCCATTGAAACGATGTTCTCTTTGGGAGAGGCTGGGAAAACAGCATTATTTAATACAGGAAAACTATTCGGTAAAGAGCTTGCAGAACAGCATATGAAAGGACATGGCGGAAAACAGGAAAGCCTTTCTTTTGATCATAAACTAGCTATTATAAAAGAAGCATCAATAACTGCGGGATTCAATCCCGAATTTATAACTAGTGAAGATCAATCAGCTATTTTCTTTAAAATTCATAATTGCCCTTTCAAAGAAATAGCCTTCGAGCAAAAAGAAACAGTGTGCGGAATGCATCTAGAATTCTTGCAGGGTATGTTTGATGTACTTTTTGATTCAATCGAACTAATTGAAGAAGAAAATATGTTTGATTATGCAGACTGCCATGCTTGTTCGTATAGGCTCCTGGCTGGTAATTAATCATAAAATTCGGTTATTCTATTTTGAGATAGTTTACATTCCCCATCAATATCCTTATAATAGTAATGATGGAATTATAAGGGGATAAGGGAGGTTTGGGAATGGACAGAATGTTCAGAGTTTGTGGTTTCTGGACTGGTATTATGGCAGTCATGTTCTTTATAGGTGATATGCATACAACATCACTCATCTTTTTCGGTCAAACTGGTTTCTTTGTCATTTTAAGCTACTTAAAACTATCTGAGAGAATGTACTTATATGTCTTTGGTGCGTATTTAACCGTTTTCTTTGCCGGGTTTACCTATTGGACAACATTCATGATGACTCCTGGAGCGGGACATTAACTCATAGTAAAACCTTGATTGAGCTAAACAATCAAGGTTTTTTTATATTCCTCGATTGAACTAAAATACTGAAGCTCTCACTAATCCAATCTCCCAACACTAATTGTTTGATTTGTCTGTTGCGTCTGCTGATTGATGAAAATGGATCGGTATCCACATGTGGGACAAGTTCTTTTAATATCCCTTCCTCCAGTAAAAATGATTGTTGCCCTCCCCAGTACTCCAAATTAAGCCCCTCTCTTCTTCCTTCATCTTTAAGCAAAGAAAAGTTGACCGTACTGGTTATATCAACATCTCCCGGATTTTCAAGAATGGAGTTTACTAATTGGTGGCTTTTAAACCCTCTTAATGTTCCATTTTTACGAGCAGGTATATAGAGATCCTCGATATCCATTCCATAATCAATCGTCATAAGAAATCCCCCTCCCATTTTTTTGATGATTTCCTGATAAGCAGTCACCATCGGGTATGGTACTTCTATTCGATTGATAAAATCGGGTATATTCCACTTCTCTATATAGGATGAAAGAAGCTGATGGTTGAGCTCTCTGGTTGTCTCAATCAGTTCTCCCTGCATCACAGTAACGCCCGCTTCTTTCCACTGATTCTCCTCTCTTACTAAAATATGAACAGGGAAAGCATCAAAAAATTCATTTGAGAAAATAAGACCATCTATCATCGGCATATTTTTAATGGAATCTACTAATCTTATTCTCTGATCGTTTGCAGCAACCTCCGCAATAAAATCTTGGTGATACGGACTTGATTCAATAATATAATAAGTTGTATCTAATGCGAGCTTCGGGTTCACCAGTTCCAAACCTCTCAAAAAATCACATGCCATTTTCCCAGTGCCACCGCCAAGTTCACATATAACAGGTGGTAAATTAAATTCACTTAATTTCCGACCCGCCCACTTACCTAAGAATTCACCAAAGATTGGTGACATACTGACAGAAGTATAAAAATCCCCTTTACTTCCAAGTTTATCTTTTCTGCGTTGGTAATAACCTTTTTGGGGATGATACAATGCCAACTCTATATATTTGTCATAAGGCAAAAATAAATCTTCCGTTTCCTGAATACATGTATGGATTATTTCTTTCATAATTCTCCTTATTTTATAAATATTAAAATAATCATTCCATCATTGTATTATTCTCTTATGAATATAAGGTATAGATTGAAGGGGCATCTCCATTTAACAGGAAACACCCCTTGGTCCTCCTTACCAAGCTTCAGGAGGACCTTACCACTTTTATAAAATCCCTATCTTAAAAACGGATTGTGATTTAGTTCATCTTCAATAATTGTTTCCGGTCCATGACCAGATAAACAGAGTGTTTCTTTTGGGAGCGTACATAATTTAGTACGAATACTATCCATTAGTTGTTGATGGTTCCCTCCAGGTAAATCAGTTCGGCCTATACTCATTTGAAAGAGCGCATCTCCCGAAAACACAAGTGCTTCATCTTCGTCATAATAAGAAATGCTGCCGGGTGAATGTCCTGGTGTAAACAATATATTAAATTTGAAATCACCAATCTTTAGGATACCTTCCTCTGAAATGAACTTCTCTGCCGGAGCAGCTTTAATTTCACCCATTTGGAAAAATTGAGAGCCGTTCAATGCCGGATTTGTTAACCACTCAGCTTCTTTTTTATGCACATATGCCGGAATGTCAAAGACTTCTCTTATTCTGTCAATTGCCCCGATATGATCAAAATGAGCATGTGTTAGCAGAACCGCAATTGGTTTCCATTTCTTTTCGCGAATGATTTGAATTAGCTTTTCTGCTTCCTCCCCTGGATCAATGATTAAACATTCACCGTTCGGTTGAGCGTATAGATAACAATTTGTTTGCAACGGTCCCAAAGGAACCCTTTTCCACGTTTTTTTCATGTCTTTCCCCCTGTTAGCATCAATCAGTTTCTTTTATTTTACACAACTGATGCCTTCGTTTAAAGGGTCTTACACTGTTTTTGTCTTCATCTTTTCAGTTAGCTTATAATATCTCGACAAATTGTCTGAAAAGAATTAAACTATTACTGAATGCATTTATTTTACAATTTAAAGATTTATTGGGTTTAATTACCTGGTATCTCCAGAGGAGGTAAGTAAAATGGGCTTGGTAATCATTTTTGGTTTAGCTGCCATTCTGGCTATCTTCGCATTAATCAGCGCCTTTAAAAACAAAAACTTTCTTGGAATAGTATTCGCCTTAGGTACTGCCGTTGTCTTTGGCTGGTTCTCCATTATGACCTTCCTTAAAGATGGCTATCCAGCAGGCCATTAATGAATGCGCCACAGATGTTACAAAAGAGGAATCCGGTTAACCGGATTCCTCTTTTGTAACTAATAGCGCAAACTTTCCAATAATCACTGCGAACTATAAATAAAGACATGCATTTAAAATAGGCTTCGTATCATGATAGATTTGATCAAATTGTGATAACGGAAGAGGATTGATTCCTTTCCCCAGTTCTAACGTAAAACCAGGCTTCTTGAACTGATCAATAAACCAATCTTTAAAACCTGCATGGCTATCAATATAGCGAACAGCCTTGTAGCCTGATCGATTGACAAACTCCCTTGCCATAATAGATGCAATCTCCGGTTCCTGTCCCTCGTATCCCCAGTAAAACTCTTCGCCTTGAGTATGCAAAGAAATCACACGATCAAACTGCTCCTCCTGTACAAGGGCAACCAATGATTTCACTTCACTTTCCGTCAATGGTTCTTGGCCGGGAAAATCCCTTGCTGCCGGTCCTGTTGGCCTTTTTCGTCTTTTTTCTATCTCCCAATTTGCTGGAAATTGATTATTTAAATCTACGCCTCTTATATTAGCTTTCCATCCTAAAAATTCTTCTTTTCCATCATTCATCATCTTCAAATCTTTTTTCATGTTTCCCGGTGGCCCGTTTACCACTAGATCCACACCATCAGGATTGGCCATTATCACAAGAGACAAATCACACTCATGAAAGAGCTCCAGTGCCGAACATTCCCCAAAGTTTTTTCCCATCGACAAAGATAATAAATATTCATTCAGCCATTTCATTAAAACCAAACTGGTAATCCATTCATTAGCATGCAAAGATGCATTCATATGGACTTTTTTAGCTCCAATCCCAATACGCAATTCCCAAATATCCTGGCCCAATTCAGATTTTCCGATTGATTTCCTACTCAAAAACGGATAAATCGTTCCGAGAACTTCCATATCATTTATACATTTACTTGATGGATAAGGACATGTGTGATCAATAATACTGTGTTGAATTTGAACAGGCAGGCGAATAGATTGTGTTGCATTTTCTCCTTCACTCCTCATAGGATTGGCCAACTGAATTCGTTGATTTTCAAAGGGATTCGTTAAATCCAATGATGAAACCCTCTCTTCCCTTGTCCAATATCCAGGTATATGAACCCTGTCTTCCGGAAGCAATTCATTTCCACTGATATGCAAATTGCATTCTCGTAAAACAGAAATCGGGACTTTAAATAAAACAGCCAATCTGGATAATAAGTCAGGATTTTTTATGATGACTTCCATTGAATCACACCCTTTTATACTCATTTTATGAATACTTCCATCAAAAAATACAGACGGATACAGATTATGTATAGATTAGTTGATAGCACGCTTCATTTCTTTCGTAGTCACCATTACCGAACTGAATGGTGCATTTTGGTATCATTAAACTCGGTATAGGTACTGCATAGGTGTTGCGCAGACGCTCCATTGCTGGGACATAGGCGCTTTCTCGCAGGCTTCTCCGGCCTTTGACACACCTTTCCCCCGGTATAGCCATCCCATAGACTCTCCATAGGTGGAGTATAGGCACACTCAGACTCCCCCGCCTTTAATACACCTATCACTCACCCTTGACACACCTTTGCCATGGTATAGATAGATATGGCCTAGTATAAAAGGCTAGAGGATGATTCCCAAAAAAGAAGACCCTAATCCGCTACGAATCAATGCCCTGTATATGGTCTATCACAATTGCCGTGTTTAAAGGCCAGCTGCCCACACAATATCCTTCTTAATCAAAGAATCAATTCATCCGAGCCGAATAAAAAAAGCACTTCACCAAAATAGTAAAGTGCTTTGCAAACGTATATGGTATGTGAACATTCAATCATCAGGGTTAACCCACTCCATAAAAGGGTTGTTCTACTTAGATCTCTTCACCTAATTGCTGCATCATTAATCCGGCTGCGCCGATAACGCCCGCATCGTTTCCAAGAGAAGCTACTTTAAGTTGAGTCGATTCCGCTACACGAGGAAAGGCAAATTGCTTAAAATATTTTTCAATTGGTTTTAATATAATGTCACCCGCCTTTGAAACACCTCCGCCGAATACGATGATGTCCGGGTTAATTATATTGCCGACATTGGCTGCCGCAAGTCCAAGGTATTTAGCAACCTCATCTAGAACATCTTGACTTGCCTGATCTCCACTTACGGCACACTGTACCACATCTTTAGACGTGATCCGGCCTTTATCTTTAAATACAGCCGAAATGGCCGAATCTGGATTTTTCTTTATCTCCTCCAAAGCGAGCCTTACAATACCGGTAGCTGAGGCAATCGTTTCAACACAGCCTGTTTTTCCACAATTACAAGGTGCTCCTCCGTCTGGTTTAACAGTAATGTGACCTAGTTCACCCGCTGCCCCGCTTATCCCATGAATTAAATGTTTATTAGTAATTACGCCGCCGCCGACACCTGTTCCAAGGGTGATACAAACAAAATCATTTGTCCCTTTTCCCGCTCCCTTCCAAAACTCACCGAAAGAGGCTACGTTTGCATCGTTATCGACGATGGCAGGTATTTCTAATTCCTTTTCAAGCAACTCTTTTAAAGGATAATCCTTCCAGCCGATATTCACAGCCACATAGATTGAACCCGTTTCAAAGTTAACAGGTCCTGGTGCTCCCATTCCAACACCTATTAAATTACCATCTTGCCATTCTTCCAGTTTCGACCTGACAGACTTGCCAATATCAGAAATAATATAATGACCACTTTCCTCCGTTCTGGTCATGATCTCCCACTTATGTACAATAACTCCTTCCTTATCTATGAAAGCAAGTTTAATCGTCGTACCGCCAATATCAATCCCCAGTAACCAATCTTGTTTCCCCAACATTTGTTTCACCTTTTCGATTGTTTTAGTTTTTGTTTTTCCTTTTCATATTCTATTTCTTGTTTCAAAATTAAAATGGCCGTTTGATAATCTCTGATTTCAATTAATTGAGAGTGAAATAGCTCTCTTAATTCAGCTTCCATCATTTCAAGATCAGCTAAACGATCACCCATGTATATGATAGTTCCGAACCTCTTGAAATATTGTTGTATTTCATACACGGATTTCATTATGTCTCATTCCTTCCTGATTCTCTCTAAGTATATCTGAATTTGACTGTCCTCCTCAAGATACTTTGTGTCATTCTATCTATTTAGACATTTATAAAGAAAGCATATGTTTTTGGTCTTGTACATATATTGCTAGGACAAAGCATCAGCTTATTTATCATTTTGCCTACCTTTTTAGGATATATACGTGAGTCTATTTTATAAAGTGAGGAGAGAATCCTTTGAAAAAATATAGTGGTTATCTAGCTGTGGGTTTATTGCTGGTGTTCACCTTTATGTGGTGGAAACATCTTTATGAACAAAGGGACTTAGCTGTCATAAAATATTTCCCGCTAAATCAAGAGGCTGTGTTTAACCAGACAGCTTCTTCCCTTACCTTGCAAAAACAGGGTCAAGAGAATGAACAATTTAATGTTTTACTATCTACAGAATCGATTCTGAATCAAAAAAGTTATCTCAGACAGGATTTTTCTCTTCTATTTCAGAATGGACGCTTAAAGGAATTTGCAAACGATTGGAAGCAGAATACAGATCGGATTTCTAAAAAAACGACGGTTAAAGCTCACGAATCTTCATTATTTCAGTCGATTACCATTCATTATGCGGAAATTCATACAGACAACGATACTCCATCTAGTTCATTTAAATTAACAGATAGCAACCTCTTTGTCATTGCTTCACGATATGGACCAATTAAATCATTTCAGACCCCGGAAACCGATCAACAAAAGGAGTGGGCTTTTACCTTATCTTCAGTAAGCAATTCCAGGCTCGCTAAAGTACTCGATCGCTATACGGGTAACCAAGAGTTCGATATAACAAAGTATCAAGTTGTCCCTCTAACAAAGCTGCTGACTGAAGAAAAAAAACTATTAGCCGGATATTCAGATCAGAAGCGCCTGGAAATTACGGAAAAGCTTTGGGAAGCCTTCTATTCTCTTTATGTTTCAGGAATTAAAAAACAAGATGGCACTATCATTAATCCAATCGACAGTACCATCCCGTTGATTTTACGCAAACAAGGCAGTAATAAACTAATCATTCTTATTCAGGACAGATCCGGTAATATACATGAACTTTATCAGCTTCTTCCTTAAAAAAGACATTTATAAGGACTTGAGCGTATTCAGCATAGCTTTATAATCTTCATTATCCGGTTCCTGATCCACTGCTTTTTGGATATACTCTTTCGCTTTATCCATTTGTCCCTCCTGCCAATAGATCAGTCCAACATCATAATATGCTTCAGGGAATATTTCTCTTTGGTCAATTGCTCTAAGAAAATGCTTCTCAGCCGTTTCTAAATCTTGATCCTGATATTTAATATATCCCGCCAAAAAATAGGCTTCTGGAGCATTTTCTTCACCAAGATAGTTATCAAGCAGTTTGTAGGCTTTGTCATATTCCTTTGAATTTACATATTCCTGGGCACGTGTGACATCATTTTGATAATTTTGTCCAAATGAATTTTCGGCATAACCATATCTCACAAGTCCAATTGTTAATAATACGGTTAACACCAATGCACCCAGTTGGAAGGAAAACTTATGGTTTCGCGGCAATCTGACAATAGCCGCCGCAAGAAAACCACCAATCAATCCTCCTATATGACCAGCACTATCAATGGCATCTGCGGAAAATGTGATAATCAGGTTGATGATCAGAATAACGATAACATTCCATCCCATTGTTCTGAAAAAGAGATTGGGATGGAGGACGCCAAACAATAATAAGGCACCGAGCAACCCAAATATCGCCCCGCTGGCACCCGCAGACAGATTGGGCACCAAGATAAAGCTGGCTACTGAACCTATAAAGCCAGCGAAAAAGTAAATGATTAAAAATCTATAGCTCCCAAAAATCCGTTCCACAATAATCCCGACAAAATACAAGCTCAATGTGTTCAGCAACAGGTGTGTAAATCCGATATGAAGAAAAATAGGGCTGAAAAATCTCCACCATTCTCCTTCCATAATCAGTGGATTGTATTTTGCACCAAACTCAATGAGTGTTTGAGGATTAGTACTTCCACCCCGCATTTCCAGTAAAATAAATACGAGGACTTGAACGGCCATTAAAATATATGTGAAGATGGGTTTTCCATAGGTGAAAATTTGTTCATCCTGCTTCGCCTTTTCATAAGAAGCAGCCAAGGCATCCTGTTTGAGGTATTCTATCTCTTCCTCTTCAATAGCACTGTAATCCTTATTAGCTAATACCAGTGAAAACCCCAGAAATCTTTCTATATCCACTAAATGCTCATCCATAGAATCTGTCTGAAAAATCATGGTATCAACCGAAACTTTTGTATGTTTTTCATCTGAATGACTTCCAACGATATCCGAATAATCATCTACCGGAGCATATTGACTAATATAAATAGATTTAACGGTCAGTTCCTTTCTGGATAGAAACTTACGAATCTTTTCAGCATTATGCAAGACAAGATTACGATCCCTTTTCATATTATTGGACCAACCCAGATCCTCTCTTTTTATACGGATAACCGGGTCTGTCCGATTGGATTGATTTTCAAGCCATATTTCATGATGGTCAGTGGAAGCAGATATCAATCGATAGCCTTTCTCCGTAATCAATTGATTAATAAATGACCAATAGATAAATTCATCTTTAAAGCTCACATATTCCCCTACTTTCTCTCCTCTTATAAGCTCTCTATGTCTATTTTATCATTACGCCATATGAACGGAAATATTTCCACATATTATGATTGATTTGATTGATTTTGCTCCATTTTAAAAATCGGCAGTTCCATTAAAACAGCTAAAATCATATTACGCAGGACTTGATTTCTCATAATGGAAGACCTGTTTTGAAACATCATATACCCTATTATGCCAGAGGCAAAAACAATTAATAATTTTTTCATATAAAAAATCCCTCCTGTATTACCATATAGTTTGGTAGTCAGGAGGGATTTTTATTCTGCTTATAATAATTCATTAAGAATCGGATTCATTGTTTCTTTCAATACTTTAACAGAATGCGAGAACTTCTCTTGTTCATCAGTTGATAACTTCAACTCCAGTATATCTCCAATTCCTTCCCGATTTACAATTGCAGGAACACCAACGTATACATCTTCTTCTCCATACTCCCCATCAAGGAAAGTAGACACTGTTAAGATGCTGTTTTCATTCTGAAGGATGGCTTTCGTAATTCGAACCAGACCCATGGCAATCCCATAGAATGTTGCACCTTTTCTATTAATAATCTCATATGCAGCATCACGCACATTAATAAAAATATTATCTAAATCATCCATGGAGTGATCCGGTTTAGTTTTTATCAGCTCACTCATATTCTTTCCGCCTACATTTGCATGGCTCCATACAGGCAATTCTGTATCGCCATGTTCTCCAATGATATAGGCATGAACATTTCGAGGGTCCACTTCAAAATAATCACTTAACATAAATCGAAATCTGGCTGTATCCAGTATTGTACCGGAACCTAGAACACGGTGCTTAGGAAGACCTGAAAATTTCCATGTTGCATAGGTAAGAATATCAACCGGGTTCGCAGCAACAAGAAAGATTCCGTTGAATCCGTTTGCCATAATTTCTCCTATAATGGATTTAAAGATTTTCATATTTTTTTCAACTAAATCCAAACGTGTTTCCCCAGGCTTTTGATTAGCTCCTGCGGTAAGAACTACAATATCAGCATCTTTACAATCAGTATAATCTCCAAACCATATTTTCGTTCTGTTTGGCGCAAAAGGCGTTCCGTGATTCAAATCCATAGCATCGCCTTCCGCTTTATCTTTATTAACATCAATTAATACAAATTCTTCAGTAATTCCTTGGTTTAACATAGCAAAGGCATAGCTGCTTCCAACAAATCCTGTACCAACCAAGACAACGCGATTTACATTATTTTTCATATAAAACCCACCTTTTCAGCTACAAATATGCTCTGTACACAGTAGTATTATGTGGTAATATGCCAAGTAATTATACAAAGAATACTACTTATCACTATGGAACTAAAATTAACACTTTCATTATCAATCCAGTTAATTCCTTTTATTTTAGCAGTTTGATGATTGCAGTGGTTTGTTCTCTCTGTATGGACCGAACATACCGGGCATCTATATTCAACTTGCAAGAAAGCGCCTAAAACAGTATCAAGGAGGCTTCCCAGAAATCCGAATGCACTCAGAAAGATAAACGTGGACAGTGACAGATTGAACAAAATAATGGCTACTAATGCAATGAATATAGACCCCACAAGCCCAGCGAGCGATCCGCGCACTGAGACTGCACCAGAAGTACCGGGCTCACATCTTTTCAAACTGATCAAATATATGGGGTTTGATTTACTAAGCACTCCCAATTCAGATGACCATGTATCAGATGTAGCTGCAGCAATTGATGCTATAAAGGCAATTAACCAAATTTCAGACCCGTCAGATATAAAATAAAGAAGAGAATATACTCCAGCAGGACCACCATTAGCGGCCACCTGAGCCCAATTACGCCTGCTTCCATTTGCTAATTTTTTATCAAGCACCTGTTTCCTTCTCTTTTTATAGCTTGAAAAAAAACTCGATGAGGAAAAAAACAAGCCAATGAGAAGCAACCCTTCCCATTTAAAACCTACCACAATAGAGACACCCAATACGAAAGCTGCAAAAGCACCTGATTTATTCAGTGCATTAAGTCGATAAGCTCCGTATGAACATAAAGCAACAACCACATAGATGATTAGGTTACCCACAATTTAATACCCCTTGTTCCGTGAATATATAATCAACAGGAATGTCAAACTCTTCCGTTGGGATATCACCCCTTACTTGCATCGTAAAGGCAAGCGAGATTTTTATTCCATGAAATGAGGCTAAATAACGGTCATAATAGCCCCCTCCAAATCCAACGCGATATCCTGCTTTTGAAAAAATGAGTCCTGGAACAACCATGACATCGATTTTTCCAGGCTCTACCTTTTGTTCTTTATCCTCCCTGGGCTCTTTTAAACCATAATAAACTGATTCCAATACCGTACTTGGATTATATGTATAGAAATCCATCTGTTTTATGTGCGGTTTGCATTTTGGTATTACGATATGTTTTTTCTCTTTCCACCCTCTTTCAATAATTCCTTTCGTTTCGAGTTCGGGAAATCCGGAAATCGTAATTCCAATTGTATCTGCATTCTTCCATAAGTCATGCTGATATAAAGTTTCAACAATTTTTTTTGTATATGTATTACGCTCGCAGGCTGGATATTCCATTAATAAACGTCGATAAGTTGTTCTCATTTCTCCCTTTAACATTGCATTAAATCCCCTTAAGTTCTAAATTATTCCACAAACAAAAAAAACAACAGGAGAGGACCTCCTGTTGTCTTATTTTGTTTCGCGGTGCGCAGTTGTACGTTTCTCTCTTGGGCAATATTTTTTAAGCTCAAGACGATCCGGATTATTACGTTTATTTTTTGTGCTGATATAATTACGCTCACCGCACTCTGTGCAAGCTAAAGTAATGTTTACACGCATGTGAGTCCCTCCAGTTCATTCAAAACTTCATTTTATACGACTCATCTATAATATCACCTTTCAATCATAAATGCTAGTCTGATTTTTAACCAAGTAATCAAGCAGCATCGCTTCCTCTTTATTGCCGCTCGTAATCATCCAATTTGACACTCCCATTTTCATTCCTGGTTCCAAAGAAAATTTGTACATTGTTGTGCAAATAACTAGCCCTCTAGCTAAAGGGGAATGGATAATTTGGCCGTTTTCCATTGATTGATATACCGCTTTTTTGTGTTTCCTTTCCATAATCGAAATAGAAGCATTGCTACTTCCATTTAATAAACTAATCGTATGTTTACCGTACAAGTAGATTAATGAATCTGCAGGACTATAAAAACTTGCTGAAACTTCCCGGAAGGCTTCATGGACAAAAAACATCTTTATTTCTTGTTCCCGTTCACTATCATTTTTACAAATTACATCTACTCTTTCAAAATAATCATTATTGTTGAATTGAACTGCAGCAGAAATCTCATTTTGCTCTGCAGGATCCTTACGCCACAGATAGGGGACAATTGATCCCGAGACATCTTCAGCAAGTCTTGTACACATAGTCTTTTGATTATTTTGAAATAAATAGTTTATTTGATCCAAGCGGTCCCACCTCTTTCATTCTTCTTACTCGTCCATCTAAACCACTAATATCTTCCATTAAATCCTACCACCCTCTCGACCGAAAGACAATGAACGCATATTGTCGAAGAACAACAATCAACTTCCAAATTGTGAGCATTCCTTCCTTTTTCATAAATTTTTACCAAATCAGCCAGAGATTTGTTGTAAAATAAGGGGATGAGTTTGAATTAGGAGGGACATCATGTTAATCATTATCATTAGTTTATTTTTTCTTTCCGCTTTACTGTTTGTCATTTCACTTTTTTATAAAGGGCAAGATGTTAAAGTTGAAAAAGAGATTGAACAACTTTCACTGGACTATATACAGGAAATGTATCAAATAAAAAAACGTCTTCGTGTCTTAGAGGAAGAAATCATGCACGAAGATACGTTAACGGAATCATCTTTTCTGAGTACTTCCTTACCCGTACATGAGGTCATACAAAATCAGGTTATCCATTTGTCCAGGCAGGGATTATCGATCGACCAGATCGCCAAGCAATCTGCTTTACCGATAAACGAGGTCATTCAAATCCTAGAGAGCCGGGGAGGAGATTTTCATTGAATCGTTTATACATATCAGGAACCGCTGCAGGTATTTTTTTAGCAACAAGCATATTTTCGGCCTATTATTTTTTCGGAGATAAATCAGAAGATAAAAGGACGCCTCTTACAAAAGAGGGCGCCCAAAAGATTCTAATAGAGGATGGGTATCATATACTATCCAAAAGTGAATGGGAAAACTATCAAATGGATCTTCAAACACTTAATAAGTTTGAGGAAGAAAATCAACATAGCAACAAAGAGGAAACCTCTTCAGTCAGTTTGTCTATACAGCCTGGTATGTCTTCCAACGAGATTATCAGTCTATTAAAAAAGAAGAAAATAATTGGAGATGCCGATAAATTTTCCACCTATCTCAAGAATCGGGACCTTACAAAAAAGATTCAAACCGGTACCTATACGGTTTATAAAAATATGGACTATGCTGCCTTAGCTGCCGTTTTAACCAAAGGAAAATAGTACTTCAGCGGCGCTTGTCTTTAGACTGGGATGACTTTTGCAATGGCATCCCAGATTTTTCTGTTTTGATCGATACTCTCTTCCCCCGAATCTATGATATCTGTTTTACTAATCAAATCATCCATTGCTTTATCAATAAAGTCAGGTAAAGGTAATGTTTTAATGGCATTGGCGATTTTTTCAGGATAGATATGACCATAGATTTCTATAGCCATTGACAGCTCGGATACAGATAACTCACTTCCATATTTCTTATAATAGTTCGCTTTCAATTGCCTGGCCAGTTGAATGGCTGCTTTAGGATTTGGAATAACAGATTTTAATGATTCATTATTATCTATATGAACAGTCTTTTCACTGAGAAAATAGTTAATAGATACTCCTTCTACTGTTACCGTATCTCTTTCCTCCACATTTATCGCCCCTTCTTTATATAGATTTTTATTTCCTTATATCCAAGTTAAGATTTTATAAACCTGTTTAGGAATTGCCCTCCTCTATTGTAAACTTCTCTTTTCGTTACTTTGTATTTATAAAAACAATAAAATGGTTACAGAGTGTGGACAAAATCTTTTTTTAAGAATTAGTTTGTTGCAAGGAAGTCTTCTTAACTTTTAATCAGTATCTCTTGTGTTTTTCGATACTAAATAATCATTTTTTAAGGGATTAAAACAGCTATCGATTTTATCGACAGTCTGAACAATAAAATTGTTATACTTCTCCTCTTTTTCTCATAAATATATACAAGTTTAAGACACAAAAATTGGAGTGAAAGCGTGAGCGGACATATTTTATTTAGTTATTTTT
This sequence comes from Bacillus sp. z33, assembly GCF_058313615.1. Lineage (NCBI taxonomy): Bacteria > Bacillati > Bacillota > Bacilli > Caryophanales > Bacillaceae > Bacillus > Bacillus sp. z33. Next base: position 1,038,729 of record NZ_JBZFQN010000001.1, read on the forward strand.
TATTAGGAATAACATTAGCGGCGCCTATTGGTCCAGTTAACTCAGCCAGAATCGATAAAGGGATTAAAAATGGCTTTTTTCACGCCTGGGTAGTTGGTTTAGGGTCTATGATTGCGGATGGAATATTTATGCTACTGGTTTATTTAGGTTTTGTACAATTTATTACGATCCCCTATGTCCAGATTTTCCTTTGGCTCTTTGGGGGATTCGTCCTTATTTATACCGGTGTAGAAAGTATCATGAGGGTTCATACACTCACAATGGATGATTATCGTACGAAAGACTCGCTGGCCAGATCGTTTCTAACAGGATTTATAATGTCCATTACAAGCCCATTATCCATCCTTTTTTGGATCGGAATATATGGTTCTGTTCTTGCAAAAACTGTTTCAACATATGGGACAAGCTCGCTTATCGCTTATAGTTCCATGATTTTTCTTGGTTTAACCTTTTGGGATCTTATCGTTGCCTTTTTAACAAACGGATTCAGAAGATTTTTGAATGAGACAAGCCTGAAAGGAATATCAGCAATCTCAGGACTATCTCTATTAGGATTCGGAGTTTATTTTGGGTTTCAAGGCATTAAAGCATTGTTTTTATAAAGAACACTCTTCTCAATGGCAAAATAAAAAATGGAGTTCCTCATTTGGAAGCTCCATTTTTTCATGACACTGGTAAGAATCTACTCTATTCATTTAAATGATAATGTCTGCCTTTAATCATATAGAGGGTTTCTTCGGCCATATTCGTAATATGATCACCTATTCTTTCATAATGACGAACAATAAATAATAGCTGAGAATTCTCATTAACTGTAGTGGACTCAGGATGCTTCATTTCAAGTATTTTTTGTATCTCCTGTCCATATAATTCATCTACTTTGTCATCGAGCTCTGCCAGTTCCTTAGAAAGGACAATATTCTCCTCCATAAAGGATTCATTAAACATGTTGAGCATTTTAATACATGTTGCGTGCATTTCTCCTACAGCCTCATTGATAAATGGCTTTTCTTCTTTTGATAATCTGATGGCCGTCTTTGCAACGTTCTTGGCATAATCACCAACGCGCTCAATTTCAGAACCGATTTTAATAGCTGAAACAATGTGTCTTAAATCCGTTGCAACTGGCTGCTGTTTAGCAATCATCAGAATGGCTAGTTCATCAAGTTCTTCTTCCATCTTATCAAGTTTTTTATCATCCTCTATAACAGAAAGTGCCAGTTCTACATCATTTGTCAGCAAGGCCTTGTATGATTTATCCAACGCTAATGAAGCAAAGCGCTCCATATCAATGACTTTTACCTTTAATTCCTGAAGCTCACTCTCGAATTTTTCTCTTAAAACCATTTTCATTCTCCCTTCAAAATGATTCTGCTTATCCGAACCGCCCTGTTATATAATCCTCTGTTCTTTTATCATGTGGATTCGAGAAAATTTTATCTGTCTTATCGTATTCAATGACTTCCCCATTCAAGAAGAAGGCTGTTTTATCAGATATACGCGCTGCTTGTTGCATATTATGAGTAACAATAATAATACTGAATTTCTCTTTCAATTCTTGTACGAGTTCCTCAACTTTTAAGGTTGAAATCGGATCTAATGCTGAAGTTGGTTCATCCATCAAAATGACATCAGGAGAAACCGCCAGACATCTTGCTAAGCAAATACGTTGCTGCTGCCCGCCAGAAAGTCCGTTGGCATTTGTATGCAATCGATCCTTAACCTCATCCCAAATTGCTGCACCACGTAAGCTTTTCTCTACAATTTCATCCAGTTCTTTTTTATTTTTAACGCCATGAATTTTTGGTCCGTATGCTACATTTTCATAAATAGACTTTGGGAATGGATTCGGCTTCTGAAAGACCATCCCAACTCTTTTCCGTAATTCTTCCACTTGGAAGTTTTTGTCAAATATATTCTGTCCTCGGTATAATATATCACCTGAAGTACGCACACTTGGGATGAGCTCTATCATTCTATTTAATACTTTTATATAAGTAGATTTCCCACAGCCTGAAGGTCCAATGATGGCTGTCACTTCATTTTCGTTAACTGCAAGATTAATATTTTTTAATGCATGATTTTCACCGTACCATAAATCTAAACCTTTTGTTTCGTAGACGAGCTTGCTATTATTTTGCTTTGCTGTCGATTTGGCTTCTTTTACTTCTATCATCTAAAGTTCCCCCTAGGTAAAAATGATGATTTCAATTATGAAACAGATGCTTTTTGTTTTCTTTTACTTTTGCCACCTTCAAAATGTTTTTGGACAGCGCTTGAGAATAAACGTGCAAGGAGATTAAAGATCAGTACCATAATAATCAATACAGCTGCTGATTTTGTCGCGATCTCTGTCGCATCCGGTACAATTCCATCAGAATTTAATTTCCAAATATGAACGGCCAAAGTCTCTGCAGGTCTAAATATATTAAATGGGTTAACCGGGCTTGTTAGATCAGCTGCCGTATTCAATATCGGTGTTGTTAATCCTGCTGTATAAATTAATGCGGCTGCTTCACCAAATATACGACCGGCTGCTAAGATTACTCCCGTTATAATTTGAGGCATCGCCGTCGGAAGAGCAATTTTTACAATCGTTTGCCATTTGGTAGCCCCGAGTCCAAGACTGGCCTCTTTAACACCAGCTGATACTTCAGAGATGGCCGCTTCACTGACTCGTGTTAAGCTTGGCAAATTTAAAATCGCAATAGCAAGGGCCCCTCCGATAATGGTATATCCCCAACCCGTAGCAGTGACAAATACTAATAAACCAAATAAACCAACAACAATAGATGGGAGAGAGGCCATTGTATCAATACATAAGCGGATAAACGATAGTAACTTCCCTGGTTTAGCATACTCCGCTAAATAGATACCTGCCCCGAGACCAAGTGGTACCGAGATAATCAAGGTGATGACTAACATATAAAATGAATTAAATAATTGATACCCTATTCCTCCACCAGCCTCTATATTGCTAGAACGTCCAGTCAGAAATGATGGGTCCCAAAAACCCCACCCTTTTTTTAGAATCTCAAAAACTAAGAAACCCAATAAAATAACAACAAAAATAGCTACTATATAGAAAATACTCGTCCATATTTTATTTACCGTTCTAGCGTTCATTTCTGCGCACCCCTATTCCCGATAAATCGAATAATCATGATGAATAAGAATGACATGAATAAAAGAATGAGAGCCAAGCTCCATAAAGCATTATTCCATGCGGTTCCATTCAATGTATTAGACATATCCATCGTTAATATTCCTGTAAGTGTTGCAGTTGGATCACTTAAACTCAGCGGCAATTTAATCGTATTTCCGATAACCATTTGAACAGCAAGTGCTTCACCAAAAGCACGGGCAAGTCCCAGAACGACCCCTGTAAAAATCCCATCCTTTGCAGCGGGAATGATGACCCGACTGATGGCTTGCCATCTTGTGGAACCGAGCCCATAGGAGGCTTCCAGAAGCTGTGGAGGTACATTTCTTAATGCATCTGTTGCCAAACTTGCAATGGTTGGTAAAATCATAATACTCAGTACAATAATCCCAGCCGCTAAACTGAATCCTACTCCGCCAAATGAATTTCTCAAAAAAGGAACTAATATCGTCACACCAAGCAAACCATACACAACAGATGGAATTCCCACTAGTAATTCCAAAACTGGCTGCAAGACTTTTTTTCCAAATTTAGGAGAGATAAAATTCGTAAATATTGCTAGAGCTATAGCAATAGGCGCACTGATAAGGATGGCACCTAGCGAAACAAGTATACTGCCTATGATAAATATTAACGCTCCATATTCTCCATCACTTGGACTCCAGTTTGTTGAAGTTAACATCTCCACTATAGAGATATTACTGGATGTAAATGATTGAATACCTTTTCCTGTTATAAAAACAATAATAGCCATAGTTGTTACGACGATTAATAACCCACATAACGTAACAAGAATGCGTCCGATGTATTCACTTTTCCAATAGTTGATTGGTTTATGGTCCTTCAAACCTTTCCGCTCCTTTCCAGTAAACAGATAATAACAGGCTGAGTGAGAAAATCCTGTTATTTCTAAGGATTATTCTTTATTTTCAAGTGCTGACATTGGAATGTATCCCATTTTGGTAACTGTTTCGGCGAATTCATCACTCCTAATGAAGTCCATATAACCTTTAACAGCTCCGCCTGCTTCTCCTTTAGTTACCATATATTCATAGGACCAGAAAGGATAGCTTCCATCGGCAACGTTCTCACTTGTAGGTTCAGCCCCATTAATGGTTACGGGTTTTAAAGATGAGCCTTTCCCCTCAGCGAGGTAGCTCATAGCCAGATAACTAATCGATCCCGGAGTGGAATGAATAGAGTTTTCTACTGCACCGTTAGAATCCTGTGTTGTTCCAACGCCACCATCTATACTGATATTCTTCATAATTGTTTTTTCAAAGGCATATCGTGTGCCTGATGATTCCGGCCTATTGACGACATTGATTTCAGAATCAGAACCTCCAACTTCTTTCCAGTTTTTAATTTTCCCGGAGAAGATTCCTTGGATTTGTTCAATTGTTAAGTTGTCGACATCGGCATCTTCATTTATCACAATTCCAAAAGCGATACCGGCTATTTTATAATCGACCAGTTCATTCGCTAATTTCTCATCTTCAATTTTATCTGCTGAAGGAAGATCGGAATTTCCGATATTGATTGTACCACTAGCCACTTGATTTATACCTGTTCCGCTTCCACCGCCTTGAACAGTAACCGATACATTCGGGTTTTTCGCCATAAATTCATTCGCTGCTTCATCAGCTAAAGGTAATAAAGCTGTAGAACCTGCTGTATTTATAATTCCTGTGTATCCTTCTTCTTCAGAGCCGCTACCTGCCTTTGCTCCTCCTCCATTATTACTGGCACAACCTGCCAGCAAACCGATCATAAGTAACAAAGTAATCATAAATACTGATTTCCTTCTACCCATTTCCAATCCTCCTGTATACTCTGGTTCTTATTTAATAGATGTCATTTTAGTCTTTACATTTTCTATAGTAAGGAATAATTTTAAATTCAGTATTAAGGAATTGTAAACTCAGTGTAAATATTCAGATTTTTATTGTAAAGATTGTGGTTAAATTCATTCATTTTCACTAAATATCATCCGTGTAAAAATGAATAAAAAGGGTGGGGATTAGTTCACTTATTTGAAGTGTTCATGTTATATGGTGGGATTTTTTTTTAGGTGCCTGAGAAGGGGAAAACCAAGTAAAAAAGGGCCGCCCCAACACTGAGGCCACCCTTCTATCAATCTTTTAATATTTTTTTATTTCTTGGCACGTTCTTCTTTTAAATCAAAGTATTTTTCGTAAACTTCTTTCGCAATTTCCAGATTCATCTTATGGCCTGAAGAATTTTGATAGGCCCATGGCACTACAACGCTCATAGCTATTTCTGGGTTATCAGAAGGTGCATAGGAAACAAAAGTAATATTATATGTTTCTGGCTGCATCGTGCCCCTTTCCCATTTAGGACCATCGTAAAAGGCTTCCGCTGTACCCGTCTTACCGGCAGGTTTATAATCAGCATTTCCAAAATAAGAATAGGCTGTTCCCCCGGTGGATTGCGTTACTTGCCTGAACCCTTCTTGTACCCGTTCAATCCACTCAGATTTCATAGGCAGAGTATTGAGCACTTCTGTTTTAACCTCTTTTATAACCGGACCAAGCGTATCATTCTTTTCATCATCCACTGGTTCACGAACTTGTTTTAATACATGCGGTTTAATACGGTTCCCGCCATTTGCAATAGTTGAAACATATTGAGCCAGCTGCAGAGGAGTATACGTATCATATTGGCCGATGGAAAAGTCCATTAATAAACCCGGTCCCTGTGAAGATCCTTTATAGCCAATTTGTTCACCAGGTAAGTCTAATCCAGTTTTCACACCTAAACCAAATTGGTTGTAATTGTTCCTCATTGTAGCAAATGCTGAGTTATCAACTCTTAATGACTTTCCTGGAACATAATTACCATTACCTAGTGCAATCGCTGTTTTAAACATGTATACGTTGGAAGAGACTTTGAGTGCTTCAATATCGCTAATATTACCAAAATTCTTCCACGATTTTTTGTCAGGTGTCCCTTTAATCTTCATTGGTCCATCAAAAAGGACCTGTCCAGGGTTAATTGCACCAGTTTGATAACCCGTTAAAATAGTTGCTCCCTTAACAGAAGAACCCATGGCATAGGAAGATGTAAATGTTCCCAAAGCCATATCATTCATTTGCATTTTTCCGTTATCATCCGCGGCGTATTGCTTACCAGCTAAGGTTAAAATTTCTCCCGTATTTGGATTCGTTACAACGACAAAAGCGCGATCTAGGTATTTTGTATTCCCGCTTGCTTTCTTTTGTTTCAATTGCTTTTCGATAATCTCTTCAGTTGCTATTTGAAGATCCATGTCAACCGTTAATACAAGATCTTTACCTCTTTGCCCTTCAGATATAACTTCTGTACTGACTATATCTCCGGATGTATTCGTTACATTCCTGATTTTTTCCTGTTGTCCTCGTAATAAATCTTCGTACTGCTGTTCTAAGTATGAAGTTCCGACTCTATCATTTCGACTGTAGCCCCTAGCTAAATAATAGCCAGTTTTATCAGAGGGTAATCCCTCATCAGCACTTGATACTTTCCCTAAAACAGATTTAAGAGTATCACCATACGCATATTTACGTTCCCAATCCGTTGTTGTATCAACGCCTGGTAGAGATTCAATCTGCTCATTCACTCTGGCTACTTCTTCATAAGTCGTATTATTATTTTTCACAATTTGCGGAGTTAAATAGTAACCGGAAACAAATTTGGTGTAAATCGCCAGTACTTCCAATTCACTTTGGCTGAAATCAATTTCCTTTTCAGTAATGCGATCCAGCTGCATCTTGTAAATATCATCATCAGTAAGTTTTCCATCACTTAATTGCTGATATTCTTTTTCGGTAATTTTCTTTTTAGCAGCTTCAGGATTATTTAAAATCCAGAAGTCTTTCTTATCTCGTTCACGAACTTTATCTGTACTAACCTCAATGAGTTTAGATAACTTTCCAGCTGTTTCAAGCATCTCTTTACTTGACGTTTTTTGTGTTCGCGTGTAGGTTATGGCATATAGGGGCTGATTATCAACAATAATTTTTCCATATCGATCATAAATTTTTCCCCTCGGCACAGAATTGCTGACAGTCACATCTTCCGTCCGCTCTATTTCACGTTTATAGTCATCTCCATATACAATTTGAACAATTCCTAAACGGAGTATTAATGCAGAAAACATCACAAATACTGCAAAAAATAGTAAATTCAGGCGAACAGGTACATGTTTTTTCTTTTTCTTTTTTCTGACTTTCACTGTCCCCATCCCTTCTAATACACATTTCTTATCATTTTATTATCAATTTTTAAAGATTAACAGAAGTAAAAGATTCCAGCAACTTTTAATTGTTTATAGCTTGATATCCTTCACAAAATAATATACAAAAATATGACCGGAACCCAGTAGCAATAGTAATATTTTGATGCCACTACTCTCAGGTAGAGTTTTAATAAACAATATAAATACAAGAATTGATACGGTTCTTCCCAAATTTAAAAACAATTCCCGGATTACGACATATTCAATACGATGCTCTCCTGCTTTCCAGGAACGTCCTATTACATCATACGTGACAGACATGTATGGGACAAGCAATAAGGGATACGCCACAGCAAGTATGGATGCATATGTAAGCAGTTTGGCGAATGACACTTCGTATATCAATAAAAAAATTGAACCATAAAGAAAAATAACCCCCGTCAGCATCGACCATTTCCGGTAACGAACCCTTAAATATCTGCCGACTAAGAAATAGGCAATAAACGATATCCCTGAACTTAATAATCCATATGTACCTAAAGCCATCTCACTACCTGTTTCGACAAATACAAAAATGGAAACGACAAAGAGAAATGTCCCTTCTCTTAGCCCCTGCGAGAAGTTGGCATATGTAATTCTCCTCCAGTCCTTGTTGTGTTTTCTTTCTTCAAAAATACGCTTCAGCCTGTACTTCCCGGTAGCCGCTCTGCTTTTTAAATTAAAACTGACAAGCACTGCCACAATAAATAAACATAAGGAAAGTCCAAAAATAAGCAGATAACCATTGTTATCGGTCAAAACAGTAATAATATATCCTGCGAAAAAAGGGCCAATCATCCCTCCTATAGAACCAGTTATCCCCTGGAGACCATTAAATGTATCTCTTGTTTCAGGTTCAGTAATTTCGAATGTCAGGACATTGTATGCTAGCCAATAGAATCCATATCCAATCCCAAGTAAACCACCAATCATAATAAGATAAAAGTGATTGGTAGAACTGAATGTCAGGACCGCTATATAAAATGCAGCTAAAAACAAGATCCCAAGCCTAAGGACAATAATGCGATCGATATGTTTAGCCAATCTTCCTGCCAAAATAAAGGTGATTCCCTGAAGGATAACCACAGACAGATTATAAATTCCCAGGTTGATCAGTGCCTCCGACTGTTTCCATAAATAAATATTAACGAATGTGTTGGAAAGTGCCGTACTTAACGAATAAAGAGCTCCAATTAACAAAAGGATGTAAAGTTCCTTATTTGCTTTTATTTTTTTGATTATTTGATTATCTATATTCATAAAAACGCCCCTTTTAGTTCACGGTTAGTTTTCCAGTAGATAATCCTGTTATGTAGATTTAAATCATTTGGTATTTGTTAACAACTCAGGCCTGTTACCTAGAATACAAAAAGGGGATACAGGAAACGAACAAGTGTCCGCTTCCTGTATCCCCTTTTAAACATTTTGATTATTTTGCAGCTGTATAACGTTTAGATACTTCATCCCAATTTACAACATTCCAGAAGGAATTAATGTATTCAGGACGACGGTTTTGGTAGTTTAGGTAGTATGCATGCTCCCAAACATCAAGGCCAAGAATAGGTGTTTTACCATCCATTAATGGAGAATCCTGATTAGCAGTACTGTAAAGATCTAGTTCACCATCTTTAACCGTTAACCAAGCCCATCCGGAACCAAAACGAGTAGTTGCAGCTTTAGCAAACTCTTCTTTAAAGTTTTCAAAAGTTCCAAATTTAGCTGTAAGTGCGTCAGCTAGTTCTCCAGTTGGTTCGCCACCGCCATTAGGTGATAGAATTTCCCAGAATAATGTATGGTTAGCATGTCCACCGCCATTATTTCTAACAGCAGTACGAATGCCTTCAGGAACAGATTCAATGTCCGCCAGAAGATCTTCTAAGCTTTTTGCTGCCAATGCTTCCTGTCCTTCTAAAGCAGCATTTAAGTTAGTCACATACGTGTTATGATGTTTTGTGTGGTGTATATTCATTGTTTCTTTGTCGATATGAGGCTCAAGTGCATCATATTCATACGATAATTGTGGTAAAGAATAAGCCATAATTCTCTTCCTCCTAATAATTGTGAATGTAAGCACTTTCGGGCATTTCTGTAAATTTAATATGTTACGAAAGTCTATATCTTTAGATTAGCAATAGAACCCATTTTTATCAACCTTTATGCTTATTCAGAGAACGCAGATAAAGAAATATACAATCATGATAATCTGAATGATCAATTTTGTTATCACACTGCCGACAAATCCAAGCACTGAACCTGTACCAATTTTAAGAGCATTTTTAAATGATTGTTTGTGCACCAACAATTCAGCTAAAACCGCACCTAAAAACGGGCCAAGTATAATACCAAGAAAAGGAATAACAAACGGACCAACCAGTAACCCTATTGTACTACCCCAAACCCCTGCTTTTGAACCTCCAAATTTCTTTACACCATAGAGATTAGCCAAATAATCGGCTCCAAACAAGAGTAAAACAAACATCCCTTGAATTAACCAGAAAAACCAGGAAAATGGTTCAAATGAAAAGAATAGGCCATATAGAAGCATCCCGCCGATTATAAATAGGACACTCGGAATAACAGGATAAACCAACCCTATAAAACCAATAATAAACACCAGCCAAATCAAAAGCCAATACAACCATTCCATCTTCGTCACTCCTCTATAACATAATGAAATACCCATTTTATAAAATTTACTAACACAATTTTCGCGTTGATTCGCTAATAACGCAGTACATTCTTGTCATAATGACATAAGCCAGCTAGAATAAAGTATGAAACTCAAAAAAAGGTGTTGTAGTCCATGAATATATTTTCACAATTTATTAAAAGTTTATACTCGCCGAAGCACATTGCTTCTTTTCGGTTTCAGGGTATAGGCAAGACCATCCTCTATGCTTTTTTATTATCTTTGTTAACTATTTTACCCTCTGCCACTTATCTTACGAATTATATCCTTGAGGGGACAGATCGTATGGCAGAAGCATTAATAACAGATTTTCCTGAATTCGAAATTAAAGATGGCAGACTTTACTCAGACGAGAAACTACCTGTCATTATTGAAAAGGACACAGTCACATTTCATTTTGACAGTACTGGTAGCCTAAAGGCAAATGATATTACCAATATGACTGATATCGATATTGGAATTCTTCAGGATGAACTAGTCCTCTCGGCAAATGGCCAAACACAAACACTTCCTTATTCAATGATATCAGGACTCGAATTGAATAATGAGAAGACAAGCGATTTTATTAAATCTTCAAAAGCATCCCTTTACATACTAATCGGACTTTGCATTGTCATGATGTATCTGTTTACAACGGCAATCCTATTCCTGGAGATTACACTTCTGGCTTATATCGGCGGACTATTTATCTCTGCTATGAACAGAAAAGCTACTTTTGGACAACAGTGGAGATTGGCCACCTACAGTTTTACTTTGGCGGTTACATTCTTTACCTTTATGAATTTTATTCAGGTCCCGGTGATTGGAGACGTCTATGTTAAATGGTTTATTACATTAATGATGATCTACCTTTCTGTAAAAGAAATGCCCATTCCAAAAAGTAAGCAAAAAACGATACAGCCTTAATCTAAGAAACCCTTCCGAATTCCTGCGGAAGGGTTTTTTTAGTGCCGAAAAATAGAATTAAAAAGATAATCCGTACAAATTACCACTGGCATTACTGTCAAAGTAAAAACAGTCAAAAACATTTTAAAATCAATTCTATTATCTCTACTAACTTCATATAATCTAGTAAACGAAGGAAGGAGAGCGATAAAGATGAAGAAGATACTCCTTTTTATTGGCTTTTGTTTAGTAATATACTCCATTTATTTTGATATAAATGTAGGCACCCTTCCAACTTACTCTGAGAATATGGATAAAACAGATGAAAACTACTATAATATAAAAGTAGAGCCTGGAGATACCGTTCTTTCTGTAGTAGAAAAAAAAGAAGGTACACTTCCAGTACCTATAGATCAAATTATCGAAGACTTTGCGTTATTAAATGATGGAATTATTCCTGAAGAAATAAAGATTGGACAATCTTATCGCTTTAAAAATTACTAAAAAGCCAATTCATAATCCACTTTATTGTTATTTTAGCCAAAACGCTGATACAATAATTTAGAAGATAATATATATATTGGTATTGGGGCAAATAGCCTAAAAGGAGAGAATGACCAGTGAGTGAACTAATACATCGTACAAAAACCCGCCCAGTAAAAGTGGGTCCACTAACGATTGGTGGCAACGATGAAGTTATTATACAAAGTATGACGACAACGAAGACACATGATGTAGAAGCGACTGTCGCCGAAATTAATCGCTTGGAAGAAGCGGGATGCCAAATTGTACGCGTAGCTTGTCCTGATGAACGTGCTGCCCTTGCAATTGCTGATATTAAAAAGCGGATTAATATACCTTTGGTAGTAGATATTCATTTCGACTATCGTTTGGCCTTAATCGCGATTGAAGGCGGAGCAGATAAAATCCGTATTAATCCGGGCAATATCGGAAGACGCGAAAAAGTCGAAGCTGTTGTAAAAGCAGCCAAAGCGAAAGGAATTCCTATTCGTATTGGCGTCAATGCAGGATCATTGGAACGTAAAATCCTTGAAAAATATGGGTACCCTACAGCCGATGGTATGGTTGAAAGTGCTTTGCATCATATAAAAATCCTTGAGGATTTAGATTTCCATGACATCATTGTATCTATGAAAGCTTCTGATGTGCGCTTGGCAATTGAAGCCTATGAAAAGGCAGCACAGGCTTTTGATTATCCATTGCACCTTGGGATTACTGAATCTGGTACTTTATTCTCTGGAACCATTAAGAGTGCAGCAGGGATTGGTGCATTATTAAGTAAAGGAATTGGGAATACATTACGTATTTCTTTAAGTGCTGATCCGGTTGAAGAAGTAAAAGTAGCCAGAGAACTCTTAAAAGTTTACGGCTTATCAGCTAATTCAGCTACATTAATATCCTGCCCTACTTGTGGACGTATAGAGATTGATTTGATCTCCATTGCCAATGAAGTGGATGAATATATTCAAAAAATAAAAGCTCCAATTAAAGTGGCAGTATTAGGCTGCGCTGTTAACGGACCTGGTGAAGCCAGAGAAGCCGATATCGGTATTGCAGGAGCGCGCGGAGAAGGCCTATTGTTCCGTAAAGGAAAGATTGTTCGCAAAGTACCGGAAGCAGTAATGGTTGAGGAACTGAAAAAAGAAATTGATATCCTTGCTGAGGAGTATTACGAAAAACAAAGACTTGAAAAAGAAAAAGCAAGCTTAATACAAGAATGAAGGAGAGGAGCTGGTCAGAACCAGCTCCTTTTATTATGCTCACCCTGTTAGAAAAAGGGATATACCAATAAACCCGCAATAACTGAAAATACACCAATAACAATGGCTGCGATACCCATAATCCGCGATTCAGTTTTTGTCGCAAAGATTCCTACAATAATCCCGCCTGTCCCAAAAATGACTGGCAGTATAAAGAGTGAGGCAATTGATAAGCCTAACGCCAATATACCAAAGCCATTTAAAGCAGAAGTAGCAATACTGCCATCTTTTTTGTGAATATGGCGGTATTCGGCAGGATCAATAAATTCAGCTGAAGCTTCCTCGTTAGAGTTGAGTTTCTGAAAAGCTTGTTCATTACGGCCATTCATTGTATTTCTTTGGATTTTAGCATTCGTATGTCTTTTTGATGTTGACATTCAATAATCTCCGCCTTCCTATAATGGAGCCTTTATAGTGTACTCCATTGGCCATGAACTCATGAGCAGGGATTGTTTCATGAATCTACAAAATTTAGAAAAGCAATTTGTCGCTTTTTGATGTAAACTACAGTCAAATATATTTTGGAGGAAATGCTTAATGTCTAATCCCAAACGATTTGGAATCGATATTGACGGGACGATTACAAGTCCGGATTCCATACTTCCCTATATCAACAAAGCCTTTCGACTGCAGCTTACATTAGAGGATATTAATCAATATGAATTATACCCATTTGTGAATGTACCGGAGAAAGAATTCGATCAATGGTTTCAAAAACACGAGCCCATCATTTATTCGGAATCTCCTATAGCCAAGCATGCAAAACAGGTTTTACAGGAGTGGAAAGATGTATTTGAATTGTACTTTATCAGTGCCAGAAATGAAACCTTATTACCCGTCACGAAACAATGGTTTAGTGAAAATGATCTGCTTTACCACCATATTGAATTAATTGGCACACATAATAAGATTGCAACCGTAAAAAAACATCAGATTGATCTGTTCTTCGAGGATAAACACGATAACGCTGTTGGCATTGCAGAAGAATGCAAAATTCCGGTCATCTTATTTGATACACCTTATAATCGAAAGGCCACACCGAAGAATGTCGTCCGTGTAGGTGACTGGAGAGAAGCCTCTCAATGGGTAAATGCATGGGTTAAGGAAATCAGTAATAAAAAGGAGCCATTCTAATCAGAATGGCTCTCTCTCTTTTACGATGGATGTACATTTTCCTGTAAACAGCAATCTGGACATTTTCCATATATTTCAAATTTATGACCTGAAATATCATATCCTTTAAAGTCCTCTGTAATTTTTTCCATAGGACATGCATCTACATTACGGGTCTCCCCACATACCATACAGATGAAATGATGATGGTGATGATTACCAATGCATGCAAAACGAAATCTTTTTTCGCCTGAGAGTTCAGTCGTTTCCAGAATTCCCAAGTTTGCATACAATGATAAGTTCCGGTAAATCGTATCGTAGCTCATACCCGGGTATGAGCTTTTCAACTGTTCAAGGACTTCTTTGGCTGTTAAATAACGATTGCTCTTCGAAAAGAGTTTCAGCATATCTTCACGCTTTTCAGTGTATTTGTAGCCTCTATCTTTCAAAAGTTGCATTGCTTCTTTAACATCCATTTATGATACCTCCTTACGCTGTCATTCTCCATTTTTTCATTAAAATCGTGATTAAAAGAATGATAATTGCCAATACAACGATTGTACCACCGGGAGCCAGATTTAAATAATAAGATGTAAATAATCCCCCTATTACGGCCAGTTCTCCAAACAGAATGGAAATAAAAATGGTTTGTTTAAAGCCCTTTGCTACTTTGAGAGCGGCAGCAACCGGTAAGGTCATTAATGAAGAAACAAGCAGCACACCCACTATTCTCATTGAAATAGCAATAACCAAAGCCACGAGAACGATAAAAATAAAGTGAATGGCTTTAGCCGGGATTCCGGAAGTTTTGGCATGCTCTTCATCAAAGGATAAAAGAAATAATTCTTTATATAGCAATATAACGATTGCGATAACAGCAATACTGATTGCCAAAACAATCCATAAATCTGTTCGGCTTACTGCGCTGACACTCCCAAATAAATAGCCGAATAAATCTGTTGTAAACCCATTTGCGAGTGAAATAAAAATCGCTCCCAAACCCACTCCTCCGGAAAGAATGATTGGAATGGCAAGTTCCTGATAATGCTTGTATACGGAACGAAGTCGTTCTATAAAAAGTGATCCCGTTACCGAGAAAGCCATCCCCATATATAAAGGATTTAATGAACTAAGCGCAGGCACTTCCTTACTTAGTAGCAAACTGAACGCAATTCCAGTCAAGGTTACATGGCTAAGGGCATCTGCAATTAAAGAAAGTTTTCGCACTACAATAAATACACCCAACAGCGGAGCAATAACCCCGATGACAATCCCCGCAAGGAAGGCATTTTGCAGAAATTCATATTGAAACATTGATAACATACTACTTCCTCCAAATTAATGGTCATGTGTTAATGTATAAACATCATGGCCATAAAAAGCTGACATATCCTTATCATCCAAATGTTCATATTCACATGTATTCCCATGAAAATGTATTTGTTTATTTAAACAAGCAATATGAGTGACCTTTTCCGTAACGGTCCCTGTATCGTGAGTGACCAGAATAAGCGTCAATCCAAGGTTACGGTTTAAATCGTATAGCAGATCATAAAAATTAGAGACATTCTTTACATCTACACCAACTGTAGGCTCATCCAGTATTAACAAGGAAGGATCACTGACCAGTGCCCTTGCAATGAATACCCGTTGTTGCTGACCGCCTGATAATTCTCCAATGGGTCTTTTGATGAAACTCTGCATTCCCACTTCTGTGAGCGCTTTTACTACTTTTTGACGATGAGTTTTGTTATAGAAGCGAAAAAGTCCTATTTTTTTTGTTAGCCCGCTTGCCACTACTTCTTCCACTGTAGCAGGGAAACCGCTGTTAAAGGAGTTCGCCTTTTGTGACACATAACCAATTTTCTCCCATTTTTTAAATTTGCTTATTTTCTCACCGAATAAGAAAATTTCGCCTTGCTGTATTTTATTTAATCCGAGCATCAGTTTCAGCAATGTGGATTTGCCAGATCCATTCGGTCCGACAATAGCGAGGAAATCTCCATCCTTTACGGATAAATTTATATCCTCCAATACGTTTTCTCTCTCATATTTATAACTGACATGTTCTATTTTAATTAAGTCATTATTCATACTCGGCCACCTGTTAATAAGAATGATTACGATTTATCTCATGTAGTATACAGGACAATTTCAGTAAAGTAAACATATTTACTTAATATTGTATTATTTAGTTCATTTCTTTCTTGTCTTTTCATATGGTAAAAACGGGGTGGTAATTTGAAGCTATTTGAAAGCATTGTCAACTTAAAGATCAATCGTATCACTGCCAGTGAATTGCTTAAGTTTGCAGAGCAGCATGGTTTGACTTTATCAAAAACGGAAGCTGAAGATATAACCAAACTAATCCGAGGGAAATCCATTAATATTTTTGATCAGAGTGAACGAAAACAGCTCTTGGGAGAAATCGAAAAAATCACTAGTGCTAAGAAGGCCCAGCAAATCGAGAAATTATTTGATAATATGACCGGAATTTAAAGAGGAAGCAGTACAATTGTACTGCTTCCCACTCTCTTTATACCATTTGCCCAAGCATGGAAGTTTGAAAATCTACCCAGACTCCATCTCTTAGCATATCAATTTCATATTTATACGGTGCCTTTTTGTTCGTTTTATCCGTTCCAACAAATGGAGTCTCCAATATTTTGGGTACAGATGTTAATTGCGGATGATGTACAATGTAATGGAGAGGTTGAAAACCAATCTTTCCATATCCGATATTTTCATGCCGGTCTTTTTTCATCCCACATTCGTTTTTACTGTCATTAATATGCAGAACTTTAATACGGTCTACTCCGACTGTTTTATCAAAATGGTTTAAAACGCCATCAAAATCATTCACAATATCATATCCCGCATCATGTGTATGACAAGTATCAAAGCAAACACTAAGCTTATCATTATGTGTAACACCATCGATAATCATTGCTAATTCTTCAAAACTTCTACCACACTCTGAGCCCTTTCCTGCCATCGTTTCCAATGCGATTTGGACTTTTTGATCAGGGGTAATCACTTCGTTTAATCCTTCGATGATCTTTTTAATACCTATTTCTGAACCTTCCCCAACATGTGCACCTGGATGCAAGACAATTTGGTAGGCTCCCAAAGCTTCCGTTCGTTCGATTTCCGAACGAAGAAAATCGACACCTAATTGGAAAGTAGCAGGATTTACTGCGTTACCAATATTGATAATATACGGAGCATGGACAACGATATCGCTCATCCCATTTTCCTCCATATGCAATAGACCGGCCGCAATATTCAAATCCTCAATTTTCTTTCTTCTTGTGTTTTGAGGAGCGCCTGTGTAAATCATAAATGTATTGGCACCATAAGAAGCCGCTTCTTCACTTGCACCTAAAAGCATTTTCTTTCCGCTCATGGAAACATGTGATCCGATTTTAAGCATCCATCTGACCCCTTTTATTTTTTCTTTATGCGTCTTTCTCTCTTTTTAATTTTTTCTACTTCAGCTTTCACTTTCTTTTTATAGCCAGGTTTTACTTTACGCAAATGCTTCGAGAATTTGCCGTATTTCTTTACCTCGCCGGCTGCTTTGGGTTGATTTTTACGTTTTTTACGCTTATTGCGATCATCAATTTCAACCCATTCGCCTTTTACTACGTCATGGTTGCTGAATGTTACTCCCATGGATTCAAGTTTATTTAGAGCTTGGTCATCCTTCTCTTCATAAAGGGTAACAGCTACTCCGGACATTCCTGCACGCGCTGTACGGCCGCAGCGATGAATATAGAAATCCAAATCTTGAGGAAGTTCATAATTAATCACATGGCTTACGCCTTCAATATCAATTCCTCTTGCTGCTAAGTCTGTTGCTACAACATATTGATATTTAAGCGCATTGATTTCCTTCATAACTCTTTTTCTTTCTCTAGCCGGCAGGTTACCATGTATTCTGCCTACTTGCATTCCTTTGTCAAGCAAGGCATCTGCCAGCTGATCTGCGTTTTGCTTTGTGTTAGCAAAAATAAGCACAAGGAACGGATTTTGAAGTTCAACAATTGATTTAACCAATTGAACCTTGTCACGGTGTCTAACAGGAACTAGAATATGCTCTAATTTTGCTACAGACACTTTTGTCGGATCCACATGGATATGTTTTGGATTATTCATATACTTTTTCAAGAATGGCTGAAGTTTTTCTGGAATGGTAGCAGAAAATACAAGCATTTGCAGCTCAGGCGCCATTTTCGAAGCAATTTTATCCACATCTTCCATAAATCCTAAATCGATCATTAAATCAGCTTCATCAACTACTAAAATATCGGCGGAAAAGACGTTCAATGCATTTTCTCCCGATAAATCTTTAATACGTCCAGGTGTACCGATTACAAGCTGCGGTTGAACGGTAAGTTTGTCGATTGAACGCTGTTTATCTGTTCCACCTACATAGCTTTTTATATGAATTTGTTTATTTTCAGGAAAATGCTCATTCAGAGATACAGCAGCTTTATAAATTTGGACTGCTAATTCTCTTGTCGGTGCTGTAATTACAGCCTGTACTTCCATCTTTTCATGATTGATTCTTGCCATGATTGGCACTAAAAAAGAATGGGTTTTTCCAGTACCTGTTTGTGACTGGCCTATAATACTCTTACCGCTGAATACAGCTGGAATAACTCTTTCCTGTATGATTGTCGGCTCCTTAAAACCTACCTTCTCAACAGCTTCCATTACATATTCGGGTAACTTAAACATTTTAAATGAACTCATTTTTTACCAACTTTCTGACATGCTTACAAGCTTTTTAGCAACTATCCTTCTCATATTACCTTATGTGAAGGACTAATAACAAGTTTTTGTGGATTAAAAGCCTATTCTTTCATATATTCGCACTTTACCGTCCCTGCCTGACATATTCTATTATGTGAACCTGAACAAGAGACAATATAGAAAGGAGGGAAACATATGCCACCCATGAGGCCACCTATTTTTGGACCGCCACGAGGACACGGCTTTATCAGAGGTTCAGCACCTCAATTTAATACAAGAGGATTTTTCGGTCCACCTATGCCCCGAGGAGGGATTCCTTTCAGAGCAGTAAACGCACCCAAGCAAGGCGGAGGATTTCTGGCGTCTTTGTTTGGCAGAGGGGGAGGTTCCGGCCTGGCACAGGGTGCCAACACAGCTGCTAAAGCAGCCAGCGGAGGTTCTACTTTGACAAATTTCATGAACAGTACGCAAAAGGTATTAGCAGCCGGCGAACGAGTTGTACCAATGGTTCGCCAGGTTCAGCAATATGGACCACTTATTAAAAATTTACCGTCCATGTGGAAAATTTATCGGGGATTAAATTCAATTACCACTGAAGATGAAGCAGAAGAACCTTTCAATCAGGTTGAATCAAGCGTTTTGGAGTCAACCGACCCTATAGAGACTTCAGAATCCGTTAAAAGCTCTAATCAGAAAAATGATGAATCCAGCGAATTAGACTTAGCACACGAGCTTCCTGAAAGCACATTAATAAAACCGAAAATCCCTACTGTGAAACCATCCGTGCCAAAACTTTTTATATAAACGTTCAGCGCCCCTAAAAAAGGAGCGCTTTTTTACATAGGAGATTTCCTGATGATTTCTTTTTGTAAGTTTTAAAGTCCTCGCTTATAATATAAGAAACACTCCATCTGTCAAACAGACAAGGAGCAAGGAGGCTTTTTTTTAATCAATGAAAGTAGTTAAAATTTCCCCAAGAGGATATTGTTACGGCGTTGTGGATGCGATGGTTATCGCAAGAAATGCCGCTTTAGATAAAACTTTGCCCCGCCCTATTTATATTTTGGGCATGATTGTCCATAATCAGCATGTTACAGAAGCATTTGAACAAGAAGGGATTATTACGCTTGACGGTAGAGACCGTAAAGAAATCATTGAGAAGGTTGATTCCGGCACTGTCATCTTTACTGCACATGGTATATCTCCTGAAGTAAGAGAAATTGCGAAACAAAAGGGCCTTGTAACGATTGACGCAACCTGCCCGGACGTTACAGCTACTCATAATTTAATTGAAGAAAAAGAAAAAGAGGGCTATGATATCATTTATATCGGCAAGAAAGGACATCCCGAGCCTGAAGGCGCTGTTGGCGTAGCTCCCGACATTGTGCATCTCATTGAGTCCAAACAAGATATCGATGATCTTAACATTAATAACGAGAAAATCATTGTGACCAATCAAACGACCATGAGTCAATGGGATGTTGCAGACTTAATAGAAGAAGTGAAGAAAAAATACCCTGCAGCTGAAATCCATAAAGAAATTTGTATGGCTACTCAAGTACGTCAAGAAGCTGTAGCTGAGCAGGCAAAAGATTTGGATGTTCTGATTGTGGTTGGGGATCCCAAGAGCAATAACTCCAACAGATTAGCACAGGTATCTGAAGAAATCGCCCATACTAAAGCCTATCGGATTGCTGATGTCAGTGAGTTAGAAATAGACTGGATCAAGGATGCTCAAGTAGTCGGTGTAACAGCAGGTGCTTCCACACCCACTCCTATTACTAAAGAAGTCATTGCATTTTTGGATCAATTCGATCCTGCTGCCCCATCAACATGGGCAACTGAAAAGAAAGTACCTCTTTCCAAAATATTGCCTAAAGTAAAAGTGAAATAAAGATTATTTGGGAAAAGATTATGAAATGAAAAGAGTTTAAAAAAGTTGCCAGCAGACCAGCAGGCAACTTTTTTTGACTCTTATTTTATTAATGGAGAATTCGGTTTTGTTAATCTAGCTTCAGGGCTTAACCGCTCGAGTCATAAGTGTAGCTGCTGCGGGAGAAAAAAGCGTTCTCCCTACGCACCTCCTCTTATGCTTGTCGCGGCTGACCAAGGCCCTTCAGCTTTTTAGTCAATCCAGCTTCAGGGCCTAGGAGCTCAGGACATAAGCAAAGCCACTGCGGGGGAAGTTCATCCCCTACGTGCCTTTGTCTTATGCTCCTCGCTCCTGACCAAGGCCCTTCAGCTTTTTAGATTACCTGAAATGGGTTTGTATCAACTTTGGATGGGATGAATTCTATTTCAAAGCCAGAATCTTTGCATAGGGCTGCCATCTTATTTGAAACGCCCTGCTTCATAATTTTTTCTACATTATGACCAGGATCAATGATATTCATGCCTTCCTGCTTAAAGTCAACCGCTGTATGGTAATAAATATCACCGGTAATAAAGACATCTGCACCGGCAAATTGTGCTGTTCTGACAAATTTATCACCATCTCCGCCTAGCACAGCCACCTTTTCCACTGAGGCATCGAGATCTCCCACGACGCGAACTGAAGCCACATCCAGTGCCTGTTTGACATGCTCTGCATATTCTCTTAAAGACATAGCCTCTGAGATAGTACCAACTCGACCTAGCCCAAATTCCTTACCTGTCTTGTTTTCAAGAGTATACAAATCGTAAGCGACTTCTTCATATGGATGAGCTTTCAGCATTGCTTTCACTACTTTGGTTACAGTAGGTTCCGGTACAATAACTTCTATCTTCACTTCTTCTACATGTTCAAATTCTCCTGAGGATCCAATATACGGATCCGCCTCTTGATCAGGCTTAAATCTACCTGTACCTGACAATGTAAAACTGCAATGGCTGTAATTGCCCAAATTGCCCGCACCCGCTCGTCCTAATGCTTCACGCACTTCAGATTCAGCTGAAGTAGGTGCATATACAGCTAGTTTGTAAAGTTTTTCTCGATGAGTCCCCTTCAAAATAGAAGTATTCTCAAGTCCCAACGCATCGGCCAGCATATCATTGACGCCGCCCTCCGCAATGTCAAGATTCGTATGCGCTGCATAAAGAGCAATATCATTTTTAATTAATTTTTCAATTGTTCTTCCAGCCGGCTGATCAGGGGTGATTTTTTTTAATGGGCGAAAAATCAACGGATGATGTGCAATAATTAAATCCACACCTTTATGTACAGCTTCATCCACCACTTCTTCGGTTACATCCAGTGCCACCATAACTTTCTTTACTTTCTTGCTAAGACTGCCGACCTGCAACCCGATTGGGTCTCCTTCTTCAGCTAAATATTTAGGGGAATAGCCTTCAAAAAGCTGGATGACTTCATAACCATTTGGTGTTTTCATTATTGAAGCGCCTCCTCTACCAACTCTATTGATTTTTGAATTTCTTCTTTCTTTTCCTGAGTCTTTTCGTTTTCACTGGACTCTATTTGTTTCAAAATCTTATTCCAATGCTTTAACTCCATTGTCCACTTTTTCATAAAGATTGAATTCTTTTCTTTTAATAAAAATGGCCCCATTAATTCTGCTGCTTCAAAAGGCAATCCTCGGTAAGACTTCAATGGCTCTCCTTTTTCAGCTACTAAAATTTCATATATTTTTCCGTCCTCTTCCAGGATTTCTTCCGCTTTCAATTCCCACCCCTCGGCTATCAGCCATTTTCGTATAAACTGAGCTCCAATATTGGGTTGTAGAATTAACGTCTCTCTCCCTGATAGTTTAGATTTTCCATTTTCTAAAATACTTGTTATTAAAGAACCGCCCATTCCGCATATCGTAATAGCTGTTACTTCTCCAGGAGATATAACTTCCAGACCATTTCCTTTACGAACAGATATAGAGTCTTCTAGCTGAGATTCCCTCACTTGGCTTAATGCAGATTGAAAAGGACCTTCCACTACTTCTCCTGCAATGGCTTTTTGTACGATTCCTTCTTTAACTGCATAACAAGGCAAATAGGCATGATCAGATCCTATATCAGCCAAAACACTGCCCTTTGGGACATAGGAGGTTACTCGCGTTAATCTTTTTGATAATTTATCTACATTCATTACTTCATACTCCACTCTTAATAGGAATTCATTTATTACCTTAGTATAAAAAAACTCATCCCCTAATGCAAAGGACTTTCTTCAGTATACATTTTTCAGCCAAATTTCTCCTCCTTGTCACAATATTTTGGTTTAATAGAGATAGGAACGTGAAAACTGAAACTAGATCAACTCTAAACTATAGTAAAGCAGGTGGATAAATGAAAAAAAAGTGGATAACCGTCACAATTCTTGTCATTAGTTTACTGACAACGTTTCTATTACTCGCTGGCTTTATTCAGGGTACCAGAGCAGTTATAAATCCAAAGGAGATTAATCAATATAAAATGGAAAAAGAGAAAGAGCCGCTCACTAAAAAAGATACCGAAAAATTGTCTATTGTAGCTCTGGGCGATTCTTTAACTCGCGGAGTTGGCGATGATAGTGGCGATGGCTATGTAAAAAGATTAACCGCCAGATTAACAGGGGACTATGATCAGAAGATTAGTTTGTCCAACCTCTCGGTCAGCGGAGCTAAAACAACCGATTTACTAACCATTCTTAATACTTCAGGTACCAAGCATACAGTTAAGAACGCTGATTTAGTAGTTATGACAATCGGAGGAAATGATCTCTTTCCCGGTGTTGAAACATTAACGACTAACCTAACTGAATATACACCAGATACAAATACTTTTATTAATAATAGCAAGAAAATTATCGAGATAATCCGCTCTTATAATACGGATGTACCCATCTATTGGATCAGTCTGTACAATCCCTTTGAAGAATTTAAGGAATTAGGGGATACCTCAAAATTTGTTATTGATTGGAACCACCAATTGCAAACACTGGCTACTCAATACCCAGACATACATATCATTCCAGTCTTTGACTTATTTCAGGGCCAAGGAAAAAACTTTTTGTACACAGATCACTTCCATCCTAATAAAAAAGGATATGAAGCTATTTCGGAACGGTTGATCCAGTCCATAGCAAGTCAACAACAGTTGGGAGGGGATTGATATATGAGTCAACCTGTATTGAAAGTCGATCATTTAACCAAAGTCATTAAAGGTAATCACCTTGTTGAAGATATCAGCTTTGAAGTGGATCATGGAGAGGTTTTTGGTTTTTTAGGGCCAAACGGTGCGGGTAAGACAACTACCATCCGAATGCTTGTCGGTTTAATTAAACCAACACGAGGGACCATTACAATTGGAGGTTACAACCTACGAACATCATTTAAGAAAGCTATGCGCCAGGTAGGCTCCATTGTTGAAAATCCGGAACTCTATACGTATCTGACAGGCTGGGAAAACCTGAAACAGTTTGCCCGTATGCTCGGAGATATCCCTGATAACAGAATAGAGGATATTATCCGGCAGGTAAATCTTGAAAGCAGAATACATGACAAAGTTAAAACCTATTCCCTTGGAATGAAGCAGCGCCTTGGAATCGCACAGGCCTTACTTGGAAATCCACAATTATTGATACTGGATGAACCTACTAACGGACTTGATCCAGCAGGAATTCGTGAATTACGTGAGTTTGTTCGAAACTTGGTACAAACAAAGGAAATCAGTGTATTTATTTCCAGTCACTTATTAAGCGAAATTCAATTAATGTGTGACCGAGTAGCGATTATCAATACTGGTAAAATGATTACCATCTCAAGCGTTAGCGATTTGCTTGACCATTCCAGAGACAGAGTTGAGTGGAGGGTTACACCCCTTGAAAAAGCATTCGAATTATTAAAAACGAAAGAACATATTCATGATTTGCAAATAAAAGATGATTTAGTAGTCTGCAGCTTACCAGCGGATTTTATCAGTACATATAATCGATTTTTAAACGAAAATGGGATTAATGTACATTCCGTATATGAAAAAACGTTAACCTTAGAGGATCTATTTATGGAGCTGACAGGGGGGAACAACCATGATAGAGTTCGGTAAACTCGTATTTAATGAAGCAGAAAAAATAATTAAAAAGCGGCGTATTGCGGTCATCATCTTAATCCTGCTTGTTCTAATTCCAATTTTCCTCTATGCGCAAAATCAACAGACAAAAGAAACCGAGAAACGGATGGGAACCGATGACTGGCGCGTTGTTCTTCAGCAGAGAATTGTCGAAGGTCAGAATCGCCTAAGCAGTACCGGGATATCTGAGGAATGGAAGCATTATTTAAGTATCCAGGTTAAACAGCAGCAATACTATTTAGAACATGATATCAATCCCAGCTCTCCGGGAGCTCCCACGTTTGTAAGAGAATTTTTGAAACAGGGGATTGGCATGTTTATACCTTTACTCGTCATGATTATAGCGATTGATATAATCAGTGGGGAGCGCAGTGACGGTACAATAAAATTATTGCTGACTCGGCCTGTGAAAAGGTGGAAGATTCTTTTAAGTAAATATGTTACACTTTTGTTATTTATTTCATTAATCGTCTTAATTGTTATTGCCCTATCTTATTTTTTGGCTGGGATATTCTTTAGTTTCTCAGGTTGGAAATTACCAATTGCAACGGGGTTCGAATATGTTAATGGCAATTTAATCACCGATTCAATCCGACTTATACCACAATGGCAATATATTTTAATGTCAGCAGGACTAGTGTGGTATGTCAGCGTGATCGTCGGAACAATTGCTTTTATGGTCTCTATACTGATTCGTAACACGCCGGGAGGTATGGGCGTAATGTTTGCCTCCCTCATAGCAGGGGCTATTTTAAAAGGATTTGCGACAGCCTGGGACGGAGCAAAATATATTTACAGTGTGAATCTGGAATTGATCGACTATCTTTCAGGCAGTATGCCTATGATTGATGGGATGACATTGCCTTTCTCCCTTTCCATTTTAGCCTTATGGGGACTTGGAGCTCTTCTTATTTCCTTTATCGTGTTTACAAGACAGGATATGCTTAGCTGATACATAGAAAAACCCATTGCTTAGGCAATGGGTTTTTTCCTATTTTAAGCCTGCTATAAAATCGACCATATCGTCGACCTTATCTTCCGGTACAAGTCCGCCAGGCATCATTCCTTTACCGTTCTCGATACGATCTTTAATGTGTTCTTTGTCCGTTACCCCTATTAATTTAGGACCAGCTGCACCTTCATAATTACCGCCATGGCACGAAGCACATTGTTGCTTATAAATATCTTCCGGTTTATCAGAACTTGCTGTTTCTTCTGTTTTTCCGCCGCCTTCTTTTTCTTTAGCCATTTTATCAGCATCCCCAAGACCTTTAAGTGATAAGAAAAAGACTAGTGTAATACCCAGTACCATAATTAAAATATATGGCATAAATGCATTGTTTTTCATAGTAGTTCCCCTCCCCTATGTAAGTACTAATTTAACCATCATCTTACATTTACCCTTCTTCATTTTACTGTAAAAACCAATTTTGGAAAAGTTATAACTTTTATTTTCTTCAATTTTTTCCTTACTTTATACAGTTCAGACCCAAAATTCGCGATAATTCATCCAATCCGTAAGTTTTAGTTTTTCTTTCATGCTCAAGTAAATCATTTTTTTATTTCCTAAATATGTACCCTATTCTTTGTCTTTTTCTAAAATACATTTAATATAAAAACAGCTTCACCCCAGATACCTGGGTGAAGCTGTTTTTTTAAACTATTTATGGTATATTCTATTCTAAGAAATCCTTAAGACGCTTACTGCGGCTCGGATGACGCAATTTACGCAAAGCTTTCGCTTCAATTTGTCGAATTCGCTCACGTGTTACACCAAATACTTTCCCTACCTCTTCTAACGTACGGGTTCTGCCATCATCCAACCCAAAACGTAATCGAAGTACATTTTCTTCACGGTCTGTTAAAGTATCTAATACATCTTCCAGCTGTTCTTTTAATAATTCATATGCTGCATGATCAGAAGGAGATGTAGCATCTTGATCTTCAATAAAATCACCCAGGTGAGAATCATCTTCTTCACCAATTGGCGTTTCCAAGGATACAGGTTCTTGAGCAATTTTAAGAATTTCACGGACTTTTTCCGGTGTTAAATCCATCTCTTCAGCTATCTCTTCGGGAGATGGTTCACGTCCCAAATCCTGAAGGAGTTGTCTTTGGACACGGATTAGTTTATTAATGGTTTCTACCATATGCACAGGAATACGGATGGTTCTGGCTTGGTCAGCAATGGCACGGGTGATAGCTTGTCTGATCCACCACGTTGCATACGTACTGAATTTAAACCCTTTACGATGATCAAACTTCTCAACTGCTTTAATTAATCCCATGTTCCCTTCCTGAATCAAATCAAGGAACAACATGCCGCGGCCTACGTATCTTTTAGCGATACTGACAACTAGACGAAGGTTTGCTTCAGCCAGACGTCTTTTTGCTTCTTCATCGCCTTCTTCAATACGCTCTGCCAAGACAATCTCTTCTTCTGCCGATAATAAATCAACACGGCCGATTTCTTTCAGGTACATGCGTACAGGATCGTTAATTTTTACACCTGGAGGAACGCTTAAATCGTTCAAGTCAAACTCTTCTTCTTTTTCGAGTTCCTGAGTTCCCGGGTTATCATCATCACTTTCATTTACTATATCAATACCCTGCTCACCAAGATATTCATAAAATTCATCCATTTGTTCTGAATCAAGTACGAAACTGGAAAGCCTTTCTGCTACATCCTCATAAGTTAGCCTGCTGCGTTTCTTCCCAAGCTCTGTAATAAATTCTTTCACCTGGTCTAATGTCATTTCTGTGTTGCTTTCTACTTCTTTTTCTTTGGAACGTGCTGACTTTTCAGCCATTTGTTCCCCTCCTTCTCAATCCACTTCTTATTTCACATCATAAAGAATTTCTTAACGAAATGAGCTCGATACCCAATTCAACAGCACGTTTTGTGTCCTGTCTTCTTGTAGCCTCGAGTTGTTCCGCCTCCTTTTCTTTAATGATTAGCATTTTTTGATATCTGTTAATTTGGTGGATATAATCATATAGTTCCTGTTCGCTCGGATCGTGATTATAAGTCATCATTTCAATTTCAGTTACAATCTTACGCAAATTCGGATCTGGTAGGAAATGAAGAAACAAACTTGTATCCGCTTCATGATCTTCCTCATAAAAAGCGAATAAATACGTAATGATTGCCTGGTGATCATCCACAACCATTTGATTTTCTCCAAGTAATTTTTGAATACGAAATGCAAGATCACGATCATGAAGCATTAAGGCAAGCAATGTTTCCTCCGCTTTTATATAAGCAGGTTTCATCCGATTATCTCTACGCATGGTTGGTAATGTTTGCTTTTGAGCATTCGGATTGGGAGAGTTTTTTGCCTTTTTATTATATTTACCCACTTTGCTCTGTTGATTAAGCAAAGAATCAAGAGAAAGTGTAAAATCAGTAGCAATTTGCCTTAGATAGAATTCCCTTTCCACTTCACTATCAAGTTTTGCAGTTTCACGAAGGACAAGATCGATATAGTCCATCTTATCCCCTTCGTTTGCAAAGTTTTTCCCTCTTTTATGGTATATCATTTTAAAAGAGATATACGTATGTGCGGCCCCTATTATATCATTTTGGAATTTTTCCTCTCCAAATTCCCTGATATAGTCATCGGGATCATATCCATTTGGCATGATTGCGATTTTTACCTGACAGCCGCTTTCCCGGATCAAATCAGCTGTTTTATTTGCTGCCTCTATTCCTGGTGCATCCGAATCATAACAAACGATAATGGTATCTGTACTTCGTTTAAGCAATTGGAGATGCTGTTCAGTTAAGGCCGTTCCCATTGTTGCTACACCGTTATGAACACCTGCACGATCGGCAGATATACAATCAGCGAATCCTTCAAACAAGATTGCTGCCTCTTTCTTTCGTATAAAGGGACGAGCAAGATGATAGTTGTATACTATTTTGCTCTTGTTAAAAAGAGGTGTCTCGGGACTATTTAAATACTTTGGTTCATCTCCGGCTGCAAGAGCCCTTCCAGAAAAAGCGATTGTTTTACCTTGCCTATCAAAAATTGGAAACATAATTCTGTTTCTAAATCGATCAAAATATTTTTGTCCGTCTTCCTTTTTGACCAGCAAACCTGCTTTTTCCATGCGCTCGATAGAGAAGTTTCGCTTCTTTAGGAAATTATGCACATAATCCCAGGAATCGAGTGAATAACCTATTTGGAACTTTTCTATTGATTCCACCGTAAATCCGCGGCTCAACAGATATTCAAGAGCTTCCTGACCCTGTTTTGTATTTACGAGCAAATGGTGGTAAAATTTCCTTAAAAGCTCATGCGCTTCCTTCATATCATCCAGTTCATGGCGAGGCTTTGTCCCATCCGGAGATTCATTTTCATGTACATCCAGAGGTATACCAGCCCTCTCAGCCAAACTTTTTGCAGCTTCTGTGAAGGAATATCCTTCTATGTCCATTAAAAATGTAAAGACATTCCCTCCGGCACCACACCCAAAGCAATGGAAGATTTGCTTATCTGGGGCTACAGAAAATGATGGACTGTTTTCATTATGAAATGGACATAGACCAAAGTAATTTCGACCTTGTTTTTTTAACTGAACATATTCACCAACGATATCAGCGATATCATTTTTAGTGCGAATTTCGTTCACTGTTTCATCTGGAATTAATTGGTTTTTCAAGTTTTAGCACCTATTTCATAATAAGCATGAATAACTTAATTCTATATCGGTCCCTGAAATCCTTCAATTTTCGACAATATTTTTTTTAATGTCTCCGAAAACTTCATTTTATCCGGTTTTTTTAGTTTTTTTGGTCCTTTATCATATTTACCAGATCTTCTTGCTTTAGCATTCAGGTGCCGGGTTTCAAGAAATAAATGAATCAATTTCATTTTCTGTTATCTCTATTCCCCTTGAAGTTAAAACATAAGCATACTTAGCAAGACATCCTGCTGCCAGTCCTATATCTTCAGTAATAACAATATCATGCCGCTTTAAATGATTTAATATATATAAATCCGCTGCATCTCTTCCCGGTTCTACCCACTTCCAGGTAACATCAGGATAACGATCTGTAGTATTTGTATAGGCTGCCACAAAGTTAATCTCAACTTCATATGGTTCGCATACGCTCAAAACCTCTTCTTTAACCGGGCAGGCATCCGCATCTACAAAAACCGTTAAACGACTCTTCTTTTGTATTTCTACATCTCTCATCTTAATCCTTCTTTTTTCTAGACTGATTATACGTTTGTCGAATTATTTTTTTTAGGACTTCTTGACTTTTTGTTATTTAAAAGCTTATTCTAGTTTATTCCTTAATAAATAACTCTAAACCTGATGAAAGGTATTTTATCACAATTTTTTATTATAGAATAAATCTTGTCAAATTGCTACACTTTTCACTCGCATAACGGAATTTATATTTCTCATGTAAAAAACATGCTTCCGCATGCTCTTTTTATCGCTGTTTATTAATGATATTCACGATAATATTTGCTGTTTCTTCGACTGCCTTATTGGTCACATCAATGATCGGGCAATTCAGCTTTTTAACAATTGATTCAAAGTATGCTAATTCTTCTTTTATGCGATCCAGATTCGCGTATACCGCACTATCGTTCAGTCCTAAAGACTTTAAACGCTCTTTTCTTATATTGTTCAATTTTTCACTGCTAATTTGTAACCCAATGCATTTATTAGGGTTTATCTGAAATAGTTCTTCCGGAGGTTCAACTTCTGGGACAAGCGGGACATTCGCCACCTTAAATCGCTTATGTGCCAAAAATTGAGATAAAGGAGTTTTTGAGGTTCTTGACACACCTAATAGCACAATATCAGCCTTGATAATTCCCTTTGGATCTCTTCCATCATCATATTTTACAGCAAACTCAATCGCCTCTACTCGCTTAAAATAATTTTCATCTAACTTCCTTACCAGTCCAGGTTCATTTAACGCTTGCTCGCCAAACTTATTTTCAAGTGTATCAATAAAAGGACCGATGATATCAAAAGCAACTACATTTTTTTCTATCGATTTTTTAGCCATATACTCTCGGATTTCCGGCTTTACCAAAGTATAAGCTATGGCTGCATTATCCATTTCCGCCAAGTTTACAACCTCATCAATCGTAGAAATATCTTCCACAAATGGAATTCGTTTAAGCGTTATATTTAAAGTGCTAAATTGACTCACTGCAGCCTTTGTCACAAGGTCAGCTGTTTCTCCCACTGAATCCGAAACCACGTATATGATAGATTGATTCATTGTCTCCTCCAATAATGAATAATTTCTCTTTAATCTAAAATTGGTTAATGATCGTCTCGAGCCAAACCAACAAACGCCTTTGTAATGTTTGTTTTGGTTAATCTCCCTATGACTTCAAAACCCTTTGGACTTTTTTTGACAACCGGAAGGGCATCTATTTGCTTATCAATTAACTTCTCAGCCACATCAATTAGCAAATCTTCTTTCGTACATACTGTAATATTAGGCATCCGTGTCATAATAATATGTACTGGTATACTGCTTAATTCCTGTTGACCAAGACTAGCTCTTAACAAGTCTTTTCTGGAAAGTACACCTACTAGGAGCGATTCTTTATCCACTACAAATAATGTACCCACATCTTCCAAAAACATTGTGCATATCGCATCATACACAGATACCCCTTCACTGATGACTATCGGAATTGATTGATAATCTCCAACGAATAGTTTTTTCAGATTATCAGTTAGCAGCTGTGTTTCCGTCCTGCCTGTATAGAAATATCCCACACGCGGTCTGGCATCCAAATAACCGGCCATTGTCAGAATCGCTAAGTCCGGGCGTAAGGTTGCACGTGTTAAATTTAATTGATCAGCAATATGCTCGCCTGTAATAGGTCCGTTATCCTTAACAATTTGGAGGATTTGTTCTTGTCTTTTGCTTAGTTCGATCTTACTCACCACCCTAAAGTGCCCTTATACAGAATTATATATAAAGTTTATTATAAACTATTTATCCATGAAGTGTAATAAATCATATTAATTTAAAATAGCCTGCCCAATAAGTGAACACTGCATTCCCTCATTGAGCAAGCTTTAGATTAAAATTTAATTTTTGATTGTAAAAAGGCTGGAAGTTCTTCGATACTGATACGCGTTTGCTCCATCGTATCACGGTCACGTACGGTTACTTGGTTATCCTCTACTGAATCAAAATCATATGTGATACAGAAAGGTGTACCAATCTCATCATGACGGCGGTAACGTTTCCCAATGGAACCAGCTTCATCATAGTCCACCATGAAATCCTCAGAGAGTTTGGCAAAGACCTCTTTTGCTCCTTCAGAAAGCTTTTTGGATAACGGAAGAACGGCAGCTTTAAATGGTGCCAAAGCCGGGTGAAGATGCATAACTGTACGGGATGTACCATCTTCAAGCTGTTCTTCTTCATAGGCATCAATTAAATAAGCCAATGTTACCCGGTCCGCTCCCAAAGAAGGCTCTATGCAATAAGGAATATATTTTTCATTCGTTTCAGGATCCAAATAATTGAAGTCTTCTCCTGAATACTCCATATGTCGCTTTAAATCGAAGTCCGTACGGGATGCAATGCCCCAAAGCTCTCCCCAACCAAATGGGAATTTATATTCAAAGTCAGTCGTTGCATTGCTATAATGAGAAAGTTCTTCCTCTTCATGGTCACGAAGTCGGAAATTTTCTTTTTTCATTCCTAATGATAGCAACCATTTTTCTGCGTAATCTTTCCAATATTGGAACCATTCCAATTCAGAACCTGGTTTACAGAAAAACTCCAATTCCATTTGTTCAAATTCACGAGTACGGAAAGTAAAATTCCCTGGTGTAATTTCATTACGGAAGCTCTTACCAACTTGGGCAATTCCAAAAGGTAATTTCTTTCTCATTGTACGTTGTACATTCTTAAAGTTAACAAAAATACCTTGCGCCGTTTCTGGACGGAGAAAAATTTCATTTGTACTGGATTCAGTTACACCTTGGAATGTTTTGAACATAAGATTAAATTGTCTAATTTCCGTAAAATCCTTTGCTCCGCAATCAGGACACGCAATATCATTCTCTTGGATTAGTTCTTGCATTTTGTCAAAAGATAATCCATCAACAATCATTTCTGTGCCCTTAGCCTGCAAAGCATCCTCTATCAATTTATCCGCACGATGACGAGCTTTACATTTCTTACAATCAATCATCGGATCATTAAAGTTTCCAATATGACCGGAAGCCTCCCACGTACGCGGATTCATTAAAATAGCAGAATCAAGACCCACATTGTATGGAGATTCTTGAATAAACTTTTTCCACCATGCTTTTTTAATATTATTTTTTACTTCTACTCCAAGAGGACCGTAATCCCAAGTATTCGCAAGACCTCCATAGATCTCGGAGCCAGGGAAAATGAATCCTCTATGTTTTGCGTGCGACACAATTTGATCCATTGATACTGTCATATTCTTATCTCTCCTTTATACAAATTAAAAAACTCCCATCCCTATGCTATTGAAGCATAGGGACGAGAGTTTACCCGCGGTTCCACCCTATTTGCCGGATTTCCGGCCACTTTGCAATGTGTTACTCCAGACTGCCTTCTTTGGTTGATATGTTCCGGCTTACACCATCCCCAGACTCGCTTAGCATATCTTAATCCAAATACTACTTTCCTTCACAGTAACTACATATTAATTTATCTCACATTCTATACAATAACGACCTTCATTGTCAATACAATCACCTAAAGTATATGTTTAAATATTTCCTCTGAATTTATTCATTTGGTTTATAAAACGCTTGGCTTTTAATTCAACACCTAAATATTCACCATAGTAATTATCAAGGACATTCCTGATTTCTTGTTTGGTCTCATCTTTTAACGAAATCGTACCAAGTCGATTTAAATCCATATAAAATAAAACTCGCAAAATCCGAGCAACAGCCGGTGATATCT
Source organism: Bacillus sp. z33 (assembly GCF_058313615.1). Lineage (NCBI taxonomy): Bacteria > Bacillati > Bacillota > Bacilli > Caryophanales > Bacillaceae > Bacillus > Bacillus sp. z33. Next base: position 1,072,380 of record NZ_JBZFQN010000001.1, read on the forward strand.
TGATTTTATAAGGATCGATATGATCACATCTATGACACAACAGGCCACCTTCTTTTACAGAAAAGGAGAATGTTCCATCTTGTGCCCCGCAATTTACACAACGGTTTAATTCAGGAGCAAATCCAAAAACGTTCAACATTTTCAGTTCAACTATATTCATGATAATTTCTGGATCGTATTCTTCATTAATATAGTGGAGCGATAGATAAAAAAGGTCATACAAAGATGAATGAGGTTTTCTCTCTTCTGTTCCTTTATCCAGTAATTCAGCAATAAAAGCTGCATAAGCAGTTAAGAATATATCCTCACGAATCGAACGGAAAGAATCAATAGTTTCCGCCTGTTGTAATTGACCCAGTCCACGGCTTCCTAAAAATAAATATGTACCATAATGGAACACCTGAGTGACGGCTGAAAAGCGACTGTTTGGCTTTTTCGCTCCTCTTGCCATCACCCCGATTTTCCCAAACTCTCTGGTATACAACGTAATAATTTTATTTGTCTCACCATAATCAGTACTGCGAATGACTATTCCTTCGCATTTTGTCAGCACGTCACTCACTCCAATATGACGGCAAGTTTATTAATTTATAGGGATTTCTACTTCTTTGTATTCCTCTTTAATCACTTCAGATTGACCTTCATCCTGTCTTTCAAGTTCCTTAAAAAGAAGATAAGTATCCACACTGCCGGTCTGTCTAAAAACATTCCAGGTAAAGTTAATCATACTTATACCACCTTTCGTTGATAGAGACTTCTTTCGTCTCTTATCTACGATTAGTTTCACCAACCCGAATAAAATCATGTGATTAAATATTTACTAATTTGATTTCCCCTCATTGCCGAATAAAATTATTTTTTACAAATACAGCCTACAGGATGCAGGTCGGTCATGAAGACGTTGCACACTATTGTGGCGCATTTAGTCTTCATTCCTTGATACAGTCGTCTCAGCTTTAGTAAACGAGCTTCAGCGGCTAGAAGCTCAGGACATAAGCCAAGCCTCTATGGGAGAAAAACACTCCCTCCAAGCCTTCGTCTTATGCTCCTCGCTTCTGGGCAAGCCGCTTCAGCATCTTATTTAATCGAGCTTCTGGGCCTAGGAGCTCGAGTCATAAGCAAATACTCTACGGGAGAAAAACCCTCCCTCCGAGTATTTGTCTTATGCTTGTCGCGGGCCTACACGATGTAGGTCATGAAGACGTTGCACACGACGTGGCGCATTTAGTCTTCGTTCCTTGAAGCAAAGCCATCCTGCCCTTTATGCAATTGAGCTTCGACTCCTAGCTCCTCGAGGTCATAAGTGTAGCCACTGCGGGAGGGAAGATCACCTCCCTACGTGCCTCCTCTTATGCTTGTCGGAGCTGAACAGTCGTCTCAGCATCTTAATAATCATCTTCCCTAAATCCGATATCTCTTAGATGGGAGGCTTTATTTCTCCAGTCTTTTTGGACTTTTACCCATAGTTCGAGGAATACTTTTGAGCCGAGAAGATTTTCGATGTCGGTGCGTGCGCGTTGTCCGATTTCTTTAAGCATTGCACCTTTTTTGCCAATAATGATTCCTTTTTGAGAATCACGTTCGACAATAACGGTTGCCATAATGTGAACGGTTTCCGATTTTTCTTTACGCTCAATTTTATCGATCATAACTGCTAAGGAATGAGGTACTTCTTCTCTTGTTAGATGCAGTGCTTTTTCACGAATCATTTCAGAAATAATGAATCGTTCAGGATGATCCGTTACTTGATCAGCTGGATAATAGTGGGGTCCCTCTGGTAAATAAGCATTTATTTGCTTTAATAATGTTTCTATGTTATTTCCCTCGAGAGCGGAAATCGGTACAATTTCTGCAAAGTCATATTTTTCTTTATACGAATCAATAATTTTAAATAATTCATCGGGATGAATGAGGTCAATTTTATTAATAACAAGGAAAACAGGTGTTTTATAGGATTTTAACTTTTCAATAATAAATTCCTCACCGCGTCCGAAACCTTCTTCCGCATTTACCATAAAGAGGATGGCGTCAACTTCCTGCAAGGCATTAGAAGCTACCTTCATCATAAAATCACCAAGCTTATGCTTTGGTTTATGAATTCCGGGTGTATCAATAAATACGATTTGACTGTCATTCGTTGTCAATACGCCTTGAACTTTATTGCGCGTGGTTTGAGGCTTATCACTCATAATCGCAATTTTTTGCCCAATGACCTGATTGATAAAGGTTGATTTTCCTACATTCGGTCTCCCTATTATAGAGACAAATCCTGATTTAAATTGTTGATTATTGGTTGTATTAGTCATGTAAATCCTCCGGTGTAAAGGCTTCAGGTAGCGCTCCTTGAACTGTCGTTTCCACTGTATACTTTTTATGGTTATTAAATAACAGGCATATCATCTGCCAAGCGAAAACGGAAGTTCTGTATCAGCCACTACCGCCAATTATTTTTTATTTGATTATCCATGAGAAAAAGCCAAAAAGCTGCGGTATCTTGAAATAAAATCCCAGCCCCCATCAAAAGAGTAAAATGGAGATACCGTGCATATTCTGTTTCACACACTCTTTTTACTCATACATTAAAACCTGATTATCCATATATTACTTTCTCTTCTTCATTTAAACAAGCATGCTCCAAATCTTTGGCAAAAAAATAACGAGGCCAATGATAGCAGAAAATATAGCATACACCAATACCGCTCCGGCGGCTAAATCCTTTGCTTTTTTTGCGAGAGGATGATACTCTCCTGTCACAAGGTCAACCACCTTTTCGATAGCTGTATTAATAAGTTCGAGTACCAGCATACCAGCAATCGCCATGAGCACAAATAACCATTCTATCTGACTAATTGAGAAGTAAAAAGCCGCTATACAAACGATGATAGCGGCAGCCAGATGGAACTTGAAATTAGCTTCTTTTTTTGCTCCATATAAAACACCCTGCCAGGCATAAGAAAAACTTTTAAAAAAACGATATGTTGTTTTCTTATCTTGAGAGCCCATACTGATCCAATAATTCTTTTTGTCGTGTAAACATTACTTTTTCGTCTTCCTCATTCATATGGTCATATCCTAGCAAGTGAAGAAATCCGTGGATCGCTAAAAACCCAAGTTCCCGTTCATATGAGTGGCCATACTCATCAGCCTGCTCCTTTGTACGGTCAATCGAAATAATAATGTCTCCAAGGACTGCTGGTACGTCCTGGCCTTTGATTTCGATTTCTCCCTCTCCCATTTCCTCCATCGCAAATGAAATAACATCAGTCGGAGCATCTTTTTGACGATATTCTTTATTAATTTCATGGATACGTTCGTTACCTACAAATGTTACAGAGACTTCACTGCCCTCTTTCACCTTTTCCTGAATGGCTGCAAAGTCAAGCAGTTTTGTGACAAGCTCTTGTTGTTCCGCAGTTACTTGTTCCGTTTCATCTAAAATATCAATAGTTAAAATCAATTCATTCACCTGCTTTATTCTTTTTCTAATTCTGGATATTCAATCCGGTTATGAAAAATGCCAGCTAACGTTTCGCACAATGACTGGCTAACCTTTTCCAGTTCTTTAAACGTTAAATCGCATTCATTTAACTGTCCATCATTCAGTCTATCAGCAATTATTGACTTTACAAGCTTTTCGATTGTCGCTTGCGTAGGAGATTTCAGCGATCGTACAGCCGCCTCCACACTATCAGCAATCCCAATAATAGCTGCTTCTTTCGTTTTGGCTTTTGGCCCCGGATATCTAAAATTCTCTTCCTTAACCTCTCTGCCTGCCTCGCTTGCTTTATAATAAAAGTACTTTAACAAGGTTGTCCCATGATGTTGCTCTACAATATCTACAATCTCTTTTGGAAGCTTATATTTTTCAACCATTTTCGCGCCATCTTTTACATGAGATACAATGATCTTTGTACTTTTCTCTGGTGTCAAGTGATCATGTGGATTCTCGATGTTGATTTGATTCTCGATAAAATAATAAGGTCTTTTTGTTTTTCCTACATCGTGGTAATAACAACCAACCCGCGCAAGTAATCCGTTGGCACCAACCGCTTCACAAGCTGCCTCTGCCAAATTAGCCACCATGACACTATGATGATATGTTCCTGGCGCCTCCGTCAATAACTTTCGTAAAAGTGGATGATTTGGATTTGATAACTCAATCATTCTAATAGAAGAGAATATACCAAATCCTGTTTCAATAAAAGGGAGAATACCAATCGTAAATACTGCTGATGTTACTCCTGAAGCAATCGCCGCTACAGGTATCATGATATAATTAATACCGCTTCCACCAATCCAAATCAGACCTAAAACGACGACCAAATTAATGAGTGCATTAACCATACCAGCTCTTAATATACTGGTACGCTCTACTCCTTGTTTTAAAAGAAGGATTCCCGATATACCGCTTACAAGAATATAAATTCCCATAGTCACATTAACGGTTCCGGCCAATTCCTCCTTAAACATAATGCTGCCGACAACAGAAAGTACAACCGTTATTCCCACAGCATGGCGTTCTCTCATTAATATTGTTACAAGCATCGCCGACATCGCGGCCGGAAAGAAGTAAGCATTTGATTCATGGCTTAATCCAACAAATATATCGATTGTTTTCATTAATAGCAGCGCCAGCAGATAAACCATACTGAAGATAAATAGATTATCCCGATGGTCAATATGATCAGATTTCCTGATCGTATCTCCAAACATTAAATAGACGCCAGTAAAAATAACTATTATAACGGCTGCTAATCCAACATAAGGGAGAAGAGAATCTTCACTATTCAGAAGACCTACCAGCTTTAATTGGCGATAGACTTCTGTATCAATTAAATATCCTTCCTCGACAATAATCTGCCCTTGAAGAATTCTGATTGGTTCAACAGATTCACTTGCATTTTCCCTTGCTTTTTCCGTTGACTCAGGATCAAAAAACACATTTTGAATGATTGCATATCTTCCTAAATCAATGGAGGCTGATTTTAATTTAGCCGGAAGACTTGTGTATTTGATTCCTTCTTCGACTTTCTTTTTCGCATTTTCGACTTCATTTCCCCTAATGCCATCTTTCATCATTTCATTGATACTCGTGATGGTGATATCCTTAGCAATGGATAAATCAGATAAGTTGGACCCCAGTAGATTAATCAAGGTTTCATCTGATAGATCTTTATTGACATTATCTCCTAATTTCTCTCTCAAATCAGATACATATTCCGTAGGCTTGGATAGTGTAAGTGCTGTATCTTCCTTACCTTGCTTCACCTCTTGATTTTTTAAACCGGCGCTAACCACACTCTCTGCAGAAGTGTAAATATCATTAACTAATTTGACTCTTTTTTTCACATATTCTTTATTTACCGTATAAACATCTTCAACGCTATTTATAGCTTTTTGCCGTTTTTCTTTCGTTTCAACAGGATCTTCTATTGTTTTTGGAGACCGAATGGTCGTTTCAGCTACATTATAGAGCTCGACATTCAGTTTTTCCGGTTTAACGCTGCCAAATAAAAAAACAAAAGAAACGAGCGCCATTAATAGAAGCATGCTAACTTGTAATACTGGCTTAGATACAAAATTTTTGACAGGACTGCTTATGTTTTTAAAATTCATACGTTCCCCTTTCTCAGCGGAGAATATTTTATATGTATAATTTTCAAACACTTTATGTAATAATAACAGGTTTCACCGTACGTTTCACTCTGAATTATATAATTAGAAAGGTAAATAATGAAAAAGCCACAGCTAATCTGTGGCGGTTTAATATTTATTAGGAGTGCTCGGTTGGTTCGAAGTTTTCATATGCCTGGATGATTTTTGCTACAAGCGGATGCCGAACCACGTCAGTTTGGTCTAAGTGGATAAACTTAATGCCTGAAACATCTTTTAAAATTCTTTCAGCGGCCTTTAATCCCGATTGCACACCACGTGGCAAATCTATTTGTGAAGTGTCACCAGTCACCACTATTTTGGAGCCAAACCCTAGTCTGGTCAGGAACATTTTCATTTGGGCCTGTGTCGTATTTTGTGCCTCATCAAGTATGACAAAAGCATCATCGAGTGTTCTGCCTCTCATATAAGCCAAAGGCGCAATTTCAATTGTTCCACGCTCAATAAGCCTTGCAGTTTGCTCTAATCCCAATATATCATGAAGCGCATCATACAGAGGCCTTAAATATGGATCTACTTTTTCCTTTAAATCTCCTGGTAAGAAGCCCAGGCTTTCACCTGCTTCAACTGCTGGCCTTGTTAAAATAATACGTTTTACATGACCATTTTTCAAAGCAGTTACAGCCATTACTACGGCTAAATAGGTTTTACCGGTTCCAGCAGGTCCAATCCCAAAAACTAAGTCCTTCCCTCTTATGGCAGAAATGTACTCTTTTTGTCCCAAAGTTTTTATACGGATTGATTTACCTTTAGCACTTCTGGCTATTTCCTCATCATATAAATCAGCAAAGTACTCCAAAGTACCGTTATTCGATAAATTAATGGAATAGACAACTTCACGGGGTCCAATCTTAATTCCTTTTCGAATAATGACCAAAAGCGTTTGTAGAATGTTATCTGCTTTTTCCAAGTTTTCCGGTGTGCCGGACACGCTGATTGTTTCACCTCTGGATACAATACTGACGTCCAACTCGCTTTCCAGTATCTTTAGATTGCTATCATGTACACCAAACAGTTCAGCAGCTTCACTTGGTGACTCCAATTGTAAATTAATCAATTTAGACTTCTCTGGCATTCCTTAGTCTCCTTGAATCATCGGTTGTCCGATTGCAATATTTTCTAAAACTTGATAATGTATAGTCATTTTAACTTTACCATTGTCAAGCTGGTTTTTCAAAATTTTTTCATTAATGACTCTGGCATCATCAGGGGCAATCTTGAGAACATCCTTTTCCCCCATGTTCAACGCCAGCTTTTCTGCTTCAGATTTCGTATATACTCGAGTAACCTTTTCCTTACTGCGATATATTTTTTTATGGTAGGCGATTGGGAGATCCCACTTAAAAAATTTAAACGTCTTTCGGTCCTCCTCCACTTCATACTCTTTGAATTTATGATGGCCAAATCCCCATATCGGCACTTGAACATTACCAAAGTTAAGATTGTATTTATTCTTAGCATCACCATTAAACACGTAGAAATTCGTCTTAAGCGGTACCTCAACACTAGTTGTATACCAAGCTTCCGCCATAACCTTTCCTTTAGCCCCCACAAATTTTTGGTTGTCTTCTTTTCCAATAAATCCGCTGACAAGGATTTGGCCTTCTTTGACAACCTGGTGCTTTTCAACCAAGCCTTGTCCCCTTTCAACCATTGTTTGAACAATGGTTGCTTTTTTAGATGAAACGAGATTTACATAAAGATCTGCGGGATTTTTTTCTGGCTGTTTTTTTTCAACAACCTGAAAATGGAAGGTCGTCCCTTCCAACTGCACACCTATCCAAGTAATAGCTGGCACCCGTTTACTGAGTTCTTTTTGGATATCTTCCATGTCATCCACGGTAAATTGAAGCTTACCTACTTTTATATTCATTTTATCCAATTCTTTTCTTACCTGATGTTCAATCGCCGGACTTGCACCTTCTATTTTTATCCCCCAAATCATATTTGATAAAATAAAAATAATAATAAAAAACATCGTAACCCCAACAACCAAGCCGCTATATTTTTTTAACTTTAAGGCAAAAAAAGGCCCACCCTTCCTTTCTACAAAAAAGACCTTGCACTCACTATTCCTAACTGATTTCCGTAATTTAGGAACATCCTGCAACTTTATATAAAAAACAACTGTTTCTGTGCCCATATTTTTTGCATCCCAAACTTGAATACCCTCTTTAAGCATTCTGTTAATTAAACGTTCTATCCCCCGCCCTTTTATTTGCACCTTGATGTAACCGGTAATAGTATTCGTCCAATGATTTTTCATAAGAACCTCCCCTTAGGTTATTCTTCTAGAAAGATAACCTGATCAATTTTCCCTTCAAGTAAGATTTCTTCTGGAAGAATCGTTTTTAATACAAATGCCTGACCCTTGACAAGGAGTTGTCCGTTCTTAAGCAGCAATCTTAATTCCTGATCTGAAAATGCAAGTAAGCCTTTATGATTTTCTATGTAAATATGGATTTGACCCACCATCGTGATCCTCGGTAAATCCATCATAATATCTTGAGGCAGGTCCATTGCGGCCGTGACCCACTTTTTAATACGATACCCCCATGCACGAGCCATAAGGAAACCTCCCTCTCCCTAAACTAATTAATGAGCCAATAGTTATAAAGCTGTTCAGTTAAATCACTTCAATATCATACCTATTCTAAAAGAGACCATTAAATGCTAAATTAAAGACACCGTCTTAATAATACATAAGATGATGAGGATCCCTCAGCCATTCATTTTTAATCTTTACGGTCAACAGGAAATCAAAATTATGAGAAGGCATCTAATCATTTCTTTATACATAAAAATGGAGAACATACATTTTATTTCAGTTCTTTAATCTTTTTAAATCACATTGCGTATAAACTTCTGGATGAAGTACCGGCACATATCAATGCACCGGGTGAAGTGGAACTTGGGGAAGGGCAATAAAAAAACCCCTGAAATGTTAGATTTGGTTTCTAACAATTCAGGGGCAATTCGATGCTTCAAAAAGTTCTGCCTAAAGTCTATATACGTTTAAACAGCAGTAATATAAAGCTCCTATCGAATCTGTTTTCTTCTCGAACGAGGAGGACCCAAGATTTCCGACATAATAAACGCTTCTTGTAAGTCTATATTCCGTGCATTAAAACCTCGTTTGACCGGCTCTTGCTTTGCTTGTTTGACGGCTTTCTGAACCAATGGTTTAAATTCCTTTGGAACACTTATTTCAGGCTTAGTTTCTTTTATTATAACGGGCCTTTCAGCTTGATTAACTTTTTTCTTTTGGGCCTCGTACTGCTCCTTAATCGTTTGAGCAAGAGAAGTTGCTTCTTTTTGCAAATCAGGACGCTGTCTAACTTTCTTTTGAAGTTCTCTTTCACGTTCCTGAATTTTTTTTCTAATATCTTCATCCTGATTTCTAACAACTGTTTGGTTTGATTCCCTAACAGGCTCGCTTTTATTTACAGGAGGTGATGTATACTTTCTATTTGGCTTATTATCAGGCTTTTCCGTCCCTTTATCTCTTTGAAAGAACCAGCTTATTAAACTGATGATTACAAAAAGGATAAGAGGATTATCCCAAACTGCTCCCATAACCATGGACAGGACCTCCTTTCCCAGCTTTAGACAGGAAGATTATTCATTATCCAGATTTCGATCATCTTTGTTGGTTTTGCTGATAGATTCTCTCATATTCGTATCAGAAGCAAGGTTTTGATAGTTCATGTAATCCATAACGCCCATATTACCTGCTTTGAAAGCATGAGCCATAGCAAGCGGTACCTCAGCCTCAGATTCCACTACCTTCGCTCTCATCTCTTCTACTCTTGCTTTCATCTCTTGTTCTTGTGCAATTGCCATGGCACGACGCTCTTCAGCTTTTGCCTGAGCAATCTTTTTATCTGCTTCGGCTTGCTCTGTCTGCAGCTCTGCACCAATATTTTTACCGATATCAACATCTGCTATATCAATGGATAAAATTTCAAATGCTGTTCCGGCATCCAGGCCTTTACTTAGAACAGTTTGAGAAATACGTTCCGGATTTTCCAAAACAGTTGTATGGCTTGCACTGGAACCAATAGTGGAAATTACACCTTCTCCAACCCTGGCGATAACAGTCTCTTCTCCTGCACCCCCAACCAGACGTTCAATATTGGCACGGACCGTGATTCTAGCCTTCGCTTTCACTTCAATCCCATTAATAGCTACACCCGCAATAAACGGTGTTTCTATAACTTTAGGGTTAACACTCATTTGCACAGCTTCAAGTACGTCACGACCTGCCAGATCAATTGCAGCACAACGTTCAAACGTTAATTCGATATTGGCACGGTGAGCAGCGATTAATGCATTAACCACCCGATCGACATTACCACCTGCCAAATAATGGCTTTCCAATTGATTCGTCGTTACATTTAAACCTGCTTTTCTTGCTTTAATCAAAGGATTGATCACACGGCTTGGGGATACACGACGCAACCTCATCCCAACCAATGTAAAGATACTTACTCGCACTCCGGAAGCTATCGCCGAAATCCAAAGCATAACCGGTACAAATGTAAATAGTACTGCCAATAAAATAATCACTAAAGCAATGCCCACTAGAGCAAATATAGATGCTGATGTTAATACCATTGCGTTAAAACTCCCTTCATTCTTATCCTTATTTATAATTCAAATGGTCTTACTACTATACGAGAACCTTCTGTTTTAATGACTTTTACATGTGTTCCCTTCATGATAAAGCTGCCTTCACTTACCACGTCAATTCTTTCTCCTTCAAGCAAAAGCGTTCCGGAAGGCCGCAAATCAGTCACTAGAACTCCTACTTTTCCAATTAGCTCATTGCGATTAACATTTGAAACATAACCACTCTCTGTATTCGTGGAATCGGTAAGTATAATCCTGTCAAAGGCCGTCATTTTCTTCCCAAATACTTTTATTAATACTACAATTGCTATAAATCCAGCAATCAATGCAATTAATATGGCGATTGCCATCTGCTCCACATCCCCCGCAGCAAGAAAGAAACTTGCTATAATTGCAATAAAACCAATAACACCTACAATACCGCCAGGAAGGAAAAATTCCAGTAATAGTAATCCTATACCAACTATAAATAGAATTAACGTTTCATACCCAGCCAGCCCTGAAACCATATGTCCATAAAAGAACAATAACAGGGACGTAATGCCGGCTAAACCAGGCAAACCGAAACCAGGCGAAAAAAGTTCAACGACAAGGCCAATAGTACCAATCGATAAAAGGATAGGAATGACAATCGGATTCGTCAGAAAACGGGCAACTTTATCAGCTAAGCTTTCTCCAAAATGAATCAGTTCTGCTTTGTCATATCCCAATGTCTTTAATAAATCCTTCTGATTTTCAACCGTACCTTCACTATAGCCAACCTTTATAGCCTGATTCGCTGTAAGTGTAAGCAATTTTCCTTTTTCAGCTCCATACTCCGGCAAATCAATATCTTCATCCGCCATTGCTTTCGCATAGAGAGGATCCCTTCCACTGGATTCAGCAGCCTTTTGCATATTAGCGAGCCAATAGGACTGGGCTTTTTTATCGGCAGCATTTCCATCAGATGTTATGACCGCTGCTGCACCCATTGTAGCGCCGGGCACCATATAAATTTCATCAGCGTTTAAAGAAATAAAAGCACCTGCAGATAAGGCACGGTTATTGACAAAGGCAACCGTTTTTAATTCGGTATTTGCAAATATTTCTCCAATTTCATCGGCTGCATCTACCGCCCCGCCAGGTGTATTGATATCAAATATAATTGCCTTCGCTCCATCTTTTTCAGCTGTTGCGATCGCTCGTTTCAAAAAGTTAGATAAACCTTTTTCCACCTCATCCTGCAGAGGTACTATGTAAACTTTATCTGCGTTCGCATTTCCTGACGGAGGACCTGCGATTCCTATTAAAAATAATGCAAAGATGATGATCCATGCCCACCATCTTTTCCTCATACTTATTCAACCTCCTTTCCTTCTTTATTTTATTGTCTATAATTCATTATACGTTATTATTGTGCATAAGTTTCACAATACTTGGTTTATTGTATATAAAAAACCCGCAAATTTAATTTGCGGGTTTTAAACGTCTTATTTTGTAAGATTTTGCAGTACAAGTTTATTGACTAAAGATCCATCAGCTTTACCCTTCACTTTTGGCATGACTGCGGACATTACTTTGCCCATGTCAGCCTTGGAAGTGGCATTCGTCTCGGCAATCGCTTGAGTAACAATCGCATTTAACTCATCCTCGGATAATTGTTTTGGCAAATATGCCTCGACAATTTCGATTTCTGATTGAAGCTTTTCGACCAAATCTTGACGGCCTGCTTTATCAAATTCCTGGAGGGAGTCTTTGCGTTGCTTTAATTCGCGAGAAAGCACGGTTAACTCTTCATCTTCGGATAATTCTTGTTTACCAAGCTTTATTCCTTCATTCTGAAGAGAAGCCTTTACCATTCGGATGACGGAGAGCTTGTCTTTTTCTCTGTTCTTCATAGCTTGTTTCATATCGCTGTTTAAACGCTCAACAAGACTCATTAAGTGCACCTCTTTTAGAACTTGCGTTTTCTCGCAGCTTCAGACTTTTTCTTACGTTTTACACTAGGTTTTTCATAGAATTCGCGCTTTCTTACTTCCTGCATAGTACCTTGCTTGGAAACTGTGCGTTTGAAGCGTCGAAGAGCATCTTCAAGCGATTCGTTTTTCTTAACGACTGTTTTAGACATCTCTTTCCCTCCCTCCGAGCACAACAACTCTAATTTCCTACACATAGAAGGAAACCATGTACCATCAAATTATAATATATGTGTCATTCAAGGTCAACTGTTATTCCTATATTCGTGTAGGTTAATTAGTTAGCCATCTCTAAACAGACTAAAATATTTTAGTTCCGTCTATTTATTTTATACCTCACTTCATAAAAATCAAAACGGGCGGATACTTAGAATTACTCTGTAACCGCCCATCTTTCAATTATTACAAATTAACGACAGCTTGTTCGACCGTATCATCCATAACACGAACAAATTGTCCTTCATTGTACGGATAACCAGCTTTCGTGATTTTCACTTTCACGATCTTCCCTACCATATCTTCTGTAGCAGGGAATACGACTTTCAAATAGTTATCGGAATAGCCTTGATATAGCCCTTTTGTCTCTCCATCTTCAAATGGTTCCTCTGGGATGACTTCCAGCACTTCATTTTCATACTGAGATGCATATTCTTTGGCAAGCTGCTCTGATAACGATATTAAACGGTGAACACGATCATTTTTCACATCTTCGTCTACTTGATCTTCCATACGGGCAGCCGGAGTACCAGTCCGTTTTGAATAAGGGAAAACATGCAGTTCTGAGAAATGTTGATCTTTAATAAAGTTATACGTTTCCATAAACTCTTCTTCTGTTTCACCAGGGAAACCTACAATTACATCTGACGTCACTGCTAAATCCGGAATAATTTCACGCAATCTTTCCAATCGTTCCGCAAAGAATTCAGAAGAGTATTTCCGGCGCATACGCTTAAGCACGGTATTAGAAGCTGATTGTACAGGAATGTGCAGATGCGGAACCACTTTATCAGATTCGCGCAATACTTCAATGACTTCATCCGTTATTTGAGAGGCTTCAATAGATGATATGCGAATACGTTTCAGTCCATCAACCCTTTGATCCAATTCCCTCAATAACATAGCCAGATTGTAATCCTTCAAGTCTTCCCCATAACCGCCTGTGTGAATACCAGTTAAGACAATTTCTTTATAACCGGCTGCGACAAGCTGCTGTGCCTGGCGAACAACCTCCTCTGGATCACGGGAACGCAATAAACCGCGTGCCCAAGGAATAATACAAAATGTACAAAAATTATTGCATCCTTCCTGAATTTTCAGAGACGCACGCGTCCGATCCGTAAATGCCGGTACGTCCAATTCTTCATAAATTCTTGTTTTCATAATATTTCTTACGCCGTTAATAGGTTGTCTTTCCGTTAAATAAGTATCAATATAACCTATTAATTTATCGCGATCCTGCGTTCCGACCACAATGTCCACACCGGGAATTGCCATAATTTCTGCCGGTGAAGTTTGCGCATAACAGCCTGTTACGCAAATAACTGCATCTGGGTTCTTCCGCACTGCCCTCCGGATGACCTGCCGGCTTTTCTTATCACCAGTATTTGTAACGGTACATGTATTAATCACATAAACATCCGAGCGTTGTTCAAACTCTACTCTTTCGTAGCCTGACGCTTGAAACAGCTGCCATATCGCCTCTGTCTCATAATGATTGACTTTACATCCTAATGTATGGAAAGCTACTGTAGCCATTCCCTTCACCTCACTAATTCTAATTGATAAGATATGGCTGACAAAGCATATAATGGTGCAGTCTCTGTACGTAAGATACGCGGTCCCAGACTGCATGTTTGAAAGCCGTTTTCTAAAAGTTGATTCACTTCTGCCGAATCCAAGCCACCTTCAGGACCAAATACCATTAAAAGAGTTTGCCCTGGAACCATTTCTCCGATTGTTTTAGCCAATTGAGACGCTTCCCCTTGCTTTGCATCCTCTTCATAAGCTACCAGCTTATAATCAAATCTATGAGCAAGGTCCAGCAACCTGCGTATGTCTACAGGGTCGGATACCTCGGGAATTTCTGTCCTGTGAGATTGTTCTGCAGCTTCTTTCGCTATTTTCCGGAGACGTTCTGTTTTTTTTTCAGCCTTTTTAGTATCCCATTTTACTATAGAACGAGTTGCATTAAAAGGGATAAAGGAATATGCACCCAGTTCTGTCCCTTTTTGGATAATCCATTCTAGTTTATCCCCTTTGGGCAAACCGTTCACAATGGTAACCTGTATCGGCAATTCTTTTGATTCCTCTATCCAATCCAATATGCGGCCAGTCAGAGTTTTTTCTTGAATGGATTCAATTTTAACGATCGCTGTCTTTTGATTCATTACTCCATAAAACGTATCTCCCGCAGTCATACGCATAACCCGGGTCATATGGTGAAAATCATCTCCGGTTATCGTTACCTCAAATTGATCATCTGATTTCTCAATAAAATATCTCTGCATGGCCAGCACCTTTCTGTCCTTTAAAATCACTGACGCCTAGGCGTCAGGATAGCGAAAAATCATTTAGATTCCTTGCGATTTTTCTGCCATCCGCCCTAGGCTTTTAACTTAATTTTAGACGGAGTTTGAATTTCTACTGATTTAATTTCTTATTCCGGCATCCATCTCTTCACCTTCCTGAGGATCAGAGACATCTGCTGAATCAAGTTAAATCTATAATTTACGAGCAGTGATAGAAACCCAGTCTTCCATCGTCATAACTTCTTCAATCACAAGTCCAGCTTGTTTTATAGCTTCTTCCACTTCATGGCGTTTTTGTTGAATGATACCAGAAGATATAAATGTTCCGCCCGGTTTTAGCACTCTGGCTACATCTTCTGTACATCGAACAATGATTTCAGCCAAAATATTGGCTACCACAATATCAGCTTCAAAATCAATTCCTTTTAAAAGGTCATTTTGTTTAATTGTAACCTTATCATGGACTTTATTTAATTTACAGTTCACTCTGGCACTATTTACAGCAACCTCATCTAAATCAAGAGCCAAAATGGAATCAGCGCCAAATTTAGCTGCTGTTATTGTGAGGACACCAGAACCTGTTCCCACATCAATGACCTTCATACCTGGTTTGACCGTCTTCTCGAGCGCTTGAATACAAAGTACAGTTGTTGGATGTGTGCCAGTACCGAATGCCATACCTGGATCCAATTCAATGATTTTTTCATCTGTATGAACTGGGGTATATTCCTCCCATGTTGGGACAATCGTTACCTGTTCAGAGACCTTTACAGGATGGTAATATTTTTTCCATGCAGTGGACCATTCTTCCTCATTAACCTCGCTGATGGTTATTTCATTATGACCAAGATCGATATCATACTTTATTAAATTATTGATAAGATCTTTAATCCCATCCACTGTGTCACCAAGGAAACTGGTGACAGGAAGATAAGCTTTTACAATAACGCCTTCTTTTGGAAAATCAGCAGGATTAAGTTGATAGATTTCTCCGAATACATTCTCCCTTTCACGAACCAGTTCAAGGGGATCCTCTATCACTACCCCACTTGCCCCAGCTTCATGTAAAATATTCGATATTGGTTCGACCGCTTCATTTGTTGTATGAATACTTAATTCGGACCATTTCATTCTCTACCAACTCCTACCTTTATTATTCACCTTTTATTGCTCTTTTCACTTTCGCAAAGAAACCTTCATCATTTTCGTCCAACTGGCCATGACCACTGATATCAGCGAATTCGCGAATTAGTTCTTTTTGTTTATCGGTTAATTTTGTTGGTGTTACAACTAAAATACGGATATGCTGATCACCCTGTCCATATCCTCTTACATTTGGCACACCTTTCCCTTTTAAGCGGAAACGAGTACCTGTTTGTGTCCCAGCAGGCACTTTCAGTTTCACTTTACCATGCATGGTTGGAACTTCGATTTCATCACCCAGAGCAGCCTGTGCAAAGGTAATTGGCATTTCACAATAAATATCATCCCCGTCACGCTCAAAAAACTCATGCGGTTTGATTTGGAATACAACATATAAATCTCCCGGAGGTCCGCCATTAATACCAGGCTCACCTTTACCAGGAACGCGCAGCTGCTGGCCGTCATCGACACCGGCAGGGACTTTAATTTGAATTTTATTACGTTTTTTCACAACGCCTTTACCATGGCAAGTGCCACATTTATGTTTAATCAGCTTACCTGTACCGCTGCAGTGCTGACATACTCTCCGGTTTACAATACGGCCAAATGGAGTATTTTGCTCTACATTTAACTGGCCTGTACCATTACAATGTGTACAAGTTTCAGGTTGTGTTCCAGGCTTGGCTCCGGATCCTTTACATGTTTCACATTCTTCTTCTTTTGGAATTTCAATGGTTGTTTCTGTACCAAACACTGCCTCATCAAAAGATAACGTCATTGTATATTGCAGGTCTGCACCTTGCCTTGGAGCATTCGGATCTCTTCTTCTTCCGCCTCCGCCAAAGAAGGAGTTGAAAATATCTTCAAAGCCGCCGAAGCCTTCAAAGCCTGCTCCGCCTCCGCCAAATCCCTGTGTAGGGTCTTCATGACCAAATTGATCGTATCTTGCTTTCTTTTGGTCATCGCTTAGCACTTCATAAGCTTCCTGAATCTCTTTAAATTTTTCTGCTGCATCTGCTTCTTTATTGAGGTCAGGGTGATACTGCTTGGAAAGGCGGCGATATGCTTTTTTCAACTCATCCTTCGAGGCATTTTTGCCAACCCCCAACACCTCATAATAATCCCGTTTGCTCATTCCTCACACTCCTGATTCTATATAGTCCGTCGTTTCACATAAAAAACATTGTACCACTTGAATAAGCCGTGGCGCAATATAAACAAAAAATGGAGAATTCGTTAAAAAAAGCCAAAGTCAAGGCTAGCCTGACTTTGACT
Source organism: Bacillus sp. z33 (assembly GCF_058313615.1). Classification (NCBI taxonomy): domain Bacteria; kingdom Bacillati; phylum Bacillota; class Bacilli; order Caryophanales; family Bacillaceae; genus Bacillus; species Bacillus sp. z33. The sequence goes on from NZ_JBZFQN010000001.1 coordinate 1,089,586, forward strand.
TTTTACGTTCAATGATTATTTTTTGTCGTCGTCAACTTCAGTAAATTCTGCATCTACGACATCATCAGCCTTATTAGCACCTTCTTGGCCTTGTTGTTCTGCAGCTTGAGCAGCTTGCTCATATAGTTTCACGCTAAGAGCTTGTACAATTTCTTGTAACGCTTCTTTTTTCTCTTTCATTTCTGCAAGATCATTTTTCTCAATCGCGGCTTTTAAGGCATCCTTAGCTTCTGTTGCTTTTTGAACTTCAGCTTCGTCTACTTTACCTTCAAGATCTTTAAGTGTTTTTTCTGTTTGGAATACTAAAGCATCAGATTCATTTCGTAATTCTGCTTCTTCCTTACGTTGTTTATCTGCTTCTGCGTTTTCTTCCGCTTCTTTAACCATACGTTCGATTTCTTCATCACTTAAGCTTGTAGCTGATTGAATCGTAATCGCCTGTTCTTTATTTGTGCCAAGATCTTTAGCACGTACATTAACGATACCATTGTTATCGATATCAAATGTTACTTCAATTTGTGGGATACCACGCGGTGCCGGCGGAATATCAGTCAATTGGAATCGGCCAAGCGTTTTGTTATCCGCTGCCATTTGACGCTCACCTTGAAGAACATGGATATCAACGGCTGTTTGGTTATCAGCTGCTGTAGAGAAAATTTGAGATTTGCTTGTTGGGATTGTTGTATTACGGTCGATTAAACGAGTAAATACTCCTCCCATTGTTTCAATACCAAGAGATAAAGAAGTTACATCAAGTAAAACAACATCTTTAACGTCACCGGAGATAACTCCACCTTGGATAGCAGCACCCATAGCTACCACTTCATCAGGGTTTACCCCTTTATGAGGTTCTTTACCAGTTTCTTTTTTAATAGCTTCCTGAACAGCAGGAATACGAGTAGAACCACCAACTAAGATAACTTTATCGATTTCAGCTGGAGACAGACCTGCATCGCGAAGAGCCTGACGGGTAGGACCCATTGTTCTTTCAACTAAAGAAGCTGTAATTTCATTAAATTTCGCACGTGTTAACGTTACATCCATGTGTAATGGACCAGCTTCACCGGCAGTGATGAACGGTAAAGAAATTTGTGTGGATGTTACACCGGATAAATCTTTTTTCGCTTTTTCAGCAGCGTCTTTCAAACGTTGAAGAGCCATTTTATCTTTAGAAAGATCAATTCCATTTTCTTTGCGGAATTCTTCGATTAAATATTCCATTACGGCGTTATCGAAGTCATCTCCACCTAGGCGGGCGTCACCAGCTGTTGAACGTACTTCAAATACTCCGTCACCCAATTCAAGGATGGATACGTCAAAAGTACCGCCACCAAGGTCAAATACTAGGATTTTTTGATCTTCATCTGCTTTATCTAAACCGTAAGCAAGTGCCGCTGCTGTTGGTTCGTTGATAATACGTTCTACTTCTAGACCTGCAATACGGCCAGCATCTTTAGTCGCTTGACGTTCAGCATCATTGAAGTATGCAGGAACAGTAATAACTGCCTTTGTTACTTTTTCTCCTAAGTATTCCTCAGCATAGGATTTTAAATATTGAAGGATAATGGCAGATACTTCTTGTGGAGAATAATCTTTTCCTTCGATATTTACTGTATAGTCAGTACCCATGTGTCGTTTAATGGAACTGATTGTGTTTAAGTTTGTAATAGCTTGGCGTTTTGCTACTTCCCCAACTTGACGTTCTCCATTTTTAAATGCAACAACAGAAGGAGTCGTTCTATTACCTTCTGGATTTGGAATAACCTTTGGTTCTCCGCCTTCTAATACGGATACACAAGAGTTGGTGGTTCCTAAGTCAATACCAATAATTTTGCTCATTTACTTTAACCTCCCATTAATATGTAACACTGTTTGTTTATTGATTCACTTTAACCATTGCTGGACGAATAACGCGGTCTTTTAATTTATAACCTTTTTGGAATTCTTCAACAACAATATTTGAACCAAATTCTTCGTTATTATCTTGCATAATCGCTTGGTGGATATGAGGATCGAATTCTTTACCTACGGATTCAATTACCTCCACACCCTCTTCTTTCAAAGCTGTAAGTATGCTGGATAAAACCATATTCATTCCTTGTAGGATTGGTTTTGTTTCTTCAGTTTCAGTTGTACTTTTAAGCGCTCGATCAAAGTTATCGATAGCAGGCAAGAGATTAGTAACAAGAGATTGCGCTCTGTATTTTTGCGCTGCTTCTGCATCTAACTTGACGCGGCGGCGATAGTTTTCAAAATCTGCATAAAGACGAACATACTTGCCTTCAGCTTCCTGTACTTTTTTTTCAAGTTCAGCTATTTTGCTATCCCCTTTATTTTCGGAAGCTTCCTCAACGGTTTCACTTGTTTCAGCGGCTTCCTCTGAGGATGTATCATTCATATCATTTTTCCCTGCTTCATCAAAGATCTCTTCAATTGTTTCATTTTTATTTTCTGACACTGCTTCTCACCTCCCTGAAAGTGTTGATGTATATACGTTAAAGCAGTATTACTACTATTACCGTTACTTTTTATTTTGATACTGTTTTGTCAGCATCTCAGTTAAATCATTCGAAAAGAACGATAATAAACTCATAACTCTGGAATAATCCATCCGTGTGGGACCAAGAATGGCAATTGTACCAAGCTTCTCGTCTCCAATGGAATAAGTTGTACTGATAATGCTGCAATTTTCAAGCGCTAAATTATTATTCTCAGTACCGATTTTCACATTAATTCCTTCAGGTGTTTTGCTGACCAGTTCATACAAATCTCGTTCTTGTTCCATGATATTGAAAATCGCCTTTACTTTTTCAATATCATGAAATTCTGGTTGGCTGAGCATATTCGCCTTACCGCCAAAGAACAGTTTTTCATTCTCGGGCATTTGCAGAGAAGTTGCCAGCATTTGCAGAACCATATCATAATTCGTAATATGCTGTTTTAATAAAACAGCTACTTCCCTGAATATCTTATCTTTGAGTTGGACCAATGGTACACCGCTCAACCGATCATTCAGGATATTAACCACTCTCTCCATTTCATTCATATCAAATCCATGAGGGAGATGAATCATTTTATTCTCAACATGACCTGTATCCGTCACGATGATAGCAATAGCCTTATTTTTATCAAGCGGTACAATCTGGATTCGACGTAAGTGGTTCTCTAAAACAGCAGGTCCAAGCATGATTGCAGTGTATTTCGTAATTTCCGATAAAATACCGGCCGAACGTTGCACAATTTTCTCTAACTCAAATAATCTCTCTTTGAAAACAGATTTAAGCTTTAGAACATCATCCTTTTGCAGTTGCTGCGGTGATACAAGGTGATCCACATAATACCGATACCCTTTTTCAGAGGGAATACGCCCTGAAGAGGTATGTGTTTTTTCCAGATACCCCATTTCTTCTAAATCAGCCATTTCATTTCTGATGGTGGCAGAACTTAGGGAAATACCTTCTTTTTTGGAAATATTTCTGGAACCCACAGGTTGGGCCGTAGAAATAAAATCATCGATGATCACCTGTAAAATTGCCAGTTGTCTATTTGTTAACATCGATAATCACCCCTGTTAGCACTCTTTACTGTTGAGTGCTAAGTCTATAAATAAAGTAACAAAACCGCCGTTATGTGTCAACGGTTATGATTATGTTTTTTCCCTATAATAAAAATGCTTGAAACACTTCATTACCCATTAATTTACCGGAATCGGTCAATTTAACTCTTCCATCAGTAAGCTCCAATAACCCCTGCATAACCATTTTATTTATTGTTTCCCCAAATACGTCGTTTATATTTGCAGAAAATCTTTTTTGGAATTGTTCAGAAGAAACACCCTCCATCTTTCTGAGGCCCAAGAACATTTCTTCTTCCATTTGTTCTTTGCGTGTTACGGTAATTTGTTCAATAATAGGCTTCCGACCTTCTTGAATGGCATTCATATATTTCTTTAATGGCCCATGATTATGATAACGGACACCATCCAGGTACCCATGTGCTCCTGCACCAAGGCCATAATATTCTTCATTATTCCAATATACGAGGTTATGTCTGCTTTCAAATCCTTTTTTTGCAAAATTGGAGATCTCATACTGATGGTAGCCCGCTTCCCCTAAACGTTGCATCACATATTCATACATTGAAGCTTCAGCATCTTCCCCTGGCAATGTTAGCTTGCCTTTATTGAGCATGATATAGAATACCGTCTTCGGTTCAACAATTAAAGAGTATGCCGAAAAGTGAGGGAGATTCAACTTTAAAGCCTTGTCAACTGTATCTTCCAAATCATCAAGAGTTTGTCCTGGTAAGGAATAAATCAGGTCAATGCTAATGTTTTCAAAACCTTCTTCTCTCGCCATGTCAATCGTTTCATACACATCTTTCACATTGTGTGCACGGCCTATCTTCTTCAATAATTCTTCATTGAATGATTGTACACCTAAACTTAGTCGGTTAACGCCAGCTTCCTTCATGATTTTCAGTTTCTCTTTCGACAAATCACCTGGATTTGCCTCAACTGTGTATTCATAATCAGGCCTTAGCGCTATCTTTTCTTTCATGGAAAACAGCAATTGCTCTAGCTGTGAAGGTTCCAAAGCAGAGGGTGTACCTCCTCCGATAAAAACAGTGGACAAAGGTTCGTTTTGAGATAAATCATACAGATCCATTTCCTTTAATAAGGACTGGATATATCCATCCACCGGCTGATTTTGAATATAAAATTTATTGAAGTCACAGTAGTGACATATTTGTGTACAAAATGGAATGTGGAGATATAAACTTTTAACCAATTCCGACACCCCTTTCTTCTATCAGCGAAAACCGCTATACCTATCATAATAAAATAGAGGCCAGAACAAAAATGTCTGGCCTGCTCATTTGATATTTTATTTTTTTGGATTGGAGTCATCCATCTTCAGAACAGCCATAAACGCTTCTTGTGGAACTTCTACAGAACCAACTTGCTTCATGCGTTTTTTACCTTCTTTTTGTTTCTCCAATAATTTACGTTTACGTGAGATATCTCCACCGTAACATTTTGCAAGCACATTCTTCCTCATTGCTTTAATGGAAGAACGCGCAATAATTTTATTGCCGATTGCTGCTTGTATAGGCACTTCAAATTGTTGTCGAGGGATAAGCTCTTTCAACTTTTCTACAATAATCTTTCCACGCTCATATGCAAAATCTCTATGAACGATAAAGCTCAATGCATCAACGGTTTCACCATTTAATAAAATATCCATTTTAACCAGTTTAGATTCTTGGTAGCCAATTAACTCATAGTCAAAAGATGCATATCCTTTTGTATTTGATTTCAATTGGTCAAAGAAGTCATAAACAATCTCGGACAATGGAATTTCATAAATGATCGTCACACGGTTCTCATCAGCATATTGCATATCGATGAAATTCCCCCGCTTCGTTTGACAAAGCTCCATAATCGCACCGACAAAGTCATTTGGTGCCATCAAAGTTGCTTTTACATAAGGCTCCTCAATACGTTCAATCTTTTGTGGATCAGGCATATTGGATGGATTATCAATATTGATTTCACTGCCATCGGTCATTTTAACCTTATAAATTACACTTGGAGCGGTTGTTATCAAGTCAATATTAAATTCACGTTCAATTCTTTCCTGGACAATTTCCATGTGCAATAACCCTAGGAATCCGCAGCGGAATCCAAATCCAAGGGCCTGTGAGGTTTCAGGTTCAAATTGCAGAGAAGAATCATTAAGTTCCAATTTTTCAAGTGCTTCTCGTAAGTCGTTAAATTTCGCAGTATCTATTGGATATAATCCGCAATAAACCATTGGATTCATACGGCGATATCCCGGTAATGGTTCTGTTGACCCATTTTTGGCATTGGTAATTGTATCCCCGACTTGTGTATCACCAACAGTTTTAATAGCGGCTGTCAGGAAGCCAACATCACCCACTGTTAATTCATCACATAGTGTTGCTTTCGGTGTATGGACACCCACTTCGAGAACTTCAAATTCCTTACCGGTCGCCATCATTTTGATTTTATCGCCCGGCTTAACTGTTCCATCCATCACACGAATGGATACGATGACTCCGCGATATGCATCATAGATTGAATCGAAAATCAATGCTTTCAGAGGAGCTGCGGGATCGCCGGTTGGAGCGGGCACTTTTTCTGCAATCTGTTCAAGTATTTCCTCAATTCCTATACCAGCTTTGGCGGAAGTAAGGACAGCTTCCGATGCATCCAGCCCAATTACATCTTCGATTTCGCCGCGAACACGTTCCGGATCTGCGCTCGGTAAGTCAATTTTATTTATAATCGGCAGAATCTCTAAATCATTGTCTAATGCCAAATAAACATTGGCCAAGGTTTGCGCTTCAATTCCCTGTGCAGCATCGACCACTAACACAGCGCCTTCACAGGCAGCCAAACTTCTGGATACTTCATACGTAAAATCTACGTGTCCCGGAGTATCAATTAGATGGTAGATATATTCTTCTCCATCTTTTGCCTTATATTTTAATTGAACAGCATTCAATTTAATCGTAATTCCGCGCTCCCTTTCCAAATCCATAGAGTCAAGAAGCTGGTCCTTCATCTCTCTGGATGTCAGAGCATTGGTTTTTTCTAAAATTCTGTCCGCTAAGGTCGATTTTCCATGGTCAATATGGGCAATAATCGAAAAGTTGCGGATTTTACTTTGTCTCTTTAGCCGTTCCTGATTATTCATTATGTTCACTCCTGTTACTTTCAAACACAGATATTACTGATTATAGCAGAAATAAATTCAAACCGTAAACGGTTTAGGAAAAATGAGGTGAATTAATAGCAAAATAAAGAAAGCTCGCGGAGTATAAATACGTTCCGTACGAGCTTGATTCATCTATTATTCCTCTGAGATGATGTCGGCCATTCCTTTAAATAGCCCGGTGAAAACATTAGATATTCCTTTGCCCGCACTGGATAAGACATTAAAAGCTTTCCATTCTTCCATATCCTTTTTCTTTTCTTCCAGGTCCGTTGTAGAAACCTGATTTCCAAGAACAGTAGCATTAATATCTCCATCCTCTTGTTTATCGATCGTAAAAGCCTCATACATTTTTGGATCGTCATATCCTTGCATTTTTTTCATATTTTGATTGGCCAATTGCATTCCTAGTATGACCCCGAAAAGAAGGAGGAAAAGAAGCATACTTACTTTAAGAATAAATTTACCCATCTTAGCATTCTCCTTTATTCATTCCGCAGCATTCCCCTGTACTGGCTCAGCATTCCAATAGTGTTCAGCCAATACACCAGCTAACACTTCCATGGAAGCATTTAATTCGTCCAATGTATTATCTACTCCACCGGCTTCAACTAACATGGCGTTCCCGGATAAATCCTGATTAAACTTCCCATTCGTTCCTGCACCTCTTTTTTCAAAGACACCGCGACTTAAACCTGGATATTTTTCTGAAATTTTCTTATGCATTTCCTTTGCCAACTTTAAGTTCTGTTCATAGTTTGGATTTTCACCGCCAATAATGAAGCATAATTTGGCATAGGACTTACCATCTATCGTAATGGTTGTCACATTTTTCCGCTGTGAATCACGGTGTACATCGATAAAATATTTAATATTTTTATCAGTAGCCAACACTTCCTGGACAAGACTTCGTGATTGGCTGTATGAACTTCCATATTGCAGCCCTTTCTTGTTCAATATGGCATTAACGTCTGTTTTATCTACCTTTGTCATAATTCCTTTCGCTTCAAGCGATTTCTTTAGCTTATCACCGACAAGCGTTACATTTACTTTCGAATGAAAGGCAGAATCAGAATTCGTTACGCCCTTTAATAAGGGGAGATATGATTCCCTTGTATGCGAAAAATAAATATACATCACTTCTTCTTTCGTTTTCTGAATACCAGCCTGATCTGTCTTAACAAGTTCTTCTTCATCCACAATTTCCTCGGCCTCTGTATCTTTTTCCAAAGCTTCATCAGTTGGAGGAGACTCGATTGGCATATTTGTATAATCAGTCCCCTCCCCTGCCACTAAGATATCTCCATCAAACAAGGAATATCCAGGCAGCTCATGACCAAGTAAACTTCGCGGATCATTTAACGAGATATTTGTCAGGGATTGAAAAAGTTGACTCGAAACAGATTCCGTTTCTCCATCAGGGAAAGATTGTAAAAAATACATATTCCCTTTCCCTAAATATTTATACAGGAATTTACCAGGAACCTGTCCTGCTGCTTCATTAACTGAATCAGAACTCGGCCGATATTCCGGTTTGAGCGATGTCAGTAATCCAGTTATTAAAAAAATAAAAACCATTGTAACGAAAATGATAAATAGCAAACGAATAATGGTGGCTGCTTGAAGTGCTACTATGAAAAAGCTAGTTTTTTTGGCTTTCATGGTTCCACCCTTTCAGGAAGCATTCTAGTAAATTGTATGCTTTGATAGAGTAACTAGAACCATAACTAGATTAATGAGTGTAATAACCCGTATTATCTTGATTTATAGCCTCATGTAATGCTGCATTCATTCCATTAGCTATCAGGTTTGCCATTTCTTCTATGAATACATCTACTTCCTTTGGCGTAACCATTAAATTATGTCCCAAAGGGGAGAGTACTTCACGGATCAGCATTCTTTTTTCCTCATCAGACAATGTCCCGACAATACCAAGAAACGTCTTTTTATGCTCTTCCTCAGGTAAATCTTCTTCCGTTAATTTACGTTTTTCTCCAAACGTCATTCCAGCCGGAGTAAGCGCACGTGAAGGGCGGTCTCCTTCTTTTAATTCGCGTCCAAAGTGTTTCAAAATATAATCAATTGTATCTGAGGTAATGGATACGGCATCCACCACTGTCGGTACACCAATTGAGATCACAGGCACTCCCAATGTTTCTCTACTGAGTTCTTTCCGTTTATTGCCCACACCTGATCCAGGATGAATCCCGGTATCTGTAATTTGAATGGTAGTATTTACACGCTCAATCGAACGAGCTGCCAACGCATCTATCGCAATGATGAAATCTGGATCTATATTTTCTACGATACCTTTAATGATATCGCTTGTTTCAATTCCTGTAACACCCATAACCCCCGGTGATATAGCGCTGACCGGACGAAACCCTTTGGAAACAGCTTCTGGCTGAAATTTAAAAAGATGTCTAGTCACGATGAGATTATCCGTCACAGTCGGACCTAATGCATCCGGTGTTACATGCCAATTTCCCAAACCAACAACAAGACAATGTGCTTCTGAAGATAATCCTATTCTGTCTATTAGATAAGCCAGCTGTTTAGCAAATACTGCCTCAACTTTTTTTTGGAGCTCAGAATCCTGTTCACGGATCCCCTGAACTTCCATTGTTATATAAAAACCTTCTTTTTTCCCTACTTGTTTTTCGCCTTCTTTTGTTATTTCAAGATGTGATAATTTAATTCCGTCCATTTCCCGCTCTTTTAAAATGACTCCTTCAATATTCGAGGTGTCCGGAGCATCTGACAGCGGAATAGCCAGTTCACGTGCCTCTATAGCCAAATCGGTTCTAATTTGATATTGGCTCATATCTAAATCTTTATTCAAACGATTACCCCCTGAAATGATCTATAAGAGATATTTTTACCTTATTCCTTCCTTCTCATTCTTTTAATTATGTAAAGATACGATGCTTAACAGGAAAAACCGTTTATCATAATGGTTTTTTTCGATTTGATGCATCTGAGTATTGCATAAACACATACATTTTGATAGAATATCATATGTTGTGAATGTTATTTGATTAGAATATCGAGTTGACATAATCTCGGTTCTTCTGGAGGTGAATAGAATGGCTAATATCAAATCAGCTATTAAACGCGTTAAAACTAACGAAACTGCTAGAGCTAACAATATCGCTCAAAAAAATGCAGTACGTACAACCGTTAAAAAGGTAGAAACTGCAATCGCTACTAACGATGCTACTATCGCTAACGAATCTATCGTTGCTGCTGTTAAAGGACTTGATAAAGCTGCAACTAAAGGCTTAATCAGCAAAAATGCTGCTGCTCGCAAAAAATCTCGTCTTATGAAAAAAGTAAACAAATTAAACGCTTAATGAAACGTACCCTCTAGAGGGGCGTTTTTTTTTATTTTTATTCATTGGGCTTTGTTAATTTATTACCTGGTTGATAGTGGAGGATGGTCTAATACTCCCTTGCTATGAAAAGCGAAGCTAAGGGAGACCTCACAGGCGGTAAGCGAAGGCCAGGTACGGATATCAACATTTAAATTTAACAAAGCTATTTTTTAAAAAAATCGGTTTCTTATTTTTTATGGAGAAATTCTAAAAGACAGATCCAAATAGCAGCAACAATTGAATTTTGAGGAAGGTAAAAGAAATAGGTATACGAGCGGAAACACAGCTATATTTCAACTTTTAATATAGTCTTTAAAGATAAACCCCGTCCATATTATCACCACCTCCTCCCCGCTTCAAGCCTATACAAAAAACAGGAGCCTGATAGCTCCTGCTGAGAAAAATTCTACTTATCCTTGGGCACTCTCTTTAACAGTATCCGATTTTAATTGTTTCGCCTGCACACACATGACTATTGCACAAACAAGCAGTATGATTCCAATTAAGCAGAATTGCATAGATATGGAAGCCGGCACGAGCCCGAGACCTGATGAACCCGCTACTACCCCTAATGAAAATAACGCATAAAAATACCCATACGCTTTCCCACGCATCCTTTTAGTAGTCGATTGTACCAATAATGAATTTGCTGCAGGAAATAAGAAAGCAAACCCAATCCCGTATAAAACCATTATAGAATAAAGAAATATTAGTTCATTTGATTGCCCCAGTAAAATTTGGCTGATTCCCATGCATGCCAGTCCAATCGAAAAGCTTATTAATGGTGGAATACGATCGAAAAATTTATTCGTCGGCAAAACAAATATCGCTACAGCAACTAGTCCAAATATACTCATTAACGTACCGCTTAGTCGTGAACTATAGCCTAATACATCAACATGCAAGGGTAATAAATACGCAAGGGCCCCTTGTGAAAACATTAAAAAGAATGCTCCTGTGTAGGCCTGAAGTATTCCTTTATTAAAGATGAGCTTTTCTCTCTCCTCCATTTTGTGCTGTTTCGATTCAGAATGGGTCCTCAAAAACAACACCGTTGCAAACAATAAAATAATCCCGCACACAGCAATGGTTGTAAAAACAAATGGTACGGATGTCCTGCTGGCCATAATACCGCCATATGCAGGACCGCAAATAGCTGCCAACCCAATAAACGAACCTGTCACAGCACTTTGGCTGCCTTGCTTCTTACTATCCATTTGGTTCGCTAAGTACGTAAAAGCAGCAGGGACAATCAATCCTCCAAGAAAACCATGGAGAAAACGCACGATAATCAAGCCTGGCACATCGTTTACAAAATTATAAAGCAGCAAAGATGTGCTTGTCATGAGCAAGCCTGTACAAAGCACAATAAAAGCTCCATATTTATCCGTAAAAATACCAGACAGGATATTCCCAAAAGTATTGGTCAATGAATACATTCCCACAACAAAACCTGCAACCATTACACTTGCGCCAAGTGAAGTAGCATATGTACTCATAACTGGTAGCTGTGTAAATAAATCAATAAACGTAAACATGATAATGGCATATACAATCCACAGCTTTGGTAAGGGTTTTACATAGTAAGATGATTGACGCCTTTTTAGCCAAACATCAAAACAAAAATTACCAAACGGGATGAACGCAACTATAAGGGCCAATAAAGACCACCCAATATTCCACTGTATTCGAATTTGGGTATAAGCTATAGCTACTAAATAACCTATAAATATCCCACCATGAATGGAACCGGCAATCGTTACGGCAATAGGAAAATCCGCCCAATATTTAAGCGGCATGGCTATCCCCACTAACACGAGCAACGAGATCCCGTCTACGATTCCCATGATCCGTAGAAGGGGAATTGGATGTAATACTATGTTCTTCTTACTCAACATGACTTCACTCCTCAACGATGCAGCAATCTATTCATTAAAATTATAATCTATTCGTTATACCAAATTGAATAAAATAGTAAACTTTTGAGTTAAAAACATGAACATTTAACGAACTCTCTGTATTCTATCTCACTAGCGGCGATAGCCATTTTAGTTATTCTTATTCCTGCTTCTACATATATTGAATAAAAGAGGCATTGAAAGGAGTATAAGCAATGCAGATACATGTTGTCAGACAAGGAGAGAGTATTTATTCCATTGCGCAGACCTTTAACACGACAGCCGAACAGATTATCTCTTCAAATCAATTAGAAAATCCAAATGATTTGGTTATAGGTCAGGCACTTGTTATTCCGATTACAGGGAGCTATTACTTTGTACAACCAGGAGATAGCCTGTATACGATTGCCCGGAGATTTGGTACAACTACTCAACGACTAGCAGAAGTGAATAATATTTCATTAAACACACCATTAACTGTTGGGTTGAGACTGTATATCCCTCCAATCCCTAAACGTGAGGCTGAATTTAATGCATATGTGGAACCAAGAGGAAATGCTGTTTCTCCCAACCTGGAACGAGAAGCAAGAATTGCAGCACCTCACCTTACATATTTATCACCGTTCAGCTATCAGGTTCAACGCGACGGTACGCTAAAACCGCCTCTTTTGGGTAATTTTCCGACTATAGCAGCCAACGCGGACAATGTACTGGTTATGGTTGTGGCCAATTTAGAAAATGATGCATTCAGCGCTGAACTCGGTGCACTCATCTTAAACAACACGGATATTCAAAGTAAATTGCTTTCCACAATTGAAGAAACGGCCAAAGCTCAAGGATTCAGAGATATTCATTTTGACTTTGAAAGCCTGCGAGGGGAAGACCGAGAGGCTTATACGAATTTCTTAAGGAAGGCGAAGGAGCGGTTTTCACCTCAGGGCTGGCAGGTTTCAATTGCGCTAGCTCCTAAAACAAGCGCTACTCAAACAGGCAAGTGGTATGAGGCACATGACTACAAAGCACAAGGTGCAGTGGTAGATTGGGTGCTCATAATGACGTACGAATGGGGCTATAGCGGCGGGCCGGCACAGGCAGTATCACCAATAGGACCTGTTCGTCAGGTGCTTACGTATGCAATCTCAGAGATCCCATCACGTAAGGTTATGATGGGGCAAAATCTGTATGGATATGATTGGACACTTCCATTTGTGCAGGGCACCACAGCCAGAGCCGTTTCTCCTCAGCAGGCAATAAACCTTGCACGGCGTAATAACGTACGTATTCTTTATGATAATAATGCACAGGCACCCTATTTTAGATACCGGGATGCTGAAGGGAAAGAACATGAAGTATGGTTTGAAGATGCCCGCTCCATACAGGCAAAATTTAATCTCTTAAAGGAATTGAATCTTCGGGGGATGAGTTATTGGAAATTGGGATTATCATTTCCGCAGAATTGGCTCTTGATAGAAAACAACTTTACAACCATTAAAAGATAGCATTACCACTATGAAAGGTATCATGCCATGGCCATGATACCTTTCGTTTCAACAGGTACTTAAATTTTAGGATTTTAATATAAACAGCTCTAAAAGAATTTCTTTATCACCTGCACCACTCTTCATTCTAAAGTCGAGTTCGGCTAATTCGCCAAGAGCACGCAATAACTTCATATCAGAAAAATCATTTACACGCTTCAGAGCCAGTTTAACCGGATAAGGACTCATTTTTAATTTGGATGCGATTTGCTGGAAACTGTATCCTTGCCCCGATAACTTTTTAACCTGTAAAATAATTCGATATTGCCGAGCGATGGCAGCCAATATTCGAATCGGTTCTTCTTTTAATATCAATAGCTCTTTGTATAACTGGACGGCTTCTTTTTTTTGACCGTTCATAATATAATCGACCAAATCAAAGACATTCTGGTCAAAACTTTTAGGAACAAGTTTATTGACCATCGACTTGTCAATCTCCTGTTCGACTGTCGCATATAAAGCGAGCTTTTCTAATTCTCCAGCAGCCATCATTAAATGATTCCCCGTTAGGGATAATAAGGTTTCCACCGCATCAGGTGAAATTTTCACTCCTAAAGATTTAGCATTTGCCATTAACCATTTCGTTAATTCCTTTTCATATAAAGGTTTTGCTTCCAGGACAGCGGAATTACGCTTCAATTCTTTTGTTATTTTCTTCCGCTCGTCCAGTTTTGGATACGGGGCAATAAAGACGGCAATCGAAGTTGGTGAAGGATTAGCCAAATAACTTTCCAATCGCTTCAAATCATGATCGACCTTTTCTTTTTTTCTTTCAGCTGTTAAAAATGTGGGATTATGTAAAATAACCACCCTGCGCTCCCCGATAAACGGTAAAGTTTCCAATTCTTCTATTGCTAATTCCACAGGAGTTTCTTCTAAATCAACTGTTGCCAAATTAAACTCTGCTTCGTCCTCTGATAAAGCATGCTCACAGATCAATGCTTTGGTCTTTTTTATAAAATACTCTTCTTCCCCATATAATAGATAGACAGGACTAAACCGTTTACTTTTAATTGCGTTCCATAAATCTACTACCACAATAATCGCCTCTGTTTATAATTTGCTCCTTCCATCCTAATCGTAGCCATCCATTTTGACAAGTATTACAATAGGAACCGGAAAAAATATCCGGTTCCCACAATCTATATCAACGCCTTCTTGCCGGCCCCGGGACACCAAACAAAAAAGCGAAAAAGCGCTATAGATCAACCTCAATTTCAATTTTTCTGTTTTATAAGGATACATTTATTTGTAAAACATAAGGATATATTGATATAAATTGGAGATTGTGGATTTTTTTTACTAAATGTTCTATACTGAAAATGTGGTCGGGGGGTGGATTAATGAACGAGTTTGAAAAGAATGTACAATCAAAGACAAATGACGTGTCAGATTCCATCATGGGATTTGTTGTATCATTTGGTTTTTTCGCTACAATGTTTATTATTGCTATGGTCATACAATTAATCGGTAAATAGTTCATTTCTTCAAGCGGCCTCATGGCCGTTTTTCATTTCCTACATATTCTATGGACTTTGAATAGAAAGCGTTCCATCTTTTTTGCTCTTATACTTATACTGAATACTGCCCTGCAAATCCGTTCTGTAAATGATGATCTCTTCATCATGGAGCAATTCAATGACTTCCTCATGCGGGTGCCCAAAGCGATTATCTCTACCTGATGATATAACAGCGATTTTTGGCTCTACTGCTCTTATAAACTCTTCTTGAGTTGAGTTTCTGCTGCCATGATGACCCACTTTTAAAACGTCAGCTTTCAGATTCGTTTTATTTTGCAGCAGTTTGGTCTCTCCGGGCTCTCCCAAATCTCCAACAAGCAACCAATCTATTTGGTTGATATGTGCCTTCATCACAATTGAAGACTCATTCTTTTCTTCAACCTTATCTACCGGCGATATAACAGTAAATTTAGCGTCTCCAACACTCCAATCCATTCCGGCCTGCACTTCTATGATCGTAATTTGACGGCTAATCGCTTTTTTTATTATTGCTGTCTCCCGAAACTCCTCACGTTGTTCAAATGGAATCAAAATTTCACGAACCTTCAATGCTTCTACGATGGCTCCAGCACCTCCTATATGGTCCTGATCCGCATGTGTAAGTATTAACTTATCAATCACCTTAATGCCTTTACTTTTTAAATATGGCAAAATAATATCTTCTCCGGGATCAAACTGCTTTTTTTGCAATGCCCAGTTCTCCTTTCCAAATAGAGTGGCGCCACCCGTATCAATAAGATAGTTCCCTTCATTATGAGGCAATTGAATGAATGTCGCATCTCCCTGCCCCACATCTATAAATGTTACCTCTCCTTTTTTCGAGAAAAGCTGATGGTTATATTGATAACAGAGCAACAGTAACGTTATCAGGCAGACGGTGATGAGCCGTTTTGAGTGAATCTCTATTACAATTAAAATAAATACAAAACAAAGCACGATCAATACCAAGATCAGATTGGAAGGTTTACCAAATAAAAGGGTGGTAACAGGCAAATCTGACATAAACGCTGTTGATTCCTCCAATAAAATATAAATCGTATCCAGCAGCTGCAAGGCAGGATGAGTTAAAAAATCAACATTCACGAATAGATAAACACCAATCGTTAGAGGAAACAATAAATAGGTAAACAACGGAACATAGATTATATTAGAAATGAAACTAATGAGGGAAACTTCATAAAAATAATAGAGAATGATAGGAAGGGAGATGATTTGGCAGATTGCCGTCATAATCAGGAGGTTTGCTACTGGTGAATGAAACCCTCTCTGAAAAATTCTCGTGGAAAGAATCAGCCCATATGTCAGCAAAAAAGATAGTTGAAAGCCTATTTGAAATAATTGGAATGGATTGATGAGCAAATATCCCATTAAACATATTGTTATCGTCTTAAATGCAGTCAAACGCAATCCGATAAACTGACCAAACATAAAGACTGCTGCCATTACGCATGCTCTGACAATCGACGCTGACAAACCGGTAATGACTGCATAAAACGGAAGCAAACAAGCCAGTAATAAGTAGGTATAACTGCGAGTTAAACCAATCCGTAAAAAGCTATAAAACAAAATAGCTGCCACTAACGCAACTTGCATTCCAGATAAGGCCAATATATGAACAATCCCAAGCTTTTTAAATTGGTTATACATATCCTCCGATATATCCGCTTGTTCACCAAAAATAAGTGCTTTAGTAAAACTGCCCGAGCTGTCTGAATATAACTCGTCAATTCGCTTTAACTCCCGCTCTCTCATTTGAGACAGTTTTACAAACAAATTACCACTTTCTGTGGATATATCTTCCTTATCTTCGATTTTCAATATCCAATGGGCTCTCTGGAATCTTAAATAGTTAAAAAAATCAAATCCGTTTTCGACTGTCGCATGAGTTGGTTTTTCCAGATTCCCAGTTACACGGAAGGTTTTTCCGGTAAAGATCATATTATTAAGTTCAGTTGCCTCTCCCTCATGATCCATCCGATAAGTAATCCAAATATGCTCATTATTTGATAGTTTAGCGAGACCGCTAACCTGGTCTCCATTAATCTTAGGGTAAGTAGAAAAACTAATTTGGAGATGTGTCTCCTCACCGGTCAAGAGACTAGTATTAGATTGATTCCAAAAATAGCTATGCAGACAAAAAATAGCGAAGATGACAAATAGGAGAGACGATTGCTTAAACGGAAATTTTTTTAAAATGAAACAAAATGTGAGGATCAGTAAAAGTAGAAAGGATTTATTGATATAAATGGGTGCTGCAACCCCTAATACTGTGATTACAGCACAATAAAATAAAAACTGATTGCTCATATCACTCAAATTGCGGGAACAAGTTTACTGCCTCATCCATATAACGAGCAAGTTCTGAGTCAGATGCTCCTCTTTCTTTCAGCTCATTAATAAGCTCCATTACAAAGTTCATTTTCTTTGTATCATGGAAATCAACCCATTTTTCATCTATCATCACTTGTTTAACCAGTACGCCCGCCTGCTCGAATAATTCTTCAGCATATGGATGATTCTTATAGGCTTCTGCATAATAAATCTTTTTAATTCCCGCTTGGATC
This sequence comes from Bacillus sp. z33, assembly GCF_058313615.1. NCBI lineage: Bacteria > Bacillati > Bacillota > Bacilli > Caryophanales > Bacillaceae > Bacillus > Bacillus sp. z33. Next base: position 1,107,220 of record NZ_JBZFQN010000001.1, read on the forward strand.
AAGGCTTTACAGCACTGCAGACAAGGGAAATGAGTAACATATATCCCTGCACCCTCAGTTGGCACTCCAAATTTAGCACACTGCAATAAAGCATTCATCTCAGCATGAATGGTCCGAACACAATGGTTGTCAATAACATAGCAACCTTCATCCACACAATGGACGCCACCAGCAATCGAACCGTTGTACCCACCGGCAATAATACGATTATCTCTTACGACTGTAGCTCCTACCATCAACCTTGTACATGTACTTCTTAATGCGAGTAAGTGGCTTTGTGCCATAAAATACTGATCCCAGGAAATACGCTCCATTTCTCTCTCCTCTTTCTAAAACAATTAGCTTTCCTACACTTTAACAAGAATTATATAGAATAGACAACCATTCTTCTCTTACTTTACAGTTATTAATTCCTTTAGCTTTTCGAATGTTTTATCTCCTATACCTGTTACTTCTTTCAGATCTTCTACATCCTTAAATGTTCCGAGTTCTTCCCGTTTCTGCAAAATAGCAGTCGCTTTGCTTGGGCCAATTCCCGGAAGTTCCTGCAATTCTTCGGATGTGGCTTTGTTTAAATTGATTGTACCATCTGCCTTGTCTGCCGCTACATCCCCGGAATTTTCCACTGCAATTTGGTTGGAGGTATTATCCACCACTTCCCCTTTTGTCGGGATATAAATAACCATCTCATCTTCAACCAGTTGTGCCATATTCACTTGTTTACTGTCAGCCCCATTTTTAAAACCTCCTGCCTTTTGAATAACATCTGTCACCCGGTCTCCTGTTGCAAACTCATATACTCCAGGTTTTTGGACAGCGCCTTTCACATCAACCTTATAAGTTGTTACTGTTTCAGGCACAGTCGCCGGCTTTTCAATTTCCTCATTCTTTACTTCACTCTCCTCCGTCCAATTAATTGCACTTTCCTCCCTTTGCCCTTCTTCGCTTTGTGTATTCCAAAAAAATAGTGCAGCACAGGCTACTCCAGCACCTGCTAGTAGTATTCCATTTCGGCGGATAAACTGTACGATTTGATCATTCAATTGTTTCACGCTCCTCTTCATAATTATTGGTTGTTTGCATAGATTGGTTATAAACAATAGTGGATATCGGGATATTCATTCATAAGGAGGATTTATATGATTACCGGCATTATTGGCACAGGTAATATGGGGACCATCATGATTCAAAGCTTAATTGAGTCATCCGCAGTAAGAGCAGAGGATTTAGTAATTACGAACAGAACTTTACATAAAGCTCAATCCCTGGCTGCTCAATTTCCAGGAATCAATGTAGCCCATTCGAGTATTGAACTTGCAAAACAGGCTGATTTAATCTTTTTGTGTGTAAAACCACATGAAATGTTCCCTTTAATTGAGAACCTTGAACCTTATCTAACAGTAGAAAAATGTTTGGTATCGATTACAAGCCCAATTTCTATAAAACAATTGGAAGCTACGGTTTCCTGTTCTTGTGCCAGGTTTATACCTTCCATCACTAATCGTGCTTCATCAGGTGCTGCACTTCTGACATTCGGCGAATCCTGCCGTCCATCGTGGCGTAATTATCTTCAGGATTTATCATCCTTTATTTCAAAACCACTGGTAATCGAAAATGACTATACAAGAGTTTCTTCTGATATTGTAAGTTGCGGACCGGCATTTTTTAGCTTTATTGCGAGAAAATTCATTGAAGCAGCAGTTGACCATACTGGAATAACGACTGAAGCAGCCACCCAATTAACTGAATCCATGCTTATTGGTCTTGGTGAATTATTACATCAACAACACTACACATTGCCTGCTTTACAAGAAAAAGTTTGTGTTAAAGGCGGGATTACAGGTGAGGGGATTAAAGTATTAGAGAATGAATTGGGAGATGTGTTTAAACATCTCTTTCAGGCTACACATCGTAAATTTGAAGAAGATTTGAAAGGGATCGAAAATCAGTTTGGGGTTCCATACTATTAATAAATTCTCACATGGTTTGTAAAAATCCTTTATGAAAAGACACGTATTTATGAAAAATTTGTGTCCAATACGTAAAAAACCCAGGAACCAATACGTTTCCTGGGTTTTTATCTTTATTTTCTTTTACAAACAAAAAAGATTCTTTCAGCCTTTTCAAGGGAATTTCCTCCGAAATCCCCCATCAATTCTACGATTTCGAATCCAATTTCATCAAGCCATGCTTTATACATTTCAATTGGGTATGTACGTTGAAAATGGTCCTCGTCAAACCTGCTATACGCATCAAGCTCCTGATCATATACAAAGAAAGTCAACTCATGCACAACACTGTGAGGCACATCCGTCCCCTTCCAAGCGTTCCAAATGAAAGAAATATCATCTCCGTTATCTGCATAAGTCTGATCATTAAAAAGGGTAGCCATTTTATGAACCGAATGGACATCAAATATAAATAAACCATCCTCTTTTAAATGATTCAAAACACCTGCAAATGTAGCCTTCACATCATTTTCATCGGCTAAATAATTTAATGAGTCACAAAAGATGACAACTAAATCATACTGCTCAAGTCCATCTAAAACTCTCATATCCTGATGATAAAACGGGATGTTCAACTGTTTCTCGTTTGCTTTTTGAATGGCAACCGCCAACATTTCTTCTGATAAATCGATGCCAGTTGGATGGAAGCCAGATTCTTTCAAACGGATAGCAAGTTCTCCTGTTCCACACCCAATATCAAGAATTAGTTTTTCACCTAATTGATATTTCTGAGCAATTTTCTCTACAAACTCAACCCATTCCTGATAAGGAGCATCTTTCATCAGATAATCGTAAACATAGGCAAAGTTTTGATAATTCAAATTCATAGATTAAAATCCTGCAAGGAAACTTCTGGGGCATCTCCCCATAATCTTTCCAATTTGTAATAAGAACGGTCATCCTTATGAAAAATATGCGCTACCACGTCCCCCATATCTACAAGAATCCATCGCGCTTCATCAAAGCCTTCCATACGACGCAATGTTGCTCCCGATTCTTCAACCTTCTCCTTCATTTCACGCGCTATAGCTTGTACTTGTTTGTCTGAGTTCCCATGGCAAATAATGAAGTAATCTGAGATTAAAGAAATCCCTTTCATATCTAAAACAAGAATTTCTTCCGCTCTTTTATCATCAGCAGCTTTTACAGCTACTTGTAATAATTCTTTCCCATTCATTTAGTTGCTCCTCCCTAATTGCATTGCAAGATCGTTATAGGCATGAAAGGTGTCTGGATAGATCCTTTGATTTTTTTTAATTAAAAATATGATTGTATTGCCCATTGCCTGAAGCACAGCTTGATCTAAGCTTTCCATAGCCAAGGTTCTCACTTCATCTACTCCAGGGAAACTTCTCCCAGGCTCTATATAATCAGCCAAATATATGATCTTATCAAGCATACTCATCCCAACACAGCCAGAAGTATGGTTTCTGATTGCTGAAAGTATTTCCTCATCGTAAATATCTGCTTCTTTCTTAACTAAAACAGCTCCAACCGGCGCATGCCATACTTCTGAATTATAATCCAATAGGTCCGGTGGGAGATGCTCACTCTTTATAATTTCTACCATTTCATCCAGAGGACGGTATTTGGCATAGTCATGCAGGATCGCTGCCAACTTCGCTTTCTCTGTATCTGCACCATAACGCTCTGCCAATTCCTGAGCACTTTCCATAACACCCAATGTATGAATATATCTTTTGTCAGGCAATTGCTGCCTAACCAATTCCAGTGCTTTTTTTTGATCCATATAAATGATTCTCCTCAATATATAGCTTTACCGCTTCAGGCACCAAATAGTTAATTGTCTTTCCCTTGCTTATTTTTGTACGAATCCAGGAAGAGGAAACAGCGATTTCCGGAATATCCACCAATTTGACGGGATAGGATGTTTCCGTACTGTATCCCGGACGTCTAACGCCAATAAAGCGGACTAATTGACTCAATTGGTCTATATCTTTCCACTTAGGTAAGTATTCAATCATATCGGCGCCGATAATGAAATATATTTCTGAATCGCCTTCCCGTTCTTTCATAAGTTTAATGGTATCTATCGTATACGATGGTCCTGTTCTTTCCCATTCAATCGTATCAATAGTCAAATATGGATTCGTACCAATTGCTAAGGTAAGCATATCAAAGCGTTCTTGATTAGTCGTTGATGTTTTGGTTTTATGAGGGGGCACATTATTGGGCATAAAACGTATCTCATCTAACCCCATATGCTCCCTGACTTCATTAGCAATGATTAAATGGCCGATATGAGGTGGATCGAACGTTCCGCCCAAAATTCCAATTTTCTTCATATTGAGTGCCCCCTTCCCTGAATAAGAATTTAATTATGATGGCAGAATAATTTGTTTGTTTTCTCTGGATTCTTTATATAAAACAATTGTATTACCGATGACTTGAACCAATTCCGCACGTGCACCTTTAGAAAGCTGTTCAGCCACAGTATCACGGTCTTCTTCACAGTTTTGAAGTATGCTTACTTTTATAAGTTCTCTTACTTCCAAAGCCTCGCCAATTTGTTTAATCATATTTTCATTCACTCCGCCTTTTCCAACCTGGAATATCGGTTGTAGGGAGTGTGCCTTTGAGCGTAAAAAACTTTTTTGTTTACCTTTTAACATTTATGATCCTCCTAATTGTTGTAAAACTAATTGTTTCATTCTTTCTGTATCCGGCATAACACCTGTCCATAACTCGAAAGCCAGTGCTCCCTGATTTACAAACATATCCACGCCGTTTTGAATCTTATTACCACGTTCTTTTGCCTCTTTTAATAATTTGGTTTCAAGAGGATTATAAATAATATCACATACAATAGCGTTTTGAGTTAATTTTCCCAACGATAGTGGTGACTCATTTATATCTGCCAACCCAACTGAGGTTGTCTGAATAATAATATCATATTGGCCAAGAGAACTTTCTGCCTCTTTCAGGCTAATGGCACTTGAGCTTACGGTACCCTGATAATCAGACAATAACTGTTCGGCAGAAGAAACTGTTCGATTGGCAAGATCAAGTTTAGCCACACCTGCTTTGGCTAATGCAAAATAAATTCCCCTCGCTGCACCGCCAGCTCCGATGATTAAAACGTTTTTATCATCTATTTGCGCTGTAAGGGAGAGCAGGCCTTTGATGAATCCAGGTCCGTCTGTATTGTACCCATATAAACGCCCGTCTCTATTGACAACTGTATTAACAGCCCCAACCTCACGTGCAAACTCGTCCAGTACATCGATATAAGGAATAATAAGGCTTTTAAAAGGGACCGTCACATTAAAACCACCGGCTCCCAAAGCTTTTAATCCTTGAACTGCTTGTTGTAAATCAGTATCCTCCACGCAAAAAGGCAAATATACTCCACCTATCGAATATTTTTCAAATGCGTCATTATGAATAAGCGGAGACATTGAATGCTTAATAGGATTCCCTAATACGCCGAACAGTTTATTCATTTTACTCTCCCTTTAGATCAATGATTTACGAATTGTCACTTGTACCCCTTTTGGAACATGTGCCGCTATTACTGCACCCGGCTTATTAATTGTCACCCAGCCCAGACCTGAAAATACGATATCTGTTTTTCCTTCTTTTATAGAGAACTGATGAGCTACAAGTGGTGGGAAATCATCTAATTCAGAAGGATTCGGCGGCACCAATAAATCGCCTGCATGTGTTTTATACAGCTCATCCGCTTTTTCCAGTTTTGTCCGATGGATATTAAGATCATTAGACAAGTAACAGGTAAATGAATTTCTTTCGCCCTGGATAAAATCAAATCGAGCCAATCCGCCGAAAAAGAGTGTTTGTCCTTCATTTAATTGAAAAACTCTTGGTTTAATCTCTTTTTTCGGAGTAATTACTTTTAAATCTTCTTTGCCTACATAATGAGCCATTTGATGATGATTAATGATTCCCGGTGTGTCGATCAGTGCTTTTTCATCATCCAGAGGTATTTCAATGATATCAAGGGTCGTTCCCGGGAAGTATGAAGTTGTAATCACATTTTCTTCTCCGCTTCCCTGCTTAATAATTCGATTGATAAAGGTTGATTTCCCAACGTTTGTACAGCCCACAACATATACATCACGCCCTTCACGCAATTCCTCAATACGCTGCATTGCCTCTTCAATACCTTGTCCCTTGGCACCGCTGACAAGCATGACATCAACTGGCTTCAAGCCCAGTTCAGCCGACATTTGTTTCATCCAGGCAATCAGCTTTTTAGGTTTCACAGATTTAGGCAGCAAATCACTTTTATTACCAATTAAAACGACCGGGTTATGGCCGACGAATCTCTGTATACCAGGAAGCCAGCTTCCATTAAAATCAAAAATATCAACCAATTTAACGATTAAAGCCTCTTTACTTCCAATTCCATTCAAAATTTTCAAGAAATCGTCATCGGTTAAGGATACATCCTGAACCTCATTATAGTGCTTAAGCCGAAAACATCTTTGGCAAATGATTTGTTCCTTTTGAAGAGAGGAAGCAGGTGCATAACCAATTTTCTCCGGATTCTCCGTTTGAATGGCAACACCGCATCCTACACAACTTATTTGTTCCTTTTCCAATTCTAGTCCTCCCATGTTATCTGGCCTTTTTTACGGAACCATGTTAATATTCTGCGTTCAATTTTACGATTTATTTTAGTAGTCCATCCATCTGTTTGAGCAACAGGAACTACAAGGATTGTTTGAAATCCATTACGATTACCACCTAGTACATCAGTTAGAAGCTGATCACCAATTACGACTGCTTCTTCCCTTTTAATACCCATAATATCTACAGCTCTTTTGAAAGCAGCACCCATAGGTTTCTTTGCCCTAAAGATAAATGGAATTTGAAGTGGGTCAGCAAACGATTTTACACGGAGTTCACTGTTATTGGATACAATGGTCACTTTAATTCCGTTTTTCTTCATCATCTCAAACCAAGTGATCAGTTCAGGCGTGGCAAGCGGGCGGTCCCATTCCACAAGAGTATTATCCAAGTCTGTAATAATCCCCTTTATCCCTTTATCTTTTAATTCCTGAGGTTTAATTTCAAAAATACTTTTAACATGCTGGGAAGGTAAAAATGCTTTTATCATTCTATACACCTCTATTATTCTTTCTCACCGCTATTCATCATAACGGATATTTTAATTTATGTCATAGCTAATTAGCTAAATTTGATGAAAAGTGTGGTCAAAATGGAAAACCTTTCGACATATTACGTCATTGCGTAAAACTGTGGATAAGTTTATTCACATCACTAACAACCCTTTTTCTTATATCCAGTACGATTTATTTCGTTCCTTAAAGATACGCACATGTTACCCACAAGTTATACACCTACCCTTGTGGATAACAGAACGGTTGTTCCGCTTGCTCGATTCTGTTAAATTAAGGATACACCAAGGCAAACTACTAATATACTGTCGTTGCCACCCATTTAGAACGGTAAATTGGAGGTGAAGCCGCAAGGCAAAATAATGCAAAAATTACCTGATGATCTGTTAATCGAATCTTACTACAAAGCCAGGCATTTAAACTTAAGTCAAGAATTTATCCGTCTTATCGAGAGAGAAATTGACAGGAGATCCTTATCTTATAGAATATTCTAAACTAACGCCACAAAATGGATGGTCATCTGTAGCCCTGGTCTAGTAACCAGGGCCTAATCTTTTTATTTTATATACCCTATAGTTTCTCCAACATGTACCGATTGCGGTAATTTTCCGGTTATGGATGGGCTGAATGTTTCCTTCTCAAACAATAGAACTACTGTTGAACCGAAAGAAAAATATCCGATTTCTTCCCCTTTATGCAAAGTATCCCCAGAATGTGTTCTCTCTATTGAATTAACAAACATGGCACCGACCTTAACTACTGATAGAAAACCACCAGGATGCCGGATTTCTGTAATCTCCCGATAATTTTTTGATAAGGGGTGTTTCCCTAATGTCATTCCCCACTTATTGACTGGATACGATTTTTGACCAAGGCTATACATACGCGTAACCATTCCATCCACAGGAGAATGGATACGATGGTAATGACTTGGACTTAAATAAAGAACCATATACCTTCCGCCCAAATATTTCTCCGTTTCCTTAGCACTCCCAAGCATCTCCTCTACCGAGTAAACCTTTCCTTTCACTTTAAAAGAGGAATCTTCTTGTATAACGCCACTGTCTTCCAATACAGCATCTACCGGACTGACGACAGTACCTTCATCACCATTTATATCGCGTGCGCCCTGCATTAAAGCCCTTGTGAAAAAGTCATGCAAGGATGTATATTCATGAATGGGACGGTCCATCTCATCCAGATTGATCTTATATTGCTTAGCAAATGATGGGATGATCCTTCTGCTTACTTTAGAATTAGCAAATTTCCTTAAAAGCGACGATGTCCATCTGCCATTCGTCAATTCAATTAATGATTGATATAATTTTTCCTTCACGTTCTTCACCTATTTTCCCTTTAGTAATAATGGGCACTTATACTTAAAAACCACTTGATTGATTAGAAAAGTAGCAAAAACACCCATGACGTACAGGGTGTTTGTCTCTACTTAGTTTACTATTCCTTTAAAGGAAGGGAAAGATTTTTCTTTCTGTTATGCAAAGTATATTATCCCTAAAACTCCTATTTCCTCTTTGCAGGCAGCGGAATCCACCAATTCCATTTCCCCATCATTTTCAAAAGAATGGGGACAAGGATTAACCGGATAATTGTAGCATCCAATAAAATCGCAACAGCCAGTGTGAAACCCAATTGTTTAATCTCTAGCACACGTGTCAGAATAAATGAAGTGAACACAATCATCATAATGATTGCAGCCTGGGTGATAAAAGGACCTGTATATTCGATACCCTTTGCAATTGATTCTTCATTATCCAGGGAGTTTTCCCATTCTTCTTTTATTCTCCCAACTAGAAATACTTCATAATCCATTGATAAACCAAACAATATAGCGAATGTCAAGACAGGCAAATAAGACTGTAAATATCCAGGTGATGTAAACTGGAACAGACTCTCTCCCCATCCAAATTGAAAGACAGCTACTGTCATTCCGCACGCCGCTGTTACACAAATAATATTTAAAAGTATAGCTTTTACTGGAATGAGCAAACTTTTGAAAGCAATTACCAAAAAACAATAGGAAATCATTAATATAATAAGGATGACAATGGGCGTTTTTTTCACCGTTTCTTCGTGTAAATCATTTATTTGTGCTGTAAATCCACCAATATAGAGAGTCCCGTCATTTACTTCTTTTTTGAAACGCTCACTTATTTTAGAGACAAATGCTTTTGCTTCAACAGAATCAGGTGCATATTTCAAGGTAATCATGAGAGGTGCTACATTAAAATCCTCATTTACCAAAAACTTGGTATAAGGCTTTAGTTCCGGCAGTCTGAGTAATTCTAGCACTTCACTTGATTGATTGCCTGATAAATGATTGGTTAATTCCGTTATAGAAGAAATCATTTGGACCTCATCATAGGTTTGAAGAATATCCGTCATCGCAGCGATTCCCTGGAGCTCATCCATACTAAATTGATTACCTTTAGCTTTCTGTACCAATAGAACCGGTGAATATAAACCAGCAACAAATTCTCTCTCTAACAGTGCATTCCCCTTACCAGATGGATAATCCTTTAAGGCATCTTGATTAAGCCCTATTCCTAACTGGATCTTTAATAATGGTGTTGTGAGTGCTGCAAGAATTATCGTCGTACCAATTAAATAGGAAATGGAGTACTTCATGATATGTTTTGTCCATCTATACATATAATTTCTTGTCTGATTAGACTTTGTCTTCATAAATGGTATGGAAAAGCTATTCAAACGATGGCCCAGCAAACACAATAATGAAGGTAAAAAAGTAAGCGTCAGCAGTATTAGTACGAATAAAACAGCAAACGTGCCGATCGTTAGATTTAGAAATAATTTTGCATGAACAAGAGGAAGCCCTATTAACGAGATCATAACCGTCATACCAGATAAAAATATAGACTTTCCACTGGTGGCGATTGCTATGGCAATTGCCTGATGTGAATCTGTTTTTTGGAGTTCTTCCTTGTATCTCATAATCAGGAATAATGAATAATCAATTCCTATTCCAAGCCCTATCATCGTGACTACACTCGGTACAATAACATCAAAATCCTGGTACCCTGAAATACTTAAACATCCAAAGGTAATTATAACAGCCATGGCCCCCATAATAATCGGAATCATTGCTGCTGTAAGGGAACCAAATGCCACCAAAAGAACCACCAGGACAAAAGGCATTCCTATCTTTTCCGCAAAGGAAAGATCACGCTTTTCCATATGGGTCAAATCTTTTATTGTCGGAGTAGAGCCAGTCAAATATAGTTCCAGATCCCCCTTTTTTGAATCCAAATATGCATGAAGCCTATCAACTGTCCCTAGTATGTGTTCCTTATTTCCTTCAATGAAAAGTAAAGCATAACACGTGTGCAAATCTGATGAAATTTGGTTAGTCCCCTCCATAAGCTGTTCTTCAAGTGGATGAGCAAGAACTGTTACCCCTTCTATTTCTTGAATATCAGCCAGTACATGATCTACATTTTCATAAAAATGATTTTCATTTATTGTCTGTTTATCGGAATGAAAGATAAGAAAATTCTGTTCACCCATATCTTTTGTAAATGTACGTTCTATTAATTTTTGAGTTAGTTCAGATTGTGATCCACTTACATCTAACTGCGGAGGTGCGAGATGATTAAAAAAAGATGGCATTAGCGTTATCCCGCCAATGAATAGCAGCCCCCAAATAAACAAAATTACCTTATAGTATTGGGTTACCATGCAACCGAATCGGTAAAAATAGGATGGAGAATCCTGAGGGTTAAATCTTTCCATATTGACACCTCAATTTCTTAAAAGCGTGTCAATATTATTTCCTTCCACCCAAAAAAACGGACAAGTATCTTTTGCCCGTTTTAACTATTTTTTCTTCCTTTTTTCCTTCTCTGCCCGATAAAATTCATGGAACATTTTCATTAAAGCTCTTTTTTCAATTCTCGAAACATAGCTACGGGAAATACCAAGTTCTTTCGCTATCTCTCTTTGTGTCTTTTCCTTTTTTAAATCCAGACCAAACCTGCCAACGATCACTTCTTTTTCACGGTCATCAAGTATATCAATATATTGCTTTACTTTTTCAAGTTCCATATTAAGTTGGATTGTGTCAATGACATCCTCAGACTCAGATTTTAATATATCAAGCAATGATATTTCATTTCCTTCTTTATCTTGACCAATCGGGTCATGTAAAGATACATCTTTCTTTGTTTTTTTTATCACTCGAAGGTGCATCAAAATTTCATTCTCTATACAACGTGCCGCATATGTAGCAAGTTTCGTGCCTTTGCCTGAAGAATATGATTCAATAGCCTTTATTAAGCCAATCGTCCCGATTGAGATAAGATCTTCGGTATCCTCCCCAGTATTTTCAAACTTCTTCACAATGTGAGCTACAAGCCTTAGATTATGTTCAATTAATAAATTCCTTGCCTCCGCATCTCCTTTCGCCATCCTTTCAATACATTCCCTTTCTTCCTTTGCTGATAACGGTTGGGGAAATGCATTGTTTTTCACATAGGAGACAAGAAAAACCAATTCTTTAATAAAATATCCAAATGCTGCTAAAACCCCTGCCATTAAAGATCAGCTCCTCACTGTTTCAAACAGTTAGATTATTAGAATGTATGACAACAGCCTCTATCCCTTGCATGTCCTTTAAGAATTAAGTTATTTATTTTATCCCCAATCCTTTGGAGGCATTTCCCCATACTATAGCAATAATCTAATGTATAAGGAGGTTCATTTATGTATCCTTATCCTTATGGGGGACCCAGTTTTGGCTGGGGCTGCCCTCCGCCGCCCTGCCGAGGTGGGTTTGGAGCTGGATTTGCTATTCTTATCATTTTATTCATCTTATTATTCTTCTTTGGCTTTTGGGGTTTCTCTGGCGGCGGTTACTTTGGAACCTAATAGGGGAAAAACTTATGCTCTGCATAAGTTTCTCTATTCATGATTTTATAATTGTTATATCAGCAACAATAACAAGTCTGATCGTAATAACGGCAACACCCATTACAAATAATATATGGTAACCACCCCCTTATATTTCTTGATAACCAAAATTCAACATAGGGAGTTAGTCCCAATTAACTTGTTCTTAAAGAATAATTGATTATACTGTGCTGTGAGTTTAGAATTATACGCTATCTTAATTAATCCAGAGATATTTAGATACGTTTAAAACAATATGATTTATCATAATTAACCACTGCCATCCAAATAATAGGCATGTTTTAGCATGCTTGTAGCTTTTTTTCCGTAAAAAAACTTTAAGAGCCTTGCAGACTTTATAAAAATAGAATGAATTAATAAAATTTATTAATCATAATTGTCTTGCGATCAAGCATTTCATTTTCTGCTTGGCGTATTGAAACATATTCAGAACGATCTAACTTATTGGATTTAATTGTGACAGTGAACAGGATCATATTGATAGTCACTTGATAACCTCCTTGAACTATACCCATGTTTGTTTTTAGCACACTTTGTCAATATATTCATCACATCAACAATGCAGAACTAAACTATAAAAAAATTCTATAAGTGTATTCCTTATTTTTACTGTCAGAGCCATGATAAGTAGATTTCCCTTGTTACAACAAAAAAGCCAACTCACTATATGGAGTTGACCTATTATTTTTAGAAACTATTATTCTTCATCTTGTATTAATTTGGCGTATTTCATGGATAGAGCAAAAAATATTGTAGATAATACCAATACGCCTACAGTAGCAAAAGTTAAATATTCTTTCACAACTTCACTCATGCCTTCTTTTGGTAATATGGATCCCAAAAAGAGAAAAACAGCAAACATAAGGAGCGTTGTACCAAAACGTTTATAATCTATCATTTTTTCTTTCAAGGGAACTACCACCTTCCAATTAAAAACTAGTAATACAGTAACATGATATTTCCCATCCTGCTAATGTAAATAGTGGAAGGCAAACCATTGCGTAAACTTGGCTATTCAATAGATTAGTAAAGTTCACAGAACCTAAACTATCTGAAAAGGGAATAATAAAAAGAGCTCTGTCTCGGCGTATAAGACAGAGCTTTTAAATATTAGACTAATTCTTTTACGATGCCCATTGCCAATTGAGCTGAATGCAGGGCAGCTTTTTCCAGGAATTGGTCAAATGATAGGTCAGATTCTTTCCCAGCAATATCACTTAATGCTCGTGTAACAACGAATGGAATATTAAATTGATAAGCTACCTGAGCAATAGCTGCTGCTTCCATCTCAACAGCCTGCAATTCTGGAAACTTTTCTCTGACAAAACGTACACGTTCAGGATCAGACATAAATACATCACCAGTGGCTATTAAGCCTTTTCCAACACCTACTCCATCAATGCTTCCAGCAACTTTCTCCGCAAGTGCCACCAGGCTTTCATCCGCAGTAAAGGCTGCTGGCAATTGAGGAACCTGCCCATATTCATAATCAAATGCCGTAACATCTACATCATGGTGGCGCACCTCAGTTGAAATAACCATGTCTCCCACATTTAAGTCAGGGTTATAGCCACCTGCAGAACCTGTGTTTATAATATAATCCGGCTTAAATTTCTCAAGAAGGATTGCCGTCCCCATTGCTGCATTTACTTTTCCTATACCGGATTTCAATAGTACAACATCAACGCCATACATTTGCCCGTTTGTATATTCTGTATTAGCAATTACAACAGACTCGGCATTCTCTATATTCTCACGCAAATACGCAACTTCTTCTTCCATTGCGCCAATGATAGCAATTTTCATCTATATAGCTCCTTTAAAATTAAAAGTTAATGACAATAGTATCATTCTACCACAATTCATCCTCAGAAACAGGTACTCATTTCTGTCTCGGAACTAGTGTATTCGTCGTATTTTTGATAGACTAGTTTTGAAAATGAAGGAGGCGTAAAAAGTGGATTTTAAATTAGAATTGATTGAAGACAAAGTTGAATTTTTTGAGGCTTCTTCTTTGCAAGACCTTGAAAGGAAAATTCAACAAAAAATAGACCAAAACAAAGCAATCATGCTATCTGTACATAATATATCCTACCAAGTCTACACCACCCCCGAAGGCAAACCAACATACACAACAGCTGTGCACTATAAACTAAAAAGCTGAGGCGACTGGTCAGCTCCGACAAGCATAAGAGGAGTCACGTAGGGAGGCGATTTCCCTCCCGCAGTGGCTACACTTATGACTCGAGGAGCTAGGAGCCGAAGCTGGATTGACTAAAAAGCTGAAACGGCTGAATTAAGGAACGAAGACTAAGAACGCCACGTCCTGTGGCAACGTCTTCATGACCAACATCCTGTTGGCCTCCGTTATGTATAAGAGGCGGCTCGCAGCAATCATAGTAAGCAAGTAAGCAAAAGGCTGCCAAGTTGGGCAGCCTTTTACAAGTAGTGATATTAGTATTAGCTTGCTTTATCATTCTTAAGGAGTTTTTCTACCTTTATTGGTTTCCATCCTTCACCATCAACCCATTGGATATACACACGATACGTGCTTGATCCATCTTTAGGTGATATGGTCCCAATGGCTTTATTTGGTTCACCGCCATTTTCTAAATACCATAGAGTCATATTACTTTGGTCGATGCCTGCTCCATAAGCAATAGCACGTTCCATTTCATTCCAATCCGCGGAACCTTTTTCATATTGTGTAACATGCTCTCCGCTTTGTTCTGTACCAACGGGTTTCCATGAAGGATCAGAGTATGCTTCTTCAACGTTTTCGTCAGATCCTTCTTCTTCAACTTTCTCTGATTCTACTGTATCTTCTTCTGATTTTGAGGAGTCTTTATCTTTCTCTTGATCCTGACTTACTTCTTTCTCATCCTCAGTGGATTGCTCATCCTCATTAGTTGCAGTTTCCTGGTTGTCAGCTTCCTCTTCTTTATTACTTTCCGATTGTTCATTCGTAGAGTTTGTATTTGTATTCTGACTTACCGGTTCATCATTGTTTCCTAAAAATATAGCAGCTCCAACCACGATAATAAGGAGAATGACAACTGTAATCAGTATATTGTAGACTTTATTTACCTTTTTATCCTTACGTTTAGTCATACGCGAAGGATATTTATCTTGCCTATCCATATATACTTCCCCCTAATATTCTAATAAAGATTATTTTAACATGGATAGGTAAACACTAAAAGTTATTCAATTTTTCGTCATATTTTTTATTCTATGCCTCTTTTTTGATTAATTGCGTGGATCCCGTTTACCATTTGCAAATATAAAGGAGTTACTGCACCTGAATTTCCAGGTGTCTCTAAATTTACAATCACCATTGCATACTTTGGTTCATGAAACGGAAAATACCCGGCAAACCATTTATTATACATTTGTTTTGATTTATCTTCTTTTATACCAATTTCAGCTGTGCCTGATTTACCAGCAATCTCATACTCAGCTGTATATAGATTTCCTGCAGTTGCATTCTTTCCTGTAGTTGTTACTACCCCTCTTAATAATTGTTGTACTTTACTGGCTGTAATGTTCGAAATGGTTTTACCCTCTATCCCTTTTTCTTTAAAGGAGGCAATAGTTAATCCATCATGATCAACAGCTTTTGAGGCAGCCCTTACCATTTTCCTTTCTCCCCCTCTGGCAATCGTAGCCATCATACTGGCAATGGCAAGTGGAGTTACTTTTACGTTTAATTGGCCGATTGAAGTATTGGCCACAAAATTATCGTCCTTCCTCATGGAGGATTCTGCCCAAATAACACCCGCTTTCTCTTCCGGCAGTTGTTTAATGACAGAAGTATGAAACACCCTTCCTGTCCATCCATTCAGGTTGATTAAGCCGAGTCGTTCGGCATACTGTTCAATAAGATTTGGATTTTTCTTTGCCAATTCTTTTCCCAAAACTCCAAACACCTGATTGCTGCTTAAGGCAAAGCCTGTTTTAAAATCTATACTCCCGAGCAACCTTCCAGAATTTTCATCCACAGGCCGATTTAAATGATCCAAATTACCATTGAATTGTCTTCCGTCCAGAGATAATCCTTCTTCTATGGCGGCAGCCGCAATAACCGTTTTAAAGACTGAACCGGGAGTCTGAGGAGTAATCATTTGATTATGGTTGCTCATATCGTTTATTTTTTTATTCTCACGCGGCATGGAGACCATTGCCAAGATATCATTGTTCTCAACATCCAAAAGGATAATTCCGCCTTTTTTCAGCCCGTTATTCTCAGCTACTTCCTCCGCTAGTTTTTGATAATCCTGATCAAGGGTAGTTTGAATATTAATTCTTTCGCCAGATTGACTTTCATCTAAATAACGAACATCTATCCCAAACATAGGCAGGCCATTAGCCGCTTTATGATAAACCAATTTTTTACTGCCATTTCCCTGTAAAAAAATCTGGAAAGCTTTTTGTAATCCGGTTTTTCCTACTTTTGTTTGGTAATTTACCGGAGTATACCCATTTTCATTAGCAGAATCAATATCATTCTTATTTAATGTTAATGAACCAAGAAGATGTCCTGCTGGCGGATTAGAAATTCCCCCTAACTTCTTTACACCAATAATTCCCGGGATATGGAGATTGTTAATTTGCACCATTTGCACTTCTGTTAATTCTTTTATGGAATTGTCTTCAAAAATAAATGGTTCTTCTTCTTCCTTAAGCCTTTGCAGCAATAATTCTTTATCTACTCCAAGAATGGCTGCCACTTTATCTGCAGGCCATTGTAAATGTTTAACAAAAGGGAACATCACCAAAACTGCTTTTTCCTGATAGGATATTGGCTTACCCTCACGATCAAGAAATCCGCCTCTCCCATCATCCAATGTAATTTCATCGATTCGTTGTTTCACACTATTTTCTAATAAATTAACGCGATGCTTAGAATAATCCTTTGGCTTCACTAGCTGTATATGTATCAGCTGGGCTGTTAATAAGCTGAACAGTGCCAGAAAACTGATTCCAATCCCTACCATTCTTTTTTTCATAAACACACCCCCTTACTCCTACCAGTTTCGACGGTACAAGCCTTTTTCAAACCAATACAGGATAAAATAAAAAAGCACCCAAATGGGCGCTTTTTTATGGCATACATTAAATTTCAAATTATTGAACGGATACGATAACGACTTCCATGTCACCACCAGGTGTTGAAACCGTTACTTCATCACCAGGTTTTTTGCCCATTAAGCTGCGGGCAATTGGAGAATCGTTTGAAATTTTAGACTCAAATGGGTCAGCTTCTGCAGAACCTACAATTGTATAGGATTCTTCTTCACCGTCAGGCAGCTCTTTGAAGGTTACAGTTTTACCCAGTGTTACTATTCCATCCTTTGATGTACTGGATTCAATGATTTGAGCATTTCTAATCATATTTTCAATTGTTGTGATTCTTCCTTCAACAAATGCCTGCTCTTCTTTAGCAGAATCATACTCAGAGTTTTCGGATAAGTCCCCAAAACTGCGGGCAATTTTAATCCGTTCAACAACTTCCTTACGTTTAACGGTTTTTAAAAGTTCTAATTCTTTCTCTAATTTTTCTTTTCCCTCTTTAGTCATAGGGAATACTTTGTCAGTACCCAAAAAATTCCACTCCTTTTGTACTTTCACCATTGCACGAACTGCTATTAGGTGATCCATGTATATATATGCATTTAACAATTATGTATATACCCTTTTATTGGTATAGGAATTGCGCGTTCTCACTTGAACGCGCAATTGCACTCATTGTTAGCTTAGTTTCTTTTTATTGATTTGTCTATTAATTTTATCAAAATTTTTTAAAAAATGGATAACTTTTTTGTTATTCATATGGTAATATAATACAAAATCCAGAGAAATCTTATATCATTGATTTCTGTTCCAGGATAGTCTGGATTTTAGTTACCATTAAATCAATGGCCACATGATTATGACCGCCCTCTGGAATGATAATATCTGCATAGCGCTTAGTAGGCTCAATAAATTGGTTGTGCATAGGTCGAACCACAGATGTATATTGTTCAATCACAGAGTCAATCGAACGTCCCCGTTCCTTTATATCACGCATTAGTCGACGTATAATACGAAGATCTGCATCAGTATCAACAAATAGTTTAATATCCATTATATCGCGTAATCGCTCATCTTCAAGAACTAAGATACCCTCAAGGATAATAACATCCTTGGGTTCAACCCGTATGACTTCACTTGAACGTGTATGCATAGAATAATCATAAACTGGCTTTTCAATTTCTTCGTATTTGAGCAGTTTGTTAATATGCTCCAATAAAAGATCATTATCGAAAGCCAATGGGTGATCATAATTTGTTTTTAATCGTTCCTCAAAGGGAAGATGGCTTTGATCTTTATAATAATAATCTTGTTCAAGAATCATAATGGAATGGCCCTTGAATTGTTCATAAATTGCTTTTGTTACGCTCGTTTTCCCGGAACCCGAGCCTCCTGCAACCCCAATTACAATTGGTTTAGTCATTTTTAGTTCTCCTTCCTCATCATATCATATGGATGCACCGGTTGATTTACTTTCAAACGGACTGTCATAAGCGGATGTCTCGCAGCATCTAATTCATTGCCATCCTCATCCCAAATAGTACCGACTGTTTGTGTAAAGTTATCGATATTAGGTCCGAAAAATTCAATTTCATCTCCCGGTTTAAAGTAATTTCTTTGCTGTAAGGTAACGATAGATGTCTGTTCATCATACGATAGAACAAGTCCGGCAAAATCATGTGTAGTTTTATTATTATGATTACCAAACATTTGCTCCTTATGGTTTGGTACACCTTCAAAGAAAGCAGGAGCTGTTTCACGGTTCGCACACTTATTCAGCTCTGTAATCCACTCTTCTTTAAAAACAAAGTTGTCCGGATCCGCACAATAGGCATCAATAACCTTACGATATACACTGACAACTGTAGCGATATAGTGAATGGATTTCATACGCCCTTCAATTTTCAAACTGTCAATTCCCATTTCAATCATGGTTGGAATGGATTCGACCAGCTTTAAATCTTTAGGACTCATCGCAAATGCTTCATCCTCTTCTTCAAATAGTGGTTTCTCACCATCTTCAGTATGGGTATATAAATGATAATCCCATCTGCATGATTGACAGCAGCCGCCTCGGTTAGAGTCACGAGCTGTCATATGGTTCGATAGCGTACAGCGCCCAGAATACGCTATACACATGGCCCCATGAATAAAGGTTTCTATTTCGATATCTACCTTTTCTTTCATAAGCTTTATTTCTTCTCCGCTTGTTTCACGTGCCAACACGACACGGTCCAACCCTTCTTCTTTCCAAAACTGTACAGCTTTCCAGTTTGATAAAGATTGCTGTGTACTTAGATGAATTTCCAGCTTTGGAGCAGCCTTTTTACACGTCTCTATGATTAATGGGTCAGCCACAATAATACCTGTTACACCAGCCTCCTCAATACCTTTTAAGTATTCAGGAAGACCTTCAATATTCTCATTGTGAGCAAAGATATTGGTCGTAACATATATTTTGGCACCATATTGTTTGGCGAACTCCACACCTTCCTTCATTTCTGCCAATGAAAAGTTACCGGCATTGGAGCGCAGCCCATATTCCTGACCACCGATAAAGACGGCATCAGCACCATAGCGGACCGCGATTTTCAACTTTTCCAGGTTACCGGCAGGAGCCAGTAATTCCGGTTTTTTTATAATAACGCGTTTCCCGTCAATGACTTGAGAAATTCGATTTTCTGACACGGACATTCTTCGGTCATCCTCCATTCCCTGTTAATAAACAGTCTCTTTAAAAAAGAAGCCGGTATCCAACATTCTGTTTGCCGGCTGAAGTTCTTCGGCTTTTTGCAGTAAATCATTCTTTTTATCTTCATATAGATCCGGATTTAGTGCATATAAATCAATCGCCTGGCGATATAATTTTGTTACCTCAATGATATAATCAGAATCTTTTAGAATCCCGTCAATTTTAAAGGAGTCCACACCAGCTTCAAGCATTTCTGCCAATTCATCTATAATGCAAATGTCATTTGGGCTCATAATATGTGTACCATTTTCATCTTCAAAGATAGGATATTTGGCATTACGCTCCGGATCATGTAAGAATAAACCTTTGTCGTCCTTTAAATTATTCACTTTCATATTGCGACCCTGATAATTAAAATAATTGCCGATAAGTGTCCGCTTTGACTGGAACATCGCTGTCATTCCATGCACCTGTACTTCAATTTCTACTTCTGCATGTTCTTTGATTTCCACGATAGCATCCATATTAATTTCCCGGGCAAGGACCGCGCGTTTAGCCCCTTTCGTTCCCCAGTAATTACAAGTGAACCAATTGGTTGCAGTCGTTTCTGTATTCCAGTGGAGGGGTAAAGCTGGAGCAGCTTCCCGCGCTGCCATCAAGACAGCAGGATCGCCAAATATAACAGCATCTGCATGATTCTCATCCAAGAATCGTAAATAATCGGATAACTCGTCCACTTTCTCGTTATGAAATATGGCATTCATGGCCACATACACTTTTTTTCCTTGTGAATGAGCAAGCCGAATCGCCTCTTTAACAGCCTCTCTATCAAACTCTCCAGCCAATCTTAGTCCATAACGCTGTTCACCAATGACAAATGCATCTGCACCCGCTTCTATTAACGGGATAATGTCTGCTGTCGTTTTGGGTGTAACTAATAGCTCAGGTTTTTTCATGCTTTTTCACCTCGTTTAATACTGATAGCCAATCCATCCCCAACTGGTAGTATGACTGTATCAAAGTCATCTTTACTCATGAGCCATTCATTATAGCCTTTTATTTTATTGACCAAATTCTTTGTACGCTTTGATTCAATCTTTTCCTGTTCAAGAGCAACCATGCCCTTAAACAGAACATTATCAGAAAGGATGATCCCTCCCTGATTTAAATACTTTTCATATATTTCAAAGAAGCGTTTATATTGTCCTTTAGCAGCGTCAATAAATATACAATCGAAAGGTCCTTCGGGAGAAACAATCGTTTCAGTCTCAAGTGCATCGCCTTCAACAATGTTAATTCTGTTTCCCATACCCGCTCTTTCAATAAAATGGTGCGCTTTTTCTATTCGTTCTTCGTCTCTTTCTATTGTGAGTATGGAAACACTTGGCAGAGCGTACGCCATTCGTAAAGCAGAATAACCGATAGCTGTCCCAATTTCCAAAATAGTACGTGGCTTTTGGATTTTTAGAATCTGTAACATAGACTCCATACCGGTTAACTCCATAATCGGAACACCATTCTTACTTGCGTACTCTTCCATTTCACTTAGTAAATCATTACGAGAAGGTACTAGAGTCTGTAAATATTCATCAAGATTCTTATTCATCCTCATTCCTCCAAACCCTTTACTTTGCTTAATTCAAAAAAATGAGAAAGCCTCATGGCTTTCTTTGTATACATACACTATTTTATGCACTTCGAATATTTTAGCATATTTAGGGGAAAGAAGCGAAACGTTTCTTTATTTCCATCGTTCCCCTGAATAGCACTAATTATTCGTGATATGCTTCGCTTTATCCTTATTATGCTCTTCCAATGTTTTGTTAAAAATGACTTCTCCTGACTTAGTAGCAAGGAAATAAAGATCATCAATATTGGCCGGATTTAACGCTGCCTGAATGGATGTTTCACCTGCATTGGCGATTGGACCCGGTGTTAATCCTTTATTTCGATAAAGATTATACGGTGAATCGACCTCTAAGTCTTTATAGGTAACCCTATTTTTATGTTCACCTAATGCATACAGAACGGTTGGGTCTGTTTGCAGAGGCATATCTTTCTCTATCCTATTCCTAAACACGGCAGATATTTTATCACGATCCACCTTTTCCGTCGCTTCTTCTTCAATTAAAGATGCCATTGTTAATAAAGCGTGCGGTGTCCATTTTCCCTTAGCCATCTCATCCTTATACTTTACGATAATATCGTTGGACTTTTTAATCATGTGACTGACAATCGACTCAATAGTTGGATCTTCTTCATAGAATGAGTAGGTTGCCGGATATAAATACCCTTCCAATGGATATCTGATATCCTCACCAAGGATATCATCCGTTAATAAATCCGGATAGGTTTTCATCATTTCTTTAATAAATTCGTTTTTATTGATGACAGCTAAGACATTTCTAGACTTTTTGCCTGTTTTATCAGCAATAATTTCGGAAATTTGTTGCAGATCTCTACCTTCAGGAATGGTGATACGATAGGTCTCGGCCACTTTTCCATTTTTGATGTGATCAATTATTTCCTGAATTGTCATGGATTGTGTCAAGTCATACGTTCCAGCTTGGAAACCAGATTCATTTTTGAACTTAACAAAGTATTTAAATACTTTAGCATTTTTGATGACTCCGTTATCCTCTAAAGTTTGAGAAATCAAGCTAATTCCAGACCCTCGTGGGATTTCTACCTTGATCGCATCTTTATTATCAGGATCAACGGGCTTTAAAGCAGAGGAAATATACAAGTACCCGCCAAGTGCAGCCAGTGCCGAAATAATGATGAAAGCCGCTAACGAAACGGCAACAATTTTTCTCACCACTTTAGCCTCACTTTGTCTTTCGCGAAGCTTTACCTTCATCTGTTCTTTCTTCCAATTATTCTCATTTTCCAAAAGTGATGCCCCCTTAAGGCATTTTTATTACAATAGCCCTCTTTATTTATTGCAAATATTAGCGGAATCTGTCAATGATTATCATAAATTTTTTTTAAGAAGTACAAGATAATAGTATAATCACTCATTAATAGACATTTACTTTTTATAACATTTTAGCTTTTCCCTCTCTAAATGTCGACCATTCCCGGACATGATTTATTTTAATTATAAGGATCAATGATTATATTTATAAAATACTCTATCATTCCGCAAAAAAATTTGCGCCATCCATATAAAAAGCTCTCCCGAGAAAATCGGGAGAGCTGTGTTTGGATGTTTATTCTTCTTCGTCGTCAAAGAACGTATTGATAACTTCTTCAACCATAGCCCATTCTTTATCATCTTCTATATCATTTAAAGTTCCAACTTCACCTGTTTCATCAGGAATAAAAGATGCTACATGGATGAGGTCATCATCTTCATCTTCTTCATTTCCTACTGGCGCGAATACTACATATTGTTTATCATAATCATCCAATTCAAAAGTAAGTAAAATTTCATGCAACTGTTCGTTACCATTTTCATCAATAATAGTTATCATATTTTCTTCCATGTGATCACCTCAAAATTATTTGCTGCCGCTGTCTAAATATCCTTGCAGAATAAGTACAGCAGCCATTTTATCTATTACTTTTTTACGTTTTTTACGGCTGACATCCGCATCCAATAAAACACGTTCAGCGGCCATTGTGGTTAAACGCTCATCCCACAAAACAACCGGCACCTTATATCGCTTTTCAAGCTTTGAAGCATAATATTGACTTGCCTCACCTCTGGGACCAATTGTCCCATTCATATTTTTTGGCAAACCGACGACAAATTTATCTACTTTATAAGGTTTTAGAATTTCATCTAAACGTTTCAGGCCAAGCTGATTCTTCTCTTCGTCTATCGCTATGGTTTCTAAACCTTGAGCAGTCCATCCCATTTCGTCACTGATGGCCACTCCTACAGTTTTACTCCCCACATCAAGACCTACAATTCTCATATTATCCCTCTCGTTGGTGCTCTAAATAAGATTTGACCAGTACTTCTATAATCTCATCTCTTTCAAGCTTTCTAATAAGATTCCGTGCATCATTATGACGCGGAATATAAGCAGGGTCTCCTGATAAAAGATATCCTACAATTTGATTAATAGGGTTATAACCTTTTTCGTTCAGAGCATTATAGACTTCCATTAAAACATTCCTTACATCATGTTCGAAGGAATCATCCGGGAAATTAAATTTCATTGTTTTATCAAATGAACTCATTTCAACGCACCCCGCTTTCATTCAAAAAAGCTATATTTCCTTGTCTTCCTATTGTACACTAATTAAACCGAATAATAAAATTCAAATGATAGTTCGGCAAATCTGAAATATTGCCTCCCTAATCAATTAGATAGAAGGGGGGTAAATCGCCCCCTCTTTTTATCGGTTAACCAGTTCTTTTACCAATTCAAGTGCAGCATCTAAATCTGCTGGATTTTTACCGCCAGCCTGTGCCATATCAGGACGTCCGCCTCCGCCGCCTCCGCAGCGTGCAGCAACTTCTTTAATAATTTTACCTGCATGGTATCCCTGATCTATCAAATCCTTCGTCACTGCTGCAATCAGGTTCACTTTATCACCTTGTGTACTGCCAAGGACAATAATAGAAGACCCAAGCTTTTGCTTTAATTCATCAGCCATATTTCTTAGATTATTCATATCCTGTGCCTGTACCTTTGCAGATAAGACTGTTACACCATTGATAGATTCAGCTTTGGTTTGAATATTTCCTGCTTCTATATTAGAAAGTTTTGCTGCCAAAGATTCATTTTCTTTTTGGGCATCTTTTAGTTCACCTAATAAGGAATCGATTTTTGCCGGTAAATCTTTTGGATTTGCTTTAACCTTAGCCGCTGCCTGACGCAGAACACCAATTTGTTCTTTTAATTGCAGGTAAGCAGATTCACCAGTTACGGCTTCAATCCTTCTCGTACCTGCGCCAATTCCGCCTTCAGAGACAATTTTGAAGAGCCCGATCGTTGACGTATTAGGTACATGGCAACCACCGCATAGCTCTAAGCTATAATCTCCCACTTGTACAACACGTACGATATCACCATACTTTTCTCCGAATAAAGCCATTGCACCCATTGCCTTTGCTTCATCAATAGCTTTATTTTCAATCGTTACGTCTATACTCTTCCAAATTTTATCATTAACGATTTGCTCAATTTGTTCAAGCTCTTCTTCCGTTACTTGTCCAAAATGGGAAAAGTCAAAACGAAGTCGATCTGGTCTAACTAAAGAACCAGCCTGGTTAACATGCGTTCCCAGTACATCTTTCAACGCCTGATGTAAGAGATGTGTTGCCGTATGATTTTTAATAATCTTACGACGATTGGCTTCATCCACAATCGCTTTGCCTTCCATTCCTTCCTTCAGCAATCCGTATTCCACAATGACTGTATGCAGATTTTGACCATTCGGCGCTTTTTGAACATCTTTTACGAATACTCTTAAATCATCACCTTCAAAGAATCCCTTATCTGCAATTTGTCCGCCGCTTTCCGCATAAAAAGGAGTTTGATCCAATATGACTTGGACTTCCTCTCCAGCCATGGCGTCATCTACTTTTTCACCATTTTTGATGATAGCTTCCACTTTGGCCGGGCATTGCAGAGTTTCATATCCGACAAATTTACTTTGTACTTTGATATCTCCTAAAACACCGCTTTGCACTTGCATAGAATCCACATCCTGGCGTGCAGCACGCGCGCGCGTCCGTTGAGCTTCCATTTCCCTTTCGAAACCTTTGCGGTCAATTTTCATCCCTTCATCTTCAGCATACTCTTCTGTCAGTTCAACAGGGAATCCATACGTATCATAAAGACGGAATACATCATATCCATTTACTGTATCGCTTCCTCTTTTTTTCTCTGCTACAATGACTTCGGAAAGAATCGCTAACCCATCATGCAATGTTTCATGGAAACGTTCTTCTTCATTACGGACAACCTTCGCTATGAAATCCTTCTTCTGTTGAACTTCCGGATAATAATCCACCATGATATCAGCGACAACCGGCACCAGTTCATACATAAACGGTTTATTAATGCCGATTTTCTTAGCAAAACGGACAGCTCTTCGCAACAATCTCCGTAATACATATCCTCGACCTTCGTTGGACGGAAGCGCACCATCACCTATAGCAAAGGCCACAGTACGAACATGGTCAGCAATCACACGAAACGCCACATCTTTTTCTGCGCTTGTTCTATATGTTTGACCAGAAATTTCTTCTGTCTTATGAATAATTGGCAAGAATAAATCCGTATCAAAGTTCGTGTCACCATTTTGGAAAATGGATGCCATCCGCTCAAGGCCCATACCTGTATCTATGTTTTTCTTAGGCAATTCCGGATATTCACTGCGTGGGATTTCTGGATTAGCATTAAATTGAGACAATACGATATTCCAAATTTCGATATAGCGGTCATTTTCGATGTCTTCTTCTATTAAACGAATTCCAATATCTTCAGGGTCGAATTTGGTTCCACGGTCAAAGAAAATTTCAGTATCAGGTCCAGATGGGCCTTCACCAATTTCCCAGAAGTTATCTTCAAGCGGAATTAAATGATCATCTGGAACCCCCAAGCTTTTCCATACATTATAGGTATCTTTATCAGCTGGATAGTAGGTAATATAGAGTTTATCTTTTGGCATTGCAAACCAACGCTCGTCCGTTAATAACTCCCATCCCCATTTGATTGCATCTTCTCTGAAGTATTCACCAATTGAGAAGTTACCCAGCATTTCAAAGAAAGTATGGTGCCGTGCTGTTTTACCAACATTTTCAATATCGTTTGTTCTAATCGATTTTTGGGCATTAGTTATTCGCGGGTTATCCGGAATAACTCGGCCATCAAAATATTTTTTTAATGTTGCAACACCGGAATTAATCCATAGCAGGGTTGGATCTTCTACCGGCACTAATGATGCACTCGGTTCAATTCTGTGACCTTTTTCCTGAAAGAAATCTAAAAACATTTGGCGAATTTCTGCCCCAGTCATGTACTTCATTTGATTGACTCCTCCTTTTTTATACACAAAAAAGCCCTCATCCCAAAAAGCAGGGACGAGAGCTTGACTCGCGGTACCACCCTGATTACGAAACATGATTGTTTCGTCACCTCAGAAACCTTAACGCGGTTTAAACGGCGGGGTTTGCCCGCACTCCGGATTAGCGTTCTGCTTCTCTTCTTCCAAAGTCTCTTTCAGCCACGGAGACTTCTCTCTTTCATGTAAATGCAATTTACATTACGGAAGGACTTAAGCATACTCGGTCCATCAACATATTTTAAATATATCCGTTATATGTTGGATTATAGTCATTAGTGTTTTCTTTGTCAATGTTTCACAGTCACTGTTTATCAATTATTCATTTAACAAATTACTATGGGTAATCGCAACCTTTAAAAATGCGAGGATAGGAACAGCAAGAATTAAGCCAAGAATTCCGCCTATCTCTCCACCTACAAGTAAAGCAAAAATGATAACAAGCGGGTGGAGCTTTAACGTTTTTCCCATTATGATTGGTGAAATGACGTTCCCTTCAAGGAATTGAAGGACAATAATGATGATCGCCACCTTGATGACCATACTTGTTGAAATAGTGACCGCTACAAGTAATGCCGGAACAGCACCAATCAATGGCCCGAAATAGGGGATAATATTCGTCACCCCAATAATGATACCCAGCAGTAAGGGATAGTTCATACCAAAAAACCAAAAGAGAATAGCAGCAAAAGCCCCTATAATAGAACATACCAGCAACTGGCCACGTAGATAACCACCTAATGAATGATCAATGTCCGTTAAAAACTGTTTAATCGTTCCCCTTGTTTTTTTAGGGAATAGCTTTAACCCAAAGGCAATTATCCTATCAGCATCTTTCAGCAAATAAAAGGATATAAGCGGGATGAGTACCACAAAGAAGAAAAAGTCCGATAGCCCACTTAATCCTTCTATCAATACATTGACGAACGAACTTAGTTTCATTTCCATAGTGTTGATTATTTGTTCCAGACGTTCATGCAGTCCAAATGGCCAGTTTGATGTTTGTGAATGAAAACGAACGATATAATTCCGATATAGCTCTGCCATTTCAGGTGCTCTTTCCGCCACGTCAATCATTTGATTTATGAATACAGGGATTCCTTTAAATAGTCCATACCCTACAACACCAAAAAACACCAGGTAGATCAAACCAATGGCTAACCCTCTAGGAATCCCTTCTCGATGGACCTTTTCTACAAGAGGATGAAGGAGGTAACTAATAAAAGCAGCAACAATAAATGGGGATATGGCAGTCATAAATATCTGTATAATAGGAAGCCAAATCGGTCTGAGTAAGTAAAAAACAAATAAGACGATGAATAACAATAATAGAAAGCCAAGTCGATAAAACCATTTTACCTGTATGTTCACAATTCCCACCTCCATTCTATTTTCCTTATGTTTAAAAGAAAATATGTATTGGAGTCTCCGGAATCTTACTAATTTTTTATTCATCCAACGGTCAAATTCTGCAAGTAATTTATAAAAAAAGGTTTAAAAGGCGGAAAATTCTCCTGCCTTTTAAACCTAAATAAAGCCACTTAAAAAGACTTCATAATTGTACGCTTCAACTTTTTCATTCTGCGATTAGATAGCATTCCATTATTGGACATGCTTCGATAAATCGCCATTCCCGCTCCTAAGGTTATTAACGACGAAACCATTTTGTTCATTGCAAGTCACCCCATAATATAGGAAGTACGAATCAAAGACTCATTTGTCGATCTTCTTCACTAAACAAATCATCCAAAGAACTCAACAATCCATCTTCTTCTACCTGATGGACATGCATGATTCCTTTTTGGATGGACAATTCCACAAAACAATTCCAGCAATAATATTGATTAACGCCTATTTTACCAATATCTTTGCTGGAGCAATTAGGACATTTCATAACAATCACCTCAAAAAAATAATGTGTATTGTCAGTTTGTCCATTGAATGCAGAATTCATTCAGCTTAAAGACCAACATTTGTAGTTTATCCACTTACCATAAAATCATAAGGAGTAATGTTTTCCATCCCAATCATCGGATCTGTCTGAAATAACTTTTGCTCATATGTCATTTCATTTTCAGAATTTTCTTCATCTACGTGCAGATTATCAGATTCAGTTACACTGCTTTTTTCACGGAATCCTTCTTGCAGTTTTTCCAGCAAAGTAGTTCTCCGTTCATCTTCACCATTGCGGCCAACACCATATCGCAAGGCTTCCTCTTCACCGCACAAAATTAAGAAATTTTTGCTCCTCGTTATGGCCGTGTAAATTAGGTTGCGTCTCAGCATTCGATGATAACTCTTAACTACCGGCAAAATAACGATTGGAAATTCACTTCCCTGGGATTTATGAATCGAACAACAATAAGCATGCGTGATTTGATTAAGCTCCTGGCGGGTATATTTCGCTTCTATCCCGTCAAATGAAACAAAAATTTGATCCTGCTTATCTTCATTCTCTTTTGCATAGATAATCGCAATAATTTCACCCATATCACCATTGTAAATACCATTTTCGGGCTGGTTCACCAATTGGAGAATCTTATCTCCTACACGGTACACCACATCCCCAAAAGCTAATTCTCTCTTTTTCTTATCACGGTTATCATTCAGAATTTCCTGCAAAAGTACATTTAACGAATCAATTCCGGCGCTTCCCCTGTACATAGGTGCCAGAACTTGAATATCACGCGCTGGGAATCCTTTTTGTCGGGCATTGGTTACTACCTGTCTAATCACATCAGCAACTTGATTTGTAGAACAAGAGAAAAACGAACGATCTCCCTGCGGTTTACGGATATCTGGCGGCAGCTGTCCGTTTTTTATCGCATGCGCAAGTTGAATAATGGAAGAACCATCTTCCTGTCTAAATATTGATTCCAGGCGTGTCACCGGAATAACCGATGAGGCAAGCAAATCCTTTAAAACCTGGCCTGGTCCTACGGAAGGCAATTGATCCTCGTCCCCGACAAGAATGACTTGCATATTGTCAGGCAAAGCTTTAAATAGTTGATTGGCTAGCCATATGTCTACCATGGACATCTCATCCACAATCAAAAGTCTTCCGCTGATCGGATTATCCTCATCACGCTGAACATCCGACCCGTTCCAGCCAAGCAAACGATGGATGGTCACAGCCGGAAGTCCTGTAGATTCCTTCATCCTTTTTGCCGCACGCCCCGTCGGAGCAGCTAAAACAAACGGAAAAGGATTTTCATTGTTATAGTCTTTCGGGTCGAGGGATAACCCATGTAATTCCGAATATAGTTCAACGATTCCTTTTATAACCGTTGTTTTTCCCGTACCGGGTCCACCTGTCAGAATCAGCATGGGTGAGTGTAAGGCTTTAAAGATCGCATCCTTTTGTTCCTCGGCATATTCCATTCCGATTCGTTCCTCAAGTTTTCCAAGCTCCAGTAAAAATTCAGATTCAGGGAATTGATCGGCATATGAATCCTGAGACATAATCCGTTTAATATTCGTTACGATCCCTTTCTCTGAAAAGAATAAGGATGGCATGTAAAATCTTTTCTCTTCACCAATAATTTTGCCTTCTTCACCCATCTGAATCAGCTGATCCGTAATTTGCTCAAAGCTGATGACCACATTCTGATTTTGTTCCAAAATGTTTTTAACACTGGTGAGCAGTTCTTCAGCCTCCATATACGAATGACCATCCTGTACACAGGATCTGTCCAATGTATAGAGAATTGCCGCCTTAATCCGTGATGGATGGCTTCCTCCAATGCCCAGCTGCAATCCAATTTCATCCGCACGGGTAAACCCGATCCCTTCAATTGTTTCGACCAGCTGATAGGGATTTTGCTCGATGATGGTAATCGCGTCCTGTTTATAAACCTGATAGATCTTCATAGAAAGCTGAGGACCAAATCCTAGATTGGATAAATGAATCATAATTTGTTCAAGGCCCTGATTAGCAGCGAGTGTATCATACAAATGCTTCGCTTTTTCACCGCTCAACTTAGGGATTTCATCCAATAGAGATGGGTTGGCCAATATTTTAGAAATAGCTTTCTCCCCAAGTTTATCAACAATCGCTTCCGCAATCTTCTTCCCAATGCCCTTAAAAAGAGACCCGGATAAGTAGGCAATGACCCCATCCTTTGATTCTGGAATTTCACGCTGGAAGCTATCTACATGAAATTGAATCCCAAACCTGGGATGTTCTTTCATTTTTCCGTAGAATGTGTATATTTCTTCTTCATGGATAGGGGGAAAATACCCGGTGATGACCGCTTCTTTTTCATCATAATTAAGATTTGTTTCTTTCACTCTGATACGCACAACCGAGTATAAATTTTGTTCATTATGAAAAATGGTAACCAATTGTGTTCCTTTGATGAAAGGTTTGTCATTGTCGGAAAGGACGAACGACTCTTGTTCCACAGGAAGCACCTCCCGTTTATAACAGTTCCTTCATTTGTTTTAATCCATTCAATGCAAGGATATGGTCTGGCTGAATCTCAATTGCTTTTTCAAAATAAGAGATCGCTTTATCAGCATCCCCCTTTATTCCACCATAGGCCACTCCTAGATTAAAATACGCATCTGCATGAGACTCATCAATCTCAAGCGTCTTATTCCACGCATCAATTGCCATATCATACATCTCAGCACCTGCCAAAGCCAGTCCATAATGGAACTGAGCTTCTGCATCCGACGGATTTAGTTCAACACTTCTTTGGAAATAAGGTAATGCCAGTTTCGGCTGGTCTAAATGTAGAAGACATAATCCCAGCATAAACATCACATCCGCTGTTTCAATCCCTTTTTTTATAGCCAGTTCAAATTGATCCTTCGCTTTTACTAAATCGTCCAGCTCATAATAAATACTGCCCAAACCGTAATAAGCAGTCGCAGCATCTGAATCAAGTTCGATGGCCTTTTCAAAAAATTTAATCGCTCGCTGATTATCATTCATCGATGCCAGTACATTGCCGAAATTAATGAATCCTACCGGATCATTTGGATTTTCTTCTATCATTTCGGTGAAAATTTTTGCCGCATCCTCCCATTTTCCTTGTTCCATATATTGAATACCTAATTTATTTTTATCCATAACGTTGTTCACTCCTACATTCCTAACTGAATGGAAATAGTATACCACAAAGTGACATCCAGTTGACCTCTGTGGCAAGTATCTTATTATCAGTTTCTTTGCAACAAAAAGTGAAAGAAATAAAATCGCTGCAAATTTCAATATAGCTGGGAAATTTCGAGTCACGTACCATTTTTCAATCAAATGATTCCTGTAGTCAATAAAATTACACTATTTGTTAAAAATCATGGTCTTTGGGGTAAAAGTGTAAATATAGGAGTGAGAGAAGATGAAAAAAATTTATTATACTGCAGGAATTTTGCTCGTAATTGGATTGGCATGGATGGGATATGCCTATTATTTAGATGAAAAGACCAAGCCCAATGAGGAGCATGTCGTTATGGCTCTTGGCGATTCCTTAACTTACGGGGTAGGTGATCGCAAGGAGGAAGGCTATGTCGGTCAGCTTGAAAAAATATTAAAAAGTGCGTCTTCAGATGAAGAGTATCAAATTAATAACTATGGAATCCCTGGACAAGAGTCAGAAGGAGTGCTAAAACAATTAGCTAATCCTAAAATAAACGAAAAAGTAAATGAAGCGGACTCTATCATTTTATTTATTGGTACAAACGATTTACGTACAACCTTAGGCGGAGATTTTCAAACCATCAATCAGAATGCTGTAAAAAGAGAAAAAGAAGACTATCTTGATAATATTGATACCATTTTAAAAAGCATCCGCCACCTTGATGAAGATGTCCCTTTCATTGTGGTCGGATTATATAATCCCAACCCAAGCGATGAGCAGCTTAATCGAATTTTAGAAGATTGGAATCATGATTTAAAAGAAGCAGTGGACAACTATTCATCTATTACCTTCGTACCAACGAATGATTTGTTCCAGGATAAATCAAAAAAGGACTATTTCAGCGACAGCCTCCACTTAAACCGGAATGGGTATCAGCTTATTGCTAATCGAATCAGCGAGGAAATAAAGTAGTCTATGGAGTTACTCCATAGACTCAGATTGTAGACAAAAAGGAATTCAGAATGGCTCGGTACGATCCATTTTCTGAATTCCTTATTTTTCGGCTTTTTCACGATGGATCTAGCCTCATCTATTTTTTAGGCCCTATATAGTAAATTATATTAATTAAAAATACAGAGAATTTCTGTCGTATACCGAGAAATTTCGTATAAAACGCAGTGACCTATTTTCTGCAGAATGAGCGAAACTCCTCCGGGAAAAACAAGCGTACCCTAGACCCCGCAGTGCAATGCAGGAGGAGGCTTGATGCTTGCCCGCGGAAAGCGAGCCCATTCTGCAGAAAATAGTGTTAACGAAAAGAGAACGAAAAAAGAAAAAAACTGCAGACAATGTCTCCTTAATATAGGGATTTTGTCTACAGTTTGATGCTATGGAGTTACTCCATAGCTTTTCTTCTATCATAGAGCCTTAAGAAGCCCTTAACAATTTCATTTACGATAATGGTTCCAAGTGCACAGAAGAAGATTAGGATCCATTCTTTCAAACCGATTGGTTCAATCTTGAGAAGTTTGGCAAAAGGTTCGATATAAACTACCGCAATTTGCAACAAGACGACACCTATGACAGACCAATTTAAATATTTATTGCTAAATACACCTGTTTTCCAGATCGGTTTGCGTAAATGTCTAACATTATATACTTGAATGTAGCTAATAAAGGTTAGTGCCATAAAGGCGACCGTTTGCCCGACTCTCAGTTCATGGGCTGTAAGATTATTAAATTGTAAATCGAATATTGAATCAATTCCAGCTGCCCATTTCAATCCAATCAGGAAGGCTAAGAGAGAAGATACACCAATCAATAATCCATTTAAAATCAGGAAGATGACTGAATCCTTCGTGAAAATTCCTTCTTTCTTAGGCCTTGGTTTATCAAGCATGACATCCTTATTCTTATCTACACCAAGCGCAAAGGCTGGAATAGAATCACCAACCAAATTCAGCCATAGAATATGGACGGTCAGTAGCGGTGTCGGCCAGCCAAGCAAAATGGCAAAGAAGAGAGCTAAGACTTCACCGAAATTACTTGTAACAAGGAAAAGAATAGATTTTCGTATATTAGCAAAAATATTCCTACCCTCTTCAACCGCTTTTATAATCGTGGTGAAATTATCATCCATTAAAACCATATCTGAAGCACCCTTGGCAACATCTGTACCTGTTTGCCCCATGGCAACCCCAATATCAGCTGTTTTTAAGGAAGGTGCATCATTCACACCATCGCCGGTCATGGAAACAATATGTCCATTTTCTTTAAAGGCCTGTACAATTTGCACTTTATGCTCCGGTGATACCCGGGCGAATACACGTGTATCTACTGCTGCTTCCTTCAGCTCTTCAGGTGTCATTTGATTCAAATCTGCACCAGTGATCACTTGATCGGATTCTGTTATTCCCAATCTGTGCGCAATTGCAATTGCTGTTTGCGGATGATCACCTGTAATCATCGTTACTTCAATGCCTGAACGGTGGGCTCTTTCAATCTGAAGTTTTACTTCTGGACGTGGAGGATCCATCAAGCCTACCATTCCATAAAATGTCAAATTACTCTCTATTTCCTCTTCATCCATTTCAGTCATTACTTCAGCTGAAACTTTTTTACCTGCCAAAGCCATTACACGAAGAGCCCGGTTGGACATCTCCAACACAGCCTGGTTAATTTCAGTTATGTATTCAGGCGTGATTTTTACTATTTGGCCATCTAATTGAATAGTAGTTATTCTCTCTAGCAGGATATCCACTGCACCTTTTGTCAGTACATGATATCCATCGCCATCTTTATGTATGGTAGTCATCCTTTTTCTCGTTGAATCAAAAGGTATTTCGGCCACACGGGGAAATTCTTTGTCCAAACCAGACTTTGTGTATCCATTCACATGTGCTGCTTTAACAAAAGCCACTTCTGTAGGATCGCCGGTTTCTTCCGGTTCATAAGTGGCATCCGAACATAATGCCAGTTGATTAACCAACTTTTGGTCATCCTCAGCATATGGTACATTTTCCTCTAATACTTTTAAATTAACATAGCGCTCAACTACGCTCATTTTGTTCAAAGTCAGTGTTCCTGTTTTATCTGAACAAATCATGCTGACCGAACCCAACGTTTCAACTGCTGGAATTCTACGTATAATTGCTCTTTGTTTAATAAGACGCCTTACCCCAAGCGTTAACACAATAATAACCATTGTCGATAAACTTTCAGGTATAGCGGAAACAGCAAGGCTTGTGGAGATCATAAACATCTCTCCAGGATTTCTTCCCTGCATTAATCCTACAAAGAACATAACGACACAGACAATAATGGCACAATAACTTAATTTTTCTCCGAGCTGGTTAAGATTTTTTTGTAAAGGAGTTTGACTGGATTCCGTGCTGTGAAGCATTTCAGCTATTCTCCCTACCTCTGTGTTCAATCCGGTTGCAGTCACAATTCCAACGCCTCGGCCATTTGTAACTTGAGTAGACATGAATCCCATATTAAGATAATCCCCAAGGGGCTGATCAGGATTTTCCAGATTCCAATTCTCGTCCTTATCTACCGGAAGACTCTCCCCCGTTAAAGCAGATTCTTCAATTTTCAGAGAATGGGATTGAATGATACGAACATCAGCCGGCACTGTCCTTCCTGCCTCAAGCAGAACGCAATCACCCGGTACGAGCAAAGATGCATCTATTTCCCTGACATTTCCTTCTCTTTTCACCAGCGCTTTTGGTGCTGCTAACTTTTTTAGTTCGTCCAATGCATTTTCTGCCTTTTTCTCCTGGACTACACCAATAATCGTGTTGATTATAATGACAAAAGCGATAATTAAACCGTCGCTCACTTCACCCACTATAAAAGAGAATATAGCGGCAACCATCAAGATGTAATTAAGCGTATTATGTAATTGTAAAGCGATCATTTTTAATAATGAGTTTTTTTGTTCTACTCCGAATTCATTTTTCCCATACTCTTTTAATCTTGCTTCTGCTTCTTTTTCTGTTATCCCCCTTTCTGCATCGGTTTCAAATACCTCGAGAACTTCTTTTTTGGAAAGTGAATAATCGTACTTCTTCACATCCATCTTCAATCACCCGCATATGTATATTTTACAGAACATAAATAGCCTGTTCCTTTACGAAACAGACTATCCACATTCAATTAGCTTTTTAATTACCCGACATAGTCGAGCTTTAAACCTTTTTTATAAACTTTATCAATCGTACCTCCACCGAGGCAAACTTCACCGTCATAAAAGACTGCGGCTTGTCCCGGGGTCACCGCTCTGATAGGCTCTGCAAAAATAACTTCCGCTTGATTATTGTCCAGTACTTTCACAGTTACTTTATTATCTGCCTGGCGATATCTGAATTTAGCCGTACATTCAAATGTATCCCCTGGCTTTCTTTCAGAAATCCAGTTCATTTTGTCTGCAATAATGGAATCAGAGTAGAGGCTGTCATGGTGAAATCCTTGCTCGACCAGAAGAATATTTTTTTCTAAATCCTTTCCAACCGCAAACCATGGTTCACCGCTTCCGCCAATTCCAAGCCCATGGCGTTGTCCCAATGTATAGTACATGAGTCCATCATGCTTACCTTTAAGTTCCCCGCTCATCGTTCTCATCTCGCCAGGCTTGGCAGGCAAATATTGACCAAGGAATTCCTTAAAGTTACGTTCACCAATAAAACAGATCCCTGTGGAATCTTTCTTAGTAGCCGTTGGAAGACCAGCTTCCAGAGCAATTTCTCTGATTTTCGGCTTATCATATTCACCAATCGGGAACATGACTTTACTTAATTGTTCCTGAGTTAATTGGTTAAGAAAATAAGTCTGATCCTTATTTTCATCCAATCCTCTCAGCATTTTATATTCTCCATCCATGTATGCTACGCGGGCATAATGTCCTGTCGCCAGGTAATCCGCCCCCAAATTCATCGCATGCTCAAGGAAGGCCTTAAATTTAATTTCTTTGTTGCACATGACATCAGGATTTGGTGTACGTCCCGCCTTATATTCCTCAAGGAAATAGGTGAACACTTTATCCCAATATTGTTTTTCGAAATTGACCGCATAGTAGGGGATTCCGATGTGGTTACAAACACGGATGACATCTTCATAATCTTCCGTAGCTGTACAAACACCATTTTCATCTGTATCATCCCAGTTTTTCATAAAAATTCCTACAACGTCATAGCCCTGTTCTTTTAACAGGTAAGCTGCAACAGAAGAATCTACTCCACCGGACATTCCGACAACGACCCTAGTTTCCGCTGGGGATTTCATTATATACTTCACCTCAAACCTTTTTACTTCACTAATCGTTTAATAACACCCACAGCAATCTTTGCTGCTTTTTCTACTTCTTGCTCTGTATTTCCTTGTCCAAAACTGAAACGTATCGAATTTCTGGTACGCTCGGAATCTTTGCCAAACATAGAGACGAGCACATGTGATGGTTCAATCGAACCGGCTGTACATGCAGACCCACTTGAAACAGCAACACCCGCCAAATCCATATTGACTAGAAATGCTTCGACATTTGAGCCGGGGAAACTGATATTCAGAACATGTGGCAAGGAATCATCGAGCTTACCATTAATGGAATAATCTATGCCTGATTCGTCAAATACCTGTATCATTATTTTTTTGAATGTTAAGTATTGCCCTACCTTCACATCACGTGTTTGAGACATCAACTCTGCTGCCTTTGCAAATCCAACTGCTCCAGGCACATTTTCCGTACCAGCCCGGCGTTTTCTTTCCTGTTCCCCACCAAGCAACAACGGTTTAAAAGGAACGCCTTTACGCGCATACAAGAATCCCATCCCTTTGGGTCCATTAATTTTATGTGCTGATACGCTTAAGAAATCGACAGCTAAATCATGAACCGTAATAGGAAGGATTCCATATGCCTGTACAGCATCGGTATGGAATAATGCCTGATGACTCTCTAATATCCGGCCTATTTCCTGAATGGGCTGAATGGAGCCCACTTCATTATTTCCGAACATAATTGTAACTAAAATCGTATCATCACGTAAAGCCGCTTGAACAGAATCAACGGTGATTAAACCTTCTTCATTGACAGGCAAATACGTAACCTCGTATCCGTCTTTCTCAAGCGCCTGACATGTATGGAGTACAGCATGATGTTCAATTTCTGAAGTGATAATATGCCTTCCTTTATCCTTCATGGCTTGTACACTGCTAATTATCGCTGCATTATCTGCTTCTGTACCACCGCTCGTGAATATGATTTCATCTATTTGCGCACCAATACTGTCGGCCAGCAATTTTCTTGCATCATCAACCAGCTTTCTCGATTCTCTCCCAAATTGATGGATGCTTGATGGATTTCCGAAAGAATTCTTCATAACTTCCGCCATCACATTAATAACTTCTGGATGCATAGGCGTTGTCGCTGCATGATCCATATAAATTTGTTCCATGGCCTATACCTCCTTTGCCAAACAAAATTACTTTATATTAAATATAGAACATATATGATTGAGTAGAGTCGTCCTCTTCCTTATAGGATGCCAAATCTTCCAAAGTTGTATGATCTAAAACATCCTTCACAGCATCTCTAATTTTAATCCACAATTGCCGTTTAACAGGTTCTTCATCTTCAATACCTTCAACCGGTGTAATCGGACCTTCAAGGACTCTGATCACATCACCTGCTGTAATCTCATGTGGATCTTTCGTTAATTTATAGCCGCCATAGGCACCCCTGACACTTTTTACAAGTCCTGCATTACGCAAGGGGGTCACTAATTGTTCCAAATAATGCTCGGACAAATCATTTGATTGTGCTATTGATTTTAGGGAAGTAGGACCTTCTCCATGTTTCTTAGCTAAATCAATCATTATCGTAAGTCCATATCTTCCTTTGGTCGATATTCTCATGTTTTTAGCACCTCAGCCTTACATTTAGTCTACAAAAGTATACCATACCTTAAATCATTGCCTGTATTCAACGGCTCAACACAATTATTCTTTATTTTTTTCACCTTCTCCCTTTATCATAGTAAAAAAAAACAGTCGCGACTACAGGAAATCTCATGAAAGGATAAAATTCACTACTTTTTTTACAAAAACGAAATTATAGGAATGCGTTCGGTTTATCGATATAATGAAATCATCCGGAAGCAAAAAGTGGAGGTAATTAAGGTGAACTCTGAACCACTCGCATATCGTATGCGTCCCAAAAACTTAGATGAAATCATTGGTCAAAAAGATTGCATTGGCAAACAAACCAGTTTATATAAAATGATTAAAAACGGACATGTCCCTTCTATGTTGTTATACGGTGAACCCGGCATTGGGAAAACATCTATTGCCTATGCGATTGCCGGGACAACCAAAATACCATTTATTGCATTAAATGCGACCACTGCCGGCAAAAAAGATGTTGAAGCAGTTGTGGAGGAAACTCGTCTGACCGGACAGGTTATTCTATTCCTCGATGAAATCCACCGATTCAATAAAGCACAACAGGATTATCTTCTTCCTCATGTAGAAAGAGGCGACATTATTTTAATTGGAGCTACAACGGAAAATCCCTTCCATGATGTCAACCCGGCTATACGGAGCCGATGCGGGCAAATTAAGCAGCTCACCCGATTATCCGTCGAAGAAACCATTACCTTGCTCCAGAGAGCCTTATCCGATGAAAAAAACGGACTGGGTAAGATGGATATCAGAATTACCGATGAACAAATCGAGAAAATTGCCTTTAACTCAAATGGAGACGCCAGAAAAGCATTAACCTTGCTTGAATCAGTTGTTTACTCATCAATCAGGGACGAGGATACCTATATTATTGAGGATCAAGTAATTGACGATTTAGGGGGGAATGTAGGGGTTTATGGCGATAAAAAAGGGTCTAATTTTTATAATCTATTATCGGCCCTGCAAAAGAGTATAAGAGGAAGCGATGTCCATGCTGCTTTATATTATTTGGCTCATCTTCTTGAAATCGGGGATTTGGTTGCAGTAAATCGGAGACTCTTAGTCATTGCCTACGAAGATATCGGACTCGCTAATTCTTCTGTAGGAAATAATGTATTGGCAGCTGTGACAGCCAGTGAACGACTCGGGCTTCCTGAAGCGCGCATCCCACTTTCGGTTGCGGTTGTGGAAATGTGTCTTTCCTCCAAATCCAATTCTGCTTATAAGGCCTTAGACCAAGCGATTGCTGATATCCGGAGCGGCAAAGTTGGGGATATCCCTAAGCATTTACGCGACGCCCATTATTCAGGTTCAAAAGACCTTGGCCATGTCGGGTATAAATACCCCCATGACTACCCGATCGGTACATTCGGCGGCTGGGTCAAACAAGATTATCTCCCTGATAACTTAAAGGGAACAAAATATTACGAACCTATCGAATCAGGAGAGGAAAAACGAATAGCTGCCATTTATGAAAGGTTGGAACAATTTAAAAATAAGCCATAAAAAAAGATTGGCCTCAGCCAATCTTTTTTTATGTCGGAGGAAATGTCTCTCTGGTAAACACATCACTCGCCAATTATATTTAGTTAATCATTAACACGTTTAATTTTTACTTCCTTCAGCGCTTCTTTTACGACCCAGCTTGCAGTAATCAACCCTGCAGCCGATGGAACAAATGCATTGGAAGATGGCGGAAATTTAGCTTTACGTATATCAGCATCCTGATTACCTACCACTTTTGTTACATCATCAAAAGGTATGATGGGGCTCTCATCAGAAAAAACAACTGGAATCCCTTTTTTAATTCCTTCTTTCTTTAACTTGGTACGAATGACCTTGGCCAATGGGTCTGTATGTGTTTTGGATATATCGGCAATTTTAAAGCGGGTGGGATCCATTTTATTGGCAGCACCCATACTTGAGATGATTGGGATATTCCTTTTCAAACATTCCTTCATCAAATGAATTTTATAAATGATTGTATCGGAAGCATCAATCACATAATCTGGTTTATAAGCAAAGAAATCCTCATACGTTTCCTCTGTGTAAAACATTTTTAAAGCAATTACTTCACAATCAGGATTGATATCAAGGATACGATTTTTCATGGCATCCACTTTTTGTTCCCCTACTGTAGATAGTAGAGCATGAATTTGTCTATTCACGTTTGTTATATCAATATCGTCTTTATCCACTAATATTAAAGTACCTACCCCGGAACGTGCCAAAGCTTCTACGGCAAAAGAACCTACACCGCCTATACCAAGAATCGCCACAGTCGTGTTTTTTAATATTTCAAGGCCATCTTTACCGATCGCCAATTCATTACGTGAGAATTGATGCAACATGAATAGCTCCACTCCAATTTCTTTATATTATTTAATGTAATTTCCTATTTTTTCTTCCTTAAACGTTTGTGTGCTTCCCACACTTAGTCACTTAAATTGTATTTTATACGAACCACTTAACCACTGTAAGATACAGTTTCTGCTGACCAGTCAGGTGCTGTCCATATATTTAGTGCTTTTTCCTAAGAAAACGTATCATCTTTTCGATTTATAATACCATACTTACCGACTGGGAATGAATTGATTTATTTTTCATAAGCACTCTGGGTCAAAGGTTTTTGAAAATATAAAAAACACGCTGCAGCAACTGCAGCGTGTTTTGTAAATTCTTCATAAGTATAGACGTCCCAATTTGTGCCGTTTGATGCCTGGTGCTTTGGCCCGCCCTCGGCAGGTGGGCGTCCTGTTCCTCTGTATTGCAAGTCCTTCACGAGAAAGGCATTTGCGCAATTGGTAAACTCCGGACTCCCGTTAATGAAATGTTGGTCAAAACAAAAAGGATGCATAACGTACACTTCAGGACGTCTATTTGATTAATTTTATTTTATCAAATTCTGATTATTTTTACAAGTCGGATTTTGTTTTTGAGACCTTTAGGCTAAGTTCTTTAAGCTGGCTATCTGATACTTCACTAGGTGCATTAGTCAACAGGCAGCTTGCGCTTGCAGTCTTAGGAAATGCAATCGTATCACGCAAGTTAGTACGGCCGGATAACAGCATAACTAAACGATCCAATCCTAACGCAATTCCGCCATGTGGAGGTGTACCGTACTCAAATGCTTCCATCAAGAAACCAAATTGTGCATTTGCATCTTCAGGTGTAAATCCAAGAACCTCAAACATTTTTTCCTGAATATCACGTTCAAAGATACGTAAGCTTCCTCCGCCCAATTCATATCCATTTAACACAAGGTCATAGGCAATTGCTTTTACTTCACCAGGGTTTTCATCAAGTAATGGAATTTCTTCTCTAACAGGCATTGTGAATGGATGGTGAGCCGCATAGTATCTGCCATCCTCTTCTTTATATTCAAGCAATGGCCAGTCAGTTACCCATAAGAAATTAAATTTACTATCATCAATTAGATTTAATTCTTTACCTAATTTATTTCGTAAACTGCCCAATGCATCTGCTACAACAGATTTTTTATCTGCAACAAACAGCAGCAAGTCTCCAGCTTCAGCGCCAGTAACCTCGATTAACCCTTTACCATCTTCATCTTGGAAGAATTTCGCGATTGGTCCTTTTAGACCTTCCTCCTCCATCTTCATCCAGGCAAGGCCTTTTGCTCCATAACGGGCAGCAAATTCGCCCAATGCGTCAATGTCTTTTCTGGAATAATTGGAAGCAGCTCCTTTTACATTTAACGCTTTAACCTGTCCGCCTGATTCCACAGCACCCGCGAACACTTTGAAGCCTGAATCTTTAACTACATTGCTCACATCTATTAATTCCATTGCAAAACGCGTATCTGGTTTATCGGAACCATAACGGCTCATCGCTTCATCATACGTCATTCTCGGTAATGGTAAAGTAAGGTCGATTCCTTTAACATCTTTCATAACTTTTGCCATCATGCGTTCAGTCAAGTCCTGAATATCTTCCTGGCTCATAAAGCTTGTTTCAATATCGATTTGCGTAAATTCAGGCTGGCGGTCTGCACGCAAATCCTCATCACGGAAACAACGTGCAACTTGATAATAGCGTTCAATTCCGGATACCATCAATAATTGCTTGAAGATTTGTGGAGATTGTGGCAATGCATAGAATTCGCCCTCATGCACACGGCTTGGTACTAAATAATCACGTGCGCCTTCCGGAGTACTCTTTGTTAAAATAGGTGTCTCTATATCAAGGAACCCTTCTCCATCCAAAAAGTCACGGATTGCTTTTGTCGCTTTATGTCTCATTTTAAATGTTTCAAACATAACCGGACGGCGAAGATCTAAATAACGGTAAGATAAACGAAGATCCTCAGATACTTCTTCGTTATCCGTAATCGCGAATGGAGGTGTTTTGGATTCGTTAATAATTGTTACCTCTTCTGCCTGCAATTCAATACTGCCCGTTTTAAGGTTACTGTTTATCGTTCCCTCTTCACGCGCCACAACTTTTCCCCGTACGCTCAATACATACTCACTTCTGATTTTTTCAGCGAGACCTAGGGCTTCAGGTGATAAATCTGGGTTAAATACAACTTGGACAATCCCTGTACGGTCTCTTAAATCGATAAAAATCAACCCGCCAAGGTCACGTCTTTTTTGGACCCACCCTTTGACAGTGATTTCTTCTCCGATTGCTGTTACCGGTACTTCCCCGCAAAAATATGTTCTTCCGTACACTGTAAATTCCTCCTATTATCTTCCCAGTTTAGTTTTTAATTCTGTTAGTAATTCCGCGAGACCAACTTGCTGCTGCTCACCAGTTTGCATATTTTTCAAAGATATTTTATTCTCTTTCAGCTCATCTTCTCCGAGGACAGCCACAAATTTAGCATTTACACGGTCAGCCGCCTTAAATTGTCCCTTCGCTTTTCGATCGGAATAATCCTTTTCAGCTGAAATCCCATTGCTGCGTAACTCATCTACCAGTTTTACAGAGTAATCCTTCGCTTCATCACCAAGTGACACGATAAAACAATCTACTCTTTTTTCTACTGG
Organism: Bacillus sp. z33; assembly: GCF_058313615.1. NCBI lineage: Bacteria > Bacillati > Bacillota > Bacilli > Caryophanales > Bacillaceae > Bacillus > Bacillus sp. z33. The sequence goes on from NZ_JBZFQN010000001.1 coordinate 1,151,140, forward strand.
CAGCTCTATCTTTTCGGCTTCAAGAGCTGCTAATAATCTTTCAATACTTAGGGCAAATCCAATGCCTGGAGTTTCCGGGCCCCCTACTTCCTGTACAAGCCCGTTATAACGACCGCCTCCACAAAGGGTTGTAATCGCTCCAAATCCTTCAGAGTCCAGCATAATTTCGAAAGCTGTATGATTATAATAATCAAGCCCCCGAACCAGGCCCGGGTCCACGACATATGAAATTCCGATTGCATCCAAGTATGCTTTCACCTTGTTAAAATATTGAGTAGACTCTTCATTCAAATAATCAATAATGGAAGGTGCACTCGCCATTAATTCGTGATTGCGGTCCTCTTTACAATCCAAGATTCGCAACGGATTGCGTTCCAATCGATTTTTACAGTTCGGGCAGAACTCTTCAATACGAGGCTTAAAGTGTGCAATCAAAGCTTCTCTATGTTTAGCACGGCTTTCTTTATCTCCGAGGCTGTTAATGACAAGCTTTAGATTCTTTAACCCTAACTTTTTGTATATATTCATCGCTAGAGAAATCACTTCAGCGTCAATCGCCGGATCGGAACTTCCCAAGGCTTCAACACCAAACTGTACAAATTGTCTGAAGCGCCCAGCTTGTGGACGTTCGTAGCGGAACATCGGTCCAATATAGAATAACTTAACCGGCTGGATCGCATTTCCGTACATTTTATTTCCTACAAAGGAACGAACAACGGCTGCTGTACCTTCCGGACGTAACGTTAAGCTTCGGTTGCCCTTATCCGTAAAGGTATACATTTCTTTTTGCACAATATCCGTCGTATCTCCTACACCTTTTTCAAATAACTCCGTGCTTTCGAAAATCGGTGTGCGTATTTCTTGATACTGATACAACGAACAAATTTCTTTAGCTGCTTCTTCAATATACTGCCATTTTTCTGATTGACCAGGAAGGATATCCTGGGTACCCCTTGGTATTTGGACGGCCATATCAAATTTCCTCCTTAAACTGCAATCTATAAAAAATTCAAATTGGCATGGCTTGGTAATTTTAGGTAAAATAAAAACAACTCCCAGTCCCATGCATATGCAAGGGACGGGAGTTGTTGCCCGCGGTGCCACCCTAGTTGGAACTTTTATAAGCTCCCACTTTTACAGTTAACGCCTGTTTAACGTTCATCCCCTACTAGAACTTACGTTTTTTCAGGGCGAAACCTACGGTGTGTTCGTTCATAAAGGCACATGCAGAAGTATTTTCAGCCTAAGATACTTCTTCTCTGTTCATGTGTGATCTAAATTACTCTTCACCATCATTGGTATGTAATATATGTATTTTTATTTAATTAATATTACGAAGTAACTTCCTTATTGTCAACCCTTAAGAACGCTCAAGTTTCTTTTTTAATTGTTTCACATCTCTGATAGACAGTCCAAATTCCGAAGCAAGCTCCATCATCGAATTATTCTGCTCCTTAATCAAAAAATCATGAAAATCCACACCGAATATTTGATTACTTGCGTTTTGTGTAATGGATCCTTTTTCGCTGTATCTCATATTATTACACCCCTTATTTTTTTAACTACAGATTGTCTTACTCAGTATTCCCGACTGGCTAATGTAACTTTCATAAAAAATATTTTTTCTTTTTCAATTGCAATGATCTGAATAAAAAAGGAGCGATCTCCATTTTGATAAAACAAGTAATCGTTTTTTTAGGAATAATAATTTTAGTCTTGCCAATGAAAAACACCAGCCTTATCGCACATGCATCAATGGACAAAATCGTGGTTAGTGAGCATTCCGCTTATGTCCGGGCAGGTCCGAATATAAATGATCTAATTATCGATGAGATACATTCAGGCAGCATCTATGATGTTGTAGAAACAGATGGCAATTGGATCAAATTTCAAGTGAATGGCAAAAAATCGGGCTGGGTTGCTAATTGGCTTGTAACAGGCTATGAAGAAGCGGAGCTCTCATCAAATTCTGGCGTTGTCACTGCTGACGGCCTACGGATTCGCAATGGTCCCGGTATGGATTTTGAGGTACTTGGCAATCTTTCCATCGGCACAATCATCCAGATCTCCGGGGTACAAAATGGCTGGATCTCTTTTACCTATGAGGGGAATTTGGGTTGGGTGAACAGTAGATATATTCATCAGAGTCTTTCGCAAAAAGCCGCAAAGAATATCCGGATTACACCTTCCGCTTTACATGTACGGACATCTGGAAAGGCAAATAGTCCGCGCATTGGTACAGTAACGAAAGATCAAATTTATGCCATTCTCGACAAAAAGGATAATATGTATAAAATTCAGCTGCCATCTAAAAAAGAAGGATGGATACCAGTTTGGTATGCAGAATTAGAGGATGCACAGGATTTGATTCACCAAAGAAGGGATTCATTAAAGGGAAAAACCATTATATTGGATCCTGGGCATGGAGGTACTGACAGCGGGGCATCCGGACCGGCCGGTACACTAGAAAAGAACCTAACTCTTTATTCCGTAAAACTGGCATATGAAAAGTTAAAAATGGCCGGGGCAAACGTGATCATGACACGCTCAAGCGATCGATATGTAACATTGAGCGCCAGGGCCAGCCTCTCCAATATGAAGTCAGCTGATGCCTTTATCAGTTTTCATTATGATAGTAATCATATTGGCAATAAAAGTGGCATAAAAACGTATTATTACTACGCTTATCAAAAGAAACTGGCCACAACCATCCAAAAGTACTTATTCCAAAATAACACTCCTTTAATCAATCAGGGCATTAAGCAGAGTAGCCTTCACGTGCTACGCGAAAATCGGCATCCGGCTATTTTACTGGAATTAGGGTATATCAATAATCCTGCAGAGGAGGCTCATATTCAAACGGAACAATACCAAGAGACGATTACGGACGGTCTTGTTGACGGGCTAGCTGCTTACTTTTCTAAATAAGTACTTTTATACGCAAAAAAAGCACCTCCTTTGATAGATTTACATCTAACAAAAGAGGTGCGTTGGTTTAAGAATGGATTTCTTTTTATTTCATTTTTTACTTTCCAGAATAAGCGTTACAGGACCATCGTTGATAAGCTGGACATCCATCATTGCTCCGAATTTACCAGTCTCAACTTTCACCCCTTTTTCTCTTAGCATATCATTAAATACTTCGTACAATCTTTCCGCTTCATCCGGTTTGGCTGCTGCCATAAAGTTAGGGCGCCTTCCTTTGCGGCAATCACCATACAAAGTAAATTGTGAAATTGATAAAATTTCGCCGCCCACATCAAGTAATGAATGGTTCATCTTCATATTTTCATCTTCAAATATCCGGAGATGAATAATTTTATCAGCAAGATAGCGGCAATCTTCTTCTGTATCTTCATGTGTGACTCCAACCAATAACACCAAGCCTGAAGTAATTTCGCCGACTGTTTCACCGTTAACACTCACTGATGCAGCCTTTGATCGTTGCAATACCACTTTCATTTTCTTGACCCCTAACTCATAATTCGTCTTACAGAATAAATATCGGAAATTTGTTTAATACGATCTACTACCCTTTGTAAATGGCTTACATTATAGATGGAAATGGACATAGTAATCGTTGCACTTTTATTTCGGTCCGTGCGTCCTGAAACAGCCGTGATATTCGTTTTTGTTTCATTCACTGCCTGAAGCACTTCATTTAGCAAGCCGTTGCGGTCAAATCCATTTATTTCGATGTCCACATTATATTCTTTTCGAACACTCTGATTACTTTCCCATTCAACTGGGATGATGCGTTCTACGCTTTCTTCATCCAACACATTGACACAGTCAGCCCGATGGACTGAAACACCGCGTCCTTTAGTGATATACCCGACGATTTCATCACCTGGAACCGGATTACAGCAGCGCGATAATCTGATTAGCATATTGTCAATTCCTTTGACACGTACTCCGGAATCTCTCTTCTTCGTTTTCGGGATCATCCGTAACTCTGATACGGCATCAATCAAACTTACTTCCTGATCCTTCTCTCTCTTTTTACGAAGCTTATCCGTTAACCTCGTCGCAATTTGGGCTGCTGTGATTCCGTTATAGCCCACTGCTGCATACATATCGTCTTCATTGGCAAAATTAAATTTTTCTGCAACTTTCCGTAAGTTCTCGGTTGTGCACACTTCTTTTACCTCAAAATCCATTGCCTTGACTTCTTTATCAACCAATTCTTTGCCTTTTTCAATATTTTCTTCTCTGCGTTGCTTTTTAAAGAATTGTCTGATTTTATTTCGAGCTTGTGAAGTTATAGCCAGCTTCAACCAATCCTGACTTGGACCATATGAATGTTTAGATGTAAGGATTTCAATAATATCCCCGGTTTTCAGCACATAGTCCAACGTAACCATTTTTCCATTTACCTTGGCGCCTATCGTTTTATTACCGATTTCTGAGTGAACACGGTAGGCAAAATCTATCGGTACGGATCCTTTTGGAAGCTCATACACATCGCCTTTTGGTGAAAAAACAAAAACCATATCTGCAAATAGATCCAATTTAAGAGATTCCATAAATTCCTCTGCATTGGTAGATGCGTCCTGGAATTCAACAATCTCTCTAAACCAATCCAATTTTTTATCCATACGTTCGGTTGAAGTTAAATCTTTGCCTTCTTTATATGCCCAATGGGCTGCAATTCCAAATTCAGCTGTTCGGTGCATATCTGTCGTCCGGATTTGTACCTCCAGAGGTTCACCCTTCGGACCAATTATAGTCGTATGAAGCGATTGATACATATTTGCTTTCGGCATGGCTATATAATCTTTGAAACGGCCAGGCATCGGCTTCCAGCATGTATGAATGATACCAAGAACTGCATAACAATCTTTAATACTATTTACAATGATACGCACGGCCATTAAATCATATATCTCTTCAAACTGCTTATTTTGAATCGCCATTTTTCGGTAGATACTGTAAATATGCTTCGGTCGACCGAGTATATCAGCCTGAATAGATACTTCATTCAGCTTTTCCTTCATTCGGACAATGACATCAGATAGATATTCTTCTCGTTCCGCCCTCTTCTTTTTCATCAAATTCACAATTCGATAGTATTGCTGTGGATTTAAATAGCGAAGGGCTGTATCTTCGAGCTCCCATTTAATTGTTGAAATCCCAAGTCTATGCGCAAGCGGAGCAAATATTTCAAGCGTTTCATTAGCAATTCGGCGTTGCTTTTCAACAGGCAGGTGCTTCAATGTGCGCATATTATGCAGCCTATCTGCCAATTTAATCATAATGACACGAATATCCTTAGCCATTGCTATAAACATTTTCCGATGATTCTCAGCTTGCTGCTCTTCTTTTGACTTATATTTAATTTTCCCAAGTTTCGTTACACCATCAACCAAAAGGGCTACTTCTTCGTTAAATGTTTCCGTAATATCCGCAAGTGTTATAGTAGTATCTTCCACTACGTCATGCAAAAATCCGCTCGCAACCGTAAATGTATCCATCTCTAAATCAGTCAGGATCGCAGCTACTTGAATCGGATGAATAATATATGGCTCACCCGATTTACGGTATTGCTCCTTATGAGCTTCTTTTGCGAATTCATACGCTTTTTCTAAAAATGCCACATCTTTTTCATCCATATACCTTCTTGCTTTATCAAAGACCTGCTCAGCCGTATAAATTTGCTCATTTGCCATGAAATCACCTTTTTACTCCGTATTTCCACGTTTCTGCTTATAATTATTATCTATGTTAAACCATATAGGTTAATCGTCAAAAAGAGGATTGTTTCTATTATCATCAAAAAAAGTTTTCTTGTAAAGTAAGGAACGAGATTTAATCTGATATTTCGCTAATATTTGCACTTGAATAATATAAAAAGCGCTCTAATAAATAGAACGCCATTACTATATGCTTAATATTCCATTAATGTGAGGATATCATAACCGGCAAGTTTTTTTCTGCCTTCGAGATACGTTAACTCAACTAAGAATGCTAATCCAGCCACAATTCCGCCAAGCTCTTCAACCAATTTAATAGTCGCTTCCATCGTACCGCCTGTAGCCAATAAATCATCTGTAATTAAAACTCTCTGACCTGGTTTAATGGCATCTTTATGGATGGCCAACACATCTTTGCCGTATTCCAAACCATACTGAATCTTAATTGTTTCTCTTGGCAGTTTGCCTTCTTTACGCACTGGTGCAAAACCGACTTCCATTGCATAAGCAACCGGGCAGCCAATGATGAATCCACGTGCTTCCGGCCCTACAATAATATCAATTTCTTTTTCCTTAGCAAACTTTACAATTTGATCAGTCGCATATTTATATGCTTTCCCATTATCCATAAGGGGAGTAATATCTTTAAATTTAATCCCCGGTTTCGGCCAATCCTCTACAATCTGTATATATTGTTTTAAATCCATTGCTCAGTTTCCTCCTTGTTTTCCTTACGGGAACGAATCAGGTTGCTGAAGAATTGATATAGCTGATTGAATGGCGCGTATAAAAGCTCTTGTTCCAGTGCCATTCTCGCTTGTCTTTCCTGATAGGTTTTCGAATCCTGCAGATCCCGTTTCATACTAGTTCTTACCAAATCGATGAGTCCGTTATTTATTGTAACAAACTCCAGTTCAAAAAACACCTTTGTCATAAAATCAATGTTTTCTTTAGACCAGCCTTTATGAATCATCAGCCTGGAACGCAAATCATCAAATTGCATTGGTCCCTTTTTAGCCAGCAATGCATAATACCATTTAAATTGGTCTCTTGTTGGAAAAGCTGAAAAATAATCATTTTGAGTAGTCCGAAAGTAAATATACACCCTTTTTGGCATTTCTCCAATGAAAAGTTCTTCTAGTATATCTTTTTGTGCAGGCAAATCTGCTAAAATGACATGATAACCATCTAACGATTCCTGTTTGGCGGCTTCTAAAGAAGGTATATAGACAATTTCATCCTCATTAGTATATTCCGGCAGCCACTGCTTACTCTCTTCATTGAAGAGGATAAATTTACGTTGCTCCGGTACTGCCTGTACGTGAATTCTACCATTGCCGCTTCTGCAATCAAATAATTGCCAATTCTCAACAGCGATATCCTGTAATAATAATTGAGGCTTCTTCACATTATTCCATTCATTTATAGCCAGTTCACCAATGACCGATACACTTGCATGAGGAGACAAGTGATCCATAATTTCTCCCAGTCCAAACCCAATGCTGTCTAAGCCTATTCCGCTTTGCTCAATTTGTAGTTTAAGATGCGTCTTATCCGCACCTATTTTCCGGGAAGATGTCACAATGGCATCCTCAATTAAGATCTTCGGTTTCGGATTTTGCATTCCATATGGAGCAAGCTGGGCCATTTGTTGGATAAGAGGTAAGGAAATTTCATTGAGCGGAAGTAATCCATCTACCTCTGTTACAGGCTGGAAATCATCTTCCGTCAGTGTTTGATTGGCCTGATCAATCAGTCGTTTCCTTAATTCCTCAACATCTTCTATTTTCAGTGTCATCCCAGCAGCCATTGGATGCCCGCCAAAATGAGGAAGCAGTTCTCTGTTCAAAGATAAGTTCTGAAAAAGATCAAATCCTCTAATACTACGTGCCGAACCCTTTGCTGTTCCCTTTTCACGATCAATACTTAAGACAATCGTTGGCCGGTAATACTTTTCCACAAGCTTACTGGCTACAATTCCTACAACTCCAGTATTCCACCCTTCCCGGGCGATAATCAGAACCGGATTGATTTCAGGTGGATAATGTTTCTCCACTTCCTCAATAGCTTCCTGTGTCATTTCTTTTACAATCGATTGCCGCTCTTTATTCAGCAAGTCTATTTCATCTGCAATTAAATTGGCTTCTGTCTGATTTTCTGTAAGTAAAAGCTGTACGGCTGGATCTGCTGACTCTAATCTTCCTACAGCATTTATTCTTGGCGCCAATCCAAATCCGATGGAATCCTCGTTAAATGCTTCTCGCTGAATGCCTGCTTTTTGGCAAAGTGCGAGGATGCCTGGTCTGGTTGATTTTTTTAACGCCTGAATTCCTTTAATAGCAATCAATCTGTTTTCATCATGAAGAGGAACCAAGTCAGCCACGGTTCCAATTGCAGCAATCCCAATCAACTCTTCAGGTAATTCTCCTAATAAAGCATGGGCCAGCTTCATCGCCACACCGGCACCGGCTAACTCAGAAAATGGATATGTTTCACCAGGTTTCTTCGGATGAAGGATCGCTAGTGCTTCAGGTAAATCCGGACCTGGTTCGTGGTGATCTGTTACAATATAATCCATTCCCAATTCTTTAGCTGTCTGTGCTTCACTAATTGCTGATATACCGCAGTCTACCGTGATAAGCAAAGTAGTACCCTGTTCTTTAATGGTTCGAAAAGCTTGCTCATTTGGACCATAGCCCTCTGTAAATCGATTCGGAATATACCATGACACACGCTCAGCCCCCATTAGTTTAAGAGCAAGCATTAAAATTGTTGTACTGCTAACACCGTCTGCATCATAGTCTCCAAAGATAGTGATTTTTTCATCATTTTTTACAGCTTTCACAATCCGCTTCACAGCTTCTTCCATCCCGGATAGTAAAAAAGGATCGTGGAAATCTTGCTGGGCAGCATACAAAAAAGACCGTGCATCTTCAACGGTCTTTATTCCTCTGTTGACCAATAAAGTAGCCACAATACGCGGCTGTTTAAGTTCTTGCATAAATAAATTTATAATCGTTTCATCAGCCTTTTTTAAAAGCCAACGCGTTTTTGACTGTAACATATTGTCACCCCTGACCTCTCTATTATAAAAAATATCAAACAAAGGTTCAATGAGTGATTCCAAATAATTATTATTTCGGCTGAATATAGGATTCATCCTCTGCCGACTCATTTAAACTTGGATGTTCTTTTTTTAGTTCTTTCAACTGTTTAGTCAAAGTGACAATCCGTACGGCCATTACTGAGCCGACAATAACACCACCCATGGCAACAGACCCTAAAATGACTAAAATCAAAGGCCAATGTGCCGTTCCAAAAACATAATTAACATCTACTTTATCTACATTGACAACGGCAAAAACAGCCACAATAATAGCAAAAATGATTCCAAGTATTACGTACCATTGAAGTTTTTTCATGTTTCGTACTCCTTTCATGAAGCTTTTAGTTGGAATATAACAATTTAGATTAAGAATAAACGTATATAGTATTAATTCCCTTATCTCAAAAGGAGGAAACATAATGGGAGGGAGTGATTACAAGTCTATTATTCACCCATTTCATTTCTTACATACTGATTTAAATTCCAGTATATGTTGATCAAGAATGAATAGAAAGACACTATTACTTCCGTTGACAATCCTTATAAAAAACTACCCCATTCCAAAAGTGTGGAATGGGGATTTGTTTTGTTGAATTACATTATACTTGCGGTTCATCTGTGTTAACACGTTTTTCTTTGTATGTCTTGATAACACCTTTTTTCTTCAGCTCTTTGCCTTTTAAGATGCCATATATAGGTGCTGCAAGCAAAATAGAAGAATACATACCTGTTACCAAACCGATTAGTAGAGCAAAGTTAAAATTAAAGATTGATTCGCTTCCAAGGAACATCATCGCCAACACGGTAATTAATACGGTTAATACTGTATTGATAGATCTGACCATTGTTTGACGAACACTGATATTAATAATCTCATTAATTTCTTCCTGAGTCTTAATACGTTTTTTCATTTGCATATTTTCTCTAATACGATCAAACGTAACGATTGTATCATTAATCGAGTATCCAATAATAGTTAATACAGCAGCTATAAATGTTAAGTCCACTTCAATTCTAAAAATACTAAATACCGTTATAATCATAAACGCATCATGCAAAAGCGCCAATATAGAAGGAAGTGCCATTCTCCATTCAAATCGGAGCGTTGCATAAATAACAATACCAATTGAAGCAATTGCTACGGCAATCAGCGCATTTTTGGCTAACTCCTTACCAATAGTCGGGGATACCGTACTGATATTTGGATTATGTCCATACTTGGTATCAAAGTATTTATTTAAATCAGCTATTTCATCTTTTGAAAAGACATCTTTTGTCCGCACGACAGCCGATTTATTATCCACGCCTGCCATAACGATATCTTGTGATTCAATTTTGTTTTCAGTAAGATCTTTTTGGATTTCCTCTACTGTTAGTTCTTTATCAGCATTGATTTGAATTCGGGACCCGCTGGAAAAATCGATTCCTGTATTTAATCCATTTATAAATAAGGATCCAATTCCAATCAAGGTTAACAGAATTGAAAAGATAAAAAATTTCTTAGCAGGCTTAATGAAATCCCATTTATCAAATTTGGTAGGTAAGTATTTATCCTTTTTAAATTCATTTAGGTTATGGATTTCGCTTTTCTTAACCCCGAACCAGCCTGGCCGGTTGTTAAGGAAGTTACTGTTCACCCATAAGCCCATAATTAATCTTGTCCCATACACAGCCGTTATAAAGCTGACTAATATGCTGACAATCAAACTGGTCGCAAAACCTTTGACTGAGCTTATTCCGAAAAAGAACAAAACAGCCGCTGCAAGTAAGGTTGTAATATTAGCATCCGTGATTGTGGCTAAAGAGTGCTTATTCCCCTCTTTATAGGCTGCCTTAATGGACCGTCCCTTACGAATTTCATCCCGGATCCGTTCATTTGTAATAATATTTGCATCAACTGCCATTCCTACCCCTAGTATGAGGGCAGCTATACCTGGCAATGTAAGAACTGCATTCATCCAATCAAATATGAGAATGACTAAATAAATATAGGCAGATAATGATACAACCGCAATCGCGCCTGGGAAACGGTAATAAGCAACCATAAAAATAAAGATTGCCAAGATCCCAACAATTCCGGCTAAAACCGTTTTATTTAATGCTTCTTCACCGAATTTAGCACCGACCGATGTTGAATAGATTTCATCTAGTTTAACCGGCAGGGCACCAGCATTTAAAATTTCAGCGAGGTCTTTAGCCTCTTCTACAGTGAAGTCACCTGAGATGACGGCTGTATCTGAATTAATCACTTGATTCACATTTGGTGCAGAAATAAATTTAGGATCTTCTTTTGTTATCTCTTCTTTATAGGAGTCTTTTCCTTCTTCAAAATCCAGCCAAATAGCTAACTGATTCTCTGGAGCCATGGCCAATACTTCACTTGTAACCTGTCCAAATTTATCTGCATCTTTTAATTGGACCTGTACAATAGGCTGATTTGTTTGACTATCAAAGGATTGGCTCGCTCCTCCTTCTTTTAGATCCCCACCATCCATTTTCACTTTATCGTTCACATCACGAAAAGTTAAATTAGCTTGCGTTGAAAGAAGTTCCCTTGCCTTCTCTTGATCATCTACACCTGCAAGCTGTACACGAATCCTATTTCCGCTTTCAACTTGAATACTCGGCTCACTGACACCGAGAACATTGATTCTTCGGTCCAATGCACTGGCAGTAGCCGCCATTGCTTTTTCATCAATTTTCTGTCCATCTTTAGCCGGCTCAACTTTATAAAGAACTTCAAACCCGCCTTGTAAATCAAGGCCCAGCTTAATATTATGCATTATATTAGACGTTGTTCCACCAAGGGTAACTCCTAATACGATTACAATAAGGAAGAAAGCCAGGATTCTACTTCTTTTAACCATTATGTAAATAGCCTCCTAATCAAAATTTCCCGATTGAAGCAGCATGGAAGGACGCTACTTTAATAAAACATAATTATCCGATATATTCGGTTCCTAAGTTTTATTCCAGTTGTTTCAATCTTTAAAATTTAATTTTACCGTTCTTATTATGAAAGATAGAATACAAAGTGTCAATTTGATTCGACAAAGATTGGTAATTACGGTTTGGGTAGATATCACTTTATCTTATTGAAAAATCAGGAAAATAAATCTCTGAATTCTCCCAAACCGGAAGCCATATTTTTCTTCATAGCCTCTCCTTCTCGTAATGCCTCCATGGTTACATAGTTCATAAAATCTGCCACTTTAATACTCATAATATCCTGAAAAACTTCATGTGACCGTATTTCAAGATTTGGTTTCTTCCACTTTTTCTTCGTCAAATACATCCAAATATCGTTTACTTCAACTTCTGGATAACCTAACAACTGAAATTCTTCCTGTTTACTTTCTAAAGCGAGTATCATTTCTGAACGAAATTTCTCGTACGGATGCTGTTTGTCCAATTTCATCGTCCTCCAACCTTCAATTTCATGGATTTCACACTTTATTGTGTGAAGCTTGTCATGGTTAGTCCATTTGCATGCATATAAATAATTGTATATGATTGCTGCTCGTTTGAGAAGGAGGGAGGAATTGAATGTCCAAGTTTATAAGGGGGACTGTAATCTTATTGATTGCAGGATTCATTACAAAGATTTTAGGATTTATAAATCGAATCGTGATTGCCCGCTTTATTGGTGAAGAGGGTGTTGGTCTATATATGATGGCCTTGCCATCATTATATTTAGTTATTGCTGTGGTACAGCTTGGGATGCCAATTGCCATCTCAAAATTTGTGGCAGAGGCATCATCAAAGGGGGATCATCAAAAAACGAAGAAAATACTGGTTGTTTCCTTATGCGTAACAGGAGGCCTATCGCTTATTTTCACTCCTCTGTTATTTATGCTTGCTCCCTATCTATCAACACATGTCTTTACAGACTCCCGTACTTTACTGCCGTTATTGGCAATCGCACCAATCGTTCCAATTACGGCTGTTTCAGCGGTCTTGCGCGGATACTTTCAAGGGAAACAAAATATGAAGCCGTATGCTATCTCAAATATTATTGAACAAGTTGTACGTATTTCGATGATTGCAGCAATGACGAAAGCCTTTTTACCCTATGGAATTGAATATGCAGCTGCAGGTGCCATGATTGCTTCAGTCATTGGAGAAATTGCCTCTTTGCTCTATTTAATGTTGATGTTCAAATTCAAAAAGAAATTTAAGCTTAGAAAACAGTTTTTCAGCTATGTTTCATCTGGTAAAGATACACTAAAGGAGCTTTTATCAATCGCTATTCCTACTACAGGGAGCAGAATGATTGGGTCAGTTACGTGGTTTATCGAACCGATTGTTGTGGCAAGAAGTCTTTTGGCAGCGGGGGTTGCGACAGGCATGGCAACTGCACAATATGGTGAACTGGCAGGATATGCTGTACCATTGCTCATGCTCCCTTCCTTTATCACCCATTCGCTTGGAACCTCATTAGTTCCTGCTGTCAGTGAAGCCTATTATAAAGGCAATATCAAACAAGTGATTCACCGATTGCAGCAGTCACTGCGATTTGCCTTTTTAAGCGGTTCTCTTGCCCTCGTTACTCTGTATGTATTGGCTGAACCAGTCATGCAGGTCATGTATCATAATAGCCATGCCAGTATATATGTAAAATTTATGGCACCCTTTTTTTTACTCTTCTTCTTCCAGGGCCCCTTACAGGCTACTTTGCAGGCCCTAAATATGGCCAGAGCGGCGATGTTTAACAGTCTAATTGGATCAGTCATAAAAATCATCCTTATTATAACGCTCGTAACCCAGCCGAATATTGGGATTATGGGAGCTGCTATCGCCATTTGTGTATCTACAGTTTTGGTTACACTTTTACATTTTGCTACCGTTATGAAGAAAGTCCACTTAACGATTTACTTGCACGAATACATTATGGCTCTCGTCGTCATGTCCATTTCTGGATTAATTGGACATATGCTCTTTGAACAGTGGTCAGTCGGAGTCCCATTAATCCAACGTTTAATTCTTTCTGCCGCTGTTATTGTAACTGTCTTTGCTATAGGCTGTTTATTAACAGGCTTAATACGAAAAAAGGAAATCAGAAGAGTCCCTAAGATTGGTCCTCTTTTATCTAAATTAGCTTTATTCCCATAATAATCCAGATTAATCCTATTTAATAATGAATAATTCACCGTCTTCTATACTGCAAAAGAAGATCTGTTTTATATTTGAATATCCTTTTTTCGCCAACTCTTGCGTGAGCCAGCTTTCTGATTTTCCAATCTCTTTTAGATTTTGCTTCTGGATTATTCCATCTTGAATAAGTGGAAAGACGAGACCTGGCTTCCCATGCTTTTTGTTTGTTTCCTTCTTGTAGATCGACAATTTCCCTGAAGGCTCAAAGATCGCGTATTCAACATCACTCATTTTCTCTACTTGCTCGTCACGTAATTGCATAAGCAAATCATCAAAATTATAACGCAGCTTTCTCATTGCATTTTTATCAATTCTACCTTTATGAATAATAATAGATGGTTTTCCATCAAGCAATTTACGGAAGAATGGCCATTTAAGTGATATAAAGGCAAACGTAATTTGAATGATAGATAAGGTCGCTATTGGTAAAATCGATTTCCACATACTATCGTCTTGATTTTCAATTGCTATAACAGCTATATCTGCCATCATCATAAAAACAATTAAATCAAGCAGACTAAGTTCCCCTATTTCCCGTTTTCCCATAATTCGAAAAACCAACAAGATAATCAAGTATATAAGGCCCGTACGACCCATAATTTCAAGTAAACCGAGCATCCTTTCTCTCCCCTTTAATCACATGCTCCAATTAGTGTGCAGTTAAAATGCAAAAAATAGTCATTTAATTAACGGGTTGTACAAAAAATCATTCTAAAAAAAATTGCTCAGAATAAATTATGTATAAAGACTTGAATAGACTTAAAAGGGGTTGATTCTAATCGGAACGAAAAACATGGGTTCAGCCATCATGTATGGGGTTGTAACTATCTTTATTATGGCTGCTTCGTTTAGCTTATTATTTTCATTACTGCTCAGATTCACCAGTATTTCCGAATCTTCATTAACGTACATCATCATGGCTCTTTCTTTTTTAACTTTGTTTATTGGAGGTTTTATATCCGGCGGAAAAGGAAAAAAGCAAGGATGGCTGCTCGGAGGCGGTACAGGCCTTATCTATACCTTAATTGTTTTCCTCTATCAATACCTAGGCCTTGAGAGCGTTTTTACATCCAGGCAGCTTATCTATAATGGCTGTTTTATTATTACAGCAATGATGGGCGGTGTATTAGGTGTAAATATGAGTGGAGGGTCTTCAAGAGATTAAGAAAAAACCTAGCCTTATGGCTAGGTTCTCTTTTTCACATATTAATTTTCTACCACTGGACTCTCTTTTTTCTCAACCAATTGGGAAATAGATCTTCTCTCAAATGTTAGACGAGAACCGTCTGGGCTCTTAATGATAACAGTGCCATCATTAATTGAATCTACAGTTCCATGAAGACCGCCAATCGTCACGACTTTATCGCCTCTTTGCAAGGCAGCTTGCATTTGATCAGTAGCTTTTTGTCTCTTTTGTTGAGGACGAATTAATACAAAGTAGAAAAACACCAACAATAAGATTGGTAACAAAAATTGTGATAGTACCATTTTATTTTCACTCCTTTCGACGCTTTATAGGAACGGTTAGAAGTTTTTTGCGTTTGGTTTATTAAACCCGTAATTCTCAAAAAATTCTTCCCTAAAGTCTCCAAGCCGATCTTCTCTGATAGCTTGTCGAACTTGCTCCATTAAGTTTAGCAGAAAATATAGATTATGATAAGAGGTTAAGCGAATTCCGAATGTTTCGTCACATCTGATAAGGTGGCGAATATACGCTCTTGAATATGTTTTACAAACATGGCAGTCACAATTCGGATCCAATGGACCAAAATCCAAAGAATATTTGGCATTCTTAACCACTAATCTTCCTTCAGATGTCATCAATGTGCCATTGCGGGCAATTCTCGTTGGCAATACGCAGTCAAACATATCAATCCCACGCATTGCTCCATCTATTAAGGAGTCCGGAGAACCTACACCCATTAAATAACGTGGTTTATCAGCCGGTAATAATGGAGTCGTGAATTCAAGAGCACGGTTCATTACATCCTTCGGTTCACCTACACTCAATCCGCCAATTGCATATCCCGGGAAATCCAAGGATACTAAATCTTTAGCACTTTGGCGGCGGAGATCTTCATATTCTCCCCCTTGTACAATACCAAATAAACCTTGATCATTTGGTCTTTCGTGTGCCTTTAGGCAGCGTTCTGCCCATCTGGAGGTTCTCTCAACCGATTTCTTCATATATTCGTGTGAAGCTGGATATGGAGGACATTCGTCAAATGCCATCATAATGTCAGATCCTAAAATATTTTGGATTTCCATCGCCTTTTCAGGAGATAAAAATAATTTATCGCCGTTTAAATGGTTACGGAAATGTACGCCTTCTTCTTCAATTTTTCTGAATTGACTCAGACTGAATACTTGGAAACCGCCGGAATCAGTTAAAATCGCACGATCCCAGTTCATAAATTTGTGCAATCCACCGGCAGCTTTAATCACTTCTGTACCAGGGCGCAGCCATAGGTGATACGTATTACCCAAAATAATATTGGCACCCATTTGCTTTAATTCTTCCGGTGACATCGTTTTAACTGTAGCCAAAGTTCCTACAGGCATAAAAGCGGGTGTTTCAAAAGTTCCATGCGGTGTATGGACTCGTCCCAAACGGGCTCCTGTTTGTTTACATGTTTTAATTAATTCATAACGGATTGCTGTCAATCGTGATACTCCTCTCAAAAATCTTACTTAATAAACATTGCATCGCCAAAGCTAAAGAATCTATATTGCTCACGAACAGCTGTATTATAGGCATTTAATACATGTTCACGCCCTGCAAGTGCACTGACCAACATAATTAATGTGGACTTAGGCAAGTGAAAATTCGTAATCATTCCATCAATCGCTTTAAATTCAAATCCTGGATAAATAAAAATGTTAGTCCATCCGCTCGCTTCAGCAAATACACCATTATAATCTCTCGCAATTGTTTCAAGGGTACGCGTGGAGGTTGTTCCTACCGAGTATATTTTGCCTCCCTCATCCCTAACCCGATTCAGAAGCTCAGCTGTTTCAGCATTCATTTGATAAAATTCTGAATGCATATCATGCCCTTCAATTGTATCGGAGGAAACCGGACGGAATGTTCCGAGCCCGACATGAAGCGTAATAAAGGCTAAATGAACACCCATTTCTTTAATCTCGGAAAGAAGTTCTTCCGTAAAGTGCAATCCGGCTGTTGGCGCGGCTGCCGACCCTTCTTCTCTTGCATACACGGTTTGATACCGGTCCTTATCAGATAATCTTTCTTTTATATACGGAGGTAAAGGCATTTCACCCAGTTCCTCTAATACTTCATAAAAGATACCTTCATAATTAAATTCAAATTCTCTGCCGCCATGCTCCATCTCTTTTACACAAACAGCTGTAAGCTGACCATCTCCAAACACAACCTCCGTTCCAACTCGAATACGTTTAGCTGGTTTGGCAAGTGTTTCCCATACGTCCCCTTTGATTTGTTTCAAAAGAAGAAGCTCTATATGGGCACCTGTATCCTTCTTCTCACCATGCAGCCTGGCCGGCAATACTTTGGTATCGTTTAGGACAAGGCAATCTCCAGGTTTTAAAAATTCTTTAACATGCTTAAACTGGGTATGATCCAGATGACCTGTTTCTTTATCGAGGACCATCAGCCTGCTTTCTTCACGTTTTTCAAGCGGGGTTTGAGCAATTAATTCTTCAGGTAAATGAAAATCAAATAAATCTACTTTCATGGTGACACTTCCATTTCTTTAACTAGTAATCAAGCAGCGCGCATTGTGGTGGATACTTGCATATCCATCCATAAGCCAACTGCTTCATGCTTACCATTCATGTGGACTGGCCTCAATATCTATTCCTTAAAAAATCAGGAATTTTGCGGACTCTCGGAACAACCATTCATTTAAAACGGCTGATGATATAAAATAATCCAGATAATAAAATACTGACAATAATAGATGTCATAATCGGAAAATAAAATGTAGTATTTCCTTTTTTAATCAGAATATCACCAGGAAGACGTCCTATTTTAATGTATTGCATGAGAAAACCAACCACAAAAATGGCCACACCTATCATCATAATCGTTTTTGGCAAATGATTCATGAATTTGGCACTTCCATATTAAAGTGGCGATACACATGTTCAGTCACAATACGGCCGCGAGGGGTACGCTGCATAAATCCGATCTGCATCAAATAGGGCTCGTATACATCTTCTATCGTGCCAGATTCTTCACCAATTGTGGCTGCAATCGTATCTAACCCCACAGGTCCACCTTTAAACTTCTCTATGATTCCCAGCAATAATTTTCTATCAATCTGGTCAAGTCCAACTTTATCAACCTGCATCAGTTCCAATGCATAATCAGCTAAACCATATTGAATATCTCCGTCGCCTCGTACCTGTGCAAAGTCACGCACTCTCCTAAGCAGCCTGTTTGCGATCCTTGGAGTTCCCCTTGAACGGCGGGCAATTTCGTTCGCTGCTGTTTCTTCAATCACGATGTCCAACACTTGGGCTGTACGTGTAACAATCTCCTGTAATTGAGACTCTGTATAGTACTCCAATCTGGAAATGACTCCGAAACGGTCACGTAACGGCGCTGATAAAGCACCAGCCCTTGTTGTGGCACCCACAAGGGTAAAAGGAGGCAAATCCAATCGTACAGAACGTGCACCCGGTCCCTTACCGATTACGATATCGAGACAAAAATCCTCCATCGCAGGATAAAGTACTTCTTCAACAGACTTTGGCAGACGGTGAATTTCATCAATAAATAGAACCTCACCAGGTTGAAGAGAGCTTAATATAGCAGCTAAATCGCCGGGACGCTCAATAGCAGGTCCTGAGGTTGTCCGAATTTGCACTCCCATCTCATTGGCTATGATTGTAGCTAAAGTCGTTTTCCCAAGTCCAGGCGGTCCGTACAGCAACACATGATCAAGCGCTTCTTCTCTCATTCTGGCTGCTTCAATAAAGACACGGAGATTTTCCTTTACTTTATCTTGCCCGATATATTGTTCAAGTGAATGGGGTCTCAGACTAAATTCAAACGCCTCATCCTGATTTTGTGCCTGCAGGTCCATGATTCGTTCATCCAAGTTTCTCCACCTCCTATTTCAACATAAGCTGTAATGCACCTTTAATATATTCCTCTGTCGTTTTCTCTTCTTTTTCAAGCTTCGGCACTACTTTTTTAACTTCCTTCTCAGAATAACCAAGTGCCTGTAAAGCTAGCAATGCTTCCTCTAATGCTATATTCTTGGTTGAATAACTCAATTCTTTGCCATCTGCGGTTTGGAATAAATCAGGGAACGCATCCGGGGAAACATCCTCAAGTTTTCCTTTTAAATCAAGAATCATCTGTCTTGCTGTTTTCTTCCCGATACCCGGGAATTTAACAAGAAATTTTTCATCCTCAGCCTCAATAGCCTCCACGACCTGATCGACTCTTCCGCTCGCAAGTACAGCCAGCGCACCCTTTGGCCCGATGCCTGTGACATTCAATAATTTAATAAATAATTTCTTTTCTTCTCTTGAATTAAAACCGTACAGTGCCTGTAAATCTTCCCGTACATAATGGTGTACATAGATTTTCTTTTCCTCTTTTGTACCGGAAAACACAAACGGATTTGGCGCATGAATTAAATAACCAATCCCATTCGCTTCGACTACTATATATTCAGGACAGACATAGTCTATCCGACCTTTAATAAAATCGTACAACGTCTACCTCTCCTCCAATTCGACTGTAAACCATTGTACCACACTACAATTAACCATCATACACCAGCAGCACAAATGTTTGATTTTTGAGCGAATGATTTTTAAAGTGAACGTCTAAAAGAGCTGTCGCAAAATGAACGATCAGCTCTTTTAAAAATTATTAAAGCTTTTTGGAAGCCGGGGTTGAATAATTTTTATATACTTCTAAAAACTTAAGATATCTTTCTTTGTTTACAATTTTTACACCACTTTGCAATTCCGATTTTTTATTAGTCTCCAGCTTCTTCAAATCAATTTGATAGAAAGATTGGATGATTTGTTCCTTAGCGGGTTTACCGTTAAAAATCGTAATCGTACCATCAGATTTAATTCCAAAATATCCGTTCCCCTTTAATAAAGGAGAAATATCATCAACATATGTTTGGAACACAAGCTGCTCGTCATTTTGATCTACCAATAGCCACTTATCATATTTTCTCCAAAAATCATCCATTGAAATGATGGTTTCTTCAATTTTTTCTTCGCTCATCTCTCCATCCAAATAAACACGCTGAAGTATGACTGTTCGCTGGATTGGAGCCATACCAAGGACCGGACTATCCTGACCGTAATCGATTCTATCCGCCATACCTGCGTGATCATTCATACCTGGGATAGCCATCAAACACAACAAACACGCTACCAGGAATAAGTACCGCCCATTCATCTAACCCACCTCACTAGGATGTATAATCACAACTCCCCAACAGTATCCCCCAAAAAATAGAAAGTAATACGAAAAGCTGAAGGGACTGTTCAGCTCCGACAAGCATAAGGAGAGGCGCGTAGGGAGGTGTCTTTTCCTCCCGTAGTGGCTATCCTTATGACCTCGAGGAGCTAGGAGCTGAAGCCGGATTATACGAAAAGCTGAAGGGCCTTGAATTAAGGAACGAAGACTAAATTCGCCACGTCCTGTTGGCAACGTCTTCATGACCTACATCATGTAGGCCCGCGAGGAGCATAAGACAGAGGCACGTAGGGGACGTTCCTCCCCCGCAGTGTCTATACTTATGTCCTGAGCTTCTAGCCACTGAAGCTGGATCATACAAAGTGCTGAAGGGCCTTGAATTAAGGAACGAAGACTAAATTCGCCACGTCCTGTGGCAACGTCTTCATGACCTACATCGTGTAGGCCCGTGAGGAGCATAAGACAGGGGATCGGAAGGAGGTGTTCTTCCCTCCTGCAAAGGCCATGCTTATGTCCCGAACTCCTAGGCCCTAGCCGGATTATACAAAGTGCTGAAGGGACTGTTCAGCTCCGACAAGCATAAGGAGAGGCGCGTAGGGAGGTGTCTTTTCCTCCCGTAGTGGCTATCCTTATGACCTCGAGGAGCTAGGAGCTGAAGCCGGATTATACGAAAAGCTGAAGGGCCTCGCTCAGCCGCGACAAGCATAAGAGGAGGTGCGCAGGGAGAGCGCCTTTTCTCTCCCGTAGCAGCTACACTTATGTCTCGAGCGGTTAGGCCCTGAAGCTGGATCATACGAAAAGCTGAGGTGACTGTTCAGGTCCGACAAGCATAAGTGGGAGACACGTAGGGGATGCTCTTCCCCCGCAGTGGCTATCCTTATGTCTCGAGGGCCTAGGAGCCGAAGCTAGATCTCACGAAAAGCTGAAGGAACTTGAATTTAAGGAACGAAGACAAAATTCGCCACGTCCTGCAGGCCTTATTAGTTTCCCCAGTTGACTACAAATAAGATGAACATCGACGATGCCCATCTTTTACAATCCATTTATTAGGCATTTCAATATTCCTTTCATGCTTTTATACAATTACTTATTATAAATACTTAACTTAGACTTCAATTCTTTTAAAAAAACGATTCTCTTAGGTAAATCTGCCACTGTAATATTCCAAAGGGAGCCAAGGCGATGACTCGAACCCCATAATTGCTCACGACAGATGCGATTCCATTCCCTGTATATATCAGTTGGAAAACAAAGCCCTATTAAAAAGAATGGATTTTCTCGATATTTTTTAAACTGAGGAAAAGAAAGAATCTCTTTCAATGAGCAATTATTATATATTAGTAACCTGTTGGCATACTGTAAATAGTCAATCAGAGGCGGAGCTTTTGCCATTAAATCAAAATCGATAAGGAGTAGCTTTCCATCATCTTTTCTAAAAAAATTATGATACGCTAGGTCTCCATGAATAATAACTGGTTCTTCATCCACATCCTCAATTTCGTATGGGTCCAACTCATTTAAAACCCATTCTCCCATTCTTAAATATTCTGTCAGCACAGGCTCGGGAATAATCCTCTTCAGAATTTTAATATTGGATGAAAACTCTTCTAGTCTCTCTCTCCACTTAGAAACTTGCGAAAATGTATACTTTTTCATCGTTAAATCTTGGATCACCATAGCGGATGCTTCATGCATCTTATTTAATAATGCCAAACCCTCTAAACGTTCCGAATAGCTTTCATACGTAAAGACTCTTGGATGCTTTGTTAAGTACTCCAAAAAACCAATCGATATCCCTTTACATTCAAATGGCTTAATTTTATCGGAAAACGTATAAGCTCCTTTAAACCCGGTTTTTTGTATCTTCTGCAAAAATTCGAACTGCATGAGCAATCTTGTTTGATTCACAAATTGTTTGGCAATAAATATTCCCTTATTCGTGCTAACCTTGATGAGCCTTGGCTTTATAGCCTTCATCTCATAGATCTCAATTTTTTGCTGATTCAAATAAGTAAGGAGGCAGCCTTTGAGACTGCCCCCTTCCTGATTTCCCTTCATGATTGACCTTCTTGCTCACTACTTTCTTCTTGTGTCCTTGGCATATCAAATGTTGCTGGTTCGATATGCGGTATCACATACTGAGCATCGGGATTATAGGAAGGAGATGCCGATTCAAACTCCTGACCCCCATATCTTTGATGAAACTGAGGATCTTGATAATACGGTTGTTGAATAGCCTGTTGATACATAGGCTGATTCATACCTTGTTGTGTGAAGTCGTTCATGGACTGAGACATATCTTGCCCTTGATCTTGGAATTGGTTCATCGAATGACCCATATCCGACCCTTGCTGATGATATTGGTTCATTGAATGACCCATATCTGACCCTTGCTGATGATATTGGTTCATTGAATGACCCATACCCGACCCTTGCTGATGATATTGGTTCATTGAATGACCCATACCCGACCCTTGCTGATGGTATTGGTTCATCGGCTGATAAAAGGCACCATGTGCTCCTGACTCAGGACAGCCGCAACCCTGTGGTATATAGCCATCAAATGGAACATATTGCTGTTGTTGCTGGTAAGAATGCTCCATCATATGACTAGGGGATTCCATACCATAGTGTTCAGATTCATATCCATAATGACCATATCCCGGGTGTTGGTAGTATCCTTGCATTCCTTGTACAGGATATTGACCATGAGGGGACATGGTTTCAATTGGATTATAACCCTGCTGTTGTGGTTGATAATCACCTTGCATTCCCATCATCTGGCCTGATTCGTGTTGCTCAGTATGGAAGGTGGTGCTGTCTTCCATATCATTCCCATGCCCCCAGTAAGACTGATGATAATATGGTTGTTGATATGGTTGATGATAAGCAGGTGCAGTCATATATGGTTGATTAAAGTATGGTGGTGGGCAGGGCATGCTTGGATACATCATAACCGGCGCACAACAAGGATCATAGTACGGAACCATTGGCGGACAATATTCCGGTATATACTGCGGCATTGGCTTTGGCATTGGCTTTGGTTTTGGTTTTTCCATCTTTTTCGGTTTTTCTTTTACAATTGGCTTCTCTTTGACTTTGGGTTGTTCTTTAACCTTTGGTTTTTCTTTGACTTTTGGTTGTTCCTTAAGGTTCGGCATAGGAGGAGGTGTTTGCATTTCCATTTTAGGCATGTTCATTAAATAATAGTTATTTATATCAATTTCAGGTATAACAGGCTTTACGATAGCCTGTGGAGCAACGTATGGCATTTTTGGCTTTTCTTTGATAGGCTTCTCTTTTTTATTATCCATCTGTTGATTTGGCATCTCCTTCACTGCTTGTGGTGTCTTAATCGGCATTTCTTTTGGCTTACTTGGAGCCGGTTTCGTTTCGGGCTTTATGCTTTCCTTCATATATGCATTCCCGCTTGAAATCGGAGCTTCTTTAACTGTTCCAAAATTCACTTTTGTATCGCTCCACTTTTTTGCTGGTGCAGACGCATTTTCAGGTATCTTAATTTTCATGCCGGGCATTAGCATTTCCGGATTGCTAAGCTGTGAATTCATTTTCTTTAACATTTCATAACTAACTCCATATTTCTTTGCAATCTTCCATAATGTGTCGCCTTTTTGGACGATGTGTATCTTCACGCATAATCCCTCCTTACGCATATGTCCATATATACTATGATTGATTGGGCAGATTGCTATTGATTCATGAAAATTTATGCTGATTTGTTTCTATTTATGAAGGAAATTCCCTATGGTACAATGAAGATAAGCATATCTCAGAAAATCAAGGAGATAAGGGAGGGCAAAAGAAGATGCAGAAAAAACACACGACAGAAGACCGACGCCAAGCCATCCTAACCATTTTAAAAGAACGTCGCGAACCCATTACAGGCAGTAAGCTTTCCACTATATGTTCAGTCAGCCGCCAAATAATAGTTGGGGATATTACCGTGTTAAAAGCACGGAACGAACCCATTATTGCCACACCGAACGGCTATATTTATATAAACCAAATCAATCCAAGTACGGAACGGAAAACAATGGTTATAGCAAGTTTACATACTGCCGAACAAGCGGAAGAGGAATTATTGCTTTTAGTGGATTGCGGTGTTACCGTGAAAGATGTAAAAGTAGAGCATCCCCTGTACGGAGACCTGACCGCTTCCATTATGATCAGCAATAGAGACGATGTCCGGCAGTTTATCTCCAAGCTAAAAAATACTAAAGCCTCTCTCTTGTCCCAGCTAACAAATGGTATCCATCTCCATACAATCGAGTCAGCAAGTGAAGAAAATCTTCAGCAAGCTGTACGGGCATTAAAGGACGCAGGATTTTTGAAAGAATAAACCCAGAACTTTAAGCTCACGAACTTAAGCACTGGAAAACTCAAGAAAACGCCTATACAAAAGGACCCTTGCTACATTCAGCAAGGGTCCTAATTTTATATAAACAGATTCAACAATAACTATAATAACTGCCCATAACTGTAACCGTGCAGCCTAGGGCTTCCATTTCAGCAATGGCACCCGGCAGCAGGATATCATCCAGCTTCTGATCTACATCAATAATAAAGAAATAGTTACCGAGACCGGTCTTTAATGGTCTCGACTCAATTTTGGAAAGGTTCAGCTTCCTCCAGGAAAACGCCGATAACACTTGGTGCAAAGCGCCGGCATGGTCAGCTGGCAGCATAACCATAATCGTTGTTTTTTCTCCTTTTTGCTGGACAGTAATCATGTTATCCGATAAAGGCTTGTGTCCAAGAATGACAAACCGTGTACGATTATGAGAATAGTCATGAATATCCGACTTAACAATCGATAGACCATATTCTTCAGCTGCCATTTCATTTGCAATAGCAGCAGTCCGTTCCTCCGGATGCTCTTGTATATAGTGTGCAGCCGCAGCAGTGGAGGTTACATTTTCACAGCGTACGCCTTTCATCTCTCCATGGAGAAATTTGTGGCATTGAGCTATCGCGTGACTATGCGAAATAATTCGATCAATCCTATTTAATTTATTGACATGACTAGGGTGGACCATTAAATGTTGGCGAATCGGAGCTGAAAACTCCGCCACGATGGGAATGCGTACCTCATGGATCAAATAATCCAGCGTAATATTAACTGATCCCTCCAGCGCATTCTCCAACGGTACAACAGCATAATCAACGAACTCGTTTTCCACTGCATCCATGCATTCAGGTATTGTCATAAAAGCCTGTCTTTGACCATCGGGAAATAATTTTGATGCAGCCAAATCACAGAATGTTGCTTTTGGTCCAAGATATGCAATGCGTACGTTCACAACGTTCTCCCCCTGCTTTAAGCCTCTCTGTCTATCTGTCTATGTATTTTACATTGTTAAATCTATTCAGGCTCCAGAGCCTAAAATTTCAACCTTATCAACGAAATCCAGTCTTTTTAAACGGTTAATGAATTCATTCATTTCCATATGCATATCACCTGTATTTAACGACAGGGTTACATTTGCACGTCCCTGGATTGGGATCGTCTGATGGATGGTCAGCACGTTGCACCCTGAGGATGCAACGATACCGAGTAATTCAGAAAGCGTGCCTGATTGGTCTTCCAAATGGAAAAATAGCGTAATAATTTTTTCTTTTACAACAGAATGAAAGGGGAAAACCGTATCTCTGTATTTATAAAATGCACTTCGGCTCAAATCTACGCTTTTAACAGCATCCCATACAGAAACGGCTCTTCCTCTTTCTATCATCTCTTTAGCCTGCAAGGTTTTCTGCATCGCTTCTGGCAATACATCTTCCCGGACTAAAAAAAATTTCTTATCAGCTTTATTTTGCAAACGAGTTCACCCTCTTTGAAACCATCCTAAGCTTTATCTTTAATCAACAAATTCAAATTCATATTCCATTAAACGAACAATATCTCCATCTTCTGCACCGCGTTTTCTAAGGGCTTCATCTACACCCATTGCTCTAAGCTGGCGGGCAAAACGGTTAACGGATTCATCACGGCTGAAGTCTGTCATCTTGAACAGTTTTTCCAGCTTATCACCAGTTACCTCAAATGTGCCATCCGAATCTCTAGTAATAAAGAATTCTTCTTTTTCAACTTCGTGTTTATAAAGGACACGATGGACACCAGTTGTTTCTTCTTCATGCTCAAGCGGGAATTCAGGAGTCTCTTCAATCTTATCTGCAACTGCAAATAATAATTCACGCAAGCCTTCGTGAGTAACGGAAGAAATCGGGAAAACTGGAACATCGTCTCCCAGGCGCTCCTTGAAAGCTTTCAGATTCTCTTCAGAATCAGGCATGTCCATTTTGCTTGCTGCGATAATTTGCGGCCTTTCCGTTAAGCGCAGATTATACTCTTCAAGTTCTTTGTTAATCGTCACATAATCTTCATAAGGATCGCGGCCTTCCTGACCGGACATATCAATAACATGGACGATTACGCGTGTCCGCTCGATATGACGCAGAAATTGATGCCCAAGTCCAACCCCAGCATGTGCTCCTTCAATGAGTCCAGGTAAATCTGCCATAACAAAGCTACGTCCATCACCGGTTTCGACCACACCTAGGTTAGGAACAATTGTGGTGAAATGGTACTCGGCAATCTTCGGCTTTGCAGCTGACACAGAAGATAGCAACGTTGATTTTCCAACACTTGGGAAACCAACCAAACCTACATCTGCCAATAATTTCAGTTCCATGATGATATCACGTTCAATGCCAGGTTCGCCCTTCTCGGATAATTCAGGAGCCGGGTTAGCCGGTGTAGCAAAACGAGTATTTCCACGTCCGCCACGTCCGCCTTTTGCTATAATGGCACGCTGGCCGTGTTCGGTTAAATCAGCAATGATTTCTCCTGTATTAGCGTCTGATACCACTGTACCCGGGGGAACTTTTACAATCATGTCAGATGAGTTCTTACCATGCTGATTTTTTGACATTCCATGTTCCCCTCGCGGAGCTTTAAAATGTCTTTTATATCGAAAATCCATTAATGTACGAAGTCCTTCTTCCACTTCAAAAACAACATTTGCGCCATGGCCGCCGTCTCCACCGGCTGGGCCGCCTTTAGGTACATACTTTTCTCTACGGAAAGCGACCATTCCATTGCCGCCATCTCCACCTTTTACGTATATCTTGACCTGATCCACAAACATGGGTGGGTCACCTACTTTCTGCTTTTACAACTCTTTGATTGTTATCTTACCGTTATTTCAAAATAAAAAGAATTAATATCCTCTGTAATTCCCGAAATTTTTAGAGGTTCTTTTATCTGTAGAATATTTATCAGTTCTTCTTTATTATTTACCTGTCCCTGAAAATCAAAACCAATCTTTAATGGAGCCTCGTCCGTTTTGCTGATCAGTATCGTTAAATGAAGAATATCAAATGTATCCATTCGCTGATTCACTTCATTGAAAAGGGTCTTCATCCAATTAGTTATCAATTCATCGTATTCCGGATAACCTTTTAGATCATCCATCATTTCATATGTAATATCAAACGAGTAATGAAGCCAATTACCTGTCAATAAAAGTTCAGCCAGCAATGGCATTTTCATGTTTGAAATTTTCGCTTCCTGCTGTGCTTCTACAACGATTTCATCCATAAGATTCGAAACTCTATCCATTTTACCTAATGCCATATTTCCTTTAATCAGCTGTATTTTATTTAACCAATCATGACGTACATGCCTCAGTAATTCTACAGTCGTCCATTTTGTTTCCATCTTCATACATTCTCCTGTCGGATTGGAATAATGAGGTCCTGAATGAATTCGCAAATCATCTTTTACAGTATAACAAATTTAACGGAATTTCAGGAGAGGAATATATTCGCGCCAGCAGTAAATAACTTTGGGGTAAATACGGAAGTATAATGGCATTAACCATAAAACTCATATCTAAAAAAGAAAACTCCAACCACCAAGGTTAGAGCTTCTTTTGACTGTTACTTATTAAGCTTCTTGTGCTACTGGGTATACGCTGACTTGTTTCTTGTCACGACCCAAACGCTCAAATTTAACAACTCCATCAATTTTAGCGAAAAGAGTGTCATCTCCGCCACGGCCAACATTCAAACCTGGATAGATTTTAGTACCACGTTGACGGTAAAGGATAGAACCACCACTTACGAATTGTCCATCAGCACGTTTAGCGCCAAGACGTTTAGAAATGGAGTCACGACCGTTCTTTGTGGAACCTACTCCCTTTTTGGAAGCGAAGAACTGAAGATCCAATCTTAACATGTATTCCACCTCCTGTTAGCTAATAATAATTTTCATGTATTTACCATAGTCACGTTCAATCGTTTGTAAGGAAACAAGCATGCCTTCAAGCAATAATTGGACCTTGTCATCGCTCTCCGTTTCCGGAAAATGGACTTCAAGGAAACCGCCATCTTTACCTGCCTGTTTAATGCTGGGCTTAACAGTAGTTAAACTCATCACGGCATTCACAGAACCAAAGGCTACTGCAGATACCCCCGCACAAACGATATCCTGACCTTTTTGTGCAAAATCGGCGTGTCCTGATATACTGAACGAAGATATTCGTTCACCAGTTCGCACTACCTTCACTTTAATCATACGCGTCGCCTTAGAAGCTAATCTTTTCGATTGTTACTTTTGTATAAGGCTGACGGTGACCTTGTTTTTTACGGTTGTTCTTTTTCGCTTTGTATTTGAAAACGATGATTTTCTTTTGTTTGCCGTGTTTTTCAACTTTACCTGTTACAGTAGCGCCTTCAACAACAGGGCTTCCAACTTTCACATCTTCTCCACCTACAAAAAGAACTTTATCGAAAGTAACGATGCCACCTTCTTCAACGTTCACTTTCTCAACGTAGATTGTTTGACCTTCTTCTACTTTCACTTGCTTTCCACCAGTTTCAATAATTGCGTACATACCTGCACCTCCTTAATTGTCTAAGACTCGCCAACGACAGGCGCCTTAAATGGACTTACTACCTGACATGAGCGGTTGTAGCATGCGGTGCTACAAACATAACATAAGAATATTATCATACTCAGACAAACATTGTCAATCTAGATTTGATAATAGACGGATGATGGGCTTGGGTTTATTATTTTCCTCTGTTCGTTTAATGCGATTTTCGAGATCTTCCTGATTTCCCAAGGCTCGAATTTCAAATAGATTGGTCCCAGTCACATCGCCTGCTGTCACCAAGATATTTTTGCTGTATGGCATGATATGCGCCTTCAGTTCATGGATATGCATATACAGATAATCATAAAAAGAGGAAGCAGCTACAATCCACACAGAATGATCCATACTGTATTTTAATGTCTCCAACTGCCGTTCCAATTCATATATGGATCCCAGGCGGTTTTGTATTAACCCGGTTCCTCTGCACTCCAAACAGTCTTCCAGCAAGATTTCATATAAGTCCGGTCCTTCTTTTTTACGTGTGATTTGCATAAGCCCTAGCTCTGTAAATCCAACCACTACAGAACGTAACGGGTCATTCTTCAAGGCATCCTCCATTGCGGCCTGCACTTGATTCCGGGCAGCAGTAGATTTCATATTAATAAAATCAATCACGATAATTCCGGATAAATTGCGCAGAATGATTTGTCTTCCAAGCTCTGTAGCAGCGAGTAGATTCGTATCGAGAATGGTTTTATTCAAATCATGCTTCCCAATGAACTTACCGGTATTCACATCGATTACATGCATAGCTTCTGTCTTTTCAAAGAGTAGATAGGAGCCATTCGGAAGCCAAATCACTTTCTTAACTGCCTTTTCTATTTCTCCCTCAATTCCAAGTGAATCGAAAAGATTCATCTTATCTTTTTGAAAATGCAGTCGCCAGTTTTCAGGTAAAACAGAGCGAACCAACTGCACACCTTCAATGGAGTTGGTCCATAATTCACCACTTGAATCATTTGACCAACTTTCCACTAAACTCAGGATACGATTTTGATCACTTATCAGCACCGGCGCTTTGCTTTTAGATGCTTTTTTCTGCAAGTTTTCATATCGTTCACGCAACTCAACGAGTTTGGCAATAAACTCTTCTTCACCCACATCAAGAAATTTGGTACGCACAATAACCCCTTCATCTTTCTGCAAATGCTTGGCCGTTATACGTTTCCACTTTTGAACAGTCTTCTTATCGGCCTTTTTAGATGTACGCACAAAATGTTCTCCCTTTATGTAAACCATTTCCGCGGACGAAATTTCAATTAAAGCACTAATTTTAGCTCCTTTTGCCCCTTCTGAGTCTCGAAGGATGCGTACAAGCAGTTTTTCTCCCTGCTTTACAAACACTTTTGCCTGGGGATCTAAATGATATTGCGGAGTCTCTTCAAATGGTAAATAGGCATTTTTATCAAACCCTATATCCACAAAGGCTGCATTCATACCGGGTACAATTTCACGAACAATTCCGTTGTAAACATTACCAGCAAAAGGACCCTGTCCTTCTCTTTCGATATGAATCCTCATCAGCTTATCATTTTGGAATAATCCGAGACGTCGCTCCATTCCTTTATAATCAAGTACTATTTTATCCATAAGAAAAATCCTCTCGTTTGCTCATTAATCTTACTTTAACGAGTCAGGAGAGGAGCGTCAATAAGGATACAAAAGTTCTCCAATCGGCCGATGAGCTAGTTTTGTTGTAAAACAAGCATGCAATAATTCAGATTCATCGAGTTTCCCTACTTCTTCATCCTTGTGTTTTACGATAATAATATGCTTATTGTCCCTGCGAAAGTCTTCCATTATTTTGTAAATCTTCATATCTTTTTCCGCTTCAAGGCGTGATATCTCACGTATATCCAAATTATTCCCATAGTGCCGTTCCATTAAAAAGCGCATAAATACAAATTGACGATGTTTCCATTCCTTCCAAAGTGAAAAGATAAGGAAACCAAATACCATCCACCAATTCAGGTTAAGCGGATTAACAATAACCAATCCAATCAAAGCAATGATAAGACTGATCCCAGATATTATGATGATCAGGCGGTGTGCATGCAGAAAGGGCAGTCG
The DNA here is from genome assembly GCF_058313615.1 of Bacillus sp. z33. NCBI lineage: Bacteria > Bacillati > Bacillota > Bacilli > Caryophanales > Bacillaceae > Bacillus > Bacillus sp. z33. Next base: position 1,182,562 of record NZ_JBZFQN010000001.1, read on the forward strand.
CTTACTTAATAAAACAAACAATGCTTTTCCTCCATCAAGAGGCCAAATAGGGGCTAAATTGATAAAGAGTACAATAAAATTGTACAAAATTAAACTGGTATAAATATACTCTGAAATAAGGCCATTCGCATAGAAAAAATAGGTCAATCCCAGAATCCAGACATGCTGCAGCGGACCAGAAGCCAGGACAATCAGTTCCTCCCGCCAAGGACGGTTTCCATGCTCATCCGTCTCCAACTCTCCGCCAAAAGGCAAAAGGGTTACGGATTTTATTCTCCAGCCGAATAGCTGCGCGGCAAATGCATGACCCAGCTCATGACATAACACGATTAAAAACATTAAAAGCAATTCGGTAAACCTGGCTGTTAGCACACCTAAAGCAAGCAAAGCCCATGTTAAAGAATGTACACGTATTTTCATGAGCACAGGCCATATGTTATTCAAATGAAATCACCTCATTAGGGTCAATAAACTTTCCATTAGCTTTTAATGCAAAGTAAAATTCCCCCTTATCAGGCTCAGCCGACGGCGATACTCTCCCAACTTTTGTTCCCTTCTTTATCTCCTCATAAAGACTCACATTTATTTCCTGAAGGCGAGCATACCAAGATTCACTTTTATCTGGATGCTGGACAATAACTGTTTTTCCGTGAGTCTCCTTTTCCCCTGCATAGATGACAACACCCTCTTTAATCGTATCGACCGAGGTACTGTTAGATGTCTTAATTAAGACCCCCTGTCCATCCTTGACAAAGCTTTGCATGATTGTGCCTGTGGCCGGTGCTGCAAACTGATCATCAGTAGGTTGATTATTGGCTCCCTTATGTGAATCTTCAGGTAAAAAAGCAAATGGTTTACCAATTGTATCCTCAAACCAGTTAGATACTGTAGCAAATTGAAATTCCTGTTGATAGACATTTTCCAGGGTGGTTCTCGCCTTATCAGTCCACGGAGCGGATGTCCGATAGATAATGGCCATGCATAAAACCAGACAGACGGATGCGAGTATGCGGAATAAGATCCAATCTTTGTTTATAAAAGGCGGCCTTGCATGCTGATTGATTCCCTCTTCGTATACGAAGACATTTTCAGCTCCCCATTCTTTCTCATCTTCCACTACCGGCCAGGATGATCTTTCATTCTCCTTGTGAACCTTACTCACTCTTACCCGGTTTTTCCTTCTCTCGGCAATGCGTTTGCGGACTTCTGAGCTATTTCGGCTGCCCATGTTTTCACCTCTCCATACAGCACTTTTCTAAAAGATATGTATGACTGGACCAAGCTATGCCATGAAAACACGGAAAAAGGACCTCTAAACTAAAGTAAGATTAGAGGTCCTTCCAGATTTACTTAACGCCAAATAATTTTTTAATTCGCGTGAACATTCCAGTTTTTTCATCTTCAAGCGGTTTAAGTGGTATAGATTCACCCAAAATACGACGGGCAATGTCTCGGTAGGCAATAGATGCTCTGTTATTTGGATCAAAAACGATCGGCTCTCCCTGGTTCGATCCTTTTATCACATCATCATCATCTACTACAATTCCAATTAAATCGATGGAAAGATGAGTCGTTATTTCATCAATATCAAGCATATCGCCCATTTTTAGCATATGGTTACGAATACGATTTATAACTAACTTTGGAGGTTCAACATTAGGTTCTTTCTCCAACAAGCCAATAATCCGATCCGCATCTCTGACAGCTGATGTTTCCGGTGTCGTTACAACAATCGCCTTATCAGCGCCGGCCACGGCATTTTGATAACCCTGTTCGATACCAGCCGGACAATCAATGATAATATAATCGAAATCCTGTTTTAAAGTATCAATTAGCTGTTTAACCTGCTTTGGATTAACAGATGTTTTATCCGCTGTCTGTGCTGCAGGCATTAAATATAAACGATCATCAAAACGTTTATCTTTCACAAGAGCCTGATGGATTTTACATCTGCCATCAATCACATCTACCAAATCGTAAATAATACGATTTTCAAGACCCATTACCACATCCAGATTTCTCAACCCAATATCTGTATCAACCAGACAGACTCTTTTCCCCAATAACGCTAAGGCAGTTCCGACATTGGCAGTAGTTGTCGTTTTCCCTACCCCACCTTTACCGGATGTTATTACTATGGCCTCTCCCATGGCTATACGCCCTCCTCAAATAAGGATAAATTAGGTCTCACTTTACATAAAACTTGTAATCTATCAAAAATCATCTCACCAGATTGATTTAAATAAGCACATTCCATTTGGTGGTCATCATGCTCATTATAATCAAAAGAGTTATATAAAACATCGCCTATAACGATTTGGGAAGGCTTAAATACAGATGCAGATACAACGCATTCCTTATTGCCATATATACCTGCCTGAGCCTTCCCCCGCAACGTTCCCATAATAAAAATATTACCGCCGGCTCTTACGGTAGCACCAGGATTTACGTCTCCTATTAAAAGCAAGTCACCCTTCACTTCCATAATTTGACCAGAACGGACAACCCTAACTATTTTCGTCACAGCGACTTCTTCAGCCAACCTTTTAGATTCTTCAAGTAAAATAACATTGGATTCAACATTTTTTACACTCATATATCCCTTTTTTTCTACTAAATCTACAAGCGTCTGCGCCTGTTCATCCGTCAAATATCGATTACCGGTATGTATTGTAACATGAATACTCGATGTTGACTCAATAGTTGAATTATGAATTGATAATTTTTCATCCAAATCTTTCATTGCATCAGATATGGATGAATGGTCATCAATAACAATCGTTAAACCTTGTTTACTTCCTTTGATCATAACATGCTGAACATTTTTCTTTCCCATGACGTCGTGCTCACCTCAATGCAATTTAATTCGACACGAGCGCTGACAATTCCTTTTTTAAATAATCAAATACGGTTTAATTATCTTCTTCAATAGTCCATCTCTTGATCCATTTAGATAATACAAAAGCGAATAGGATCAGAAATATCAGATTCAAAATTAAGGTAGGCAGCAATCTCATATGTGCAAATTCTATAAACGTCAATGAAGTATAGCCAATTAAAGTATTCACCTCATAGACGATAATTTCTAAAACAGATATAGCAAGCAAACATACAGTTGAAACAATTCCCAGATTATGTTGCAGTACTTTCATTAATTGACTTGATAAGTACACCACTAAAGGCAAAGTGAACAAATATACGCCCAGTACTTCTGTATATACGACATCATAGAAGATTCCCATAAAAAAAGCATATAGGATTCCCAGATCTCTCTTTCCATAGACGCCTAAAAACACCAAAAAGATAATAATAAACCTTGGCACCAATATGTAAGGCATTGTATATAATTTAGCCGAAAAGATTTCAACAAAGATTCCCTCGGATATAAAAACAAGGATAGCTAAAAGGAAGATTTTAACCCTTATCACAGGTCATCCCCCTCATTGCTATCAGTATCTACAGTAGTCATGGTGCGTTTTACAATCATTACATTATTTAGATCATAGAAATTCGCTGCTGGTTTAATCAAGGCAGTTTGTGTCAATCCGTATTGATCAATGATGACTTCCTCTACTTTACCGATGACTAACCCTTCTGGAAAGACACCGCCAAGCCCGGATGTTGTCACATTTTCACCTTTTTTAATTTTAGCATCATAATGGAGACCTGTTAATAATAAGGCTTGCTTATCTTCATCATATCCCTGAATAAAGCCATATGATGGCTTTTTACCTTGTACTTTTGCAGAAATACGATTTTGCGGATCAAGAGCAGTCATCAATTGCACGGTAGATGTAAATTGAGAAACGCTTTTAACCTTTCCAATCAATCCTTCTGCTGTGATAACAGCCATATTTTTTTCAATTCCATTTACACTGCCTTTACTGACAGTTAATGTTTCATGCCATCTTTCCGGACCTCTGCCAATGACAGTAGAGTGAGCAACTGTATGATCACTTAAATCTTCTTTTTTCTTCAGTATATTACTCAATTCTTCATTTTCTTTTTTCAAATCATATATTTCTGTTTCCAGCTTCACATATTCTTCCAGGCGTGATTTAAGGTTCTTATTTTCTTCATATGTATTCCTTAAATCTGAAAGATTCTCAAAAAAGCCCGCTACAGCAGAAGCGGGCTTATGGAAAATAGTTTGAACCAAGCCGGCAGAGTCCTTCATAAACTGCTCAGGCCAGCTCAATTCATCCCTTTCCCGAAGTGAGAACCCAATCAAAGCCACCAGAAAGATGATGCTAATCAGCAAGATAATCAATTTTTTGTTTAAGAAAAATTGTGGCATTTCCTTGCTCCTCTGTCATTATTATCCTCTTTCAGGATTTGTGCGTTCTATTTTTATCTTGAATCTTTAACTTTTGACTTGAACAGATGGATATGATCAAGAGCCTTACCAGTACCAATCGCTACACAATCCAATGGATTTTCAGCAATAAGAACAGGCATTTTAGTCTCTTCACTGATTACTTTATCCAGGTTACGCAATAATGCGCCACCGCCTGTTAATACGATACCGCGATCCATGATATCAGCAGCAAGTTCCGGCGGAGTCTTTTCAAGTGTATTTTTAACCGCATCTACAATCGCATAAACTGTATCATGCAAAGCCTTCGCAATTTCCCCTGGCGTGATTTCAATCGTTTTCGGAAGACCTGTTAATAAGTCACGACCGCGAATCTCCATGTTTTCAATATCTTCAGGATCTCCAGCAGAACCAATTTCAAGCTTAATAGCTTCAGATGTTCTGTCTCCAATCATCAGATTGTAGTTCTTGCGGATAAAGTTAATGATTGCTTCATCCATTTCGTCCCCTGCGATGCGAATAGACTGGCTTGTCACGATTCCGCCAAGTGAGATAATTGCCACTTCTGTTGTACCGCCACCGATATCAACAACCATGCTGCCTGTAGGTTCCCAAACAGGTAAGTTTGCCCCGATTGCCGCTGCAAACGGTTCTTCTATCGTATAAGCGTCACGTGCACCAGCTTGTCTTGTTGCATCAACTACAGCTCTCTCTTCAACAGCTGTTATTCCGGATGGAACACATACCATTACATATGGTTTACGAGCAAACCAACCTTGATTCTTCAACGCTTGTTTCATATAATACTTCATCATTGTTGCAGTCGTATCATAATCAGCAATTACGCCGTCTTTCATAGGGCGAAGTGCCACTACGTTACCAGGTGTACGACCGATCATGTTTTTCGCATCATTTCCTACAGCAACAATTGATTTTGTATCAGTTTGAAATGCAACAACGGAAGGCTCACGTAAAACAATGCCTTTCCCTTTTACATAAACTAGTGTATTGGCAGTTCCTAAATCAATTCCTAAATCTCTATTTCCCAGCATCTTTTAATATCTCCCTTTCTGAAACATATTCCATATTAGGTACGAGTTTTTTATTTTTATTTTTCATGTCAAATAGTTAAATTTCTTCGGCAATGTGATGAAAAACAATACTATAAAAAGCATACGTAATATTATAGCTTATCCTCAAATGAATTCATAGTATTATAAATATCCTTTTTCTTTAAGACTGACATATTTTTTCTCTCCGATAACCAAATGATCCAAAAGTTCTATTCCCATAATTTTTCCACATTCAGCCAAACGTTTTGTTACTTCAATATCTTCTCGACTTGGAGTGGGGTCTCCTGAAGGATGGTTATGCAGACATATGATAGATGCTGCAGATCTGCGGAGAGCTTCTTTGAAGACTTCACGAGGATGGACGATAGAGGCGTTTAAACTGCCGATAAAGACGGTTTGTTTATGGAGTATTTGGTTTTTCGTATTCAAATAAATACAAACAAAATGTTCCTGCGATAAGAAACGCATATCATTCATACAATAATTAGCACAGTCCTCCGGCGAACGTATCACATACCGTTCTTCATTCGTCAAATTACTGATTCTTCTGCCTAACTCCATTGCTGCAGCAAGCTGCACAGCTTTTGCTTCCCCAATACCTTTAATGCTGGTCATTTCTTCAATACTTGACTCTTTTAAAAGCCTTAAACCGCCAAACTTAGCCAAAAGTTGATTGGCAAGGTTCATTACTGAATCTTCTTTTGTTCCAGTTCTTAAAAGCAGTGCCAGTAACTCTTGGTTTGACAAACTTTCCGGTCCAAATTGGATAAATCGCTCTCTTGGGCGGTCATCCTTTGGATAGTCTCTTATCATGATTTGCGTTGTATCCATCCATATCCTCCATTCCACTGACGGAGCGAGGTTGTTCTTAAGGATGTAATAATTTTTCAAGTTCCCTCTTAAGTCTGGAAACCGGGAGCCCTACAACTGAGAAGTAATCACCTTCTATTCGCTTCACCAGCAAGGAACCAAATCCCTGTATTCCGTAGGATCCCGCTTTGTCAAACGGTTCTCCGGTCAATACATATTGTTCAATTTCTTCTTTTTTTAACGGCCAGAATTCAACATCTGTTTTCTCATAAAACAAGATAGAATCTTGCCCTCTTAAAATGGCGACTCCTGTATAAACATGATGAACACGACCAGATAAACGAGTCAGCATGGAAATTGCTTCGTCTTTATCTTTCGGTTTACCCAGAATATCACCATTCATTACTACGATCGTATCTGCACCTATCACAACGGAATCACGGTTAGTTTCAGCGACAACAGTTGATTTTATGCGTGCTAATTCCATCACTATTTCATGGGGTTCCATTCCATCCTGATAGGTTTCATCTGCGTTACTTACTTTCACCTGAAAAGGTATATTCAGCATTGCAAGCAATTCTTTTCTTCTTGGGGAAGAAGAAGCCAAGATTAAATCCATTTCGCCACCTGCCATAAGAATTATATATAGATAGGGAGATACATATTCATCCTAACAGAATACGACACCATTCTCAATTCCGGATTACTTTAAAAGCAAATAAAAAAGAGCACCTCTATTTTCAGGCACTCTGCAGAACACAAATTGTATTAATTATTTCCCGGAAAATACATTATAATTTATACCATTCATTAAGAAATTGAAGTATACACTTTTGAAGCTGCATTAAAACTGATTCTTCCGGTTTAGATTGATAGACTGACCATGTTTTATTCATACTTTCACTTAAATTATGCAAATTTTGTAATTCTTTCGGTATAGTCTCCATTTTAATAGATTTAATATCTAGCTTTCCACTTGTTTCACTATGTAATAGCGACTCTGATACAAATTTAGTATATAGACCCATATTATCAATCATATTTTGGATTATTTTTGTTTCTTTGCCAGAATAAGCTTTTTTCGTTTCCCCCTGAAAACGTATTTCTTTCCAATACGTTTCGATGCCTTCGTCTTTATATAGAAGAGCCAATTTTTTAGTCTCTTCAAGAGTAGTTGCTGTCCCTATATAAATGAAGTATTTATCTTCCTGTTCAAATATAATCGTTGGTATCCCATCGTCTTCAATAAGAGTAACACGTTGTTCAGCTGCCTGTTTACTTGAATATACTCCTCCTTGTACGACGAAAGCATTCAACTCTTTATCAATCTTTTTTTTCCCATCAGGCACTGTTTCAGAACCAACCACTGGAGTAGAATCCTGTACTTTTACGACCTCCTCTGTTCCCCCAACTAGAACGATTTTTAAAATGACGACTCCAAATATCGTCCCTATGACAAGGGCAACAAGGATTGGAATTCCTGTTGCAAGTATACGTAATTTATTCAGTTGAGCATATTTAATAGAAGCCATTATTTTCGAAGGTGGCTTTTCCTTTGGCTCTTTTTTTTCTACCGATTTATCATCGGGTATTATCCAAAGGGGAGGCTGCTGCTCCTCTTCAATCGTACTGGCGATTTCTTGAATGGTATCCAGTGTGTCAGGATCTTCACTTGGAATCCATTTGTATTGTTTTTTTTCGCCATTAATATTTACAATGATCGTTCGTTCCCGGGTTGGCTTATCCATTCCGTTGCCTCCGCGTTTTTGTTCATCTTATCATTCTGCAAAAAAAAAAGAACAAGACTCTTGTCGTCTTGTCCAAAAAGGTTTCGCCAAATTTCTAGTAATCCCTATCCTCTACATATTCTTCTTGAATTTGACTTAAAGGTAAAGGCATATATCCATCATTTTGCTTTTTGCCGCACAATTTCCGTTCAATTCCAATTAAACAAATAGATACGGCTTTTCCATCTTTGAAGGCTACATAGGAATCAGAACTTTCTAACTCCCATTTATCACCTGTGTCCGGATCAATGATTACATCTAAAAAACCAGAGACAACGAGTTCCTTATACGTTACTATGTCGCTAACCGGTTCCTTATTGAACTCTTTATTTTTGTAATAGACCGTACCTGCATTGCGCATGATGTAAGCATTAGAAACGAATGCCTGTGTTCTTGCCTTTTGTATGACATCTCCAATCACCAGGACAGCAACCGCTGCTATAATACCCAGAATCACGACAACAGCCAGGACCTCGATTAAAGTAACCCCATCCTCGTTTGTTTGCCCTTTTCCGTTCGTTTTATTTATCATCTGCGTCACGACCTGAATGTTTCTAGTAAACTACTCATTGTCTTTTTTTGTATCTTCATATACATCTGGAGCAATACTTAATGGATTATCTTTGTCTGCGGGTAGCGGTGTCTCTATGTCCGGCAGATGTTTTTGCAAATCTGCCAAATCTGGAGAATAGAAAGCAGAAATTCCTAATGTATAAACAAGAGGCTCCGCGTTCTGTTCGACGGATGTGACTTCTTCTGTTCCTGCAAAATCTATACTGTCTACTTTTATTATTCTTTTGGAGGCTTCCATCGTCTCAATAAATGATTCAATTTCGGTATACGTATCTGCCTCGACCGTCACCTTAATCGCTAATTTTTTTACACCTTGCGGCAATGGCAATGGGGCTTCCGCCTTTTCTTCTTCTGAACTGGGCTCCGATTCAGCATCAGTACCTTCTTCGGAATTAGGCAAGTCAGCCGTATCCGTTTCATCAGTGGTATCAGCTATTTGAGTAGAATCTGTCCCCTCTTCTTGACCCAGCTCTTCCTCTTTTATTTCCATCTTTAAAATCAAACTATTAGAAATAACCTCTGCTTTTTCGAAATCAAGTATTAATTGATCTCCCAGCGGTTTAACCGGAAGTTTTTTTTGCAATTCCATCGTTGATTGATAGGTCGTTCCAGTTGAATGATCGAGCTTAGCAGATAGAGAATCCAATACCGTTTGCTGCATCTCCAATTCTGTTTTCTTTGTTTCAATTGTTGATTTCATGGGAGCAATCTGCAAATAATACAAACCTGCAAATAATAAAAGAATGACCGTACATACTCCGACCAATAGAAGCACTTGTATTTTACTTAATCGCCAACTCATTCGGATTTCACCTCTTCTTCAGAGGGCATGTTACCGTCAGCCTTCAATTTTTTTACTTCCAGCAAATTGAGGGTGAGCTCAAATGTCCCTATATATCGAGGATCATATTGCAGATAATTTGTGTTACCAACTTCACTTTCGTCTGCCTCTTCTTCCTCGGGCGCTGCTTCAAGTGAAGTAACCATCGCATTATTAATGACGTTCGTTAAAGATAGTTCCTTCAGATAATAAGCAGCTTCTTCTGCCTTATCAAACCTTACCTCAATTTTAATTGTGCCATCCTCTGCATATGAAAAAGATTCGATAAATCCGCGTTCCGGTAAAAATCCAATTAGATGCCTTAAGAGCGGTACAGTTTTGATGGGGTATTGGTTTGCCCATTTAACCTTTTCAGTTAATAGAGTGACAGAATTGCTGTTTTCCTGAGATACTACCTTCTCCTGGTCCATTTCAATGGTTTGGGCAATCATTTCATATTCTTGATCCAAGGCATACATTTGGCTTTGATTGTTTTGATATTGCCAAAAATAAAGAATTCCGCAGAGAATTCCAAGAAAAATTGCAGTCAGAATAATTAGGAGTACCCCCCGGCTTTTACGCTCTTTTTTGGGTAGCAAGTTAATTTCTACAAGCATCATCTCACTCCTTTAAGAGCCAATCCCCCGGCTAAGTAAAAGGGTTCCGGCAATTCAGATTCCTTGTTGGATTGTATATATCCCTTTGGAATGGTCATCACAGTTTGTTCATATCTCTTGTTTATATCAGAAGTTACTTCATCCAGAAAGGGGTGATCGCCTGTTACGACTATTTTAGTGACTTGATGCTGCTCATGGCTTAATGTATATTGATAAAAGCTTAAAACACGATCAATCTCTGTATAGGTATCCTCCAACAACTGCATATAATCTTCAGTATCCCCCGTGAATACCATGATTTCTTTATCTACGTCTATCCGTGAGGCTTCCCATTCACCACTAGTCCCTGTAATGGGAATATTTTTCATAAAAATCGGTTTATCATCTACAAAAATACTTGTATTAACCGTTTGAAGATTAAATTCGATTAGTAAGAGGTGGTCATCCGTGCCTCTTTTTTCCGCATGGTAAAACAGCCTATACAACGACAAGGGTGATATATCTGCTTCTATAGGGTAAAGCTGAGATTTTTCAAGCAAAGCGGCATACTCAGATACAACCTCTTCTTGCGCTGCAAATAGCAGGATTTCCTTTTTTTCCTCTGTTTCATCCAATAGAACGATATCAAAGACAGGCTCTTCAAACGGGAGATGTATGCTTGTACCCATTTCCAAATACAGATACCCTCTTATTTCATCCTCTTTTATATCCTTAGGAATGGGAACCTTACGAATAACCAAGCGGGAGTCCGGTACTAAAAATCGTACCTGACGCTTATGTATTTTCCATTTGGTAACACAATCACTCAAAATATCCTTGAGAAGGTCAAAATCAGTAATAATGCCATCCTTTATAACACCGGCAGGTAAAAAATGCTCACCGCATTTTTGAACAATTGGCGGGTCTAGCTGTTTAAGTTCAACATATCGAATAACATGGTCTTTTAACACCAGGTTCACAACCCGATTGCTGCCTGAAAATAAAGTTAAAGCCATCATAACTTCTCCCTTCTAACAAATCATAAAAATTGGATGTACCAATCTAACAGGTGGTCCCCAAAAAAGTAGGCCACCAGTGTGCCAATGACGATAAATGGTCCGAATGGAATTGGCTTACTGCGCTTCACTAGACCGAGCATCATGCCAATCACACCAAAAATCGCTCCAAAAAAGGCAGAGAATAAAAAGGCAAGAATAACTCCCTTTATCCCCATCACAAAACCAATCACACCAAATAATTTAATATCTCCCCCGCCCATACCACCTTTGCTGACCACAGCGATCAATAGCAGGGTTCCAAATCCGACGATAGCCCCAGCTAAACCATCCCACCATGGGTCCAACGGTATAAATATCCGAATAAACAAAAAAACAACTGTAAAAAACAGCAGAATTTTGTTTGGTATAAGCATGTATTTCAGGTCTGATATAAAAATGATGACCAGCAGGGAAATAAGCGCCCATGCCGCAAACAATTCAGCCGTCCACCCTAGCAGCATAGGAGCTGCCAGAAAAAGAAGAGCCGTTGTCAGTTCCATAATCGGATAAAGAGGAGAAATGCCTGTTTTACACTTACGGCATTTCCCCCCTTGAAATACATATGATACTACAGGGATGAGCTCCAGCGGTGTCAATGTATGACCGCAGGCCGGACAAGCCGACCGCGGAGCCACAATCGATTCTTTCGCTGGAATCCTCAAACCTACCACATTATAAAACGACCCAAAGATGAGGCCGGTGAGGAAGATTAAGAGATAGAGAGTGAACATTAAATCAATCATTTCAATTGGATATCTTCTCTACCAAGTTCACTTGCATTTTTATCGGCCGAACCTGACTTGATATAAACTGTGTCATTGGCACCTACCAACGTTACTACATATTTTGCCGGAGTCTTAGTAGTACCAGTAGTTGTTGCTGCTGTATAGGCAACTTGAGAAGCCCCTAGATCATACTTAGCTTCTTTATTACTAGGATCAGACAAATTCTCCAAATATCCACCATTTTCCAAGTCCTCTAATGGTACAGTAATACTTCCTTCCGCATTCTCCGCCACATACATTCTCATTGCATTGGCTGCTTGCTTCGCATTTACCACGTGTGCATCCTTCTCACTATTTTTCATAATCGTTCCAATGGCAGGGATGGCAATTGCAGCAATAATTCCTAGGATTACAACAACAGCTAGTAGCTCAACAAGTGTGAAGCCTTTTTCATTCTTCATTTGCTTTTTGAATAATTTCATTTAAAATCTCCTCCTAAATAGTTATGTATAATAGTTCAAATGTTCTATATATCTTACAATATATACTATAATTTGGTAAAGATAAAGACATATTTTTATATTTTTTTCATATATTATCCACTTATTTGATCAAACATGGTAAACATAGGCACGATAATAGCTAGTACAATAGTACCAACCAAGGAGGCAAGGAACACAATCATCAAAGGCTCTATCAATGCCTTTAATTTATCTGTGCTGGCTTCGACTTCCTTTTCGTAAAACTCTGCCACTTTTGAGAGCATGGCCTCGAGCGAACCGGTGGTCTCTCCTATGGAGATCATTTGCGTAATCATTGGCGGAAATGCCCAGTGTTTTTTCATTGGTACTGTAATGGATTGTCCTCTTTCCAATGAATCTCTTGATGCAAGTACAACCCTTCCAATCACTTCATTCTCAACCACCTGCTCGACCAACGTCATCGATTCCAAGATCGGCACGGAGCTCGAAAATAACGAACTAAGCGTTCTGGTCATACGGGCGAGTGCCGCTTTTTGCAGCATGCTGCCAAAAACGGGAACCTTCAATAAAAAATAATCCAAATAATACTTGGATTTCTTATTTCTCTTAATTAAGAGGATGGCTCCAAAAATCAAAAGAATAAACAATACAACAAAGTACCAGCCTGTTTGCATCAAATTACTGGCATTAAGAACAAATTGCGTGATCGCGGGAAGTTCCCCACCAAAATCAGCAAACATACTTACATATGTAGGAACTACTTTCACCAGTAAAAAAATCACAACCGCAATTGCAACTATGGCAATAACTATCGGATAGGCCAGTGCAGATGAAATCTTTCTATTCGTGTCATGCTGCTTCTCATAATGAATAGCCAAACGGTCGAGCGTATCATCGAGATTACCGCCAATCTCCCCTGCGCGAATCATATTGATGACCATGGGCGGAAATATTCTTTTATGTTTCGCAGCCGCTGCTGAGAGAGGCTGGCCATCGCGAAGATCTGTCTCCATTGTTTGCAGAGTTCGTGACAATGCCTTACTATCTGTTTGCTGAGATAGAATATTGGTCGATTCCACAACTGTTACCCCAGCTTTTATTAAAGTGGAAAATTGTCGCAAATAAATAACAAAATGCTGAAGCTTAACCGGATTTCCAATGGCAATATCCTTTGTTAGCAACGTTTCAGGCATCTTAGAAATTTCAATCACACGTATATTATCTTTTTTCAGTTTTTCCATCGCTTCGCGTCTGTTAGCTGCATTAATCACACCTGACCGCTTTCCTCTTACATCACGGCCGGTATATTTAAACCTCGTCATCTACTCCACCTTTTCCTTAAGGAATGGACCAGCGGATTCTCTCGTGATAATCCCACCTGTTACCAGTTCACGAATATTGCTCTCGAGAGTATGCATTCCCTGTGCTTTTGATGTCTGGATGATATTCATGATTTGATGAATTTTTTCACTTCTGATTAGATTGGCAACAGCTGAATTATTAACAAGAATTTCTGTTGCAGATCTGCGCCCGCTTTTATCCACAGTCGGAAATAATCTTTGTGAAACAATCGAAATTAGTACATTGGCAAGCTGAACACGAACCTGTGCCTGTTGAGCTGATGGAAATACATCAATCACCCGATCAATTGTCGATGCGGCGGAAGAGGTATGGAGTGTTCCGAGAACCAGATGACCTGTTTCTGCTGCTGTTATGGCGGTATGGATCGTCTCTAAATCTCTCATTTCTCCCACTAAAATGACATCAGGATCCTGTCTGAGCGCAGCCCTCAAACCATTCGCAAAATTATTGGTATCAAATCCAACCTCTCGTTGGTCGATAATACATCCATTATGCTTGTGCAAATATTCTATTGGATCTTCCAGCGTGATAATATGCTTTCTCATCGTTTGATTCATATACTGAATAAGCGCTGCCAGAGTCGTTGATTTACCGCTTCCAGTTGGGCCTGTTACTAATACAAGCCCCTGCGGTTTATGGGCAATTTGTTTTAAAATCTCAGGCAGTTTCAATTCTTCCATTGTTGGGATTCGGGTAGGCACAATTCTGATAGCCAATGCTACACATGAGCGCTGAAGATACGCATTAATCCGAAAACGAGATACACCCGGAATGCCGTAGGAAAAATCCAGTTCACCTTTTTCTTTAAAACGGTCCCACATATCCTCTGGCACAATCGACCTTGCCATCGCTTCCGTATCCTCTGGACGCAACGATTCCTTGCTGTATCGTTTCAGTTCCCCATTAATTCGCATAATCGGCGGAACACCAACCGTTAAGTGAATATCTGATGCTTTGAACTCGTATCCTGCTCTAAGCAAGCTATCAATTTTTTTATCCATCTATTGCCACCCCCTATTCAAGAACAGCTACACGTAACACTTCTTCCGTCGTTGTTAGTCCTTGCTTTACTTTAAGCAGGCCGTCATCAATCAGAAAAACAGTCCTATGCTTGATTGCCAGTTCTCGCAGCTTTGTGAAGGATTCTCCGTTCATGATCACTCTTTTCATATCATCATTTAAAACGAGAATTTCATGAATGGCTATCCTTCCTTTATATCCGGTCATATTACAAGAAGAACAACCCTTGCCTCTTTTAATGGAATCAATTTTCATGCCTCTTTTAGCAAAGATCTCAATCTCTCTTTTTGTTGGTTGATGATTCTCTCCGCAATCGCGGCAAACACGCCTAACCAACCGTTGTGCTACAATACCGCTGACCGATGAAGCAATTAAAAATGGTTCTACTCCCATATCCATTAATCTGGTAACCGTGCTGAGAGAATCATTGGTATGGATGGTACTCAATACTAGATGGCCAGTTAAAGAGGCACGTATCGCAATTTCTACCGTTTCCTTATCCCTGATTTCACCAACCATGACGATATTGGGATCCTGCCGCAGAATCGATCTTAAACCAGCAGCAAATGTCATTCCGACATTCGTATTAACCTGAATCTGATTAATACCTTCCATTTGATACTCGACTGGATCTTCAATCGTGATGATATTAACCTCTTCGGTATTCAATTCATTTAAGGCCGCATACAAGGTTGATGACTTCCCTGAACCAGTGGGTCCTGTAATTAGTACAATACCTGCTGGCTGCTCAATCATCGTTTTAAACCGCTGCATATTTAAATTATTAAAACCAAGACGATTTAAATCATTTAATGAGCTTCCCAAATCGAGAATCCTCAAAACAATCTTTTCTCCAAAGACTGTAGGCAAGGTCGATACACGTAAATCGACAGGATGGAAGTCCAAATTAATTTTCATTCTTCCATCCTGGGGAATTCTGTACTCTGTAATATCTAAGTTCGCCATAATTTTAATCCGAGCTGTCAGAACGTTCTGCATGGATTTTGGCAATGTTCGCTCTGTGCGAAGGACTCCATCCACGCGATAGCGGATAATCACTTTTGTTTCATGAGGATCCAAGTGAATATCACTCGCTCTTTGGGAAATAGCATTGGATAAGATCTGATTTACGAGCTTTACAATGGGAGAATCCTGATCAGTGATTTTATCATCTTTGCGGATATCACTATCATTCAAATCTCCGAGCAGTTCTTCAATTCCCTCATCATGATCGTAATATTTGGTGATGGTCCGTAAAATATCATCTTTCGTTGCGATAGCTGCAATAATTTGAAAGCCTGTGGCTAAACGCAGATCATCTATTGCATAGAAATCCATTGGATCAGCCATCGCCACATATAATTTTTCCCCTTCTTTTTTTAAAGGAATAAGAAGGCTTCTTTTCGCTATTTCCTTTGGTACAATTGCAAACAAAGTTGGATCAAACGGGTATCTGAACAGACTGACATGCGGAATACCTAACTGAAATTCAAGTACCTCTATTAATTGCTGCTCCGTAATGTATCCTTTTTTTAAAAGGACATCTCCAATCTTTTCACCCTTTGTCTTGATTTCCAAAGCATTTTGAAGCTGTTCCTCTGTAATTAAACCCGCTTCCACTAACAAGTCACCTAAGCGTTTTCGGGTTTGTGACATTATTCCATCTCCAATTTCATTTATTTTCCGCCGAATTACTTACTGGTATTTTCTGGAGTATCTGATTCTTCTTCAGCATCCTCTTTTATTGGTTTAGCATCCTCGTCCTCTGTAGATTCTTCATCTTCACTCTGCTCTTCAACTTGTTTGCCATCTTCAGCCGGGTTATCTGGGTTATCTGGGTTATCTGGGTTATCTGGATTATCTGGGTTATCCTCATTACCTGATTGTTCTTCCTCAGGGACCGACTCTGATTCCTCACCGTTTTCTGTTTCTTCTGCAGGAGGCTCGACTTTGTGTTCCTTTAATCCTGTGACGATTACTCGGTGAATCGGACCATAGAAGTCATCAGACAAGACTTCAGATAGTATCTCTTTACCTTTTTCATCAATCGTTTTTCTGACGATCCTAATGAGTAACCCGTCTTTTCCCTCAACAGATACTTTACTTTCATTCTCGTTAAGCAAGGCACTGTACTGTTTAATCGTTTTTGGTTTAAATTTTGTTTCATCTTCTTTAGCAAGATTGTATTTATAAAGAAAGGACTGACCTTTCAAATTCACAACCAGTTTACTTCCCTCTATCGAAAAGTGAAGAGTATAAGCTGTATCATTCGGGTTAGAAAATATAAGATCTACCTGCTTATCCAGATCAATGCGGGCTTCATAGCCTGCATTGGTATAATCGGGTAATTCACGACTGATATTTCTTTCCAAAATATTAAAATTAGTGGGCATGATCGCTTCATATACAGCAGATGCAAAAATGCCCGATGATACCTTGTCTTTTTTGGTTATATTAGCAGCCTTAATTGTCTCAACAAGAGATACTTGCGTTTTAGCAGGTATTTCAATTTCTGGAACAGCTTTAATTAAAAGACGAATCTCTCGTTCCCGGTCCTCTACACTAATACTCGCTTTTGAGATCGTCTCCATTTGTTTTGCTGACCCATCCATATATTTTTCCACTTGATAAACAAGTGGGTCACTGTCTAGTATGGAAGCAATCGCCAGTAAATCAGAGGACAGTTTATCCATATCAATATTTTCGACAGCCAGCTCACTGGATAAGGAGAAAATGAATTCCTCAACCGCATTCTTTTTAAGCGATACCTGCATGACATTGCGTTGTCCTGATCGTGCCTCTTGAATCGTTTTCTCCTTATTAAATAGGAATGCGTCTGTATTAAAAATTGCACTTGTTTCCTTATAGGTAAACTCTATAAGACTATCTTTCTTCCATTTTTCTGTCTCTTTCGTAATTAAATCATTTGCCTCAGCTATCGTTTTATTTGAAACATCTACAGAACCAACTGTTGTATTTGCCTCAAAATCATGCCCCGTATCCATAATGTTGTTGATTGCCAGAGAGCCATAATGAGAGAATCCAAGCATATATGCAGTAGAGAACAGTAATATAATAAATACTTTACTAATGTGCTGCTTTCTCATAGCAGGGCTCCTCTCTGATTAGCTGATGACATTCATGGACAATTCAACTACCACGGACGGCCCTTCACTTTGAGCTGTTTTAACATCAGTTGCAGTAAGGATTGTCCCGTTTGCAAATAAAAGTTCACCTTGTCCATTTAGAATATCCTTGCTAACTGTTTTCCCTTGCAATAATTCTATTTGCTTTTCCTTTAGAGCTTTTTCACTTTCAGATAGTTGCTGGTACAAGGATACACTTGCCTCAGCCTCAGCTTCAGTTTCCTCTAATTCTGGCACGTTAGCCTGTACTTCGTTCGTTTCTTCAACCGCCATTTTCGGCTCAGATGCTTCCATAGGATCTTCAATTGACACTATTTCATCGCCCGCTTCCAACTCATCAAGGTGTTCGACATAAAAATCAGAGGCTTTCTCAATAACCACTAAAATGTCTTTCCCGAAGGTTAATACAGCTTCGGCTTTTAAAATAATATCCTTACCGCCAACACTAAGCTGCATACCGATAATATTTCCATTCTCTTCATCAATAAAATATTCGGAAACTTCTCCGAGAAGTTGTCCTTTCCTGGTCATGACTTTTGTATTAGTAACTTTGATTTTTTTATTCACCAATGTATTTGCTATTGGAATTTCATTTAAATCAATCACGGCGTTATCATTTTCAACTGTGATCGCATATTCTCCAATCCCAATTACCTTTTTAAATGGAATGGCTTTTACACTCACTTGCCAATCCTCATGTTCAATAGTAAGAAAATCGACAGATCCCTTATCCGGATTAATAACGATTGATTTAACATTTCCAATTTGATTGCCTTCGGAAATACTGATAATTGGTTGACTGATAATTTCTAAACTGCTTTTCATTACTGAGACACTTCCCTATCTGTTTGTTTTATGCACAATATGTTTGGTATAAATAATCCAGTTGTTCAACGAGAATCGGATATTGTTCAAACCTCATTTTCAGTTTGAATAGGTTGTTTTCCAAGTCACTCCATTTTTTCTGGGCAATATAATGCTCGATTAATAACGCACTAAATTGGTAATACGTTTGATCCGGTAATTCATCTGTTAAATATCCTTTAAGCAGTGATTCATATTCATCCTCTGAACATGTCACTTTTGCCAATTTCATTTGAGAGAAGAATGTATCAAACAATTGCCCCTGCAACGCAATTTGTTCAGCTGTTGATTGAGTTTTCTCAAGCTCCTTCTGTTCCTCCAGGCGGACGGGTTCAATATCCAAATCAAGCGGTTCCATTTCCAATACCTTATTAACTAATAACTCATCTGCCAGATTCGCTTTGTGATTGTCAGAAAGAGGCTCTTCCTCTTCTTCCTTATTTAGTGGCCTTTCAGCTGTATCGACGCTCTCCGCTATCTTCATTTCATCAGCATTCACAACCAGCTCTTCTTCCTGATCCGCTGCTTGATGTGATACGAGCTCGTCTGAGTGTTCTAGGATTTCCTTTTCATCAGTAGGATTAGGATGGTCTTCTTCTATTTCATCAATGATCTGAGGCAGATCCTCTTCAATCGGATCCACTTCCGTTTCTTCTTCCATCAAATTTGCAGCTACTTTCAAATCGTCATCTTCATCCTCTAAAAGGATTTCAATATCTTCCATAAAGTGAACCGATAAATCATCAGGTGCTATTAATTCATCTCTGTTCAAAAGAAAATCGACTTCGTCTTTCGTTAAAGATCCAAACGGTTCTTCTTTATTAGAAATGGAAATTTCTTTCTCTCCCCTATATATCGGTTCGGATTGCTCAGAATGAATAGTTTCGTGAACAACATTGTCATCATCCATACCATCTATCTCATTTTCAGCTACTAGCGGAGGTTCTTCGTGAAGCAACTCGATGTCTTCATCCCAATTGATAATCGGTAAATCCGTCTGTATATCTGTTTCTGTCGGTTGCTCAATCTTCTGGTCCATCATCAGATTTTCCGTCGGATCCATTACCAGGTTCTCTGAATGTCCTTCATCTTTTATGACTACCTCATCACTATCTTCTGCATTTTTTTGTTCCTGGCGGGCTTCTGGATTGCCCCTTCCGTGTTTCGCAAGCTTTTGATTTGCAATCATATGTATCAAATCAGCTTTTTCTTCTACTTCCACCTCTGGTTCATCACGGTTATAAGCTGTCAGATCATTCCCTTCTTGGTCAAAAATCAATCCTTCAAATTTTTCTCCCATAAAAAAGGTCATAGCAATCAAGATAAGAAGCAACATCCCTGCTGTTTGCCAGAGGGGAAAGTTTATATTTCCATATATGCCAATAGAAGAGACAATAATGGCCCCAAATATAATGATCATTTTCCCTTTAGAAGTTATTCCCAGTGGCAAATACAAAATGATTGGAATCAACAAAATCAGTGAAGCTAATACCAATAAATAACTTTCCAATTCCACCACCCCTTTTTTGACAATATCTTATAGATTATAATATTTTTATAAATATAAGAAATAATGCCTATTTATTACAAATATTTACTAGAATCATTGTATAATAAAGTAAGGAATATTAAAAGAAGGTGCGACCGTGAAACAGAAGAATATTTTTTATATCGAACGTGAACGTGGATTTACATTAGTAGAGGTTCTTTTATCTGTTACCATACTTGGTATTATTTTTTTAAGCATACTGGCTTTATTCAACAATACGTACGACTATAGTGAACGAAATGAATCCAAAACGGTCGGTATTAATGTAGCTAGAAATGTACTGAATTACATAGAAAACCAGGACTTTAATACTATTAAAAAAACATATTTTTCAAATTCCGCTGGAACAGAAGAATTTAAGATTACGAGAAGTTCATGTAAAAATGGCCCGTTTCTTGCAGAATCCTGTGAAAATATGTTAAAAACGGTCGTTAATAACGTGACCTATGAAGCCACTGTCACATTAACCAAACACCATGAAGCTGATTTGCAAAATTATTTAATCCCGGTTGAAGTAAAGGTCAATTGGAATGATCGTGAAACAAGCGTGGAGGGAGTATTGAAAAAATGAAAAAATTCATTTTGCCGGAGCGCGGTGTTACTCTTGTCGAATTAATGGTTACGATTGCTCTTGTTTCTTTATTTGGCACCATTATGTACTCAGTGTTTGTAACCGGTGTTAAGCTTTATCAAAAGATTGAGGTTGAGGGACAATTACGCGATGACGCTGATTATATTGCAACGGCTATTCTAAATGAAATGTACAGCAACTCTCCAAAATCAGTAAAAGTGTTTAAAGATACTGCTACCGGTAACGAAGGAATCATCCTCGTCAGAGCCAACCAGAAAAACGTCGATGGCTACCTTATTGAGGAAGATACGTCACAGCCGGAAAAAACGATTAAAATTTACTTCGACCATGATAAATTTATCATTGAGAGCCACAGCGGATCAGCCCAGGATATTAAAACAGTCGCGATTGATTCGAGGTTTACAGATATTAATAAAGATAAACCCAATGAGATCAAATCCAAGATTACCCTTGGTACGATCGGGGAATGTAATACCGGCTATACGGAATGCAGTCATGGTACGATTCAATTAACACTTGCCCTGAAAGGTAAAAATGATTTCAAAAATTCCCTTATTCATTCTAAACCGCTCGTACTGGAGAGCTCGTTTGGCTTTTAGGAGGATCCCAAATGATACTAAAAAATGAAAAAGGATCTACATTAATACTCGTTTTATTAATCTTCTTAGTCCTTACCACCCTCGGTTTGGCCATAGCCAGTGCCACGATAAACAGCGGTAAAAGGACAGAACTGCGAGAAGATGATATTACCGAAAATCTGGGTGCCCTGCGCGATTTAAAAGAGGGTGTGGCAGCTGTGGAAGCCTATATAGCCATGAATGGCGCTAATTTAATTAATCTCCCGGCGAAGACTGATTATGACAAAGCCCTTGCAGATTTTATCGCGACCCAAAATTCTAAAAACACAAGATACACAATTGAAGACAAAACGATTGACCAAAACAGTTATACAAAAATAGTAGAAATCAGCAGTTCCGCCTATTCCCAAAAAGTATATATCACAGCAGCACCGAGTTTTCTAAAGTACGCACTCGGTTCAAGGGAAAGTCTTACAATGAATGGCTCTCCTTTAATTGATGGAAATATCTATTCTAACAAAACATTATCCATTAGTAATGATGCCAATTACATCTATCATTCAGTTCCAGATAGCGAAGATACTGCACTGCCGGCTATTAAGACATCTTCAAAAATCCATCTTGGTGATAAGATACAACCAATATCCCTGTGTTCTTCCGGCGATTGTTATTTAGAAAGCGTCCAAGGTAATCTTCCTGTCTTTGAAAAAAACAGCGCATACTGGGGAAATTTAACGATCGAAAACATGGATCAGGCTTTCTCATCAGATGAAAAGCCTGTATATGAAGACGAAACAAACCAGTTTATTGATGTGGACATTCATCAATCCTTTATAGAAAAACTAAGTGTAGCCGGTTTCTCCCCTCAATCATTACAGGGGAATACAGATGCGGAAAAGAAAAAATATATTCTTGAACAGATAGAATATGGGAGTACCAATTTAGGGATAAAAAAAATACGTGATTTCGAATCGCTCGATAAGGATATAACATCCACAGCCTTTTTATATTCAGGAGATGCTCGAGTAGATGTGGACGAAATAAATCTTTTGGACCACCAGTGGCTGATTATTGATGGAAACATGTTCTTGGAGAGCGAAGGAAACAAAAGCATGAATGTGAAGGGGAATATCCTGGTAACTGGCAATATCAGTATGGCAGGAAATTTAAGCTTTAACTCCGTTATATACGCGCTTGGTGATACGACATTGAATAATATCAATATTAGCTGCTATCAGAACAGCTGTGAACAAGGAAATATGGGTGAAGTACTTATCCTGATGACACAGGGCCAGCTAGAAGTATCTATCATCAATCCATTCAAGGAAAAAGCTGATCAAATCACCGGGTATCTTTATACGGCATCGGAAGCAAGTATCTATGCTGTCGGCTCGCTTCTTCGCATCGAGGGAGGGATTTTTTCAAAGGATAATCTAGTGGTAAATAGTTATCGAGGTAAAGCTGAATCGGGAACAAGCGATATTGATTTTAAATCTAGTACAGATAAACTTTCGTCTAGATTACAAGTCACAAATAATAAACGTTTATTTTTAAATCAAACACAGGGACTCCCTAAGGTCAATGGGTTAGAGGTTATTACCGACCGAATCGAGAAGATAAAATGACATAAGCAAAACCCGTTAGCATTATGCCAACGGGTTTTACTTTTCTATTAGATTCACGATTTCATTATGGTTCCATTCCTTCGCCCAAATAGCAGCAGTCTTATTCTCCTTATCTTTAATGGATGGATCAGCCCCTGCTTTAAGCAATGATTTAACCAGGTCAATCTCCCCATATTCACTGGCATAAATTAGAGCCGTCTTGCCAAGATTATTTTGTTCATCGATTAAATCCGGCATTATCTCAACCAACCTATCCAATAAATCAGCCCGCATATTAATAACCGCAGCCGCTATAATCGTATTCCCTTCCTCATCTTTCACTCTTAGTAATTCAGGATTCTTCTTTTCCAATAGAGTAAGAATCTCCGTATGCCCCTCCTGTGAGGCGATATAGGCAGGTGTTTCCCCCTCAAGATTAGGCTGGCCCGGATCCAAGCCTTCTTTCATCAATAAATCAACAATATCCGTCACCCCGCGCAAGGCAGCTATATGCAAGGCTGTATTTCCACTACTATTTGTATCATCCAGTTTATCTTTATGATTTTTGATTGCTGCGAGAAACATAGTATACGCCTCTTTAAGAGCCTCCTTATCATCGGGATCTCCGATAGAAAAGACAAGTGTGACAAATAATGGGTTATCCGAACGGGGTGATATATCTGCTCCATGCTCCAGCAGTACACTGGCGATTTTATAATCCTGATTCATAATGGCCAAATCAAGCGGTGTCACTCCCTCTTTATTTGCCTCTAAAGATGTATGCTTATCTGATACCAGATTCTTTACCTGTTTTACATCACCAGTTGCGATGGCCTCTGTTAGTTTCTCCTCATTCTCTTTTTTCGCTTTTGCATTGGTTTTTTCTGTGTAGCTAAAAATACCGAGTGCGATAGCAATAATAATCAGAATGGCAGATACTGATAGGATGATTTTCTTTTTCATATCGTTGTCTCCCCTGAGCTCTTCCTTAAAGAAATGGACTCACTCTGACATGCAGAGTGAGCCTTTCTACTCTCTTAATATTTCGAATTGCCGTTTCCATCATCTCCGCTGCCAGGTGCTATTACATTCACATTAAGATTGGCATAATATTCTTTTCCTTTATCATCCGTTACGGTAATCTTAATGACATCTTTACCGATTCTATTTCCAGTAAATACTCCATCCGATTTAAGAGATACGTAATAATCGTCCCCAATCGAATAGGCTACAGATGTAACATTTGTTGCGTCAGACGGCAAATAATTCAAATAAGTCTTTACAGATCGGGTTTCTCCTTTTTCGATACTGACTACATCGGGCACTGCAATTCCTGTAAGAGGCTGTCCTACATTTACAGATACCTCTGTTGAAGCATTACCATCCACAGAAGATACTAATACAATACCTTTTCCGGTACCCACTCCTTCAACTTTGCCATTCTCATCTACCCGAACAATATCAGGATTCAAAGAATTCCAGATAATTTTCTTGTTGGTAGCATTATCTGGTCTTACTTCATAGGCAAGCTGATATTTATCAAATTTATTGATTGGCAGAGGGTTTGGGGTGATTATAATACTTTCAACAAGTATAGGACTTACTGTTATCTTTGCTGTCTTGACAATCCGATCTCCTTCTTTGTTAATACCAATTACTGTTAGCACGGTTTCTCCCTGCTTCTGGCCGGTTATAGTGAAGTTATCTTTATCAATGGTAGCAATAGATGGATCAGTCAACGTTAAGGTAAGGCTGTCTCTGCTCTCAGCTGGATCGGTCGTAACAGCTAAACCTTTCGTTTCCCCGACATTTAAAGCCATATCGTCCATATTGATATTGTTCACGTAGTTACGGACTGTCACGATTGACTCTTTCTCGATTATTTTGCCAAAAACATCTGTTACCTTTACTTTCACCTTAGTCTTCCCAGCTTTTAAAACTCTTGCTGCACCTGTCTCAGGGTTAATGCTTATAATATCTCCATTACTCCCTTCCGACCATTCGATACTTTTAATCCCTGCATTACTTGGATTTAATATAAGATCAAGTGCAAAATTCTGATCCACATCTTTACTTAATTCATACGTATCAGGAAAAGAAACCGACTCTAAGCCATTTTCGGCAATAAGCGTTAATTGGTTAAATTGAACTTTCTCATCCTTATTGAGAGCATTCTTATAACTTAACGTCGAATCCTTTAATATATATTCTTTTTTCACAGTCGGTTTTACTTTAACCGTAAACGTGACAGGTGCCGCTCTAAAAATAGTCCCTACTTTTTCATAGACGATATTATTTAAAGTTTGTGTATACGTTAATCCTGAAGCAAGTGTGCCGCTTGTTTTACCAGACCCGCTGGCATCCATTCCCGCTGGCAGTTTTTCAGTTAGTGCAACATTAGTTAAGGTAACCGTTGTTCCATTAATTGCTTTTGCAAGTTCTCCCGTTATATCCTGCGGGGTAATCGTATAGGTAATCTCCGTATCCACACCAACCTTAACCGGGTTGGATACTTGAACGGTCCTGTTAACCTGCAAATTCGTCTGCAGCTTAACAACTTTTACAGTTACCTCTTTCGTAGCCTTGGCCCCTTTGGCATCAATCGCTTCGATTCGGATAGCAGCATTTCCTCCCTCAGGCAAACCATGAGCAATTTGCTGAACGATTGTCGTACCATTGCTTACATTCTTTTGTTCAAATACAAGCCTGTCATTAACATAGACTTTTGTTGCAATCTTTTTATCCTTTAAATCAAAATCCTGTATGTTATAGGCTAGTTCAATAGTTTGATTGGACGGAATCAGATCACCCTCATGGGGAGAAATAACCTTAATCGTTGGAGCATGGTTCGAACCTAAAAATGCTCTGTACATGGTGTTGATGAATAGTTTCTGTTCCCAATCAGGAAATCCAGTATTTGTATGGCCTGTACCTGAATATGTGATATTTCCCTTGGAATACGTATAATAATGATTCCAGCTGTCATTTACATCCCGGGGATTATTGTAATCCTGCCAATCCTGGTACCATGTTCGGTCACTTATGATGTTATACCACGGAATGACATTGGAATCTTCAAGATTCAAGGTAAAGTACTGATTATGTGTTAGCGCAATATCTTTCGTTGAGCCCTTTTGATTTCTTTCTTCTTCCATATTATAAGGGTAGCTGGTCATAATTCCGTTATTTACAATCGCGGTAGAATTAGAGGTACGCGGAGCACCATACCCTAAATTAGTTTTAGGATCTATTTGGCCAGAGATGGCTTTAAAATGATTCAGCCAATGGTTATTTGAATTATTGCCTTTGCCTTCTTTTTCAAAAATTGTATCATGTGTAAACATAATACTTTGCTCAGAACTAATAAATGTCTCTAAGGATCCGGTCGAATTTTCATTTAAGTTCGTACTGTTATACTCATCCCCAAATCCAAAAATGACCATATCGTATTTTCCGTTAATTTGCGTATGTGAATGGAGACCAGTTGAACCGTTAAACGTCTCCATATTAGTGACATCAATATTAATTTTATATTCATTCGTTTTATCTAAGTAGGATTGGTTCATGTTGCTGCTTTTCAATAAACTGCTATTATAATTGGCATTCGGGGTAACCTGCAGGACTTTCAATTCAACGGTTTGGTCGACAAACTTGATCATCCCTTTTTTATAATCCTTTAATCCCGTACCATTATCGATTAGTTCAAGCTTCCAATAGCGGACTCCTGAATATCCCTTCGGCAATTCAAACGTAATTGTACTATTTTGCGAGGTGATTGGTATTTCCTTTACAATCTCATCAGTACTATATTGATCATTAAAATCTGAATCAATCGATAACCGAGCTTTCAAATCCCTCGATTCAATATTTACAGGCTTTTGCACAGTAATTTTAAAGCTTAAATTGTCACCCGCCTGATATGCAGTTGTTTCACTTGGTTTTGTGGTGAGTGAAAATCTCGGACCGGTTGCGTTACTATTATTTAGATATCCACTAACTTTATTTAAAAGGTTTTTTTCCCACCCACTGCCTTTTCGGCTATAGGTCAGTACATTGGTCCTATTGAGATAAGAATCTAACCGTCTCATTATCCCTTTATGAGAATCAATCGTCTCCCTCTCCAGGATAACCGGTTTCCCCTTAATAATAAAACTGTCGATAACCTCTTGCAGCTTCAAACTCGTAATATCATTCTGAATGGATGTTGTGTCATGGTTGCTGCCGGAAGCCTTTGTCTCCGAATATTTGCCTTCCATGATCGCAATCATGTCATATTTACCATCCAATTCTTCTCGCAGTGCCACAAACTTTTTCATTGGCATTGTCGTATATTCAAAATTACTTTCCCCTAGAACATTCTTTAGCTTTGTTGGATAATTATTAGCATTGTCGTAGATCTCCAAAATTCTTATTTTTGGAGTGCTAACTGCCCCTTGCGTTACAACCGGAGCTTGCAACACTGTTGAAAACAAAATAAAAAAAGCGATTGCCAGCCTTAGCCCTCTTTTCATATAACCACCCACTGCCTTGTATTTTAAATAGAATCTATTACCCAACTCATACAATTTACCTATTTTATTACTTACTATTATACATTCTTTACCATTATTTTGTATATTTTTCAAAAATATTTTAATGCATATCTTCTATGTTTATAATCCTAGCTCGAAATGGTTTTATAATTATGGGCGGACCTATATTCTTTATATAAAAATAGTAATTCTTTCTATTTGTTCAATATTCGGATAAATTATTCAGTTCAATTTACTATATAGATATCATTTAATGTTTCATATATAAAACATAAACTCATGATGGTCTCACGAAATTCATCATTTGCCTTAAAAAAAAACGTATTCTACATCCTCGGCAGAATACGTCTTGATTATTTACTATACTGCGCCACCTTGTTACGGCCAGCCTGTTTTGCTCCTGTATACATAGCACGGTCTGCATGGCGGATTAACGAATGAGAATCATCCGCATCTAATGGAGCGGTTGACACTCCTATTGATGCAGTTACTCTCACTTGAACCTTCATGCGATCACTGCCCAAATCAGATACTAATTCATAAGGCTTTGTGCCAATTTTTTGTCGTGCCAGTTCGGCAAATTGATAGCCTTCTTCAACTCCCGCTCCAGGAAGCACCAGTACAAATTCTTCCCCGCCATATCTGGCAGCAATCCCCTTGTGCCTTACAAGAGAGGATAAACGATCTGCCACCTGGCATAGCACATCATTTCCACTCAAATGTCCATATGAATCATTTATCGACTTAAAGTGATCCAAGTCTATTAAAATAAGAGTCAAGTTATCTAACTTTTTATCCCTTAATAAATTAAACTGGTCTTTTAAATAATCTTCAAGAAAATAGTTGTTATAAAGCTTCGTTAATGAGCAGCGCTCACTTTTCGTTTTTGTTTCCTCATAATGCCTTGCATTTTCGTAGGCTGAAGCAAGGTATGAAGAAAGGATATCAGCAATCATCAACTGATTTTTTTCAAAAAAGTTTTTTCTCGAGGAAATATGTAAAATAACCCCTTCCATCTGCTCAGCCTTTAAAACAGGAACAATTAAAATACTTTCTGCCCAATCCGGCATTCCATGATTTTTATATTTCTTTAAGGATGCAGAGCTGTGAATTAATAAGGATTGTTTCGATTTCCATACCTCCCCTATCAAACTATCGGTTGCGGAGATTACATTTAAATGAGGCTGGCTCGGCTCAATTTTACTATCAAACCTTCGCATACGAAGGCGATTTTTCGTCTTTTCATCCACACCGAATATATAGGTTTCCTCCACCGGGAAAATCCTTGTCACTTCACTGAGAAATAAATCAAGGACTTGCTTGATTTCCAATCTGGCTGTTAATCTGTGACCAATTTGGCTGGCTTTTTGCAAATCCGCATTTACTTTTTCAGCCTGATAATACAATCGCATGACCATTGCCAGGCTGACCAGCGGGATTCCGACAATTATAATGGATACCAATCCCAATCCCTGATAGGTTGAATACAGTAATAAGCCAATCGGAAAAATGATAATACTGGATACTATATCTGCCACCTGATCTTTTGCAACAAATGCTACTTTTGTTTCATATACAAATAGGTCTATTAATAAAGCACATACAAAATTGGATAGAAACCATACGATTTGATGAATGACAATCAATGAGAATATGCTTAAATCAGATAGAATCAGCCCAGAATGCTGACCGCCAAGCCAATAGTAAATTAAACTGCTTGTTACTGAATTAATAAAAAACATCAGGGAATTCATAGGAATGCGGAAAAATTCATCTTTATTAATTTTTATTCGATAAAGGATTGTCAGTACCCCGATTTGAGAAAGGACAATTTCCACAAATAATCCGTACTGTAGAAAGATAGCCAAAGATACTCCCTGGAGGAGAAAGATTGGTAAACCATTTATCATAATAGGATAATAGGTAATAATGCATAGCAGTAACAGGAACATAAAAATATCAATTGAAAATAAATTTCCCATTACGGGGAACTTCGTATAAGAAATAAATAATCCTGCAGGGACGAACAAAAGCCAAAGGATCCAAATAACGAAGCGTTTTTGTCTATTAACCATTGCCGCCCCTCCAATCAGGTAATATTATCCAGTGTGTACTACATGTCAAATATTATCAAAAATTCTGACATTTGTCACACATTTTTTTTAATAAACAGGTCTTATGGAGGATTGTCATTAAAGTTTTACCTTTGCATGAACCTCATTATGACTTTTGGCTAAATTCTTCTATCATATATGGGCGTATAGCCGCTAAGAAATACAAGGAACCTGTGACCATCACCATGTCACCCTCTTCCATTTTAACTAGTATCCTGTTCAGCCCCGCTCTCCAATCCTTTTGTATAATTTTATCTGGATGCCGGCTATTCTGGAAGAGCTCCTCAGCCTTATTCATTCGTTCCAAAGGCATTTCCGTAAAAGTTATACTGGCAGCCCTTTGTTCAATCAAATGAATCATCTGCTTATAATCTTTATCCTTTAAGGCTGCAAATAAAATATGTACATTACGTTTTGGATAGCGATCTTCAATAGTAGAAAGTAAGGCCTCTATACCTGATACATTATGTGCGCCGTCTAAAATGATAAGAGGTTCGTTTGATACGATCTCAAAACGCCCTTTCCATTTGGCGGAAGACAGCCCTTTCCTGATGCTCTCCTCTTGAACAGGAAAGCCATACGTCTCACTTAGCACCAATGAACTAATGACAGCAAGCATCGCATTCTCAACTTGATGGCTCCCAAGCATACCAATGCGCAGATTTTCCAACAGGTGCCCCTTCCATTCCGCCGTAAAAACTTCCTCATCCATTGGCTGCAAATAATTTAACACTTTAAAATCTTTTTCAGAAGCATATAAGACAGCATTCATTTTTTCTGCCTTTTTTACTATAGGGTCAAGGGCTTCTTCATTTTTGACACCTGTAATAACTGAGATACCTTTCTTGATAATTCCTGCTTTTTCTGTTGCAATTTCACCTAATGAATTCCCCAAAATATTCGTATGCTCTAAAGAGATACTGGTTATTATCGCTATAAGCGGTTCAATCACATTAGTGGAATCAAGCCGCCCACCTAGACCGGTTTCAATAATCAGGATGTCTGGCTGCTCATTTCTAAAATGCAAAAAAGCTAATAGCGTGGTTACTTCAAAAGCAGTCAGATAATCTCCATTTTCCTCCGCTTCATTTAAAATGGGAATAATGGAATTCATTAATTCTACTAATTCATTATCCGTGATCATTTCTTCATCAATCATGATTTGTTCATTTAACTTTTCAAGATAGGGAGATGTAAAAGTACCGACCCGGTAGCCCTCTGAATTCAAGATATGTTTCAGATAGGTAAGCGTGGAGCCTTTTCCATTGGAGCCTGCAATATGTATACATGGTATACTTCGCTCAGGATTCGATAGCTTACACAAGACCTTTTCCATTCGTTCCAGTCCAAAATTCATTCCGAGTTTTGCTGTACGATTTGCTAGAAATTCTTCTGCCTGTTGATAATTTCGTATCATTTTTTTCACTCCCACACTGTTTGTCCCGTATGAATTAGTATGACATGATTTAACAAAAACACCCTGTTCAATTGCATCGAACAGGGTGCAGTCTAAATTTTAAGCCAATTCTTCTAAATCTTTCAGACGAGCTTGTACAGCTTCCTGTTTTTCAACATAGTCTGCCAGTTTAGCTCTTTCTTCTTCTATAACCTTTTCAGGTGCTTTTTTCATAAAACCTTCATTGGAAAGCTTTTTCTCAATTCGTTCAACTTCTTTTTTCCATTTATCAAGTTCTTTTTGAAGACGTTTTTGTTCTTCTTCAATATTTAATAGACCTTGCAACGGAAGAATTAATTCAACACCGGTAACGATAGCTGTCATTGCTTTATCATCGACTGGAATATCTGTACCAATTGTTAATTCTTCAGGGTTACAGAAGCGTTCAATATAGCTGCTGTTCTTTTCTAAAACAGCCTGTGTTTCTGCATCTTTAGCTTTCAAAGAAAGCTTGATTTTTTTGCTCAGCGGAGTATTTACTTCAGCACGGATGTTACGAACCGTGCGAATGATTTCTACAAGCAATTTCATTTCATCAGAAGCTTTTTCATCCGTTAAGTCCGGATTTACTACAGGCCATGATGCTGTTGTAATTGACTCGCCCTCATGAGGAAGGTTCTGCCAAATTTCTTCTGTAATGAATGGCATAAACGGATGCAATAATCTCATGGTTTGATCCAATACGTATGCAAGAATAGAACGTGTTGTAAGCTTAGCAGCTTCGTCTTCTCCATAAAGAGGGAGCTTCGCCATTTCAATATACCAATCACAGAAATCATCCCAAATGAAGTTGTATAATGCACGGCCAACTTCACCGAATTCGTATTTATCAGCCAATCTTGTTACGGTTTCAATCGTTTCGTTTAATCGTGTTAAAATCCATTTATCAGCGACAGATTTTTCGCCCGTTAAATCAATCTCTTCATATTTAAGGCCATTCATATTCATTAGACAGAAACGTGAAGCATTCCATATCTTATTGGCAAAATTCCAAACGGATTCTACTTTTTCATAGCTAAAACGCAAGTCCTGTCCAGGTGAGCTTCCAGTTGTTAAGAAATATCTTAGAGAGTCTGCACCATATTTCTCAATAACCTCCATTGGATCTACACCATTGCCAAGTGATTTACTCATTTTCTTGCCATGCTCATCGCGAACAAGGCCATGTATCAATACATCTTTAAATGGACGCTCTCCAGTGAATTCAATTCCCTGGAAGATCATTCTTGATACCCAGAAGAAAATAATATCGTATCCAGTCACAAGAGCTGCTGTTGGATAATAACGTTTAAAGTCCTCTGAATCTGTATCAGGCCATCCCATTGTCGAAAACGGCCATAATGCAGAACTGAACCATGTATCCAATACATCTGTATCCTGCGTCCAGTTTTCAATATCTGCTGGATCTTCCATGCCTACGTATACTTCACCAGTTTCTTTATGGTACCATGCCGGAATACGGTGGCCCCACCAAAGCTGTCTGGAAATACACCAGTCATGGATATTATCCATCCAGTTCAGATATGTTTTTTCAAAACGTTCCGGTACGAATTCTACTTTACCTTCCGTATTTTGTAATTCAATTGCTCGCTCTGCCAAAGGCCCCATTTTTACAAACCATTGTGTGGATAGGTAAGGTTCGACAACGGCACCGCTTCTTTCAGAGTGTCCAACCTGATGGATATGCTCTTCAATTTTGAACAATACTCCCTGATCCTGAAGATCTTTTACTATTTGCTTACGGCAATTGAAACGGTCCATACCTTTATATTTACCAGCCTTCGCGTTCATCGTTCCGTCTTCATTCATAACTAGAATTCGTTCAAGATTGTGACGATTACCAACCTCGAAGTCATTAGGATCATGTGCCGGTGTAATTTTAACAACGCCCGAACCAAAATCCATCTCTACATAATCATCGCCAACGATTGGAATTTCTCTGCCTACGATTGGCAGAATAACTGTTTTTCCGATTAGGTGTTTATAACGGTCATCTTCTGGATGAACGGCAACAGCTGTATCGCCAAGCATCGTTTCCGGACGAGTCGTTGCCACTTCAATATGTCCACTGCCATCAGCAAGAGGATAGCGCATATGATAAAAAGCACCTTTAACTTCTTTATGAATCACTTCAATATCAGATATTGCAGTTTTTGTGCTTGGATCCCAGTTAATAATATATTCACCGCGGTAAATAAGGCCTTTTTCATAAAGTTTAACGAAAACTTCACGTACAGCCTTTGATAGACCTTCATCAAGAGTAAAACGTTCACGTGAATAATCCAGACCCAAACCAATTTTTGCCCATTGTTCACGGATATGAGAAGCATATTCTTCTTTCCATTTCCATGTTTCGTCAACGAATTTTTCACGTCCTAAATCATAACGAGAAATTCCTTGATTGCGCAGTTTCTCTTCTACTTTTGCCTGGGTTGCAATTCCTGCATGATCCATGCCTGGCAGCCATAAAACGTCATACCCCTGCATTCTTTTCATTCTTGTCAAAATATCCTGAAGCGCTGTATCCCACGCATGGCCCAAATGAAGTTTACCCGTTACATTTGGAGGAGGAATTACAATCGTATACGGTTCTTTTTGTTTATCTTGTCCCGCTTCAAAGAATTTTCCCTGTAACCACCAATCGTATCTTCCTTTTTCGATTGACTGCGGATCGTATTTGGTCGGCATTCCAATATCCGTTTGTTGCTCCATATTTCATTCTCCTTTTTATTCATACTTTGGTGAAAATCCCAATAAAAAAAACCGTTTCATCCTCTATAAAAAAGGACGAAACGGTATGTCTCGCGGTACCACCTTTGTTCCAACACAAATAAATAATGCGTCGGCACTTCATTTCTTTAACGGCTCTTCACCGGTTATCCGCTACTGGTTGACATGTTCACGGAAACAGCTCCTGGGCGACCTTCTGCGATGACAGATACTGAAGGAATCTTACAGCCGGTGGATTCCTCTCTCTTACAGTCTTCATCACATACTCTTCCCATTCAAAGCTTTTAGAAGATATTCTCATTTCACTTAAGCGGAAATCATTTTTTAATACTGTTATCATACATAAGTATGCATCTACTCGTCAATCATTGTTGACGATTTTTTTATTTTTTATTCAATCCATTTAATCAGGCTGAATTTCATTAAATCTTTGAATCAATTGAATTTATTCCCAATGGACAGTCACCCGTCTGGGCAATATTTTATACCCTATCATAAAGGGGGAATACGCATGCGGAAAAAGGTACAATATAATATGCCTCCGTGGATTCGTAATACAAGAAATACGATACAGCAATTCTCTATACCATTTGCTGTCTTTCAAGGTATCCGGACATTCTTTTTTCCAACTACTTTCGATTTACTCCTGTTGTTTTTACTGATTGGTCTTGCCTTAGCTTTCCATTTTGATATTTTGTAATTTATTTAAATCTGTTGACTTTTGACCAGGTGAGTTCTACCTGGTTTTATTTGATACAGTCCTATCTATTGCTTTAGTTAATTGATAGTCTGAAATTTTTTCTCCAACTTCCTCATATTAATTAAGTTTCATCCTTCGCCTTTTTGCTTTCTTCTATTTGCTCCATCCTCATGATAATATATTCAATATTTTTCAATAACCAGTACTGCCTTTGGAATTTTCGGCAAAATTGTAACTCATCCTGTTTATCTTTTTTTCTCAAATATTGTTCAGCCATCTTGATACAATTGGCCGGATAAGCCAAGTAGGATAAAAATAATCGCATTTCTCCTTCCTTGAAAGGGAAATACTTCAGATAGAGATAAATCCACTCCACAATTTCTTCTCCCTGGATCGGGTAAGTTTTTAACTGTTTGACGACGAAAGGCAATAAGTCAAAATAAGGAGGAGCTGTTTTAGTCTGTTCAAAATTGATAAAATGTCCATATCCATTTTCGCTATATAAGAAGTGGTGAATCGAGATGTTTCCATGCGTTACAACACTGCGGACTTTTTCTTCTTCCTTTGTGACTTCAAACCACTCCTTAAGTTTATTTAAGGAATACGTCAGGGCCTGAGATAAGTCATAAAAGCACAGACAAAACAATTGCTCAAAAGGAGACATATACCATTTCTTTTCAATGGATACTACCATCTCACGGATGAATTCCTTTTGTTCCTCCCACTTTTTAACTGTTTTTTCAAAATGTTCTTCCCTTTCCTCTATAGTTGTATTGATATCCTTGACAGATATCGTATGCATTCTTGCCAGTTCCCTGAACATTTGCTGATGACGTTCTGTCCGTTCCTCTATAAGTTCATCCGGCAGCCAAGGCATAAGATAACTGATTTTATCTCGGGTTAACACAGCATATCTGCCATCTATTGCAGGAAAGATCGGAACAATTCGGTTATAACCGTTTTGATAAAGGGTCTGCACATTTTTGATAAAATCTAATCCTCTGGTTGCCGGGATGGTTTTAATCGCAAATATGCCATTATTCGTATATACTTTCTTCACTTTTCCAAAATCCTCGTAAAATTCAAGTTCCAATTGATAATTTTTTAGAAATTCAGCTATCCATTCCTGCTCTTTTCTTAACATTCCTGTGGCACCCTTTCTGCTTGTGCCTTTTTGGATATCCATCTACTCCAACACGACTATACTGATTGTCTAAAAAACCCGCGTCATATATTTCCCCTCTTTATAAAATGGGAACTGCACATCAGTCCTATATTATAAATTTCTAATAAAAAAGCAGAGCCATGAATGCTGCGCTCTGCTGTTAACTGAACCTATTATTTATAAGAAGCAGCAGCTTCAGGGATATAAATTACCTGACCAGCTCTAAGATCGGTTAATTCTATACCATTTACTCTCGCGATATGCTGAACGCTCGTTTTATATCGGTTTGCAAGAACTTCGATACTGTCTCCGCTCTGAACAATGCATACTCTTACTTTTGTTCGCTGGGTCTCTTCCTGCTGTGTAAACAAATCATATAGGAGTGATTTGGATTCACTTTCAGTTTGCTCTGCGTTCCCATTTTCATTTTCTCTTTTTTTCTTTTCTGTAGAGTATTCGTTTGAGCGATACTGTTTCTCTGCATACTTATGGAATGCCTGCTTTTCTTTCTTTTCATGTACCTGGGATTCATCTGTATCTTCTTCTATAGATGATTCCGTTTGATCCGGCAGTTCATCTACTTGGGAGTGCAGATGTTGCACTTTGTTTTTTACAGGACTTTCCTCATTATCGAATTGAATATTAGATGATGATACTTCGTCTAATTTTGGAGGTCCTTCATCAAATGTACGATCACTTGGAATTGAAAATGATTGCTTGGAATTTTCATGTTCCGTTTGGTTATCTGATTGTTCCGGTTCATACGCAAAAGGAGTATATTCCTTTTCCTCTGATTCATCTTCTGACAGAACCTCGTGATCTGCTTGTTGTTGATTAACTTGAGGCGTTAGCTTCGATTCAACATAGAAAAGGTTGTCTTGTTCAACATAAATATCGGAAGGCGGTGTAAAAGGAGTATAAGCTTCAAAAAAATCAACAGGCGGATCAACCTGATTATTCGACTCCTGATTATCTTCTGCTCCATCTTCGGCTTGGTTTAAACGGTATAAAGGCACTTCCTCCTGTTCGTCCTCTTGCTCATAATGAACATCTGATTGAATCGTAATCTCCTCTGCAGACTCTTCCACCTCATCAGCCGCTTTATTCCATAAATGAGGATGATGATCTTCCTCGTATTGCTGTGGAATTTCTTTTGGATAATGAGATGTTTCCACTCGTCCCTCTACCTCTGCCGCTCGCTGCTGATCATCAGGAAGATCCTCATAAACACCACCAATCCACAAATCTGCTGCAATCTGCAGATATCCCTTTTCCGGCAACCTATAATCAAATGTATGAACACCCACATTAAGATCATCCATATCCCGGACTCTTTCTGCAGGAATCGTAATATCTACTGGAAATTGCTGATGGAATTCAAATAATTCGTGCTCCCCTTGTTCAATAACAGAAACATAACGCCGAAACGGATCATCCGCTCCATCTTTTTGTTCTTTTGTTCCAACCGGTTTATACTCTCCCATTAAATCCAGAGTACCCTTAAGAATGATATACTGTTCTGCCTGATGAGCTGAAACATTTGGTTCAAGTGATATGGAATAGAGTTCTTCAACTTCCTGTCCTCTTTGAAACCACACATTCTCTTCTAATGAAAGCCGCAATAACGATGCATTTTCCTCAGACACACGTTTTCCTCCTTCCAGCCCTTTTCATCTAAATGCCATTATCAACCTATGCTAAAGTTCCTGAAAATATGTTCCATCCTTAGCATATGACTGTAAAAATAAACCCCCAGAGTTTTCACTCTGAGGGATTTCACTAACCATATTATTTGTAACGCTTATTAGAGATTAGCGCCAGTAAGTACTCGGGTTGGTTCAACTAATGCCTGGCAGCTATAAAAAAATCCCATCGAGCAAAGTATCACTTTATCGTTTAATGGCTTTAAAGGCTTTTTGAGCAGCCTGTATGGTTTTCTGAATGTCTTCATCGCTGTGTTCAACTGAGAGAAAGATTCCTTCAAATTGAGAAGGCGGCAAGAAGACGCCATTTTCCGCCATTTCTTTATAATAATCCGCAAAAAATTGTAGATCAGATTGTTTCGCAGACTCATAATCTGTGACCTGCCCATCCGTGAAAAAGAAGCCAATCATGGAGCCTGCACGGTTACAGGTCAATGGTACATGATACGTTTCAGCTGCTTCTTTAAAACCTGCCTCTAAGATGTCTGCTTTTTTAATAAACTCTTTATACGTATCCTCAGTTAGCTGTATTAATGTTTCATAGCCTGCTGTCATCGCAATTGGGTTACCTGATAATGTTCCAGCTTGGTAGATAGACCCACTTGGTGCAATTTGACTCATAATTTCTTTTTTACCGCCAAATGCCCCTACCGGAAGTCCACCACCAATTACCTTTCCAAGACAAGTTAAATCTGGAGTTATATCAAAATGACCTTGCGCACACTGATAATCAACACGGAAACCAGTCATAACTTCATCAAAAACTAATAAAGAACCATGAGCCTCCGTAATATCCCTTAATCCCTGCAAGAAACCTGGCAGTGGAGGTACCACTCCCATATTGCCTGCAACTGGCTCAACAATAACGGCTGCGATATCTTCACCAAATTGTTCAAAAGCAAGTTCTACACTCTTAAGATCATTGTAAGGAACCGTAATCGTATTCCGAGCAATGCCTTCCGGGACTCCCGGGCTGTCCGGCAAACCTAATGTAGCAACACCAGAACCTGCTTTGATAAGCAATGAATCTCCATGCCCATGATAACACCCTTCAAACTTAAGGATTTTATCGCGCCCTGTATACCCTCTTGCCAACCGAAGTGCACTCATAGTTGCTTCTGTTCCGGATGATACCATTCGTATCATTTCAATGGAAGGCACACGATCAATAACAAGTTGTGCTAATTTATTCTCCATAAGGGTTGGAGCACCAAAGCTTGTTCCAGTTTCAGCAACCTTTTTTATCGCCTCCACAACCCGATCGTTTGCATGGCCAAGAATTAACGGTCCCCAAGAAAGAACATAGTCTATATATTCATTGCCATCGATATCATAGATTTTAGACCCTTTCCCCTTTTCCATAAAAATCGGATCCATATTCACTGATTTAAATGCACGAACCGGACTGTTTACACCGCCTGGTAATAAATTTAAAGATTCTTGGAATGCTTTCTTAGAATTTTCATATGAACGCATATATTGCAATCTCCTTTATAGATGGAATTAATTTTCTTTCAACCATTTAGCTGCATCTTTTGCAAAGTAGGTAATAATTAAATCTACACCGGCACGCTTCATGCCTACCAGCATTTCCATCACGATCGCTTTTTCATCGATCCAGCCATTTGCACCTGCGGCCTTAACCATGGAATATTCACCACTTACATTATAAGCTACAAGAGGTAGGTTAACTGTATTCTTCACATCACGAATGATATCAAGGAATGCCAGAGCCGGTTTCACAATTAGGAAATCTGCTCCTTCCATTGCATCAGATTCAGCTTCGCGCAACGCTTCAAGGCGATTGGCATAATCCATTTGATAGGATTTTCTGTCCCCAAATTGCGGTGCACTATTGGCAGCATCACGGAAAGGACCATAAAAAGCGGATGAATATTTAACAGCATAGGACATGATCGGAATATGCGGATAACCTGATTCATCAAGCCCCTGGCGAATGGCCGCTACGAATCCATCCATCATATTGGAAGGGGCAATAATATCTGCTCCTGCTTCAGCCTGGCTGACAGCTGTTTTTACAAGAAGTTCGAGACTTTCATCATTCAGTACTTCTCCGTTTTCAACCATTCCACAGTGCCCATGACTTGTATATTCACATAAGCAAGTATCAGCAACAACCAGGATTTCAGGATAGTGTTCTTTAACAAAGCGAATACCTTTTTGGACAATACCATGAGTGTGAAAAGCACCTGTACCGCATTCATCCTTATGATCTTCATCGGGCACTCCAAAGAGAATGACAGATTTGATGCCAAGTGAAGCCACTTCATCCATTTCCTCTTTTAAACGATCCATAGAAAATTGAAAGATTCCCGGCATAGAAGCAATCGGGTTCTTTTCATTTGTTCCTTCTGTAATAAAAATCGGATAAATAAAATCTTCTACATGTAAATGAGTTTCACGTACAAGCGCTCTCATAGATGCATTTCTTCTTAATCTTCTGTGTCGATCAAATTCAATATTGGCCATTTTAGGACCCTCCTCCATTACGAATAATACTGTGCTAATTCTTTCATCATATCTTCCACGGTATATTGCTTGGGGCATAGTGTAACAGCAATACCAAGCTCTTCAGCTCTTTTCCTTGTAACCGGACCGATGGCAACTGTCACTTTATCTGTCAAGCAGGCAAACAAATTATGTTTTTTCACTATTTTCATAAAATTATTTACAGTCGAAGGACTGGTAAATAAAAGAATATCAATCTTTTTATTCGTAAGTGAATCTACTAAAGCTTGTTCACTTGCAGTGGGCAGACGGTTAGAATAAACAATGGACTCTTCTGTGTGTATACCCGCAGCTGTCAGTCCATTAAATAAATAATCTCTCGACAAGTCACCCTTTATAATAAGGACGGATTCCCTCTTGTCCACGACTTCCATAAATGACGGTAAAAAAGATTCAGCCACGTACTTTGGTGGAATAAAAGATGGTTGCAAACCGTGCATCTGCAGTGCTGCACTCGTTTTCTTCCCAATCGCCGCTATTTTAGGAATTACTTGATCATGTCCCATTTCGTTCATCATATCACAAAATAGATCGACACCCGGCTTGCTTGTAAAAACGAGCCAATCAAAGGATGTGATCCTATTCAACTTTTCCTTAGCTATCTTAAGCAGATTTGCTTCAGGCTTTTGAAATGAAATAAGAGGTACCTTAATTGGTACCCCTCCATGCTCAGCAATCATGGTACACAATTGTTCGGCCTGCGATTCTTCTCTCGTAACTAGTACGCACTTATTCCGAAGAAACATGGAATGCTCCATTTAGCTTTCCATCTCCTCTTTAACCTTTTCGATTAATGCCTTCGCTCCTTGCTCAATCAAACGATTGGCAGCGGTCGCGCCTAAAGACTCAGCGTCACTACCGGAAACTTTTTCTCGATAAATGGTATTCCCGTCAGGCGATCCAACAAGGGCCTGGAAATGTAAAGTTCCTGTTTCATCTTTAAATGCAAACCCTGCAATGGGAACCTGACAGCCACCCTCCATTTTATTCAGGAAGACTCGTTCTGCTGTGACAGCTTCTTTTGTATCCTGACAAGTCAATTTAGCTAGTTCCTTCAATAATTCATGATCATCCGCTCTGCATTCGATTGCCAGTGCACCTTGACCCACTGCTGGAATACACGTATCTTCATCCAGAAAATCACTGACGATATCTTTCTTCCAGCCTAATCTTGAAAGGCCAGCTGCCGCGAGGACGATAGCATCATAATCTTCGTCCTTTAATTTTTGTATACGTGTATCTACATTTCCTCTAATCCATTTAATGGTTAAGTCCGGGCGTTTAGCCAATAATTGAGCACTTCTTCTTAAGCTGCTTGTCCCAACAATCGCACCTTCAGGCAATTCAGCGAGCGTAAGATTATTTTTCGAAATGAGTACATCACGATGATCCTCACGCACAGGAATACAACCAATCGTTAGCCCTTCCGGAAGCTCTGCAGGCATATCTTTCATGCTATGGATAGCCATATCAATTTCACCATCAAGCATGGCTTGTTCAATTTCTTTTACAAAAAGACCTTTTCCTCCCACTTTTGAGAGAGTCACGTCTAATATTTTGTCACCCTTTGTCACGATTTCTTTCAATTCGAATTCAAACGGTAATCCAAGATTTTTCAGCTGATCAATGACCCAATTAGATTGTGTCAATGCCAATTTGCTTCTACGTGAACCAATAATAATTTTTCTCATGATTTACCCTCCATCAATAGACATGAAATGCGGATATACTGCCGAAAAAGAAGAAATTCACTAGCACGAACAAGAATGAACCAATATTCCAATAAGCGAGTGATTTCCCATAAATCCGATTGTTAACTTTAAGATATAAATAGATTCCATATATGATTAGGCAGGCAAATGAGCCAAGAATTTTACTATCATACCAATTAATATCCGAAACTATTATATAGGCCCATTCAAGACCCAGTATTAATGATAATAATAACATTGGAACACCGATTGCTACCAATATATAAGACAGCTGTTCCAGTTTAGCCAGATCTCCCAGCCTGTTCAGCCTTTTCCCCCATTTCTTTCGCTTTAACAAATCATACTGTATTAAATATAAAATAGAAAAGACAAAGGAAAGAGCAAACGCCGCGTAAGATAAAATGGCAACTGTAATATGAATCATGGATAGCTCAGATAACAACTTTGTTTGCGCTTCTGCTGTAGAATAGGCCTCTAATGTTGAGAATATATGAATAACCATTAGCCCAAACCCTATCACGTTTGTAAAAAACATAAAAAAATCTGTCCGCAATATCCGGTTTAGGATAAGTGAGAAGGTAATCAATATCCACACGTAAAAATATAAACCTTCAAATAGGGTCAGAACCGGGAATCTTCCTACTTCAAACATATATAGAAATAAAAAAATTGTTTGCATGAACCAAACAATCGAAAGAAACCAGAAGGCTGCCTTATGAGCCTTCCGATTATTTTGTAAAAAATCTATGAAATAGAATAAGACACTAAGTCCATATAATATAATTGTAATTTCTTGCAATCTATTTAAATTGATATCAATCATATATCCCATCCTTGCTTATTATGGATGTGACACCATTTTTAAGACAGGTCTATTTTGCTGCAATGATTCTTTAGATTGGAATGGCACTATCGCCTTCTCTTCCTGCTCTTGTACATGCTCTTCTATTTTAAAAATTGAAACAAA
This sequence comes from Bacillus sp. z33, assembly GCF_058313615.1. NCBI lineage: Bacteria > Bacillati > Bacillota > Bacilli > Caryophanales > Bacillaceae > Bacillus > Bacillus sp. z33. Next base: position 1,225,124 of record NZ_JBZFQN010000001.1, read on the forward strand.
TGCCTGTAAGGCAGCCTCCGGATTGCCCATATCTGCAATATCTTTTGCATAATGAATTGGGTCTTTAAGCATCTGATTGATTATACTCTTCGTATGTTTATTAATGACCTTCCATTCTCTTTCACTTAGGCCAGGTAATTTACGTTGCATGCTTTCCATTGTTTCGGACTGAATATCCAATGCTTTCTCGCGTAATGCAGAAATAACAGGCACAACACCAAGCATTTTAATCCATTGATTGAATTCAACAAGCTCACTTTCAATCATAATCATAATTTGTTCAGCTGCTTCTTTTCTTTCTGCCAGGTTTGCCTGAACAATACCCTCTAAATCATCTATATCATAAAGAAAGACGCTGTCAAGTTCCATCAATTTAGGATCTAAATCACGCGGAACAGCAATATCAACCATGAAAATTGGTCGCCCTTTTCTCAAAATATTGATATTTTCCATCATTTCTTTTGTAATCACATATTCCTTAGATCCAGTCGAACTGATTACAATATCTGCATCAAGCAGGGAACATTGCAGTTCCTCAAGCATTTTTGCCTGACCTGAGAATCTTGATGCTAATTTTTCAGCTTTTTCTAAAGTTCTGTTAATTACCGTCACTTGATTGGCACCACTGCCATATAAGTTTTCAATAGCAAGCTGACCCATTTTCCCTGCACCGACAATCAAAATCTTCTTATCCTGAAGCGAACCAAATATTTTTTTGCCGAGCTCAACCGCCGCATAGCTGATTGATACCGCATTTTTATTTATTTCCGTTTCAGAATGAGCTTTTTTGGCAAGAGTAATTACTCGTTTAAACAGGTTGTTAAACAATACACCAATAGTATTTTCTTCCTGTGCCTGCTGGTAGCTTTTCTTCACCTGTCCAAGAATTTGAGTTTCTCCCATTACCATTGAATTCAATCCACAAGCGACCTGAAATAGATGGTTAACTGCCCCATCCTGTTCGTAAATATATAAATAGGAAGATAGTTCATTTTGATCGATTGAGAACCACTCTGCTAAAAATTCTTTCATATAATATCTGCCGGTATGCAGTTGATCTACTACCGCATATACTTCCGTCCGATTACATGTAGAAATAATGATATTCTCTAAAATGCTTTTTTTGTTACTTAATACTTTCATTGCTTCCGGCAACTGTTCTAGTTCAAAGCTGACTTTCTCACGGATTTCAACAGGAGCGGTTTTATAATTAAGACCAACAACAATTATATGCATTTCCCCTGCCACACCCCCATCTGAGCATATTCTTTTGCAAGTATATCATTGGCACACATGTAATCTTTTCCATAAAATGTGAACATTTTCGTAACTCTTTATCAATTATTCATTTAATTGAGAAATTTTAAGAAATAAAAAAACCTGATATAATCAATGTATAATAAATTAAATATTAATTACCAAATAGTTTCTCATGCAGTAGTATGTGTAAATTAAATCACTAATTGTACATTATCAAAGATTAGAATAATTATCAATAATAATAAACCGGGAGATTACAAATGAAAGAATATCGTTATTTTTCAAGTATTATTTTAATTGGCTTTGGTCTTTTCTATTTTTTAAAGTCCATTAACTATTCTCTTTTATCACCTTATTATTCATGGGGATCTCTTTGCATTATTATCGGTATTGCTTTTCTTGCCGAAAGCAAGTTTGGCAGTCAATCTGACTTTATATTACCGGGGATCTTATTCACTGGATTTGGCTTACACCAGTACATAACAGTACGGCTGGAATACTGGCCAGCTGAGCATACCGTCCTGTTTTTATTGATTAGTTTTGGGTTTTTATTGATTTCTTTAAAGAAAGGGATTGGAAAGAGTTCTGGCATCTTATTTCTTGCTATTGCCATCATCTTTATTTTTCACGAGAAAATACTGACCACACTCGGTCTGGTCCGCTATATAGATTTCTTTAATCATTATTGGCCCGTTTTCCTGATGCTCCTTGGCGGATTCGTACTATTTAAAAAGAAGAAAAAATAAAAGCAGACAGCACGGCAGCCCTAACCATAGTGGTCAGGGTTGCTGCACTAAGCTACCTGCCTTTCTTTTTATAGAAATCTCCAGTCTATTAATTAACTACATTTGGATTATATTATGCTTTATTTTAAGAGGAGGTGTTAGAGGTTGAAGACAAACACATTTTTCATTCAATTTGCCATCAGCATACTTCTTATTTTCGGAGGAATGTTTACTATCCGTTATTTTAAAACAGGTGAGCTTTTGGTGGACCAAATAATAGGTATAACCGCCGGTCTACTCATTTTAATCGCTTCCCTCATATGGAGAATTAAATCCAAACAATCTACATAGTAGTTGTATGTCAGATTTTCACATACAATCCATCCTTAAAAAATTCCTGATTTTTAGAATTCTACTTCATTTGTTCACTCTCTCATCCTCAGATCACTCATCACTTTCTTTTTTATAAATTCTTTAGATATAAGAATGAATTAAGCTGTCTATACATATTAAAAGAGCTGCATAACTAACATGCAGCTCTCTTTTCGCATCATTTTTATATTCGCGCCTGTATCGCATTCCAGGCTGTATCTTTTCCAAGGCCCGTTTCTGAAGAGAACAAAATCACTTCATCTTCTTTAACCATATTGAGTGTTTCTTTCACGACTTTCAGATGCTTTTGCCATTTACCTTTTGGAATTTTATCCGCTTTTGTTGCGATAATGATACAAGGAATCTCATAATGTTTAAGAAAATCATACATCATCACATCATCCACAGATGGTTTATGACGCAGATCAATGATTAAAAGCATCGCACGTAAAGTCTCCCGTGACGTGATATATGTTTCTATCATCCTTCCCCAGGCTTCACGTTCAGATTTAGGTACTTTCGCATATCCATAACCCGGAACATCGACGAAAAATAATTGTTCATTAAGCTTATAAAAGTTCAATGTTTGTGTTTTACCTGGTTTAGATGATGTACGAGCCAACCCTTTCCGATTGAGCATTTTATTTATAAAAGAAGATTTTCCTACATTTGAACGCCCAGCAAGTGCAAATTCCGGAAATCCATCCTTTGGATATTGCTCCGGTTTAACAGCACTCATCACAATCTCTGCTTGAGTAATTTTCAACTTTCTCCACCTACCAATGCATGTTGCAGCACTTCATCAAGTTGTGATACAAATACGAATTCTAATTCTTCACGAACACTTTCCGGAATATCATCAATATCTCTCTCATTATCAATCGGACAAATGATTTTCTTCAATCCTGCCCGATGAGCACTCAATGATTTTTCCTTTAATCCACCAATCGGCAATACGCGGCCACGCAATGTTATTTCACCAGTCATCCCTACTTCCTTACGAATTGCTTTACCCGTAAGCGCTGAAATCAAGGCAGTAGCTATTGTAATACCTGCAGATGGACCATCTTTTGGGACAGCTCCTTCAGGAACATGAATATGAATATCATATTTCTCATAGAAATCCTTGTCAATGCCAAATTCTTCAGCCTTAGAGCGTACATAGCTAAATGCCGCCTGTGCTGATTCCTTCATGACATCGCCAAGCTTGCCCGTTAACTCAAGTTTGCCCTTACCTGGAGATAAAGAAACTTCAATTTGAAGTGTATCTCCACCAAATGTCGTATAGGCAAGTCCAGTTGCTACTCCAACCTGGTCTTCACGCTCTGCTTCTCCATATCGGAAATATGGCTTCCCAAGGAATTCAATTACAACTTTTTCATTGACAATTACTTTCTTTTTTTCACCTGATACAATAATCTTAGCTACTTTACGGCAAACTGCTGCCAGTTGTCTTTCCAACGTACGAACTCCAGCTTCTCTCGTATATTGCCTAATGATTTTGATGAGTGCTTCCTCTTTCATTTGGAGCTGGCTTTTTGTTAACCCATGGGCTTTAATTTGTTTAATCAACAGATGATCTTTAGCAATATGGAGTTTTTCAATTTCGGTATAACCGGAAAGATTAATAATCTCCATACGATCACGCAAAGGTGCTGGAATCGTTGATAAATCATTGGCTGTTGCAATAAACATCACATTGGATAAATCATAGGTTTCCTCAATATAGTGATCGCTGAACGTATGATTTTGCTCAGGGTCAAGTACTTCCAGCATAGCTGAAGAAGGATTTCCACGAAAATCATTGGACATCTTATCAATCTCATCCAATAAGAAAACTGGATTAATGGTTCCCGCTTTTTTCATCCCTTGAATAATACGTCCAGGCATAGCACCTACATATGTACGGCGATGTCCGCGGATTTCTGATTCATCCCGGACTCCTCCAAGTGAAACACGGACAAAATTTCGATTCAGAGATTTGGCAATGGATTTTGCCAAACTTGTTTTACCTACCCCAGGCGGTCCTGCCAAGCATAGAATTGGTCCTTTTAATGAATTAGTCAGCTTCTGAACAGCTAAATATTCAAGCACACGCTCTTTAACCTTTTCAAGACCATAATGATCTTTATCCAGAATGTTTTCAGCTTTTTTGATATTCAGGTCATCTTTTGTTTTATTAGACCATGGAATTACAACCAGCCATTCAATATAATTACGGATTACTGCACTCTCAGCAGAGGTCGCCGGAATTTTTTCATAACGATCCAGTTCCTTAAGAGCCGTCTCCATGACATGGGCAGGCATGCCTGATTCCTTAATCTTCTTAGCCAATTCGGCAATTTCAGCAGCCTTTCCTTCTTTATCACCCAGTTCTTTCTGAATTGCTTTCATTTGTTCACGTAGATAATATTCCTTTTGGGTGCGTTCCATTGACTTTTTAACCCGAAGACCAATCTTCTTCTCGAGATTCAAAACTTCTTTTTCATTATTGATTAAACTAATCACTTTGTTTAATCTTTCTTTTACATCAATCGTCTCGAGTATTTCTTGCTTGTCTTTTAATTTAATCGGCAAGTGGGAAGTTACGATATCAGCCAGTCTGCCCGGCTCTTCTATATCTTCAGTTGAATTATATGTTTCGGTTGTAACCTTTTTTGAGATTTTTATGTACTGTTCAAAGTAATTTAATAAAGTTCTCATTAAAGCTTCTGTTTCTGGATCTTTATCTATTGTATCCTCTATCATTTCCAGCTTCGCAGTGAGGAAATCACTATCATCCTCATAGGAAACCATTTTTGCTCTTGATAAACCTTCTACCAAAACACGAATTGTTCCATTCGGGAGTTTAAGCATTTGTTTTACTTTGGTGAGTGTACCCATTTCATACAAATCATCTTCACTAGGTTCATCTGTAGATGCTTCCTTTTGGGTTGTTAAAAATATCAAATGGTCATCTACCATCGCTTTCTCTAGCGCCTGAACAGATTTTTCCCTTCCAACATCCAGATGGAGAACCATCGTTGGGAAAACAAGCAATCCTCGAAGCGGTAGGAGGGGAACGTTTTTGTCCATAATGTTTGCCATTTGCTGCACCTCCAAGACATGCTAATATATGTATTGATCATAGTCTTTTACCAATTTTATCGTATTTACTTGTTTGTGTCTATTTGGGACGACAAACGAAACCTTGTTACTTTTCTTCCCTATTCCCAAGTGTACGTAACATCTTTTATATTAATTTTAAGATAACATTCTTTTCCTGAAAATATGCAATGTAGACGAAAAAAAGGCTCGCTCTATGCAAGCCTTTTAATATTGCTTCCTTAGCCGCTTTCCCTTTCGGATCGTGGCCTATTTTCGATAATAGTATCAATGGCAGTTGTACGATCAAATACTTGTTGAAATACTTCCTTTAGGTGCTTAACTGGTTTAATTTCAATGTTTTCAATTTGGTCTAGAAGAGCTTGTTTATTTTCTTCAGGTATTAGAACCACATCAGCCCCTGCTAATTTAGCTGCCGTCACTTTCGTAAACACACCGCCCACTGGTTTAACCTTCCCGTGAATACTAAGTTCTCCTGTCATCGCCACATTATTCTTTACCGGTATTTGATAAATAGCCGAGTAAATCCCAACGGCCATTGCGACACCTGCCGAGGGACCATCAATCGGTATCCCACCTGGAAAATTAACATGGATATCATATTTATCAGCTGGGACGCCAATTGTTCGTAGGACTGTCACGACATTTTCAATGGAACCCTTCGCCATACTTTTTCTTCTGATCGATTTACCAGCACTATTAATACTTTCTTCTTCTACAATACCTGTAATATTAACAGATCCTTTTTCTTCCGCATCAATAACCGTCACTTCAATTTCAAGTAGTACCCCTGTGCTTGGTCCAGTTACAGCAAGACCATTAACAACACCAATAGCAGATTCATTCGCAATAAATCTTTGATATCTTGGAGACATTTGGCTTGATTGAACAATCCACTCAATGTCTTCATCTTTAATATAATTTCTATTCTCTGTTATCGCTAAACCAGCAGCACTCTGAACCATATTCACAGCTTCTCGTCCATTGCCGGCAAAATTTCCTATAGTATTAAGCCCCTCCATACTGATATCTAAAGAAACACGTGTGGCAGCGTTCCTGGCAACCTGCTTCAATTCCTCTTGATTTAATTCACGAAAGAAAATCTCCAAGCATCTGGAGCGAATCGCGGGCGGAATTTCAGAAGGCGTTCTCGTTGTAGCACCGACAAGCCGAAAATCAGCAGGTAACCCATTTTGAAAAATTTCATGTATATGTTTAGGGATATTCGGATTCTCTTCATTATAATATGCACTTTCAAAATGAACTTTTCGATCTTCCAATACTTTCAATAATTTATTCATTTGTATATTGTGCAATTCTCCGATTTCATCAATAAATAAAATACCGCCATGTGCATTCGAGACTGCCCCCTGTTTAGGCTGGGGAATACCCGCCTGTCCCATCGCTCCAGCGCCTTGATAAATGGGATCATGAACAGAACCGATAAGTGGGTCAGCAATTCCTCTTTCATCGAACCTTGCTGTTGTAGCATCCAATTCAACAAACGTTGCAGTTTGCCTAAATGGGGATTTCAGGTTTGTTTTGGCTTCTTCCAATACCAGTCTCGCAGCAGCCGTTTTTCCAATTCCAGGCGGTCCATAAATTAATACATGCTGTGGGTTAGGACCACATAGTGCTGCTTTTAGTGCTTTAATCCCATTCTCTTGTCCAATAATATCTTCAAACCGTGCCGGTCTTACTTTTTCAGAAAGCGGTTCAGTCAATGAGATAGACTTCATCCGATGAAGCTGATCCATCTCCTTCTTCGCTTCCCTATCAATTGATACCTTCTGTACCCTTTGACCCTTCAACAAATTTAAAAAATACAATCCAATCACTATCCCAAAAAACAACTGGATAACGATAACCACACCCGTCCAACTCATATAAGAACCCTCCTGAAATCACTTCGTTGAGATACAAGCTAGTATCTCCCTAGAAAGGAAGGAATAAACACTAAAAAGCTGAAACGGCTCGACCAGAAGCGAGGAGCATAAGACAGGGGCTCGGAAGGATGCGTTCTTCCCTCCTGCAGAGATCATGCTTATGTCCTGAGCTTCTAGCCGTTGAAGCTGGATTACATAAAAAAGCTGAGACGACTGGTCAGCTCCGACAAGCATAAGAGGAGGCGCGCAGGGAGGCCCTTTTTCCTCCCGTAGCGGCTACACTTATGTCTCGAGGAGCTAGGAGTCGAAGCTGGATTGACTAAAAAAGCTGAAACGGCTGACTAAGGAACGAAGACTAATTTCGCCACGTCGTGTGGCAACATCTTCATGACCTACTTCCTGTAGGCCTGCGAGGAGCATAAGACAGAGGCTCGGAGGAAGAGTACTAAAGGATCAAAGGCTAAGAACGCCACATCGTGTGGCAACGTCTTTGTGACCAACATCCTGTTGCCCTCCGTAGAGGCTATGCTTATGTCCTGAGCTCCTAGGCCCTGAAGCTGGATTGATTAAAAAGCTGAGACGACTGGTCAGGAGCGACAAGCATAAGACGAAGACTCGGAGGGAGGGTTCTTCTCTCCCGCAGAGTATTTGCTTATGACTCGAGCTCCTAGGAGTCGAAGCTGGATTAAATAAAAAGCTGAGACGACTCATTCTTAGGAGTTTGGCCGGATTTTGAGAAAAGTTGGCTGGATTTACCGGAAGTTTGGCTGGATTAATGCATTTTTTGGCTGGATATCTAGCAGAATAGACTGGATTTACCGATTGTTTAGCATTTCCTCTATTCTAATTCCCAAACTTCATCAAAAAAAAGTGGCTGATCACAATGTGATCAGCCACTCTTTATATGTTATTTTTTATCAAGCAGATGTTTTCTTCTCTACCGTTTCAGTTGTTCCATCTGCAAGAATAATTTTAGGGGATTTGCCTTCTGTGATTACATCAGCTGTAATGATACATTTTTTAATATCATCACGTGATGGAAGTTCAAACATAACATCCAACATGATTCCCTCAATAATGGAACGCAAACCACGTGCACCTGTTTTACGCTCAATTGCTTTTTTGGAGATTTCCAACAATGCGTCATCCTCAAAATCAAGTTCCACGTCATCTAATTGGAGCATTTTTTGATATTGCTTCACAAGTGCATTTTTAGGTTTAGTAAGGATTTGAATTAATGCATCCTCATCTAATTGTTCAAGCGTTGCAATAACCGGCAAACGTCCGATAAATTCTGGAATCAATCCAAAGCGAAGCATGTCTTCAGGAAGAACTTTGACTAATAAGTTCTTATCAGTCACTTCTTCTTTAGCTGTACCTGATCCAAAACCGATAACTTTTTGGCCAAGACGGCGTTTAATGATAGGTTCAATTCCATCAAATGCGCCACCGCAAATAAATAGAATATTCGTTGTATCAATTTGGATAAACTCTTGATGTGGATGCTTTCTTCCACCTTGTGGCGGTACGCTTGCAACCGTACCTTCAAGAATTTTCAACAATGCCTGTTGTACACCTTCACCTGAAACATCTCTTGTAATGGAAGGATTTTCAGATTTACGTGCAATTTTATCAATTTCATCAATATAGATAATGCCTTTTTCAGCTTTCTCTACATCATAATCCGCAGCTTGAATTAGTTTGAGCAAGATATTTTCCACATCTTCTCCCACATAACCAGCTTCAGTCAATGAAGTAGCATCAGCTATAGCAAATGGTACATTTAACAATCTTGCTAAAGTTTGAGCAAGAAGCGTTTTCCCGCTTCCTGTAGGTCCAATTAGACAAATATTGGATTTAGATAATTCTACATCTTCAATTTTGCTATTGGAATTCACACGTTTATAGTGATTGTAAACAGCCACAGCCAAAGATTTCTTAGCGTCTTTTTGTCCAATTACATATTCATCTAGGATCTCTAAGATTTCCATTGGTTTTGGTATATCTTTTAACTCAACTTCTTCTTCAGTACCTAATTCTTCTTCCACAATTTCAGTGCATAGCTCTATGCACTCATCACATATATAAACACCTGGACCCGCTACGAGTTTTCGGACTTGTTCTTGAGTTTTTCCACAGAAAGAACACTTTAATTGCCCTTTCTCATCATTAAATTTAAACATAGTTTCACCCCTTGGTATTATGGACTCTATCATGAAATCTGCAATTCTCTACGGTCAGATTAACAAATGAAGGGTATGTAAGAATTGTAACACACATTGCCCCACTTAAGGTAAGAAAAAGGCCGTACTCATTTTCCAGACTAAATGTCACTTATGTATATGTACATAATATCCATTCTTGACTTCTTTCAACCCTAAAAATCAAAAATGGAAGAGTTTTAACCCCTATTTATTTAGTTAATCTACACTGAATTCATAAAAAAAGCAATTATGTATGTGCTAAAATATTTCGATTCGAAAAGTCGAATCTTCTGGAAATGCGGCCTTTTTATTATGTAAGTATAGTATGTATAAAACAAGGTACGATAAAATCGCACCTTGTTAAGTTAATCATTATGTTAATTATGCTTCTACAGTTTTGCTGTTTTCAACTAATACGTCGATTGCTTTTCTTACTAAAAGATCACCTTTAACACTTTCAGTACCGCCAAGTGCTTGAATAATCTGTTCAGCAGTTAAACCGTATTGCTCAGACATTGCTTGTACTTCTGTATTAATTTCTTCTTCAGTAACTTCGACATTTTCTGCTTTGCCAATTGCTTCAAGAGTTAAGTTGATGCGTACACGCTTTTCAGCTTCCTCTTTCATTTGCTCTTTAAGAGCATCTTTATCTTGGCCAGAGAATTGGAAGTACATATCAAGAGTCATACCTTGAGCTTGAAGGCGTTGTTCAAACTCTTGAATCATACGATCCGTTTCAGTTTCAACCATGGCAGCTGGAATTTCGATTTCTGCATTTTCTGCAGCTTTTTCGATAACAGTGTCTTTTACATGATGCTCTGCTTGATGTTTTTTAGATTCAACTAGACGAGTTTTGATTTTTTCTTTAAGAGCTTCTAATGTTTCAACTTCTTCATCCACATCTTTAGCAAATTCGTCATCTAATTCAGGAAGTTGTTTTGTTTTGATTTCATGAATTTTCACTTTGAATACTGCTGGTTTGCCTGCTAATTCTGCAGCATGGTATTCTTCAGGGAAATTAACTTCAACTTCTTTTTCTCCGCCGACTTCAAGACCAACCAATTGTTCTTCAAAACCTGGGATGAAAGAGTTAGAACCAAGTTCTAAAGAGTAATTATCTGCTTGTCCGCCTTCGAATGCTTCGCCATCAACGAATCCTTCAAAGTCTAAAACAACAGTATCACCTGTCTCAGCTTGTCCTTCTTCTTTAATTACAAGTTCAGCGTTGCGTTCTTGTAAAGTTTTGATCTCTTGGTCAATATCTTCATCAGTTACTTCAGTATCGATTTTTGTCACTTCAATACCTTTATATTCACCGAGTTTAACTTCTGGTTTAACTGTAACAGTTGCTTTAAAAATAAGTGCTTCGCCTTTTTCCATTTTCTCGATATCGATTTCTGGACGGTCAACTGGCTCGATTTTAGTTTCTTCGATCGCATTAGCGTATGCTTCTGGAAGAATAAAATCTAATGCATCTTGATAAAGAGATTCAACACCGAATTTCTTTTCAAATAATGCACGAGGCATTTTTCCTTTACGGAATCCTGGCACTTGTACTTGTTTAACCACTTTTTTGAATGCTGAATCTAAGCCTTCGTTCACTTTTTCAACCGGTACTTCAACAGTTAATACTCCGCTGTTACCTTCAAGCTTTTCCCATTTTGCAGACATGGTTTTCCCTCCACTATATATATTCCTAATAATCGTTTTCTCTTAACACGATATTATGTGCAACCAGATTTATTGATTTTAGGTAGTACAGCCTTACTGTACCTATGCATATTGCAACCACTATATTATAACATAGGTTTCCTACGTTTCAAGACTTGGACCCTCAAATAACAGGGAAAGTCATCCTCTCTAAATTCCGTATTTCTTCTATTATTGTATTTACACTCGAATTGGGTTCCTTCATTTGTATGCCATAAGCCTCTGAGACTATTCGAAAATAGGCCTCTGACCAATCCCTCAGATTGGTTATGTTCATTGGGTAAAGCAAAATATTATGCCTTTTGACCATTTCTACCGCTTGCTCAAACATAATTGGATTATTATTTTCCAATCTTTCGCTTAGTTCCTTATGTATTTCCGACAAAAAAAGCGTTTGTTCTATACTTGGTAAATCCATAACGTTCACTGTTAGGGTTTGCCCGAATTTATCCACCTCAACGACCCTATCAACTTCCTGCTCTATTAATAATGTTAAAGCAAAGGTTTTTAAAAATGGATGTTTTTCCTCTATTAGAAATTGGCAAAGCAATCCTACCCATGGTCTAATGTTTTGGCCTGAAAGTGAAGACAGCATAAAAAATTGCTCTTCTTCTGTTCCATTTTCAAGGATATTGGTCAGTTCCTCTTCTTGGATTAGAGTTGTTTCATCATCAGGTTCTTTATACCCTTGTTCTTGCACACCGCTCTGCTCTACAATCCGTTTACTCATGGCCAACAGATGCTCTAACGATTCTACCTTACCCACAGGTACTTGATCTTCCTCGAGCAATGCTTCCACAACGGAAATAATCTCGCGGTGTTCATTCAACTGGAGGAGTATCATTAAATAGATATTGATGACATGAAAATATTCGCCAATTCCATTTCCCATCATCTTTTTCACAATGGCTTTTGCATCTTGATAATTACCCAGCTGTACAAGTGACAGCGCTAAACCAATGTTGATATCTTCATCGTCCGGTTCTAAATCATAAGCCTGTCCAAAAAATTCACGGGCATGTTTAAACTTTTTTTCCTCCATGGCTTGCATCCCTTTTTTCAGGAGTAATTGTGCCAGGTTGGGGAAAGGAATCACCTTTTCATTCTTTGCTTGAATCTTTGTGTTCTTCATAACAAACCGCCTTGATTTTTGAATTGATTGTCGTTAGTTTAGCATGCATTTACATGAAAAACAAAACATTCCCATATAACAGCTTTCCATCATCCATTTGAAAAATACAGAAAGCAGGCATAGACCTTTTACCCTTGGTCTATGCCTGTTTCCTTTCTTCATATTGATTAATTTCCTCACTATATTGCAGTGTTAAGGAAATTTCATCCCAACCATTAATCAGCATATTCTTCCAGTATGGGTGTATATCGAATCTGGCTATGACTTCTTCCTGCGCCCTTAATTCTTGATTAGGCACATCAACCGTCAAATCCATAACTGTTTCCCGTCGTATCAATTCCTTAAGAGAACTCAAAATTTCTTTTTCTAATGTAATAGGTAAGATTCCATTTTGAAGGCAGTTTTGGTGAAAAATATCTGCGAATGATGAAGCTATAATTACTTTAAATCCATAATCTCCAAGTGCCCATGGTGCGTGTTCGCGAGAGGACCCGCATCCGAAATTATCACCTGCGACTAAAAAGGTTGCCCCTTTCGTCTCAGCTTGATTTAGCTCAAAATCCTCTCGCTCTGTCCCATCTGCCTTAAATCGCCAATCAAAAAACACATACTTACCAAAGCCGGTACGCTCAATCCGTTTCAGAAACTGCTTAGGGATTATTTGGTCTGTATCAACATGATCACGATCGAGAATGACGGGTTTACCTGTGTATACTGCCATCTTTTCCAAACTAATGACCTCCATTTCCAAGAATCATCGCTGTTTCCCGGACATCGACAAATTTTCCGTAAATCGCCGCGGCTGCAGCCATACGAGGAGATACTAAATGCGTTCTTGCCCCACTGCCCTGTCTTCCTTCAAAATTCCGGTTTGATGTGGAAGCACAATGTTCACCTGCCGGCACAACATCTGGGTTCATGCTTAAACACATGCTGCATCCCGCTTCTCTCCATTCAAATCCCGCCTCTTTGAAAATGGTATCCAACCCTTCTTCCTCAGCTTTTTTCTTAACGGCCTGTGAACCTGGTACCACCATTGCTCTAATTCCTGCAACAACTGTTTTGCCATCAATCACCTCAGCCGCTTCCCTTAAATCCTCTATTCTGGAATTCGTGCAGGAACCGATGAATACGTGCTGAACAGGGATATCTGTGATTGCTTGCCCTTCTTTTAGTCCCATATATTCAAGTGCACGCTGTAAAGTTCTAGCTGCTGTCGGCTCCATTAAAGTTGAATCTGGAATATTCCCGGTTACTGGACTGCACATTCCTGGATTTGTCCCCCAACTGACCATCGGAGAAATATCTTCTCCATTTATGTAGATTATTTTGTCATATGCTGCATCTTCATCACTGGCTAACTCTGACCAACGCTTACAATAGACTGCAAATTCCTCCGGCTTTGGTGCATATTTACGCCCCTTCATATAAGAAAAAGTTGTTTCATCCGGACTGACCAAACCTGCACGTGCACCGCCTTCTATTGACATATTACACATGGTCATTCGCTCTTCCATCGACATATTTCGCACGACTTCTCCCGCATATTCCAAGATATATCCATTGCCAAAATGAGTACTATTTTGCGAGATGATGTAGAGTATGACATCTTTTGCAGTGACACCTTTATGGAGTTTGCCGTTTATTTCAATTTTCATTGTTTTTGGTTTGTTTTGCCAAATCGTTTGTGTCGCCAAGACATGCTCCACTTCACTTGTACCAATTCCAAATGCCAAGGCACCAAATGCGCCATGGGTAGATGTATGGCTATCGCCACATACAATCGTTTTCCCCGGCCACGTCAAGCCTAAATCAGGCCCAATGACATGAACGATTCCCTGATCTTCACTGTCCAGCCCAGCTAAAGGGACAGCAAACTCCTCGCAATTTTTTTCAAGAGCTGTCATTTGCCTTTTTGCCACCTCATCTGTAATGACATAGCGATTAACCGTGGGGACATTGTGATCCATTGTTGCGAAGGTTAAATCGGGCCTGCGTACCTTTCTTTTTTTAAGGCGAAGACCCTCGAAGGCTTGGGGAGATGTCACTTCATGCACAAGATGCAGATCGATGTATAATAAATCTGGTTTCCCCGCCTCCTTGTGAACTATATGATTTTCCCAGATTTTATCCACTATCGATTTACCCACATAGATCCCTCCTTATTTTAATGATTACTTTTCTTATTACTCCATTACGCGTACGCTCCCATAATGTGAAAAATAGCGTCCTTCTGCAAAATTTCTTCCTTAATAGCTTTAGCCATTTCCGTTGTTGACAATGCTTTACTGTCACCTGATATATCCATGGTATATTTACCGGAGTCCAATACATTTTTCACTGCTTGCTCTACCATACTTGCCTCCTTTTCCATCTGGAAGGAATGACGAAGCATCGATGCAGCAGACAGGATCATGCCAATGGGATTAGCTTGATTAAGACCTGTAATATCTGGGGCAGAGCCATGAATCGGTTCATATAGATGCAGACCATTTTCAGAAAGGCTTGCAGAAGGTAGCATTCCAAGCGATCCTGTTAATACACTTGCCTCATCACTCAAAATATCCCCAAACATATTCTCGGTCACAATAATATCAAACTGCCTTGGATTACGGATAAGCTGCATCGCCGCATTGTCTACCAGCATATGTTCAAGACCCACTTCCGGATATCCGCTTGCTACTTCCTCAGCTACCTCTCTCCACATTCGGCTTGATTCTAATACATTTGCTTTATCAACAGATGTCACTTTCCCTTTTCGTTCCTTTGCCAATTCAAAAGATAGTGTAATAATCCTTTTTACTTCTTCTCGTTCGTAATATAGGGTATCAATCGCATATTCCATGCCATCATGATAGTTACGCTCACTCGGTTTCCCAAAATATAAACCGCCTGTCAGTTCTCTCACAATTATAAAATCTGTCTCCTCAATGATTTCTTTCTTCAATGGTGAAGCTTCCTGGATGCTGGCATAATAACTAACAGGACGC
Source organism: Bacillus sp. z33 (assembly GCF_058313615.1). NCBI lineage: Bacteria > Bacillati > Bacillota > Bacilli > Caryophanales > Bacillaceae > Bacillus > Bacillus sp. z33. The sequence goes on from NZ_JBZFQN010000001.1 coordinate 1,240,508, forward strand.
ATATTTGCGTATAAATTTAACTCTTTCCTAATCTTTAATAACCCTTGTTCTGGACGCATCTCCGGTGGATTATGATCCCATTTTGGACCTCCGACAGCGCCAAGCAGCACGGCATCATTCCGTTTGCAAAGTTCGATCGTTTTGTCTGCAAGAGGCGTTTCCTCCGTATCAATGGCCGAACCTCCAATATGCCCATATTCATAGGTGAATTCATGTCCGAATCGTTCACCAATAGCGTTGAGGATTTCGAGGGCTCCTATCATAATTTCCGGTCCAATTCCGTCACCCGGCAATACAGCAATGTTCTTTTTCATTATCGAAATCCTCCTTATTGATTAATTCGTTATGACCATTGATTGATGTTCTTCCGTTAAGATCACACGGTTAACAGCATTTAAATAGGCTTTAGCTGACGCTTCCAAAACATCCTGGGCTAATCCACGCCCGCTCGTTTCTACTCCCTGATAGATAATCTTTACATATACTTGTGCCAACGCATCTCTTCCGCCGCCAACCGATTGAATGCGGTAATCCTGGAGCTTAACCGACTTTTGAATGCAACGCTCGAGCGTATTATATAAGGCTTCAATACTTCCGGCTCCAGTAGAAGCCTCTTGAATCCTGTCATTGTTTATTCCTGACAATGTAACGGTAGCAGTTGGAATCTGGTGGGTGCCATATTGAACCTGGATAGAGATTAATTCGTAATAGCTATCTTCTTTCGTTACTTTCTCTTCTAAAACTAATGCGGCGATATCATCATCTGTCATTTCCTTTTTACGATCTGCCAGGTCTTTGAAAACTTTGAAAAGCTGATTAACTTCTTCATTAGATACATGGAAACCCAACTCCTCTAACTTTGTACGGAAGGCATGGCGGCCCGAATGTTTGCCAAGCACCATGGAGTTAGAGCTTAATCCGACTAATTCCGGTTCAATAATCTCATATGTTGTTTTTTCTTTTAAAACACCATCCTGGTGAATGCCAGATTCATGCGCAAAAGCATTTTTTCCAATAACGGCTTTATTTGGCGGAATCACCATCCCTGTCAGCTTACTGACCAGTTCACTTGTACGTTTGATTTCTCCAAGTACAAGACCTGTTTCTGCCTGATAAAAGTCCCTTCTTGTATATAAACCAAGTGCGATTTCTTCAAGAGCTGTGTTTCCGGCTCGTTCACCAATTCCGTTAATGGTACCTTCAATCTGAGTAGCTCCTGCCAGAATCGCTGCCATCGAATTGGCAGTTGCTAATCCCAAATCATCATGGCAATGGGCAGATAATGTGACTTTTTGAATAGAGGGTACATGTTGCATCAAATAGCGGAAAACATCACCATATTCTTTTGGTGTGATATAACCGACCGTATCCGGAATATTAATAATTTGCGCTCCAGCTTTGATGGCTTCTTCCACAATCCGAGCCAAGAAAGGAAGTTCTGTACGGCACGCATCTTCAGCTGACCATTGAATAACAGGGAAATACTTCGCCGCATAGCGAATCGATGCTACGGCAGCTTCCACCACTTGGTCCTCTGTCATTTTCAGCTTATACTTCCTGTGTATAGGTGAGGTTGCGAGAAAAACATGTACCCTTGGATCGGCAGTATGCTTTAACGCTCCCCAAGCTGCATCAATATCACTTTCCACAGATCTTGCCAGGCCTGTTACCGTTGCATTTTTAACTAAGTCAGCAATTTTCTTAACAGATTCGAAATCACCTGGAGAGGCCGCAGGAAATCCAGCTTCAATGATATCGACCCCCAGCTTCTCCAGCTGCTTGGCTATTTCCAGCTTTTCAGTTAAATTCAATGTGACTCCGGCAGATTGCTCTCCATCGCGCAATGTCGTATCAAAAATGTTAATTTTTCGCACTGCCGACCACTTCTTTCTGTTTCTTTTTTTGCTGCTGAATGAATGGCATCATTTGACGAAGCTCTCTGCCAACTTGTTCAATTGGATGCTCCTTTTCCTGAGCTTGTGTTGCGTTGAATACCGGTCTGTTCACTTGATTTTCAAGCAGCCACCCTTTGGCAAATGTACCATTCTGGATTTCTTTTAATACTTGCTTCATTTCTTCTTTAACTGCAGGACCTACTATGCGTGGGCCTGATACAAAATCTCCCCACTGAGCTGTATCGGAAATAGAATAGCGCATTCCTTCCATTCCGCCTTCATACATGAGATCAACAATTAATTTCAGTTCGTGCAAACATTCAAAATAAGCAAGTTCAGGCTGGTAGCCTGCTTCAGTCAATGTTTCAAACCCTGCTTTAACCAAAGACGTTAAACCGCCGCAAAGAACTGCCTGTTCACCGAATAAATCTGTCTCTGTTTCTTCTTTAAAGGTTGTTTCAAGTGCCCCTGCCCTTAGTGCCCCAATTCCTTTAGCGTAAGCTAATGCCACCTCAGTTGCTTCACCTGATACATCCTGGTAGATGGCAAACAGTGCCGGAACGCCAGCCCCCTGTTCAAATGTCCTTCTTACTAAATGACCCGGCCCTTTTGGTGCCACGAGAGATACATCTACGAATGTTGGGGGAACAATTTGATGATAATGAACGTTAAAACCATGAGCGAACATAAGCGTGTGGCCTTCCCGCAAGACTGGTTCAATTTCTGCTTTATATACTTTTGTTTGATGTTCATCCGGTAAAAGAATCATGATTACATCCGCTTCTTCACTTGCTTCCTTTACGGATTTAACATCAAAACCATCCTCCACGGCCTGATTCCAAGACTTACCCTTACGTAGTCCAATGACTACTTCCACACCGCTTTCCCGTAAATTCTGTGCATGCGCATGTCCCTGTGAGCCATATCCAATAACTGCTACCTTTTTATTCGATAACGCTGCTTCATTCGCCTCATTTTGATAGTACATTTTAGCCATAATTGTTCTCTCCCTTACCTTTTTATTTAAACAATTGAATAATTCTTTGTTCCCTGGTTGCCCATTTGCGTGGAGCGAGCAAAAGCGGTCGTGCCGGTTCTTGCCAATTCCTTTATTCCATATGGCTTGATTAATTCGATAAAGGCCTCAATTTTATTCGATTCACCAGTTATTTGGATAACGAGGCTCTCCTTTCCAATATCAATAACGGAAGCTCTAAAAGGTTCAATAAGTGAATATATTTCACTTCTCAATTGTGGGCTGGCTGTTACTTTAACCAATGCCAGCTCCCTTGCCACTACGGATTGATCCGTTATATCCTGTACCTTAATTACTTCAATTTGTTTATTTAATTGTTTGGTAATTTGTTCAGCAATTTGTACAGATTCAACATTGACGACACAGGTTATTCGCGCCCTGTCTTCCACTTCCGAGTGTCCAACTGTAATACTCTCGATGTTATAATTCCGTTTTGTGAATAAATTGGTAATCCGGTTAAGGACCCCCGGTCTGTTTATAACGGTTAAAGTGATAATTCTCTTCAATTTTTCTTCACCCCCACCATTTCATTACTCCCTTTCCCGGGTGCAATCATTGGGTATACATTTTCTTCAGGTTCCACAAATATATTGATGAGAACAGGAGTATCTTTACTGAATTCATCACGGAATACCGCCTCCGCTTCTTCGTCCGTTCGCACATCATATCCTTTTATTCCATAAGCCTCGGCCAGCTTGGCGAATGATGGCTGAGACCGAAAAACACTTGCTGAGTAACGCGACTCATAAAAAATTTCCTGCCATTGGCGAACCATTCCGAGAGATCCATTATTAATAATGATAATTTTCACTGGTAAGTTCAGTTCAGCTATAACGGCAAGCTCCTGAATCGACATTTGTATGCCCCCATCACCGTTAATGGAGATAACCAAATTATCCGGTTCTGCAATTTGGGCACCTATCGCAGCTGGCAAGCCAAAGCCCATCGTACCAAGTCCGCCGGAGGTTACCCATGCATTCGGGCGTTTAAATGGATAATACTGAGCAGCCCACATTTGATGCTGCCCCACATCCGTTGTCACGATCGCATCCCCTTTACTCATTTCATATATCATTTCCATGACTCTCTGTGGTTTCAGGTACTGACTGTTCCCTTTATCGTAATAGTAGGGTGCACTCTCCAGCCATGTCCGAACTTGCTTCCTCCACTCCTCATTATCAGACCTTTTGCCCTTCTGCTTGACTAATTGTTTGAGAGCGTGCCCGGCATCTCCTACAACCGGAATAGCGGTTGGGACATTTTTACCTATTTCTGCCGGATCTATATCAATATGGGCAACCATTGCATATGGGGCAAATTTCGATAGATTTCCTGTTAACCGATCATCAAATCTGGCACCCATATTGATTAATAAGTCACTTTCATACAAAGCCATATTAGCTGCGTAGATACCGTGCATTCCTCCCATTCCGATATAGAGAGGATGATCCGGAGGAAAACTTCCAAGACCAAGCAATGTATGAACGACTGGGATTTGCTGTTGCTCTGCGTATTCCAGTAAATACGGCGAAGCTTTCGCATGAAGAATTCCTGCACCTGCCAGAATAACCGGTTTTTTTGAAGAGCTGACAGCTTCTACAAGTCTTCTAATTTGTAAATAATTTGGTTCATACTTTGGCTGATAGCCTGGCAAATGGATTGTTTCAGGTTCCTCCTCTATTGCAACGAGCTGAGCCATATCTTTCGGGATGTCGATGAGGACTGGTCCCGGCCTTCCTGTAGAAGCTATATGAAAGGCTTCCTTCACCACTTTTGGGATATCTGCTGTATTTCGAATTTGATAATTATGCTTTGTAATCGGAGTTGTAATCCCTAAAATATCCGCTTCCTGAAAAGCATCTGTTCCAATTACTCCTGTACCAACCTGACCGGTGAAGACGACTAAAGGCAAGGAATCCATCATCGCATCTGCAAGACCTGTAACAATATTGGTTGCTCCAGGACCAGAAGTCGCAATAACCACGCCAGGCTTCCCACTTATCCTGGCATATCCTTCAGCCGCATAAATGGCACCTTGTTCATGCCTTGGCAATACGTGCTGCATTTCCGCCTTATAAAGCGCATCATAAATGGGTAAAACAGCACCACCTGGATATCCAAACAGAACCTCCACTCCTTGCTTTTCCAGGGCATTAACCAACATCTCGGCTCCGCTGATTTTCATTTCAGTTTGTTTCTTTTTCTTCTCAGCAAGAGCTGTTTTCTCCAACATGGAATCTACCTCCCGTTTAGTGATAGGCTCATTTGCCAGGTTCATTTTTTTATAAAAATAAAAAAGCCTCTTCATCACATACGTTCCCAATTGAAACGCAGGGATGAAAAGACTTGTTTTCCTTTCCATGGTACCACCCTAATTCATGATCACACTTTCGTATCATGCACTCTTTACATTTTGATAACGGGTTGATCAATTAACCCGGTCTGCATTACTGAAGGGTTTCATACAGACACTCAAAGGGGAGTTCATAATTGGAAACAGCACCGATTCTCAGCACCACCGGCTCTCTGTACCTGTTCAACCCAATTATTACTTATCCTTATCATCGATTATTTTTATTTAGTTCGATAAAAATCCAATTAATGGTCGTTTTGTTATCTTATTGAAACCTATAATACGACCTTCCGAACACATAGTCAACTGATTTTTCTAAATTATTAGACTATTTAGTTAATTTAACAAGTTGTATACGCTTTCATTATTTTAAACAAGCAGTTTTCCTGTTTTATTTTTTTGGTGAGCATGGTCATTTGTTTGTATACCTAAAGTGCCACGTTAAAAGAATTGGTTCTAACTCCGCCGGAATCATTTAAACCACATAAAATAAGCTCCCCAGACTGTAGAGAAAGTCCTTATTTTAATCCTCTTCAAGGCGCTGACTATCCACTACTTTCTCAGTGTACTCAAAGTCAAAACCATCAGACATTCATCGTCATGTGTGGGAGACTATGTGAAGGAAGCTGAATACCTTCGCCACACGGAGGAGAATAAACTCATAATGACCGAGAAAATCTATGCAAAGGCTGGAAAAGACCCCCTTTTCGTCGCCTTTGAGTTACCTTTGGACCACCTATGACCGGGTTAAGCCGAGGGAAAGGCGTAGCAAAGGCTGGGGAAATTCCCTATTCCCCGCCTTTGAGTTACCTTTGGACCACCTATGACCGGGTTAAGCCGGGGGAAAGGCGTAGCAAAGGCCGGGGAAATTCCCTATTCTCCGCCTATGAGTTACCTTTGGACCACCTATGACCGGGTTAAGCCGGGGGAAAGGCGTAGCAAAGGTTGGGGAAGACCCTTATTCCCCGCCTATGAGTTCCATGCAGGTGATGCTTACTTTCGCTGTCACGAACTTAAAGAAGATGTCCATTTGGACTGGGAAAGTCCAAATGGCCTAAAACAGATGCGGATGGGTCTATTCCTCGAGAAAAAGCCACAAAAAGAAGGAATTCAGTAATTGGCCTCTATTAGGCCAATTTGAATTCCTTTTGTCTATAATCTGAGGAGCTAAAGAGCTTCCCGTTTAATTTAATAACTTTTGATGTCAATGTTTTAGTTCTATTTACTGTTATTTTGATCGTCCTCCATGCGAAGAAACTTATGATTAATTGTCACAGGCTCCTTTCAGCTTATGAACTCTGGATATTTTTATACTGGCTTTCATACATTTCATTATAACGGCCATTATGACGCAATAATTCTTCATGCGTCCCACTTTCCTTTATCTGTCCATCATCGATTACCATAATCGTATCTGCTTCACGAATCGTACTTAGCCTATGTGCAATCACGAAACTGGTACGTCCATTCATCACTTTACGCATTGCATTCTGGATAGCAAGTTCTGTTCGTGTATCGACACTGCTGGTTGCTTCATCCAAAATCAAGATAGCCGGATTCTTCAATATTGCCCGGGCAATAGCTAGCAGCTGCCTGTTCCCATGGCTCAAATTAGCTCCATTTTCTGAAAGTATAGTCTCATAGCCATTTGGCAGTCTCGTAATAAAATAATGAGCATTTGCTGTTTTGGCAGCTATGACCATTTCTTCATCGCTAGCATCCAACCGACCATACTTAATATTTTCTTTAATGCTTCCCGTAAACAAATACGTATCCTGTAATACAATCCCAAATGTATCTCTTAAGCTCTCCCTTGTATAATCACGAATATCTACTCCATCGATTAAGATACTTCCTTCAGATACCTCATAAAACCGAGTTAAGAGATTCGTTATGGTCGTTTTCCCTGCGCCAGTTGGCCCCACTAGTGCATTGTGGCTGCCCGCTTTTGCATCAAAACTGATATTTTTTAAGATGAGGTGATTCGCGTCATATCCAAATGAAACATTCTTAAATGTTACATTACCTACTGAATGCAGGAGGGGAACCGCATGCTCACGGTCTTTTGTTTCTTCATTCTCATCAATCACCTGAAAAACACGTTCAGCGCCTGCCACGGCCGACTGAAATACATTAAATATATTTGCCAAATCATTTAACGGTCTTGTAAACTGTCTTGAATAACTGACAAAACTAGCAATCACCCCTACTGTTACAGTCTCATTTACGGCCAATACACCACCCACAATCGCAATCGCAGCGATCCCCAAATTATTAATGGCATTCATTAAGGGCATTAAATACCCCGACCAAATTTGCGCCTTCCTTCCCGATTCAAACAGATTTTCATTAATTGACTCAAAGGTCTCGACGACTTGATTTTCCCGGTTAAATGCTTTAATAATCAACGTTCCGGATATCGACTCTTCTATATGTCCGTTTAATCTGCCTAAATGTTTTTGCTGCTCCCGAAATAAAACACGCGTCCGTTTAGCTATCATTTTCGTTAAAATATACATAAATGGAACCGTAATGCATGCCGCCACAGTCAGTACAGGGCTTAATGTAAGCATCATAATGAATGAGCCTGTTATAGTGATTACTCCACCCATCAGCTGCGTTGTGGATTGTGAGATACTGCTTGAAACATTATCGATATCGTTGGTTACTCTGCTCATCATATCCCCATGGGCATGTGAATCAAAATAACCGATTGGCAATTTAAGCAGTTTATGAAATAACTTACTGCGGAGCCCTTGCACAACCCGCTGCGAAACCCTGGCCATCATCCAACCCTGAAAAAGAATCGATATCCCGTCTGTTATGTAAACCGCTGCTAATATGAGGATCATGATATGCAAAAGATTCAGATCAATTGGTTCTGCTGCAATTATATCCACGGTCTTTCCGATCCAATAAGGCACAAATAGGCTGATGAATGAACTAATGACAACAAAAGCAAAGATGATCCAAAGATTTTTCTTTTCGGTCCCAAAAAATCCCCATATTCGTTTTAAAGTTCCCGAAAAATCCTTAGGTTTTTGCACAGGAGCAAAACGTCCCGCACCGTGGCCATGGCCTCTTCCTCCGGCTTTTGGCATTGCAGACTCTGAAGGCCTGCTTCCATTTTCCATTTTATTTGCCATGGCTAATCTTCTCCTCACCTATTTGTGATCGTATAATCTCTTGATAAACGGCATTATGATTCCTTAGCTCTTCATGATCACCAATTCCAACGATTTTCCCATTATCCATAATGATGATTTTGTCCGCATCCATAACAGAAGTGATTCTTTGGGCAATTAAAAATATAATCGAACCGTGTGTTCTTTCCTTAAGTGATACCTTCAATTGTTGTTCTGTGACTGCATCCAGCGCGCTGGTTGAATCGTCCAAAATTAATACGGAGGATTTTTTCAACAAGGCCCTTGCAATCGATAGTCTTTGTTTTTGGCCACCGGATAGGTTGATTCCCCCCTGACCAAGATGTGTATCATATCCATCTGGTAAAGCCACTATGAACGAATGGGCACATGCAGCCTTAGCGGCCTGAACCACCTCTTCCATACTGGCATCCCCCTTACCCCAAAGAATATTTTCTTTAATCGTCCCTGTAAATAATACCGATTTCTGCGGCACATATGCGACAGACTCTCTCAATATTGCCGGGTCGATTGTTTGAATATTTACTCCATCCATATAAATGGTACCTTTTGATGGCTCATACAAACGCGGGATCAAATTAACCAAACTACTCTTTCCTGAACCTGTTGACCCAATAATCCCCACTGTTTCTCCAGGTTTCACTTTAAAAGTAACATCTTTGACTACATAATCTTCTGTCCCAAAGTATGAAAAGCTGACTTGATTAAAAAAGATGCCTTCTTTATGGTCAGCTTTTTCTTTTGTATCCGGATTTTTTGGAAGCTCTTCCGTATTAAATACTTCTCCAATTCTTCCGGCTGACACCCTTGCGCGTACAAAGAAATTGAATATCATTGAAATCATGGATAAAGAAAACAATATTTGAGTCATATAATTCACATAGGCAACAATTTGTCCAACCTGCATTTGACCATTATTAATATTCCAACCGCCTACTAAAAGGACGAGCACGATTCCAAAATTCACTGTTAACATGATCCCTGGATTAAAAACAGACATGACCCGATTCGCTTTAATAGAAGTAGCTGCCAAATCATCATTACGTTCTTCAAATCGCTCTTTCTCAAACTGAGAGCGATTAAAGGCTCTAATGACACGAATGCCGGATAAGTATTCTCTCATCACTCCGTTCAGTCGATCCGTCACTTTTTGTACTCGGATAAAGAAAGGAAAACTGAGTTTCAGATTCAGCATTATGATTCCAGCAACAATCGGAATAATAATTAATAGAATCCAAGAAATAGAGGCATTTAAACGGACTGCCATGATAATGCTCCCTATACAGATTAATGGTGCCTTCACCATAATTCTCATCAATCCGTTCACAAATACTTGTACTTGTGTTACATCATTTGTGAGCCTGGTGACAAGAGTTGCCGCTTCAAAACGGTTCATTTGCACTAATTTTAGAGATTGAATCTTTTTATATAAATCAGAGCGTAGTTCGGCTCCCATCTTTTGCGAAATATTACTGGAGATAATATTCCTGCTTATTGCTCCCAATGCACCTATAGCAGTAACAAGCAACATGACTCCGCCCATATCCAATACATATGAAAGGTCTTTATTTGCCACACCCTTATCTATCATCGTTGCGAGTATTGTAGGCAGAAGCAAATCACAGATGGCTTCAACCATTAAAAATAAAATTGCAACCGTAAATAAAACCCCGTATTTCTTAATATATTTTCGTAAATACCCCATACCCTCACCTTTTTCGTATACCGACATATGACTACATCCTTATTTTGCTAAAACCTTTTCAATCATACAAGCAAAAAGCCCAATTTACCTAACTTTTAAAAAAGCAGTATAAGAGCTTTTTAAAAGGATAGATAAAAAAACACACGGAGTTTCCATATCGGAATCCCGTGTGTTTACGTAATTTACATATTTGATTTCTTTAGATAGAGATATACCGGGTAGCCTAGTGCTGTTATGGCTAATCCGATTAGAGAATATAAGGTATCGGTAAAGACCGTACATACCAATATATACACTCCACCAATGATTCCGACAAGCGGAACTAATGGATAGAAAGGAACCCGATAAGTCGGAACTAGATCCTTACGCTTTTTACGAAGGATGAAAACCCCGTAAATGGCCATCACAAAGAAAATCCATGTAGCGAATAAGGCCAGAGTAGACAGGGTATTAAACGATCCTGACAAAATATAAATAATTGATAAAACCACTTCAAAAATAAAGACATTAATCGGTGTACTTGTACGACTTTCAACACGTCCCATAACATGATGGAACGGGAAAATCTTATTTTGTGCCATTGCAAATGGAACTCGGACACCTGTCATCAAATATCCATTCAATGTACCAAATATAGAGACCAGAATTCCTATCGAGATAATCGCAGAACCGCCGCTTCCAAAAAGAATAAGGGCAGCATCTGTAGCTACTTTATCTGTCGAAACTATTTCCTGAACAGACAAGACGGAGAAAAAGGCTATATTTATTAGGACGTAAGCTGCAATGATAATCATGATTCCAAACAAAATAGAGCGTGGTAAGTCACGCTGAGGATTTTTCATTTCTCCAGCCATATTCCCAACACTCACCCAGCCTTCATAGGCAAACAATGTACCCAATATCGCAGCACCAAAACTGGTTAATGTAAAACTGTGAACCGCCTCTCCCGTAAAGAGGGTCGCTGTTTCTTTCCCCATTCCATGAATGATCCCAAACGCAATAATGGCGATAATCGGAATCATTTTAGCTATCGTAGAAATGAACTGAATCCTGCCTCCAAGTTTAGTTGAGATGATATTTAGTGCGGCCACAAATACTAAAATACCAATCGCTAACCATTTTTGCTGTTGGTCTGTCATAGGCATAAAGTACGTTGCTTGTGTGGCAAAAATGATGGACAGCGCAGCCAAAATGCCTGGTATATAGATTAACGCTTGAACCCACCCAAATAGGAAAGCAACTTTTTCTCCATAAAGCTCCTTCAAATAAGCGAATACCCCACCTGTCTCTGGGATAGCTGATCCAATCTCAGCCAAAGTCAGAGCAGCTGCCAGGGTAATCAAACCTCCAAGTAGCCAAGCTATAATAGCTGCAACTGGAGATCCTGCGCTTTCCAATACTGGAGTAGCTTTAAAAAATATACCTGATCCAATTACAACCCCAACTACAATAGTAAGGGCTTCTTTCAAACCAATCTCTTTCTTTAAAACAGCTCCCGCTGCATACATGTTCTTCTTTTGATGTTTTGGCATGGCATAATTTTTCCTCTCAAATTAAGTTCTCCATTTCACATATTCAAAATGTTATCTGAAAGAGAGAAGTTATTCAAGAGAATATTAGCGAATTGATAATATTAATATAACAAAAATCCAAATACTTTCAGTTAAGAACCTAAATTATTCTATATTATAAAATTTATAACAATTATAACCAATTATCCATCTCCTTCTATTTACTATTTTATAATATTATTTACCAGAAAAAGAGAGCTTACTGCATACCTTTTATAACAGAATCTGCCCAATATATGGATTATCATACATACACAAATACTGCGTTCGATGACTGATTTGCTGATCAATTTAACAGTCCTAAATAAAACTGCAACAGATAACTTCCATTAATTACAAAAAAGGGCCCTCTTCCCTTCGAAAACGTTTATAATAAAGTTGAATATCAAATAGGAGGTTAGTATCATGAAAAAACCAGTATATGTCATCACAGGTGGATCAGGCGGAATGGGGAAAGCAACTGCTGAATTAGTTGGCAGGAAAGGGACTGTCCTTTTAGCAGATGTTTCAAATGAACGCTTACTTCAGACAAAAGAAGAATTATCCACAAAAGGAATCACAGATGTACATATCCAAACTGTTGATATTACTTCCAGGGAAAACGTTGCTGCTTTAGCAGAGAAATCTGCTGAACTTGGCACATTAAAAGGATTGGTACATACAGCTGGACTATCTCCTACAATGGCAGATTCCAGACGTATTACAGAAGTTAACCTAGTGGGAACAGGTATTGTTTTAGAGGCTTTCCTTCCACTTGCTACAGAGGGAACAGCTGTCGTTTGCATCTCCTCCATGAGTGGTTATATGGCTCCTCGCCAAGGTCCTTATGACGAAGTGTTAAAGCAGCCATTAGCTGAAAATGTGGTGGAAACGATGGAGCAGTTTGCTCAAGGGAATCCAGGAGCTGCATACACTTTATCGAAATTAGGTGTACAATTAATTGTTGAAGAACAGGCATGGATATGGGGAGAAAAAGGAGCACGTATAACATCATTATCTCCAGGTACAATCAATACTCCAATGGGCCGTCAGGAAGCTTCTAAACAAGCAGAAATGAAAAAGATGCTTGAGATTACACCTTTACGTCGTGAAGGAGAAGCCAAAGAGATTGCTACAGCAGTAGAATTTTTACTCAGCGATGCAGCATCTTATATCACAGGAATCGACTTACGTGTAGACGGTGGTACAGTAGCAAATCTTGCAAAACAAAAATTAACGTCAACTTCAAAATAGCATCATAATGTTCATACTTAATAAAAGATAAGAGCCTCTGTTACACTCATCGAGACGTAACAAGGCTCTTTTTACATGACCAATCATTGCAATCAATTATTTTTATAGCAAAAAGGTAAAATGACATTCCTTATTACCTCCTACCGCAAAATTTCCACTCCAAATGATAGTATGTTTAAAGTATGTACAAATTTATTATATAGCCAACTAAAAACATCGTACCCAAACGGTTGAATTAACCGAAGAATACGATGTTTTTTTAATTTATCTTCCGTCAACGACTTCTTTTAAGATCTCATAAGAACGCTTTTGTTTAGCTGGATCATAGATATAGGATACAGCCATAATTTCATCCACATTATATTTTTCTTGGAATTGGATTAGCTGTTCACGTATAGAATCTTTTGCCCCGAGCAAAGTGACACTGGACATCGATTGAGCCATTTGCTTTTCAGGTCCTCTCCATAATTCATCCATATTTTTAACTGGAGGACTTAATGGGTTTTGTGTCCCGCGCACAACATTTAAGAAAAATTGCTGCATGGTGGTAGATTCCAATTCGGCTTCTTCATCACTCTCCGCACCAATAACATTCAGGCAGACCATCATATAAGGAGCACTTAGGTATTCAGATGGCTGGAATCGACTTCGATAAATGGAGATAGCTTCTTCTAAATAGGTTGGAGCAAAATGAGCTGCAAATACATATGGCAGACCCAATTTGGCAGCAAGAACAGCTGATTCCGTAGAAGAGCCCAAAATATAGATAGGTATATTCGTGTCGACACCTGGGTACGACCTTACATAGCCCTGCGTCTCTTCCGGTCCTAAATAGGTTAACAAGGATTGTACGTCTGCAGGAAAAGTATAAACGGAATCCTTTTGTGAACGCCTTAAAGCATTAGCCGTCATCATATCTGTTCCAGGAGCTCTACCCAATCCCAAATTCAATCGATTTGGGTAAATTGTAGCCATGGTTCCAAATTGCTCAGCGACAACTAACGGGGAGTGGTTAGGCAGCATAATTCCACCGGATCCCACCTCTATTTGATCTGTGTGTTCCAGAATATGTTTAATTAAAATGGACGTCGCGGAACTAACCATAGTTGGTGTATTATGGTGCTCGGCAACCCAGTACCGCTTATATCCCATTTTCTCCGTGGCTTGTGCAAGTTCCACCATAGAATCAATCGCGCCTTTTGCATCTTGGCCTTTTCGAATAGGAGCTAAATTTAATACTGAAACAGGTATATTTATATTAACAAGTTTATTTGACATGTAGTTTGAATCCTTCCATAATAAAGTTTCCATTTAATAGTAACAAGGATATCACGATAAACAAACAATATTGCTTGAACAGACCATTCTCTAAAATAGACACCAATGTTCATTAGTTGTTTTTCATTTCAATAATCGATATACTAAGCGGACAAGTAATAGAATAAAGGAGTAATCAAATGACAAAAATCGAAGTGGGAGAAATCCTTATATTAGAAGGCGAAGACGGGCAAGAAGAAGAAATTGAAGTACTCGGTACACTAGAGGTAGATGGTTCTGAATATGCCGTTACCGGTCTTGTGGAAGAAATCAAACGCGATACAGAAGAAGATATGGAAATATTCTTCTTCAAAATTGACGAAGACGGTGAACTCCACGAAATAGAAAGCGACGAAGAGTTTCAAAAAGTCGCAAATGCACTTGAAGAGAATATGGAAGACTCAGAGTAATCTCCAGGAAAAAGGTTGTTCCAGATGCTTTTATGGCATTTGGAATAACCTTTTTTCTTCTATTCAGCAATATATCTCTTATACAGGGCATCATTTCATCCATTTATTAAATTGATTCAGGCAAAATAGAATAGTTCACTAAATTCAATTAATCAGCATCCTCTTCTTAATATACCTCCAACTTCATTAGCTTCCATAAGCTCGTCTAATTTCTTTATTAATTTTTCCCATTTTTCCTCTTCTTTTTCTTTGGTTTCTTTTTATATACTTGCTGCCTAGAGGGCGGGTTAAAAAATGAAGATTCACTAATGATATAGTAAGGTTCCATCGCATAAAAAAGATTACCTATTAGTACAGCAATAAATATGACTGTAACAGTCAATAAAAGGAAACCTAAATCCCCAAAGTACAGGATCTCACTTTCGATGATTATTTTAATTAAAAATAAGATTGCTAATATTACAGGAATCGCCATGGCCATCATAAACTTTATAAACGAAATAAATGATACCTCTTTCGATCCCTTTAAATCATTATAAATTAATAGGATTAACAATACGAAATGCATTAGAAAACCAACCATCAGTATATTATGTACGACAGATAGATAGTTATAATAAACATATTGATCTTTTGCAAACATTAATAGAGCAATAAAAGGATCAACAGCCAATTTGTATGAAAATAACAGTTCAGTAAAGGAAGAGAGCTTTTTCAATACTGAATGATTAATTAAAGTAAAAAGAATCAACAATAATATTTGAGCAAAAAAGATTGCCCCTTCCGCAAAAAAAATGAAATGCCAAGTATCTGATAGTGCATCCCAACCTATATTCTCTGCATGAACTACAAATAAAGATATGCCAATAAAAATAACTGAACACAGTAATGAAGCACCCAACATCATTGCTTACATCTATCCCTTCCATAGGTTAATCAAGAAATGCTTAGATTAATCACTTCTTAACATTAGAAATGAAGAGTTATCATCCCCTTTGATCAATGACTTTAGTAAAGAATCAAACTATGTACTTACTATCTAATCACAACAGTAAATTTAACCCATTTTTTTATAAAATAAAACAATTTTGTGAATGTATATTAAAATGATGTATATTTAAGAGAATAAGAGTACACTCAAGCGCCCCTAACACTTTTTTATTGTTAAATGTATTACATGAGACTAGTAGAAGCCCTCTATGAACCTAGCTAACAAACCCCCATGAAAACTTATAAAATCATTTGAGCCATTAGCTTCAGAATTAGCAACCCCTTGGAATCATAAAGTTTTTTAATAAAAATTGATTTGAATGGAGGAAATTATGAAGAACAGTCTGAAGAAACAAGTTGGAGTTGTTTTATCAGCCACTTTTCTTATCTTCTCATTTAGCCTGCCTGAAAGACCCTCGGCCGGTAAGCTGAAACCACCCGACGAAACCTTCACACCGGGCCAATGGTTCCTGGGTGATCGCCCACCAAATTATAACCCAGCAAAACCTCCAATTGTTTTTGTCCAAGGGAAAAACGGCAGCTCAACCAGTTGGTACGGAGAAACGACATACCATGGCATAAATGATATGTATACAAAAGCATATGAAGCCGGGTATCAAACAGTCTTTGTCCAGCTGTATGATGCAGCCGGAAACGGATCGGAAACTCAGTATACAAACGGAGAATTGCTTGCATCGATGCTTTCCGATATCTCCCAATACTTCAATGGTCAGAAAGTCAACATCATCGCCCATAGCAAAGGAGGCCCAGATACTCAGACAGCGCTTATTCATTATGGTGCCCATCCATATGTCGGCCGGGTCATCACACTGGGCTCACCGCATAGAGGCTCGGAGCTGGCAGACCTGTCATATAGTTGGTATGCAGGATGGCTCGGGGATTTGCTCGGTCAAAATGATGCCGGAACTTACTCTTTGCAGATTGGAGAAATGGCGAGATTCCGTTCTGTCACAGACGGCCATACGAACAGAAATAAGAATAAATACTATACCGTGGCAGGAACGGACCATGGACCTGTTTTATCTGCTCTTTCCCTGGGAGGAGCCTATCTATCTTCCTACGGGGCTAACGATGGACTGGTCACCCTAACAAGCTCTAAGTTGTCCTATGGCACACATCTGTTCACAGATAGCTCGGTTGACCATGATAATATTCGCATGGGCTCTAAGGTATTTTCGCGGATTGAACCTTATTTGAGATCATCCACTGTCACACAAAACGCGGTAACAGCCGATTCATCTGATCAAAATGAATCGGCCATGCAAAGCACATCTTCCCACTATATTCATGGTGAAGCCCTTGTCCAAAACCGATTTGTCCAAAAAGAGATTTACATCCCTGAAAAAACAACCGGTATAATCTCAATCTATACGGCCAGTCCATCCACAGTCGTTGAGCTAATTTCACCGGATGGAGCTACCATTCCCGCTTTAAAGCCGACTATCGACCAGATGATTTTTTCCGGTGCGAGTTTATATACTTTTAATCTTAAAGAATTCCTCCCTGGTACATGGACTGTCCAAATGAAGGCAACGGAAACCCATGATGCCTATCTATTAGCCTCTACTTTTGACGAAAAGGATGTCTATAAACTGGAAATGGCCGGAACTGGCAAAGCAGAGCAAACTGGATTTACAATTCACACTCCTAAAAATGCAAAAACAAGCAGCATATCCATTAAATTAATAGATAAAGCTGGGGTTGAGTTAAAACAAAACATCTTGCCGAAGACCACTAACGGAACCGTTTTATCTGCCAAACTCCCAAAGGTTACGAAGCCTGGCGTCTATAATATGACGATTGATATCAATACCATGCACCCTGACGGAAAAGAATCTGTTCGCACCTTGGTGAGATCTGTTTATATTGATTAACATGCATATCCAACCCTCTTATATATTATTATAAGAGGGTTGTTTCTTTCTTGCTTATTCAGGCTATAAAGCGGCCACAATATATCTTTTTATGCTCTGCTCCAAACAATAATCATCCAATGTGATACAAGTATATTTTCATTTCACAAGGGAATTATATGCAAATCATCCCTATTAAAAGGAGCAAGGTTTATGAATCTACAGAACGGCAAATTTTATTGGCAAACGACTTTTCCAGATCCTCCTTTATATCCACCATTAGAGGAAGATATACTTTGTGATGTTCTTATTGTTGGCGGAGGAAGTTCAGGGGCACAGTGCGCACACCTCTTAAGCGAAAAAGGACTTAAGGTGGCAGTAGTAGATAAACGAAGGATTGGCACAGGCAGCACGATGACCAACACTGCCCTCCTTCAATACTTGGGAGATAAGATGTTGTACGAGTTGGTCAATTCTTTTGGTGAAGAATCAGCCATTTACCATACAAAATTATGCGAGCAAGCCATTTCTGAGATTGAAGAAACATCGAAAAAACTAAATATAGATTCCGAGTTTACACGAAGGGATAGCCTCTATTATGCCAGTGATCCCCAAGGAGAGACGAAGTTACAAAATGAATACGATTATTTGATTAATCATGGCTTCCAAGTCGATCTGCTTAACGAAAGCCAAATTAAAGAGCGTTACCCATTTTCCAAGCAATCAGCTTTGTATATCCATAATGATGGGGAAATCAACCCATTTAAATATAATCATGGCCTGATTCAAGCAGCCCATCAAAAGGGTGTACAAATATTTGAGGAAACTAAGATAACGGGAAAAAAATTCAATGAGGAGTACGCAACATTTCATACCGACCGCAATCATACCATCACAGCAAGAAATGTCATCATTGCTGCCGGCTACGAAGGGCTAGAATTTAAAAAAGATAAGGATTGTCTTTTGACCAGTTCATATGCTGTTATCACCAAACCGATTGAAAATCTACAGCAGTCTGACTGGTATAAGCAAACATTAATTTGGGAAACAGCACGCCCATATATCTATATGCGCACAACTGCAGATAATCGGATTATCATTGGAGGACTTGATGAAAACACAACCTATCCTGAGGATCGTGATTCAAAAATTATTCATAAAAAGACAAAGCTTATTCAAGAATTTAACAAACTATTTCCCAATATAAGAGCTGAACCCGAATATTATCTTGGAGCCTTCTATGGAGGGACACATGATGGGCTTCCACTTATAGGTCAGTATGATGAATTTCCACATTGCCACTTTCTATTTGCTTATGGAGATAACGGACTAGTCTATAGCAGTGTCTTATCTAAAATCATCACAGAAATAATCACAAAAGGTTCCCATCCAGCCTTTCATTTATATAGTCAAAAACGGAGGAGTAGCTGACCTAAAAAGGTCATCTTTATGGATTCTATATCTTAAATGCAAAAGAGGCAAAAACCTTTAAAGGTTTTTGCCTCTTTCTTAAGTTAGCGTCCCAGGAGAGATTCGAACTCCCGACCGACGGCTTAGAAGGCCGTTGCTCTATCCAGCTGAGCTACTGGGACATGTTTATGTTTTTTACTTTGTCCTTAACGACATTTATTATTATATAATCACTTTTATTTTAAGTCAATAACTTTTTTAAAAAAGTTTTTTTAAAGTGAAGGGAAGATAACTCAAAAATGTTGATCAGCTTTCCCTTCACTTACTATACAACTTTTTTTTGATTTAGGAAAGTGTTGTTTTCAATTGCCAGCCTGGTAATTTTTCCCCTGACATTGTGTAAAAATCAACGATTGCATTCTGATCTTGCTTTTCGAGAATGACATAGGTTTTATATTGACTCCCTCTAGGGAGTCTAATACTTCCGGGATTAATATACAGGCAGTTATCAATTTTTTCCGCTCCTGCTATATGAGAGTGACCAAAACAAATAACATTTGCACCCATTTCTTTCCCTTTCAAGCTAATATTCATCAGCGTAGATTTAATATTGTATAAATGTCCATGTGTCACGAAAATTGTCCAGTCATCAAGATGTGCTATCAAATCTTCTGGAAAATCATCACCAAAATCACAGTTGCCCTGCACGGTTTGGTAATACTGAAGGACTTGATCGTCACATGACAGTTCTGAATCCCCGCAATGAATAAACAAATCTACCTCATCCTTATGTCTCTCATGCAAAACGACCAATTCTTCCTTTAAGCCATGGCTATCACTGACAATTAAACATTTCATAGGAATTCAACTACTTTTTCATCTAGTACTTTCACTAATTCTTTTAAAGCATTGGCTCGATGGCTGATTCTGTTTTTCTCCCGTGCTTCCAGGTTAGCCATCGTTGTTTGTTTTTCCGGCACAAAGAAAATAGGATCATATCCGAAGCCATTTTCACCATCCGGTGCTTCAGCAATGATACCCTCACATGTACCGGCTACTGTGATTGGATTCATATTTGGTCCAACCAATGCAATTGCACAATAAAAACGCGCTGTTCGTTTTTCGGCGGGAATACCCTTCATTTCTTCGAGAACCATTTCATAATTAGCTCGATCATCTTTCTCTGGCCCCGCATAACGGGCAGAAAAAATACCGGGACGACCGTCCAACGCATCAATAACTAAACCGGAGTCATCGGACAGAACGGGGATTTGCAATAGCTCAGAAATAGCATTAGCCTTCAAAAGAGCATTTTCCTCAAATGTGCTTCCCGTCTCTTCCACATCGATTGCATTTTCAATATCCAATAAGGTGATGACCTTAATCCCTTTTGGGGAAAATAAAGTTTCAAATTCTTTTGCTTTACCTTTATTTTTGGTTGCAATTAATACGGTTTTCATATTCACCTTCTCCTCCCAAGAGAAAAAGCGTATGCATGGTACGCTTTATTGAATTTTAGCTGCTATTTCTCCCAACGCCTCTTGTTGTATAGTGAATAATTGCTGTATGCCTTCATTCGCAAGGTCGAGCAATTCATTTAATTGATTTCTGGAGAAAGTAGCTTCTTCGCCTGTTCCCTGAAGTTCCACGAATTCCTCTGCGCCTGTCATAATAACATTCATATCCACCAAAGCCTGAGAGTCCTCATGATAATTTAAATCAAGAACTGCTCCAAACTCTTCAATCATCCCGACTGACGTGGCAGCGAGATAGTTTTTAATTGGATAGGAACTAATTTTTCCCGACTCCTGAAGTTTATCCAATGCAAGGGCCATCGCTACGAATGCGCCCGTAATCGAAGCTGTTCGCGTTCCGCCATCTGCCTGAATAACATCACAATCAATCCAGATTGTTCTCTCACCCAGTGCTTCCAAATCGACTACCGCACGTAATGCACGTCCGATTAAACGCTGGATCTCCATTGTGCGTCCGGTTACTTTCCCTTTTGTGGATTCGCGCATGGTTCTTTGCTCTGTTGCTCGCGGCAGCATCGAGTATTCAGCCGTAATCCATCCCTTGCCTTCTCCACGCATAAAAGGTGGTACACGATCCTCTATACTGGCCGTACAAATCACCTTTGTATCACCTACACTGATCAACACCGAACCTTCAGGGTGTTTTATATAATTTGTTTCTATATGTACGGGTCTTAATTCATTTTTCTCACGACCATCAAATCTCATAAGTACCTCCTAAACTGTATGTATCATGACTAAGTGTAGCATACCCCAATTTAATAAAAAAGCACCCTGTCCAAACATCACAGCCATTTTTGTCCAAATTAAAAACAGGCAAGCTCCAATAAGGAACTTACCCATATTTATTGATTATTAGTATTTACCTGTGTTGACCGTTTCAGGACGTGTTACCGGTTCGGTCAGCTTCTTGCCATCCTCCTTGAGAAGTTCTTTCTCTCCGTTTACTTGAATTGCTACTTTTTTAATGTCCTTTTGTTCAGTCAGGGATAAGACCAGCTCATTCAATAAATGCCCAGAAACGATTTTTTCTTCGTCATCAAAGCTTGAATAAATAGATTCATTGAAATTAAGGGTCACTACGCCGTCTTCTATTTTAGGTTCATCCAATAGGGCAGCATCCGGCCTGAATTCTGTTACTAGCGGCGAAGAATAACCAGGACCTTTAATCAGACTGCTGACAACTGCTTCCACATTATCTTTTTCCTGATTGCTGATTCTTTTTGTCACTGGTACATAATAATAGTTATCTGTTTCACCGGACATATAATAAACTGTGACGGGTCGAGTATTCATAATATCTGTCGATTCTGTAGGATCATTGTTAATTCCCATTAATCTTGACGCACCGTCTTCAATGGCTGTTTTATTAACAGGCATTTCTTTTAACGTTTCCCCTTCAATTTGTAATTTTACTTTATCTACTTTATCAAATTGAGTTAACGTCCATGTCACCGATTCCAGTATTTTCATTTCGTCCTCTGCCTTATAATCCTTAAACTCTTTAGAAAAATCGACGGTGGCTGCTCCATCTTTAATATCTAGACTTTTCACAGTTGTATCTGCCGGCAAGACTGCTTTAAAACCATTCGGAAGCATCTCTGTTACCGGACCGCTCGCCACCAAATATTCTATCGCCTGTTTCGCTACACTTTCTGTATTTGGTAAAGGAATTGTTTGGGGCACAATGTATCCATTTGCATCCATTAAGTATAATTCTGTTTGTATCTTTCCTTGCTCTTCAGTCGTAATCGCTTCTTCCGAGTTCACGGCTTTTTCACCTTCACCCTCTTCCTTTAGATACGTAACATCCTGTGGTGGGTCGATTTCTTCTTTTTTTGGTAAATCGAACAAGCCGCAGCCTGAGACTAAAACAGATGAGATAAGTACCGTAGCGACTAACGATGATTTCGTTCGTAAAGGCATACACCATTCCTCCTAAGACAGTTTGTACTACATATATACGGGGCTTGGCTCATTTTATACCTTAATAAGCAGAAAAAATTCCGCACTAAAAAACCCTCTGCACCATACAGAAGGTAATTAAACACTTCTGAATGTGCAAAGGGTATTATATTTATTCTTCCTATTCACTCTGCTAAAAGCTTAGCATGTTCTACTGTTTCTACCGCTTCACCAAGCCATGAATAGGCTATCGATTTAAACATCCTTCTCGAACCAGTAGTATAGAAGCTATAGGTTGGTTGATTATTCTCCTTATTCAGCATACCTGCATGCTCCAATAAAACACTGGCTTCTCTCGCAGTTTCTTCACCGGAGGATATAACCGTCACATAAGAGCCCATATAATTTGAAATGGGTTCTGTCAGCAATGGATAATGCGTACAACCTAAAATTAATGTGTCCATACTTCTATTTTTCAGAGGCTTTAATGTTTCGGCTACAATTTTTTTTGCAATGGCACTGTTCCATTCACCGCTTTCTACCAGCGGTACAAATTTAGGGCATGCGAGACTTTCAATATGGACTCTTGGGTGAATACTCAATAATGCCTTATTATAAGCTTTGCTGCGCACCGTTCCTTCTGTGCCAATGATACCGATATTTCTTGATTTTGATACATCAATCGCTGCTCTTGCCCCTGGTTGAATAACACCCAGAACCGGGATCGGCAAAGTAGCCCTCATTTCCTCCAGTACCGCAGCCGTTGCGGTATTGCAGGCTATAATAAGCATTTTAATATTCTTCTTTAAAAGGAAATTAGCCATTTGCCATGTAAACTTTCGTACTTCATCCATTGGCCGGGGTCCATAGGGACATCTAGCCGTATCACCTAAGTATACTAAGTTTTCATTCGGGAGCTGCCTGATAAATTCTTTAAAAACTGTTAATCCACCAACTCCTGAATCTATAAGCCCTATTGGGTTTTCTCTATCCAAATCAGATCGCCTCTATCTATCTTTTGCTTACACTCTAGCTCTAGTTCTATTTTTCAAACCAGACTGTCTATACATTTTCTTTAGTTTGTCCATTTTCCAATTCATCTTTTAGACACAAAAATAGAGTAGTGAGTCAAACCACTTACTTTGCATTTTACAATGACCTGTATAGTGATTTGTTATTCGCTACTCTTCCTAATTTATGGACTCATAAAGGAATTGTCAAGAACAATGATAATTAGATCAATTGATACATATACTTGAAATAAGATCATCAAGTGATTCTATAACTCCAATTCACCCATTCGAAGTAGTTCTACGACCGCCTGGGAACGGCCCTTTACGCCCAATTTTTGCATCGCATTGGATATGTGATTTCTCACTGTTTTCTCACTAATAAAAAGGTCCTTGGCGATATCTTTCGTTGTTTTGTCCTGTACCAATAACTCAAATACTTCTCTTTCTCTTTTTGTGAGTAAAGGTTTATGAGTGAAATCGTTCTCCTTCAACTATTGTAACCCTCCTTGCTACCAGCCATAACCTTAGGATTGGGTATATATTTAGTCACGTTAGTGTATGTTACTGGTCTATAAGGAGTGACTATATTTAGATGTGATTAAACGTGTTTTTAAGATTGATGCTGCTTCTTCAATCCCGCAGCAAATAATTCCTTCATTTCATCTGTCCAGGCTACCGGCTTACCGTTGATTCTGGAGATTTGGACAATTGTTCCACGCCCTGTAAAACATGGAACTCCGTCTTCCCGTACCCCTAGATAATGAATATCAACCGATGAATTACCTATTCTTTGTGCCTTCACTTTAATATCCAGTTTCTCATCGAAAAAAACTTGATTGAGAAAATCACATTGAAGATCTGCCACAACCGGGATTTTTTCATTGTTTTTATCCACCCAATCCTGCATCATTCCAAGACTTTTAAAATATTCAATTCGCGCTTGTTCAAAATAGGCAAAAGGGACTGTATTATTCAAATGCCCAAACATATCAGTTTCTGAAAATCTCACATTGATAGGAAAAGAAAAAATAAATTCTTCTTTCCACTCCTCCATATTTTCAATATATGCAATTTTACTCATACGGAAACACACCTTCCCACTTAATGAATGATTATTCATTCATTATACAGAAAAATGTACGGAAATGTAATTATTTTACTGGGGAACTATGTATTATCGATAATTGTCTCTTATCGTAGCAAACCTATGATAATTCTTTTACAAAGAATTAACTTGATATATGACAAGATAAATATGTAAGTAGGACACAACCAAAACCAAACTATTTAATCCTAATGAAAAGACCGTCTCTCAAACTATTGAATGACGGTCTTTTCTTGATTCTGCTCTTATTTAAGCATATGCAATTTTTAAGACGACAGTGAGCTGTTAGTGAAATCAATAGGCTTTCATACCGTCTATCAATCTTCCGGCTTTTATCTGAAGTATTCTATTTACCTATCTCTTCTCTACTGCAGAGAGATTTGAATATAAAAAAATGATTTTAAATCTTGTCACTTCCAAAGAAATTTTTGAAAGCTTGGATATTTGTATCACGATTTAATGCAGCAATCGATGTGGTTAAAGGAATCCCTTTCGGACAAACTTGCACACAGTTTTGGGAGTTACCGCAATCCTGTATTCCTCCATCACCCATTAATGCATTCAAACGTTCTGCTTTTTGCATCTCACCTGTTGGATGAGCATTAAATAAACGAACCTGCGATACTGGAGCCGGTCCTATAAAATTGGACTTATCATTTACATTCGGGCAGGCTTCCAGACAAACACCACATGTCATACATTTAGATAATTCATAGGCCCATTGGCGTTTTTTCTCAGCCATACGTGGTCCTGGTCCTAAATCGTACGTACCGTCAATCGGAATCCATGCTTTCACTTTTTTAAGTGAATCAAACATTCTGCTGCGGTCTACCTGAAGGTCACGGATAACCGGGAATGTACGCATTGGTTCCAGTACGATTGGCTGTTCATATTGATCAACCAACGCTGTACAGGATTGCCGGGGCTTACCGTTAATGACCATGGAACAGGCACCGCAAACTTCTTCCAGACAGTTCATATCCCAAGTAACTGGGCTTGTTTTCTTGCCATCCTTTGTAACCGGGTTACGGCGTATTTCCATTAAAGCAGAGATGACATTCATATTTGGTCGATAGGACAGCTCAAATTCTTCAAAATAAGGCTCAGAGTTCGGGTTGTCCTGGCGTTGTATCTTAAACAGTACTTTACTTTCTGTAGCCATAATTAATTTGCCCCCTTGCTCTTAGAGTAATCACGTTTACGCGGCTTGATGAGTGATACATCAATATCTTCGTAATAAATATTTGGTGCAGATTTACCATCTACAAAGTCAGCCATTGTCGTTTTCATGAACTCTTCATCATTTCGTTCAGGGAAATCAGGTTTGTAGTGAGCACCACGGCTTTCATTACGCTGCAGGGCACCAAGTGTAATGACACGTGCAAGCTGAAGCATATTGTATAGCTGACGTGTAAAGGATGCTCCCTGATTGCTCCATTTAGCTGTATCATTAATATTAATGTTTTCCCATCTTTCAAGCAGTTCCTGGATTTTTTCATCCGTTTTTTGAAGCTTGTCATTATAACGAACCACAGTTACATTATCCGTCATCCATTCGCCTAATTCTTTATGGATGGAATATGCATTCTCAGTTCCATTCATGGACATGATCCGATTCCATTTTTCCATTTCAACATACTCATGTTGTACGTATAAGGAATCCGGTAAGGAGTCAGCACTTCTCGCAAGCCCATTTACATAGCGTACAGCATTGGGTCCTGCCACACTTCCTCCATAAATAGCAGATAATAAGGAATTTGCTCCCAAACGATTAGCTCCGTGCTGTGAAAAATCGCATTCACCGGCAGCAAATAAGCCAGGTATTTTGGTCATTTGGTCGTTATCAATCCATAATCCACCCATAGAATAGTGGACAGCCGGGAAGATCTTCATTGGCAATTTGCGCGGATCATCACCTGTGAATTTTTCATAGATTTCAATAATACCGCCTAATTTAATATCAAGCTCCTTTGGATCTTTATGAGAAAGATCCAAGTAAACCATGTTCTCACCGTTGATTCCCAATTTTTGATTCACACACACATCAAAAATTTCGCGTGTAGCGATATCACGGGGAACAAGATTTCCATAAGCAGGATATTTTTCCTCTAGGAAGTACCATGGCTTACCATCTTTATATGTCCAGATACGTCCGCCTTCACCACGTGCAGACTCACTCATCAAGCGAAGTTTATCATCTCCAGGGATTGCTGTTGGATGGATTTGTATAAATTCACCATTTGCATAGGTAGCGCCCTGCTGATACACAATCGCAGCTGCTGCACCAGTATTAATGATGGAATTCGTAGATTTACCAAAAATAATGCCGGGTCCTCCGGTCGCCATGATCACAGCATCCCCGCGGAAAGATTTAATTTCCATAGAGGTTAGATTTTGAGCTACAATTCCACGGCATATCTGTTCTTCATCCAGCACTGCTCCAAGGAATTCCCAGCCCTCATATTTCTGTACAAGACCAGCCACTTCATAACGGCGAACCTGTTCATCCAATGCATAGAGTAATTGCTGCCCAGTAGTAGCGCCCGCAAAAGCTGTTCTATGATACTGAGTACCGCCGAAACGTCTGAAATCGAGCAATCCCTCTGGCGTACGGTTAAACATAACGCCCATACGGTCAAACATATGAATGATCGATGGAGCCGCATCACACATAGCTTTTACCTGTGGCTGATTAGCCAGGAAGTCACCGCCATAAACGGTATCATCAAAATGTTCCCAAGGTGAATCTCCTTCACCCTTTGTGTTTACCGCTCCATTAATACCTCCCTGGGCACAAACAGAATGAGATCTTTTAACGGGTACGACAGAAAAAAGTTCTACTTTATGTCCTACTTCAGCGATTTTGATGGTAGCCATTAAACCAGCAAGACCGCCGCCGACTACGATTATATTCCCTTTACTCATAAACCGACCCTCTCCTTATTAAACTAGCAGACTCTCCTGCTAAGCTATTGCAATTGTTTAAGCCATGTTGATAAACGCCAGCAGAGTACGAATAGAAACAAAAGCTAAGAATACAAAAACTCCAAGAGTTATATATGTAAATATCCTTTGGGATTTTGGCGTTACGATAAGTCCCCATCTTAACGCAAATGACCATAGCCCGTTTGCAAAGTGAAATATTGCTGAAAGTACACCTACCATATAGAACACAATCATAAATGGATTAGAAAAAATCTCTACCATCATATCCGCATTCGCCGTGTCTCCTAATGCTACCTGTACTCTCGTTTGCCAAACATGCCATACGATGAAAATAACAGTCAGGATACCAGTGATCCTTTGTAAAGCAAACATCCAGTTACGGAAATAGCTATAGCTCCCCACTGAATATTTTGCTGTGAAAGCAATATGAAGACCTAATACAGCATGGAATAATATAGGCAAATAAATTAGTACAATTTCCAATGCAAGCCTAAAAGGCAAATCATGCATAAATTCAGCTGCTTTGTTGAATGCCTCAGGCCCTCTTGTCGCAAAATAATTGACCATTAAATGCTCAATCAGGAATAGCCCGATTGGTAATACCCCTAACAACGAATGTAACCTGCGTAAATTAAACTCGCGACGACTCTCCATAGTTACCCTCCCTCTGAAAATGAAAAAATAAAAGTATAGCCTTTGGTTAAGGACTATGCCTTAAATAATTGCGAGCAGACCTTCATCATAACCGCAATCATCTAACTCACCACCCATCTAAGATGCTAAAAACATTTTCCTGCAAAATTAATAGATGAATAGTATAAAAAAATAATAATTCCACATATTCTTACAATTATGTGACGGTTTTATTGTACTCCTTTCCACCAAAATGCGTCAAGAAAACGGATACAGAGTTTTCCTTTTTCTCAACATATTTTGGAATAAATGGATATTTTCCTATTTCTATATATTGCCTATCAAATACTTAGTAGAAAATGTATATTTATCCTTGCATCTACTCCCCTATATATAGCTATAATAATGTATGGAAAGAGGGGGAAGTATGGCAAAAGAAGAAAAGTTAGAGTCAGAGGAAATGACACCTGTCACCGACAATGAGCCGTTAATACCTGCATTTGGATATGAAATAATAAGAGAGTTCCTTTTGGAGGATTTATTAGGGAAGGAAGGCCCTCAAATCCTTTATTGGGCTGGAAAACAAATTGGAAGAAGATTTCCGTTATCGAATCCGGAAGAAATCATTACGTTTTTCCATGCTGCCGGATGGGGTGATCTTCGGCTTGTAAAGGAAACAAAAGATGAATTAAAGTGGGAGCTATCTGGTGAATTAATCCAACGTAGATTTTCAATTAACGAAAACGCCAATTTTCAATTAGAGGCAGGCTTTCTTGCCTATCAAATAGAACATCAAAGAAAAGTGGTCTCTGAAAGCTATGAGGAACAAAAGAAACGAGCGAAATTAGTTTACTTTACGGTAAAAAGCGATAATAAGGATACCATTTAAATCAAGACTTTATTTCTCAAAGAACCTATATGCCGATTAAATATGTATTCTAGTAAGAGGGGAGCTCCTGCAGGGGGTTCCCCTACTATTTTATATTTTAATCCGATTTATATTCTTAGCTGTGAAAGATCTGGACTTAATTGGTTTAAACAAAAAAACTGTACCTCAGTCTGCTGGCTTTATATCTGCCAAACAGGGTACAGTTTTCAACTTTTTAATTATTTTTTTGATCTTCATTTAGTTTTCCCAATAAAGCTTGTACGCTCGGTGCAGGAATTCCAAGCTGAGTAATTTCCTCAAATGTGGCTTCCTTCATCTTTTTAATGGATCCAAAATGCTTAAGCAATTGTTTTTTCCGTTTCTCACCAATACCCGGAATACCATCCAATACAGATTGGAAGCTGGATTTCCCCCTGATTTGACGATGGAATGTTATGGCAAAACGGTGAACTTCATCCTGTATTCGCTGCAACAGATAAAACTCCTGACTGGATCTGCCTAACGGAATAATTTCTAAAGGATTGCCGTATAGCAGTACAGAAGTCTTGTGTTTATCATCCTTTGCCAAACCTGCTACAGGTATCTCCATTCCATACTCATCCTCAATCACTTCACGAACCGCTTCAATATGCCCCTTGCCACCATCGACAATTATTAAATCAGGAAAAGGAAGGTTCTCCCGGAGTACTCGAGCATATCTTCTTCTGACGACTTCTCGCATGGAGTCATAATCATTCGGACCAATTACGGTCTTAATTTTATATTTTCGATATTCCTTACGTTCCGGCTTCCCATCAATAAACACAACCATTGCTGAAACAGGATCGACACCCTGAATATTTGAGTTATCAAAAGCTTCGATGCGACGGGGGATATGAATCCCCATAACTTCCCCTAAATTCTCAATTGCCTTAATAGTACGTTCTTCATCTCTTTCAATTAAAGAAAACTTCTCCTGCAAAGCAATTTTGGCATTTTTAACCGCGAGCTTCACTAAATCTTTTTTCGCTCCGCGCTTTGGCTGAGCTACTTTCACATCAAGCAAGCCTTCAGCCAGTTCTAAATCGATATCATCCGTCAGGAGTACTTCTCTTGGTTTAAAATGATTTGATTTTGAATAAAATTGTCCTAAAAAAGTAAGCAATTCGTCGGAAGGATTATCATAGATAGGAAATAACGATACATCCCTCTCAATCAATTTTCCTTGGCGGACAAAAAATACCTGAACACACATCCACCCTTTGTCTACTGCATATCCAAATATATCCCGGTCCGTTAAATCACTGAATACAATTTTTTGCTTTTCCATGGTTGCTTCTATATGTGCAATTTGGTCCCTTAATTCTTTGGCACGCTCAAAATCCAATTCTTCAGAAGCCTTATACATATTCGCTTCCAAATCCTTCTTAATATCCTTAAAACCTCCATTTAAAAATCTCGTAATTTCATCTGTGATCTGCTTATAATCATCTTCTCTGACCACTTTTTCGCAAGGCGCCAAACATTGGCCAATATGATAATACAAGCATGCCTTAGCAGGAAGTGTCGTACATTTCCTAAGCGGATACAGTCTGTCTAATAACTTTTTAGTTTCATTCGCTGCATGTACATTGGGATAGGGTCCAAAATACTTCCCCTTATCTTTTTTCACGTTTCTTGTAATAATCAATCTGGGATGCCTTTCCGAGGTTATCTTGATAAACGGAAAACTTTTATCATCTTTAAGCATGATGTTATATTTGGGATCATATTTTTTTATGAGATTCATTTCTAATATCAGTGCTTCCATATTAGAAGAGGTAACGATATATTCAAAGTCCTCGATTTCCGAAACAAGACGTTGTGTCTTCCCATCATGAGAACCGGTGAAATAGGAACGAACCCTATTTTTTAATACTTTTGCTTTTCCTACATAGATGACCACATTTTGGCGGTCCTTCATTATATAACAGCCAGGCTGGTCAGGTAACAACGCAAGCTTATCTTTTATATGCTGCTTCAAAAGGGTTCCCCCCTCTTCAAATAGTATGGTTTCTATTATTATAAACGGAATTTATGAATAAAGGAGGTTTTAATACTTTCCATAAGAAAAAAGACTCCGGTCGTCCGAAGTCTTTTACATTAAACCTTAAGCATGCTTGGAAATTAAATTAACAAGTGCTTCTTTTGGTTGGAAACCGATTACTTTATCTACCACTTCTCCATCTTTAAAAAGAACAAGTGTAGGGATACTCATTACACCAAATTTAACAGCTGTTTCTTGATTTTCGTCTACATCTAATTTAACGATTTTGACTTTACCATCTAGTTCAGCATCAATTTCTTCTAATACAGGTGCGATCATTTTACAAGGTCCACACCAAGGTGCCCAAAAATCAGCTAAAACCAAGCCTTCGCTTGTTTCTGTTACGAACGTTTGATCTGTTACATGAGAAATTGCCATGTTTCTTACCTCCTAAGACTTACATTAAGTAAACTATAAGTGGAGTATACCACTGTTCTATATAGGATGCTACTGTCCTGCTTAATTATCCTGTATTTCAACGTATTAACTTTAATTAGAAAAACAGGGTAGCAAATTTGCTACCCTGTTTTTGCCTACTTAAATGATTAAGATTTAACAAGAAGATTTTTGAACTCTTCTGTTAATAAAGGAACTACTTCAAACAAATCACCAACAATGCCGTAATCCGCAACTTTAAAAATATTGGCCTCTGGATCTTTATTGATAGCAACAATTACTTTGGAATTGGACATTCCTGCTAAATGCTGGATAGCTCCGGAGATTCCACAAGCAATGTAAAGATCTGGGGTTACTACTTTACCTGTTTGCCCAATTTGTAAGGAATAGTCACAGTAATCTGCGTCACAAGCTCCGCGTGATGCCCCAACTGCACCGCCAAGGAGATTTGCCAATTCCTTAAGTGGTTCAAAGCCTTCTTCACTTTTCACTCCACGGCCACCGGCAACGATTACTTTTGCCTCTGACAGGTCTACTCCCTCAGTTGCTTTTCGCAATACTTCTTTAATAACTGTACGTAAATCCTTGATATCCACAGATAAAGTTGACACATCACCCGTACGGGACGGATCATGATCGAGCGGGTCAATATTATTAGGTCTGATGGTCGCAAATACTAACCCATCTGTCACAATCCTCTTTTCAAATGCTTTGCCGGAGTATATCGGACGTGTAAATACAATATTTCCACCTGCTTCTTCTACACCAATGGCATCTGAAATTAAACCTGAGTTTAATTTACCCGCGACTCGTGGTGCTAAGTCTTTCCCTAATGATGTATGGCCGAAAATAAGCCCTTCAGGAGATTCCTGTTCGATAACAGCTAATAAAGCTTGAGTATAGCCGTCTGATGAATACTGTTTAAGCAATTCATTCTCAACAACGATTACACGATCTGCACCGTAATGAATGAATTCCTTGCCGATCTCTGCAACAGACTCTCCAAATACAACACCTACAACTTCTCCACCCTCAGCAACTGTCTTAGCTGCAGCGATTGCTTCAAAGGATACATTACGTAGAGAAGAGTCTCTTGTTTCACCTAAAACCAAAATCTTTCTAGACATAATTTTACCTCCCGTTATTTTTCCCTTTGTGTTGATTGCTATCTATCTCTTCACCAATAAAATGAATGATTCCTTTCATTCGTGTTAAATTACCTTTGCTTCAGTGCGAAGCAGGGTAACCAGTTCTTTTATTTGGTCAGGAATTTCTCCTTGTAAGACTTTACCTGCATCTTTCTTAGGCGGCAGATAAATTTCAATACTCTTCGTTTTAGCCTCAACATCTTCTTCTTCAAGATCGAGATCATCCAATTCCAATTCATCAAGCGGTTTTTTCTTCGCCTTCATAATCCCAGGTAAGGAAGGATAGCGCGGCTCATTTAAACCTTGTTGTGCTGTTATTAATAAAGGCAGAGATGTCTCGATAATTTCAGAATCCCCTTCTACATCTCTGGTAACGGTTACATTTTCACCGTTAATTTCAAGTTTAGTAACTGTGGTTACATAAGGGATATCAAGTAATCCG
Source organism: Bacillus sp. z33 (assembly GCF_058313615.1). Lineage (NCBI taxonomy): Bacteria > Bacillati > Bacillota > Bacilli > Caryophanales > Bacillaceae > Bacillus > Bacillus sp. z33. Next base: position 1,273,543 of record NZ_JBZFQN010000001.1, read on the forward strand.
GCAACACGCGGTCCAACCTGACCGGAACCTCCATCTATCGCTACATTTCCCCCAATAATCAAATCTACTTCTTGTTCTTTCAAATATTGAGCCAATATTTTAGAAGTTGTAAATTGATCTCCATTTTCTACGTCATCTTCAATATTTATAAGAACTGCCTTATCAGCACCCATAGCAAGCGCAGTTCGCAGCTCTTTCTCAGCGTCTTCACCGCCGACTGTAACCACAGTCACTTCGCCGCCTTGTGCATCACGAACCTGGATGGCTTCTTCCACTGCATACTCATCATATGGATTAATAATAAACTCAGCGCCATCTTCTTGAATACGTCCGTTTGATAATGAAATTTTCTCCTCTGTATCAAATGTCCTTTTTAGCAAAACATATATATTCATGTTATGCCCTCCTATTGTTCGTATTAATTTTAAAGATTGAGAAAACAATATATAAAACTCCTACTCCCCGAAGTTTTCACTTCGAAGAGCAGATGGTGCTCACAGAATGATTCGCTATCACAAGCTTATTTCCCTTTAAATACGGGTAAACGTTTTTCTAAAAATGCTTGAATTCCCTCTTTGGCATCTTCAGTTATAAATATCTTACCAAACTGGACGGCTTCCTCCTCTACTCCTTTGTAATAGTGTTCATGTTTGGAGTAGTTAATAAGATGGATAGCTTTTTCAAGAGCAATCGGACTTTTTCTTGCCATTTTACCGGCAATTTCTTTAACAGCATCCATTAGCTCTTCTTCCTTGAAGGCATGATTTGCAAGTCCTGCTGCAACAGCCTCCAATCCAGAAATAGGATCAGATGTGAACATCATCTCAGCAGCTTTGGCAGCTCCTACATACCGGGTGAGCCTTTGAGTGCCTGCAAAGCCCGGAATAAGGCCTAGCTGCAGCTCTGGTAAGCCTAGCTTAGCTGACTCCGTTACATATCGCAGATGGCAGGACATGGCGAGCTCCAGCCCACCACCTAATGCCCCTCCATGAATCGCAGCTATGACAGGTTTTTTAAACCGTTCAATTCGTTCGAATAAATCCTGTCCTCTTTTGGAAAGCCTAGAAAAATCTTTTTCAGATGCAACCGTTGTAAACTCTTTAATATCAGCACCTGCTGAGAAAAATTTCCCTTCCCCATAAAGAACAACAACCCGTACATCATCCTTTTGCTCAATTGAATCAAACATAGCAGATAAATCATCAAGTAGTTCAGAAGCCAATGCGTTTGCCGGTGGCCTGCTTATTGAAACATAAGCTACCTGATTCTCCTCGTATACATGTAATGTCTTCATGTGGACTACCCCTTTATTTGACTTAGTTCAACTGGTTTAAGCACCCAATCCATTGATTATTAATTGTTGAACTGGTTCAGCTTGGTCGTTTAGATTATATTTTTGTTCATTCATTATCCAGGTCGTAACGATTTCATCTAAAGTACCAAATACCATATGTCGCGCCAGACGAACATCAAGATCATGTTTAAATTCACCTTGTTCGATACCGACAATCAGGATTGAATCGACAAGCTTCAAATATCCCTTAAGAACATCGTTAATTTTGTGTCTTATATCTTTATTGGATTGCCGTAACTCCAGCTGCGTGACGATAGCCAAGTGCTTATCCTCAGAAAGAATCTCAAAATGCTTGCGAACGAGCACCAGCATTTTTTCTTTCGCACTGGATACTCTCTCCATCTCTTCTTCAATGCTGGATATAAAACTCCCCAATTTGTCCTGGAACATGGAAATCAAAATATCTTCTTTATTCTTGAAATACAAGTAAATTGTACCATCTGCTACACCCGCCTGTTTTGCTATCTTGGAGACTTGTGCTTGATGGTAGCCGTTTTCAGCAATCACAATAACGGCCGCATCAATAATCTGTTTGTATTTTGGGCGGTCTTTTTTCATTATCATTCTTCCTCCTCTAAAATGAATGAATAGTCATTCATATTTTTATATTAGAGTGGGGGAATTATAAAGTCAAGTAAAATCTAGCCCCTTGATTATAAAAGAACTTCTCGTGAACTTTTATTAAGCTTCTCTTTTATCAATCTTTTGTTGTTTTTGTTTTTCTTCATCCACCAAAACACGTCGCAGGATTTTACCAATGGCTGTCTTTGGCAGCTCATCACGGAATTCATACAAACGAGGTACTTTATAGGCAGCCAAATACTTACGGCAGTACTCATTTAATTCTTGTTCGGAAGCTTCAGCATTTTCCTTCAACACAATGTATGCTTTGACAGTTTCTCCACGATAAGGGTCAGGCACTCCCGCTACTACAGCTTCCTGAATGGCTTCATGCTCATACAATACTTCCTCAATTTCACGTGGGTAAATATTAAACCCACCTGCAATAATGATGTCCTTCTTACGATCTACAATGAAGAAATATCCTTCTTCATCCATATAACCCATGTCTCCTGTCAATAACCATCCATTACAGAAAGCGCTTTCCGTTTCTTCCGGACGATTCCAGTAACCTTTCATGACTTGCGGGCCCTTGATTGCCAATTCACCGACCTCACCTGGAGGCAATGGCTCTAAAGTTTCAGAGGAAAGAATAGCAGCGTCTGTACTTGGCCATGGTAATCCAATACTTCCCTTCACACGCTTATCACCCCATAAAAGGTTTGCATGAGTCACCGGGGAAGTTTCTGTCAATCCATATCCCTCAACTAATTTTCCCCCAGTTAGCTTTTCGAATTTCTGCTGGACTTCTACAGGAAGCGCTGCTGAACCACTTATACAGGCATCGATGGATGATAAATCATAATTTGAAATTTCCGGATGATTCAATAAGCCAATATACATAGTTGGAGCTCCAGGAAATAATGTCGGCTTCTCTTTTTGAATAGTCTTCAGAGTCGTGACCACATCAAACTTTGGCAATATGATCATTTCATGGCCTTTCATAATGGAAAGAATAAGCACCGTGGTCATCCCATAGACATGGAAAAAAGGCAATATGCTGAGGACCTTTTCTTCTCCCTCATTATATTTATACAGCCATGCATCACACATTTTTGTATTTGCTACAAGATTATTATGTGTAAGCATAACACCCTTAGGAAAACCAGTTGTTCCTCCTGTATATTGAAGCAGAGCAAGGTCATGTTCCGGATCACCTTGATACTCAATTTCAGTTTTAGGAGAAATTTTCAGGATTTCAGACATGAGGTGATGGTTGCCTTTATGCTCAACCTTGACGACCATATTATATTGTTTCTTTTGGATAGAAGGATAAAATAAATTCTTTGGAAATGGTAAAAAATCTTTGATGGGGGCAATGATGATATGCTGTAATTCTGTATTTTTCATGATACTCGAGACGCGTGGAAATAAAATATCCAATGTCACTATGACCTTTGCACCTGAATCCTGCATTTGGTATTCAATTTCTCTTTCCATATACAAAGGATTCGTTTGTACCACTATCGCACCCGCAATCAATGACCCATAATAACTAATGACTGACTGGGGTGTATTAGGCAACATGATGGCTATTCGATCACCTTTTTCAATGCCTAATGTTTTCAAATAATGGGCAAATTGCAGGGCATATTCATACAATTTCTTGTACGTAATCGACGTTCCCATAAAGTGAATAGCTTTCTTAGTTGGATATTTGTGAGCAGACTGTTTTAAATAATCCTGTATTAAATTATGTCCATACTCGATGCTTTTCGGGATTTCTTCTGGATAATGCTTAAACCATGGTTTTTCTTCCGGCAATGTAAAAACCTCCCTTAAAAAGCTAATTCTCCTAGTTAATTATAGTATAACGAATTTTATGTGACAATATTTTACTAATATTCCGTCAATTTAATTTCATTTTTATAGTACTTTACACACAAATGAACAGCATTGATGCAAGCAGACCTTCCAGATTATAAGTAATTGGTCCTCTTCTCAATTCCTTGTATGCTTGCCAGTACCTTTCACCTTAGTATAAAAAAAGAGCTTAAACAGTGGTTTCGCCCAACCGTTTAAGCTCTTTCTCATGCGTAGAAAGCCATGTATATGATCCCGACAAGGATAAATAAAGCAGATACCACCAACAAAATCTTCCCCAGTGTTTCCATGGTTTCCTCCCATATACTCCCTCTTATTTCAATTCTACAATTGTCACACCAATTCCGCCTTCAGATGCTTCCCCAAATCTCATCGATTTGACGGAACGATGATTTTTCAAATAGTCTCTGACTCCTTGCCTCAAAGCACCCGTTCCTTTTCCATGAATAATGGATACACGCGGATAACTGGCAAGCAGGGCATCATCAATATATTTTTCTACTCTTGATAAAGCATTTTCGTATCGCTCGCCGCGAAGATCAAGTTCCAGATTCACATGAAAGTCTTTCCCTTTAATCTTAGTAATGGTCTTCGTCTCAACTGGTTTTGGACTCTTTTTAAATTCGAGATCCTTTTCATTTACTTTCATTTTCATAATTCCCACCTGGACATTCCATTCATGGTCAGATACCTTTTCAAGTAATTGTCCAATTTGTCCCCACGTGAGTACCTTAACTTCATCACCAGGTTTCAGTACCCTCTCCGTTGAAGTCACTTGTTTTCTGGTCTTTTTGGATTCTTCCGGTTTTGCTTCGTTAAGTCTTCTCTTAGCTTCAATTAATTCATGTTCTTTTACATCTGCACTTTTTTCAATACGCAGTTGTCGCAAATCACGGATAATTTCCTCCGCTTCTTTTTGCGCTTTTTCTATCAGTTGCCTTGCTTCTTGTTTAGCTTTTTCAATCAGAGTATCTTTTTTATCCTGATACTCCATTAATTGTTTTTCCAAATCTGTATGCAGACGTTCTGCATCCTTTAAGTATTCTTCCGCTTCCTGCCAGTCTTTTTCGGCTTCTTTTCGGGAGGTTTCCAATGATGCAATCATGTTTTCAACCTTATTGGACTCTGCTCCAACCATTCCGCGGGCATTGCGAATAATCCGATCATTTAGCCCTAATTTCGTAGAGATCTCAAATGCATTACTTCGCCCTGGTACCCCTATTAAAAGACGATATGTTGGGCTAAGCGTTTCTACATCAAATTCTACACTCGCATTTCTGACGCCTTCTTTATTATATCCATAGGCTTTTAGCTCAGGATAATGGGTAGTGGCAATCACCTTTGCTCCGCGTGAATGTGCTTCATCCAGGATTGAAATTGCAAGTGCTGCCCCTTCTTGAGGGTCCGTACCGGCTCCTAGCTCATCAAATAATACGAGTGACTCAAAGTCCAATGTTTCAAGGATTTCCACAATATTTACCATATGTGATGAAAATGTACTTAAGCTTTGCTCAATGGACTGTTCATCACCAATATCAGCATATACAGATTTGAAAACGGCTAACTCAGAACCGTCCATAGCCGGTACATGCAAACCTGCCATTGCCATCAATGTACAAAGACCTACCGTTTTTAGCGTTACCGTTTTACCACCTGTATTCGGGCCAGTGATCACCATTGTCCCATAAGTATCTCCAAGGATTATATCGTTGGCAACAACTTCTTCTCTCGGAATAAGTGGATGTCTTGCCTTTTTCAACTTAATGATTCCCTGATTATTCATTATCGGCATGGATGCATGAATGGCTTTGGCATATTTTGCTTTCGCAAATGCAAAATCAAGCTTAGCTAAAATAGAGACATTTAGTAAAATATCCTCCGCATGCTCTCCCACTACATTAGAAAGCATTGTCAGGATACGTTCCACTTCTCTGCTTTCTTTGACACGGATATCCTGCAGGGTATTATTTAATTGAACAATAGACTGCGGTTCTATAAACAAGGTTTGTCCTGATGCAGACTGATCATGAATAATACCGCCGTAATGACTTCTGTATTCCTGTTTGACAGGAATGACAAACCGGTCATTTCTAATCGTCACAATTGTATCTGATAACATTTTGGCAGCATTACTGGAACGAATCATACTTTCCAGCTTTTCTCTAACTCTTGCTTCGTTTGTACGCATTTGCTGACGCAATTGTCTAAGCGTGTCACTGGCTGAATCCAGAACCTCCCCATTGTCACCAATTGCCATATTTATATCTTTTTCTAATTCATTCAAGCTTACTAATTGATCTTTATATTCATAGAGGATAGGAAGCTCAATTTCATTTTCCTGCATATCTTCCAAAAATCTGCGTAAATTTCGGCCTGCCCGTAATGTGCTCGATGTTTCCATCAATTCAACCGGACTGAGGACACTGCCTATACGGGCACGTTTAATATGGGATCGAATATCAAATATTCCTCCAAGCGGTACGTTACCCTTTAAGCGGTATACCGTTGCTGCCTGGTCTGTTTCAAATTGAGAACGTCTAACTTCTTCTAAATCGGTGTTTGGCTTTAACTGTTCACTTAAATTCTTCCCTAGACTGGAAGATGCATGCTTTTGCAATTGTGTAATGATCTTTGTGAATTCGAGTGTTTTAAATACTTTATCTTGCATGGAGAAAGATCCTCCTTACTTTTTCTGTTAGTCTCTATTGAGGAATGCTAAAAAATCTTCCTCCAATTGAGTGTTTAATACGCTTTCTTTCTTTAACCAGCCACGCTGGGCATGTGCTACACCCACATCCATATTCTCCAACATATCAATGCTGTGAGCATCTGTATTAATAATGATTTTTACACCGGCATCCTGAGCCTTTTTAACATTCTCCGCTGCTAAATCAAGTCGATTGGGATTTGCATTCAACTCAAGCGCTGTATTTGTTTCTTTAGCCAGTTGAATAAGTAAATCCATATCCACAGCATAACCATCCCTTCGCCCGATAACTCTGCCAGTCGGATGTGCGATAATATCGACGTGTTTATTTCTCAATGCGGTTTTCAAACGTTCCATAATCACTTCCTGCGGCTGCGAGAAGGAGGAATGAATAGAAGCAATCACGAGATCCAATTGTTCCAGAATTTCATCATCAAAATCCAAGGTACCGTCTGGAAGTATGTCCATTTCAATACCGGATAGAATCATGATGTCATCATATTCCTCATTCAATTTGCGAATTTCTTCTTTTTGCTTCAAAACTCTCTCGGGTGTCAATCCGTTCGCAACTTTTAAATATTGAGAATGATCGGTAATAGCCATATAGCGATATCCTTTAGCACGGCATGCCTCTACCATTTCCCTCAACGTATGGGAACCGTCACTCCAGGTTGTATGCATATGAAGATCACCTTTTATATCCTCAAGGGAAATTAAACCGTAATCAGCATGATACTTCTCAATTTCAGTACCGTCCTGTCTAATTTGCGGAGGAATATATGGCAGGCCAAAATGTCCGTATAAATCTTCTTCACTATCAAATGTTTTTACATTCCCAGTTTCTAAATTCTCTACTCCATATTCACTAACCTTTTCACCGCGTTCTTTCGCTAATTGGCGTAAACGGACATTATGATCTTTAGACCCGGTAAAATAGTGCAATGCCGTTGCAAATTCAGCAGGTTTTACCAATCTGAAATCAACCGCAATTTCATAATCATATGCTAAAGCGAGAGACACTTTAGTATCGCCAGCTGCAACAATATGGTCAATATTTGTAAGAGAAAGTATCTGCTCCTTCACACTGGACGGGTTGTCCGTCGCTATGATGAAATCCAGATCTTTTATCGTCTCGCGTCCGCGCCTTACACTGCCTGCTCTCGAAAAGCGAACAATATTTTCCATTGCCTGCAGTTTCAATTCGATATCTTCCACAATCGGAAGCATAACGGCCAGAGGCAGACGATCTGGTTTAGTTCCCATTGTTTTAATGGCCTCTAATATATTTTCTTCTGACTTTTTGGCGAAGCCGGCCAGTTTGCTGACCTTCCCTTCCTCACAAGCCTTCTGAAGCTCTTCGGCATTTGTTATATGTAATTCTTTATAAAGCTTGGCAATCTTTTTTCCACCAAGGCCTTGCAGACGAAGAAGTGGAATTAGACCTTTTGGCACTTCCTCTTGCAGCTCTTTAAGAACCTCCGAGGATTCTGTTTCGATATATTCTGTAATGACAGCTGCCGTGCCTTTGCCAATACCGCTCAGTTTAGTGAAATCGTCTATCTCAGTCAGGCTTCGTTCATCCACTTCAAGCGCCTGTGCCGCTTTTCGAAAAGCAGATACTTTAAATTGATTTTCACCTTTTAACTCCATATATACAGCTATTGTTTCCAATAGTTTTATTACATCTTTTTTATTTATACTCATATCTGGCACCTACCCGTTTATTCATTTTAAAGATACCTACACCTTCATTATATACAAGCTGAATCAGATACTAAAAAAGAATGACTTCCCTATTGGAAGAGGAAGTCATGAGAATGGATGGAACCACAACTTTGTTACCCAGCTAGATAAGAATGGAGTGTCCATAATAATTGTTTTCGCCAAAGAGGAGTTTTGAATCATTTCTTGCAGGGATTCAATAGGCAGCATTGCAGCTATAAATAGGATAATAAACGCACCTAAATACGTTTCTACAAAACCAAAAGCTCCCCCCGCCAATTGATTAAATTGTTTCAAAAGCGGTAAATGGGCAAGAAAGTCCAGCATGGAGCCTATTATTTGCAGAGCAATTTTTACAGCAATAAAAATAATAAAAAATGCGATTGCATTATAAAAGGCTGAATCGAGATTTGTTATATTAAATAACATATTAAGAGACGAGTCGGATTCTGTAGATGATGGAAAAGGAATCCACATTTCAAGCTTCGGACCAAGATCTTTATAAAATAATTTAGCTATTACCAAGGCAATAATAAAACTTAACAAATGAACCAGCTGTAAAATTAATCCCCTTCTTAAACCAATAAAAAAACCCATGGTCAAAGCTACTAATATAATTAGTGTAACCATATTATCCTCATTTCTTCTGATGTTTTAACTCTAATTCTAATCCTTCAATTTTCTCTAATAACTTATAATATTCATGCATGGCATTAACAGCAGTTAATACAGCCAATTTTGTCGTATCCAAATTCGGGTTCTTTTGACTGATTTCGCGCATTTTATCATCCACCGAGCGGGCAACTTGTCGTACATGAAAAGTTGATTCATCCCCTACAATGGTGTATTGTTGTCCATATATATCAACGTTTACCCTGTTTTTATCCGACAAGGTGATTGCCTCCAATCATAATCATAAAAATCCTGTCTACTATCATAACACGAAAACCAAAATCTTGGTATTACTTGATAAAAACTACTATCATTCGTAAATTATCATATACATAAAATTCCGTCCTACCAATAAAAGGGCGGAATTTTAGCTAAAGAGGAGTAGAAAAATGGCGAATACTGTTATTATTGTATCAAAAGAAACGCTCTTAAAAATGAAATCCTATTATATTGATTCTTTAGTACCCAAAACACCACCCGGAGCCGTCTTCTCAGCTAAACGGAATGGAATGACGATTACAGCCTACCAATCAGGTAAGGTTTTATTCCAAGGATCTGTCTCTGATTCAGAAGTAGGTAAATGGAGTAATGGAACAGTCAGTGCTGCTGCTACTAAAAAAAATTCACCAGTTAAAAAAAGAAGTGTATCTGATCATATCTATCGGCCTCCACATACAATCAATGAGTTGAGTATTATTGGAACAGACGAAGCGGGAACTGGCGATTATTTCGGACCTATAACAGTTGCAGCCGCCTATGTTAGCAAGGAACACATTCGGGAACTTGAAAATATGGGAATACGTGATTCCAAAACAATACGCGATCCTCAAATATTAATCCTCGGTAAAAAAATCACAGGGATGATCCCATATAGTCTGCTTGTGCTAAAAAACGAGAAATATAATAGCCTACAGCAAAAAGGTATGAGTCAGGGGAAAATGAAAGCTATGCTCCACGAGCAAGCCATCAACCATTTACTAACCAAATTAGAAGAAACAAAACCGGATGGGATTCTCATTGACCAATTTTGTGAACCGGATATTTATTTTCGTCACACTAATACGAACGGGAAACGTGATGTCCCATTATATTTCAGTACAAAAGCTGAAGGAATATCCACAGCTGTGGCAGCGGCGTCTGTCATTGCCCGTTATGCTTTCTTAAAACATATGGATCTACTTAGCGAGCAGGCAGGAATGACGATCCCAAAAGGAGCCAGCTCAAAAGTCGATGAAGCTGCCGCTGTCTTTATGGCTAAAAAAGGCGAAAGCGAATTAAACGCCTATGCCAAGCTCCACTTCGCCAATACAGAAAAGGCACGTAAACTTGTCAAACGAATCGGACTATAATAAAAAACTCGGACCGGAAGCATGAAATTGCTTTAGGACCGAGTTTTTTTATGCTGAAATTATGATGTAGTATGACTAGACACGACTTTAACAAATCTTCATATGTTGTATTTCAAAATAATCAAGCCGCTTTTAAGATTCCAGACGATTTTACAAATAATCGAGCCATCTTTATCATTAATCCAGCCAAACTTCACATGATTCCAGCCATTTCAGCTCATAATCCAGCCAATCTCCATAGAGTGGGGATAAAATATCACTCTACATAGAGATAACCCCCTAATAAATGATCATATTTTATTAAAAGACTAATCTACACAACCCTGGTTATGCAAAATCTAACTTCAGATCGATACTATTGAGCCGATTTTACAAATAATCCAGCCAACTTTATCATTAATCAAGCCAAACTTCGATGCAATCCAGCCAAACTTCACAGGATTCCAGCCATTTCAGCTCATAATCCAGCCAATCTTCATAGAGTGGGATAAAACATCACTCTGCATAGAGGTAAATCTCCTTTAACTGATTATGCTTAAATGAAAAAACTAATCCTACAAAGCCCTGCTTTTTTACATAAACTAAATAAAAAAAGATTGCTATTTACAGCAATCTTTTTTTAGTAACTATACTATTCTCTCTTTGATTAGGGGAGCTGTCTTTCAACTCCCACCAATCATTTGAGTGTTAGTAGCTGAGGAGGCCTAGGAGTAAGGCCCTTCAGCTTTTCTTTGGATCCAGCTTCCGTGGCTAAAAGCTCGGGATATAAGCATAACCTCTGCGGGGGAAACCGTCCCCTTCGAGCCTCTGTCTTATACTCCTCGCGGGCCTACAGGATGTAGGTCATGAAGACGTTGCCACACGACGTGGCGTATTTAGTCTTCGTTCCTTAATCGAGCGTCTCAGCCTTTCTTGGGATCCAGCTTCTGGGCCTAGGAGTTCGGGACATAAGCATAGCCACTACGGGGGAAAATCTCCCTTCGTGCCTCTGTCTTATGCTCCTCACTCCTGAACAAGGCCCTTCAGCTTTTCTTTAGATCTAGCTTCGACTCCTAACTCCTCGAGTCATAAGTGTAGCCACTGCGGGAGGAAAGAACGCCTCCCTACGTGACTCCTCTTATGCTTGTCGGAGCTGAACAGTCGTCTCAGCTTTTCTAATTACCCTCTCAGTTGTGCCCCAGCTTTTTCTTCTACTGCCATTAGGACTTTGTTGTGGGCTTTGGTTACTTCTTCGTCTGTCAGTGTTTTTTCTGGGTCGAAGTATTTTAGGGAGAATGCTAATGATTTTTTGCCTTCTTCCATTCTCTCTCCTTCGTAAAGGTCGAATAAGTGAACTTCTTTTAATAGTTTTCCGCCCGCTTCTTTGATGATTGTGCTGATTTCTCCTGCTACTGCTTCGGCATCCACCACTAACGCAATATCGCGTGTTATGGATGGGAATCTCGGGATAGCTGTATATTGAATTGGTTGTTGTTCAGCATTTAAAAGTTTTAAAAGTGACAATTCGAATACATAGGTTTCTTTTAAGTCTTCTTTCTTTTCAACTTTCGGATGAATTTGGCCAATGAAACCAAGTAACTCTCCATCTAAAAGCAATTCAGCTGTACGTCCTGGATGCATTCCTTCTACAACCGCCTGTTTCCACTCAATACGGTCCTCTACACCTAGCTTGCGGAATAGACCTTCTAGGATCCCTTTTACGACATAGAAGTCTACTTTCTTCTTCTCTCCTTGCCATAAATTCGTGTTCCACAGACCTGTCACTGCACCTGCAAGATGTTCTTTTTCTTCCGGAAGCTCTGCATCAGACGTTTTAAGGAAAACAGCGCCTGTTTCATAAACAGCCATATTTTCATTTTGACGGGCTACATTATGTTTTAAAACATCCAGCAAGCCAGGAATCAGGCTCAAGCGAAGGGTACTTCTTTCTTCACTCATTGGCATTGCCAAACGAATACTTTCACGTTGCTCCAATGTATACATAGTTGCCTTTTCTGCAGATGTTAAGGAGTACGTAACATTTTGCATTAAACCTGCTTCTTCCAAATAACGGCGTACAACGCGACGCTTCATTTGATAAGGAGTTAATACACCTGGTTTCGAAGCGCTAACCGGTAATGTTTTTGGAAGATTATCATATCCGTAAAGCCTTGCTACCTCTTCAATAATATCTTCCGGAATCGTAATATCTCCACGGCGTGTTGGTACCGTAATAATAAATTCTTCTCCATCCACTTTCACTTCAAATTGAAGGCGCGTTAAGATATCCTTCACTTCGTTCACTGATAATGATGTACCCAGTACCTTATTAATTTTTCCAAGACTGATACGGATAACCGCTTCTTCAATCTTCATTTCATTAAATTCTGCTTCTCCTTCAAGCACTGTTCCGCCGGCAAGCTCTGCGATTAATTCAGCTGCACGCTCTCCTGCTGAACGGACGCGATTTGGATCCACACCTTTTTCAAAACGAGCACTTGCTTCTGAACGAAGGCCAAAATCTTTGGAAGCTTTGCGTACAGGACCGCCTGCGAAATAAGCTGCTTCCAGTAATACAGTTGTGGTTTCATCTACAACCTCAGAATTGGCTCCCCCCATCACACCTGCAAGGGCAATAGTTTCTTTTCCATTCGTAATCACCAAATGATCATTGCTTAGCGTACGTTCCGCTTCATCCAATGTTGTCAGCTTTTCACCTTCATGAGCCATACGAACGACGATTTCTTTAGATTGCAAACGATCATAATCAAACGCGTGCAATGGTTGACCATATTCAAGCAAAATGTAGTTCGTAATATCAACCACATTATTATGTGGGCGTATGCCGCTCTTCATTAATCGGCTTTGCAACCATAATGGAGATGGTCCAACTTTTACATCTTTAATCACTTTTGCGATATAAAGAGGATTTTGTTCAGGCGCATCCACTTTTACACTCACATAGTTTTCCGCTTTCTCAGAGCCTGCTTTTACATTTACTTCAGGTAATTTAACTTCTTTACCCAAGATAGCTGCTACTTCGTATGCTACGCCAAGCATGCTTAAGCAGTCAGAACGGTTTGGTGTTAAACCCAGTTCAAGAATATGGTCATCTAACCCCAGTTGTTCAAGTGCATTGGTTCCAGGGACCACATCATCAGGAAATACAAAAATACCTGTACTGAATTCTTTTGCCACTACTTTGGCTTCAATACCCAGCTCCGTCAAGGAACAAATCATCCCGTGGGAAGCTTCGCCGCGTAGCTTGCTCTTTTTAATTTTAAAATTACCCGGTAAAACAGCTCCTACTTTTGCGACAGGAACTTTTTGTCCTGCTGCCACATTTGGTGCACCACATACAATTTGAACCGGTTCTTCTTCACCGATATCCACTTTACACACACTCAATTTATCCGCATTAGGATGCTGCACTTTTTCAAGTACATGTCCGATTACCACATTTTGAATCACCTCAGCAGGAGACTCCACACCTTCTACTTCAATCCCGCTGCGTGTAATTTTTTCTGCCAACTCATTGGCATTGATTCCATCTAAATCAACATAATCCTGTAACCATCTATATGATACAAACATCATTTTTTCCTCCTATCTAATTCTTACTCGTGACGATGAAATTGATTTCCGAAACGAACGTCATTTGTATAAAAATGACGAATATCATCAACGCCGTATTTCAGCATGGCAATTCTCTCTACACCCATACCAAACGCAAATCCTGTATATTTTTTGGAATCAAATCCGGCCATCTCCAGAACATTTGGATGAACCATACCTCCGCCAAGGATTTCGATCCAGCCTGTTTGTTTACAAACAGAGCAGCCTTTTCCACCACAAATTTTACAAGAGATATCCATTTCAACTGAAGGCTCTGTGAATGGGAAAAAGCTTGGACGAAGTCGGATTTCACGATCTTCACCAAAGAATTTTTTCGCAAATACTTCAAGCGTTCCATTTAAGTCAGCCATTGTAATATTCTCATCGACCACAAGACCTTCGATTTGCATAAATTGATGAGAGTGAGTTGCATCATCGTTATCACGGCGATATACCTTACCAGGGCAGATGATCTTAACCGGTCCCTTACCTTCATGCTTTTCCATTGTACGAGCTTGTACAGGAGATGTATGTGTACGCATTAAAATTTCATCGGTAATGTAGAAGGAATCTTGCATATCCCGTGCAGGATGGCTTTTAGGAAGATTCAATGCTTCAAAATTATAATAATCCTGTTCTACTTCCGGACCTTCAGCCACTGTGTATCCCATTCCCAAGAAAAGGTCTTCCAATTGTTCCGTAATTTTTGTTAACGGATGGTGGTTTCCTTTCTTAACAGGTGCACCTGGAAGAGTTACATCAATTTGTTCCTTCGCTAATTTTTGATTAACGGCTTCTTCCTCTAAGGCATGTTGCTTTTCTTCAATGGCTGATGCAATGGCTCCTCTGACTTCATTGGCAAGCGCACCGATTTTGGGTCTCTCTTCCGCAGAAAGGCTGCCCATTCCTCTCAGTACCTCAGTGATGGGCCCTTTTTTTCCAAGATACGCAACACGAACATCATTCAAGCCTTTAAGATCAACAGCAACCTGCACTTTTTCCAAGGCTTCCTGCTGCAATGCCTGTAATTTCTCTTGCATAATAAAATCCTCCTATTCAAACTTTGATGAAAACCAATAAATGAAAACAACAAAAAACCCCGCCCCCAAAAAGGGACGAGGTTATCATCGCGGTACCACCCTTGTTAGCGTCCTAATTCTTCAGGAACGCTCGCTTCATTTAATAACGACATTTCTGCCGGCTAACCTTTACACAAGCTAATTTCCTGTGGTCCCGGTTGCAGCTCCGGAGGTGAATTCACTGCCTGCCTTATCCATAAAAACGCTCTCAGTCTCAGGCGCTTTCTTCCTGTATGGTGGTTCAAACAGCTACTTAGTCCCCATCTTTGCTTTTCATCATCCAATTTTATTTACTCATTATAATCTATATTGGCGTGAGATTCAAACGTTCATTTCTCTCTTTATTTCAGGCCATACATTAGAATACCCGCGGCTACTGCCACATTCAATGATTCACTTTTTCCGTATATAGGAATATAAACGTTTTGATCTGTTTTGTCTAAAAGTTCTTTACTGACACCACTGCCTTCATTGCCAACAAGAATTGCAAATCGATCTGCTTTACTGATTTCTCTGTAAGGCTTTGCCCCCTGTAGAGCAGTTCCATATACTTTTACGCCCGATTGCTGTAATTTATCCATCCAAGTCTCCAGGCTGCCTTTACGTATCGGAATATGGAAAAGGCTGCCTTGTGTGGAGCGAACAACCTTTGGGCTGTATGGATCTGCGCATCCATCACCAAGTATAACCGCATCAAAGCCCGCTGCATCCGCTGTACGGATCATGGTTCCAATATTCCCTGGATCCTGAACTCGATCGATTAATAATAATGCCGAAATTCCTGCTTCTAAATCCTGAAAAGTTGGCTTCTTACAAACAGCCGCTATTCCCTGTGGTGTGTCTGTATCCGAGATCGCGTCAAAGATGTCTTTATGTACACTAAATAGATTAATGTCCCCGACTACCCACTTTTGCGGTAAATCAGTACCTTCCTTTATAATCATTTCTTCCACTAATCCGTGTGCAAGAGCTTCTTCCACTAAATGAAACCCTTCCACAAGGAACAGACCGCTTTTATCTCTGTCTTTCTTTGTCAAAAGTTTTTTCCATTGCTTTACACGTGCATTTTGCATTGATTCAATATATTTCAACATGGTCACCTTCTTATTAAACGTTCTTTCATTATAGCCCATATTTGATACATAGAAAAAGGAAAGAAAAGCAAAACTAAACCTAAAGACCAGAATTGGAGGGAATATACATGAATTTAAATCTTAGAAATGCCATTATCCATAACGTAACAGGCAATACTCAGGATGAACTTGAAGCCACTATAGTAGATGCCATCCAAAGTGGTGAAGAAAAAATGCTGCCAGGCCTTGGTGTTTTATTTGAACTTATTTGGCAAAAAGCCTCCGAGAACGAAAAAAGTGAAATGCTCCACCTCTTAGAAAGTGCGCTCAGCAAATAATAAAACGATGACGGAATTTTCTTTTATTAAAACTCACTAATTGTAAAAAACGATCCGCATATTAAAATTCCACTAATACAAATGTTTTTTCAGCTAATTAAAATATCGAACTATTTCCTAAAACTCTCATCTAGAGTTTCGGAATAGTTCGATTTTTATTTTTCTTCATCTGTTTATCACCTTTTATTATTCAGCCTAGAAGTAGATATTTAATCGAAACGCTGATGATATAAATTTATAAACCTGAATCTTTGAAGCATTATTGAATCAGACTCTTTCTTTTTATCGTTGCATAAAAAATATGTATAAGTAAAAAAACTCTTCAACCGTTGAATGCCTATATGGCATAAGTTGAAGAGTTTTAGTAAGGAATCAGATTACCATGTCCAATTAAAAGCGACTACTTTAACAGTCTTAGCTTTACCTTTTACGGAAGGTCCGATTTCAGGATAATTTAGTTCAAAAGCCGCTTTACCTTTCGGCGTTAACGTTACGTCCACCGAACCGCTCAATACACCGATTAATTTATCGTTCTCGTCATATAGACCAGCAGCCACTCGTATATCGTCCGCTTTTTGATCGCCTTCGTTCACAATAGAGCCTGTTACAATATATGGACTACCGGTATCCCATTCATTCGTGCTCTCTGTTAGCTTCACATTTGAAGTGGTTAAATAATATGGTTTATTTTCTGTTGTATTGAAATCAAGATTTGCATAAGCTTTCTTCAACAAACTAGGATCTGTTACGGTTTCCAAAGTAGTGGTTTCCGTGAAATACTGCAGGAGCCGTGCCATTTGTTTATTTCTCCTTTGTATGTTTATGTGAATTTTTAAGTATGTTCAGCACTCAAAAACCTTAACTCACGTTTACAAATTATAAATAAAAGGGTCAAAGATGTCATTTACGAACAGATACTTTACATATCTATTAATAAAATTTCCAAATATTATACTAAAAGGCACAATACGTTTTGAGGTGACCCCTGAGTCAAAATCTAACTTTTGGAGTGCAAGTCATTTTAGTATTGTGCCTTTTATTTAAGCTATAACATTTTATTCATTAATAAGACCCTATGTACAATTCCTTTTACACGATCTCGCAATTAGTCACCATCGTTCTTAATTTCTTCGATCAATCAAACGTAATCTGATCCACCATTTCCCGATTCAGGTGTTTAATCAATTCGACAATAAGAGTCACTGTATTTTCATAATCATCACGGTTTAATATCCCAGCATTAGAATGGATATAACGGGTCGGAATCGTAATTGCAATGGAAGGAACCCCACTGCCGCTTACATGAAACGAACCTGCATCTGTTCCCCCGCCAGGTATATGATCAAATTGATACGGTATATTCAATTCTTCTGCCACATTTATAATAAACTCCCTCAACCCTTTATGAGTTACTAGACTTGCATCATATAAAACCAAGCCAGGACCATCGCCTGCTTTTGTTAAACCGTCTTTTTCAGATAATCCAGGGGTATCAATTGCTACACCCACATCTACAGCGATCGCAATATCCGGTTGCACATAATTAGCTGCTGTTTTAGCGCCGCGCAGTCCAACCTCCTCCTGAACAGTCCCTACTCCAAAAACGGTATTCGGATGGGTCTCTCCTTTTAGGCGTTTTAATGCCTCTATCGCAACCGCACATCCGATCCGGTTATCCCATGCTTTGGCCATCAGCATTTTTTCATTTCTCATGACTGTAAATTCACAATATGGAGTCACCATATCCCCCGGTCGAATTCCCCATTCCAGCACTTCATCCCGGCTCGCAGCACCTATATCAATAAACATATTTTTGATGTCTGCTGGTTTCTTACGTGCTTCAGGTGTGAGGATATGCGGCGGTGAGGAACCAATCAAGCCTGTAATTTGTTCACCCTTGGATGTAGTGATTGTTACACGCTGAGAAAGCATAACTTGTGACCACCAGCCTCCAATCGTTTGAAAAAAGAGAAAGCCTTTATCGTCAATCCTTGTGACCATGAATCCTACTTCATCCAGGTGCCCGGCTATCATAATACGCGGTCCATTTGAGCTACCTGTTTTCTCTGCAACCAAACTGCCGATTCCGTCCGTAGTAATCTTATCGGCATATGGTTCGATTAGCCTTTTCATAACTTTTCTTGGTTCCTCTTCATTACCTGCAATGCCATTAACGTCAGTTAACTCCTTCAGTATAGTGAGCGTATCATCAAGATGTTTCATAAAGGGTGTAGCCTCCTTAAATATGTATATCATTCTTTATGATTTTATCTGCTTATCTCCTCATTATACATAAGCTCTAAAGATTCAGGCAGAATACTTACAATCCCATTAGCATCTATTATGATCGGAACAGGAATATCTTACTCCAACCCTCATACATTCCTATTCTTTATTCCTGACTTGGGCCAGCTATAAACTTCCGTAACGATAACCAAGTTCCTATTAGAAAAGCCTGCCAAACTTATCTCCGCTGATAAGCTTAACAGACTGCCTCAAGTATGACTAAAAAACTCGCTCCATTTGATAATAACTTTCTTTTCCCTAAGAAAAAAGAGGAGGAGAACTAATGCTGAAAGGATAATCAATATCATCGTTGGAGAGAATTTGGCAATAGAATGGCCAAATACCGTATAAAAGAATGCCAATGGGATATTTGACCAGAAAACTGCTTTTGCGTAATCAGTAAAGCATTTACTGTTACCGATCAAATAAAAGTTCAGGAGATGGAAATGGATAAATGGGATTAGTCTTAAAACACTTGCCTGCTTTACATTTATCCTGCCTCCGAATTTCAGCGTACGTTCATCCAGCCTTTCAAGCTTACGCTGCAATTTCGGCATTTTAATAATCATGAAATAAAAAATAATCGATGATAGCCATAGTCCCATTAACGATAAAAGTGTGCCAAAAACTGCACCAAACATTATCCCGCCTGCCATGCAAACCACAGCTACCGGAATAAAAATATATTGCCTTACTATATGGAAGAGTACAAAGATAAGAGGTGACCAAAAACCGCCTGCCTCAATAAAAGCGAGCAACATGGTATAGTCGTAGTCCATATTTACACCCCATTCTGCCTTACAATGATGTTTAAGTCTTGGTTTACTTATTAATATATGTTCATGGCATTAATTATGACTGTATGGATAAAAGAATACCCGCAATGATGACGTCCAATATCGCCAGTAAGGGGAATCCTACTGTAAAAGCCATATGTTTTGTTTTATGCCGGAATAGTTGCATACCTAGAGTTCCGCCAATTGCTCCTCCAGCAAGTGCTAAAATCCATAAAGTTTTCTCACTTATACGATATTGATTACTTTTAGCTCTAGTTTTATCTATTTTCATCATAAGTAGTAAGGCCAAATTGATTATGATAAAATAACCGATCAGTATCGCTTTCATATTGTCCTCACTCTCCATATAAAAAGGCGCTCTCAATCGTTTGAGAAGCGCCTCTATAATTATTTATTAAGTTCTTTTTTAGCTGTTTCTGCTAATTGAGCAAATGCTGCTGCATCGCTAACTGCAAGCTCAGCAAGCATTTTACGGTTTACTTCGATACCAGCAAGTTTCAAACCGTGCATTAAACGGCTGTAAGAAAGACCGTTGATGCGAGCTGCTGCATTGATACGAGTAATCCATAATTTACGGAAGTCGCGTTTCTTTTGGCGACGATCGCGGAATGCATATTGCAAGGATTTCATTACTTGCTGATTAGCAACTTTGTATAATGTATGTTTTGAACCGAAATAACCTTTAGCTAGCTTTAATACTTTTTTACGACGTTTGCGCGTCACTGTACCGCCTTTAACACGTGGCATATCTAATTCCTCCTAAAATTGAGCGTTCTCAATTACTTGATATTGTCTAATAGATGACGAATGCGTTTGAAATCTCCGGAACTAACCATTCCACTTTTACGTAGTTTACGTTTTGCTTTAGTAGATTTGTTAGCGAATAAGTGGCTTGTGTAAGCGTGGCTGCGCTTAAGCTTACCAGAACCAGTTTTTTTGAATCGCTTTGCAGCGCCTCTGTGAGTTTTCATTTTTGGCATGGGAAATTTCCTCCTCGAAACATTACTTTTCGTTTTTCGGTGCTAAAATCAAGAACATGCTGCGTCCGTCCATTTTTGGCGCTGTTTCCACAGTAGCCACTTCTTTACATTCCTCTGCAAAGCGAACTAACACGCGCTGCCCGATTTCTTTATGGGTAATAGCCCGTCCTTTAAATCGAATGCTTGCTTTAACCTTATCGCCTTTTTCAAGGAACTTAATGGCATTGCGAAGCTTCGTATTAAAGTCATGCTCGTCGATAGTTGGGCTTAAACGAACTTCTTTTAAACTAATTGTTTTTTGGTTTTTTCTAGCTTCTTTATCCTTCTTCTGTTGCTCGAAACGGAACTTACCATAGTCCATAATACGGGCGACAGGAGGCTTTGCATTCGGTGCAACCAGCACAAGATCCAAATTCGCGCGTGTAGCAATTTCTAATGCCTCAACGCGGGATTTAATTCCAAGCTGCTCACCATTTTGATCAACTAGACGTACTTCTCGGGCACGAATGCCTTCATTTAAGATCAAGTCTTGTTTGCTAATAATAAGCCACCTCCAAGATTTTCTAGCAAATAATACTTCACATGCTTTTTAACATATAAAAAAGGCCGGTGCATGCACACCCGCCCATAAAAAGACATACCGTCTGATTATATCATCTGAACCAGCTAACAACTCATAAAAAGTGTCATACAGGTGAGAAGCGGGTGCTTCTGCTTACTAATGTGTCGTATTTAATTTGCTCACTAAAAATCATTTTAGCATGTTTCGCTGTATAATGTCAATAGAAGCTCACTCGAAGTGACAACAAAAGTTATTCTATCAAATAAAGTCCCTTGTGGCAAGAGGTTTTTGTATAAAGATTATAAAATGAAGAATCTGGCAATGCTTATTTTGTTCTAAAGGGGCACTTTCCAGTCTCTTCATTTAAATATAAAAATAATTGCGGTCTCTGGGTGGTAAATAGATATGGCAAATTTTCTAATCAAAAAGGGACCTACCCAAATTCCAGGAGGCCCCTTTATCTTTAAAGAAATTACTTCAATTCACCCTTAATAGTAGTCAGGAAGTCTTCAAATGGCATAGTTTCTGATTTTTGTTCCCCATACTTACGTACGTTAACTTTGCCGTTTTCCTGTTCCTGATCTCCCACTACAAGCATGTAAGGGATTTTTAACATTTGTGCTTCACGGATTTTATAACCCATTTTCTCATCACGTAAATCTACTTCTACACGTAACCCTGCGCGTTTAAGCCCGGCCTCAATTTCTTTTGCATAGTCAAGATGAACATCCGGAGATACAGGAATAACTTGAACCTGAACTGGTGCCAACCAAGTAGGGAATGCTCCTTTGTATTCTTCAATCAAGAATGCAACGAAACGTTCCATTGTAGAAACAACACCACGGTGAATAACAACCGGACGATGCTGTTTACCGTCTTCTCCAACATACGTAAGATCAAAACGCTCAGGAAGCAAGAAATCAAGCTGTACAGTAGATAGAGTTTCATCTTTTCCAAGCGCTGTTTTAACTTGAACGTCCAATTTAGGACCGTAGAAAGCTGCTTCGCCTTCCGCTTCGTAATAGTCAAGACCCATCTCATCCATTGCTTCCTTTAGCATGGATTGAGCTCTTTCCCACATCGCATCGTCATCAAAATATTTTTCCTTATCAGCTGGATCACGGTAAGAAAGACGGAAAGAGTAATTTTCCATTTCGAAGTCTTTATACACTTCCAGAATCAGTGTTACGACACGTTTGAATTCATCTTTAATTTGGTCAGGGCGTACAAACACATGGGCATCGTTCAGCGTCATCCCACGTACCCTTTGCAGGCCTGCAAGCGCACCGGACATTTCATATCTATGCATCATGCCCAATTCAGCAATACGGATTGGAAGCTCACGATAGCTATGAATATCATTTTTATAAATCATCATGTGATGCGGGCAGTTCATTGGACGAAGAACAAGCTGTTCATTATCCATGTCCATTACCGGGAACATATTTTCTTGATAGTGATCCCAGTGACCGGATGTTTTGTATAGATCGACGCTGCCCATAATCGGTGTATAGACATGATCATAGCCAAGCTGTTGTTCTTTATCTACAATATAGCGTTCAATGACACGGCGAATCGTTGCACCTTTTGGCAGCCATAACGGAAGGCCTTGTCCAATCAACTGAGAGTTCATGAATAAATCAAGCTCTTTCCCAATCTTACGGTGATCCCGTTCTTTCGCTTCCTCTAAAAGTCTTAAATGCTCGTCCAAATCTTCTTTTTTGAAGAAGGCTGTTCCATACACACGTTGAAGCATTTTATTATCGCTGTCTCCACGCCAGTATGCACCTGCAATGTTCAATAGCTTAAATTCTTTAATTTTACCTGTTGAAGGAACATGGACTCCACGGCATAGGTCAAAGAATTCACCTTGTTCATAAATGGTAACAGTTTCATCTTCCGGAATAGCATCAATCAATTCCAGCTTGTACTCGTCGCCAATTTCCTCAAATAAACGCTTCGCTTCAGCTCGGCTGACTTCTTTACGAACAACATCAATGTTAGCATTAATAATTTTCTTCATTTCTTTCTCAATCAGCGGAAGGTCTTCCGGTGTAATGGATTTATCTAAATCCATATCATAATAGAAACCGCCTTCAATGACTGGACCTACGCCAAATTTTACATCTTTGTAAAGACGCTTAACAGCCTGTGCCAATAAATGCGCTGTACTGTGGCGCAATACCTCTAGAGCTTCCGGTTGATCCGGAGTCACAATCTCTACTGAAGCATCCTCTGTAATTGGTCGGCGCAAATCATATAAAGCTCCATTTACCTTTCCTGCAATTGCTTTTTTCTTTAATCCAGAACTAATGGAAGAAGCAATTTGCTCAGTTGTAATTCCAGATTCAAATTCTTTTACCGCACCATCTGGAAATGTAATTTTGATCATTTCAGCCATGTGAGCCACTCCTTTTTCTTTTTTCTACATAATAAAAAGCCCGTCCCTAATAAATTAAGGGACGAGCTATTGTATACTAAATAAACCCGCGGTTCCACCCAAATTCCGGCGCTGCTATTTTCAGCTCTTCCGGCACTTGTATCTTTTAACGGAGTTCCCGTCAGCCAATAATCACATTCTTGTTTTCCTGGCTGAAGTTCAAAGGCGGTAAGCATTTCAAGTCTATGAGGAAGCTTGCAGCCACTGGCTCCCCTCTCTGTTCACAGCTTTTTAAAACACTCATGTCCTTATCGTAACCTATCGAATATAAAACTTGTATGTAGGTTATTATAAAAGCTTATGATGACAATTGCAAGATAGATTCCATTCTTTTAAAATTAAGTTCGTTCTTCTACCTGTTTAACCTGCTCATGAAAATAACTGATTCGAAATAACTGGATTCTCTCTTCAAAAATCTGTTTCAGCGTTGCAATGATTCGATTATCTTCATCGTCCGCATAGATATGAATTCGTTTTGGGGCCAGAGAAACCAGTGGTGCGATGGTGCCCGAATCAATAAACATCGGATTCTCCGCCATCAATTTTCGGTCGATTGCTTTTAGTATATCTTGTTTTGAAATCCGTTGAAAATAACGATTATAAAATTGAAACTCCTCGTGATACACTAAATGAATTTCCTCAACCTGCGGACTCCTTTCTTCAACCACACCCCTTAATACAGAGATAAATTCCTGATAATCCTGCTCGAGTTTGTATTCGTCAATTGCAAATCCAACCAATGAAATAAGCGATGCCTGTATATCCCTAAAACGAAAATTCCATAGGGATTGAAACGAAAAATCGATTTTCTGTTCAACTACTTGCTGCAACAATAGCTTTACTCGGTTTTTTAATTGATCCGGCAGATAATGATCTCCGCAATAGGCAGCCTCACCATCCCATATGAGCAGTGCCATTTCTGCAATTTGGCCAATTTCATCTTCATCCTTATAATAATATCGTTCCCGAATCACATCCCGAATTTTATATTCCAGATGATAGGTAGAGAAAAATGTATATAAAGCCTCAATGAGTGCGTGACAAAAAATTTCCTCCTGATCCGGTTCCCAAAGAAAGGAGACAGTTTTTTGGCCATCTTCATGGACAGAATAAATTGCCTGTCGGATAAAAAAATCGTTGTTCTTACATCGAACAAGCCAATTAGCCTGCTCTTCCTGTGAATCAAAATACATCGTAAGCAACCCTATCCCTCCAGACTATCGGAACTCCTAATTTTATATATATGGGGCATGGCATCCCTTTAGAATGGATGGGTGGATATAATTACATAGAAATAAACCTAATACGAAAGAAAAACGCTACCTTTATATTAACCTAAAGCAAATCACTTGGTTCGAACTATAGGACAGGCAATCTTTTTTTAAACCTGCAGTGTATAACTATTGTTTATGCCAACCTGCACCTTAGCTACATAAAAAACTGCTACTCACTAACAATCCTAACTAACAGGTGATATAACTTTTACACTATGGACGTTCGTTCCTCTTTTTAATCTCATCACTTATTTCCATTAAGGTAAGCAAAATTAAAAAAAGCATCATAAAATTAACTAGTTCCCCTGTAAAAAATGCCAATATAGCAATCAACACAATCCAAAACCAAAAATATTTTCTGTTCATAAATCCATCCCCATTTTTGTTTATATAACTTAATAAATTCGACACTAAAGAAGTGACTTCCTTCTTCCGCTGACCTGTCCCGTTAACGAAGAGGCTATTCAACCAACATTACTGTAATATGGTATTAAATTCTTCTTTATACAATAAACCCTCTTTAAAAAACAAAAAAATGACCCCGATAAACATCGAGGTCATTCACATTCTTAGGATACAACTTTATTTGTCATTCATATACTTTTAATCTCTGCGGTTTTTACCGTCCAATTCAATCGGCTCCGTTAAGTTACGGATTCTCTCCATAATTCGTTTCCCTTTAACCCGTTCTTCTTCCCCGCGCTGTGAATACGTGAAATGGTGTTCTAATTCTTTTATATTGAAATTAGAAGTAAAGAAGGTTGGAAGGTTTTCATGCATCCGATATTGAAGAATAGGACCCAAAACATCATCACGAGACCAAGCACTCATTGTTTCAGCTCCAATATCGTCAATCATTAAAACAGGAACATCCTTTAGGGCATCCACCTTGCGATTATAAGAGTTTTCCGCGAAGGAACCTTTTAATTCTCTTAAATATTCGGGCCAGTACACGATATGAGATGACACGCCTGCTTCAGAGAGTGCATTTGCAATGGCACCAAGCAAATAGGTTTTACCCACCCCAAATTCACCATATAAGTAAAGGCCTTTATGCCGAACACCATTTTTATAGGCGTCAACAAAAATCTTTGCTTTCTCAACCGCTTCTACACGTGCTTCTGTCGTATACTCATCCCAGATTAAATTTGAAAAAGATGCTTCTACAATTTCTTTTGGAACATGGCTGGCATGAATCAGCTTACGTAACCGATTCCTCTCATCCTGCATTATTTTTTTATGACAGGGTTCATAGGTAACATCAATTCGTTTTCCCTGAATAAATAGGCGCGGGTTATGTCCCTGGATAAGATTTTTGCATTCAGATACAGAGGGACAGTGTTCACATGTCTTTGCTTGCATGGTAAACTCATAGAGCTTATTCATACTCTTTTCAATCATGTCGCTTGTCAGCTCGCTGCTATGTTCATTTATAAATAACCGGACATCGGGATCTTTTAAAACAATATTTCTCATTTCATCCCATCTCTTTTGAAAACCTTCACGATTTCCGAGTTGATTCAAAGCATCCTGTATATTCTTCATCTCTGTACACCTCCTGCTTTATTTTGTATTTTCATTTTGTAATTTTTCCTTTAATTTTCTGACCCGTTCAGCAATTTCACTGGACTGAGCAACCGGTTCTTTCTTCTTCGTCTCGTCCATCCATTCAGGAATGATTTCCTTCCTGGAATTATTCGTTGTACGGCGTGTTGATTTATTCGCCTTCGTTTTCTTATCCTGAGCCCAGGTTTGATATTTCTTATGTTCACTCAAAGCAGTTTCATACGCTTCACGCACAGTCGTTATATTTTTCCTGGCCCAGTGCGAAGCAATTGTCTCCACATAGTTTGACTGCAATTTCATATCTGATTTTAACATGACATAGTGCAGAAGGACATTGACCACACCCGGTGGAAGCTTTTGATTAACCATAACTTTTTCTACTAATGCCAGATCATTGTCTGAAGGCATTGCCCCTTGTGACAGGCTGACTAAAAACTCTAATGGAGATGTTGTTTCAAAGGTATACAACAAATGTTCCTCCGGTGTTTTTGGCTCTACAATGGTACGCTCATACTCAGGCTGTTTCCGTTCAATCAATGTCGGCATTTCTTCACCATGATTAATATGGAAAAATTCCCTTGCACAGTTTCTAAGCTCTTCTATGTCTATTTCACTATGTTCATTTTGACATCTCAAAATCAATTTGCTCATATCAACTACGCTAATTTTATATAGGTATGACAGCATCGCAATAGCTTCAATTACATTTGGGGTAAATGCTTTTCTCGATATAAAACTGTTTTTAAGGGTGGCAAATAATAATTCGAAATCGAATTGTTCAATTAAATTATGGTTATACCCCCGTGGTTCTTTTGAAAAGAATTGAGTTTCTTCATCTGTCTCCGGATTGATCATTTCTTTTGGATTGCGAAATTCTGATGCAAATACGTCATTGAATGATTGAGTAATTTCCTCATAATCAGTTGGAATGCGTTTATCAGCAAACATGGAGAGCAGTCGTTCATAATGTCTGGATTCGAGTTTTTGCTTTAAGTAAATAGGCAGAAGATCATCATGAAAAAACTTTTCCGGACTTAAAGGACAAAGGATTTCATATATAAAAACATTCCCTTCAGGAGTTACTTTTTTATATGTCTTTAATAATCCTATTCCTTCAAGCCTTTTACGAAATTGAAAAATCTCATCCAAAGGCAAGCCCAGTACATCCATTAACCAACGATGTGTCGTTTGTTTGGAGTACATGTTACCTGTATTGACTTCATTTAATAAGGTCAAATACAAAGAAACAGCCAATCCTCCCACTAACGGCTGATATAAATACTGAATGGATTTGTGATCCATTTCCGATAACTTTTCCTTATATAATACGACATATCTGTCGTTAGGATTTACATACATCCATGAAAATTGCATTGTCTACAAACCTTTCGTAACCTCGGGGTTTTATAGTTGAAAAAAGAGCTAAAGAAACTGTCTTCAGCTCTACTTAATCCTCTTTTTTAATTAGTTCTTTCAACTCATCAATGAATACATTTATATCTTTGAATTGACGATATACAGAAGCAAAACGTACATAGGCAACTTCATCCAACTCAGCCAGCCTATCCATAACCATTTCACCTATTAAGTCACTTTTTATTTCAGAATGCCCTTGATTTCTTATTTCTTTTTCAACATCTGTCGTGATCTCTTCCAATTCTTTCAGGGCAACATGTCGTTTTTCACAAGCCCGAATCAGGCCTCTCAGTATTTTTTCTTTGCTATATTCTTCCCGTGCTCCATCTTTTTTTACAACAATCAATGGTATTTCTTCTACTTTTTCAAATGTTGTAAAGCGAAAGCCACAGGATTCACATTCTCTTCTTCTTCGTATCGAACGTCCTTCATCCGCAGGGCGGGAATCCAGCACTCTTGTCCCATTATGTTGGCAAGTTGGACATATCATATAGATTTGCACCGTCCTTTTCTATAGTTCTATCTTATTAAAACATATCGATTAGGACAAGTCTGTTTGTATAAAATGCGATTTTTTATCCTGGAAATGGCTAACCACCCATAAAAAAAAGAGATGCAGTAAACATCTCTTTTATACTCATTTATTATAAAGCTTTAGCTAGAACAGGACTGACAGCAACAGGACCCATGCCGCGAGGAATTTCAATATGTTCCCGTGTCTGCGCTTTTAAGGACTCCGCAATATAATCGACAGCTGTCTTTGGATCTAAATCCCCACATGTATATACATCGATACTTGCATAACCATGTTCCGGAAAACTATGTATGGTTAAATGTGATTCAGATATAATGACTACTCCACTCACACCCTGAGGTGCAAACTTATGAAAGGTCACTTCTCTAACTTCAGCTCCAGATCTTAGAGCCGCATCTACAAATATTTGTTCAATTTGATTAACATCATTCAATTTAGATAAATCGCAGCCCCATAATTCAGAAATGACATGACGACCTATTGTTTCCATGTTCTAATTCCCCCTTTAGCATTTTTTAAACGAATTTTAATTACTTTCGTTTCTGGCCATTACTACCACGGGGGAAAGTTAGTCCTGAGAGGTCCTAACCCTTTAAGTAGTACTGCCAGGGTGGTGAAGTTTACGAGATTTAGTATATATGGTTTATATTTCATTTGCAATCATACTCTTCAATATTAGTTAATAATTACCACAAAAATAACCTTACGCTAGATGTCACAGCTATTATTAATTGTATCCATTTGTCCGAATAAAAAACAGCCTGTGGCGCCCTTTATTTTCTAAGGACGCTCAGACCGTAACTGGAAATGTTTTTAGTATTTAACTTACTTTTACCTCGTTCTCCTGTAGAAGACGAGCCACGTGATTCACTAATTCTACAACTCGGCATGAATAACCCCATTCATTATCATACCAGGCTAGCACCTTCACTTTATTTGCACCAATAACCATGGTGGAAAGAGCATCTACTATTGCAGAATGCGGATTGGTATTAAAATCTACAGAAACAAGCGGTTCTTTGCAGTACTCAATAATACCAGCCATAGATCCTTCAGCAGCAGTTTTAAATGCTTGATTGATTTCATTTACGGTAACTTCTCTTTTAAGGTCTACTACTAAATCAACTAAAGAGACGTTTGGCGTAGGTATTCTTAATGAAATACCATGCAGTTTCCCTTTCAACTGTGGAAGAACAAGTGCCATGGCTTTGGCTGCACCCGTTGTAGTAGGAATGATACTTTGTGCACATGCCCGGGCTCTGCGTAAATCTTTATGTGGATTATCAATATTGTTTTGATCATTTGTATATGAGTGAATGGTAGTCATCAGTCCATTGTCAATTCCAAATTGTTCGTCCAACACTTTGGCAACAGGAGCAAGGCAATTGGTTGTACAGGATGCATTGGAAATCACAAGATGTTTGTTAATATCTAAATCATCTTCATTCACACCCATCACAATTGTAATGTCCTCATTAGTGCCAGGAGCTGTTAAAACGACACGTTTTGCACCAGCATTTAAATGAAGAGCTGCTTTATCTCGATGGTTAAATTTTCCGGTGGCTTCTATTACAATATCAATCCCAAGGTTTTTCCACGGCAGAAATTCTGGGTTACGATTATTAAGCAAAAGAACTTTCTTCCCATTTATTAATAAATGGTCATCCATAGCACATATTTCACCATTAAACGGACCATGATTTGTATCATACTTTATTAAATGCGCCAATGTTTCAGGCGGGTAGCTGGCATTAATGGCTACAATATCAAGATGCTCATCCAATATTGCCTTTCGGAAAACCATTCTGCCGATCCGACCAAACCCATTGATAGCAACTCTTGCATTCATTTAATTTCCTCCTATATATAAGTTATACTTTTTATGAAAATTATGTAAATAGTATAACACATTGAAGAAAATACCGCATAGCAAAACACCCATTATTATCCAAATTAATAAGTCCATTTTTATGAAAATAATATAAAAAGGCTACCTAAAAGAAATTTCTGAAGTGCACCCCAAAAGTTAGAGTCAAAAAATCTAACTTTTTGGGGGTCACCTCATTCCCTTCAGATAGCCTTATTATTTATACACGTAATTGTTCTATCAGCACATTGAGTTGCTCTTCAGTTTCGAAAAATGGCCCGTTATTATCTATAATATAATCGGCCAATTCTTTCTTATCATTAATGGGCATCTGTGCCTTTATTCTTGCGAGTGCATCACCCTCAGTAAAATGATCCCGCTCCATTAATCTTTTCAATTGAACTTCCGGCTTTACATACACAAGAATGACGCCCTCTACCATATATGTCAAATTACTTTCATATAACAATGGTATGTCCATGAAAACTAAATCTGCCCCCTGCTGAAGTGCTTTTTCGGTTTCTTCAATCATCCATTTTCTTACTGCAGGATGAACGATATGATTTAATATTTGACGTTTTTCGGAATCTGAAAAAACAATGGAACCTAATCTTTTCCTGTCTAATGTACCATCGGATAGGCAAATGTCCTGCCCGAATGCGTTTATGATTTCCTCTAATGCCGGCATACCCGGCTCAACGACTTTTCTTGCTGCAATATCTGCATCAATAACAGGATAGCCTTTAGAAATAAGCCATCTGCTGACACTGCTCTTCCCGCTGGCAATTCCTCCTGTAACTCCGATTATTTTCCCCATATCATTCCATTCCCTGTTAAATTATTTTGGTTAAACCCAGAAAAATAAGTACGAATCCCGGAATAAAAGAAAAGACTTTCGCCATAAATGAACCCTGTAGATACTTCCCTGCCTTAATGCCCAATGTCATTAATAAAGCACTCATACCAAAACAGAGGATTGCTTGGATAAACAAAGGGTAATGCAGAATGCCAGCGCCTATTCCAGCTCCAAATCCATCCAGTGATAGTGCTAAACCAAGAAAGAAAGCTTCTAATCCGGTAATAGTTCCTGAATGATCAAAATCAGCACTTAACGGCTTTTTAAGTATATGAATAACCAGCCCGATAGACTTTATCTCCAGTTGAAACAAGGTTCTTTCATCCACATATGGACAATTGCTTTCATTCCTTTTAAAGTAAATTGAAAGCGTCCAAATACCCAGTACAAGTAAGATTATGCCTCCAAGCTTTCCAGTCCAGGAATGCGCCATAAAATGCTCACTTAATGAACCCATTAACATGCCAAATGCCAAGCTTAATGCCGAGCATCCGGCAATGATGATGATCGAGCGAAACGGTATACTTACTTTTCGCATTCCATAGGTCATTCCAACCCCGCAACTATCGAGACTAACCGCCAAGGCCAATAACAAAATTGAAGCTATGTGCTCCATGCATAGGGGCTCCCTTCCATAATCAATACCCTACTATATGAAAGGAGCCCATATTATGTTCATATCCGTCTAGGATAATGGCTGACATTTTGGGCAGTAGACTGTCCCCCTGCCTCCAACAATAATTCTTTCCATGGTTGTTCCGCAAATTTTACATGGCAGCCCTTTTCTTGAATAAGCAAACAACTCCAGTTGAAACATACCCATCTGACCCTGGGAATTCACATAGGAACGTACTGTGCTTCCTCCTTTTTCGATAGCGGTCGCAAGAGTTTCTTTTATTGAAGTATATAGTTTACTTATCTCCTCTTCTGTTAAAGTTGACGCTGCCCGCTCAGGATGGATACCTGAATGAAACAGCGCTTCATCCACATAAATATTACCAAGGCCCGCAACCACTCTCTGATCCAATAAAACCGCTTTGATAAAACGATTGGTCTTACTAAGTGCTCGACTTAAATACTCAGGTGTAAATTCATCCGAAAAAGGTTCTGGACCCACTTTTGAAAGAGGGAGTACATCTAATTCTGTCCCTTTCGAATGCAAATGCATCGTACCAAACTTACGGACATCTCTGTATCTTAATTCAGTATGATCCGTAAATTTGAAGATCACGTGTGTATGCTTATCGGCTGGTTCCGTCTCCTCATAGAGTCCATATTTGCCTTCCATCCGTAAATGGGAAACAAGGCTGTGATCATCTAAATGAAAGATCAGGAATTTGCCGCGCCTCCCAATCGCATGAATGGTCTGTCCCTTTAGCAGCATCCGAAACAGTTCAGTGTCATCCGGTTCTTTTATAATTTTCCCCCATCGTATATCTACATCATCGATTGTTTTTCCAAGAACCAATACTTCGAGGGTTCTCCTGATTGTTTCGACCTCTGGTAATTCAGGCATCCCTTTTCACCCCTTTACTCTATTTAGCATCATACCAGGTGTTCCCAAATGAATAATCCACTTTTAATGGAACTGATAATTCTATCGCATTTTCCATTTCTTCCGGAACAATTTTCTTTAAGATATCCAATTCCTCTGGCGGTGCTTCAAAGATCAGTTCATCGTGCACCTGAAGAAGCATTCGCGTTTGTAAATTCTCTTTCTTTAATCTGGCATTCATCCGAATCATCGCCAATTTAATAATGTCAGCTGCACTGCCCTGAATAGGTGTATTCATGGCAGTTCTTTCTGCAAAACCGCGGACGTTAAAATTGCGATTATTAATTTCAGGTATATATCGGCGTCGTTGCAATAAGGTACTCACATACCCTTTTTCCTTTGCTTCTTCCACAATATCTTTCATATATTGCTGCACACCAGGGAAACTCTCTAAATAACGTTCAATAAATACCCCAGCCTCTTTTCTCGTGATACCGAGACTTTGTGAGAGCCCATAATCACTAATTCCATATACAATTCCAAAGTTTACGGCTTTAGCCTGTCTTCTCATATTCGATGTTACTTGGGTCGCATCCACATGGAATACATCCATAGCGGTCCTTGTATGAATGTCCATATCAGTATTAAATGCTTCAATTAGGTTTTCATCACCCGCGATATGGGCCAGAACACGGAGTTCAATTTGGGAATAATCAGCTGCAAAAATGACCCATCCTTCTTCAGAAGGCACAAAGGCTTGTCTGATTTTTTTACCTTCCTCCAGTCTGATTGGGATATTTTGCAGATTCGGATCTGTCGAACTTAATCGTCCTGTTTGAGTCAAGGCCTGATTGAACCTTGTATGAACCTTCTGATCATCACGAATGACTTTTAACAATCCCTCTATATATGTGGATTGCAGCTTACCCAATTGTCTGTAATGGAGAATTTCCCTGACAATACTATGCTTGCTTTCCAATTTTTCAAGAACATCCGCAGAAGTCGAATAGCCAGTCTTTGTCTTTTTGATAATAGGCAAATTTAATTTTTCAAATAGGATGACTCCAAGCTGTTTCGGTGAATTAATATTAAATGCTTCACCTGCCATATCATAAATTTTAGCTTCAATATCCTTTAATCTGCCGGCAAGCTCCGCTCCCATTTCTTTCAGACGATTCACATCCACCTTCACACCCGTGATTTCCATTTCAGCGAGGATAAGTGCCAGCGGCAGTTCTAAATCCTGAAGCAAGCCAATTTGGTTAAATTCTTCAAGCTTCCTCTCCAGGCTTTCTTTTATGATAGTTAACGACAAAGCTTTACGAGCAATATGTTCTCCTACTTCAGCGATCGGCGGTATCGAACGTTTCGCCCCTTTTCCATAAAAGCTTTCATCTGTTTGGATATGCCCGGCGTTATGCTTTTTAGCAATGTCAGATATATCTACATCCGGTTCTGCGGGATTCAGAACATAGGAAGCCAAATAAACATCAAATTCTATTCCTTTTAAAGCAATGCCATCATGACTTAAAGCAACAATGTTTTGTTTGGCATCATACACAGTTTTTTTATACTCAGGGTTTTCTGCCCATTCTTTAAAAAGAGGAGATTTCACAGCCTTGTCCTTTTCGATAAAGAAAGTCCCATTCTCATTTGATATAGCCAGGCCAATTACCTCAGCTGTATGATAATTCGGGTCAAGCAGCTCCAAATAGAGTGAGGAATGAGCTGTCAGCATATCTTCAGTCACATCTTCTGCTTCCTGATAATCAATTTCTTCAAGCTGGGGCATCTCTTCATGAGCAGTTGGCTCCATTTTTTCAATCAAGGTAGCAAATCCCAATTCTTTATAGATCGATAGGAGCTTTTCCTGATCTGCACCCGAATAGTCTATATTATCAAGTTTCACTTCAATTGGGGCATTTGTTTCAATCGTTGCCAGTTGCTTACTTAAAATAGCCTGATCTTTAAATTCTTCCACTTTTTCTTTTAATTTTTTCCCGCTGATTTCCTCTGGAGAAGCCACAACACGCTCAAGCGTTCCAAATTGATTTAATAATTTTAGAGCGGTTTTTTCCCCCACACCCGGGATTCCAGGGATATTATCTGAAGCATCTCCCATCAACCCTTTTAAATCAATAATTTGATTGGGCGTTAAATTATATTTTTCACGAATATGCGCCGGTGTATAATCCTCCATATCCGTGATACCTTTACGGGTAATACGTACAGTCGTTTTATCGGTAGCAAGTTGGGTTAAGTCTTTATCACCGGAAATAATTTGAACTTCATAATCCCCTTTTTCTGCCTCTAGTGCCAGTGTTCCGATAATATCATCGGCTTCATAATTGGCCATTTCATACCAGGAAATTCCATAGGCATCCAATAATTCACGAATAAACGAAAATTGCTCTGATAATTCAGGTGGTGTCTTTTGACGCCCGCCCTTGTATTCTTTATATGTACTATGTCTAAAGGTTGTTTTCCCAGCATCAAATGCAACTAATATATGTGTAGGATTTTCTTCCGACATAATTTTATTGAGCATCATCGCAAAACCATATATAGCATTTGTGTGGATGCCCTTTTCATTATTTAACAATGGCAATGCAAAAAATGCCCTATAGGCTATACTGTTTCCATCTATTAAGATTAATTTTTTCTTCATGGCTACCTCCAGTATCCATCTATATTTTCAAATAGCTATCAATCAAATAGCTTGTTTAACTAAAATCACCGTGCTGTCAATGGTATGTGAGCACCTAATTTAATCATCATAGCAGGTGCAACCAATGAATACTTATAACAAGGCTTTTATTCTTTCATACGGATATAAAAAACCGTCAGTTCCCCTTATCCACTCTATTTTATCATGACTAGAGTTTGAAAGAAAAATGACGGTTCTTTTTCTATTGAGTTGTCAATTCCTTCATGATTGCCAAGTGATTCGTGCAAATGGATAGTTCTCAACGTTTCGACTGGAATTTAGGAAGGATAATCGTAAAAGTGGTACCAACATTCTTCTGACTTTGAATCGTGATTTCTCCGTTATGTGCCTCCACGATATGCTTCGCAATGGCCAGTCCCAACCCGGTTCCTCCTGATTCCCGACTTCGGTCTTTATCCACCCGATAAAACCTTTCAAATATCCGCGGGAATTCCTTTTCTTCAATTCCAATACCGGTATCCTCTATGGCTATAAATATCTTATCTGATTCTTCTTTAGCAGAAATTCGTACTTTACCGTATGAAGGGGTATAGGAAATCGCATTATTGACAAGATTTATGCTGACTTGTTTAAGTCGAAATGCATCTGCTTCACAAATAATCGGCTTGTTAAAATTCTGCATTTCAAATTCAATATGCTTCTTAGATGCTTTTTTCTCAAGCATAGTGTATGTATCTGTTAAAACAGGAATAATATCAATTTCCTGTAAATCAAGTTGGAAGCCTTGCTGTTCGACTTTTGAAAGCTCCAGTAATTCCTTAATTAATGATTGCAGCCTGTCGCTTTCTTTTAAAATAATAGATAAGAAGTGCTCTAATGCCTGAGGATCATGCATGGCTCCATCAAGTAGTGTTTCTGAAAACCCTTTAATTGATGTAACCGGGGTATTTAATTCATGTGACACATTCGCAACGAATTGTTTTCTTACAGATTCCAATTTTTTTAGCTCTGTAATATCATGGAAAACAAGCAAAATCCCCTTCCATTCACCTTTAGGTCCCATGATTGGTGCACCGTATACTTCAAAATTCTTCCGCTCAATTCCAATGGTCAGGACAATTTGTTTCTTTAACTTTTGCTCCGCCATAAAGATTTCTTCGATGATTGCATTTATTTCTTCATGTTTGATTACTTTATAATAGAGTTCTAATAAGTATTCTTCCTCATCTACCCTGAAAAGGTCCATATAAGCATGGTTAATCATGCTAACAAACCCTTTATCATCAATTAAAAGCAGAGCACTTCCCATGTTTTCAATCAGTGTGCTCAATCTGTCTTTTTGAATTTCATGAGCGATTTTCATTTCCTGCATATTTCGCGCTACTGTATTAATTAATTGGTTAAATACCCCAGTTTCATAATTTCTGCCAACGTACGAACGAGCTCGATAGTTACCTCTCGTTAATTCATAAGCTGCTTTCATCGCACTTTCAATCGGGATTGCAAACTTCTTGATCAGCTGATAGACAAATAAGCCGATCATCAAACAGGCAAAGCCCAAACAGCCAATTAGTATAAACCATACTTTTGTATAAAGAATCGAATCTTCATTCGCAGCCAATAGGAAATAGCTTGTATCCCCATTATCCATTTGAAATGTGTCTACATAGTAATAGGATGGCCCTGTTTTAATTTCCGTTTTTGTCCCTATTTGATTATCTGTTCTTACATCCTCCATAATTGCAGACAGAGAATCAGATTCTTCCCATTCCTTCCATCCTGCAGGCTTCTCTGTTTTATAGAGAATTTCTCCATCCTCCTTCATAACCAGGAAGGAAGATTCCAAATGTTTATTCAACTGTTTGAATTTCATATCTAACTGATTGCTATCTTCTGTTTCATTCAAGTAAAGGCTTAACAGTTGCCCCTCTTCCTTAAGATGGCTGAGCACAGATTTATCATAATAATAAAGGAACAACTTTCCGATTAATAGACCAAAGCAAAGAAGTAAGATTACTGTAGTAGCGGCTATTTCTGCGGTTAGTTTAAGCTTAAATTTTTTCATTCCCTCGGTTCCTCAAGTTTATATCCCAATCCGCGTACAGTTTTGATATATACAGGTTTTTTCGTCTCTTGTTCAATTTTTTCGCGCAAATGGCTAATATGCACATCCACAATACGCGTATCACCGGCAAATTCATAATTCCATATCACATTGAGAAGCTGATCTCTGGTCAGCACTCTTGATTTATTTCTGGCAAGATACTCTAGCAGCTCAAATTCCTTCGGCGTTACCTCCAGTAGCTCGTCCCTCAAATAAGCTTCATACCTATCAGGATAAATCTTTAATTCACCAATTATTATGATATCTGCCTCTTGCTTTTCGACAGAATTTTCCGTTAAGGAGGATCCCATTCCCGCTCTTCTGAGAAGAGCTTTTACACGCGCTACAACTTCTCGCGGGCTAAATGGTTTCGTCATATAATCATCTGCTCCCAATTCAAGGCCAAGCACTTTATCAAATTCTTCATCTTTAGCTGTTAACATAAGAATTGGCGTCATTAATTTATTTTGTCTCAAAATTTTGCATACTTCTATACCATCCAACTTGGGCAGCATCAAATCCAGGATTATTATATCTGGCGACTCGGCCATAGCCATTCTTTTACCTGTCTCTCCATCCATTGCATTGAGTACATGATAGCCGGCTTGTTCCAGATTATAAGTTAGTAAGGTAATAATCGATTGTTCATCTTCCACTACGAGGACTTTTTTACTCATTGGCCCCTCCTGTAACTTTTTTCACTATACTATTCATTATATATGAACAAACGTTTTTTGGTAGTCTGTGTTACATACACTGTCTAATTGGATTATTTTGTTATCCCACTTTATTCAGTCTCCCCCCTAAAATGCAAAAAAATCGGAGAATAAAATCCTCCGATTTTTTAAACAGCATGAACTTAAGCAAGCACAGACATTACAGAACGAACAGCTTCAGCAGATTTATCAAGCGCTGCTTTTTCATCTTGCAATAACTCAAACTCTATAACTTTTTCAATTCCGTTCGCACCCAGAATAGTCGGAACACCTAAGTAAATTCCATTATATCCATATTCACCTTCCAAGTACGCAATCGCCGGAATTACTCTGCGCTGATCCTTTATAATCGCTTCAGCCATCTCAACAAGTGAAGCTGCGGGTGCATAGTATGCACTGCCGTTACCTAAAAGGTTAACAATTTCTCCTCCGCCCTTCCTTGTACGTTCAACGATTTCCTCCAAACGTTCCTTTGGCAGGAGTGTTTCCAGCGGAATTCCACCAGCATATGAATAGCGTATAAGAGGGACCATATCATCGCCGTGTCCGCCCAATACAAAACCAGTTATATCTTTAACCGATAAATGTAATTCCTGAGCAATAAATGTACGGAATCGTGCCGTATCCAATACACCCGATTGACCAATTACACGATTTTTAGGAAATCCAGTTTCCTTAAATACCGTATAGGTCATGGCATCAACTGGATTAGTTAGTACGATGATATAACTATCAGGAGAATATTTTACAATTTCCTTTGCTACGGATCTCATAATCTTTTGGTTCGTCTGAACAAGATCATCCCGGCTCATTCCTGGTTTACGTGCAATTCCAGCAGTAATGATTACCAGATCAGAATCCTTTGTATCTTCATAATTGGATGTTCCAGTTATGGATGCATCAAATCCCTGTACGGGTGCTGCTTCTGCCATATCCAGAGCTTTACCCTTTGTTGGATTCTCCATTTGCGGAATATCAACCAGCACGACATCCCCCAGTTCTTTTTGAGCTAAAAGAAAGGCAGTTGTAGCCCCTGTAAAACCACTTCCAATGACAGATATTTTTTTTCGGTTAAAAGACATTCTTATCTACCTCCAATTTTTAAAAGGAGCAATCCTTTTTATCGGATCACCCCTCCACAAATCTTTAATCCATATTTTTAATTAGTTCATCAGCAAATTGAGAACATTTCACTTCACTCGCGCCATCCATTAAACGGGCAAAGTCATATGTAACCACTTTTGAATCAATTGTTTTTTCCATTGATTGAGTAATTAACTTGGCAGCCTCATTCCAACCAAGATGCTCAAGCATTAATACACCTGATAAAATAACAGAAGATGGATTTACTTTATCAAGACCGGCATATTTAGGTGCTGTTCCATGTGTTGCTTCAAAAATGGCGTGCCCTGTTATATAGTTAATGTTGGCACCAGGTGCAATTCCAATTCCTCCAACCTGCGCTGCAAGAGCATCGGAGATATAATCTCCATTTAAGTTCATAGTTGCCACTACATCAAATTCCCTTGGTCTAGTTAAAATTTGTTGAAGGAAGATATCTGCAATGGAATCTTTCACAATAATTTTACCGGCTGCCTCTGCATCTGCCTGAGCTTTGTTAGCTGCCTCTGTACCTTCCGCATCCTTAATGCGGTCATACTGTGCCCATGTGAACACTTGATCGCTAAATTCCTCTTCAGCAACCTCATAACCCCAGTTTTTGAAGGCTCCCTCTGTATACTTCATTATATTTCCTTTATGAACGAGTGTAAGAGATTTACGCCCTTCTTTAATTACATAATTAAGTGCAGCTCTGACAAGGCGCTTTGTTCCTTCTTCGGAAATAGGCTTGATACCAAGTCCGGAAGTTTCAGGGAAACGGATTTTAGAAACACCCATTTCTTCGCGCAGGAAGGTTAGTAATTTTTTAACCTCGTCTGATCCCTTTGCATACTCAATTCCCGCATAAATATCTTCTGTATTTTCACGGAATATAACCATGTCTGTGTCCTCTGGTCTTTTAACTGGTGAAGGAACACCGTTAAAATAACGAACCGGACGCAGGCAAGTATATAAATCAAGTTCCTGGCGCAACGCTACGTTTAAGGAACGGATTCCTCCGCCAACCGGTGTTGTAAGCGGTCCTTTAATCGCAATCAGATAATCTTTAATTACGTCAAGCGTCTCTTTAGGCAGCCATTCCCCTGTCTGTTTAAATGCTTTCTCACCAGCTAATACTTCTTTCCAAACAATTTCTTTTTCCCCATTGTATGCTTTGTTTACTGCCGCTTCTAATACTCTGGATGAAGCTGCCCAAATATCCGGACCTGTTCCATCTCCCTCAATAAACGGAATAATTGCCTGATTGGGTACTTGCAGCACTCCATCGACCACTGTGATTTTTTCTCCCTTGCTCATTCAAACCCCTCCAACATCATTATACAAGGTTAGTGAAACGCTTAGTTTCAGCTAACCTCTTCTCTAAATCTATAAATTTAAGTATAACTATCTAAAAGTTAATTAACAAACCATACTATTGATAACTATCAGATAATTTCAGGCACTTGTTTTTAACGTTCTTCAATCGGAATATATTTTTGCATACCCGGTCCCACATATTCAGCGCGCGGACGGATTAATCGGTTATTTTCATATTGCTCCAGTATATGGGCAATCCAGCCTGACATACGGCTCACTGCAAAAATCGGTGTAAATAAATCATGGTCTATCCCAAGACTATGGTATACAGAAGCAGAATAAAAATCTACATTTGGCGGCAGCGGCTTTTGTGAAGTAACCAACTCTTCGATTTTAGCCGATATTTCGTACCATACTGGTTCACCTGTTAGATTAGTCAGCTTTTGGGACATTTCACGAAGATGTTTTGCCCTTGGGTCTCCCTGTCTGTAAACACGATGACCAAAGCCCATTATTTTTTCTTTATTTGATAATTTAGTTTTTATATAGCTCTCAACATTTTCCACAGAACCTATTTCAGTCAGCATTTTCATAACTGCTTCATTAGCTCCCCCATGCAATGGGCCTTTTAAAGCACCGATTGCTGCTGTAACACCTGAATAGATATCCGAAAGGGTCGCCACACATACACGGGCAGTAAATGTAGACGCATTCAATTCATGGTCAGCATGTAAAACCAAAGCTTTGTTAAAGGCTTCGATTTCAATCTGCTCTGGCTCTTTACCATTTAACATATAGAGAAAATTCTGTGCATATCCAAAATCTTTACGCGGTGCAATAGGTTCTTTTCCTTTACGAATCCGTGAAAAAGCTGTCACAATGGATGGGACTTTGGCTTGCAGACGCAGTGCTTTTCTAAAATTCGCTTCTTCATCCATAATATCAGCTTCTTCATCATATAACCCCAATAAAGATACAGCTGTTCTTAGTGCACCCATTGGATGTACCTTATCAATCGGATACATTTTGAAGTGCTCAATCATTTCATCAGGCAATCCTGCATTTACAGCAAGTTGATTTTTCAAATCCTCTAATTCTAGCTTGTTGGGTAATCTTCGATGCCATAACAAATAAATAACCTCTTCAAAACTTGCATTATCAGCTAAATCATCGATATCGAATCCGACGTATGTCAATGTATCATCGATAATAGAACTGATTGAAGATGATGTAGCCACTATTCCTTCAAGACCTTTTGTAACAGACATGATCCATCTCTCCTTTGCTAGAAATCTCCCCTGTGTTCCTGATTTTCAGTTGATGAATTGGGTAATCGCTTTCCTGTAATGTATGTACTGCCTATAAGCTTTCATCACATTTATATCTCTTACTTATAAGTAAGCGTTATCATAAGAGCATAAAAATTACCCAGCTTCCCCCTTGATGAACGATTGCTCAGAATAACAATAGATTTCACATGAATTTTTTTACAAAAATGTGAAATCTATGTCTTGTTTTCAATTATAAACAATTAAGTGTAATTTGTGAAACGAAAACACCTTACAAAATTCTAAAATTATCCACTTATAAAACTATCTAAATAAATTAATAAGCTGCATCGCCAGATAGGCAATACCCGCTCCGATTAACGGTCCTACAGCTACCCCATTAAATAGACCTACAGCAAGGACTGTACCAAAAACAAGCGCTACCGTTATATGTGGATCATCTACCAGTAGCTGTACGCCATTCTTTGCTATTAATGCAACCGCAATCCCTGAGATCATGGCGATCCAGGCATATGGAGATTTCATGGCATCCGCTAACTGCTTAAACCCTATATGACCAGTAGCAATTGGAACTAGTACAGCAATCGTAATAATCGTAACCCCCCAATTAATCCCCTTTGCCTGAATTTGGCTGAACAACTTACCATCCAAACCAACTATTTTCATGACAATTAAAAAGAAAGCAGCAAATGTAAGTGAACTATTCTTTGCAACTAATCCTATAGCTAGTAAAATCCCCAAAAATATGTATGGACTATACATGGTGTCTCTTCCTTCCTTGTTGAAAAAATATAGATATCAAAGCAACGCAAATAAGTCTGATTATTTCAAAAAATGGCTCTTTTGGCAATATATGAACTTTCCTTAGACTAAAGTAAAGACTATAATTAAATTTAGAAAGCGAAATAAAGGAGGACCGAATGAACCTTGAACATCTTTATAAAGTTTTACGCTTTGTGATTGTTATTGTTGGGGTATACCTGTCCTTTTATTTACTGCTTCTTACAGCTAAATATACGTACCCATTTATTATTGGCTTAGCGTTTGCCTATCTGCTTAAGCCCTTTATCTCATTCTTAACAAATAAACTTAAGATACCAAGAAGCTTATCCGTTATACTTTCTATGCTTGTTACCGTTGCACTTATTGCTGGTTTGATTACTTTTCTTGTATCTGAAGTGGTTGTCGGTATCACCTATTTGTCAGAAGTATTACCTGAACATTTAAATACGATGATTGTATTTACTCAAAATTACTTCACAAACCATATACTTCCATTTTACCAAAAAATTATATCCTTCTTTAATACCCTCGATACCGGACAGCAGGATACGATTCTGTCCAATATTGAGCACATAGGGAAGGAAGCAGGCAGCATGATAGGATCAATCCTTCAGTCCAGTTTAGGCTTTATCCCTGTTTTTATTGGCTGGCTCCCAAGCGTGGGAACAGGGGCCCTATTTACTTTGCTGGCAACATTTTTCATTGCAAAAAGATGGGATAAATTACTTCAATACAGCGAAAAAAGCCTGCCGAATAAAGCAATGTATAATCTAAAGAATGTGCTTAAAGAGTTGGAAAAAGCATTATTTGGATTTATAAGAGCACAACTCACTTTAATATCCATAACCGCATTGATTGTTCTGGTGGGTTTGTTAATACTGCGGGTGAATTATGCTATAACGATTGCCCTTATTATCGGCTTTGTTGATTTACTACCCTATCTTGGTACAGGATTAGTATTTATTCCATGGATCATTTATGAACTGATTATTGGCAACCTCGGCTTAGCACTTGGACTTGGTATTTTATATACCGTGGTAATCGTCCAAAGACAATTCATGGAACCAAAAATTCTTTCCTCCAGCATTGGCCTTGATCCATTGGCGACACTAGTTTCAATATTTGTCGGATTTAAACTGATCGGGTTCCTAGGTTTTATCGTTGGGCCGATTGTCCTAGTTATCTTGCGAACATTATATAAATTGCATATCCTTCAGGATTTGAAAAACTTTATCATGGGCCCTAAACCTCCCATTATTAGAAAATAAATGGAAGGGCTGCTTCTAACGATTTTTATCGCTAGAAGCAGCCCCCTGATTTATCGAATAATTGTAATCGTCTTACGTGATTTGTTCATGTATTTTGTAAGCAAAGTATAAAGGATTGGCTTAAGACCTTTCCTTGTATAGGGAATAAGCAATAGAAACCCAGCAAAATCACTAATAAAACCAGGCAGCAAAAGCAGGAAACCTCCGACCAGAATACAAATCCCGTTAAAGACTTCTTCACCCGGCATAAACCCTTTACTCATTTGTTCTTGTGCACGTCGAATGGTTTGAAGGCCCTGTTTCTTAGCCAAAAATACCCCGATTATTCCGGTAAAAAAGATAAGGAAAACAGTCCAACCAATTCCTAAATATGAACCGGAAACCAACAACACGATAATTTCTATAATTGGTATAAGAATGAAAAATATGGTTGTAAGCTTCATTCATAACCTCCTAATTGCCAAATGTTATTACGCCATTTCGTTTTAGTTTAGCATAATTCATAGTCAAGGATTAAAAAAAGAGCTGTTTAAATTAGCAAACAGCTAAACAAACAGCTCCATTTCCATCCTGCTTATTACAGAATTCCAGTATTTCCTTCGTAAATACGGCCACTGCGGCTATCTACAGTTATAACTTGGTTATGCGTAAATAGGCTTGTTGCATTTTCAACTCCAACAATAACCGGAATACCCTGGCTTAAACCTACAACAGCAGCATGACTCGTTAAACCGCCTTCTTCTGTTACCAAGGCTGCGCATTTTTCAATTGCTGGCATCATGTCTTTATCAGTTGCATTTGTAACTAAAATAGATCCTTCTTGAACTTTAGCAATCGCATCTTCAGCATTGTTCGCAATCACAACGCGGCCGCAAGCAGATTTTCGTCCAATTCCTTGGGCACTTGCTAACACAGATCCAATTAGATGGATTTTCATAATGTTTGTTGTACCTGATTCATTCACTGGTACACCTGCTGTGATAATAACCAACTCACCTGGTTTTACCAAG
The DNA here is from genome assembly GCF_058313615.1 of Bacillus sp. z33. Taxonomy (NCBI): domain Bacteria; kingdom Bacillati; phylum Bacillota; class Bacilli; order Caryophanales; family Bacillaceae; genus Bacillus; species Bacillus sp. z33. The sequence goes on from NZ_JBZFQN010000001.1 coordinate 1,318,206, forward strand.
TTTTGCTCTGTAGCTGCTTGTACTGCATTTTCAAGCATGTCATCAGTAGTTGTTGTAAGAGTACCCAAAATTGGATAAACACCGGATACCAATGCTAATCGTCTCATAACTCTTTCATCAGACGTGATTGCGATAATAGGTGTTTTAGGACGGTAACGGGAAATCACACGTGCCGTTGAGCCGCTTTGTGTTGGTGTAATAATAGCTGAAACCTTTAAGTTTAAAGCTGTATGGGCTACAGATTGTCCAATTGCATCCGTCACACTATAATCATGATCTTTACTGCGAGCAGATAGAATGGCCTTATAATTTAAAGCAGTTTCTGCTTTACTAGCAATATTATGCATCGTTTGAACCGCTTCAACTGGATAATGGCCGGCAGCTGTTTCACCAGAGAGCATAATTGCATCCGTTCCATCAAAGATTGCGTTTGCCACGTCACTTGCTTCCGCACGTGTTGGACGCGGATTACGTTGCATAGAATCAAGCATTTGTGTTGCCGTAATAACCGGTTTGCCCAGTGTATTGCAGCGTTTAATTAAATCTTTTTGGACAAGAGGTACATCTTCAGCAGGAATTTCAACGCCAAGATCTCCACGTGCTACCATTAGACCATCAGAAACCTCTAAGATTTCTTCAATGTTTTCTACACCCTCATGATTTTCGATTTTCGGGATGATTTGGATATGACCGGCATTATGCTTTTCAAGTAATTCTCTGATTTCAAGAACGTCCGCGCCTCTTCTAACAAAGGAAGCTGCAATAAAATCAACTTCTTCCTGAATACCGAAAACGATATCTTCAGCATCCTTCTGTGTAATTCCCGGTAATTTCACAGAAACTCCTGGTACGTTTACACCTTTTTTGTTCTTAATCATTCCCGTGTTAAGAACTTTTGTATAGATTTCTTTTTTATCCTTATCCAAACCTGTTACTTCAAGGCCGATTAACCCATCATCTACCAAAATTCTGGATCCCTCATGAACATCATCAATGAGACCTTCATAAGTAATTGAGAATTTTTCCGGAGTACCAAGTACTTCAGTCATAGAAATCGTGACATCTTGACCAGCCACTAATTCAAAGCCATCATTCTCCATATTATGTGTGCGAATTTCCGGACCTTTTGTATCAAGTAAAATTCCTACAGTTTTGCCAGTTTCTTTAGCAGCCTGACGAATAGTTTGTATTCTTGCACGATGTTCTTCGTGACTGCCATGAGAAAAGTTAAGACGGGCAACATTCATTCCTGCCTCCATTAATGCTTTTAACTTTTCTAATGTCTCACTGGCTGGTCCAATCGTACATACGATTTTTGTTTTACGCATGTTGTATCCTCCTATTTTTACTTCTTAATTAAATTGAAAGCTCCTGAGATAACTCATACATTTTTTGGTCAATCGCATGCGGCATCTTTAACGCTTCAATAATGTCATAATCAACTAATTTGTTGTTAACGATTCCTACTGCGCGACCTCCTGTACCTTCAAGAAGCAATTCAACAGCTTTAGCAGCCAACCGACTGGCTAAAACGCGATCAGTCGCTGTTGGTGATCCCCCGCGCTGAACATGTCCCAAAACAGTCACGCGCGTTTCATGACCAGTGCGTTCCTGGATTTCTTTACCGATTTCCATACCACTGCCTACACCTTCAGCAACAATAATAATACTGTGTTTCTTTCCTCTATCATGCCCACGCTGCAGCTTATTAATGATATCATTCATATCATAGTTTTCTTCAGGAATAAGAATAGATTCCGCTCCACCGGCAAGTCCTGCCCATAATGCAAGATCTCCGGCATTTCTTCCCATAACCTCTATGACGTATGTTCGTTCGTGTGATGTTGCTGTATCTCTGATTTTATCAATAGAATCAATAACTGTGTTCAAGGCTGTATCAAATCCAATTGTGAATTCTGTCCCTGGAATATCATTATCAATCGTTCCAGGTACACCTATACATGGAAATCCATGCTCTGTTAAGGCTCTGGCTCCACGATAAGACCCATCTCCACCTATAACGACAAGCCCTTCAATCCCAAATTTCTTTAATTGCTCAATTCCCTTTAATTGAACATCTCTTTCCTTGAATTCTGGACAACGAGCAGTATACAGCATCGTTCCGCCTCTATGTATAATATCTCCTACTGAACCAATCTCCAGCTTTTTAATGTTTCCATTCAGAAGGCCTTGATATCCGTTATAAATTCCATAAACCTCTAAATCGTGGAAAATGGCTTTTCTTACAACGGCACGTACCGCAGCATTCATGCCTGGTGAATCTCCCCCACTTGTTAATACACCTATTCTTTTCATGATATCACCCCGTGTTTAGTATTATCCTCATTGAGTATACATCTGTAATAGACAGAAACACAATCACGAAATATAAGTTGTTTCCGTTTAATCATATTCACATCGCATCCTTATTCTATGATAACAAAAACCTTTCGTAAAGCCCCTTGTACCAAGGAAATTTTTATGAAAACGGTACCATGATGGTTGTTCTTCAATATTTTTCAAGGGAATTTTAAATAATGGACATTTCTTGTATTTTTCCCTAAACCACAAAAAAAGAAACGTACATCTAATATGTACGTTTCAGATTGTAGACAAAAGGAATTCAGAATGACCCAATAGAGGCCGATTTCTGAATTATATATTGAATGAATGTCATTTTGATTAATACGACTGGATCAATACTTGGACGCCCACGTTCAGCCGAATATTTATCCTCAACCAGTGGATAGATAAACGAAAAATCAATGGCGGCTTCTACTTTACAAACCAAATGGTTCTCCGGCACAAGTTGTTCTAACGTAATCACCTCTAACTGTTCACGATTCATTTGCCTACAGAGGATTTATGTCTTAAACAGAGAACCCCCCTATAACGCAGTGACCTATTTTCTGCAGAATGAGCGAGACTCCTGCGGGAAAAACAAGCGTATCCAGACCCAGTGCAAAGCACGAGGAGGCTTGATGCTTGCCCGCGGAAAGCGAGCCCATTCTGCAGAAAATAGCGTGAACTGGATAGAAGAGGACAGAGAAAACAAAAAACTGTAGACAAGGTCCCCTAAAATAAGGACTTTGTCTACAGTCTGAAACGTACATCTAATATGTAGTACGTTTAATGATTTGTTGCAAAGTGAGCTGAAAAATCATACTTCCCTATATTTTTATATTTGTCATACCTTCTATTAACCAATTCCTCGCTGCTCATTTCTTTTAATTGATCCAACGACTTCTGTAAGATTTTATCTATTTCCTTTGCCTGATCTTTCACCGAACGGTGGGCACCCCCAAGTACTTCAGGAATAATCTCATCTATAATGCCCAACTCTTTCAAATCAGGTGCCGTAATCTTCATCGATTCTGCCGCTTTCTTTGCCATGGAGGCATCTTTCCAAAGGATGGATGCCGCACCTTCAGGAGAAATAACTGAGTAGGTGGAATTCTCAAGCATATGGATATGGTCACCCACACCAAGAGCCAATGCTCCTCCACTTCCCCCTTCGCCAATTACAATACATACGATAGGTACTTTTAAGCCAGCCATTTCGAATAAATTCCTGGCGATAGCTTCACTTTGTCCCCGTTCTTCTGCCGCCTTACCAGGATAGGCTCCCTTTGTATCAATAAAACAGATAATAGGTCTCTTAAATTTTTCTGCCTGCTTCATTAATCGTAAAGCTTTTCTGTATCCTTCCGGATGAGGCATACCAAAATTTCGGCGAATATTATCTTTCGTGTCTTTGCCCCGCTGATGGCCAATTACGGTCACTGGCATTCCATGATATTTGGCTATACCGCCTACTATTGCTTCATCATCACCAAAAAGTCGATCCCCATGACACTCAAAGAATGACGTAAATAACTGTTCTATGTAATCGCAGGTGGTAGGCCGCAATGAATACCTGGCTATTTCCACACGATCCCATGGCTTTATATTTTGATACAACTCTTTTTCCAATTCAGCCAGCCGTTCATCCAGCTTTATAATTTCTTCTGTAAAATCTCCATCCGAATATGTAGTCATTTTCTTCAATTCATTTATTTTTTTTTGAAGATCCTGTATTGGTTTTTCAAATGACAATTCTCCCGGCATCATTTATCCCCCCCTGTTGTATGAATATCAATAATAGCAGCCAATGTCTGTTTCATTTCACATCTTGGCACCACTGCATCTAGTTGACCATGTTTTAACAGGAATTCAGCTGTTTGAAAATCCTCCGGTAATTTTTCGTGGATGGTTTGCTCGATAATACGGCGACCGGCAAATCCTATTAAAGCACCCGGTTCTGCAAGATTATAATCCCCGAGTGATGCGAAACTTGCTGACACCCCACCAGTTGTCGGATGAGTCATAACTGAAATAATCAGTCCCGACCGTTCACTAAACCGTTTTAAAGCCGCACTCGTTTTCGCCATTTGCATGAGACTTATAACTCCCTCTTGCATTCTGGCTCCACCAGAGGCCGTAAATATAACAAATGGCAACTTTAATTCATCCGCTTTTTCAATGGCCCTTGTAATCTTCTCACCAACCACAGAGCCCATACTGCCCATCCGAAAGGTAGAATCCATTATGGCAACGACAGTGGTCTGACCACCGATTCGACCTACCCCTGTTACTACCGCTTCATTCTGATTCGTCTTGTTTCGATCACTATTTAGCTTTTCAGTATAATTAGGGAAATTCAATGGATTTCCAGAAATCATTTCCCGATCGTATTCCTCAAATGAATCCTTATCCAATAAGCTGCTTAAACGTTCAACGGCATTCATCGGGTGATGATACCCACATTTTGGGCAAACTTTATCATTCTTTAATATTTCTTTTGAGTAATTAATATTTTTACAGGATGGGCATTTCATCATAATTCCTTCAGGTACATCTTGTTTAGCTTGCTCGGAAGGAATAGTTGCATACTTCTTTTTCTTTGTGCGAGAAAACATGTCTTTCAACAAAGCTCTCGATCCCCTTTCGTATTACAATGAACCTACTCATTATTTCATCAGCCAGTGATTTCAGAAAAGCACCTTATCTATTATACCTGCCTTCCATTCAGATATATACAGACTATGGTAATAGGACAAACTACTTGGTGGACTCCGTTTCCTCTCTTCTGCTGCAAAGGACGTAGTTACTTAGAAAATTTATTATGTTTAATTATTTCCTTTAATGACTTAGTAAAACAAAAAAACCTTTAAACCTCTCAATCCTATGTCCTAGTGAAGTCATTGAATTAAAAGGTTTGTAAGGTTTAGGAATTTGGCCTTATATAGTTTACAAAATGTACCTTTATAAGGCCAATATATGATGGTTTTTTATTCACTTATCACAAAATCTCTGATGTTTTCTCTGATTTTTGTCTCGTATATTTCAAGCGCTTCATCTTTTTGGCCGTTTTCAAGTAAAGCAGCCAAAATGATATACTGCTTCGGATCCTTAATGAAAAATTCATAGCCCGATGCTTTGCAATAACTATTTACCGTTTTCCATATTCTCTCCATCAAACGATTTTCTGTCAATTCGGCCAATTTGGAGAAGTAAGCCTCATCTGTAAATGCGTTGTTTCTGGCCCAATTATATAAATCTTTAATAGCCTCTGGATTCCTCTGATTAAATTCAGCCATTATTCGTATACAATCTTTTTCCAGCAATATTTTCACTTCAATTAAATCTTTCTTTGTTTTACCTTCTAAAATAAAAAATGAACCGAGTAATTCTACAAGCTTATGCTCCTGGAAATCATGTATGAATGTACCTTCTCCCCTTCTTGTTTCAATCAGCCCTAAAAGTTCCAGTGCTCTCAAAGCTTCTCTGACTGAGGAACGGCCAACATTTAATCGATCTGACAGTTCCCTTTCAGAAGGAATTTTATCTCCTGAAACAAGATGGTCTTCTTCAATCATTCTTTGCAGTTTACGAACTATCTCTAAATATACTTTGGATTGTCCCTCAGTTTGCTGTTGCATCTGTCATCACTCACTTTTTCCAATGGAGGATAGTAATTCTGTCTTCTTTCTGATTTCTTCAGGGTCAACTTTTAATCTGGCAACCCCTGTTTCCATAGCCGCTTTTGCTACTGCTGCAGCTACTGCCGGCGCAACCCGTGGATCAAAAGGTGCCGGTATGACATAATCCGCGTGTAATTCTTCGTCTGCAATCAGATTGGCAATCGCCTCAACAGCTGCAACTTTCATTTTCTCATTAATATGAGTCGCTCTGACATCAAGTGCCCCTCTAAAGATTCCCGGGAAAGCTAATACATTATTTACCTGATTGGGAAAATCTGATCTTCCCGTACCCACAACAGCTGCTCCCGCTTCTTTAGCCAATTTCGGCATAATTTCAGGAACTGGATTAGCCATTGCAAAAATGATTGGATCAGGGGCCATAGATTTAATCATTTCTGATGTCAATGCACCAGCAACCGATACGCCGATAAAGACATCTGCATCTTTAATGACATCTTCCAAACTTCCTTCCATTCGATCTCTATTGGTGTATTTAGCGACTTGAGCTTTTACAGTATTCATACCATAAGCACGATCTTCGTAAATGGCACCTTTACTATCGCACATGATTAAATCGCGTACACCATAGTTATAAAGAAGTTTAATAATAGCTATACCGGCAGCCCCCGCGCCGTTCGCTACCACTTTTATCTCAGACATTTTTTTATTGGACAGTTTCAGGGCATTGACCAGACCTGCAACCGTCACAATCGCTGTACCATGCTGATCGTCATGGAAAACGGGGATATTTATTTCTTTTTTAAGTCTTTCTTCAATGACAAAACAATTTGGAGCAGCAATATCTTCTAAATTAATTCCGCCAAAGGTAGGTTCAAGTAATTTTACGGTCTCTACAATTTTATCAACGTCGTTTGTATTTAAACAGATTGGGAATGCATCGACTCCCGCAAATGCTTTAAATAGTAATGCTTTGCCTTCCATGACCGGCAATGCTGCTTCCGGGCCGATATTTCCAAGACCTAATACCGCTGTTCCATCTGATACCACGGCCACCATATTGCCCTTAATAGTATATTCATATACTGCCTCAGGCTTATCATGTATAAGTTTACATGGTTCGGCTACACCAGGAGAATATGCAAGACTTAAGTCATGTGCATTCCGCAGAGGTACCTTGGCTACCGTTTCCAGTTTCCCTTTATTTAAACGATGCATATGCAACGCTTCTTCTCTTAATGTCAATTACCTACACCCCTTTTTATTATATAAAGACAATTGAATCCATTTTTGGTCAGGCCTGAAATTATACTGTAAATATATCACAATATTCAGTCTTGTACATAGTTAATCTTCTTTGATTAAAACATTTCCTTCCCCTATAATTCCTTCTAAATCTGCTAATAAGGCAGGTGTAGGGTTCACCCAATTTTCTCTGGATAACTGTATGGTTTTTGCCTCTTTTTCATAATATACATATACTTTGGTGTTCCCACGGTATCGATTCAGAATGTTTCGAATGGCCGTTAATGTTTTACTCGTTTGAACATTCGGAGCAACCTTTATATATACCGATTTGAAGAGTTCTTTTATTTGTGGAATATTATTCTCTAAATCATACATATTTTGAATAACAAATTGTTTCTTACTATTCCGTTCTTCCAGCTTTCCTTCTATTAAAACTAAACTTCCTTCTTTTAATAACGACGAGTATTGCTTGTACACATTTGGGAAAGCAACACCCTCCATATCGCCCGTTTCATCGCTTAAAAACAAGAAAGCCATACTTTCCCCCTTCTTCGTGCGAATCGCTTTAACGGATTGTATATAAGCTCCAATAAATCCAGTTGAGTTCAATGAGAACTTAGAAAGAGGCAGTGCCCCTGCATTTTTCAATAACGCCCTTGACCCGCTGATGGGATGTTCAGATAAGTATAAGCCTAGAACCTCTTTTTCTTTTTGTAATTTTTTATCCGTTGGCATCGAATCTACCACTATATATTTCGGCTTAATAAACAGATCATCAGCATCAAAAAAGCCGTCATCTTCGGAATCAGGACGAACCAATTCGGCATGTTCCAGTGCCACATCGATACTTGCCAGAATGCTTGCGCGGTCCATATTAAACTCATCAAATGCACCGGCATAACATAAATTTTCCAATACTTTTCTATTTATTATGCGTAACGGAATACGTATACAGAAGTCAAACAAGTCTTCGAATGGGCCATTCTTTCGTACCGTAACGATTTCTTTTAAGACAGACGCTCCAATTCCTTTCACGGCTGCCAGGCTATAACGTACGCCTTGCTCTCCTTCAAGAACAAAAGGGAAGTGGCTTTTATTGATTGATGGTGGATAAACAGTATACTCTTTTGATTTTAATTCCTGGACATACTGAGCTATTTTCTCATCGTTTCCAATCACCGAAGTCATTAATCCAGCCATAAAGCTTGGAAAATAATTTGCCTTTAAATACGCCAACTGATAAGCAATTAAGCTGTAAGCGACCGCATGGCTTCTATTAAATCCATAGTTTGCAAACCGGACGATTAAATCATACACTTCATTAGCTATATGATGTTCATATCCTTTAGAAATAGCTCCTTTTACGAAATGAGCTCTTTGTTCATCCAGCACATCCTTTTTCTTTTTGCTCACAGCTCGTCTAAGTAAATCCGCTTCTCCTAAGCTGAAGCCGGCCATCGTGGAAGCAATCTGAATAATTTGCTCCTGATACACGATAATCCCGTAGGTAGATTTCAGAATCGTTTCCAATTCGGGAATAGGAAATGCAATGGGCTCACTCCCATGTTTACGATTTATAAAAGCAGGGATATTGTCCATTGGACCCGGTCTGTACAATGCATTAACTGCTACTAAATCTTCAAAGACGGTTGGTTTTAGTTTTTTGAGGACATTTTGCATGCCCGCAGATTCGAATTGAAAAATCCCAGAAGTTAAACCCTTGCTTAATAATTCAAATGTATTCCTATCATCCAATGGAATCTGATTTAATGTAATCCTTTTACCAGGCATCCGATTAATCTGTTTTATAATTTGATCAAGTAAGGTTAAATTCCGCAGGCCTAGAAAATCCATTTTCAAAAGGCCGATTTCTTCTAAAATCTCCATTGGGAATTGAGTTAAATAAACACCTTCATGTCCATCCTGGATCGGTATTAAGTCTGTCAGCGGCTGATCCGTTATAATCACACCTGCCGCATGAATGGATGTATGTCTCGGGAGGCCTTCCCATTTCCTTGCAATTTCATAGATTTGTTTATGAAGGGCCGATTCGTCCCTCCATGAACGAAAACGACTGGATTCAGATTCAGCCAATTGTATGGTTAACCCGTTGATGGAAGGCAAGGAGCGGGAAAGCATATCCAGCTCCTTCGTATTTAAACCACATACTCTTCCTGCATCACGCAAGGCTGCCTTTGCTCCAAATGTACCAAATGTGATAATTTGAGCCACATGGATAGGCCCATATTTATTTGCTACATAACGGATTATTTCTTCTCTGCGGTTATCCGGAAAATCAATATCAATATCAGGCATTGTAACCCTCTGCGGATTCAAGAATCTCTCAAATAAGAGGTTATATTTGATAGGGTCTACATTCGTGATTCCCAGTACATAGGCAACCATTGACCCTGCAGCCGAACCACGTCCCGGCCCTGTTAAAATTCCTTGTCTATTGGCATGATTCATAAAGTCCCAAACGATCAAAAAATAATCACTGAATCCCATAGATGATATAACAGACAGTTCATATTCCAAACGTTCATAATGCTTTTTATCAGGATTAGAATAACGTTTCGCGAATCCTTTCTTGCAAATTTCCGTCAAATACTGTTGAGCTGACAAATCATTTGGTACTGGGAACTTCGGAAGTAATCTTTGATTAAATTCTAAGGTTACTTGGCATTGTTCAGCTATTCGGACAGTATTTTCGAGTGCATCTACATCGGATGAATACCATTCCATCATTTCCGATCGGCTTGCAAAATGCTTCCTTTCACCCTTAGGCAATTCAGTATAATCCAGTTCTTCTATCTTTATATTATTTTTTAAACACATCAAAGCCTGATAAGCGAGTGAGTCTTCCTCTTTCAAATAGCAGATATGGTGAGCAGCGACAAGCTGGGTGTTTGTTTGATCAGCCAATTGCTTGACCGCCTCACGTGCCATGTTGTCTGCATGCGATTCAGGCAGTGTAAGATAAAAAGAAAGATCACCAAACAATTTTTTATATTTCAGAAGGATTTTCTCTGCCTCACTGACACGGTATATAAGCGCACTCTCGATTTCCCCTTCTCTCCCAGGAGAGATTGCAATTAACCCTCTTGAATATCCTTTCAACCATCTGAAAGGCAAACCATTTGGAGATTTCGTTTGAATCGCGCTCGATATTTTCATCAGATTGTGATAGCCCTCATTATCCTTCGCCAGTAAAATCAGAGGGTAGCTTTCCTTTTCTTCATCATCAAATATATCTGCAGTCAAACCGATAATAGGCTTAATTCCTTGTGCCATACATTCCTTGTAAAAAGACACAGCCCCATACATAACATTACGATCTGTTAGTGCTATACTGCTGAAACCATTATTCTTCGCTGAGGTAACGATATCCCTTATTGATAACGTACTCTCTAGAAGACTATAAGCGCTATATACATGAAGATGGATTAATGACATTACAAGTCACATCCTTGTTAACATTTTATTAATCAGTAGAAATTTTCTCTTATATCTATTATAGAAGTCCCATGCAAAAAAAGAAAATATGTTCGGTAAAGTTTTGATAACTTTTTCTAAGTTACATATTAAGTACTACACCCTCATATATATGTAAAAAAACAAAAAGGACGAGGATGATGAACCAAGCTTTTTTACCAGCTTTTATAAACAGTTTCTTCATATCATTTGGCGTTTTACTAGGCGGGTCGTTAATTGGTGGATTGGCTGCTTTCATAACCGGTCAACCCCCATTAACTCATGTATACCGGCTTTCAGAAGGATTGAGAATTTGGGCTATAGTAGCAGCTATCGGCGGGACATTTGATGCGGTCTATTCATTTGAACGAGGCATCTTTCACGGCGCGACCAAAGATTTATTCAAACAAATTTTAATAATTATTTCTGCACTTGGAGGAGCACAGGCGGGCGCACTTATTATCCAATGGTTGACACAGGAGCAACTGAATCCATGAGAATCCCTCCGTATTATAGAAACCCCCTGTGGCAGCGTTTTTTTGCAGGAATGATTATGGGGGCCATTATAGGCTGGGGTCTTTTTTTGTATATGTTTGGGGACTTGCAGGAAAAACAGATTCAATTGATTGAAACGCAACAAGATGCCATTAAAGATTTACACGATGAGCTTGAGATATGGCAAAATGAATATGAAATTTTAAACAAAAAAAATGAAAGTAAATTACTTGTGCAGGATATATCTATCCGTATAATAAACTATAAAAAATACAGATTGGATCCCCTCAGTATTTTTGAAGTAGAGCAAAGCATTAAGAAGGACTTTGACAGTTTATTAGGCAAAGATTTGGAAAGTGTCAGCCGCGGAAAAGAGCTCCTTAAAAGAGCCATTATTAATAAGGATATCAAATTAAACGGCAGGCACTACCAAGTGGAAATTAAGGAATTAATTATTTATACACATATCGAGATTGATTTATCGATTAAACAAATATAATAACAGCCGGGCACCTCATACCTGGCTGTTATTAATTTATTTAGACTAAGTAGTCAGAACAAACCTGGACGAGATCAGCGAGCACATGATCCATATCTTCCCAATTGTAAATGGTCGCGCCTGATGCCATAGGGTGACCCCCTCCATTGTATTTCATAGCCACCTTATTAATAACAGGTCCTTTGGATCTGAGGCGAACACGAATTTCCTCATCTTCTTCTATGAAAAATACCCATGCATTGATTCCCTTTACTGAACCTAATGTACTAACGAGTAAAGAGGCTTCAGAGGGTTTCACACCGAATTTGTTCATCGTCTCCTGCCTAATAACGACTACGCCTACTCCTGGATTAATTATTTTGAAGTTTTCAAATACATACCCATTCAGGCGAACGACCGATTCATCCACATCATACATGCCATTGTATATGTCGGAGCGATTAAATCCATACTGAATAAGCTCACCCGCATACAGGAATGTTTTGTCAGTCGTGCTTGGGTAAAGGAATCTTCCCGTGTCACCAACTATCCCCGCATACAATAAGCGTGCTGCTTCTTGATTCATACGGAACCCTTTATCTTTACCATACTCAAATAATTCATAAATCATTTCACTGCAGGAACTGGCTGATGTATCTACCCATAAAAGATCTCCATAAGGATCCTCATTCGGATGATGATCTATTTTAATGAGCATATCGCCTTTCGTGTAACGCTGATCACAGACCCTTGCCTGATTGGCTGTATCACAAACAATAACCAATGCCCCTTTATATACTTCATCAGAAATGACATCAAGCCTCTTTAAAAAGTGTAAAGACTCCTCTTCTTGCCCAACCATGAAAACACGTTTATCCGGAAACGAATACTTAATCATTTCTCCTAATCCGCATTGTGATCCATAGGCGTCAGGGTCCGGACGAACATGCCTGTGCAAAATAATCGTATTATATGTTTTTATTGCTTCTATAATCTGTTCTTTCATCGCTCTTCTCCTTTTAAGTTGCTTATTTATGTATACAATGCATCTGCTATCCCTAGTAAAGGATATAGAAAGGTCTGCTAAAATCCATATTGGTACATTTTTTCAAAATCTTGTACAATATAGGGATACAAACCATTTGGAGGCACAATGTATGATTATATTCGTATTTTTGATTGTCATGTCTTTTTCTTTTTTTATTTATTATAAGACAAAATATTTCAGAACCAAGCTACCTATGCAGCGAGCACATCTAACCGGTAAATCATCAATCTCTTTAGGATTGTTTGTAACTCTGTTTGGCCTTAATCAGCTATTCCTATTTCAATCGACTGTTACCTTTATCGTTGCTGCAATCTTCATCCTAGTAGGTGGAATGAGTGTTTATAACGGTATAAAAATGTATAAATACTATGCTCCCCTGGCTGAAGAAGAATATCATGCAGCTATGAAATAATGTATCACGGAAATACCAAAAAATAAGCAAATTGCCTTTATAGTAACTATAAAGGCAATTTTTTTATAACAGATTACGTTCTCTCTAATAATTGGCATGTCATCATCGCTTTTCCAACCAATTTGCCCTCATTGAAGACTTCTATATCAACTTTTCCAAACTTCCGGCCAATTTCCAGAACCTTTGGAACGATTTTGAGTCTGCTCTCCAGCTGTACAGGCTTAAGGAAATAAATTGTCATATTTTCAACAACTAAATCCCCGCGTTTATATCCTCTCATCACTCTGTTCGTCGCTTCAATGACCATAGCCGTGAATACGCCATAAGAAATGGTACCCAACTGGTTAGTCATTTGCGGCGTCACTTCACACTGATACGTATCCTCACCTTGAACAACAGTCATTTGATTCGCTATGACATCATCAATTGTTTCTCCAACCTGCGGCTGACGCTGGCTCATTTGCAGTGCCTTCAGGACATCTTGTCTGCTAATGATTCCAATCAACAGATTACGATTATCTACGACCGGCAGTAATTCAATACTTTCCCAAACCATCATATGGGCAGCTGAAGCCACACTTGTTTTTTCACCTACAAAGATAGGATTCTTAGTCATCACCTTTTCAATCTGCACGGAAGCGTCATGACCCAGAATATCCCTGGATGTAACCATTCCCTGCAAACGAAGACTTTCATCCACTACCGGAAAGCGGCTGTGTTTTGTTGTTCTATTCAGCTCCGTCCATCTTTCGATTGTGTTGCCCACTTTCAGGACTTCTGTTTGCTGAATTGGAATAAGAATATCTTCAACAAGTAAAATTTCTTTCTTGATAAGCTGATCATAAATTGCCCTATTAATCATTGTAGCAACCGTAAAGGTATCATAGGATGTAGAAATTACGGGCATTTGTAACTCATCAGCCAGCCTTTTTACGGATTCAGCTGTATCAAACCCGCCGGTAATGAGAACAGCTGCTCCTGCTGTTAATGCAAGTTCATGCGCCTTAACACGGTTCCCGACAATTAGAAGATTGCCCGCCTCTGTGTAACGCATCATGGCTTCCAGTTCCATAGCTCCGATGACAAATTTATTCAGGGTTTTATGAAGCCCTGTTCTGCCTCCGAGTACCTGACCATCCACTATATTGACTACCTCAGCAAATGTCAATCTCTCTATATTTTCTTTTTTCTTGCGTTCAATACGAATCGTTCCAACTCTTTCAATCGTACTGACATACCCTTTATTTTCTGCCTCTTTAATTGCTCGATAGGCGGTCCCCTCACTAACGCTTAGCGCTTTTGCAATTTGCCGTACCGAGATTTTTTGACCGATCGGAAGTTCATCAATATATGCTAGTATTTGTTCATGCTTAGTAGCCAAACTATTCACCCTTTTTCGTTATCCATTATTACTATTATAATGGGAAACGCTCCAATCAATCAACGTGACCTTTTATATTGCTTGGAAATAAGGGGTTTTTCTGCTTTTTTTGCCTGTACGGTTGTCCCTTTTTTGCCTTCATTATAAAGAATAGCTGATAGATTCCCTCCCATTACACTAAAGACCAGTGCAAGCCATGCGGATGAAAAAAGACTTTCTTCCAGATTCCCTTCAAATGATAAATAGGGAAGCGCCCATATCATCATGGCTAAACTGCTGACCAGACATATTCCATAACGGATTTTCATTGATTCATCCCTCCTATAGAATAAATATATGAATAAACGAAAAAAAAAGAAGCACACATATAGCTCTATGCTTCATGCGTGCTTCAATTCTTTATAATTCAATAGACTCTCCCGGATTCATTACTTGAACAAGATTCTTCCCACATAAGGAGGCAAAATAATAAGGATCCTGCTTAATAGGAGGAAACGTATTATAGTGAATAGGAACTACTAGTTTAGGATGTAGAAACTCTGCAGCCAAGGCAGCATCCTCCGGCCCCATAGTAAAATTGTCTCCTATCGGCAAGAAGGCTAAATCAATAGGATGACGATCACCAATCAGCTTCATATCCGAGAACAACCCTGTATCTCCAGCATGATAAATTGTTTTATCCTCAGCTGTAATCAATAGTCCAGCAGGCATTCCGCCATAAATCATTTGACCATTTTCCTCGAATCCTGTTCCATGAAAAGCTTGGGTAAGTTTAACTCTTCCAAACTCAAAGTCATATGCTCCTCCAATGGACATGCCATGTGTTTTTACACCTTTCCATCCCAGGTATGTACTTAATTCAAAATTACAAATAACAAGCGCATCATGATCTTTTGCTAACTGAACCGTATCCCCTAAGTGATCATCATGTCCATGGGTAATTAAGATATAATCAGGCTTTAGATCTCCAACTTTTAAATCAGTGAGATCATTTCCTGTAATAAACGGATCGATCAGCAGCTGCTTTCCTCTAGTTTCAATTTTTACAACGGAATGGCCATGGAAAGATACTTTCATTTAATTCAGCCCTTTCTCTGTTTTTTTTAATAAATACCCTTTTTCTTAAGTTATCTAACAATTTACTTTATACTATATAATTGATAATCTACTGTCATAGTAACATTTACATAAATTTTAATGGAGGTACGATATGAGTAAATTGAACCAATTGGCAAATTGGCTGACCGAAAAACAGGCTGATGCTGCTTTTATTACATCTACAGAAAATGTATTTTATCTTAGCGGGTTCTATAGCGACCCTCATGAACGCTTATTGGCTGTACTCGCATTTCCTACTGAAGAACCTATATTAATATGCCCACAAATGGAGGTTCCAGATGTAAAACAGGCTGGCTGGCGTTATGAAGTACTAGGGATATCCGATACACAAAATCCTTGGGAAGTCATTAAGGAAGCATTGAATAAACGGAACATTACTATTCAAGCCTTAGCAGTAGAAAAAGAACATTTAACGATGGAACGTCTTGAAGGACTTAATTCCATTT
This sequence comes from Bacillus sp. z33, assembly GCF_058313615.1. Taxonomy (NCBI): domain Bacteria; kingdom Bacillati; phylum Bacillota; class Bacilli; order Caryophanales; family Bacillaceae; genus Bacillus; species Bacillus sp. z33. The sequence goes on from NZ_JBZFQN010000001.1 coordinate 1,334,288, forward strand.
TAAATCATCCTACATATTTATCAGCGGAAGAAAAAATGCGCCAAATGCGTATGATAAAAAGTCCATCTGAACTAAAAATCATTAAAGAAGCGTGTCGCCTTGCTGATTATGCCATAAAAATTGGAACTGAAGAAATTGCAGAAGGTAAAACTGAAATGGAAATACTGGCTGCATTAGAGTATCAATTAAAAAAAGAAGGCGTATCGGAAATGTCTTTTGCCACAATGGTACTGACTGGTGACAATGCCGCTTCCCCTCATGGAGTTCCAGGACAGACAAAAGTCAAAAAGGGTGATTTGGTCCTCTTCGACTTAGGTGTAGTCGTGGATGGATATTGTTCTGATATCACACGTACAGTTGCTTACGGGCAAATAAATGAGGTCCAAAAGGAAATCTACGATACTGTACTCGAGGCTCAAATTGCTGCTGTTCAAGCATGTCGACCTGGTAAAACGTGCGCCGAAATTGATTTAACAGCCCGTACTATTATCAGAGATAAAGGGTATGGTGACTACTTCCCTCACCGCCTTGGCCATGGACTTGGCATCAGCGTGCATGAATATCCTTCCTTGACTGAAATAAACACTCTGCCTCTTCAGGAAGGAATGGTCTTTACAATCGAACCTGGTATATACGTGCCTGGCAAAGCCGGTGTACGGATTGAAGATGATTTGTATGTGACAGAAAACGGTGTGGAGATACTCACTAAATTCCCTAAAGAACTGGTAACCATTTAATAGTCAACAGACAGCGAGGATCACTCGCTGTTTTTTATATGATTAAAAATAGAAACATCTAGCCGGGGTAAGAAAATTTCAATTTATATGCGACTCCAATAGTTATTTTATAATAATAATTCAAATAATAATATATTTGGATTTGTAGTATTTTTGTGAAATTAAACTTCTTTTCATAATATGTTCATATAATTTTCCGACTTTTCGTGTAATTTGTAGTATAATATAAATATACTTAAAGGAGGAGATTAATATGGCAATATCCTATAATAATATCCTTGTGGCAGTAGACGGTTCACAGGAAGCAGAATGGGCGTTTAAAAAAGCAATTGATGTGGCTAAACGAAATGATGCCAGATTAGTATTAGCTCATGTTGTCGACAACCGTACCTTTGCCGCAGTTGAAGCGTACAGCATTTCCATTTCTGAGAGTGCTGAACAATATGCAAAAGACCTTTTAGAAGAATATAAACAAATGGCACTTGATGCAGGCGTCAGAGATGTTGCCGTCTGTATTGAATTTGGCTCTCCAAAAGTGAAAATTCCTAAAGATATCGCCAAATCCTATAATGTGGACTTGATTATATGTGGCGCAACTGGTTTAAATGCCGTTGAACGTTTCTTTATCGGAAGCGTTTCAGAACATATTATCCGTTATGCAAAATGTGATGTAATGGTTATTCGTTCCGACGAGAAACCAGCTTAATAAAAAGTAACAGAGTAATCCGATTTAAACAGCAAAAATCCCATGTCTTTGGCACATGGGATTTTGCTGTATGATAGCTATTAATCAAGTAAACTCTTTGCTTGATCAATGGCCAGTCTCACTTGGTTAAAGCCTGTTCCCCCCGAGCTATTTCTTCTTCTCACAGCCTCTTCTGGTTTCAGTGCTTCATATACATCTTTTTCGATAAGTTCGGATGCTTCTTTTAATGTTTCGAATGGAATATCGAGAAGGTAATACCCTTTTTGTATACAAAAGAGTACTAATTTACCGACAATTTCATGTGCTTCGCGGAAAGGAATACCCTTTGCTGCCAAGTAATCCGCCAGTTCGGTCGCATTTGAAAAATCATTATACACCGCTTCCTTCATCACATTGGTATGAACTTTCATGGTTTCTATCATTCCATTAAAAATCTTTAAAGATCCTTTTACCGTTATGACTGTATCAAACATCCCTTCTTTATCCTCTTGCATATCTTTATTGTAAGCAAGCGGCAAGCCTTTTAAGAGTGTTAATAATCCAAACGCATTTCCATATACTCGGCCGGTTTTACCGCGAATCAGCTCAGCCATATCTGGATTTTTCTTTTGCGGCATTATACTTGAACCGGTTGAAAACGTATCATCCAACTCTATAAAATGAAACTCCTGACTGGACCATAGTATAATTTCTTCGCTGAATCTGGACAAATGCATCATGATTAAGGAGGCATTATTCAGGAATTCTGCAATGAAGTCCCGATCACTTACCGCGTCTAAACTATTTTTATATATTCCATCAAACCCCATTAACTCAGCCGTCAGTTCACGGTCAATCGGAAATGTGGTACCAGCCAAAGCACCTGCTCCAAGAGGCGATAAATTAATTCTCTTTAAGCTGTCCTGCAAACGATCCTTATCACGCTGCAGCATCCAAAAATAGGCCATGAAATGATGACCCAGTGATATAGGCTGAGCTCTTTGCAAATGGGTATATCCCGGAACAACTGTCTCAATATGTTTCTCAGCCACCTGAATCAGCGTTTTTTGAAATTCCGTAATTCCATCGATGATTTCAGAGACCTGAGCACGTAAATATAAATGCATATCGGTTGCCACTTGATCATTACGGCTTCTGGCTGTATGCAATTTACCTCCCAAAGGACCAATTTCATCTATAAGTAATTTCTCTAAATTTAAATGGATGTCTTCATATTCTACAGAAAAAGATAGCTCTCCTTTTTCAGCCTTTGCTTTTAAAGAGTTCAATCCCTTTTTAATGATATCAACTTCTTCTTCCGCCAGGATTTCACATGCACCAAGCATCGTCACATGGGCGAGGCTTCCTTCAAGGTCTTCCATGACCAACTCCTGGTCAAAAGAGATGGAAGCACCAAAAGAATCAATCCATTCTTCGGCGGTTTTAGTAAATCTGCCTCCCCATAGTTTTTTCACACAGACACCTTCTTTTGATTATGAACCTGACTATTTACTTTTGTAGGCAGTCCCCATAAATTGATAAAGCCAACCGCACTTTCATGATCAAATTCATCTGCTGATGTATAAGTTGCCAGATTTTCATTGTATAGAGAGTATTCAGATTTTCGACCTTCTATAATGGCATGCCCTTTAAATAGTTTAACGCGCACAACACCTGTAACAAAGCTTTGAGATTGTTTCAAAAACGCTATCAGAGAGTCTTTTAGAGGCGAGAACCATAGGCCTTCATAGATAAGCTCTGTTAGTTTCTTCTCAATAACCGGCTTAAAGTGTGCCAGTTCCTTTACCATTGTTAAATCTTCAAGCTCCTTATGCGCTTTAATTAATGTCAGCGCACCTGGACACTCATATATTTCTCTTGATTTAATTCCAACCAGTCGATTTTCTACATGATCAATTCTGCCAACACCATGTTTACCGGCAAGATCATTAAGATTTAGAATCAATGTGGACAATGGATACTCTATTCCATTTAAGGCAACAGGAACTCCTTCTTTAAAAGTAATTTCTACCATATCCGGGGCATCAGGAGTATGTTCTAAAGCTTCTGTTAAATCATATGCTCCTTCCGGAGGAGCTGCCCAGGGATCCTCAAGAACACCGCATTCATTGCTGCGCCCCCATAAATTTTGGTCAATAGAATATGGACTATCCAAATTGATTGGAATTGGTATATTGTTTTGTTTAGCATATTCAATTTCCTCTTCACGAGACCAGCCCCATTCTCTGACAGGAGCAAATACTTTTAAATCAGGATTTAATGCCTGAATAGACACTTCAAAACGTACCTGGTCATTCCCTTTACCTGTACAGCCATGTGCAACAGCTACCGCATTTTCCTTTTCCGCTACTTCTACCAGCTTTTTAGCTATTAACGGTCTCGATAAAGCTGATATCAACGGATATTTTCCTTCATACATCGCATGCGCCTGAAGCGCTATCAAAGCAAAATCATTCGCGAATTCTTCCTTTGCATCTATAACATAAGAAGTACAGGCACCAACCTTTATAGCCTTTTCTTTTATAAAATCTAAATCTTTACCTTCTCCTACGTCCAGGCAGCATGCCACAATGTCATACCCCTTCTGTTTTAACCAGGATATAGCAACCGATGTATCTAATCCCCCTGAATAGGCAAGAACTACTTTATCTTTATTCATGAACGATCCCCTCCGATGTATATTTATTCAATAAATAATATTTTTATGCATTAGAATATGTTATTCACTTTACCAACAATATGTTACTTTTTCAAGTGTTAACTGAAAATTTATTTTTAATTGAATTGTTTTACCATAGATGTAACACCTTGATAAAAAAAGAAATTAGTATATAACTGTCAACTTGTGTAAACTATTTTTATGAATTAAACTTTGGGGAGTGAAACAAGATGGACGATTTTTTTATTTACAATGAACGCCTCGGTATACCGATTCCTCGTTTAAAGCAAGACTTCTTTGTCTATCCATTAGCCATGCAGCAAGCTATTCTTGTTCACTGGGAACAGATTAGAGGGACAATTCCGGAACGTATAACACAATTAGAAAGACTGATTCATCATAAATTAAATCTCTTAAATAATGAGGACGATTTTGAAGCAGCATGTACTCTTAATTATGAAATCGCTGAACATGCCTCAATCATTAATGATTTATGGATTTGGTACCGAACCAACCAGGATATAACAAGTAAGACTCATTCATAATGGATAAATCAATTAAAAAACCGCCCTTTTTCAGGACGGCTCTCATTATTTTATTCACTTATTATGCATTTTTCAATGTACCAAGAGGTTTAACAACTTTGTTGAACTATACCTTCATTCATGATGAAAGGCTCTCTTTCTCACTTAAGTATCGGTACTTATAAAATTTATCTGCGAAATCCGTCACTCTTTTAGTTAAGCGGTAATTTGCACTTGAACCAATCGCCGCACTGATAACCGGGAATCCTTTAAATACCTTTTTCCGAAAGAAATAAATAGCCATTGCCTTCATCATTTGTTTAATAGGCTGGTCAAACCAAAATATATTACTCATCTCTTCCTCCCCTTCATAAAAATAAGATGGGGGATGTTCCAGATCTTCCATTAGTGTTTCCCAGAAATATTTTTGCATTCGATCAGGCATTGTACCTGCATGGAATACCTTTAATGAAAGCATAATCTCATAAGGTGTATTCATTTCATAACCATATGAAATACCAATCAACTGAATGCTTCTTAAGTTGATTACCATTTGAGCCGGCAAATCTGCTGCCAATACTAAGCCACCATTAATAGCCGAAAATCCCCCCTGTACGAAAGAATAAAGCCGATGTCTGGCTACTTGCTGTTCAGCAATATAGGAGAGCTGATCAATGGAAAGATCTTTTAAGTCACTCAAGGTAGAGATATTTTCATTAAAAATACGCGCATTTGTGACTATTCGATTCCGTGCATCTATTTGAAATTGGGATTCATGAATCATGGCATGCAGGTGAAATAACCAATTATCCATTCTAGAGAAAAATTCCTGTTGTGTACTTTCCGGCAACAGCCTAAACATATTCTCAATCCATCGATCATAATACGTTTCAAAATCGGTTGGTTCACTTGCTTTCATTTCTGCTTCCCATTCTTTTAATTCCATCCAAATTTCCTGATCTCGTTTCGTAAATGCCATATAATCACCTCTTTAAATGGTCTATTATAAAAAGTATATCACATATCAACCTAATTTCTTCCTTCCGCAAAATATCATTACATTTAGTCATATCTGATTTGTATAGATGAATTAAATGGGTAAAATTCACTTATAAATATTGATACATAAAGAGAGGAATTAAATAGATTAAGCAGGGGAGATTAGTGGTGTCAGTAATCAAACATAGCAGTTATGTATGTCACGATAATAAAAAAGCAAATATCGTAAAATTTTCATATTCATAAATAAATAAGGAATTCAGAATATGGGGCCTAATGCCATTTCTGAATTCCCTTTCAAATAGCTAAAAAGGAAAAACACCAAAGTGATTTTCCTTTTTATAGCCAGTTATTAATGTGTTAAACGTACTACATCACGGGCAATCATTACTTCTTCATCTGTTGGGATGATAATAACTTTAACCGGTGAGTATGGGTGGTTTACAAACTGTTCTTTTCCACGTACGTTATTTAAAGCTGGATCCCAGTATACGCCCATGAATTCCAAGCCTTTTAATACACGCGCACGAATTTCAGAACTATTTTCACCGATACCTGCAGTGAAGATGATTGCGTCTACGCCATTCATTTTTGCTGCATAGGAACCGATGTATTTGTGAATTCCATCTGCAAATTTAGATATAGCCAATTCAGCGCGCTCGTTACCTTCTTCAGCAGCTTGTTCAATATCACGCAAATCGCTGGAGAAACCGGAAACACCAAGCATACCGGATTTTTTATTAAGAATATTGATTACATCTTCAGCTGTTTTGCCTGTTTTAGACATTAAGAATGGGATTAAAGCAGGATCTAAGCTTCCAGATCTAGTTCCCATTGTTAAACCTTCCAATGGAGTGAATCCCATTGTTGTATCGATTGATTTTCCGCCTTCAATTGCTGTAATACTTGCTCCATTTCCTAAGTGGCAGGAGATTAAGCGCAATTGCTCAAGAGGACGTTTTAATAACTCTGCTGCACGCTCGGATACATATTTATGAGAAGTTCCGTGGAAACCATATTTACGGATTCCGTAATCTTTATAGTAGTCATATGGCAAGCTGTATAGATAAGAGCTTTCAGGCATTGTTTGGTGGAATGCTGTATCGAAAACAGCAACCGCCGGTACGTTTGGTAATACTTCACGGAAAGCTCTGATACCAGTTGCGTTAGCACGATTGTGAAGCGGCGCTAATTCAGCCAAGTCTTCAATTTGTTCTAACACTTCATCTGTAATAACAGCAGAATCCTTAAAGATTTCTCCACCATGTACAATTCTGTGTCCAATTCCTTCAATTTCTTCAAGAGAATTGATGATTTTATATTCAGTAAGCTTTTCAAGCAAAAGCTTTACGGCAACAGAATGGTCAGGTATTTCTGTAACCATTGTTTTCTTTTCACCATTTACCGTAATTGTAAAAATGGAATCTTGAAGTCCGATTCTTTCTACAATCCCTTTAGTGATTACAGTTTCCTCAGGCATCTCAAATAATTGAAATTTTAAAGAGGAACTTCCTGCATTAATCGCGATTATTTTTGACATATATTCTCTGCTCCTTACATTTGTGAATAGACGTAGATGTTACACGATAACTGTTTATTTAGAGGTTCTCGATTCCAATTAAAACATTGAAACAGCGTTCTCGCAAGCCGAAATTACTTTGTTACCGTTTTCACAATAATATTATTTTATTCTAATAATTCCTACTTGTCAAAAAAAGCAGTGATGGTCATCGATTACCTATATTTACTTTTCTTCTTCTATCCATGCATCTATTTTATTTAACATGGAGGCTGTAGCTTCCCGGTCAGATAGTTTTGGCATATTAACGAGCAATACCTGTTTTGGTGCTTTTATATCATTCCCTTTTTTCTGCAGGATAAGAATGCTTTTTGACGATTGCTTAGACTGGAATAAACTCTCAGGCAGCTGAATCATCCCTTGAATATACCCCTCTTCATGAATAAACTGATGGAGTGCTTTAGCCTCTGATGTGTTGAATAGATCATTAGGAATTAAGAAAAATAAATAAGCCCCTTCTTTTGCGTACGTAAAACTTTGTTCTATTAATAAATGATGGGCATAGGACATTCCGTTTTCTGATTTTAATTTAAACTCTGCCGCTCGTTGATCGTTTGGATAATAGCCAATTGGCAAATCACAAACAATTGCATCAGCGGGATTAATAAATAATGGCTGCAAACTATCCTGATGTAAAAATTGGATCGGATGTCCAATTAAATTAGCTCCGCAATAAGCCAACCTTATTAACGTATCATCTACTTCAACACCTGTAGCATCTACTTCTTTATTATCTATCGTATTCAACACAGAAAACAGAAGGTTGCCTGTTCCAACTGCCAGATCTGTTATGGTTAATGATTCTTGTTTTTTTGTGAACTTTTCAAGCAGGTAAGCAAATAAGAATCCCAATGCATCCGGAGTCATTTGATGATTAGCCTGAACATTGGTTCTCATGGACTTCAATACGGCTAATTGCCAACCTTTTCGGATATCCTCTTTACTAAACTGATCTAAAGGTTTATCCTGATAGCTTTTCTTTAATCGTTTGACTGCCAGTTCACTCAATTCCTCCTGAAGTACGGCATCGTGGAACCAATTTTCTCCCGTATCCGCAATTGCTTCCATTTCGGTAATTCCTAGTTCCTCTTGTATTATCTTCGCTGTTGATGTTATCAATTCGTATATTGTTTCAACATTTGTTGTAATCATTATCATTTCCTCCAGCTTTTTGCACATTTACTTTCCCCATTGTAGTATTACGTTTCCTAAAGAACAAGTCTAATTCATTCATAAAACAAAGAAGACTTATCTCACGCCAAAAAAACGCCCCTTAATGTTAGAATCTCTGTCTAACTTCAAGGGGCAGTTCATTTCTTTTATTTTAAAATTTATTTCGCAGCTTTTGCCGCTTCAAGTGCCGCTTCATATTGCGGATGAGTAGTGCCTTCAGGAACATACTCCACATATGTTATTTTATTAGCGCTGTCGATAACAAAGACAGAACGGGCCAATAAACGTAATTCTTTCATCAATACACCATATGCTTCTCCAAAAGAACCATCACGGTGATCAGACACCGTCATCACATTTTCTAAACCTGCTGCTGCGCACCAGCGTTTTTGAGCAAAAGGAAGATCCATGCTAACCGTCAGTACAACAACATCCTCTAATTTTGCTGCCTCTTCATTGAATTTTCTAGTTTGTGCATCACAAACACCTGTATCCAAAGATGGTACAACACTGATAATTCTTACTTTCCCGTCTGTATCCTTCAGGGTTACTGGGGATAAGTCATTTGCCAGCACTGTAAAATCTGGTGCAGAATCACCTGCTTTTAATTCTTTACCAATCAAAGTAACCGGATTTCCTTTAAATGTTACTGTTGCCACACCAATTCCTCCTTATGTCCCGATATTATCTCTTCAATTTTAAGTATAGAGATATTCATACTTTTTGTAAAAAAATAACCACATTCGCATATGAAATGTGGTTACATTAAAATTCTTACTACCATTTACATGAAATTGTTCTCTGAATCACCTGTAGACGAGTCAGATGAAGACGGATTGGAGTTATTTTTTTTATTGCCATCTCCCATCTTGGAAATCATAGATCCTACTTTATCCATTGCAATCGGCGCTGACTCGAGTATTTTCTCAATAAGATGTGTGCTTTCATCTAGATGAAGCATTTTCACCCCTTGTGCATTTACAATCAGAAAAGCAATCGGCGTAATCGAAACTCCACCTGCACTTCCTCCGCCAAATGGATGACGATGCTCTTCGCCAGTTCCCTGGGTACTCCGGCTAATTTGATAGTCGCTTCCGCCGGCTGCATAGCCAAAACCAACCTTTGACACTGTCATAATCACACTGCCATCAGGGGTTTCTACAGGATCACCAATTATTGTATTGACATCAATCATACTTTTTAAGTTTTCCATAGCCGAATTCATTAGGCCTTCGATTGGATGATTGGACATTTTAAAACCTCCTGTATATCCGCATTTTGTACTTTCATTTCCTCAGTAATAGACGTGCCAGTTTCCAACCTGTATGAATAGTTTTTGCCATTCGCAGACGGGCTATGCATTCGATTTTAGTTTCAAATGGCTTCTTAACCGAAAAATGCGGAATGATTTCAATTTCAGGAAGTACTGTTAATAAAAAATATTGGCTGATGATGCTGATAATCCCACCAGATAAGCCCCATAATACTCCTGTTGCCAAAGCTGTAGTGGATGCTTCTCCAGTGCCATAATGGATTTCCATTTGTAAGTCTGATAATTCGATTTTAGAGGTAAACTTCTTTGTGTCCGATTGATAAATTCTTAATTGAGCCAATATCTCCTTCAGCTGTTGAAAGGCAACCTGAATATCTTCCATTGATATAGATTCTGTTTTAGCAGAGGCTCGATGGGGCGATTGATTAACTTGCCGATAGGTACTTTCTTGGTAAGAAGAAGGTTGAAATTTTTTATCAGACAACTGTACTTCTTTAGAATAGCTAATAAGCCCTCTCCATAACCGAATATTAATAACTGCTCTATCCCTTTCTTGACCGTGATAGTATTCAATATGTATGGTTACTTTCGATAGTAAAAAGATGGATATAAGAATCAGCACAACCAAACTAATCAGTAATATAAGCTTCATCGTTTATATCCCTCCCAATATGTTTTCAAACAAACAGTATAGTCAGGAATGGCGCTATTTAAACTTATTTAAATAAAATGAGTTTTTAAGGTTAAAAAAAAAGACTCCTTCAAAAAAATTGAAGGAGCAGTTTTTTTATAAATTTAATTCATCCATTTCGTTTTTCTAACACAACTACCGTATCACTGAACATATCATGAAAGCCTTGTTTCTTCGGATTAAAGGCAATGACGATGTAGCCGAGCATGAACACGGCTGAAATATATCGGCCAATCCATTCCCTAAAGATCACCGATTTCCAATCCAAAGGCTTTCCATTCAGCATAACAACTCGAAGGCCCATAATCATTTTCCCGAGAGTTTGAGATAATAATTTGGTAGTAAGAACGAAGTAACCGAAAAATACTATGGAATCCACAATTAGATAGATGGATAAGATTCCTGTATCTTCCATAGGAATATCAAATATCCTAAAGATTGGTTTAATAAATAATCGACTTAAACTACCTATTACAATTAAATCAATGAGATATGCCCAAAACCTCATCCAAAAACCCGCACGTTGATGACCCAGAACAGAGTCAGGAGGCTGTACTTGTTCAGTTAAAGTCATCTCTTCTTGATAATCGGTCATACTTGTATCCTCCTTAATCCGCAGAATATAAATACATCATCCGTGGTGATTGATTTTCAGTCATTATATTTTTAATTGTGCTTACCTCATCGGGAGAACCGATCCATTGTTGCATTTTCATAGTAAATAATGAGCCTAGGCTACCTGATTCGGCTAAACGAACCACTTGTGCCTCTTTTAAATTTTCATTCTCTTTCATATTGGTAATGACATCCTCTAAATAGCCAAACTCATCGATTAAATGATTTTCCTTTGCCTGGCGTCCATCATATACTCGGCCATCGGCAATTTTTCTTACTTCTTCCTCAGACATATTCCGACCTTCTGCAATGACCTTCACAAATTGATCATAGGAATTAGTAACCATGGATTGAAGAATTTCCTTTTCATCATCCGTTACTTCTCTGAATGGGTTCATAAGATCCTTAAACTTACCGCTTTTAATGGTGACCATATCAATTCCATACTTTTCTGCCAAACCTTCGAAATTATAGCTTTGCATAATGACTCCAAGTGATCCTGTCAATGTTTCCGGGCTGGCAAATATCTTGTCTGCCGGTGTTGAAATATAGTATCCACCGGACGCAGCCTGTGCACCCATAGATACATAAATTGGTTTTTTTGTTTCTTTTTTAATTTGCATTAATTTATTATGGATTTCTGCACTTTCCACAACACCGCCACCAGGACTGTTGACTCGTAAAATAATTCCTTTCACCTTATCATTGTCCTTGATAGCATTTAATCTTTCCATAAAGGATCGGTGATTATAGGCTTCAGTTGTAAAATAGCTTTCTTCCTCGCCTGTGTCCTGAATGACCCCTTCTACATCCATGACTACAATTTGACTGTTCACATCCCCTTCTTCAATGATGTCCTCCTCATATAAGGCATCTTCAAATAAGTCTGTCATAACAGATTCTTCACTAGAAAGTGATGAGACTGTATTCATGAGAATGGATACAAAAAATACTACTGCTGCTATTCCAAGTGCCAACCATCTTTTTTTGCTCATACTATTTTGTCCCCCAATCTACTTAAGTAATTCAAATGTTCTTATAATTCATGATAGAATGATTATATCACCATATTGGGTAAAATTAGTATTAGATTTACCTAAACCTACAAGGAGGGTACAAAATGGGAGAACGCAGAAATATCTTTTTTTATTACAAACAAGGGCACGAAATAGTTGAAAGAATCAACACATTAAAGGAAAAAATAGTCAACTTTGGATTTACTACAGTTGATGAACATAAAGATGCCAACATTATTGTTAGTGTTGGAGATGATGGTACATTTCTACAGGCAGTACGTAAAACGGGGTTTAGAGAGGATTGTCTATATGCAGGCATTTCACTGAATAAACAATTAAATATGTATTGCGATTTTTATATCAATGATACTGAAAGCATGGTAGAAGCCGTCACTAAGCCCGTCATTGAAGTAAGAAAATATCCTACTATTGAAGGAACAATCGATCATGAAATACGTTTTGAGTGCTTAAATGAATGTACATTCCGTTCGGCATTAGTCAAAACACTTGCTATAGATGTTCACATTGATGATATCTTCTTTGAGACATTCCGTGGCGATGGTATGATTATATCCACACCGACAGGAAGTACAGCCTACAATAAGTCAGTCAATGGTGCAGTTGTAGATCCTTTGCTTGACTGTATGCAGGTGAGTGAAATAGCATCAATGAATAATAACCATTATCGTACTCTTGGTTCCTCTTTCATTCTGGGGCCGAATCGCACGCTCTCCCTTCAAGTTAAAGATATTGAAAACGATTACCCGATTATTGGGATGGACAATGAAGCCATGAGTATTCAAGCAATCGATCGATTGGATTTTAAATTGAGCGGAAAATATATTAAGACAGTTAAATTACGCCATAATTCTTTTTGGGAAAAAGTACAAAGAACATTCCTCTAAGAGATTTCTACACTAAACAAAAAGGATGATTCTACTGAGGATCATCCTTTTTGTTGGTATGACTAGCGCATTTTATATAATTCGGATTCCTTGTTTCTTAAGTTGACACGCATGATTTTGCCGCTGATTGTTTTGGGCAATTCCTCCACAAAGGCAATTTTTCTTGGATATTTATAGGGAGCAGTCAGTTGCTTCACATGGTCTTGGAGATCCTTAATTAGTTGAGGGTGATTAGGATCCACCCCTTTTTGTAAAACAATGAATGCCTTTACCACTTGTCCTCTCACATCATCCGGACTCCCAACAACAGCACATTCTTTTACATATGGATGCTTAACCAAGGCGTCTTCCACCTCAAATGGTCCTATTGTATACCCAGAACTAATGATGATATCATCACGTCGTCCTTCAAACCAAAAATACCCGTCTTCATCTTTTTTCGCTTTGTCTCCAGTTATGTAAAATTCACCTCTAAACTGCATAGCTGTACGTTCCGGATCCTTATAATAATTTTTAAATAATGCAGGGGTAGTTATATGGACAGCTATGTCGCCAACTTCGCCATTTTGGCAGATCCGTCCCTCATCATCAATGATTTCTACTATATTTCCCGGAGTTGGCTTTCCCATGGATCCTGCCTTTACCTTCATCCCCTTCATGACACCCACAAGAAGGGTATTTTCTGTTTGCCCATATCCATCACGTACAGTAATTCCAAAATGTTTTTGAAACGTATCAATCACTTCTCTATTAAGCGGCTCACCCGCTGAAACCGCACTGTGTAAGCTTCTAAGGCTATACCTGTTAAGATGATCTACCTTTGCCATTAATCGATATTCTGTAGGCGTACAGCATAAAACCGTTATCAAATGCTCATCAATTAGTGATAAATATTTATCTGCTTCAAATTTGCCATGGTAAACAAAACCCGTAGCACCCGAACCAAGGACAGATAAAAATGGACTCCAAATCCACTTCTGCCAACCAGGACCTGCTGTTGCCCATACAACATCTTTTTCACTGATTGACAACCAATTTGATGCTGCGGTCCTGAGATGTGCAAATGCCCAGCCATGAGTATGAACTACTCCTTTCGGTTGCCCCGTAGTACCAGATGTATAGGATAAAAAAGCTATATGATTTCTGCTTGTTTTTGCTATTTTTAACTCCCCAGATGCATGTACCATTTTTTCATCCAGCTGAATCCATCCTTCTTCATTGCCATTAATGACAAAAGATTTCTTCGCTATAATTTCTGTAAATAAAGCGGTATAGGGTTTATGGACAATGATAGCCTTGGCTTCTGAATGTGTACTTCGATACGCAAGATCCTTTTTTCGTAGCATTTCCGAACATGGTATGACCACTGCTCCAATTTTTAATATAGCTAAATAGATTACATAAGCTTCAATTAAACGAGGTATCATTACTAATACCTTGTCCCCCTCACTCAGCCCTTCCTCCATCAAAATATTACCAACCTTATTCACTTTTTTCATTAATTCTCCATACGTAATCTGTTGCTTCTCTCCAGATTCATCCTCCCAAATTAAAGCTGTTCTCATGCCATCCTTTTTATATTTCTCCACTTCACTGACTAGATTATATTGTTCCGGTGCGATTAGGCTGTGATTTTCCAACTCTCTTTCCTCCCTTATACAAATAATGGTAATCAACCTTCATTATACATCCATATAAGGAAAAAGTCAGAAAAATCAAATTATTGCAGGTGGATTTCTCATTGAGTAAGAACAAGAGACGGGCAAGTAGAGATTTTAACCTATAAAAAAAAGAAAGCGGACCTAGATCCGCTTTCTGTAGCCATGTTATTTAATTATTTGGAGTATCCTCCACCCAATTGTTGTTCAGCCATTTGTACTAAACGTTTTGTGATCTCTCCACCAACTGAACCGTTAGCGCGAGCTGTTGTTTCTGCTCCAAGTTGTACACCAAACTCAGAAGCAATTTCGTATTTCATTTGATCAAGAGCTTGTTCAACTCCTGGTACCAACAGATTGTTTGTGTTGTTTGACATGTGTTTTTCACCTCCTTGTGATAATAGAGTGTGTAAAAACACATATCTTCATTCCAGATTAAGAATGGTAATTGTTCACAAATAGGTTTAGAATAATTCTTCTGTTTCGGATTTCTCCTTTTTACCTGTGAAAATCAGCATTTCCGAATTCTCAAGGGCCTCACTTATCAGAGGATCAAAATCGACATAGCTTTCATAATGACCGACTTTTTCTCTTTTTGGCTTTGTTTTTGGATTGGAAGGTGTAAACACTGTACAGCAATCCTCATAAGGGCGGATTGATATATCATGGGTATCAATTTTCTCAGCAATCTCGATAATTTCGGTTTTATCCATTGCTACAAGCGGCCTAAGAATCGGAGTATTTGTTACCTCATTTATGGTATACATACTTTCCATCGTTTGACTGGCTACCTGCCCTAAACTTTCTCCCGTTACAATCGCAAGCCCATTTTGTTTCTCCCTGATTGCATCTGTGATTTTTAGCATTAATCTTCGTGTAGTCGTCATTGTATAATTATCTGGTATTTGTTTCTGGATCAACTTTTGAATTTCGGTAAATGGTACAACATGTAACACCATTCGCCCATTCACTTCTGCCAGCTTATTAGCCAGATCTATTACCTTTTGTTTCGAGCGTTCGCTTGTGAAGGGAGGACTGTAAAAATGCACACACTCTATCTCCACTCCCCTCTTCATGGTTAAATAACCGGCGACTGGGCTATCTATCCCTCCTGAAAGCATAAGCATAGCTGAACCACTGCTTCCAATTGGCAATCCTCCAGCTCCAATGATTTTTTCACCAGTTATATAAGCTGCATCTTTTCTGACTTCCACCCTCAACTTCAAATCCGGATTATGGACATCTACTGTTAATCCGTCCACATGCTGCAAACAATAGCCCCCCACTAATCCATTTAAATCATACGTCGAATACGGAAATGTCTTATCAGCACGTTTAGCATCAATTTTAAATGTACTGATTTTCCTTGTTAAATGATTGATATAAAACAAAGCAGATTCCTGGATTGCAGAAATTTCTTTATCTACTTTCAATGCCGGACTTACGGATGAAATCCCATATATTTTTTTAACAATATCAATAATTGGTTGGTGATCTGCACCTTGTAAGTGGATGTACATTCTCTCATGCTGCGCCTCAATACGTACCTCCGGATAATCTACCAATGCATTTTTTATATTTTTACGTAATTGAGCAATAAAGCCTTTACGATTTCGTTTCTTTAATGTAATCTCACCATAGCGGATTACAATATGATCAAATTTTGTCATTTCTTTCTTACCTCACTTAACATTTGGATGGCTCTTTCAATTTCCATAATCGCTTTGTCTATCTCTTCGGGTGAATGATCATAATCCAAACTGATTCTTATAGAACTACCGGCTATTTTCTCATTTTTCCCCATAGCGAGAAGTGTTTGGCTAACCGTTTTTTTCTTTGAGGAACAAGCACTGTTTGTTGATACATAGATCCCAAACTCCTCCAAAGTATGAACGAAGGTTTCTGATTTAAGTCCAGGAATGGAAAAATTAATAATATGCGGTGCTGCATGTTCTTTGGGTGAATTAATCACAACATTTTCTATGCTGGATAGACCATGAAGAATCCTGGAACGCCACTCGCTCATTTTGACAATGCCGTCATTGCTCTTTTCTTTAGCCAATCTCATTGCTTTAGCTAACGATACAGCACCAGCCAAACTTTCAGTGCCGCTGCGCAGCCCTCTTTCCTGGTTACCCCCTGACATTAAGGCCGAAAGTGTAACCCCTTCCCTTGCGTAAAGAATTCCGGTTCCTTTCAGTCCATGAAATTTATGTCCTGATAAAGAATATAAATCGATATAAGCATCACGTAAAGATAGTTCAACTTTACCAAATCCCTGGACTCCATCTACATGAAAATGTATTTTAGGATAATTCTTTAGTAAATCACCGATTTCATAAATTGGCTGTATAGTGCCTACTTCATTATTAACATGCATGACCGACACTAAAATGGTATCTTCACGTATTGCTTCCTTTACTTGTTGTAATTCCACTCTGCCATCTTGATTGACCGGCAGATAGGTTACCTCGTATCCCATCTTCTTTAACTGTTCAAATGGTTTTGTTACGGAAGGATGTTCCACGGAGGACGTAATAATATGCTTCCCTCTATTTCGATAATTTTCTGCTATCCCTTTAATAGCTAGATTATTGCTCTCAGTCCCTCCCGAGGTAAAGATAATTTCAGTACCCTTTACTCCCAGAAGACTTGCAATCTGCTCCCTTGCCTGTGTCAACAGCTTCTCAGACTTGTTTCCGAAACCATGCAAAGAAGATGGATTGCCCCAATAATCTTCTGAAACCTTTGTAAAAGAATCAATAACTTCCTTATAAGGTTTTGTTGTTGCGCTATTATCTAAATAAATCATGCTTTTTCCCCTTCCTATCAATAAGAAAATGTAGCATATCCCATTCTGTTTATAAAGTAATTTTCTCTATTGGCTTCATCTTATGCCGAAATGACAAAGTAAAAGACCAGACTGGTAAGTCCAGACTGGTCTATACATGGCTATGTTCAAG
The DNA here is from genome assembly GCF_058313615.1 of Bacillus sp. z33. Taxonomy (NCBI): domain Bacteria; kingdom Bacillati; phylum Bacillota; class Bacilli; order Caryophanales; family Bacillaceae; genus Bacillus; species Bacillus sp. z33. The sequence goes on from NZ_JBZFQN010000001.1 coordinate 1,351,786, forward strand.
AAACTCCTGAATTTTTTTTAGTGAACCCGGTTCTACTTTTTCAATCGCTTCAGCAGCTTGCTCTAAAGCATCCTGGTATTGATAATTACGGAATTGCTTTTCTGCTTCAGTCAGGGCAACAGCGACTGTTGGGTATTGGCTTCTGTATCGGTTTCCATATTGGATCACCTTCTCAGCCAGCAGCACTTGTTCAGTCAATTCAACAGTAGCCTCCTGAACACGACTAACCGCAACACTTGCGATATCAAGATGATGCATGACCGCATTCATATTCAATGGTTTTTCTTCTAATTTCCCCACTACTTCCGCAATACTTTCCTTTGCCTGAACGACCATTAATTCATAGGAAGTCGGTAGACCTGGAATATTGCTTGCTTTAATGATACGTATGGATTCCGACATGTTTTTTTGCAGCTTTCTGATCAAGTCTCTTGATTCCATTTCATCCTTACGAAGAGTATTTAATTTCTCTTCAAATTCTTTTTGCAAGCCTTCCAGTTCATCCAATTTGGAATCAAGCCCTATGATGTCCTCTTTCAATGCAGTATAAGCGGTCTCTTTTTCTACTATTTTTTCTTTGAGCATTTCCCATTTTGATTTTAAGGTAATCAGCGTTTTGTCTATATTAGATCGTGCTTCCAGTTCTTTTTCAGGCATTTGATAAATTTGTTTAACCAAATCGGTCTCTTCATCAAGCCTATCGAGCTGGTCAATTGAATTATCCAGCTTTTGCTGATATAAATCTTTAACGGATAAGACATACTGACGGGCCATAACCTCTTTTTCCAGAAGGTCATAATAGGATTGAATGGATACGTTTAATTCTTCAATCCCTTTTGCGGCTTCTTCGATATTGGTTTCCACAATATTATTCCTGTATGTCTCTAAATCCTGTTCCATTTTTTCGATTTCTGTCTCAAAATACATATGGCCCAGCGGATATCCTTGCTCACACATTTCCGCATATCCCATTTTCAGTTCATGTAAAAGTCCTGGTATATGTATTTGGCAATGTCCAATTAAATCGGGAATGACATCTAATTTCTCTTTTAGATTTTGCAATTTAGCCTGTATTCCAAGGACTTGCTCTCTGGCTTCCAAATAATCTCCCGATTCTGTCTGATTAGTAAATATTTCGAAATCTTGAGCAAGCTTGTCAAATTCCTCTTCAAGTTTTTCCGCTGCTTCTCCGTAACTATGACGATGCGCCAATAGTCGTTTCTTTTCTTCACGGTATGCTAGTAAAAGCTCTTCAACCAGTTTTTTATTTTGTTCCTCGCTGCCCACAAGTTCATTCAGTTCATGGAGCATGGCTGAGAGCGTTATTTCTATTTCATCCATAACGTGCTCCATTTGCCTTTGAACCTGTACAGATTTATTAAACCGATACTTGTCTGCATATTCTTCTGCATCAAACAGCAACGTCTCAACCTCGGCAAGGCGATCAGTTTGAATGATATCCCATTCATTGCGCCATCTTTCAAACATTCTTTCTGTTTGCCCAGTCATATTCAAGCTTTTTACCCGGGCCAGTTCTTCTGCGATTGGCCTGTTCATGATGTCTATTTTTTTATCTGCAAGTCGATCTATTTCTCTGTAGTGCTTCTTCCTTGCTAATATTCCAACAATAAAAGCAATGAAGATAATCACCAGTATCCCTATCACATACTTCATATGAAGCCTCCTATTCAACACGAGACAAATAATATCTAAATAAGTTCATATCAATGATTTAATGATAACATGGTATAAAGTATTTTTAACTAATAAAATCTACTTTTTCTGCAAAAAATTGTCCAATGCTCTCTTTTAGTGTCCAGAAATTATTAAGAATACGATAATTATGTCGAAAAGGAGGTCTTTTTTAATGAGAATGAAGGACGGACACGTACATACCTCTTATTGTCCGCACGGAAGCGATGAACCTATTACTGCTTATATCGAAAAAGCGATTGATTTGGGATATGAAGAAATCACATTTACAGAACACGCACCTTTACCCAAGGGATTCCTAGATCCAGCACCTACACGTGATAGTGCCATACAAATGGAACAGTTATTCCTATATATAGAGGAGATAAAGCGCTGTAAACAGAAGTATAAAGCGAAGATTACCATTAATATCGGACTGGAAGTCGATTATATAGAAGGCTGGGAAAACGAGACGAAAACATTCTTGAATGAAATTGGCCCTTATTTGGATGATTCCATCCTATCTGTTCATTTTTTAAACAATAATGACCGATGGTTTTGCCTCGATTACAGTGAAACGGAATTCGCTTCTATGATTAAACAGTACACGTCTGTCGATTTATTGTATAAAGCCTATTTCCATACGCTTCAAAAATCGATCATAAGTGATTTGGGACCATTTAAGCCTAGAAGAATCGGTCATATCTCTTTAATAACAAAATTTCAGAAAAAGTTTCCAAGCAAAGTGGATTTAGAAACCTATTTACTGCCAATCCTTTCATTAATTAAAAGACATAGATATGAACTGGATGTAAATACGGCTGGTCTTTTTAAATCTTTATGTGGTGAAACATATCCCCCTCTTCCCATAATTGAAGCAGCCATGAATATGGGGATTCCCCTCTGTTATGGGTCTGATGCTCACCATCCAACCGATCTTGGAAGAGGTTTAGATACACTGGGACACCGCAAATAGTAACTTAAAGTTAAAATGTTTAGCATCTGATTAGATGGGAACAGGACAAATACGATCTTCAAATAGACAGTCTTTAAGGAAACGTTCAATTTCTAATTGATAGGTGTTTATAAAATATAATTCGTTTGGGAACAATTGCCAAACCTCTATGAAATACTGGGCCTGAATAAATGGTTCATTCAGCAAGGCTTTTAGTTTCATAACAAACATAGATCGATTAACCTTTTTTAATTCACCACAATCCATACCTGTATCAAGGAATAAATTGATAAAATATTTTTCTTTCGATAAATAAGTTGTATAAATTTCCCTGTTTAAACTTGAGTCTACCGAAATTTCTCTTAATACCAGTCGAGTTAACCAATATTTATCTCTATAATACCGCAAACAAAATTTGGTATACTTTAAGATGCATTCCTTAGGACCAATTATTGGGAGCTGCTCAGCTATATTCTCAATTCCTTTCGTATAGCCTTCAAAAAAATCTGTAAAGCAATATTCAAGAAGACCTTGTTTATGCTGAAAGTGATACGCGATATTAGCAGAGTTACCTCCGGCACGACGGGCGATGTCTCGGATTGAAGTTGCCGAGTAACCTTTCATATAGAATAAATAGACAGCAGCTTCAAAAATGTCATCTTTTTTAGTAGATAGTTTATCCATAAATTCATCTCCCCCTATGATGGACATTTTCAGGAAATATTAGATGATACAACTGTCTTAACATGCCAAACAGGTCTTTCACCTGGATTATCCCCTTATATGAAGTACTTCTTCTTTTAAGGGACTTATCCTCCTATAACTTATCGACAAAAAGCACGTACTGACTATGGTTAGATATTATTTTCAAATGAGAATGACAAGGAAAGGAGAATGATGATGTTTCAAGCCGAAAAATATACCAAACCAAAAGCGGAAAACTATCAATTAGTGGCAAAACAACTTAAAGCACTTATGGAGGGGGAAACCAATTTAATCGCCAATTTAAGCAATGCATCAGCCTTATTAAATCAATTTTTAGATGATGTAAACTGGGTCGGCTTTTATCTTTATGAAGAAGATCAGCTTATTCTTGGTCCATTTCAGGGTCTTCCAGCCTGTATACGAATTCCTTTAGGCCGGGGAGTATGCGGAACAGCAGCTGAAAAAAGAGAAGTAATCAGGGTAATGGATGTTCATCAATTTCCCGGACATATCGCTTGTGATGCTGCATCCCAATCAGAAATTGTTCTCCCAATACTGAAAGATGACCGTCTTATTGGCGTACTCGATATAGACAGTCCATCAAAGAACCGGTTTGATGAAGAGGATGAAAATGGCTTAAAACAATTTGTTGATACACTTGTTCAATCCATCAAATAAATAATAGGGCTAAGCTGGTAATGATGTGACCCCCAAAAGTTAGTTTTCACTCTAACTTTTGGTGTGCGGAACCGGCTTAGCCCCATTTAATTTAATTGGATACTACTACTTGATTTTTACCTGATCTCTTCGCTGAATACAGGGCATCGTCAGCCTGCTGGAAAAGGTTTTTGATTGTATTGTTTTTGTCCTTGGTTGATTCCCAATAAGATACACCGCACGAGATGGTAACCGGGGGTTTGGTTTCTTTCCTTACTGTTTCAACTAGTCTTTCTGCAACTGCTTCCCCAACACTTCTCGTTGCCTTTGGAAGAAAAATAGCTAACTCTTCTCCTCCCCACCTAGTACCTATATCCGTGTCTCTAATACTGTTCTTAATTAAATCTGCCACCTGAATAAGGACTTCATCGCCTGTTTGATGTCCATATGTATCATTTGTCAATTTGAAGTCATCGATATCAATTAATATAAAAGTTCCCTCAGTTTCAGAATTAATTAATTCAAGCATTCTTTCTTCAAGATAATTCCTTGAATAAAGGCCTGTTAAATAATCTGTAATCACCATTTTTTCAAGTTCTTCTCTTAAAATAGAGTTAACAAAAGACATAGAGGAATGATGAATAAGAGATTGCATTAATTTAAACATATCAAATGTAAAATGATACGCTGTTCGATGAAGGACGATACAAAAGCCATCCAGTTTTCCACTATGTATCATTGGAAAGGCCATCAGTGATTTATAGTAGCCATCCTGTCCGACTTTATCAAAATCCATGTCTCCGATGTACAAAGCTTCCCGATCCTGTTCCAAACTGTCTTTAACATATTGAATATAACCCTCGGATGCATCATCATTGAAAAAAGGTGAACTTCCCGGCACAAGTTTTGTCTGTCCATTATTAATCATAAAAAATCCCACTTCTTCCGCCAGGAAAGATTTATTAATTTGTTGTTTCATATAACTAACCGTTTCACTAAGCCTTAAAGTAGAATTGAGGCGATGTGAGGTTTCATTAATCAGACGTAAATCTGCAATTAAACGTTTCGATTGCTCATATAATTGAGCGTTTTCAAGTGCCCCTCCAGCCGTATTAGCCAACAGCGAGATAAATTCAATCTCATTATCCGGGAATATGACTGTTTCTGGTGCAATGACCTGTAAAACCCCATAAACTCCCTGCTTACCTAATAATGGTGCATATAAAACAGAATTATTCATTTCTGCCGTATTTTCAAATTGAACACTGCCAGATACATAAGCCTGCATGGCAGATAAATTTTCTCCATCCATTTCAAGGCTTTTAATTGGAAGATTTAATGTGTTATCACTATCTTGTGACATTAATAAATAATACACAAAGGACGGGTATACTTCACGCAGCGTATCAATTACTTCAGCCAAAACGGAATGCATATTCATAGAGGAGTGAAACTCAGTCGTAATCCGTTGCAATAGTTTATAACGCTTTTCTTCTTTTTTCCTATTAGAAATGTCAATTGCCTTATAAAACAATTCGCCTATCACTGCCCTCAATTCTGAATAATCAATCCAATTATCTTTTTTTATCCCTTTATTTTCTGAAAGAACGACAAACAGTCCCATCATTTCTCCATCATGATGCAAAGGAATTCCAAGTGCATGTGAGGTTTCATTTAATGATAAACAAGCCCCCTCGCACAATTCTTTTCGCGATGATTCGAGCACAGTATCAAGCGAAATATTGTTGACAAAGTGATTGTGACGATCTGTCTTCGAAGCTATCTTTTCAAGGCAAACCCTTTGTTTCCATGGATCGTTAAAGTAACAGGCAATCTCATCCACCATTAACAATTCCATCAAGAATTCTATCATTTTATCCGTAAATCTTTCTAAAAAGAGATCATTATCATCTTTAATCATGCAGTTTACAAATATGCTTTTTATTTTTAATTCCCAACTCTGACTCAATTGATTATCTATCATCAAATTAATCAACACCTGTGGTTATCTTTCATCCCATAATTAGATGGAATTAGATAGATTTTTTAAAAAAGTGATACTTTATACCTATTTTACCAATATATACTAAAATAATCACTACTTTCTTTCAATATATTTATATTTATTTATTTTAACCAGTGAGGGATATATCTTTTATAGTTATCCCAACCTAAAGAAGTTCTTGACTTATACCCCACTAAGTTATACAATAATCTTTGTGTAAAATATCGCAGCTTATGTTCGCTTCATTATTTGTTCATTTCATTCCTCTTACAAGAGGTGTATCTTGTAACCCGCTGCTGCTAGGGCGAAGGTACATGAAAATGAAATGGCAGTAATGATTGTAAACAGCGGTTTTTATTTTACAAAAATAAAAACATTTCAAGGAGGAGTCCTCTTATGGCTCGTTATACAGGTCCAAGCTGGAAATTATCCCGTCGTTTAGGTATTTCCCTAAGCGGTACAGGTAAAGAATTAGAAAAGCGTCCTTACGCTCCAGGACAACACGGTCCTAACCAACGCAAAAAGATTTCCGAATACGGTTTGCAATTGCAAGAAAAACAAAAACTTCGTCACATGTACGGTGTGAACGAACGTCAATTCCGCACAATGTTTGATCGTGCTGCTAAAATGCCTGGTAAACAAGGTGAAAACTTCATGATTCTTTTAGATTCTCGCCTTGATAACATTGTTTACCGTTTAGGTTTAGCACGTACTCGTCGTCAAGCACGTCAGCTTGTAAACCACGGACATATCTTGGTTGATGGACGTCGCGTAGACATCCCATCTTACCGTTTAGCTCCTGGCCAAGTTATTGGCGTACGTGAAAAATCCCGCAACCTTGATATCATTAAGGAAGCAATCGAAGTAAGCAACTTCGTACCTGACTACCTAACTTTCGATGCTGACAAGTTAGAAGGTACATTCACACGCTTACCTGAGCGTTCTGAATTACCAGCTGAAATTAACGAAGCTCTTATCGTTGAGTTCTACTCTCGTTAATTAATACGCTTTGTAAATAGCGTAAGTAATAACCCTAGAAACCTTGTTCAATCATTGGTTCTAGGGTTATTTTTTTCTGTATTATAGAATATGTGATTCTCCCCCAATGCTTGCCGAGGTCGGAATTGTTAACCGACTACTTAAAATGGATAGACAGACGCTTATCTATTTTTTAATCAGTTGCCAATGAATTTGTAAATAGTCCTTCTGGAAGAATAACAGGACAGTAGCCTTTTGAACTTTAATTACATACCAATATCCTCTGCTCATATAAGATTAAATAATGTTGAGTTGGTATTCCTAATAAGGACAAGTTGTAGCCAATTGAAAAATGTTGATCATTTTGCAGTGAAACAATCCCAATATATTTTTCTCAACAAGAAAAAGCCCACTATGAAAAGAAGGCTTTAAGAGTATGCATTATTAATCATGTACTTTTCCAAATTTCCAGACTGGTACCTACTTGCTGAATTTAACCTTTAAAGCATCTAACATTGTCTTTCTATTAAAGTGACTTACAAATAAAAAAATAAAGGAAGCGCAAAAAAATAGTACCCTAAATCAAATTCCGCATGTATTCTTCAATTTTTAAAATAGAATCTTCATACCGCAGCGACAGTGCTGTCTCCCTTCCTTTTTCACTTAAAGATTTCCGTAGTTCTTTATCTTTTAGTAGTCTTTCTAAATGATTAGCGAATTGTTCAACATCCCCTGGATCTGCTAATAGACAATTATGCTCGGATACCGCATAATCCCTTACTCCTCCACAATCTGACGAGATGACAGGCGTTCCGCATGACATTGCTTCTAAAGGAGGCAATCCAAATCCCTCATACCATGATGTAAATAAAAGTAAATCTGCTTCCTGATAATTTTGAATGAGCACTTCTTGACTTGGATGTACAATTGTTTCAATTGGAAAAGTCGTATGATTAGATGGAGGTGATTGGCACACCCACTTCACGTGAAAACGCAATCCTCGATCCCAAACTAATTGCAGGGCATTAATTGCATCGATAAAAGATTTAAAACGTAAATGTGGATTCCCAACTAATAACACGGTCAATAAATCTTTATCTTCCTTTTTTTCAATTGGTTTATATACATTGACATCTATTCCAATCGGAATGACCTCGGATGTAATCCCGAATCGGGCCTTTAACGAACGAGATACAAATTTCGAAATACTTGCAATAGGTATATCTGACCTATAACATGACTCCAAGTACAATTTTATATTATTAAATTTGTTGTATTCTGGAACATCGCCAAACAACAATTCATGCCCTTGTTCATAATAGAAAACAGGTGTATTTATATCTTTTAATTCTAATAGTTGTGGATACCAGCCTGCGACTACAACATCACAGTCATCCACATATTTTTTAAAATGTTCATAAGGTGGAATAATCACTTCACGATCTACTTCTATATCAGTCCATGGCGGCAATGCTCTTTGCCCTTCCAGGTTTCCTCGATAATAGACTGTAACATGGTGACCTTTACTTCTCAGCATTTCCATCTGAGCCAATAACATTTTAAGTCCACCAGTTAAATTTCGATGAGGCAACAGGTAGCCGATTTTCATGGGACTATTCTTTCCTTTAAAAGACTTCCTCCTATTCGTAGGATAAAATTTAAAGATATTGGCACCATTATTGCCAACCATCACTTGACTGAATTGAAAATCATAATCAATAAAATCGACTATATTCCATCGACTTTTATGTGTTTCGAGTATATTTCCTAAGTATTCTCCTTGGGGTGCCGGCATAATCGGAGTAGATACAATTAAAGATTTATTTGTAACTTCCAATAATTTATCGATTATGCGTAAGCCTTCTTCCTTATCAAAATGTTCTAAAACATCAATTAATAAGAGTGTGTCATATTTCTGTATTAAGGTAGGTAACACAGAATGAATATCACCATAATACATTTTATTATATACATAATCATGAATTGGGTTATTATAGCCTTCAAACCCTTCGATCCCATCCAGTTGCAGATGCCAGGTTTCCTTATCATAACGTTCGTATGGTATGTCAATGCTTTCACGCAGTAAGACACCGTATTTACCAAATCCCACACCTATATCGAGGATCGATTGAGGACCATCCATAAAAACTAAATCAATGATAGCTGGAACTGCTTGATACCAACTTGTCGGCAAATTTACACCTCCTCTTTAGTCGAAAAGCTTAAGTTCTACGCTCCGCAAAATTATAAGCATCTTTAAATTTTTCCGTAGTAGCTTCTTCATCTTTTACGGTCATGCATAAACTAGCTATGAGCATCTTACACCTCCACACGCTCTCCTCCTAAGTGTATGTTTCCATAACTTGTCTCATGATTATTAGACTAACCTCTGTTTATAGAAGAATAGCTTCCTTCAGAGGGTATACCCAGGTGTTATTGTTTTTGAAAGGCTCTTTTCGTTAAGATTGTTGCTCTTGGAGTAAATTCTATACTTTATTAACAATAGAAGAGGCATTTAGCTTATACACTCTCTTCTTACCTGAATAGATTATATACAGGACAATCCTTGTTTTATCATTCGAGTTAGGAAGGACTGTTCAAGAAATTATAAAGGAGAAATCATATGTCACAACCAAACATCCCCAATATTTCCCCTGCTATTACAATTACAAGGGATGATGCCATTAACCTACTCTTAGCCTCCATTGCCATGGAAGAACTAGGGCTCGCCCATATTATTAATGCCGAAGGAGAAAAACTTCAGTATGCACTTGGCACATTACCTGGTTTGACTCCACTAGCTTCCTTAGACGATATCTTGCAAGTTAATACCAGTGTGCAAGATACACTGGAATTAGCGATAAAAAAAGAACTACTACTAGACAGCAAATTAAGGCAAGTGACTGAAATTACGGATGGAAATGGGCCTACGGGCGCTACGGGGGCTACTGGAGTCACTGGACCTACTGGCGACCCTGGTGCTACTGGACCTACTGGACCTACCGGCGATCCTGGTGCTACTGGACCTACTGGACCTACCGGCGATCCTGGTGCTACTGGTGCTACTGGGCCTACCGGCGATCCTGGTGCTACTGGCGCTACTGGACCTACCGGTGATCCTGGTGCTACTGGTGCTACTGGACCTTCTGGCGACATCGGTCCTACCGGCGCTACTGGACCTTCTGGCGACATCGGTCCTACCGGCGCTACTGGACCTACTGGCGACATTGGAGCTACCGGCGCTACTGGACCTACTGGCGACATTGGACCTACCGGTGCTACTGGAGCTACCGGCGCTACTGGACCTACTGGCGACATTGGAGCTACCGGTGCTACTGGACCTACCGGCGCTACTGGACCTACCGGCGACATTGGACCTACCGGTGCTACTGGACCTACTGGCGACATTGGACCTACCGGCGACATCGGTCCTACTGGAGTCACTGGACCTACCGGCGATCCTGGTGCTACTGGCGCTACTGGACCTACCGGCGACATTGGACCTACCGGCGCTACTGGACCTACTGGCGACATTGGACCTACCGGCGACATCGGTCCTACTGGAGTCACTGGACCTACCGGCGCTACTGGACCTACTGGCGACATCGGACCTACCGGCGACATTGGAGCTACCGGTGTTACTGGACCTACTGGCGACATTGGAGCTACCGGTGCTACTGGACCTACTGGCGACATCGGTCCTACTGGTGCTACTGGACCTACTGGTGACATTGGAGCTACCGGTGCTACTGGACCTACTGGCGACATTGGAGCTACCGGTGCTACTGGACCTACTGGTGACATTGGAGCTACCGGTGCTACTGGACCTACTGGCGACATCGGTCCTACCGGCGCTACTGGACCTACTGGCGACATTGGAGCTACCGGTGCTACTGGACCTACTGGCGACATCGGACCTGCCGGCGCTACTGGACCTACCGGTGACATCGGACCTACTGGGGCTACTGGACCTACCGGCGACATCGGTCCTACTGGGGCTACTGGACCTACGGGCGCTACTGGATCTACTGGAGTCACGGGACCTACCGGCGACATTGGACCTACCGGTGCTACTGGACCTACCGGCGACATCGGACCTACCGGTGACATCGGACCTGCCGGTGCTACGGGACCTACTGGCGACACTGGCGCTACTGGACCTTCTGGACCTTCTGGACCGACCGGCGACATTGGACCTATTGGACCTTCTGGACCGACCGGCGACACTGGCGCTACTGGACCTGGTGCTATCATTCCATTTGCCTCTGGCATACCTTTGATACTCACTACTGCACTAGGCGGAGTAGCTGATACGACAGGTCTTGTAGGGTTTGGAAATTCAGTAGCCGGGATTAGCCTTCTTGGAGGGCTTATCGATCTCACAGGTACTGGTGGAACTGGAACTCTCCTAAACTTATCCTTTTCAGTTCCGCGTGACGGAATTATCACATCAATTGCAGCTTACTTCAGCACTACAGCGGCACTGGCTCTTGTAGGATCTTCTATAACGATTACAGCACAGTTATATAGATCAACCACTCCAGATAATATCTTTAGTCCAATTCCTGGAGCTTTAGTAACATTAGCCCCATCACTCACAGGTTTAGTTGCAATTGGTGAGATTAGCAATGGTCTTACTACAGGATTATCGATTCCGGTTGCACCAGAAGATCGTCTACTATTGGTTTTCTCTATCACGGCTACTGGTCTTTCTTTAATAAATACTGTCTTAGGTTATGGAAGTGCGGGTCTTGTAATTAGTTAATCCCATTAATAAGAATTGAATTTATTTGAAACTCTAGGAATATCACCTTAGCTGGTGGTATTCCTTTTTTAATTATCTAGATAATTAAACATGAAAACTACACAATTTTAAATAGAGGGAGAGAAAACTTTCTACGGATGAACGGATGAATCCTTTCCCGAACTAGCACCTAATTATTTGCCTTGAATACAATGTTATATAGTTAGGTGGTTATCACATCATGGTTCTTTAGAGATCACTATATTTTGTAATCTTTGTAATGAACTTTAATATTTCTAAATAATAATAGAATGTCGCTACTAGAAATAACTTGATCGTTTAACCTGGCTATTTCTGAACAAGACAAAATAAAGAAAGTGGTGAAATTTATGTCTCTCCCTAATATACCGAATATTACACCAGTAATTTCACTAAATCGCTGCGACACTATTAATTTACTTCTATCTTCTATAGCTTTAGAGGAGATTGGCTTGTCCCATATACTAAATGCAGAAGGAGAAAAACTTCAAGCATTTCTTAAATGTTCCCCCAAAAATTCAAATGATTTTTTGGACATTAATGAAAGCGTAAATAAGACACTTCGTACAGTTGTGAAATCTCAAATTTTGCTGGAATTTAAACTAGATGACGTTATTGATCTAGCTAGAAAAGCACATTGTAAAGATGAATGTGGCGATGATTGCTATAAGCATCATAGAAAACACCATAATAAAGATGAAGATTGCGAGGATTGTCATAAGGATCACAGAAAACATCATAATAAAGATGAATATTGTGAGGATTGCGGTAAGGATCATAGAAAACATCATCCTGTAGATGAATGTTGTGAGGAATATTATGAGGAATATTGTGAGGATTGCCGTAAGAATCGTGGTAAACACCATACTAAAGATGAATATTGCGAGGATTGTCGTAAGAATCATAGTAAACATCATACACAAGAATTCTTGTAATCATTGTAAAGACGGAACACTGGGATGAGATGTTTAAGATGTGATGTGAGCCTATATAAAAATTCTCCATATTATTAAATACTACCTCATAAAGAAAGGAGAGCAATTGAAAATGGATGATGTCATAGCTCATAAAAATGGAGAATTAGAGTATATAAATTTCTTTCATTCTTTTTTACTATTTCTAACTAAAACATTCGACTCCATTTTAACTCATGAATCTTTACCTTTCAAAGAAAGCAATCAAATGGAACGGAATGTTATGACCTCCCTCTCTTTATTGTGGACTTTGCATGTATCCATTTTTTCCAAAAGAATATTAAATTCTAAAGTTTCACACGAAAAATCAATCCTACAAACCTTTGATGAAAATCAATCAGAAACGATTATGCCTCTTCTTCAACAATTAAAGAAAGAAATTGAACAATATCCTTTTTTTAATAAAAGTTATAAGATCCAATGCGAATATATGTTAGAACAAATTCTTCAATATTATCATTTAAAATCTACTGCCACATCTATCATAGTAGAATCAAATCTTAAAGCTCCTCCTCCCTGGTTATTAAAGAACTTTTAAACAGGATGGTTATAATTAGAACACCTTATAGGACATCTTTAGGAAGTGAGTTTATGAATAATTATCCATCAATTACTCTCTGTATGATTGTGAAAGATGAAGCTGATTGCATTAAGGATTGTTTAGAAAGTGTCAAAGGAATAGTTAGTGAGATTATCATTGTAGATACAGGTTCTACAGATCAAACAATTGAAATATGTGAGAATCATGGTGCGAAAGTATATGCTTATGAGTGGAAAAACGATTTTTCGGATGCACGGAATTATGGATTATCTTTTTCAACAGGAGATTGGATTTTATGGTTAGATGCAGATGAAGAATTAGATGCCGCTAAAAAAGCCCAAATTCCAGAGATTTTAGCAAAGACGAATGCCCAACTACTTTCTCTACCTGTCCTAAATTATTATGGAAAAACAAAACCTGTTGATAACAATGATGCCTATTTGATATACCAATTGCGGCTGTTTCGTAATCATATAAATATTACCTTTCAGAATCGGATACACGAGACAATTGTTCTACCGCCTGAAGTAACGGAGAAAGATATTGAAAACATTGCAGTGCCTATTCATCATTACGGTTATATGCTGGAAGTAACGGAAACGAAACAAAAGGGAAAACGAAACATTCAAATTTTGCAACAAGAATTATCTGATCCTGTGCACAGTCCTTGGATAGAATACCATTTGGCAAGTGAGTTTTATAGGCAGGAAAACTATCAACAAGCATTTCAGTTAGTAAACCAATCCATTTTACTTTTTTTGCAAAACAACCAGATGCCGCCTTCCCTACTTTACAAAATGAAATATGCGATATTAATAGAAACAAATAGTCTGGAAGGTGCGTGGCCAAGTATTGAGAAGGCGCTTCTTCTCTATCCAGATTATGTAGATTTACATTTTTATATGGGCTATATTCTATATAAAATGGAAAAATACACCGAAGCATTACAAGCATTTGAAAAATGCTTGGAACTAGGAGATGATCATACAAAACATCTTGTTTTAAAAGGGATGGGAAGTTTTAGAGCATGGAGATACAAAGGATTGTGTCTTGAACAACTGGGCAAGTTAGATGAGGCACAAGAAGCATATCTGTGCGAAAAGAATACAAAGATGAATTAGTGTTGCATTAAAATATGTTTTTAATATTACAACCCAAAAATTTTCAAAATGAAGACTCTTTATTCCATCCAGAGTCTTCATTGATTTTTCATCTACTCTTTTCCTTTTAAAATAACTTTTCTTAAGTCTATCCGAGAGTGCTGAAAAAATTTCATAAATCTGATGCAAAGCTAAAAAGGCTGCTTTCCGTTCGTCATTGAACGCAAAGCAGCCTTTATTCATGGTCCAATTTAATCCTGTTTCTTTCATGAAATCATAACTCAACTCAGATTGATGGCAAATATGACCATCGAACCTTGAAACTATAACTCTTCTTTACTCAATGTATCTATATCTCATTGATTAATATTTTTAAAAAACTCCTCATTATATTTTACTTTAGCGTCATTCGGCCGAAACTTTTTAGCTTGATTATTATGTTCTTCCGCAAGTCTAATGTCGCCTATTTCCCAATAGCACACACATAACTGAAGATGTGGATACCAGGTTGAGTAAGCCTCTTGCTTAAATCCTTGGTGATCACCTTCCTCTATTTCAATGGCTAAGCGATACCATATTATGGCCTCTCTAAATTTCCTTTTGCCTTTATAGTAATCTCCTAGTCTACAAGAAACTTCCGGGCGTGGAACATCATAACAGATCGACATTACTAATGCTTCTTTTTCTTTCTCTAAATTGCCGAGATTTCTATAACATTCCGCCATATTTATACATGCTCGGATTTCGTCCTCAACCCAGCCTTTTTTTGTCGCTAAAAATGCTTGATAATAAAGAATTGATTTGTGAAACTGAGCATGGTCTTTTAATTCATTTGCATAATAATAAATATCTCTTGGTGTGAATTCTTCTCCGCTTTCCAAGCGATACTCATAAATTTTAAGGTTGCGGTCGCTTTGAATAGATTGAGACGACTTTTCATTTTTTCTGTGTGTTATCGCTATGTCAGCAAAAAAAATATTGCCACCAACTTCTAAATATTCATGGACAGGACCAATCCATTTAAAGTTGTTTTTCCGTTTAACTAGACGATTTCTTCTAAAACTAAAGCTTGGATTTCCATATTCATCAAACGCAATATGATAAATCATTGATACTGCATCAATGGAAAGATCAAGTTTATTTTTTAAACTTTTAAATTTTTGCAGATCCTCTTTAAGGAGAATGTCATCCGCATCTAACCATAAGATATAGTCCATTGTTGCATGGCTGAAAGCAAAATTTCTTGCAGCAGAAAAATCATTAATCCATGGAAAATCAATAACTTTTTCCGTGAAGTCTTTTGCAATGTCCTTTGTCTTATCTGTCGAACCTGTATCAACAATAATTATTTCATCACAAATTTCCTTTACACTGCTTAAACATTGATGTAATACTTCTTCTTCATTTTTCACAATCATACAAAGAGATATTGTATACATTATCCATCACCACCAATTGGAAATTTATAATAATATATGGTGTTTTAAAATATTTGGAAACCAAGTTAAATATCTTATGCAAGTTAAATCAAAAAAGAACGCAATAATACAAACCATTTCTTTGTACCTTGAATAGTCTAAATAGAACAACTAAGTACTTCTCATAACGCTAGTTAACTAAACTTGGTTGTTAAATTAAAAGGAGAAAGAGAGATGTTTTGATGTATGTCCCAGTCAAATATTCCTAATATTACACCAATAATTACAATCGATAGGGATGATGTAATTAACCTGCTCCTTGCTTCCATTGCATTGGAAGAATTAGGGCTCGCTCACATCATTAATGCGGAAGCAGAAAAAATTCAATATGTTCTTGGAACCTTACCTGGATTGACTCCAACAGCTACATTAGCACAAATATTAGCAGTGAATGACAGCGTTGAAGATATGCTGGATTTGGTAATAAAAAAAGAACTGCTGTTAGAAAATAAATTAAAAGAAGTAATCAGAATTATTCCTTTACCATGAAAATCTGACTCCAGCATTATTCTCTGGAGTCTTCTTATGTTTCTTGATGTTCTTTTGAGATCCACCCCTAAGCAATACCTTTTTTAGTGGTAAGTAAACTCTAATAAAGATACAAGTAATCCTATCTTTTCAAATAGGCTGCGTACTCACTTCCCATATTCAGATAAAGAATCTGCTCGCTTATTTTTTAATGAAAGAACTGTCAATACTTCCGCTTTATTTAAAACTTAAGGGACATTTGACTTACCAGCTTCTCCTCACCTGAATAGAATGTAAACAGAGCAAACCTTTTTTATCATTTACGTAATATGAGGGACTGTTCAAAAAAAGTAAAGGAGAAATCATATGTCACAACCAAACATTCCTAATATTTCCCCTGACATTACACTTACAAGGGATGATGCCATCAACCTACTTTTAGCTTCCATTGCGATGGAAGAATTAGGGTTAGCCCATATCATTAATGCCGAAGGAGAAAAACTACAATATGCACTGGGTACAATACCTGGTTTGACTCCACTAGCTTCGTTAGACGATATCTTGCAAGTGAATACCAGCGTCCAAGATACGCTGGAATTAGCAATGAAAAAGGAGATATTACTAGACAGCAAATTAAGGCAAGTGACTGAAATTACTACTGGAAGTGGACCAACTGGAGCTACGGGGGCTACTGGACCTGCTGGCGCTACTGGGGTTACTGGCACTACTGGGGTTACCGGCGCTACGGGGGCTACTGGACCTGCTGGCGCTACTGGGGTTACCGGCGCTACTGGGGTTACCGGCGCTACTGGGGTTACCGGCGCTACTGGCGCTACCGGCGACATCGGACCTACTGGACCTACCGGGGTTACCGGCGCTACTGGACCTGCTGGAGCTACAGGCGACATTGGACCTACTGGGGCTACTGGCGCTACTGGCGACACTGGGGCTACTGGTGCCACGGGCGCTACCGGCGACATCGGTCCTGCCGGCGCTACTGGAGCTACGGGCGCTACCGGTGACATCGGTCCTGCTGGCGCGACTGGAGCTACGGGTGCAACGGGCGCTACCGGCGACACTGGGGCTACTGGAGCTACGGGTGCAACAGGCGACACTGGAGCTACAGGTGCAACGGGCGCTACCGGCGACACCGGACCTGCCGGCGCTACTGGAGCTACGGGCGCTACCGGCGACACTGGGGCTACTGGAGCTACTGGTGCCACGGGGGCTACCGGCGACACCGGACCTGCCGGCGCTACTGGAGCTACTGGTGCTACTGGCGACACTGGGGCTACTGGAGCCACGGGGGCTACCGGTGACACTGGAGCTACTGGTGCTACGGGCGCTACCGGCGACACTGGAGCTACGGGTGCTACGGGCGCTACCGGCGACATCGGTCCTGCTGGTGCTACGGGCGCTACCGGCGACATCGGTCCTGCTGGCGCGACCGGAGCTACGGGTGCCACGGGCGCTACCGGCGACATCGGTCCTGCCGGCGCTACGGGTGCCACGGGTGCTATCGGCGACACTGGAGCTACTGGTGCTACGGGCGCTACCGGCGACATCGGTCCTGCTGGCGCGACGGGAGCTACGGGTGCCACGGGCGCTACCGGCGACATCGGTCCTGCTGGCGCGACGGGAGCTACGGGTGCCACGGGCGCTACTGGCGACATCGGTCCTGCTGGCGCGACGGGGGCTACCGGCGACACTGGGGCTACTGGTGCCACGGGGGCTACCGGCGACATCGGTCCTGCCGGCGCTACTGGGGCTACTGGCGACACTGGTCCTGCTGGAGCTACAGGTGCCACGGGCGACACCGGTCCTGCTGGAGCTACAGGCGCTACCGGCGACACTGGTCCTGCCGGCGCTACGGGGGCTACGGGCGACACTGGTCCTGCTGGAGCTACAGGTGCCACGGGCGACACCGGTCCTGCTGGAGCTACAGGTGCCACGGGCGACACTGGTCCTGCCGGCGCTACCGGCGACACTGGTCCTGCTGGAGCTACCGGCGCTACTGGCGCTACGGGGGCTACGGGGACAGGATTAGCAGAATTCGCGTATATTTATAACCTAACTGCTCAAACGGTTGCAATAGAAGCGGATGTTCCTTTTGATTCAAATGGAGTTCTTACTGCTGGTATTACACATGCTCCAGGAACCCCTTCAATCCTATTTTCCGTGCCAGGTCTATATGAGGTCACTTTTTCCGTGTCTGGTACAGAACCAAACCAATTTGCACTATTTTTAAATGGTACGGAGGTTCCTGGAACAGTCTACGGTTCAGGTGCTGGTACACAGCAAAATAGCGGGCAAGCAATTTTTGCCATAGCAGCTGGCCAAACTCTTACTCTTCGCAATCATTCTTCTGCTTCAGCGATTGGTCTTGCGAGCGTAGTCGGAGGCACACAAGCAAACGTAAATGCTTCTGTTGTTATTAAGAAATTAGACTAATTTCGAATGTAAGTATAACTCTTGAAAGAAAAATACACCGCCTTCAGATTTCCTACCTGCTGGCGGTGTATTTTTTTGATGAATCTACGACAAAGTTTCTCGCATCTGGATGTGCATTGGATTAGTTTTAGCACTGAAGCATCATTAATTACGGAAAGTCCCAATTATTTCCACCAAATTGACCATTATGCATTTTTTGAAAATCATCGGAACCTTTTCCCTACATTAAAAGAGCTGCCTAATTCAGACAGCCCCTCACACATATATATTATACGTACTTAATAAGCGTGTATTTCTTTTTACCGCGGCGAATTACCGTGAATTGTCCTTCTAATTTATCAGCTTCTGCCATTGTATGAGCGAGGTCTGTGACTCTTTCTCCGTTGATGTAAATGGCTCCATTTGTGATATCCTCACGTGCCTGGCGCTTAGACGAAGAGATTTTTGCATTTACAAGTAAATCTACTAATAGTAATTCTTCGTTGCTGCCAACTTCAAAGCTCGGAACATCCTTGAAGCCTTGGCGAATTTCTTCTACTGATAATTGTTTAATATCCCCGCTGAATAAAGCCTTAGAGATATTGATGGCTTGCTGTAAAGCTTCTTCCCCGTGCACAAGCTTTGTTACTTCTTCAGCAAGTGCCTTCTGAGCCGCACGTTTTTCCGGAGCTTCAGCAACCTCTTTCTCAAGCGCTTCAATCTCTTCTTTGCTTAAGAATGTAAAGTATTTAATGTATTTAATGACATCGCGGTCATCTGTATTAATCCAGAACTGGTAGAACTCATACGGAGATGTTTTTTCACGATCAAGCCAAATCGCTCCGCCTTCTGTTTTACCAAATTTAGTTCCATCGGATTTCGTAACAAGAGGAACCGTTAAACCAAAAGCTTTTGCATCTTCCTTCGTTTTACGAATCAATTCCAGCCCCGCTGTAATATTTCCCCACTGATCACTTCCACCGATTTGCAAACGGCAGCCTTGTGTTTCGTATAACTTAAGGAAATCAAGAGATTGCATAATCATGTAGCTAAATTCGGTAAATGAAATACCTGATTCAATACGAGATTGTACCGAATCTTTTGCAAGCATGTAGTTAAGACCAAAGTTTTTACCAATATCCCTTAGGAAAGTAATTAAGTTCATATTGCCAATCCAGTCATAGTTATTGGCCATGATTGCTTTATTCTCGCCAGTTTCAAAATCAAGGAAACGGGAAAGTTGATCTTTGATACGTGCAGTCCATTGATGAACAACGTCCTCCGTGTTTAACGTACGCTCTGCCTTTTTACCACTAGGATCTCCAATCATTCCTGTTGCTCCGCCAACTAATGGGATTGGCTGGTGCCCAGCTAACTGGAAGCGTCTCAGGATTAAAATAGGCAGCAAATGGCCAATATGCAAGCTATCAGCAGTCGGATCGAAACCGGCATATAATTTCACGCTTTCTTCCTGTAATAATTTTTCCAAACCCTCTTCATCAGTAAATTGATTTACCAGACCTCTGAAACGCAAATCATCTAAAATATTCATTATTCTCCACCTCTTATTATTTAAAATAATATAAAAAAACGCCCCTTCATTAAAATGAAGGGACGATTAACTATCGCGGTACCACCCAACTTGCGAAACATGACAATTGTCTCGCCGCTTATCTTTTTAACGGAAAGGTTCCGGCATTCGCTACACAGCTTTATACAAAGCTTTCCCGAATACTGCTCGAGGAGGTAATTCATTATTCCGCTTGT
The DNA here is from genome assembly GCF_058313615.1 of Bacillus sp. z33. Classification (NCBI taxonomy): domain Bacteria; kingdom Bacillati; phylum Bacillota; class Bacilli; order Caryophanales; family Bacillaceae; genus Bacillus; species Bacillus sp. z33. Next base: position 1,372,319 of record NZ_JBZFQN010000001.1, read on the forward strand.
ACCGGTTTGCACCAACCACCGGCTCTCTATAACATTGGCGGACTAACTACTGGGTTCCTGTAATCGCATCAACTATAAAATTAAATGTTATGCTTTTTTTACCATAACAGCATACTCCTTGTCAAACCCAATAATTGTATTGTTTGTTATTAAGAAGAAACTATATCTACCAGAACCCTTGCTTATGCTATAATGTATGTGATTTGTTGGGAGAGTGAATGAATGAAAGATATGTTTATAAAACTTAAAGAAAGACTCACACCATTTTATAACTATATAACCACACCAACTGTAAAGCGAAAAGCAAGAATTTCCTATCAGGTAATTTGGAATTATTTATTAATCTTTCTGATTGTATGTATCATAGGGATTGCTTTTGCAGGAGGCGTTGGGGCCGGTTACTTTGCGTCAATGGTAAAGGATGAACCGATCAGGAGCAAAGAGCAGCTCCTATCCAGTATGTCCAATTATGAAGAAACATCTGAGATTTATTTTGCAGGCAATGTATATATGGGGAAGATGCGGTCAGATCTAGAGCGAAAAGAAGTTAAACTGGAAAATGTTTCAGATCATGTCAAGAAAGCATTGATTTCCACTGAGGATTCCTATTTTTATGAGCATAAAGGTGTTGTACCAAAAGCCATTATTCGAGCTTTACTTCAAGAAGTGACAAATGCTTCTGTCCAATCAGGGGGAAGCACACTGACACAGCAATTAATTAAACAACAAATATTAACAAATGAGGTTTCCTTTGATCGTAAAGCCAAGGAAATCCTGCTGGCACTTCGCCTTGAGAAATTCATGGAAAAAGATGAGATTCTAGAAGCCTATCTTAATATCTCGCCATTTGGCCGAAATTCCTCCGGCCGTAATATTGCCGGCGTCCAGGCAGCAGCGGACGGTATATTTGGCGTAAATGCCAAAGATTTAACTCTACCACAAGCAGCCTTTATTGCAGGAATGCCCAAAAATCCATACCTTTATACACCATTTACTCAATCTGGTGAAGTGAAGGAGGATGTTACTCCTGGTATCAACCGGATGAAAACGGTCCTGAAAAGAATGTATACAAATGGTGCCATTACAAAAAAAGAGTATGAAGCTGCGTTAAAATATGATATTACGAAAGATTTTGCCAAGAAACAGTCATACCCTACTGAAAAGTACCCATACTTAACCTATGAAGTAGAAAAAAGAGCAATTGAACTCATGATGCCAATATTGGCAAAGCAAGATGGTCTTTCAAGCAAAGATTTAGAAAAAGACGACGATCTTTATAAACAATATTATACTTTGGCTGATCAGGCCATTCGACAAAACGGCTATCAAATCCATACAACCATTAACCAAAAAATGTATGACAATATGCAGAAAGTCACTAAAAATTTTCCTTATTATCAGGGTACTCGACAGGTAACGAAAACAGATCCTGAAACGGGGAAAACCTATATAGAGAATGAACCAATTGAAGTTGGCGCTATGCTCATTGAAAACTCAACCGGAAAAATACTTAGCTTCGTTGGAGGCCGTGATTTTGAGCGAGAGCAGCTTAATCATGCCACAGCTGCTGTCCGTTCCAATGGATCAACGATGAAGCCACTACTTGTATATGCACCAGCGATGGAGTATGGAGTTTCTTATCCAGGTAAAACTTTGGTCAATGCTCCTGTGAATATTCGCGGTTGGAGTCCAGGAAACTATGCCGGCGGTGGGATTACCGGAATAACCTCTGCACGTGAAGCGCTAAAGAGATCTTATAATATACCGGCAGCGGTTCAATATGCAGAAATTTTAAATCGTAAACCGGTAACATTTCTCGAAAAAATGGGCTTCACTTCTTTAGAAGAGCAAGATTATACAAACCTAGCCACTTCTTTGGGTGCATTGGCCAGAGGCGTAACCGTAGAAGAAAATACGAATGCCTATGCAACATTTGCAAATGGCGGACAATTCGTAGATAGCTATATGATTGAAAAAATAGTAGACTCAAACGGAAAAACTATTTACCAACATAAAAAGACGAAGACGAATGTCTTCAGTCCGCAGACAGCTTATTTAACAATCGATATGATGAGAGATGTCATCAGTTCCGGAACAGCAGCCGGTTTAAACAGTAAATTGAAGTTTTCATCGGACTGGGCCGGCAAAACAGGTACAAGTCAGAAGTACCATGATGCCTGGATGGTTGCTACAAATCCAAATGTTACATTTGGGGTTTGGATGGGATATGATTCAAATGCATCTGTGGATACATATGGAATGAGTTATTCACAGCGAAATCAAACCTTATGGGCACAGTTAATAAATTCCGCTTATGATGTTGCACCAAACATAGTTGGGCCTTCAAAGCGGCACCAAATGCCAGGCGGAATTGTATCCAGATCCTATTGTTCGTTGAGCGGCTCATTAGCATCTAAAGCCTGTGCAGATGCGGGACTCGCAAAATCTGATTATTTCAATGCCAAGTATCTTCCTTCATCTGAGAATGGCAACCTTCCGACATCAAGTGAAAGATATGTATTTATAAATGGAAATAAATATGTAGCACTGGATTCTACTCCGGAGGAATTCACAGAAACTGGTCTTGTTATCAATGCTGACTTCTCTAACATTGTAGGTGCAAAATACCTTATTGATAAATCAACTATTACGCCAAAAGGCTCTGATTTTGAGAATTCGTTCGTGGGCGGATCGAAAATGAATGATAATGGAAAGGCTCCTGGAGCACCATCAGTTACTTCAAAAGAGAATGTTATTAGCTGGAGTTCTCCTGGAGATTCTGATATCGTCGGCTACCGCGTATACGTAAATGGCAGCAAAGTAGCCAGCATCAAAGGAAATAATTCGCTAAGCTATAAAACAGATGGTAAAGGATCGTATTACATTACTGCGGTAGATATAGCAGGTAAGGAATCTGCCCCATCCTCCATGATTAAATATAAAGCAGAGACTAAGGCTAAAGAAGTTAAAAAAGAAACCTCTACAGATAAGAAAGAAACAAATGATAAGAAGAAAACTACAGATAAAAAAGAGCCAGTACCTGTAGAAAATTCAGAAGAAGAATAAAATAAAAGGCTGTTCCAGGTTGTTTAACCAGACTTGGAACAGCCTTTTCTACATCCTATTATAATCGTATACATAGACTATATAGTAGGAACTTAAATTATTACTTTGTCCATCCAAAACTCTCGCTACAAAATAGTAAGCTTCGGCTTGTATACACAAACAATAATAGGTAAAATATGTATAAGGTTCGATTGGAGGATAATGATGTGCAGATAAAAAGTTTTATCGTGACTTTTGGATCATTTATAGTGACAACCATCATACTTTATTTTCTTGGTGAAATGTTTAATATATCTTGGTTACAGATGCACTATGAATACAGAAATGTTTCAAATGAGTTCTATCTTTCAATAGGGTCATTTGTACCCATCCTTATCGGTTTAATAACAAGCTTTTTGGCTGAAAAGTTTTATATATACAGGTATACAAACACAAGATAGTAAATCTATATCAAATTTTTACACATGATTTCCCCTTGTAATTCATCGATCGTACAAACCTTTTCGCTTCAAAATCCCAAGTTAATTAAAATTTTTCTCGAATGGATATTAGTTGGATCGATAATTACCTTTAGTTTCTTCAATTTTGATTCTTTAGCTTTTTCGATTAATGTTTTGGCCATTTCCGTTCCATAACCTAAACCCCAATATTTTGGCTATATCATATATCCAATTTCAGCTTCTTTAAGCCATTCTTCATTTTTGTTACATGACCCAGTCCAATAAATTCACCAACATTGTCAAAGATTTTATATGTACCGAAATTTTCGTTTTTATATTTCTCATTACGCTCTACTAACTTATGAAAATTTACTTAAGCTTCCTCAAAAGAAATCGAACGTACTGTTATTTGAGCCATAACCTTCTCATTCCTTACAAGGCTATAATAATCCATAAAATCGTTTTCTTGAACCTTTACTAGTTTAATTTTCATTACCTTCTCCCTTTCCCTATAATTAAAAATATATATGCTGAGGCATAATAGAAAATAAAAAGAGGTGTTCATAAGGTCATCGAAACCTTATAAACACCTTTGTTTTTAATCTTCCATTGTTGATAAGTCACCTGTAGGCAATTCAAGCTCCCAGGCCTTCAATACTCTTCGCATAATTTTACCGCTTCGTGTTTTCGGCAGCTTTTCCTTAAACTCAATCTCTCTTGGTGAAGCGTGAGCAGCAAGCCCTTGTTTAACAAATAGCCTGATTTCTTCTTTAAGCTCATCCGAAGGCTCGTATCCGGACCTGAGAGCAATAAACGCTTTAATAATTTCGCCGCGTACCGGATCCGGTTTGCCTATTACTCCTGCTTCAGCAACTGCTGGATGTTCAACCAACTTGCTTTCAACTTCAAACGGTCCTACCCGTTCTCCGGATGTCATAATGACATCATCGATTCTGCCTTGGAACCAAAAGTACCCATCTTCATCCATGTAGGCAGAGTCCCCCGAAACATACCATCCGGAAGGCATAAAGTAGGATTCATATTTTTGCTGGTTATTCCAGATTTGTCTCATCATAGATGGCCAGCCTTTTTTGATTGCTAAATTGCCCATCCGATATGGAGGCAATTCATTCCCCTGATCATCCACTATAGCAGCCTCCACCCCAGGGATCGGTTTCCCCATAGAGCCTGGTTTAATCTCCATACATGGATAATTACAAATAAGCTGTGCACCGGTCTCTGTCATCCACCATGTATCGTGGATTCGTTTTGAGAATACTTTTTGCCCCCACTTAATGACTTCAGGATTTAAAGGCTCCCCAACACTGAGCACATGGCGGAGACTGGATAAATCATATTGTTTTACCAGCTCATCGCCAGCTCCCATGAGCATGCGGAATGCTGTAGGAGCACTGTACCAAACGGTTACATGGAAATCTTCAATGGTTTGGTACCAAGCCTCCGGGCTAAACCGTCCTCCAGTGACCACAGAAGAGGCACCATTTAGCCAAGGAGCAAATATCCCATAAGACGTTCCTGTGACCCACCCTGGATCTGCTGTACACCAATATACATCCTCTTCTTTTAAGTCGAGTACCCATTGACCGGTTTTCAAATGTTGGATCATTGCATTATGTGCATGCAAGACACCTTTAGGCTTACCCGTTGAACCCGATGTATAATGGAGAATTAACCCATCTTCCCGGTCCACCCATTCTATCTCTAATTTTTTCGACGCATTTTCATATTTACTGTTAAAATCTATATATTTGCCAGTCTCCTCTACTTGATCTCCCACTACAAAGATATGCTTTAAAGCCGGAAGATCATCCGCAGGTATTCTGGATACTAATTCAGGCGTTGTGACGATTACACTGGCTTCACTGTCTTCTAAGCGATCTTTAACCGCTCCTTCCATAAAGGCTTCAAATAAAGGTCCCACAATCGCTCCCAATTTAATGGCACCAAGAACAATAAAATACAATTCCGGTGATCTTGGCATAAAAATAAATACCCTGTCACCTTTTTTTACATTGCCGGATTCCTTCAGTACATTTCCTGCCTTATTCGATAAATCTTTCATATCACTATATGTATACTTCTCATAGCGATTAGGGTCTTTATAATATAATGCTACCTTATTGCGCCTGAAATTTTCAGTGTGTCTATCAATACATTCGTATGCTGCATTCACTTTTCCTGTGGTATGCCAAGAGAATTCCTTTTCTACATCCTTCCAGTCAAATGATTTATAAGTACCCTCATAGTTTGCTAAATTATAATCCCCTTTTTCAACAGAAAGCGCTTCCAGTTTCATAATTATTCCCCCCCTGATCATGATAATATATTGATAGTATAGTACAAAATCCAATTTATCTCAATTTTTTAAATATTTTATTAAATTAAAACAATATGGTACAATCTTTATAATTGTAGTGACTTTTAAGATAAACATACCTATTCATTTTAAAATAGCAGAATAAGAACTCTGAATTTCCACTACATCTGACCTAAAAAGTTCATATCATGGAACGTTTACTTATTTTAAAGTACTGTATAATAGCTTTAAAATGTGACCTGGGTGGTGTATGAATGGAACATAAGAAAACGTATTTTTCGAAAGAATTTAAAACGCCTCGCGGGCCGCTTGTTATTGAGGGTCCAGTCTCACATAATCAATTGGAGGATCTCCAATTTCATGAAGGCCTTGTTGCCTTTAGAGTTCCCGAAAAACAGCACAAGGCTCTCATACAAATCAGTAGCCTTCCTGAAGGCCGAATTATTATTGCGAGGAATCGCGACGTAATTGTTGGATACGTTACGTATTTATATCCTGACCCTTTGGAACGCTGGTCAGAGGGAAAGATGGATGATTTGATTGAACTCGGTGCTATTGAAGTCATTCGTGAATACCGCGGCTGTTCGGTCGGTAAAAATCTACTTCGAGTGGCCATGATGGATGAGTGGATGGAAAATTACATCATTATTACGACAGAATATTATTGGCATTGGGATTTAAAAGGCAGCGGCTTAAATGTATGGGAGTATCGAAAAATGATGGAGAAAATGATGAGTGCCGGTGGATTGGAATGGTATGCTACTGATGACCCTGAAATATGCTCCCATCCGGCTAATTGTTTAATGGCCAGAATAGGAAAAAATGTAGATAAAGAGAGCGTTCAAAGATTCGATCAATTAAGATTCATGAATCGGTATATGTATTAACGATTACCGTTTGTCGACTTTTCGAGGGGGGCTACTTGTGATTATTGAGGATATCATGATTAAAGATGTGATTACGCTGCAAAAAAATGCCACACTCCAGCAGGCAATTGATCTGGTGAAACAAAAGAAAATTAGGCATATACCAATCATAGATGATGAACAGCAATTAATTGGCCTATTATGTGATGTGGATATCCGCTCTGCAACTCCATCTATCTTCCATGTAGAGGAATATAAGGAAGACCTTTTAAAACCAATAAGCGATATCATGATTACCGATGTTTATACAGCACACCCTCTTGATTTCGTAGAAGAGGTTGCCTTTGTGTTCTATGAACAAAAGATATCCTGTATGCCTGTAATCAGTGAGAACAAATTGGTCGGGATTGTTACGGAAACCGATCTTCTGCATACGTATGTTGAACTTACAGGGGCCAATCAGCCTGCCTCTCAAATTGAAGTGAAAGTCACCAATAAACCAGGTACGCTTAGTGAAATTGCGGAAGTTATTAAAGGACAAAATGTGAATAGCATTTTCATTTATCCGTATAAAGAAGACCCCGCTTTTAAAATTCTCGTCCTGAGAATTCAAACAATGAACCCTCTGAAGATTGTTCAGGGGCTGAAATCGGCCGGATATGAAGTAGTGTGGCCAAATGTTCCGGAGAGCACCCTATGAAGGAAGCTTCATTTGTTTATTCAACCGATTTACTTTCCTATAAATTTAATGATGAGCATCCATTTAACCAAAAACGTCTGCAAATAACAGTGGATTTATTAAAAAAAATGGATGCTCTGAAAGAGGAAGACTGTATCAAACCCAGAATGGCCACAGATGAAGAGTTAAACCTCGTGCATGACCTCGAATACATCCATTCAATCAGATTGGCTGGACAAGGTAAACTTGACCCTGACAAAGCATTAAATTATGGGATTGGCACCGAAGATACCCCCATATTTCCGGGTATGCACGAGGCAAGTGCCTGGCTTGTCGGAGGGACATTATCTGCCGTGGATGAAGTTATGGAAGGGCGTGCTCAACATGCATTGAATCTTGGTGGGGGTTTGCATCATGGATTTAGAGGCAAAGCCTCTGGATTCTGTATCTATAATGACAGTTCTGTTGCCATTAAGTATATGCAGAAGAAATATAATGCCAGAGTACTTTATGTTGATACGGATGCACATCATGGAGATGGGGTTCAATGGACTTTTTATGATGACCCTTCTGTTTGTACCCTTTCTATCCATGAAACCGGGCGTTACCTATTCCCAGGTACCGGGAATATTACTGAACGGGGAAGCGGCAAAGGATATGGATTTTCGTTTAATATCCCGCTTGATGCCTTTACGGAAGATGAATCATGGCTCGATTGCTATGAGAAATCCTTTCAGGCTGTTATCGAATTTTTCCGGCCAGACGTTATCTTAACGCAAAATGGTGCGGATGCCCATTACTATGACCCATTAACACACCTTTCCGCTACTACAGCTATCTATCAATATATACCCAAGCTTGCCCATAAGCTAGCACACAAGTACTGCCAAGGAAAATGGATCGCAGTCGGAGGCGGAGGGTATGATATATGGAGGGTGGTACCTCGAGCCTGGTCGTTAGTATGGCTTGAAATGACCAATAACCCGAATCGCACAGGTCAGTTGCCAAAAGAATGGACTAATTATTGGTCTGCATTGGCACCTGTCACTTTACCAAGTACATGGGAGGATCCACCTGATATGTATACGCCTATCCCTAGGAAAGGCGAGATTACGGAAAAGAACGCCAAAACCCTTAAAAAGGCACTTTACACGATTTCATAACCCTGTTGATCAGATGAGGAATCTATTTTATGGAGTAGTACTCATACAAAATTATTTTATTACTAAAAATTCTTATTAAACCGTCACAAACAACATGTTATACAACTAAAGATGAGGACAAAGATATTATGAATACAATTAATTATATAAAAAAAAGCTGACCCATTTGTATGAATGTTCACAAAATGGCTCAGCTTTTTTAATTTTTATTTTGTAGAGTCTCTCTCTTCAATTCTGTATGGAAGAATCACAGTGGATTCATCCACCTCTTCCTTGTTCATAAGCTTTGTCAGCAAGCGCATCGAAACAGCACCGATATCATATAATGGCTGAACAACCGTCGTTAGACGAGGGCGTACCATTAAAGATAATCTCGTATTGTCAGAGCTTATTACCTCAAGATCATCCGGTATAGAGATTCCTTTATCCTGTGCTGCATGGATGATACCAAGAGCAGCTTCATCTGAACATACAAAAATAGCGGTCGGCTTATTCTCCAATTCCATCAATTGGTTCAGAGCTTCAATACCATCATCATAAGTTGTATCTGTCTCCACTACATAGTCCTCATTGAATGGAAGATTAGCCGCTTCTAATGCTTTACGATATCCCGGCATCATTTTTTCCTTTATAATTGCGTTCTGTAAAGAACCTGTAACTATGGCAATTTTCTTGTGTCCATTTTTAGCAAAGGATGTTATTGCATCTATAACGGCTTGTTCATAATCAATATTTACAGATGGGATTTGATTTGAATCTTCAATTGTTCCAGCCAATACAATTGGAACCGATGATTTCTTAAACTCTTCAATATGTTGATCTGTCATATTTGAACTCATAAATACAAGTCCATCCACTTGTTTACCAAGCATTGTTTGAATCAAATGCATTTCCTTGTCTTCATTTGAGTCAGAGCTGCTTAAAATAATGTTGTATTTGTACATTGTAGCAATATCTTCTATGCCTCTTGCAAGCTCTGCAAAAAAGATACTGGAGATATCCGGAATAATTACTCCAACTGTTGTTGTTTTTTTACTTGCCAGTCCACGAGCTACCGCATTTGGTCTGTAGCCAAGTCTTTCAATCACTTCATTTACTTTTTTACGCGTTGCCGGTTTAACATTTGGATTACCGTTGACAACACGTGATACAGTAGCCATAGAGACACTAGCCTCTCGAGCTACATCATAAATTGTAATATTCATTTTTTACACCGCCCAACTCTCTCTTATCTTACCCTAATAGTATTGAATTTAAGTACCATTTAGTATGTTATTATAATAATACTCTACCCTCTAAATTCGTGCAAATAAACACTTTATCAATTTTCTTACTATTGTTTATATAACTAAACAGTCAGTCTAATTTCAACCAAGAGTGATTCTTCATCTCTTTGCAAGACAATATCCGTTAAAACATCCCTATGCCAATCACATGATAGCGGGATTTTCCTTTAATTATTCAAAAAATGGGTTCTTCCCATCTTTTTTTGCAGCTCTGTTAAACTTAAATGTTGTTATCCGTCCCTAGCTCTGGCCTTCGATTTCCGGCGGTCCGGGAGCCTCCTTGGGATTTACGCCTGTTGGGTTTCCCTTGGCCTTTCTTTTCTAAGCAAGGAGTCTCAGGCCATCCACAACTATCAACCAGCTAATAAATCAACAATGAACTCTAAAAAAGCCTTTTATAAGAATAAATGAATGAAAAAGAGCTGCCAGGTAGCAGCCCTTACTATTATACTCTGATTCCTGTATTTTGAGTGAATTGATTAATCTCTTTTACAAACGTATCAAATTGGTTGAGATCCATTTGTTGTGCTGAATCAGACAACGCAACCGCCGGATCCGGATGAACTTCAGCCATGACCCCGTCTGCACCTATCGCCAAAGCGGCCTTAGCAGTTGGAATTAATAGATCTCTACGACCTGTAGAATGCGTTACATCAACAAACACCGGTAAATGAGTTTCTTTTTTTAGTATAGGCACCGCTGAAATATCAAGTGTATTCCGTGTAGCCTTTTCATACGTTCGAATACCGCGTTCACATAATATAATATTTCCATTTCCCTGTGCCATTATATATTCAGCCGCATTAATAAACTCTTCAATCGTTGCCGCCAGCCCTCTTTTTAGAAGAACAGGTTTATTAACCGCTCCTGCGGCTTTAAGTAACTCAAAGTTCTGCATATTACGGGCACCGATTTGAATAACATCAATATACTTAACCGCCTTCTCAATATCGGCTGGATTTACAATTTCACTTATGACAGCCAAGTCAAATTCATCAGCGACCCGTTTCAGAATCTTTAATCCTTCTTCACCCAATCCCTGGAAGTCATAAGGAGATGTCCGTGGTTTATACGCTCCGCCTCGAAGTAATTTATATCCTTTATCTTTAACAGCTTTTGCCACTGTCGCTACTTGTTCATAAGATTCTACCGCACAAGGGCCAAAAACAAAAGATGGTTGTCCATTTCCAACCTTCTCGCCCTTTATATCAATGATTGTATCTTCTGGATGTTTCTTACGGGAAACAAGCAGCGCTTTACGATGATCATCTTCCTGCAATTCAAGACTGGCTTTAAATATTTCTTTAAATATATGTTCAATGGTTGATTTTTCAAATGGTCCATCATTATTTTGGATAAGTGTATTAAGCATTTCTCTTTCTCTCACAGGATCATAACGATATTGACTTTGTTTTCCTTTTAATTCACCAATTTGTTGTACAACTTTACCTCGTTCATTAATAAGCTGTAATAATTGCAGATTTAAATTATCCAGTTGTTCTCTTAATACATCTAGTTCTTTATTACTCAATATCACTCATCCTCTCTGTTTCTGCTTCCCGAGTTTTAACACTTTGGCACAGGTTATTTAAAATTATAAAAATTTCGAATTCCCTTAGTAAAATATTTTACATTTCAGTATATAATTGAAACTATTATAACGGATTAAATTCATATTGTCACTATTAAAACCTTTATTAATAAAACGCTTTTAAGCATTAAAGCGTAAAAGGAGAGGTAAATCCTTGACCAAAAAAATCTTTGCTCTTGATATCGGGACACGCTCAGTTGTAGGAATCATATTAGAAATACGCCAAGATAAATATGTGGTTACAGATGTATTGGTAAGGGAGCATACAGAGCGCGCGATGCTGGATGGGCAAATTCATGACGTCGTTTCCGTCTCCAACGTTATACTTAATATTAAGCTATCATTAGAAAAAAAGCACGGACCTCTTACTAAAGTATGTGTAGCAGCGGCAGGACGTGCTTTACGCACAGAAATCGGGAAATCGTCTATAAACATAACCGGAAAACCCATCCTTTCTGCCGATGATCGCATTCATCTTGAACTAGCGGCTGTACAACAAGCCCAATTTAGAGTAGCTGACAAAGAAGAAATCCAAAATAATTATCATTATTACTGTGTAGGATATTCTGTTCTTCACTATTATCTGGATGGGCAGGAAATCGGAAATTTGCTTGATCAAAAAGGTGACTTAGCTGAGGCAGAAATTATCGCCACTTTTCTTCCAAGAGTCGTTGTTGAATCGCTATTTGCTGCTCTGAAAAGGGTTGATTTGGAACTTGAAGCTCTTACTCTTGAACCAATTGCTGCCATTCATGTCCTTATTCCCCCTTCTATGAGAAGACTTAATATTTGTCTAGTTGACATTGGAGCCGGTACCTCTGATATAGCACTAACAGATGAACGAACCATTATCGCTTACGGAATGGTCCCTGTTGCCGGAGATGAGATAACGGAAGAGATCAGCGACCAGTATCTACTAGATTTTCCAAACGCAGAAGAAGTTAAGCGATCCATTAATGAAAATGACTTGATTAACGTTCAAGATATCTTGGGTTTTGAATCAGAGATACCAAAAGAAGAAATGCTTATGGCCATCCAGCCAGCCATTGAAAAATTAGCAGATTCCATTTGTCAGGAAATTTTACGATTGAACAATGATAAGGCCCCTCAAGCAGTTATGCTTATTGGTGGAGGTAGCTTAACACCTCGTCTACCAGATATTCTAGCAGATAAATTAAATCTGCCTGCCAATAGAGTCGCTATACGCGGAATAGATGCCATTAAAAATTTAGAAATGGAGTCTGATCTTAAGAAGGGACCTGAATTGGTTACCCCAATCGGAATTGCCATTTCATCAGAGGTTAATCCTATTCACTATGTTTCTGTCGAGGTTAATGGCATTCCTGTTCGTTTATTTGATTTAAAACAACTGACAATAGGAGATGCTTTGCTAGCAGCAGGACTGCATTTAACAAAACTTTACGGTAAACCCGGTAATGCAAAGATCGTAAGTATTAATGGGAGAAATATTACAATACCAGGCAGTCATGGCGAGCCACCGCTTATCAGAAAGAATGATGAGAATTGCCCACTTGATGCGGCATTAACTCCGGGGGATCAAGTGTGGATAGAAAAAGGAAAAGATGGCAAAGAAACTTCTGTTATTTTAAGTGAATTACTTGATGAACTGCCAAACAGGAAGATTTATATAAATGAGGAAAAATACGAAATACCTTGTACCTTATTCGTTAATGGATTTCCTGCTGACGGTCATGAGAAAGTTCATGATGGTGATCAGATTATATTTAGAATGCCTGAAACCGTACAAGATGCATTGTTATTTGCCGGATTGAACTCTATATTAGAAGAACTTATGTCGTTCAATCTATTTATCAATGGCCAGCAGGAAAGCTTTCCTTCATTTTCAGGTGCCGTATATGTTAACGGTAAAGCTGTGTCATTCAATTATCGGATATCCGATAATGATCACCTTACCTTAATCCGCAGAAAGCCAGTAACTGTCAAAGATTTGATAGCCGTATATAGCACCGGTAATATGAATCAAATCTCTGTTACATTTAATGATAAACCACTTACCTTAACAAATAAATCCTATTCGGTTTATCGGGGAAATACTGCCTTAAGTGAAACTGATATTCTTTTAAATAGAGAGTTAATTCAAGTAAGATTTGAAAAAACCTCCTCTTTTATATTTCAGGATCTTTTTCGATACATTGATATAGAATTACCCAAGGACAATCCAGGTGGGTTTCACCTTATTCGAAATAAACATGAAGTTACGTTTTACGATGAAATCCGAAACGGTGACCACCTTGAAATTGTCTGGTTTCATACTAATCCATCACCAATAAATAAACCGGTAAGGAATTAATTTCCTTACCGGTTTCTATTTAGCTATACTCTTTAATCGCTTGTTCGAGATTTTCATTTGTAATTCTTCCATGTGAGGTGTTCCACACGGCCTTTCCATTTTTAAACAAAATAGCTTGGGGCGTTTCATGTTTGATTCCTGTCAAATCTCGGACATACTCAGATAGTGGTTTAGCTTCCTGTACAGCCAAATAGGCTGTTTTGACAGCAGGATGCTCCTCAACAAACTTCGTATATTCATTAAAAGCTTCTCCGCTAATAGGACACGTAAGGCTATGTTTCAGAAGCAGAAAAACATTATGTTCTAAAAGTTGCTGAAATTCCACTTGACTTTCAACCTTCTTCATCATTCTTCACCCCATTTTATTATTCTCTGAAACCATAATTATTTTTTATTTGATGGATTTTTTGAATTGGATGATGAATTGCCTTTATTACCATTTGATTTAGATGAATTTGAACCATATTCAACTTTCACTGTATTATTTGAACTGCCAGAAGGAGTTTTACCAGACGTAGTATTTCCACTGGCTGTCGAATTGAATCCAGTTTTTTCAGAAGCATATGTTTCTTTTTTAGCTGTATTTTTATTGTCTATGTTTTCTTTACCTTCATACACGTCATCCGGAGAATCAACTACAACATTGCTATCTGCCGTTTTATCCGTTTGTTTTTCATCTGTAGCAGAAGATTGGCTATCACTGTCTTCACTTGCACTGTTTCCAAATTTTTTCTTGACTGCCTCTGTTAATGGCGCACTTTTTTCTTTAGCTACAGAAATCCATCCTGTTCCTTTTTCAGTAGCTGTTTGTTTAAGGGCGATTCCTTTTTCAGTAGCTGTTTGTTTTAAAGCAGTCCCTTTTTCAGTAGCCGTTTGTTTTAGAGCGTTCCCTTTTTCCATCAAAGGCGCACCTTTTTCCATTAATGCACTGCCGTGTTCAGATAACTCACTGCGAAGCTCTTTTCCCGACTTAGGAGCTAAAAACAGCGCTGTTGCTGCTCCAACAAGTCCTCCTACGATAGCTCCTACTACAAAATCTTTTGTAGACATACCATTATCTTGATTAAGATTTTCATTTTTATTATTCATTCTTTAACATCTCCTTTTTATTTGGTGATTAAGATTGAGAACGTTGATATCTAGTTTCTTGTGTCGGTAAACTTATATTTCTTTCAACTTCAGTGTCAGAATATACTTCCATATTCTGTTCAGCTTTATGCTTTTTCCACTTATTCACGAGTTCAATGCATACATTCCCCCATTGTACTACTTGGGTGATTTTTTCGTTATTTTGACTCGCTGCCAATTGAACGCGATTTGTAACCTGATCAATTGTTTGATTCACTCGATGAATCGAGCCTCCTACACCTTTTACAGCATCTACAACAGTATTTAAATTCTCTGATTTCTGCTGAATATCTTCCGCCAGAGCGTTCGTTTTATGCAATAACAATGTTGTTTCTGTTGTAATGCCCTGCATTTGAGTTTCCAATCCTGTTAGCGTACTGGAAACGCTCTCCATTGTTGTTTGAAGGGATTTCAATGTTCTTGAAAGATAAATAACAAGAACCAGGAACGCAATGGCGATTACAGCCACACTTAAATATAAGATAATTTCCATCGTCTTCACTCCATCTCTAGATTATAATTAGTTTTTACCCTTTATTGACACTTTTAAACTATATAAGGGTTTCTTATTCCTACATTCTTCAATTCGTCTTAATATTATAGATAAAGTAAGATACAATATAATTATAATAAAGTTAAAAGGAGAATTATATGAGGGATCCAAGAATTCAACAATTAGCTCATAATTTAATCAACTATTCCGTAAAGTTGCAAAAAGGGGAAAGAGTGCTTATCGAGAATTTTGGCATTCAGCCAGAATTAGTAAAAGCATTGGTACAAGAAGCCTATCAAGCTGGTGGATACCCATTCGTCTCCACAAAAGATCAAACCATAGAAAGACAGCTTTTATTGGGTGCAACCGAAGAGCACTATAGCTTAATAGCAGAATTCGAAGCACAGGTTATGAATAAAATGGATGCTTATATTGGTCTGCGTGCAGGTAATAATATTTCTGAACATTCTGATGTACCTGCCGAAAAAATGAAAATATACGGACAAACTATTCAAAATCAAGTACACAGAGATATCCGGGTACCGAAAACTAAATGGGTAGTCCTTCGCTATCCAACGAATTCAATGGCTCAGCTTGCCAAAATGAGCACAGAAGGTTTTGAAGATTTCTATTTTAACGTGTGTAATTTAGATTACGCTAAAATGTCTGAAGCGATGAACAGTCTCGTAGATTTAATGAATCAAACAGATAAGGTGCATATCAAAGGTCCAGGGACCGATTTACATTTTTCCATCAAAAACATTCCAGCTGTTAAGTGTGCAGGTGAGCGCAATATTCCAGACGGTGAAGTATATACTGCTCCTGTACGTGATTCTGTAAATGGAACCATTACGTACAATACCCCTTCGCCATATCAAGGATTTACATACGAAAATGTATGCTTAACATTTGAAAATGGAAAAATTATAAAAGCAACAGCCACTGACACTGAGAGAATTAACAAAGTATTCAATAGCGATGAAGGTGCACGTTATATTGGTGAATTTGCAATTGGAGTTAATCCATATATAACCAAGCCTATGCAGGATATTCTTTTCGATGAAAAAATTGATGGCAGCTTCCACTTCACACCGGGCCAAAGCTATGACGAGGCACCTAATGGAAACCATTCCAGTATCCACTGGGATTTAGTGAATATCCAGCGTAAAGATTATGGAGGCGGAGAAATTTATTTCGATGATCGCTTGATCAGGAAAGATGGCAGATTCGTCATCCCGGAATTAGAAAAACTCAATCCTGAAAATCTCAAATAAACCAAAAACCCTCCAAGAGCTCATTAGTGTCCTCTTGAAGGGTTTTTTAATACATTTATTTTGTTAAAAAATTTTCATAGGCAGCCTGCACTTTTTGAATATCTCCAGCACCCATAAATAGTAACACACCATTTTTGTGGTTTTTCAAGATTGAGGGATCTTCTTCCTGTATAATCTCGGCACCTTCCACCTTATTGCAAAGGTCTTTCACTGTTAGCTTTCCATTCAGCTCTCTTGCTGATCCAAAAATTTCGCAAAGGTATACTTTATCCGCTTCTTTTAAGCTTTCAGCAAAATCATCCAAAAACTTTTGAGTTCTGGAGAAAGTATGAGGCTGGAATACAGCTACAACTTCCCGGTCCGGATATTTTTGGCGAGCTGAATCAATTGTTGCTTTAATTTCTGTCGGGTGATGTGCATAGTCATCAATTAAAATTTGCTGATCAACTTTTTTTTCGGAAAAACGTCTTTTAACGCCAGTAAACGACATTAATCGATCTTTAATGATTTCTACATCAATGTTCTCATATTGACAAAGCGCAATGACAGCTAGAGCATTTAAAACGGTATGACGACCGAACATAGGAATCGTAAATGTCTCATAGTAATTGTTTCTTACATGTACATCGAATGTTGTCCCAGCCTCTGACGTAATAATATTCTTAGCCTGAAAATCATTTTCTTCGTTAAATCCGTAAAAAATGACTGGTACTTTCGCTTGGATTTTTTGCAATTGCTCATCATCACCACAAGCAATAATCCCTTTGTTTACTTGAAGTGCCATCTCCTGGAAAGCAGAGAACACATCATCAAGATTCGCAAAGTAATCCGGATGATCAAAATCGATATTGGTCATGATGGCATAGTCCGGTTCATAGGATAAGAAGTGACGTCGATATTCGCAAGCTTCAAATACAAAGTATTTAGAATCTGCCTCTCCCTTACCTGTTCCATCACCAATTAAAAATGAAGTCGGCTCAGCTCCGCTGATTACATGAGACATTAAGCCTGTAGTCGAGGTTTTTCCATGTGCCCCTGTGATTGCTATGCTTACGAACTTTTTAAGAAAATCTCCAAGAAAACGTGGGTAGCGAATGACTGGCAAACCAAGTTCCAAAGCTTGAACAATCTCATCATGACTGTCTGGAAATGCATTACCCGCTATAATCGTCATGCCTGGCTTAATATTCTCTTTATTAAATGGCAATATGTTGATGCCGGCATTTTCAAGCGCAATTTGAGTAAAAAAACGTTTTTCATAATCAGATCCCTGTACTTGATATCCCATATCATGCAGGATTTGGGCTAACGCGCTCATCCCGGATCCTTTTATGCCTACGAAGTGATAAACTGTCATAGAATGAACCTCCAACAAACGTCAATGCTGTACAACAGTATATGACGGTCTCTATTTTTTGCTATTTGCAGTTTCCCTGCATCGCCTTTTTAGGCTTTACTAAAGCTTATTTGTAGGTAAAGAAGTGAAATAAACTGTAGGAACGAAACAACCAATGTATATCTTCATTACGTTAAAGATATAACTTGTATGATTATAAACCTATATATCAATTTCGTACAATTTTTATCACTCATTTTCTCATATATATAGTATTGCCTTCCCTGGCGAATACTCATAATTAAATTATAAAATACTTTCTCCCTTATTTATAAAGGGGGTTGAGATTCATGGATAGCTTCTAAATCAGATTCAGATATGAGAACATCACGAGGTTTGCTTCCTCTTGATTCTGATAAAATCCCTTCCCTCTCAAGCATATCAATCAGCCTCGCTGCCCTATTATAACCTATCCTAAAACGCCTTTGCAGACTGGATATTGATGCTCCACCCATCTCAACTGCAAATTCGCACACTTCATAATAAAGTTCATCCTTTTCTTCTATATGTTCACTTGTTTTTACCAATTCATTCGGCTCAAACATATAGGATGGTTTTGCTTGATTACTTACATGTTTCACTACATTCTCAATTTCATCATCCGTTACAAAGGTACCTTGCAGTCGAACTGCTTTAGATGTGCCATTTTCTAAAAACAGCATATCGCCTCGACCCAGCAGTTTTTCAGCTCCACTTTGATCAAGAATTGTACGTGAATCGACCTGAGAGGAAACCGAAAAGGCAATTCTCGTAGGAATGTTTGCTTTTATCAAACCTGTAATGACATCTACGGATGGTCGTTGTGTCGCCACCAGTAAATGAATCCCACACGCTCTTGCTTTTTGTGCAATTCGGCAGATTGCTTCTTCTACGTCAGCCGGAGACATCATCATTAAATCAGCTAATTCATCAATTACAATAACTAAATACGGAAGCTTATGCTCAATTTGCCCGGATGCCAGTACCTTTTCATTATATCTGACAATATCCCTCGAACCTGAATGGGCAAACAGCTCATATCGCCGGTCCATTTCTTCCACCGCCCATTTCAGGGCCGCAGTCGCAGCTTTTACATCCGTAATAACTGGCGCTGCCAAATGAGGGATATGATTGTATGGTGCAAGTTCCACCATTTTCGGATCAATCAATAAAAGTCTGACATCTGAGGGATGGGATTTATATAATAAACTGATTAATACTGAATTAATAAAAACACTTTTCCCGGATCCCGTTGAGCCTGCTACTAAACCATGAGGCATTTTCTTTAAATCAGTTGCAATCGCGTTGCCGGATATATCCAACCCAACTGCGACCGCAAGTGGCGAAGGATTTTCAATAAAGGATTTTTCCTCTAAAACTTCACGCAAATAAACAGGTCTCGTATTTATATTGGGAATTTCAATCCCAATCATTCTTTTTCCAGGAATTGGTGCTTCTATACGAATATCTTTTGCAGCCAGGCTTAATTTCAAATCATCACTTAAATTTGTGATTTTACTGACTTTAACACCAGGTTCAGGCTGAACTTCAAATCGTGTTACGGAAGGACCCTGAGAATACGTGAATACTCTGGCCTTGACATTAAATTGTTCAAGCGTATCATCAAGCAAAGCTGCTTGTTCGGCGAGCCAATCAGCATCTTCCTCGATATCCACTCTTGGATTCAAGATAGATATATCTGGATACAGATAGGATTCAATCAGTTTTTTTTTAGGCGTCTCCTGGATTTCTACCTCTTTATCCGTATTCGTAACTGTTTTCGTATCTGTTTTCGGATAGCGATTGGCAGCTCTGGGATCTTTATCATTCTTTAGCATTAATACGTTAAAAGGTATATGTTTTCTACGTTCTTTAATGCGTTTTTCCCTTTCTATTCTGCGTCTCTCTTCTTCATCCATAACAATAGTTGGCTCTTCTGCTACTGTTCTATTTTGTTCTGATAGAGTCATTTCCTGTTCAGATGAATTTTCACTATCCACAGATGGATTAGAGCTGTCTAGGCCATTGATTTTATTCATTGATTGTTCTTCAAACGGAATTATGGATTCTGTAACAATAGGTTCGTCCTTTGGATCTTCATAGATGGAACGCTCTTCATCTAATCTGCCAAGCGGACTGATATTCTGTCTATCTTTCTCAGAATCCATAATTTCTATATCTTCTCTGTATTTTTCACTTTCCTGCTGATTTTCTTCAACATTCATTTCCGATTCAAAGGATACTGTCTTCTCCGTCTGGGAATCAGATACTTCTATATTTTCTGGTACCTCATTGTCTGAAGGTTGTATTAAGTAAACCGGCTCTGATTTCTCCAGAAGAGATTCGGACTCCAGCTTATTAACATCAACTTGTTCATCAATATCTTGATGAATGAGTGGTATGGATGGGCTATCCATCTGCTCTTCCGCCTGGAAGTCAGTATCCAATACCGGCAAATCTTCTTCCAAAATTTCTTCTATTAAGATCACATCTTCCGGGATTGCTTTATCTTCCAAGGCATAATCAACATTCAAAACTGCCTTATTCATTTCTTCTATAATCTGATCTTCATCTGCTGATCCCCACTGAATTTCATTAGTGGCAGCTACCTCTCCATTTTCTGCAGAAGTGGAATTGATAGATCCCTGATCATTTTTATCCTTCATTTCTTCCGGATTAGACCCTATAATACCATCAAGGTTAGATGCATATGGTTGAACAGTTTTTTGATCTTCCACTGTCTGCTCATGCTCAGAATTTAGCGTTAAATGAGTCTGTCCTGCATTATCAATTGGATGCTCTTGTTTTGCTTGCAAAGGGCCTTCTTTCTTTCCATGCATAATAGCAAGTACTGAATCCAGTGTCGTTTCGGATGGTAATTCATATTCGACCGCTTTAGGGTTTTTAGTTCCAGTCTGTCTATTTTGAAATCCATAGATTGGTGATGGGATTTCTGTTCGTCTAAAAGGTATTTTATTCTGCATAATTTTGTTTTGTTTAGGTTCTGGTTTTTCTATGACTACTCTTTTAAAAGGAGACTGTCCAGAAGAAGCAACCGGAGAATGTACAGTTTCTCTCAAAAACCTTTCCTTCTTCTCGCCCAATTCTTTTTGTTTCTTTTTTTGGTCTTTTAATTTCAATAACTCTTCATCAGAAATTAATGGGAATTTAAAATTATTCTTTGGATATTTATATTGAATTTTAGCTTCAACATCAATTTGTTTTTTTTGCATTTTACTTTGTTTTGTTACTTGTTTAGGTACTTGTTGGATGGTTTGATGGCTGTTAGGAGGTTTTACTTCCTCCTCTACGTCCTCATAGAACCAATCAACGATTTTTTTGAAAAAGCTCATAGCCTTCCTCACACTTTCTATTGTTGTTATAAATTACTATTACTATTTTATCAAAAGATTCGTTTTTTTAAGGTACATCTCTTTTAATTGGTATGAATTCCCTGTCTTTATTGACCTTCTTCCGGCCTATTCTTTGCTAAAATAAAGATAGGCTCTAATTCGCCATTATCATATAAGAATGGAAGAGCTGTAACCGGCACATTCCCATTCGTGAAAAAGTGCATAGTCATTTGTGCCAAAATGTCAAACCCTGCATCATTTTGAACATCTGCAATGATTAGTACATCCTGATGTGGAATAGCCACTGCCATTGTCCCTTTCAGATCTTCCTTCCATCTTTTCATTTGTGAATCGATGAGTACTCTTGAAGCATCATATCCATCATTATGGTTAATAAAATAAAAGTCATTTCCCCGCACACTGTCTTTTTTGGGGCTAATCGGTAATGACCTTACATTAAACATAGCCATGGAACGAATAGAGTCCTGATTCCATCCTTCTTTACTCATTAACTCTTCATCAATTAACCTATACGTACTACCCAAATCTAAAGCATAATAAACCCTTGTTTCAGCAGTATGCTCATCCGTGATAAATGGTATATTTTCACGGGACTCCAAAGGAAATGAGGTAGAACGGATAACTGGATAAATTAATTTCTCATTGCCCTTTAATGATTGTTCAGTTCCCATCACTTTCGTTGATTCTTTAATATAATAAAGGATTTCATCAATTGCTTTTTGACCGGATTGCTCATATTTTGATACAAGTGGTGATAATCCAATTGTTATTCCCTTGCCCGTCTCTTTATTTTCAATTCTTAATTCCTCTTTATCACGATTATAGGTAAAGCTTAGATTTCTATCAGCCAAACTTTCCATCAATAGAGTTTTCATTTTAATAGTTGTCATTTTCATAGGGATTCCTCCTTACCATTACTATAGCTTAAATAAACCCATGCTGCTAAATAAAGTTATACTTTGCTCTATGGAGTGTTTCTTTCATCCCCACTGAGCATTAGGTGTACTAATTGGATTCCATCTGGCGCTTATCTCTCACTTAACCTTAAACTGCAGCTCCCGGTTCGAAGTGAGAGTCTAAGCGCCAGTGAGAATGGGATAAAAAAAAGCCCCCATATAGGGGGCAGTATAATAGTTTATCATAATGATGCAATGAAATCTTCAATTTGCTCCTGTGTTTTACGATCTTTATTTACATATCGCCCAAGCTCTTTTCCGTTTTCAAAAGCAATAAAGCTTGGTATTCCAAATACATCTAGCTTGATACATAAATCAAGAAATTTATCCCGATCGACATAAATGAAGGTGTACTCGTTATTTGCTGCCTCAACGTCTCCAATAAATGGTTCTATGTATCTGCAATCCGGGCACCAATCGGCAGAAAATAAGAGCATAACTTTCCCATTCGACATCAATTCATTATACTGCTCCATACTTTCTAACTTTTTCATATACATCCTCATCCTCTCAATATTCTCTTGTATGAATTATCATACCCAAATAGGCAAAGAATTTCTATTCTAAAGTCGTATTTTTAGTTTCCTTGCCAAGAATAAGAACCGATAACATCCCAATAATGATAGAAATACCAAAAAGGAAGAATATTTTATCAATAGAAGTATTGGCAGCGAGTAAATTTCCTACAACGAGAGGACCAAGGACTCCTCCTATTCTTCCCACTGCTGCAGCCATACCTGTTCCGGTACCGCGTATAACAGTTGGATACTGTTCCGGAGAATAAGCATACAACGCTCCCCACGCACCTAGGTTAAAGAAAGAAAGCAAACACCCTGAGATCATCAACGCTGGTAACGTTTCTGCACTACCAAAGAAATAGGCACTAACAGCTGTACCGAACAAATAGGTCACCAATACAAATTTGCGGCCGATTTTCTCAATAAACCAGGCAGCCGTGAAATATCCTGGCAATTGTGATAACGTCATAATGAGAACGTATTGGAAACTTTTGATCAGAGTAAACCCTTTTAAGACCATAACACTTGGAAGCCATAGAAACATTCCATAATAAGAAAATACGACACAGAACCAAAGAATCCAAAGCATAAGCGTCTTTACAGCGTATTCTTTAGTCCATAATGCCTTAAGCGAATTTGCAACAGATAGTGTCTCCTTGTTCCTCACCATTTGGAACTTCTCAGAATCAGGAAGGTGTATTCTTAAATAAATGGTATATAAAGCCGGAAGTGCACTAATTAATAAAGCAATTTGCCAGCCATATGTCGGTATGACAAAGTATGAAATAAGTGCAGCGACCAGCCAGCCTGCAGCCCAAAAACTTTCGAGGAGCACGACAATTCTTCCTCTTCTGTTTTCCGCCACACTTTCAGAAACTAAAGTGGAAGCAACCGGCAATTCACCACCAAGTCCCAATCCAATGATGAATCTGAAAATAAGAAAAACCGACAAGCTTGTAGTCAATGCAGAAAATCCGCTTCCTAATGAAAATAATAATAGCGTAATAATTAATACTTTTTTTCGCCCAATCCTGTCAGCCCAAATCCCAAACACAAGAGCCCCTACTGCCATTCCTATTGAATTCACACTGCCAATCCATCCCATTTGTTCTGAATTTAAATTCCATTCTATTTGCAGGGCTGCAATAATGAATGAAAGCATACCAACATCCATAGCATCAAAAAGCCATGCCATTCCAGCTATTCCAAGCAATTTACGTTCTTTCTTTTTCCCCTTCTCCATACCGTTATCCTCCCTAAATCACATCTTTTCCATAAGTTGTAATTTTTTTATCTCTATCCAGTAGATTAACTTCTGTCAAGACACCTGTCAATAACTATTTACATATTAAATGAGCTTCAATTGTTGCACTGTAATACATTTCTTTTATTGACACCAGTCACTTTTACATTTCAAGCAATCGCTTTCTTTGATAAAATGAATAGAAATATTGAAAGTTGGAAGGAGCATAATGATGACCTTAACCATTTATCTCGCCGGAGAAATCCATAGTCAATGGAGAGAAGAAATCAAGGAAAAGGCTGCAAAAAAACAGCTTCCTGTTCATTTCAAAGGGCCTAATGAAAATCATTCCCTCTCAGATGAAATAGGAGAGAAAATTTTAGGAATTCAACCCAATGCTATTTTCAAAGACCAGGCAGCTTCCTCTATTAATAACTTAAGGACGGAGCTTTGGATCAACAAAGCTGATATGGTGATTGCTTTATTCGGAGAGAAATATAAACAGTGGAACACAGCAATGGATGCAAGTATGGCTGTAACGTTAGGCAAGCCGCTCATCCTCATTAGGCCTGAATCTCTTCACCATCCTCTTAAAGAACTTTCCAGAAAAGCAAATGTCACAGTCACAGACGTTGATCAGGCTATATCTATACTTGAGTATATACTAGAGGATTAAACATGAAGGAAGACCGCCATTCAATCTAATTCGGCGGTCTTCTATAGATTCTACGGGTTTTATCTTATCGCCAATGTTATCATTCTAGTAAAATCATTAGAGAAAAGGTGAGAATTAGTATGAAAAAACGTCTCGTTTCCCTGATTGTATTTGTTATCAGAATCCTTTTCTCTTCCAAAATAAAGGAACATGAGGAAATCCACCTTATAGCAAAGGATGAGAAATACTAATACATCACAAACCCGCCGCTATCTTCTTTGTTCTTTTATTTGATACTCATATTGGCCAACCAATAATTCAACAATATGTTCATACATTTGTGCTCTAGTAATGCGACCATTTGAAAAGATACCTACGGCTCCTTCTGATTTCCGGATATCCTGTTTCTTTGTATATTCATCCATAACTGGCCCAAGCTCTCTACCAGAGTAAATCTCATCAGCTATTTCATCAGGCAATTTAATTCGTGCACCGCCACTTACATATCTTTCACCCTCTTTAGTGACCAGTGCACCCCAATTGCAAATAAACAACCCATAAGGAGTTTTCACTACTCCTCCTTCAAGTCCCAGTCCAAAATCAGACTGACTTTCTTTCATGGCATTCCTGGCTCTGTTAAGAGCACCCTCTATCGTTTCTTCATCCGAAAAAGGCTGCTCACTTACTTCAGATGGTACATCAATTGAAATAAGATCAGCTGATAGTTCCCGGCCAGCTAATTCTCCAGCTTTCATTTTCGCTGGATTTTTAGAACCAATAGCGATTTTAACCATATAAATCTGCATCCTTTCCTTAAAAAAGAAGACAGATCTTTGCCTCTGTCTTCCCTAGAACCTTGTATTAACCGTTTTGTTTGATTGTTTCAACTGTTGTTTTATCGCAGCTCTTAACCAATTTAACCATTAGTTCTTTGGCTGCGGCATAGTCATCAACATGCAAAATGGATGCATGTGTATGGATATATCGTGAACATACACCTATAACAGCACTTGGTATACCACGATTTGTAATATGGACTTTCCCTGCATCTGTTCCACCATTCGGAGCCACAAAATAT
Source organism: Bacillus sp. z33 (assembly GCF_058313615.1). Lineage (NCBI taxonomy): Bacteria > Bacillati > Bacillota > Bacilli > Caryophanales > Bacillaceae > Bacillus > Bacillus sp. z33. Next base: position 1,398,174 of record NZ_JBZFQN010000001.1, read on the forward strand.
TGATAGGGGATTTGGTTGGATTCCGCTGTATCCAATATAAATTCTCTCATCCCTTTATGCATAACCATGGAACGGTCATAGATTCTCAGTAAGGGACCTTTTCCAATATATCCGAAAACAGATTTACTGCCTGACATATCATTAGCAGGGCTGGCATCACACGCAAAGAAGATATCAGGATCAATCATAGTCGCAGCAGTCCCGGCGCCGCGTGTTCCAACCTCTTCCATAACGGTTGCTCCGCTGTAGAGAATATTAGGTAAAGTCTCATTTTGAAGTTCTTCCAATAATTCAATTGCCAATCCACATCCATACCGATTATCCCATGCTTTGGCAAGGATTTTTTTAGGATTCGCCATCGGCGTGAATTTACTGTATGGAATAATTTGCTGACCCGGTCTTACTCCCATTGCGACTGCATCCTCTTTATCATCTGCACCAATATCAATCAGCATATTGCTGATTTCCATAGGTTTAGACTTTTGGGCATCACTCAGTAAATGCGGCGGGATGGAACTGACTACCCCAATAATAGGACCCGTCTCTGTATATACCTGTACTCTTTGCGCAAGTAATACTTGCCCCCACCAGCCTCCGAGAGTTTGAAAACGAAGCAAACCTTCAGGGGTAATAGATGTTACCATAAACCCAACTTCATCCATATGCCCCGCCACCATAATTTTAGGGCCTTGTTCATTCCCGCGTTTAACCCCAAAAATACTGCCAAGGCCATCTTGGATGATTTCATTTGTATATTTTGATAATTCTTTTTTCATAAAGGCCCGTACATCATGCTCAAATCCAGGTGCTCCCGGAAGTTCGGTAAGAGTTTTAAATAAATCTAAAGTAGACTGCTTCATATATGTATCCCCTTTACCCTATTATTTTCTATTATATATATTCCATTCTACAAAACCGTACTACTAAATACTATAGAGATGGTTGTTCCTGGTTAAAAGATAGCATCATTTATGCTTAAAATGTATAATGAATGGGAATAGATTAACCTAGCAAATGTAAGAACAAAGCTATTACCGATTTGATTGGAGGAATACACATGAATTGGAAAACACTTATTTCAGGTGTTGCAGCCGGTTTTGCAGCTGGTTATGTCGTTAAAGAATTGACAGATCAAAACAAGATGGCCTCGCCTGAAAAGATTTTATCTACCATTAAAAGTACGCTTGGTCAGGACGGAGAAACAATCAGAGGTTCCTGGATTATGATGAAACCTGAAAAGTATACAAAAAACGAATTGGATTATGATGTATATAAAGGTGGACTTACGAAGCAAGAAGGTATTGATTCTACGCAGTATGAATTTATTGCTGATGCTACAACAGGTACTATCATTGATTTTTATGAACAAGTTAGATAAATGGACAAAATAGCCTGCTACCATTCAATTGAATGAAAGCAGGCTATTTTTTAATGATTTCGCTCGTGCTCTACTTTTTCTATGATTTCTTTTCCGCTGACATCCCATTTAATCGCACGGTACGCATAATCATGATAAAAAGTAAACCAAGCTTGATCTTCAATTCCTTGTTTAATCCACTTTTCTTTTGCACTGATAGAGTCCATAGGATAATCATCATAAGCCAAAACCCAAAGAGGGTTCTGATGGGCATGAGTCGGCATAAGATCGCCCATGTGAATCAAGCGCTCATTACCTTCCTCGAACACGATAATACTATGACCATTGCTGTGACCTCCTGTATGGATCATCCTCAGTCCTTCTGTAATATGCACTTCATTTTCAAATGTTTTAACCTGAGAAACAATCGGTTTCCAATTTTCTTCCCAATACGTATTACGAGAACGAATATTAGGATTTTTCATTTCATCCCATTCAATTCTTGATGCATAAATCATTGCATTAGGAAATAAACTGACCAATCTGCCTTCCTGATAACCGGTTAAGCCGCATGCATGATCAAAATGCATGTGAGTCATCAAGATTGTATCGATATCAGAGTATGTCAATCCAAGATGATTCAAGGATTCTTCAAGTTTAGACTCTTCACCGACACCATAATTCCGAATTTGTTTTTCCGATAGCTTTCCATTTCCAAGACCAGCTTCAATTAAATAGTTGCTATGTTCTGTCTGTACCAAGATGGGGTCTGACCTTAACTCTATTTGATTTAATTCATTAACAGGATAACGCTTTGACCACAACGGTTTAGGAACCACGCCAAACATGGCTCCACCATCCATATGAGTATCTCCGCCATTTAACCACGTCAATGTAAACTTACCAAAGCGTAAAGTCTCCAAACTATTAAGCCCCCTTATTTCGATTGTGTTTGGACAGATCTTAAATTGTGCCACCCATTAAATGGTTAAAAGGATACTTCACAGCGATAGATGGGATTACCTTTTGCTGAGAATTTTTGTTCATACTCAGTCATGATATTTCCTTCCATATCACTATTGTGTAAATCTAAACTAACCTCTTTTAATGTCATTCCATATTGAGAGAAGCTTACAAGAGAATATTCAAATAATCCTCTGTTATCTGTCTTAAAATGAATTTCGCCATGTTCGGGTAAAATTCCTTTATAAAGATCGAGGAATGTCTTATAAGTCAATCTTCTCTTCGCATGACGTTTTTTCGGCCATGGATCAGAGAAATTTAAATAGACACGTGAAACTTCTCCCTCTGCAAATATATTTGGCAGCTCTTCTGCATTAATATTCAGCAGCTTAACATTTGGAAGATTGGATTCTAACAATCGATCAAGTGCCGTTACTATGACACGCTCTGCCAATTCAATACCAATATAATTAATAGTTGGATTCTGTGCCGCCATGCCGTTAATAAATTGCCCTTTACCAGTACCTACTTCTATATGAATGGGATTATTATTTCCAAACACTTCATTCCATGAACCTTTTTTTGTAGCTGGCTCCTGAATGCAATAATAAGGATTAGCCATAAGCTTATCCTTAGCCCATGGTTTATAACGTTGTCTCAATTTTGTGCACCTCCGCTAAAATACGTAAAAAAAGAGTAGCATAACATTTTATAAAATACCACTCTTCTTTTAAAACAAAATAAAAACCGGCCTATGCCGGTTAACATATGAATAAATTTAGCCAAACCTTCACAACCTAGAACTGAATATGAAGAGAAGGGTTGTGGATAATTTGCCATTATCACAAAATCATCACTGGATGTTAGTAAAAGATATTTTAAATAACCATCAAGAGGATTGCTGCGGTTCACAATCTGAAGTTGAACAGCTGGAGAGAACCGTTAAATCCCTGATGGTTCAACCCGGTCTTGATGATAATACAAAAGCCGTACTCGATGAGATTTACCAATACAGCCAAAGCGGCATCCATGCCGCAAACCTGGAAAGTCATATAGAAGCACATCAGCAAAAACTTTCAGATTGGGTTCAAGATATTGATCAATATTCCTGAGCAAATTTCAAATACTCGATATACCGGTTCATTTCATGTAACCGGTTTTTTCGTTTGTGCAACACTATATTTTGAATAATCTGCGCCAACACATGCCATTTCATTCTTAGCTTAAGGTCTTCCGTGAGTTGCAATCCGTACTTGGATAGCCACTCCTTCCAGTCCTCTTGTTTCACATAAGAATACAAAAGCATACCAAAATCCATAGCTGGATCTGCAATGATTGCTCCATCCCAATCAATCAAATATAACTCACCATTGTCGTTTATGAGGAGATTATTATGATTAATATCACCATGGCATACCACTTGCTGATCACTATTGACCTCTTGTATATGTCTTTCCATAAACGCAAGCGTATCTTGAATACTTGGATGATTTCCTAATTCCGTATCAAGGGAGTTTTTTACGGATATTAGGATTTGTGTAGGCGTTTGGGCTGTTTTACCGAGGCGCTCGAGCATATTTAATAACGGCTTGGAAAGATGGATTTTCTGAAGTAATTCAGCAACAGCTTCTTCACTCATTTCAGTAGGAGATAATTCCCTTCCATTCATCCATTCCTGTGCCGTAATCACATCTCCATTTTCAAGCCTTTTGGTCCAAATTAGTTTTGGTACTATTCCTTCAGCTGAAAGCACAGCTAAGAAAGGAGATGAATTTCTTTTTAAAAATAGCCTTTGCTCATCATGCCTGGCAATAAATGCTTCACCTGTTGCCCCTCCAGCAGGGGTTATCTCCCACTCTCGCCCTAAATAATCCATGGTATTCACCTTCAATAGTCTTTTCTTTTGTGGCATGGTTGTATGTATAAATAAAAAAGACAGCCATTGACTGCTTTTCTCTCCAATAGCCATCTTTTTAAATTTTAGTAGGTTTAGGATACATTCGTCAAGTGTTCCTGACTATTATTCCTGTACAAATACATATGTTCTTAATGGTTTAAGGGTATATTCTCTTATACTCTTTTGGATTACCAGGTCTTCCTGCCCTTCATAACACCTATCACAAAGAGTATTCCATTCGGTATCACCTGGCAGTGTAATCGTAGTATCCGCTTCAGCATGATGGAAAATAACCAATATATTTTTCCACTTTCCATAATCTCCGACATTCTCATACATTAGCGCATGGCAATTTGGATCAATATCCACTATTTTCGTGTAGTGCTCAATTTCTTCACGTGTCCGGAAGCGGAATGCACCATGGCTTTTTCGAATCTGTATCAAGCATTTTATATAGGAAATCGTTTCATCATTTTGCTCTCTTAGATCCCAATTCAGTTCATTAATCCAATCCGGTGAACAATAACTGTTTTCGATTCCTTGTTTGGTTCTAAAAAACTCCTGTCCACTATGCAAAAATGGGATGCCTTGTGAAAGTAAGACAATACTTGTCGCAAACCTGTGGCGGCTCTGCCTTATTTCATTTGATTCCATCCCATTGGCCAGCTGGAGTCGATCCCATAATGTATGATTGTCATGACATTCCACAAAATTAACGGATTGTTCAGGCATTAATGGATATTCAGATCCTGTATTGGTGACAAGCTGAAAGAAGTCACCTGGCTCAACTTTTTTACCTGAGATATAACCAACATCTTTTAAATCAAAATTACTTCCTTTAATGGTGTCTCTGAATCGATCATTAAAAAATCCAATTCCTCTCAATTTAGAGGCATTTGCAATCGTTGATTTTTGTTCAGCTGGAAGTGCAGTATGTAAATCCCAACCTTCTCCCAAGAGGATTGCATCCGGTTTAACTTCCCTGACAGCCTGTTCGATTTCTTTCATTGTGTCAATGTCAATTAAGCCCATTAAATCAAAACGGAATCCATCTACCTGAAAATATTCCAGCCAATATTTAACAGATGATACGATGAATTTCCGCACCATAAATCTTTCTGAGGCCACATCATTTCCACATCCGCTTCCATTGGCTGGCATTCCATTTTCGTCATAGCGGAAATAATAGCCTGGAACTATTTTTTCGAAATTAGATAATTCTTTTTTGAACAAATGATTATATACCACATCCATAATGACACCGAGACCATTTTTATGGAGACTTTTTATCAGTTCCTTTAATTCTTCTATTCGATTAAATGGCACATGCGGATTAGTGCTATAGAATCCAACAGGGGAGTTAAAGTGACGGGGGTTATAACCCCAGTTATACTCTTTGCCAATGATGGTCTCATCAATACCGGAGAAATCATTGACTGGCAAGAGTTCGATATGGGTTACACCAAGTTCTTTCAAATAACTAATCCCAGTTGAATAGCCTTTATTTGTTTTCGTGTTTTCTTCAGTAAACGCTAAGTATTTTCCTTTAGCATTCATCCCACTATTATGATGATGAGAAAAGTCACGTACATGCGTTTCATAGATAATTGCATCCACATGGCTTTCTAATGGTGGAATTTGATAGGTATGTCTTTCAATCTCTTCCGGATCTATAATGGCACTGTACTGACCATTTACAGATACTGCTTTTGAATATGGGTCGGTTGCCTCTCTCCAAATATGATTGACACGAACTAAATAGGAATAAAAATAATCCTTTAAATCATTATGAATAGTTAATGACCATACGCCACGTTCACCGCGTTGCATAGCTACTGTTCCTTTTTCTGCTCCAAAATGATTAATCAGCTTAACCTTTACACTGGTAGCAGTTGGTGCCCATAGCTTAAAAACCGTCTTTTCTTTTGTATAGACAGCTCCTAGATCATCCCCATCATAATGATAATATTCATCAAATTCCGGAGTTCTGATAACAGCTCCTGTACGCAGGCTAAAAGCCATTCCTTTATCGTCTTCTATTTGATATTCTTCACCCAGCGGTATTTCAAATGGAGCCATACATATATATTTTATATATTGCTCTAGTTGAATGACTTCCTCAACCTTTAATACCCCAATTTTCTGACCTTCGAAAAAGATCGTAAATATGGGAGTATCGTTATTGCGATAATTTAGCGGAATTAAAATCGTAATTTGATTTAATTTGTCCAAAAAAGCTGAAAACCTATCTGAATACACAATGCTCACTCTCCTATAGCTGCAATATTTACTTTGTGATGATGCATCTCAACGGTTATCTTGTTAGTGCCTATATAATCGCCGTCTGCATGGATAAGTGCTGGTTGTTCAGATGAAAGTTTTATTTGTTTCCCTTTTAACTCCTGTACTCCCTTTATTTTAAGATGACCGCCCCATAATACCGTTACGAACATCAAAATAAGTTTTATTTTGGAGATATTATGTACGATTATGATATGAAAAAGCCCGTCATCCGGTTTCGAGTTTGGTGAAATCTTTATTCCTCCGCCAAAAAAGGGCTGATTGGATATCGTCACAAGCCAAACATTCGTAAAATGGTGGTCCCTGTCATCTATTGAAAGAGAAATATGAGTCGGTTTATACGTTAACCATTTAATAAAAAAGAAATATAAATAAACAAGCTTACCAGCACCTATTTTATTAAAGTAATATTTGAATTTTGACTCATTTACAGCTTTCGCAACAGCTGCATCCAATCCCATACCCAAACTATTAATAAAGTAACCCTCTTGATTAGTTTTATAGAATCCGAGATCAATAGATGTCGTTTTCCCACTATTTTGGCATAATTTCTTCCATGCTTTTATAGGATTTTTATCAATATGGTATCCCCTCGAAAAATCATTTCCGGATCCTGCAGGAATATATGATACTCTGGCATTTTTATATTCGGCAGCACCATTTATTACTTCATGAATCGTCCCATCTCCCCCTACAGCGATAATCAATGAATCATTCTTTTTCTCCAAAATTTCCTTTGTAAGCCTCTGCGCATGCCCTTCATATTCTGTATAGTTAAATTGGTAATCGACTCTTTCCCGATCCAAATATTTCTTTAGCTTTTTCCAGATTTTCAAGCTTCCTTTATTCTTCGCGGCAGGATTTATAATGAAATGAAACTTTTCCTTACTCATTAAAGATTCCCTATAAACCGCTCTCTCTATCAAGCTCCTCCAACTCCTCTTCCAAATCCATTCTAATTTTGTAGGAAGCGCTGCAATAGTCCAATAAAGTTTGCCCTGACTTAAGCTGTTTGTTCTTAATAGGGGACTGGTTATTGCGCATACCTTCAAACCATTTTGTATAAGAACGCTTATCGATCATCATCTCTGTATGTATGGCGTTTACATCATCTATATACCCATTACGGCAAAGGATTCCTTTCCTGATAGGCATATCGATTCCCTTACTGCTCAAAATCCGATTAATGATTTTCTCCATACGATTTATGGATATATACGGATTCAATACTTTTTTGTCAACCCGATTATGATGTCTTCTGGTCCAGAACCTTCCTTTTTCCGCCAGAAATACAGCATCCTCTTCCGCTTCAAGAAATGTTAAACACCATATTTCTGTAGGTGTCATCAGCAGGATATCCAATTCAACCGATGCATTTTCAAACTGGAAGACAGGCTTGTATAGAATTAAGCAATTATCAGGAAAGCGTTGCAAAAAATAACGCAGCTTCTGGTCATATATATAATTAGCATTCACTACGGACTTCTCTCTCAGTGTAGAACTGGCCCATTTCAGTTGAAAATGAAAAATCCGGTCTAAAAATTGCTGTTTTAAATCATTTTCTGTACGTGGAACGGATTTTAAAAATCGCCCCAGTTCCTGTTCAGGTTTTGCAATCGTTTGTTCTTCCTGAAGAGAGACAGACTCTATCCCCTTAACTCTATTAAAAATTTTCATGAACTTTTCCGAGAGCTGATTTTTTCTAACTGGTTCATTCTGTTGTTCATCGGTGTCAGAATTCTCAGCACCAATTATCCAATCATTAATATCGCTATTTTCATAGGCTTTTTTCAATTTGATCCACTGTTGGTTTTTTAAACGTACAAACTGAGAAGAATAATGATAAATATCCTGTTCGTAACGGGATACATAATCCTGCAGTTTAATTAATTGTGCCATCCCGTTTCCCCCCATGCTCTTTTTGTCTTTTTTGACTAAAATGATTTGTATAATAGGCTGTAAAGCTTTCACAAATATTATTGATCTAATTAATTATTATGCCTTTATGTCAATGGAAAACGTACAATAGGTTCGTATTTAGGAACAGAGTGGCTATTAGTTTGATAAAGTACAAGATGTTGTACCTTAAATTCCGGTAGGACAGGGAGAGATTTCTCAACCTGTCCAAAACGATCTCTGTCCATATCTTCAAGACATTTTCTCGCTATCGTAATATGAGGATTAAATGGCTTTGTATCCAGCTTGAAACCGATCTCTGAGCAGGCATGCCATACATCCTTCTGCATTTCATATAAAGACAACTGCTTCCTCATCCTCGCCCATAGGATTCTTGGTCTTTTCTCAACGCCAAAAGTACCCAATCCTGTTATGGTTAGCGGGAATGAAGTATGATGTTTAACCCTAGTTTGCATTTGTTGTACAGCATTCTCCAGTAATTCCTGAGATGCACTGCCGAGAAAGGCTAATGTAATATGATAGTCACTCGGATGAACCCAACTTTTGTATGAATAGATACGACTTAATTCATCGGCCCAATGACTCAGCCCTTCTTTTACTTCACTAGGTAACTCAATCGCAAAAAAATAGTGGTTCTGTCTATTCATCGGTTCATCTCCCCTATATTTTAACATAATGGTAGCTATGCTATTTTAACTGTTTTGACAGTTTAGAATAAATTTTCATCCTCGTCTGAAAGTTACTTCCATTTGAAAAGAGTTCAGGGATATTATTCCCCAAACTCTTTTCACTTTACTTCAGTTCTCCACATTCTTTCTCTATTTCAACAAGAAAAGCTTCTTGAAGCTTTCTTGTTGTACCATATGTCTCTTTCCCAACCACTTGGCCATTGATCTTCACAATAGGTGTAATTTCTAATGTAGTACTGGTCAAAAAAACCTCATCTGCAGACAATAATTCCTCTGTCGTAAATGTCCTTTCTTTATAGGGAATCGAAAGATCCTCACAAAGTGTCAAAACCATCTGCCTGGTAATTCCATTTAAAATCAAATTATTTGCAGGATGTGTAATCAGTGTGCCATCCACAATGATTGATACATTCGTATGACTGCCTTCTGTTACGATCCCATCTCTGTGTAAAATAGCTTCCCTACACCCTCGCCTAACGGCATCTTCATAAGCGAGGATATTGCCAAGAAGATTTAAACTTTTGATGTCACAATGAAGCCAACGTTTATCATCAATAATACAGGCTTCAACACCCGATTCCATCAGTAGTGATGGGCGGTCAGATTCTCTTGTATAGGCTACAAATGTCGGTGGTACGTCTTTACCTGGAAAAGCATGATTCCTCGGTGATACTCCCCGGCTAAATTGAAGGTATATTGTACCTGAATGTAATCCGTTTTTTGAGACCAGCTCTTCTAGAATCTCTTTAACCTGCTCGGAGCTGTAGGGAATCGTTATACTGATTTTTTGCGCACTCTCATATAAACGCCTACTATGCCCCTCCCACGCAAATAGCTTTCCATTATAAACACGAATAACTTCGTAAATACCATCACCAAATTGATAGCCCCGATCTTCTATATCAATTGCAATCGTTTCTCTTTTTGAAAGTGTGCCATTGTAAACAATATAATCCATTTCCCCAACTCCCCTTGTGTTAGATTATCTTGTTAATTCATAGATGGCTTGTGCATACATAGCTGTTGCTTTTAATAAATCATCAATCAGGATGTATTCGTCTTTTTGATGAGCTACATCTTCTCTCCCAGGAAATAAAGGACCAAAAGCGACTGCATTTTTCAACGCACGTGCATACGTTCCGCCGCCAATAGCCAGTAATTCTGGTTCCTCACCAGTATGTTCCTGATAAATTTTTTGCAATGTTTTAACCAATTCGCTTTTAGAATCAACATGGTGAGGCCCCAAATGGGTTTTCATATTGACTGTAAACTGGTGCTTGGCAGCAATCTGTTCAATTGTTTTCCATCCATTCTCAAAATCATATGTAACAGGATAGCGCAAATTAAAAGCAATCTTACCGAACTGCCCATTCTTATAGGCAATGATTCCATAATTGATTGTTAAATCTCCGGTAATATCATCAGAGTAAGCAACTCCCAGCTTTTTCCCTCTAGATTCACCGCTTAAATACTGATGGATGAACTCGAAAAATACACGGTCATCCCCTTGTATAGGCATAGTGAAAAGAAAATCCACTAGCTTAAGACCTGCATTTAGTCCAAAATCAGGTTCCATACCATGTACAGAAATCCCTTCGACTATAAATGTTAATTCCTCGTTTGAACCAGCATACGAACCTTTTAAATCATTTTCTTTCAGGTAAAGTTGAAATTTTTCTTTCCATTCGTTTGCTTCATCGGAAGTTAGAGAAATGATTGCCTTTGCTGATTCAGGGACCATATTAAAACGCTGACCTGCTTCAAAACTTTTTACCACTAAGGAATCAGCAGTTGCTTTTTTGGGTATCATGTCCAAGGTGAAATCGGCTATTCCTTTCTCAGCATAGATAATTGGAAAATCTGCATCTGGCACAAATCCAACTGTTGGCATTTCTTCTTTTTCGAAGTAATGATCCATACAGCGCCAATCACTTTCTTCATCTGTCCCCAAAATTAATCGAACCCTTTTGTTTAAATCAATTCCCAGATCTTTCATGATCTTCATAGCATAATAAGCAGCCATGGTGGGACCTTTATCATCGATAGCACCGCGCGCAAATATTTTTCCATCTCGGATTTCTGCTGAGTAAGGGTTGCTTGTCCAACCTTCTCCTTCAGGTACTACATCTAAATGTCCAAGAATACCAAGTAATTCATCTCCACTCCCCATTTCCAAATGGGCTCCGTAGTTATCAATATTTTTAGTAACAAATCCATCTTTTTCTCCGAGCTGAAGCATAAAATCAAGTGCTTCTTTTATTCCTTTACCGAAAGGAATATCAGGAGTTGCTGTGGATTCATCAAGCGTACTTTTAATCCGGAGAAGTTTTTGAGTGTCCGCAATCAAATCATTTTTTCTTAGTTCCACTTCTTTTTTCCAATTAAATTCCATTCAATGTATCCTCATTTCTATTTTTTATAGTGCTCATTACCGTTATTATAGCTAATTTACATATGATTAGCATTTTTTGTTGGTCCATATCACTGCGTTTTCTCTATCATATAGATTGAAGGGATGAAAAATTTCACAGAGATTGTCATAGCATCTGCATTGCAAAAATAGATATTAGTTAAATGAATTTTCATTTAATTTTATTGTAAATTATGGATTTAAAATGTGGAGAGGGGTATTATATTACTAGAAGGACTAACTTTTTGAAGTCCACTGCGATAAAGGAGTGCTGTATAAGTGATTACTTAAAGAAGTGGGATGGTTAACAACCTTTATACCTTGTAGGTTAGATGATGTTGCCATTGGAAACTATCCATAAGGAGTGGTTTTTTGAAACCTTCAACAAACCGTATGCTTACCAGAATTAAGTCCATTTATATGTTTATCGTTCATAACGGTACAGTAACAACTCAGGAGTTAGTGGATGAATTTGGAATCACTCCACGTACTATTCAGAGGGACTTAAATGTGTTGGCTTATAACGAACTTGTTGTCAGCCCCAGTCGTGGAAAGTGGACCACCACTCAAAAGAAAGTAAAATTAACTTCGTAATGATTTACACAGTTTTCCCTTAAAAAAAGAAGACCGCTTTTTAACGGTCTTCTTTTTCCGGAGTACGTGTATTTAATAATCTGATCTCTTCGTCTGTCATTTCCCTATACTCTCCTAGTTCTAATCCTTCATCCAAGCTAAGCTCGCCCATCTTAATCCTTTTCAAATATACTACTTTTTTGCCTACAGCTTCAAACATCCGTTTAACCTGATGGTATTTTCCTTCTGTAATAATGACTTCTATTTCTGATTTAAGACCGCTTGAGAGAATCGTTAATTTTCCAGGCTTCGTTATATACCCATCATCCAGCGTAACTCCATTGGCAAATTGTTCAATATCTTCTTCGGTTACATTCCCTTGAATGATGGCGTAATAGGTTTTAGGAACATGTTTCTTAGGAGCAAGTACCTCATGAGCGAGATGCCCATCATTCGTAAGAACCAGCAGCCCTTCAGTATCCCGGTCCAATCTTCCAACTGGAAACGGCTTTTTGATTGCATCTTCCGGCTCCAATAAATCAAGTACAGTTTCGAGCCTTTCGTCTTCTGTTGCAGAGATATATCCAGCCGGTTTATTCATTACCAGATAGATATATTCCTTATAGATAACTTGCTCCCCATAAACCGTAATGAAATCTTTATCCGGATCGACATGCTTTTTAGCATCGGTTACTTTCACTTCATTACAAAGAACAGAACCAGATTTAAGCAATTGTTTAACCTCTTTCCGGCTTCCATAACCGGAGTTTGCCAATAATTTATCAATTCTCATCTATAAATCACCTATTTTTCTTTTTTGAATAGACTGTTGCTGAATATGAAATTAAGGAGTGGTCGAAATTTATGGATTATCAGCAACAACCCCCTTACGATCATGATAATAGACAGCAATTACCTCAACCAGCCGGGTTTCCTGGTCCAGGAGGCATATTTCCTGGTTTAGGTGGAGTTAATGCCCGTATAGATCGGCTTGAAAACCGCTTTGAGCGTCTGGAACGACAATTTGAACGACTTGATAGACGTGTATCCCGCATAGAACGGGCACTTGGAATGCGGTACTAATTATTAGAATGGCCTGCTTTTAAAAATAAGCAGGCCTTCCAAAAAAGATTTCAACATTATCGTTTAATTATTTGCTTCTGCTGAAGCGATTCAATTTCAGCCTGCGTAACAATCCATCCGTCCGCTCTCCGAAAATAACATGTAATAATCCACTTTTCACGGATAAGTAAAAGTAAATCAGAACACCTATTGGAACAGTAATCGCCACCCTGAAGACGGCAACCATTTGGCCTTTTGAACCAACCCATTCAGCCAGCATATAATCCAGTCCCCATATAACAAGAGCCATAATTAAGGCAAATATAAGTGATAATAACGCTCTTCTCAGCACGCTTTTAATTCGATAACCAGTAAAGTAATAGATAACATATAAATTGATCAACGTACAGACCGCATAGCCGATAGCAGTGGCATAAACCGCTCCCCTTGTTTCAAACATTTTTATTAAAGGGATATTGAGGCTTAGCTTTATAAGTATTCCTGTTAGTAAACTAAGGACTGTAAAGCGTTGTTGGTTAATACCCTGCAAGATCGCTGCTGTAACAGAAAATAAAGCAAATAGAATCGCAACCGGCGCATAGACCTTTAGTACTTCGGATCCTAAATCAAAAAATCCATAAAACGAACCATATACGCTATCAGATAACACACTTATACCGACAACAGCCGGAATCAGGATAAACAACAGCGTTTGGAATGTTTCTGTTAATTGTTGTTTGTAAAGCTTCCAATTCTTTTCAAAAAATGATTTCGTTACACTTGGAACAATCGACAGTGAAAATGCCGTAGCCAGTGTCATCGGTATAAGGACAAGCTTTTGTGTTGTCACATTCAAAACGCCAAATGCCACATCCGTCGTTCCTTGTTCTCCAATTGAAACCATTGCTCTGTTAAATGTAACCGTATCGACCATCTGGAATAGAGGCATTGCCAATCCTACGAAAATAAATGGTATGGAGGAAACGATGATTTCTTTATAGATTTCCTTAAGGGATATATCTATTTCATTATTCCCTTCACTCATTAGTAAATCGAGATGGCGTTTCCGCTTTTTCCAATACCACAATAGAACCATCAATCCGGATATTGCTCCGATAAAAGCTGAAAATGTAGCCACACTCATAGCCTGTACGACATCCCCGCCAATTACATTTAGGACGATATATGCACCTGCCAGCATAAAAACAATCCGAATGATTTGCTCTATAACCTGCGAAACGGCTGTCGGCCCCATAGACTCATATCCCTGGAAAAAACCACGCAGTAAACTTTGCGACGGTACCAGAATAAGGGCAAAACTTACCGCTCGAATAACTGATGTAACTTCCTCAATGGAATATTTTTGTGTATCCATCATGGCTGCAAGTCCCGGTGCGCTCACATACATAAGGAGAAAAGCTGCAATCCCCGTCAACATCATAATCTTGCGGCCCGATTCAAATAGTTTGCGCCCTACCGCATATTCACCCAACGCATTATATTTAGCAACAAATTTAGCGACTGCTAAAGGAATACCTGCTGTTGCTATACTGATAAAAATGGTATAGGGTGTATACGCAAAACCATATAATGCCATCCCTTCCGTCCCTACGATTTTATTAAAAGGAATAACATATAACAGTCCAAGCATTTTTGATAAAACCATACCAATTGTTAGTATAAAAGTTCCTCTAATAAGTTTCGATGACATGTAACAATCCCTTTCACTCTTTCCCTTAATCTGTAAGAAATATATTTTTATGATTCTTTATATATATTTGTTCACTATTTTGTAGTTTACTCTTTTCTTCTCTTTTTGACAATTGAACATCAATTTGTTCACGACTTTTGCCTTATTAGTAAAATCACTTATAATAGAACCATATTAGCATGTTTTAGAAATGAGATGGAATAATGAGATATGATGTGATTATTATAGGAGGAGGCCCTTCCGGTTTAATGGCTGCGATTGCGGCTGCTGAAAGTGGTGCTTCCACTTTACTTCTAGATAAAGGAACCAAACTCGGCCGAAAACTGGCCATTTCAGGCGGCGGCCGGTGCAATGTAACCAATCGCCTGCCAATTGATGAAATTATCAAGCATATTCCCGGAAACGGTAAGTTTTTGTACGGAGCATTCTCTGAATTTGATAATGAAGGAATTATTTCCTTCTTTAAAAACCTGGGAGTCGAATTAAAAGAGGAAGACCATGGCAGAATGTTCCCAGTTAATGATAAAGCCCAATCTGTTGTAGATGCGATGCTCAGTCGTCTAAAGGAATTGGGGACCGATATACGCACTGACTCACCAGTAGCAGATGTTCTGTATGATTCCGACAAAGTAATAGGCATACAGACTAGAGCAGGCGAGATCATAGAGACAGACTCCGTTGTCATTGCCGTTGGCGGTAAATCTGTTCCGCACACAGGATCAACTGGGGATGGCTATGCCTGGGCTGAAAAAGCCGGACATACTGTAACAGAGTTGTTCCCAACTGAAGTCCCTCTAACGTCTGCTGAGGATTTTATCAGACAAAAAACATTGCAGGGTCTCTCCCTGCGCGACGTTGCGATCAGTGTGCTTAATCCTAAAGGAAAAGCTTTAATTACCCATCGAATGGATATGATCTTCACACATTTTGGTTTATCTGGTCCAGGTATTCTCAGATGCAGCCAATTCGTTGTCAAAGCTCTAAAAAAATGGAACCTTAAAGAGGTTATTGTTCAAATCGATGCTCTGCCTGACCTAAATGAAGAACAAATATTTCAGCAGATTATTAAAACAATTAAATCTGACGACAAAAAAGCAATAAAGAACAGCTTAAAAGGTCTATTGCCTGAAAGGTATTTATTATACTTATTAGAGCGGAATCAAATTGATCCCTCCGCACAAGGTGCTACTATAGCTCATGAGAAATGGCGTGCTTTAAGCAGCGATATTAAAAAGTTCCCTGTCCGCATCAATGGTACGCTTCCTTTAGAGAAGGCTTTTGTAACAGGCGGTGGAATTTCCGTTAAAGAAGTTGAACCCAAAACTATGGCCAGTAAATTAATGAATGGCCTATATTTCTGCGGAGAGATTTTGGACATCCATGGATATACGGGCGGCTATAATATTACTTCAGCTTTAGTTACGGGCCGCTTAGCAGGGTTAAATGCTGCAGGGAAAAAATGAGTATTTAAAAGAAATAGAAAGGATGGTGCATATGCAGGATATAGCCCAAACGATTAAAAATAATAAGCTGTTTAGTCCGCTTATTTATACCATATTTATACTCTATTTAGCCATCCTTTCCTATCTGTTGTTTTTTGGATATTACAGACAAGAGGATAGAATAGAATCTTATAATCTTGTTCCTTTTAAAACGATCAATATGTACATCACTTTTGCTGATTACTTCCACTTCAAAGTATGGTTCACGAATCTATTCGGGAATGTTCTCGCTTTTATGCCATTTGGATTTTTTCTGCCAATTGCCTTTAAAAAGCTAAGGAATTTTCTGCTTATTACTTTTCTGTCTTTCCTGTTTTCTTTATTTGTGGAGACGATGCAGCTAACGTTTCATGTCGGTGGTTTTGATGTGGATGATATTCTATTAAATACAGTCGGCGGTTTCTTCGGATACCTGGTTTTCAAGCTTATTTACAAGCTATCTAAAAGACCAGTAGACCAGTAAACCAGTAGGCAAGAGGAATTCTGTTGAAGCAGACCATAATTAAAAACAGATAGAGAAAACGGACTGGTTTTCTTTATCTGTTTTTTAATTTTTATTGGAGATAGCCGTATTTTCAAGGAAATGCGCACTCATGAGATCAAAGTTAGACTCTAAGAATCAAACCCCTTTTATTATACTCATTTTTTATAAATGACCATGGCACTGAAACAATATATTTGGTCATCCTCATCCTCTTCACCGAAAGCGGCAATATTATATTTGATATCTACAATCCTGTCATCATCTATATGTTCAAGGAAATGGTTCATACCCTTTTCCAAATCTCTTTCGTGTTCATAATCAAACATTTTTACTTGGATCACAGCAAAGACACCTCCTGTTTTTAACTATCTTTGCCGAGTTTTTCTATTTTTATACTATTCAGAATTCAAGTTCCCCTTGCCATTTTATCATGCCGCCTTCCATAGAGGCTGCCTTGTATCCTCTCTCCTTGAGATAGTGTGCTACATCCTCACTTCTGACCCCTGCATGGCAGATGAGAATATGTTCAATATCTTTATCAAGATCACCAAGCCAATCTGGTATTTCTCCCATTTTGATTTGAATTGCTCCGGGAACCATTCCATTTATAACTTCATAATCCTCCCGAACATCAATGATGGATAACTCTTCGCCATTTTCTATTCTTATCCGCAGCTCTTCCGGTTTAATAATCTTTATATCTTCCATCTAAAAATCCCCCTTATTAAAAAGCCGCCTTACGCTTATGATAATCGTAAGACGGCCACATTCATTAATTTGCTACGATATTAACTAATTTTCCAGGAACAGCAATCACCTTGCGGATTGTTTTGCCATCGATTTGTTCTTGCACCTTCCCATTTTCCATTACGATTTTTTCCATCTCTTCTTTCGTAATGCCGGCAGGTACCTGAAGTTTAGCTCTCATTTTACCGTTTATTTGAATAACAATTTCAATTTCATCATCAACCAATTTGGACTCATCATATGCAGGCCATGAAGCATAAGCAAGTGTTTCATTATTGCCAAGTCTGCTCCAAAGTTCTTCGGTCATATGAGGACAAATAGGTGATAATAGTTTCACAAAGCCTTCCATATATTGAATTGGAAGTATTTCCGCTTTATATGCTTCATTGATGAATACCATCATCTGTGAAATAGCTGTATTAAAATGGAGAGCTTCCAAATCCTCCGTTACTTTTTTAACAGTTTGGTGATACATTTTCTCAAGATGAGTATCAGTGGATTCAGTGATTTTATCATTTACTGTACCGTCATCGTTGATAAACAATCTCCAAACACGATCAAGGAAACGTCTGGAGCCGTCAAGACCGTTTGCAGACCAGGCAATCGATGCATCAAGCGGACCCATGAACATTTCATATAGACGAAGTGTATCAGCCCCATGGCTTTCTACGATATCATCCGGATTTACTACATTCCCTTTGGATTTACTCATTTTTTCGTTATTTTCCCCAAGTATCATTCCTTGGTTAAATAGCTTTTGGAAAGGTTCCTTTGTTGGAACAACACCAATATCATACAAGAATTTGTACCAGAATCTCGCATAAAGCAAGTGAAGTACCGCATGTTCCGCTCCACCAATATACGTATCTACCGGCATCCAATGCTTAAGCTTTTCAGGATCAGCGATTGCCTCTGGATTTTTCGGATCGATATAGCGCAGGAAGTACCAGCAGCTGCCCGCCCATTGAGGCATTGTATTTGTTTCGCGTCTTCCTTTACGGCCGTTCTCGTCCACTACATTTACCCACTCTTCAATATTGGCAAGTGGAGATTCACCTGTACCGGATGGTTTAATTTCCGTTGTTTTCGGAAGCATAAGCGGAAGCTCAGATTCAGGTACAGCTGACATCGTACCATCTTCCCAATGAATAATTGGAATAGGCTCTCCCCAATAACGCTGACGGGAGAAGTTCCAGTCACGCAAGCGATAAGTTACTTTCTTCTCACCGATTCCTTTTTCTTCAAGCCAATCGATCATTTTGCTAATTGCTTCTTCTTTATTTAAGCCATTCAAGAATTCAGAGTTTACATGTTCTCCTTCTCCTGCATAAGCCTCTTTTTCAATATTCCCGCCTGCCACAACTTCACGAATTGGCAACTCAAATTTCTTAGCGAATTCATAGTCACGTTCATCATGAGCCGGAACTGCCATAATGGCACCTGTACCATAGCTCATTAATACATAATCAGCAATCCAGATTGGAATCTCTTCCCCATTTACCGGATTGATAGCATAGGCTCCTGTGAATACACCTGTTTTCTCTTTAGAAAGCTCTGTTCTCTCAAGATCGCTCTTAGATTGAATTTCCTTTTTATATGCTTCAACAGCCTCTTTTTGCTCTGGTGTTGTAATTTTATCCACAAGTGGATGTTCAGGAGACAAGACAGAATACGTAGCCCCAAACAATGTATCTGGACGTGTTGTGAATACCGTATAGGATTCTTCTGTATCCTTAATCTTAAAAGTTACAGATGCTCCTTCTGAACGTCCAATCCAGTTACGTTGCATATCTTTAATGCTTTCAGGCCAATCCAATTCATCAAGGTCCTCAATTAAACGATCCGCATACGCTGTAATTCTCAATATCCATTGACGCATAGGCTTACGAATAACTGGATGTCCGCCTCGCTCACTTTTTCCATCAATAACTTCTTCATTAGCCAAAACTGTCCCCAGTGCCGGGCACCAGTTAACCGGTATTTCAGCCATATAAGCAAGTCCCTTTTCGTATAGCTTCAAGAAAATCCACTGCGTCCATTTATAGTACTCTGGATCAGTAGTATTGATTTCCCTGTCCCAGTCATAGGAGAATCCAAGTGATTTAATCTGGCGCGTGAATGTGCCAATATTTTTAGCCGTAAACTCTTCCGGATCATTTCCTGTATCAAGAGCGTACTGCTCCGCAGGCAAACCAAATGCATCCCAGCCAATTGGATGAAGTACATTATATCCTTGCATACGTTTCATGCGAGATAGAATATCTGTTGCAGTATATCCTTCAGGATGCCCTACATGAAGGCCAGCTCCTGATGGATAAGGAAACATATCCAAAGCGTAAAATTTACGCTTTCCTACATGATCAGTCGTTTTGAATGTTTTGTGTTCTTCCCAATAAGATTGCCATTTCTTTTCAATCTCTACATGATTGAAACTCATCCTAATTCCTCCTACATTGTTTAAAATTTGTTGTACCTAAAGCTTCTAAAACAATAAAAAAAGCCACTCATCCCTACGAAAGGGACGAGAGGCTGTCATTAACTTCCCGCGGTACCACCCTGATTGATGCACACATTCGCATCCGGCTCAACTCTTTAACGCAGATATACGGCAAACCTTACTTTTAGTTCAGGTCTGCAACTCCAGGGTGAGTTCATAATGTGCTCTGTTGACTTGCACCACCCGTCAACTCTCTAAAAGAAACACAATTACTACTGATCCCTATCAATGTTATTTAGAAGATATATACATACATTGTATGTAAATCAGGTAAAAAGTTCAAGTCCATTCAGTCTGTTTTTTCAATCATTGACAAGATGAGCTTTTATTATACAGTTTAATAAAAATTTATGTGTGATTTTAGGGGGAAACTGGGGGGCTGGATTAATCTCAGTTTTGGACGGAATAATCCTTCATTCGGCTGGTAATCGGTCAGATTTTGCTCTATTCTCTTGTCGTTCAGCTAGATTCCGCCGCATTCCCCCACCACTCACCTCTTACAAAAAAACCAACAAGCACAGCCATATAGACTGTGCCTGCTGTTTTTTTATATTGCTTTGGATGAACTGTTGCTTTAGTTTGTTGGCCTCCAGATGCTTCGTTCATCTTCTTAGCCCTCTTTATAATATCTTGATCTTACCGGCCTCGATATCTTGATTATTAATTCCATTACGAGTCTTTTGCGGATGATTATGTTTAGAACGTTATCGCATAGTGAATACCCCCTTAGCGTCTGCGCACAACCATTGCATGCTGAATATCCTGAACCTGTATTTTCATACGGTTCAACATATCACGCTGTTGATCATTTGCACTGGCGTCCATAGCCTCTAACTCATTAAATGAGTTTTCCAATCTGACCAATGCCTCGGTATATCCTGCTTCATTGTAATGCTCCTGTTTTGCAGACTCCTTGTATTGCTCTTCTGCGAATTCAATTGCATTAGCACATCGTTCCATACACTCACCCATAGATTTTCGTGTAGCCAAAGATACCCTCTCCTTTTTTCATTGGATTGGTTTACAAAAGCTCATCCATTATCCATTATGCCCCTTTGAAATTAAAAAGATTAGTGATTTTAATAGCTGCTAATAATAGTCAATTGGAAAGTATACATCAGCATGGTAAAATGGAGTTTATGTTCTTGAAATCTAAACAGGGGGTTTTGTAATGAGTCAGGTTAACCCTTTTCAATATGCAAGTGATGATAAACGCTATCATACATGGAATTATCATCTTCGCAATCATTTTGGCCACAAAGTATTTAAAGTTGCTCTTGATGGTGGATTTGATTGCCCAAACCGTGACGGTACAGTAGCATTTGGCGGGTGTACCTTCTGCAGTGCAGCAGGATCCGGTGATTTTGCCGGTAATCGTGCCGAGGATTTGCAAAAACAATTTGCCGATATAAAAGCAAAAATGCATCAAAAATGGAAAGATGGCAAGTACATGGCCTACTTCCAGGCTTATACAAATACCCATGCTCCCGCCCCAGTATTACGGGAGAAATTCGAAACCGTTATGAATGAGGAAGGTGTGGTGGGTTTATCCATTGCCACTCGACCGGATTGTCTTCCTGATGATGTCGTAGAATATCTCGCAGAATTAAATGAACGAACATACCTATGGGTTGAGCTTGGCCTGCAAACTGTTCATGAAAAAACGGCTAATATCATTAACCGTGCACATGATTATCAAACATATGTAGAAGGTGTAAACAAGCTCCGCAAACACGGTATACGCATTTGCAGCCATATTATAAATGGCTTACCGCTTGAGACTCCTGAAATGATGATGGAGACAGCTAAAGAAGTAGCTAAACTTGATGTTCAGGGGATTAAAATCCACTTATTGCATCTGTTAAAAGGTACTCCGATGGTAAAACAATATGAAAAAGGAATGCTTGAATTTTTATCATTCGATGATTATGTCAAACTTGTCTGTGATCAGTTGGAAATTCTTCCTCCTGAGATGATTATCCATCGTATTACAGGTGATGGACCGATTGATTTAATGGTTGGACCGATGTGGAGCGTTAATAAATGGGAAGTGTTGAATGCCATTGATGCTGAATTGAAACGCCGTAATAGCTATCAAGGAAAGTTCTATATACCTAATAAGGCTGTTGTGACATATGAAGCTTGATCGTATTCTCCCCTTTGCAAGAATTCTACTGGAAAAAGCAGTTAAACCAGGTGATATTGCCATTGATTGTACAATGGGCAATGGACATGATACCATTTTTTTAGCAAATTTAACTGGTCCAGATGGACATGTATACAGCTTTGACATTCAACAGTCTGCCTTGCTTAAAACAAACGAGAGGCTGATTACAAACGAGCTTCAGGATCAGGTAACATTGATTCACGCTGGCCATGAACGCTTACAGGAATTTATCCAACAACCTGATAAGCCTGTGACAGGTGCCATCTTTAATCTAGGCTACTTGCCAGGCGGTGACAAAGAAATTATCACCACGGCACCTACGACTATCCAGGCTGTCACTCAATTGCTCGAAGTCATGGAACCGGAGGGTATTATTGTCCTTGTTATTTATCATGGTCATCCGGGTGGAGATATTGAGCGTGACGAATTAATTAAATTTGTTACAGAGCTTCCACAGGATACTGCACATGTGCTGGAATACCGATTTATGAATCAAAAAAACAACCCGCCATTTATCATCGCCATCGAAAAACGATAAAAAAGTGTGAGCTGCGAGAGCTCACACTTTTTTGTAGAATCATTTATAGATCTCAGGAGTAAAAAAGATTTGCGGTTTTCCGGCGATTGGATGAGGGCGACTCACCAATTCTACCTCATATACAGATGAAAGCAACGCTTCATCAAAGAGTAATTCTATTCCTCCGTCCGCCACTTTCCTTCCATTTTTAAGCAATACACATCTATCTGCATACAAAGCCGCCATATTTAAATCGTGCAGGATGGCAACAATCGTCAGTCCTTCCTCAACCTGAAGTCTCTTTAGTAAATTCAATAATTCAATAGTATGCTTTACATCCAGATGATTCGTAGGTTCATCAAGAAACAGGAGCTTGGGCTGCTGGGCTAACGCTTTTGCTAAAAGAACACGTTGTTTCTCTCCGCCACTCAATGACGAAAAGTAGTCATGTTTGAATTTCAGCGCGTCTGTCTGGGCAAGGCACTTATCTACAATAGAGTAATCCTCAGATTGATAATGATTAAAGAACCCTTTCCCCTGATATGGATATCGGCCCAGTAAAACAATTTCTTCCACCGTAAAATCCAAACTCACTACATGTTCCTGGCTTAGCACTGCGGCTATTTTAGCTAATTCTCCAGCTTTATAGGATGATGTTTTTCTACCTTGAATTGTTGTGGTTCCCTCTTTATATTCCATTTTCCCCAATATACTCTTAATCAGTGTCGTCTTTCCGCTTCCATTTGGTCCAAGAAGTGCAAAAAATTCTCCTCTTTCTACCTTTAAAGAAAAATCCTGAAGAACTCGTTTATTTTTATGATAGCCTGCACTGAGGTTTTCTACATTTAACATGTCATATTCCTTCTCTTTATCCGTTCTTTAATCAGTAAAATGGTAAATACAGGTGCACCAATTAAGGCTGTAATCACACCTATTGGCAACTCCTGGGGATTGATTATGATACGTGCAATCATGTCAGCCAATACCAGATACCCACCACCGATAATCATGGATAAAGGCAGTAGATGCCTGTGATCAGCGCCGGATATAAGGCGAACCAGATGAGGAATGACCAATCCCACAAAGCCGATTGCTCCTGAAACGGCAACTGCCGCTCCTGTTAATAGGCCAGCACCTATAATAATCATGATTTTTTTTCGTTTTACATTAATCCCACTGTATTGAGCAGATTGATCACCAAGTGCCAACCCATTTAGTTCTCGATAATGATACATAATGATAGATGCCCCTATAACAAAGAAAGGAATCAGTATACTGAAGTGTCCCCAGTTTTTCATGGCAACACTGCCCATAAGCCAGTTTAATACTTCTCTCATCTGATCTCCTGATGAGAGGGCAATGATAAGAGAGACTACCGCTCCAATAAATGAATTCATAATAATTCCCGCAAGAATAATGGTTTCATTTGCGTAGGTCACACTCGCCGCCTTTGTGATACCAAACACAATCAGCAAGGCTATAAAACTGAATAAGATTGCAACAAGCGGTAAGGTAAAAGAACCAAAAAGTGCTATTTCAATGTTAAAAAATAGGACAACCACTGCACCAACCGATGCGCCGGATGAAACACCAATAGTATATGGATCAGCGAGCGGGTTTTGCAGAAGCCCCTGGAAAGCAGCTCCGGCCAGTGCGAGTGCCGCTCCAACAAATAAAGCAATCAACACCCGCGGTAAGCGGATATTCCAAATAATCATTTCGATATTTTTGGGTCCTGTATAGAAGGATTCCTGACCTGTCATGTTTTTTAAGAGGATTCCAAGAATATCCTTAATCGACATGTCCACACTGCCTATAAACAGGCCGAGCAATGCAGCGAACAGCATAAAAAGGACACTTACTGCATAAATACCGGTTGTTATTTTTTTATTTTTCATTTGTAAACTTCAATTCCTCTTTACTCCAATGGCAGCGAACCTCGGATTATTCTTACACTTTTTCAAAATCGGATAAATAACTTTAAAACAAAAAATCCTTAGCTCTGGAGGTATTGAGCTAAGGATTCACTTTTTTATCATTGTGAATGCAATAAGCCTACTTTTCCCACCGAAAAATAAGTACTGAAACTTTAAAAGCAGGTTTCCTGGCTTTTACTAATCAACCTGATTTAGTAATTACAGTAGCGGGGGCTGCAACGGTCTTGAACCGTTTTCCCTTTTATCCTCGTGACTCGAGGCACTTTTAAAGTATATAATTTTATTCTCATAATAATAGAAGGATTGACTATTGGCAATTTCAATTGTCCCTGTATAAGCCAGCTTCTTTGGCAATTAATTCAAAAGATTTTACTTTTGCCTCATATGAATGGGTAATCGTCACGAGCATAATCTCATTCGCGTTAAACCGTTTTCTAAGCTCTTCGATTTTTCGCAAAACCGTCTTCGGAGATCCAATGATCATTTTTCTTCTATTGTAATCGATACGTGCCATTTCAAATTGAGACAAAGCCATTTCATGGATTTCTTTCGGATGCGGTGTTCCTTCCCGTATAATTCCCTGTGAAAGAAATAGTAAGGATAAATCCAAAGATCCAGCCAGATATTCTGCTTCTTCATCTGTATCGGCACATACTGTAAATACGGTAACCATGCCCAATGGCCTCTGTCTTAAATCAGATGGACGAAAAGTATCATAATAATGCTTCATATTTTCTTCAGCATATTCACTGTTAATAAACAGGGCAAAATTATAAGGCAAGCCTTTATATGCGGCAAGAGCAGCACTTGATGAACTTGACCCTAGCATCCACATTTCCGGAGGATCTTGAATAACAGGAGTGGCAGATAATCCATAAAGAGGATGTGACTCAGGCAGGTGATCATATAAATACCAAGTTAATTCATCCACCTGTTCAGGAAACCGATGAAGATCACGTACTCTGCCTTCCTGTAATGCTTGTGTTGCTCTCGGCATCCCACCAGGAGCTCTGCCAATACCCAAATCTATTCTTCCTGGAGCTAAGCCGGACAATACCCTGAAATTTTCAGCCACTTTATAAGCACTGTAATGAGTGAGCATCACTCCGCCTGTTCCGACTCTTACCTTATTTGTTTGAGCAGCAATCCATGCGGCAAGAACTTCAGGTGACGATCCAGCCAATCCTTGGCTATCATGGTGTTCACTCACCCAAAATCTTGAATACCCCAACTCCTCAGCCAATCTTGCCAAGTTGACTGTATTAGCAAGCGTCTGCTCCGAAGGTTCTCCGACAGAGCGTGGTGATTGGTCTAGAATACTTAACTTTATCCCATCCGTACCATCCCCTAACGTTTTAATGCTATACTCGACTCTTTTTTTTCATCCTCTTAAATGCATGATACAGCTTACTGTTCCAATAAAAGAAATACGCTGATCTGCCGGCCAGTTTCAATAGTTTTTTCGTGTACTGATTAACCGCCTTCTGACTTTTAACCTTGGAATCGGCTAAATAAATACCCATTAACCCTTGATTAATCATCCTATGAAACTTACTGTCCGGTATTTTCGTGACATTCTCACTGGCTTGTTCAACAAAATAACAGAGCCTTTCAATCATTTGCTCTTCGGTTTCATAATAAAAGCAGAAATTTAGATCATTACCAAGACGATCTTCCTCCTGATCAATGAAATAATCCAGCATAATATGCAATCCTTGAACATATGGAAAATATGACTCATATATATTCTCTGCCAGTTGTTCCGTAAACTCTTTACGATATGCATAAGAAACTAAACAAAAGATTCCTAACGTTGATCCTGCACAGGCACTAAATTCATACCATGATAAATCTTCTGGAAGGTCCCGTTTATTTTCATTAAACCAGGTTTCTAATCTATGTACCCGTTCATCCCACTTAACATGCTTATGTATTTGCAAATCACAATAATAGGTGCAAAGTTTTTTTAAATATGGCTCTATATACCTGTAATGCTCCAATTTCGTTAAAATAGACTGACAGGTATGTACCAGATCTGTTAAATACCCTCCATCATCCTGATCTTCTCTAAGTTCATAATAATTCCTTGTCAAGCTCTCCGGATTTAGGGCATCCTTCATGGATTGATGTAATAAAGCAAAATCTTCAGGGTCAAGAGATGTACTGCGGTCGCATAAATTATCAAGATAATCACTGATGGTTTGGTATGCTACAATAAAACGGATGACATCCTCTTTTCCTGAACCTGCCGCGAGAGCTAATATAGATCCTCCCTCGCAATGAAACGTTTTATGAGCGATACTGGCGAGGGCCTGAGTACGCAGCTCTTCATTGGGGATTTTTTCAGCTTTTGACTGCCAACCCATAAGTTCACGATGAACAACAGGAAATATACCTTGGTATACTTCCTTGACCAGGCCAATATCACTTTGGGGTAACTTCATGTATGTTCCATCTCCTTAAACCTTAAACGATATACCCTATATTTCGCAAACGTGCTTCAATAAAACTCTTTGCATATAGAAATACATCTTCTCTCTCTGGCTCATTAAATATTTCATGGTATAACTTCGGCCATTCTTTATAATGCTTTTCGGATGCCGGAAAATAGTTAAACCATTCTCTTACCATAGCCTTGTCCACTATTTTGTCTTCACCTGCCTGCATGACCAGAACAGGTATATCCGGGAAATCCTCGTAAAAATCAAAGGCATCCTTCATAGCTTTTACCAATTCACGATACCACCTGACAGATACACTTGTAACGTAAAGTGAATCATTTAAATCAAACTCAATGACCTCAGGATTTCTCGTTGCCATCTGAACCGTTAGACCTGATGGTTTTTTATATGTAGGATAAACAAGATTTAACACACGAGACATAGTTTCGAGAAATTTTGGAGGGTGAATTAATGTTCCAAAGCAAGGCGAAGACAGAATTATACCTGCTAAATTGTACTCCTTATGTTGCAGCATATTAATAATAATTAGTCCACCCATACTATGGCCCAGCATAAATACCGGCAAACCAAATGTATAAGCTTCATTCACCCATGAATCGACCTCTTCAATATACTCATCAAATGAATTAATATGACCGCGGTTTGTACGTGAAGTCATGCCTTGCCCCGGTAAATCCCCAATAATTACGTGATATCCTTCCGCCAGCCAGCTCTCAACTAACCATTTATATCTCCCTGAATGCTCCATGGCACCGTGAACAATAACGATTACACCATAGGCTTTCCCCTCAGCTTCCCACTTTTTCATAGATGAACTCCTCCTGTATGATGTTTAGCTATATTTTATTTACACATCCTCGCTTTATATGTACACTTTGATTAACTATCTATTTTACAGTAGAAAGCGGAGGTTATGTAATGAAATTATATCAATATATAGATAAAATTCCTTCTATCGATCAATCTGCTTATTTAGCTGATCATGTAATTGTCAGCGGCGATGTCACAATTGGCGAAAATTCAAGTGTCTGGTTTAACACGG
Organism: Bacillus sp. z33; assembly: GCF_058313615.1. Classification (NCBI taxonomy): domain Bacteria; kingdom Bacillati; phylum Bacillota; class Bacilli; order Caryophanales; family Bacillaceae; genus Bacillus; species Bacillus sp. z33. Next base: position 1,426,409 of record NZ_JBZFQN010000001.1, read on the forward strand.
TTATCAGAGGTGATGTCGCGCCTGTTATAATAGGTAGAAATGTGAATATTCAAGATAATTCAGTTCTCCATCAGAGTCCAAACAACCCATTAATACTTGAAGATTTTGTTACAATCGGACATCAAGTGATTCTACATAGTTGTCATGTAAAGAAAAATGCTTTAATTGGGATGGGCTCCATTATCCTTGACGGAGCAGAAATTGGAGAAGGTGCCTTTATCGGTGCTGGCAGTTTAGTATCTCAGGATAAAAAAATCCCTCCCAACACACTCGCTTTTGGCCGCCCTGCTAAAGTAATTCGTGAATTAACGGATAAAGATCGTAAAGACATGGAAAGAATCAACAAAGAATATGCACAAAAAGCCCGCTACTATTCAAGTATACAACCTTTAAAACAGAATAACTAATTATCGTTTTTGAAAAGGGTATACTCTTTACTGTATACCCTTTCCCTCATTTGTTTAGCTATAAATGGTGAATCTTTATTAATCTAATATCAGGAGTAAAATAATGAATCTCTTCATTTTAATGTTCTTGTTGTTTATTCTCGTTTCAACAGGTGTTTATCTCCTACGCAGAGTTCGCCCTTTAACAATCTCGATCAGTTTTCTCATAATGATTATTTTATTGTATACAGGCTGGAAAAGCTATAACTCTAGTTTCTCATTTGCAAATCAGCTTTATAAAATGGTGATAAAACCGGTAAATTACACAGTTTCTAAAACCAAAGATCATTTGCCGGCATCTAATCCATCCATAAAAACCAAGGTGCTGCTTGATGTACCTATAGTCAAACAGTTGCCTGAGCTTCCTAGAGGCTGTGAAGTAACCAGCTTGGCCATGCTTCTTCAGTACGCCGGTATGGATGCGGAAAAACTAACGCTTGCCAAGCAAATAAAAAAGAATCCTGCCAAAATGAAAAATATAAACGGACAAATTTATTACGGTGATCCCAATGATGGATTTATTGGAGATATGTATTCCACTAATAAACCCGGGCTTGGAGTGTATCATACCCCCATTAAAGAACTGGCAGAAAGTTATATGCCCGGCAATATAATTGATTTTACCAATAGTGATTTCAATCAAATCAAAAAATATCTCTCAACTAAACGACCTGTGTGGGTCATCATTAATACGGCTTATCGAAAATTAGACCCATCGTACTTCCATACTTGGACAACACCAAATGGAAAAATATCTATTACATATAAAGAGCATTCGGTTGTAGTGACAGGATTTGATCAGGATTTTATCTATTTTAATGACCCATTGACCGGAATCAAAAATAAAAAAGCACCCGCCGCTGATTTTGAAGAAGCGTGGGTGCAAATGGGTAAACAAGCCATAACCTATAAAAATTAAATGAACTGCTCTCTCAGCATATCCTTTTCAGCTTCAGCCTGAAAAGGATATTTTTCTTCGACATAAACCGAGTACCATATCATGAATACTAAAACGGTCCATAACTTCCGGCTATTATCAGCCCTGCCTGTTACATGATCGTTCATTAGGTTCATAACCACTTGCTTATCAAGCAAATGATCAGTTTGGCTTTCATTAATGATTTTTATTGCCCAATCATACATTTCATTTTTTAACCAATGACGAATAGGTACTGGGAAACCTAGTTTTTTACGATTCAACACATGATCCGGAATAATTCCTTCTGCCGCTTTTCTAAGAATATATTTTGTTGTTCCATGCGCCGTTTTTAAATCCGTAGGTATACCTGACGCTACCTCAAATATTTTTTTATCAAGAAATGGGACACGAAGCTCCAGGGAATGAGCCATCGTCATTTTATCTGCTTTCAATAATATGTCTCCGCGCAGCCACGTATGAATATCAATATACTGCATTCTGCTCACATCATCATAATCGGATGTTTCTGCATAAAACGGATGTGTAATGCTCGTATAGTCCCGACCTTCTTTATAAAGCTTATAAAGTCTCTTCTTTTCTTCCTCCATAAACATCTTGGCATTTCCCAAATAACGCTCTTCTAGTGGAGTACAGCCGCGCTCGATGAAGCTCTTGCCTTTTACTCCTTCAGGCATCATGGTTGCAATTTGTTTAAGTGCTTTTTTCATAAACACAGGTATTTTATTAAACATAGCCAGGGATTGAGGCTCACGATAAATATTATAGCCCCCAAATAATTCATCTGCCCCTTCACCTGAAAGAACCACTGTTACATGCTTACGCGCTTCCCTTGCCACAAAATATAAAGGAACACATGCGGGATCTGCCAATGGATCATCCATATGCCACATAATGTTTGGCAATTCTTTCATATATTCTTCTGGCGTAATGATATAGCTGATATTTTCTACCCCTAGTTTATCAGCTGTTTCTTTCGCCACATCAATTTCACTGAATCCATTTTGTTCAAATCCAACAGAGAATGTTTTTATTCCAGGATGATATTCTTTTGCAATAGAAGCGATAATCGTAGAATCAATTCCTCCAGAGAGAAACGAACCTACTGGAACATCACTGCGCATATGCATTTTAACACTGTCATACAAAACATCCTGAATCTCTTTTATCCAGTCCTGTTCACTGCGGTGAACCGGTTTAAAATCAGCTTTCCAATATTGACGAATTTTCATTGGCTTGCCAATGCTCTTGGTAAAGCAATGTCCAGGCATCAATTTTTTTATATTCTTCGTCATAGTAGCCGGTTCTGGAGTAAACTGATAGGTAAGATAGTGTTGTAAAGACACGGGATCTAATTCAGAGTTTTCCAGTGCATGCAATATACTCTTTTTCTCTGACGCAAAATATGTTTTTTCCCCATCTTCAAAATAAAAAAATGGTTTAATACCAAATGGATCACGAGCACCAAAAACAGATTTTTCCTGTTTATCCCATATTACAAATCCAAACATCCCACGAAGCAATTCGACTGCCTTCTCTCCATATTGAACAAAAGCTGCCAAGATTACTTCAGTATCTGAGTTTGTAGAAAATTTCATACCTTCTTTTACCAGAACTTCTTTTAATTCCAGGTAGTTGTAAACTTCCCCATTAAAAATAATCCAATAGCGTTCATTTTCATACGTTAAAGGCTGATGACCACTTTCAATATCAATAATACTCAACCTTCTAAATCCAAGCTGAATATGTTCATCTATATAAAAGCCCTCATCATCCGGTCCTCTATGTGTAATTAAATCATTCATACTCTTTAATAGTTCGGCATCCTGATTTTTCAGCAGTCGATCATGCATACATCCAACAAATCCACACATTACTTTTCACCTACTCATTTCACTTAAAGATAGTTCATACTTTTCAGACAATAAAATCCTATCAAAAGACAGTATGTTATAAACAGTTCTATCGGTAAAAATACTTATAGAAAATATAACCACTAAATTTCCAAAATATAACACACCTAAATTCTACCACTGTTCGACAAAAAAAAAAAGAGGCATTTTTATGCCTCTTACGGATTGTAGACAAAATGAATTCAGAATGGCTCTATAGGTGCCATATTATGAATTCATTTGTCCTATTATCTTCAGTATGCCCGCGGAAAAGAGCATGAATCGGAAAGGAGAGAATAGCAAAAACAAAAAAACTGCAGACAAGGTCCCCTAAAATAAGGATTTTGTCTACAGTCTGAAAGAGGTATTATATTACCTCTTTCATTCTACTTCTTATAAACCAGCCCCAGTACGTAAAACCGCCACTTTATCTGTTCTCTCCCATGGAAGATCCAAATCATTGCGACCAAAATGGCCATAAGCTGCTGTTTGCTTATAAATTGGACGTCTTAAATCAAGCATTTTAATGATGCCAGCAGGTCTCAGATCAAAGTTAGCACGTACTAATTCAATTAATCTTTCCTCATCAATTTTACCAGTACCGAAAGTATCTATTGAAATAGATACCGGCTTTGCCACACCGATTGCATAAGCCAATTGGACTTCGGCTTTATCAGCAAGACCCGCGGCGACAATATTTTTAGCTACATATCTGGCTGCATAAGCTGCAGATCTGTCTACCTTCGTAGCATCTTTACCAGAGAATGCTCCTCCACCATGGCGTGCATATCCACCATATGTGTCAACAATAATTTTACGTCCCGTCAGGCCAGCATCCCCTTGTGGTCCGCCAATAACAAAACGGCCTGTTGGGTTAATAAAGTATTTCGTCTCTTCATCTATAAGATGAGCAGGAACAACCGGCTTGATCACTTGTTCTTTTAGATCTTTCTTAATTTGTTCAAGTGTTGTTTCCGCGTCATGTTGAGTGGAGATAACGATTGTATCTATTCTAACTGGTTTTTTGTTTTCATCATATTCTACCGTAACTTGTGTTTTTCCATCCGGGCGCAAATATGGCAAAATATCCTGTTTACGAACTTCAGCCAGCCTTCTGGATAATTGGTGAGCAAGAGAGATTGGAAGAGGCATTAATTCTTCTGTCTCATTGCAGGCAAATCCAAACATAAGTCCCTGGTCCCCCGCTCCAATAGCTTCAATCTCTTCATCAGACATTGTACCTTCTCTTGATTCCAAAGCCTGATTTACACCCTGGGCAATATCAGCGGATTGTTCATCAATCGCGGTTAAGACAGCACAAGTTTCTGCATCAAATCCATATTTAGCTCGCGTATAACCAATCCCTTTGATGGTATCGCGAACTATTTTTGGAATATCAACATACGTAGATGTAGTGATTTCCCCAGCAACTAGAACTAAACCAGTAGTAACAGAGGTTTCACAAGCTACCCTTGCATTTGGATCCTTGGCTAAGATTTCATCCAATATAGAATCTGAGATCTGATCGCAAATTTTATCTGGATGACCTTCTGTTACAGATTCTGATGTAAACAAATGTCTTTTATTAGACATATTTTTTCCTCCTTCAACTTCCCTGTTTAATGGCTACTCATTATCATTAATTATCTCCTGATTATATAAAAAAAGACCTTTCCTCCTTTAAAAAGAGGAAAGGTCGAAGTCTCAGAAATCTGCCTTTCACTCTCATCGTTCAAGGCAATATAACCTTGCATCAAGTTAGCACCTTTGCGTGATTACAAATGAATCAAACTGCAGGTTGCCCCGGCTTCATAGAGCTCGTCTCTCCACCGAGTCTTGATAAGAGTATCCATATCAAATGTATATGATATCTTATCCAATAAATCCTGTCAATAAATAAATAGGAATATATTGTTAGGTTGACACATGGCATTTAGAATGACCGAGGAACAGAATAACTCAAAGTATAAAATTCGCATTCTAAAAATAATATTGATATAATTAATTTATGAAAATTCAAAATAACCAGATAGATATATTCCGCTTCATTCTTAGATAAATTATCAAAAAATACGTCATTATACACTTTATTTATTATCCAATTATAATGATATAGCCTTTATCTTGAAAAATAATATAATTAGTATGGATAATTAAATTAAATGTGTTATACTAATTTTCATATAATATACTTACCAAAATTCTGGAAAAGGATGATCTCGTATGACCTATATAGGAGTTTCCAATGAATTGAAGCAATCACTTACTCATGATAATATTCATATTCAGCTTTCTGTGCCACAGTTAGTTGAAAAAGTATTAACCCGAAAAGAGGGAATCCTTACATCTACCGGAGCTGTTAAAGCAGAAACAGGCAAATATACTGGTAGATCCCCAAAAGATAAATATATTGTAGAAGAAGCTTCCACTAAAGATAAAATAGCCTGGGGGAGCGTCAATCAGCCTATATCAGAAGCTGTTTTTTCAAAACTATATGAGAAAGTAATGGATTACCTCGAACAAAGAGATGAATTATTCCTCTTTAATGGATTTGCCGGTGCTTCAAAAGATTACCGCCTTCCCATTCAAGTCATTAATGAATATGCCTGGCATAATTTATTTGTTCATCAACTTTTTATCCGACCTACTGAAGAAGAGCTCAGTCATCATTCACCTGAGTTTACAATTATCTCAGCCCCTGGCTTTAAAGCAGATCCTCTAGTGGATGGTACACATTCAGAAACATTTATCATTATTTCTTTTGAGAAAAAGGTCGTTTTAATCGGAGGCACTGAATACGCTGGAGAAATGAAAAAATCCATTTTCTCTATTATGAATTACTTGCTCCCAGAGAAGAATGTATTTTCCATGCATTGTTCGGCTAATGTAGGATTCGAAGGCGATGTTGCTCTTTTCTTCGGTCTGTCCGGGACAGGAAAAACCACTTTATCAGCCGATCCAAACCGTCGTTTAATTGGTGATGATGAACATGGCTGGTCACCTGAAGGTGTATTTAATATTGAAGGCGGATGTTACGCCAAATGCATTAATCTTTCACAGGAAAAAGAACCTCAAATATTTAACGCAATCCGGTTTGGTTCTGTGCTGGAGAATGTAATTGTGGACGAACATACGAGAGTTGCAGACTATGATAATGGGATGCTGACAGAAAATACACGTGCAGCTTACCCTATAGAAGCCATGCAAAACATCGTCAAACCAAGTATTGCAGGACATCCTAATACAATCATCTTTTTAACAGCTGATGCTTTTGGTGTGTTGCCTCCAATCAGTAAATTAACAAAGGAACAGGCCATGTATCATTTCCTAAGCGGTTATACAAGTAAGTTAGCCGGCACTGAACTCGGAATTACTTCACCGCAGGCAACCTTTTCTACCTGCTTCGGATCACCGTTCCTTCCGCTGCATCCAACAAAGTATGCTGAGATGCTGGGTAAAAATATTGAGGAACATCAAGTTCAGGTATATTTGGTTAACACAGGCTGGACCGGAGGCGAATATGGAACCGGTAGCCGTATGAAGCTTTCTTATACACGATTGATGATTCAGGCTGCATTAGAGGGCGAACTGACCAATATCGAAACGGTTCAGGACAGTATATTCGGACTCGCGATTCCTTTACATGTTCCTGGGGTTCCTGATGAAGTTTTACAACCACAGAAAACTTGGAAAAATCAAGAAGCCTATTATACAAAAGCCAATGAGCTGGCTAATAAGTTCAGAGAAAATTTCAAGGAATTCAAAAATATCAGTCCTGAAATAGAATCAAAAGGCGGACCGGTTACGATTTAATAAGCAATGGTGTCTTAAAGTCATTACATATGGCTTTCAAGGCACCATTTTTTATTCACGTCTTAATACTAACGATCCGGTAATTTCTTAAAACAAAAACAAACCTTATGCCAAACAAAGTTCAGGGAAAGGTTCGTTATTGCATTCTTTATTGAATTTTAATTACTGGAATTTAGAGAAATCAATTCATATGTAACAGTTGTATACTTTTTTTCCCATTCTACTTTTCTTATCAGCGCTGTTCCTCGCGATTCTCCGTCAAGCGTTCTTCTGACCTCTATCGGAATCTCGATTGGATATAAGCGATATCCTTCTTTTTTTAGAATAAAGAGATTCTCCCCGATTCTTTTTTCATTTGCCTTTGTCACAATGAGTGTATTCAATTCCATTGGCATACCCAAGTCTCCCACTCCCCTCTTTCATGTTTTTATTTCAATAGTACCATTTGAGGCTGCTTCTTTCATCCATTTCGTCAAATCAGCTACGATCTGTCGATTCATTTTAGGAGGGAAATAATGAGTATAATCCTTAAAGTACCACGCCTCTACACTCTTTCCTTGATCCTTCAACCGCGTTCTCAATGTATTGGCGTGTTCAATTGAAACATTCTCATCTTTCTCACCATGAATAATCAGAACATCACATGTGATTTTATCAATATTATATAAGGGAGTACGATATTTATATTCATCCGGCAGCTTGTTCGGCGTACCTCCAATGACTCTTTTTAACATTCTTCTCAGATCTATTCGCTCCAGATAGGTCAAAACCATATCTGATACTCCTCCCCATGTCACAAGTGAAGCTGCATCCTGGCAGTATATAGCGGTCCACAATGCCATAATGCCTCCACGAGAAAAGCCGAAGATATGTACCCTTTTTAGATTTACTTTTTTGTGCTGCTTCAAGAGTTCGAATCCCGCAATGGCATCCCATCGATCCTCTCCGGCAAAATCTTCTTCTCCTTCTCCCCCCTGATTACCACGATAAAATGGAGCAAACACAACAAATCCCTGACTGGCAAACTGAATGATACGGCCTGGACGGACTTTTCCAACGTTTTTAATGCCTCCCCGTAAATATAAAAATCCATCTATTATTTCATTTGCTTTAGGCTCAGCTAAGAGGCCCTTAACCAGCAGCCCATTCGATAAATAGGTGACCAAAAATAAGTCTATATCCGGATGCGGTGATGGATATCGACGTTTATCTATGATACTTCCCAGTGACGATTGTAGTTTCTGCATAACCCGGACTCCTCTACGATGTATTATGGGCATTCACACATATATACCCTATACATACAATACGATTAACTAAACTTTGGCATACATACTGCCTACTAAGGAGGAAATTCCCTTGAAACATTATCTTAAAACCAGCTTCTTCTGTATGATCTCTATTCTGCTTATCTTTAGCTTATCGGCTTGCAAAGATAGTGAACCAACTGAAAAAATGACAAAAGTTAAAGTATCAGAAGTCACTCGCTCCATTTTTTATGCACCTGAATATGTTGCTCTGGCAAAAGGTTTTTTTAAGGATGAAGGACTCGACGTAGACCTGCAGACCGCATGGGGCGGTGACAAAACAATGACTGCGCTTCTCTCTGGCGGCGCTGATATCGCGCTTGTCGGATCGGAAACTTCGATTTATGTTCATGGACAAAATTCAAGAGATCCTGTTATTAATTTTGCCCAGCTTACACAAACAGATGGCACCTTCCTTGTTTCAAGAGAGAAAATCGATAACTTTGACTGGAATATGCTAGAAGGCAGTACATTTCTCGGGCAGAGAAAAGGCGGTATGCCGCAAATGGTTGGAGAATATGTGCTAAAAAAACATGATATCAATCCTCAAAAAGATCTGAAATTAATTCAAAATATTGATTTTGCCAATATTGCCAATGCCTTTGCTTCAGGAACAGGCGATTATGTACAGTTATTTGAACCTCAGGCAAGTGTTTTCGAAAAAGAAGGAAAAGGACATATCGTTGCTTCCTTCGGAAAAGAATCAGGGCATGTGCCATACACCACCTTTATGGCAAAAGAAAGCTATTTGAAGGAAAATGGAGATTTAGTTAAAAGTTTTACAAAAGCAATTTATAAAGCACAAAAATGGGTTGAAGAAACAGATTCCGGTGAAGTCGCAAAAGCGATCCATCCGTATTTTGAAGATACAGATGTTGAAATTATTGAAATGGCTATTGATCGATATAAATCACAGGAATCCTTTGCCCTAAATCCAATTCTCGACGAAGAAGAATGGCTAAATCTACAGGATATCATGAAAGAAGCTGGTGAAATAGATTCATTTATTGATCACAAAACCCTGGTCAATACAAAAATTGCAGAGGAAGTTTCCAAATAAGGTAAGGAGGCAGAAGATATGCCTTTATTAACAATAGAGAATGTATCACATCTCTATTTATCTAAAACACAAGCATCTATAGCGTTAGAAAATATATCGCTAACGGTCGAGGAAGGAGATTTTATTTCTTTCCTTGGCCCAAGCGGCTGTGGCAAAACTACATTGCTGTCCATTATATCCGGTCTCTTTAAGCCTAGCGAAGGAAAGGTAAAGCTATATGGAAAAGATGTCCTTACTAATCGTCAGGATATCGGATATATGCTGCAGCAGGATTATTTATTTCCATGGAAAACGATTAAAGAAAATATTCTGATTGGACTAAAATTATTAAAGCAGCTAGATCCGAAGCAAGAGGAACGAGCAATCTCCTTATTAGATGAAATCGGCCTAAAAGATGTATTAAACAAATTCCCAAGAGAACTATCAGGCGGAATGCGACAGCGGGCCGCTCTTGTAAGAACCCTGGCAACAAATCCAACCCTTCTCTTGCTCGATGAACCTTTTTCTGCTCTGGATTTGCAAACCAAACTCAAACTCGAGGATATTGTTGCAAGCACATTGAAATCCTTTAAAAAAACCGCCATTCTAGTTACACACGATATAGGAGAAGCCGTAGCCATGAGTGATCGTGTCTTCCTGCTTTCTCCTAAACCGGGAAAGATTCATATGGAGTTTGATATCCCAATAGAGTTAAGAGCGTTGTCCCCATTTGAAGCAAGAAATCATCCAGACTATTCAGATGTATTTCAGCTTATATGGAAGGAGATGGAACAGTTTGGCGGATCATAACCATAAAATAAACCTTCTCCACAAAAACTATATCCAACAATTAAAAAGCACTCAACATAAAGTTTGGCTCTATCAGGCTGTTATATTCGTTTTATTTTTTGCCTTTTGGGAAATGGCAAGCCACTTTAACTGGATAGACCCCCTCCTGTTCAGCTCTCCTTCCAGTATCGCCCAGATGCTGATTGAAAAAATACAGGATGGCAGCCTGCTCAGCCATCTCGGATTGACGTTGTTTGAGACGGTAGTCAGCTTTATATTAGGAACATTATTAGGGACACTTCTAGCAGTTGCCTTGTGGTGGTCTCCAATGCTATCCAAAGTATTGGACCCTTATTTAGTTATCTTTAATGCTATGCCAAAGGTTGCGCTTGGACCTATTATTATTGTAGCGATGGGACCGGGATTGTCATCTGTCATCACCAATGGAATCATTATCTCAGTCATTGTTACAACCATTGTCGTCTACACGAGCTTCAAGGAAATTGATTCTAATTATATAAAGGTACTGGAAACATTTAATGCTGGCCGTATGCAAATCTTTAAGGAAGCGGTCTTGCCGTATTCCTTTCCAGTCATCATATCCACACTGAAGGTAAATGTCGGTCTGGCTTGGGTTGGTGTCATTGTCGGAGAATTCCTCGTTTCTTCTCAGGGACTTGGATATTTAATTATCTATGGTTTCCAGGTGTTTAATTTCACACTTGTTTTAATGGCTTTACTCCTTATAGCTGTATTTGCAACGATTATGTATAAAATGGTCGAGTTTATCGAAGCTAAATTGATACGTGACCGTTTACTGTAAATGTAATTGATTAATTTTATCCAGGCATATCAAAATTACCTGGTCTTTCATGATGAAACTGAATCGTGCGCTCTTTTGAAATTCACACGGCAGTTCGGACAGTATAACGGGTCCATCCGTTTCCATATAATCCTCTTTCGACGTAATAGCAGTTAGCTCTGCATAAAAAACAGCCTTTATAAAAGCACCGGCTGGATCGAATACTTTATACTCACCAATTGGAGTCAGCTGATTTGCTTCTCCCCCTGTTTCTTCATGTACCTCGCGAAGGGCAGCCTGAACAGGGGTTTCATTTTTTTCTACCTTCCCTCCAGGAAATTCGATACCTCTTTTGGTATGATTAGTAAGAACCCATTTTCCTTTATACCGGCATATGACTAATACATGGCCAGCTTCATTTTCAAAATGACCTTGTTCTTCATGGAAGTGGACCTCATTACCGTTACTATCTTCAAATATTTCCATCCCGTTTCTCCGCCTTTCTTGTTTTAGTTAGCTCAATTATATCAAAAAGGTAACTCATTTATTACAGAGCTGGTCAGCTAAGCGTTTAACTCTCATCTCCTGAAATCTTGAACAATTATCAAATATTGGGCCCATACAGATTGAATTGATAATAATTTCTACTTAACAAGAGTACATTTATAAAGGTTGGGGTAAATAATTACTATATGAATCGTGATTTTCAAATTTGAAAGGAGTTCTTTTCAGTGAATTTTATTGATGAATTGTACCAATTGTATCGTGATAAATTAACTGGCGATGACGAGGATATTGATATACTAGCTTTAGCCGTATTGGAACAACTCGATCGTAAGGATGTTATGCAATTAATTAACGAACTGGAAGATCGGGAGCTTTATAATCTAATGGGGATATACATAATTGATAGCCTAAAAAAACGATTTGCAAAGGAAGATATCCAATCACCCACCTCAAAATATTTACATTAATATAAACGAATACATAGACAAACCTTCTGTACAGGAGGTTTTTTTTATTTCTGAAGATTCCTATTTATAAAGCATTACTAGCTCGATCAGTAACAGACATGGACATCTACATATTGGAAGATGATTTTAACGGCAATGGTATAATGAAAATGAAAGACTGGGGGGAAGCACATGGGAATGACAGGTATATTTGTGATAGGCTCAATTATAATCGTGCTGGTAATAGGAATTACTGCACTTGTTACGACTAAAGCATACGAATACAAACACACCATTGACCCATTAGATCAAAATTCACATATAGACGGGGAAGAGATTCATCAATCTAGAACCTCCGGAGTAAATGACAATAAAGAATCCCCATATTAAATGGGGATTCTAGTTCTTTTAAGCAAATACTTGTTTCAAATCTTCCTTGCTTTGTGTTAACCAAAATTTCATTAACTTTTTTGCACCTTCGAGATCATGAAGCTTAGCTTGACCGCATTGCTTTTCATTTGCTGCTGGAATTTCTGTGATCTCAACAGCTTCTTTCATCGTTTTATCGAGTACGTCAATAATTTCCTCGACTGTTGGTTCACCACTGACCACCAAATAAAAACCTGTTTGGCATCCCATTGGAGAAATATCAATTATATCAAAGTGAGAATAACCTTCAGAATACTTCCTGATATTAAATGCTAATAGATGCTCTAAAGTATGAATAGCATCCGGCTTCATAGCCTGTTTATTAGGCTGGGAGAAACGAATATCAAATTTATTAACAACTCCATCGCTTCCAACCTTATGAACTCCACAATGACGAACATACGGGGCTTTAACAGCATTATGATCCAATTCAAAACTTTCAACAGATGGCATAATAAAACCTCCCTTTCAACTATTCCTTATTTTACCTTTTATTGCTTGATATTTCATCCCTAAAGTTTGAAGTTTGCCACATAAGGCATTATGATATGATTGTATGAAATGAATCTCCAAAAGGAAGCCTATATAATGAAAAAAATATTATTAAAAATAGTCCGCTTTTATCAAATAGCCATTTCACCTTTAAAGCCGCCCAGTTGCAGATTTTATCCAACATGTTCCCAATATGGCATAGAAGCAATTGAACGTTTCGGCCCAATGAAGGGTACCTGGCTCACCATTAAACGTATATCTAAATGCCATCCTCTTCATGCTGGCGGTTTTGATCCTGTACCTCCAAAACAAGAAAAAAAAGACTCTTGATTTACCGGAAAAAGCCGTGTATCATACTTTATAGATATGTAAATCGTAATCTTTTCGATTTATTTTTTTGTTAAATAAATCGTAATGAATACGATTAATGGGAGGATACTGCTTTGAAAAAAACATCATTTATATTCGCCCTCATACTTGGGGCATCTATTTTTCTTACTGGATGCAAGGGTGACAATAGCACGGCTAACACCCAAAATAAAAATCAACTCTCCATTTATACAACTGTCTATCCATTAGAATATATGACCAAACAGATTGGCGGAGACTATGTAAATGTCTCATCTATTTATCCAGCAGGTGTAGATGAGCACACGTTTGAACCAACACAACAGGATATTATTAATATCGCTGAATCTGATTTATTTTATTACATTGGATATAATCTCGAAGGATTTGCAAACAATGTAACCAAAACACTTGCTAACGAAAACGTTGAAATGATTGCCATTGGCGAAAAGGTAGAACTTGATGCTCATGAACACGAAGATGACGGTCATGATCACGGAACAGTCGACCCACACCTTTGGATCGATCCGCTATACGCAAAGGAAATGGCAAAACACATTAAAGATTCATTGATTGAGAAAATGCCAGAACAAGAACCAGCATTCGAAAAAAATTACGAAGCATTAGTTAAAAAATTTGATGAGTTGAATACAGAATATACAAACGTATTCAGCAAGTCAAAACATAATGAATTCCTTGTTTCTCATGCAGCTTTTGGTTACTGGGGAGAACGGTACGGTACGGAACAAATAAGCGTGGCTGGTCTATCCACTTCTGAAGAACCAACTCAAAAATCACTTGAGAAACTTGTGGATACTGCCAAGGAACATGAACTTAAATATATACTAGTAGAACAAAATGTTAACAGTAAATTAACTGACATTATACAAAAAGAGGCTAAACTGACATCATTGCCTATTCATAATTTATCTATTCTAACACAGGATGATATCGATAAAGGGCGCGATTATTTTTCTATTGCGAAAGACAATCTAGACTCCCTTCAAAAAGCCTTGAACTACTAATAATATGTGATAGCCCGAAATCTTGATGATTCGGGTTTTTTTCTTCCTATATTTACTTTACATATGAGAGAGCAATTGATACATGATACAAAGTAAAGGAGGGATTTTTTCTATGCCTAATGGTGTTAAGTGCTCCGTAAACAGCTGCCATTTTTGGAAACAGGGTAATAAATGTGCAGCAGAAAAAATACAAGTAAATATGTATTCTGAGGAACGCGCTTTAAGAAGCGGCGATACTGGGTGTAAAACCTTTCGTCCATCTGATTTTTTATAAAAGAAAGGCTGTCATTCATAAATGGATATCAATCACAAACTCCATGATTTTCAAAAAGATTTACAGGATACCAATGCTTTAACCTTTCCGATTTGCGTGGATTCCTTTACAAATTATTGGAGTACGGAATTCGGCTCCCTGGATGAATTACCAAAGGAAGTAGACCATCTTATAGCAAAGCGCGGATTGGAATTGGGTTTACTGGAAAATGAATGAAGAAAAGCGCCCGATGATACAGGGCGCTTTTCTTCTATAAACTCTTTTTTATTAATTCAACAACTTCTTTTTCAGCCACATTTGTAATTGCGGTAATAACTGATAATGGGAGTCCGCGACGCAACAAGATCTCAGCAATCAAGTATTGCTTATTCGAACGAGCCATTTCTTCCCCGCCTTCTTATGTCTTTTTTTCATTATACATGATTTGAAAGCTGAATTGAATAAGTCCAACACCCAATATTCAGAATTAACTAAAAAAACTTATTTAACTCTTTTCTCATTAATTTATTTGAAGCATTACGGGGCAACTCATTAACCATTACCACTTTTTTAGGGATTTTATAACCGGCCAACCTCGATTCACAAAACTGGATAACCTCTCTTGAATCTAAATGACTACCTAAAACCGGAACAATTGCAGCCGCCGGAACAGCTCCCCACTGGTCATCATGAATGCCACTAACACCTGCCTCTTTTATAGCTGGATGTTCCGACAGAACTGATTCAATTTCAGCTGGATAAATATTTTCCCCACCTGAAATAATTAAATCAGATCGTCTATCTATTACAAACAAATAACCTTCCTCGTCCATATAACCAATATCACCTGTATAAAACCATCCATCCTTAAATGATTCCGGTGCCCTACCATGGAGATAGCCTGGAGTCACATTTGGTCCTTTTACTGCAATCTCACCCGGTGAACCATAATCGGCTATGCTCCCATCAACGACAATTTTAATATCACATGGCAATAAAGGCTTCCCGGCAGAACCCAGTTTACGTTTAGCATCTTCTGGTGCCAGTGTAACAATTTGTGAACAAGTTTCTGTCATCCCATAGGTTTGAAAGACAGGTATGTTTTTAGCTGTCAACTTTTGCAATAGCGCCATTGGGGCAGATCCACCACCGAGCAGCATACATCGAAAATGTTCAGGATATATGTCCTCTTCTCCTAAGTCCTCAAGCATTCTCTTCAACGTATTCGTCACGACAGAACAGATGGTAACCCCTTGGTTCTGAATGGCTTCATTTGCTTGTGCAGGATCAAATCCCCGTTGCAATACAGTCTCTATGCCGTAAACAACAGATCTAAAAAGAATTGATAATCCGCTGATATGGAACAATGGCATAAAACACAGCCATTTATCATGATCACGCAAGCCTAAATTTAAAGCAGAACCAACCGCACTCCAAAAATGATTACCGATTGTTTGCATCACAGCCTTGGGTTTCCCAGTTGTACCTGATGTATACATAATGGTTGCCGTTCGATTGAAAGATAAATTCTTCTTTTCTTCGAATGGCTTTTTTGGGGCCTTCTGTAGGTCATCTAAAGTGAGCACAGGAATAGTCAGAAGCATATCGCGATCAGATATAAGAAAATCGGCATTAGCATCCGCTAATTGCCACCCTTTCTCCCGATCCGTTAACCGAATGTTGATTAGGACAATTTTAGCCCCAATTAATAAAAGAGCATGTATGATAAAGACCATTTCCGGTCTATTCTTCATATTAATTCCAATGATTTTCTTTTCTGTCACACCTAATTCTGTCAATTTTTCAGCATATAAACGAGCGTTTTCATATAACTCTTTAAATGTCCATTTCTCTTCCTCGAATGAAAGAGCCACACGCTCCGGCGTCAAATAAGCCCGTTGAATCAAAAACTGCGGAATCACCGTATCACCCAAACTCAACATAAAAACACCACCCTTTAATAAAAAGCTGAGACGACTATATCATTGAACGAAGACTAAAATCGCCACGTCGTGTGGCAACGTCTTCATGACCTACATCCTGTAGGCCCGCGACAAGCATAAGACGAATACTCGGAGGGAAGGTTCTTTTCCCGCAGAGTATTTGCTTATGTCTCGAGCTCCTAGGAGTCGAAGCTGGATTAACTATAAAGCTGAGACGACTGGTCAGCTCCGACAAGCATAAGGAGAGGCACGTAGGGAGGTTCTTTCTCCCGTAGTGGCTATCCTTATGACCTCGAAGGAGCTAGGAGTCGAAGCTAGATTGAATATAAAGCTGAAGGGCCTTGATCAGACGCGATAAGCATAAGACAGAAGGCTTGGAGGGGGTGTTCCTCCCCCCCGCAGAGGCTATGCTTATTTCTCGAGCGGCTAGGCCCTGAAGCTGGATTAACTATAAAGCTGAGACGACTATATCATTGAACGAAGACTAAAGGCGCCATGTTAACTACATTCAGAAGGCCCTAGAGCAACCAAAAGCACGCCTTGTCGCTTATTTCATTATCATTAAGCTTATATGTACATAAAAACAGCCTGACGATAGACGTCAAGCTGTTTTCCTTCACGATTAAGGGAATCTCGGGAATTGGTCGAAGTCTGGATTGCGTTTTTCTTTAAATGCATCGCGTCCTTCTTTAGCTTCATCAGTTGTATAATAAAGCAATGTAGCATCCCCTGCCAGCTGTTGAAGTCCAGCTAATCCATCTGTATCTGCATTGAAAGCTGCTTTCAAGAAACGAAGGGCAGTTGGACTTTTCTCAAGCATTTCTTCACACCATTGCACCGTTTCTTTTTCAAGCTGTTCAAGTGGGACTACTTTATTTACCAAGCCCATATCCAGCGCTTCCTGTGCATCATATTGACGGCATAGGAACCAAATTTCTTTTGCTTTCTTATGACCTACTATTCTAGCTAAATAGCCTGCACCATAACCAGCGTCAAAGCTTCCTACCTTTGGACCTGTTTGGCCGAAACGGGCATTTTCAGCTGCAATTGTTAAATCACATACTACATGCAGCACGTGGCCTCCTCCAATAGCATATCCTGCTACCATTGCCACAACAGGTTTTGGAATGACACGAATTAAACGCTGAAGATCAAGCACATTCAAACGTGGAATCTCATCTTCTCCTACATATCCACCATGACCGCGAACCTTTTGGTCACCGCCTGAACAGAACGCTAAATCACCTGCACCTGTTAAAATAATGGCGCCAATTTCTTTATCATCTCTGGCACGAGAAAAAGCATCAATCAATTCCATAACCGTTTTTGGACGAAATGCGTTGCGCACCTCTGGACGGTTAATCGTAATTTTAGCAATACCATTATATCTTTCATATAAAATATCTTCATATGTACGAATGGTTACCCAATCAAAAGCCATTTCTAATTCCTCCCTCTTATAAATTCACTTACTATTCTACCAAATATTTCGGGTTCTTCCACATGTATTGCATGACCTGTGTCAATAATTGTTTCAAATTGGCCTTTATTAAGGAAATTCTGCATTTTTAACGCCAAATGAACGAACTTTTTGTCTAATTCTCCGGCAAGTAATAAAACAGGAAAATCCATTTTCTTTAATTCACTCCAAAATGAAGGCTGTGAGCCTGTCCCCATTCCGAGCAAACTATTTTGCAGTCCAATAGTGGTTTGGGATAATCGCTCTTTTCTGATTTCTGATTTCTTTTTATCTGAAAGTCGTTTTTGAGAAGCAAATAACGGAATGTTCTCCCAATCATTCACAAATCTTTCTATACCATATTTTTCGATACTTTGTGCCAATTTGGCATCGCTGGTCACCCTTGATATTTGTTCATCTTCATTTTCTAAACCTGGCGATGAACTTTCCAGTATAAGAGTTTGAACGAATTCAGGATAATAGGCCGCAAACCCCAATGCCAGCCTTCCTCCCATGGAATAACCAAGGACATGGGCACGATTAATATTTAAGGAGATTAATAGATCTTTAATATCTTTGGCTGCCTGCTTCATTTCATATCGCTTTGGATCAGTGGGCGCTTCTGTATGACCATGCCCTAATAGATCTAGGCTTATGAATTGAAAACAATGTTTATAATCCTGAATGAATGTATTCCACGTATTCATTGTCCCGGTAAATCCATGTAAAAGAAGTATAGGCGGCCCTACTCCTTCTGCTCGAACATGATAATGTACTCCATTAATGGGTAACATTAATTTATTCGCCATCATTCATCATTTTTATTTCCCGGGAAACGCATTGAACGACTTCTCTGTATTTTTTTACATCATAAGATCGGTTCGTACAAACTTCAACAATTCGGAAATCCGGATTGATTACCCAATCCTGAATAGAATCGGTCACTTCTTCCCATGTTTCCGGTTTTTTATAATTTGCACCATACAAAGCAGCCGTATGATTGAAACTCATGCCATGAGGGGTGCCAAAAAGCTCTTCAAAGTGTTTTTCTTCAGCAGACTGTGGCAAGTAAGAAAAGATTCCGCCCCCATCATTATTCACGACCAGAACCAACAGATTTAACTGATACATTTTAGCTGCCAGAAAACCATTCATATCATGAAAGAAACTGAGGTCTCCAAGCGCCAATACAGTTGGACTTTCCGAGGAGGCACTGATACCTGCCGCAGTTGAAATAAGACCATCAATTCCATTAGCTCCTCTGTTTGCCAATATTCGTATCTCCTTAGTTGTTTGGAAGAAAAAGGAATCAACATTCCGGATTGGCATACTGTTTCCAACTACTAAGTTTGCCTTTTCCGGTAGTAAACTCTCTAATAGAGAAAACAACTTACCTTCTTGCATTACGGTTTCATCCTGTATAGTCAGCAAACCTCTTTTTGTTACTTTATTCATTCTTTGCCAAAGCGAAAGCCACTCTTTCCTTTCAGGATCAGCATGATTAGATAGAATATCTTTAGCAGAACGGCAGAATATAGCCTCGTTACTATAGATCATATGAGTGCTTACTCCTGAAGGTTCTCTCCATCCACTTCCGCCATCAATCACCAGATGATTTGTCCGTCTATATTTTTTCAAAAATTGCAACAGTGGTTTAGAAACTGGCATTGCTCCAAATCGTATGATTAAATCCGGTTTTATTTCCTCATGAATGTCTTCTACCTTCAAGAAAGTATCATAAGATTCAATCACATATTGATTCTCACCGGATCTTAATTGAGACAATGGATCTGCGAGAATTGGATATCCTGTCGCCGCAGCGAATTCCAATACAGCCTCCTTAAAATCAAGCTGATCGATAGGTCCGCAAATAATAATCCCCTTTTCACTTTCCTTAATCAGGTTGATATAAGCGCCTAATTGAGTATCCGTCATCTTTAACTGCCCATGCGCAATATCAATACATGTCTTTGAATGGTCAGCCTGATATATCCATTTATCCATCTCGCTTAAAATTGGTATGAGAGGCTCCCTTAATGGGAAATTAATATGGACCGGTCCGGCAGGCTCCAGTACTGAATTACTGATTGCCCTGCTTGCTACGGTTCGAGCATATTGGAGCATCATCTCGCCAGAATCAGGCAGAGACATCTCTACAAACCATTTCACATGCTTACCATATAGGTTTATTTGATCAATTGCCTGAGGTGCCCCAATGTCTCTTAATTCATGCGGACGGTCTGCGGTAAGAACAATTAATGGCACTCTTGAATAGTAGGCCTCAACAATAGCTGGGAAGTAGTTTGCCGCTGCCGTACCTGATGTACACAATAACGCAACAGGCTTCCTCTTTTCCTTTGCCATGCCCAGCGCAAAAAATGCAGCGGATCTTTCATCAATATTAATGTAAACGTTCATATCCGGGTGTTCCGCCATACAATAGGCGATCGGTGTAGACCTTGACCCCGGACTAATGACAACATGATTAACTTCCGCTCTGGTTAATTCATCTACAAAGGATGCAATAAAAGCAGTTAGCTCTTCTTGGTGATTCATATGTCCCTTCCCTCCAAAGCTTCAAGCATGGGTTTAAATTTCACTTTTGTCTCCATATATTCGCTTTCTGGATTCGATTTCTCTACAATCCCACAGCCGGCATATAGGGAAGCTTTATCCTTTTGAAGTAAACCTGAACGAATTCCTACAGAGAAATCACCGTTTCCGTATATATCCATCCATCCAATTGGAGCAGCATAAAATCCTCTGTCCATACCTTCATATTTTTCTATTTTCTCCATGGCGACATCTCTTGGTGCCCCCCCTAATGCAGGAGTAGGGTGGAGCAATTCAACAAAGTCCAGTACGGAAGTGCCAGGCATACTCACGCAATTTACCGGTGTATAAAGATGCTGAATATTTTTCAATTTCATCAGTACAGGAGCACTTGGAATATTGATTTCTACGCAATACTCCTCCATCGCTTTTCTGATCATATTTACGACAAATTGATGCTCGGAACGATTTTTACCATCATTTAATAATTCATTTCCGAGCGCCGTATCTGTTTCTGCATCTTCACTTCTTGGCGTTGATCCTGCCAGACAAGCAGAAAATACAATTGCCCCTTCTTTTTTTACAAGTCTTTCAGGCGAAGCACCTATAAAACAATCATCTCCCGATTCAAGACCAAAAATAAAACTGCCGTTTTGCTGATTCATTAAGTTATCCAATACCTTATGAGACGGTATTTCATCCTCAAAAAGTAAACTTAATTCACGAGCCAATACGATTTTTTCCATCTGTCCCTTTTGAATAGCTTTAACAGATTTTAATATAGCCTGTTTCCACTCTTGAACCAGATGCTCCTGCCGCTCTATAACGGAAGGAATTTCCTTTTCGGTGAAATCAGACAGTGATAGGATGGCATCTCTGTCTTCCATAAACTGACGAATCTCACTATCTGAAATGTGAGGATCCAAATAAATAGAGGATGTCAAATATGTACCATGCTTTGTTTCCGTGATTAAATATTTTGGTATATAAAATAAATAACTGCCAAATTGACTCCAATCGGAACCAGGTTCTGTATCTTTAGAGTTAAATGAAAAACCGCCGAAACACAAAGGCCCTGTTCCTTTTCCTGAGTCCATCCCACTAGTGATGGCTGTCTCCATAATGGCTGCCCATTTACCCTTCATTTCCTTAAAACGTTTTTCCCCATTATCAAGAGATTGTATCTTACTTGCGATTCCGATTCCGGCTAAATACAATTCATTATCCGGATCTTTCCAGTAAAATCGTTCCCCTTTATATAAACTTTCACTTGAATGATAGATATTGATTGGTTTCTTATTGGTAACGGCTTCAACATGACTGAATAAGATTGGCATAGCAATCCTTTTTACTGTTTGTAAGGCTTCAGTCAATCCCTGTTGAATATCTGTCATTTGCTTTATTGCCATTCAAATCCCCCCGTTGATCCTTTATCCCAATAAACTATTTAAAGATACACCTGTACAAATTAAACTGTCAATTTTTGTAGTTCCTCTATTATAAATTAGAATTTAGAACTTTCGAACTTTTTACTGTTCATTTGATAACGTTTCCAAACTGTTTGCGTGCTATGAGGAAACATCAACTATCTACTAAACCGCTTTTATCCCGCAGAACCTACTATCAAACTTGTTCACTCTATTGATAATAGCTCCTTTACTATTATAATATTTTTTTCACAAAGCCTGAACCATTATGACTTCTAACTGGTTTGTTAGAAGATAAATGTATTGACACTTTACATCACCTTTACCTAAACTGATTTTAGTATTAAAAATAGTGTGTAAGATATAAAAATGACGAACTCTTAAAATATTTTATTTTTTACTAATAGTTTAACATATTGACTTGCCACTATTCTCTAGTAACTTTTAACGCAAAGGAGATTAACAAAATGCAAGATCACTCGCATTCTACTGCGAAGACGGGGTTACCCAGAAAAAGTTGGCGGGTATGGTGGAAATTAACCAGGCCACATACATTAACAGCCGGCTTCACACCTGTGTTGGTTGGTACTGCGCTAGCTCATGAACATATACCTTCGTTGAGTATAGGATTATTTGTGGCTATGATGGCTGCAGCATTACTCATCCAAATTGCCACGAACCTATTTAATGAATATTACGATTTCAAAAAAGGTCTCGATACTGAAGAATCCATTGGAATTGGCGGCGGAATTGTCCATGAAGGCTTAACACCAAAGTCGATTCTTACATTAGCGCTCGTTTTGTATGGCATATCAGCACTAATAGGTGTCTATATATGTGCGAATAGCAGCTGGTGGCTGGTTCTCATTGGATTATTGTCCATGTCGATGGGATATTTGTATACCGGCGGACCATTCCCTATAGCCTATACCCCATTTGGCGAGATTACATCCGGTTTCTTCATGGGTTGCCTGATTATCCTGATTTCTTATTTCATTCAGACCGGGGATGTGACATTAGAAGCGTGGCTCGTGACTGTACCCTTCTTTCTGACCGTGGGTGCTATTTTGTTATCAAATAATATTCGCGACAGAGTTGGGGACGAAAAGGGAGGACGTAAAACGCTGGCAATCCTAGTAGGTAAGAAAAATGCCATTATTGTACTGGCTTCAATGTTTGCACTCTCTTATCTATGGGCATTTGTTTTAGTTTTATCTGATATCACTTCTCCATGGACATTGCTCGTTCTCTTAAGTATTCCAAAAGCAGTCCAAGCTGTGAAAGGTTTCGTTGGCAATGATACTCCACCGGAAATGATGCCTGCTATGAAAGCAACAGGACAAACGAACACATTCTACGGGCTTTTATTTGCACTTGGTATGTATATTGGATTTTTCTTCTAATTCATTTGGAAGATGGTTTGTTTAATACATTAATAACTAAGAACTGATGGAGAAAACCAGTAGGCTTTCTCCATCTTTTTGTTATCTTCTTAGCTCAGAACAGAGAATCTTGCTTGTAAGTCTATATATAAGATACATAAAAAAGGACTGTTGTGACATAAATCTTCTGAATTATCCTTTTATTATTTGAATCCCTCCCAGGACATATAATTCTTAATGTTCTCAAGCATCTTAAATGTTTTCCCTTTGTCTGAAGGGGTATTGTAACAATACAACGTTACTTATACATAGATAAGGAAGTGGTATCATGCTTGCAAAAGAACAACTTCAAGCGTTAACAGATAGATTAAAAGAACAAAGAGACGAATTTGAACGCAGATTAAAAGCAAAAAAAGACAGTCGGCTGGACTTGAGTGAACGTGAAGCATCGGGAGAACTGTCATCCTATGATAATCACCCTGCCGACCTTGGAACAGAATTATTTGAGCGTGAAAAAGATGTGGCCCTAGAAAATCATGAAGAGGGTCAATTAAATGAAATTGAAACAGCATTGGCTGCAATAGAAAAAGGGACTTACGGTGTATGTAAAGAATGCGGAAAGGATATTCCATACGAAAGACTAGAGGTCATTCCATCCACTCTGTATTGTATTGAACATACAAAAAAACAGGAATTAAGCAATCACCGCCCTATTGAGGAAGATATCATTCAGCCACCGAAACCTGATTCTCTTCAAAGAACGTATGATGACCGCATTGAGGACTATACAGACAGCTACCAGGAGGTGGCTCAATATGGAACCTCTGAAACACCTGCCGATATGGTGAGAGACACCAAAGGCTATGATGATCTCTATCCAGATCAAACAGAAGATGAAGGTTTTGCTGATGACATTGAATCTTTCGTTGGCAATGGTCCTGATGGTGAGCGTATGGTTTATCAAAGCGATGCAAAAAGCGATTACGAAGATCGCTTGAAGGAAGAAGATTTAGAATCCGATTTAGGGGATATCCCTTATCGTGAAACCGACAGTTATGTAAATAACAAGAAAAAATAAGGCAGCCTTCAAAGGCTGTCTCTTTTTTCTTAAATAATATTTAAACATATGTAAATATAAACTTTTACATATGAGGGAAATATCCTTATATCTTCATAAAGCAAAAAAAGACGAACCTCTAATCCAAATTTAGTAGAGTTGAAGTTCGTCTATTTCTTTAACTTTATATATGTTATTTATTTGCCAAATGTATGGGTTTCACATTCCAAATGTCAGTTGCATACTCACTGATTGTTCGATCACTCGAAAAATATCCTGAATTTGCAATATTTATCACACTTGATGCATTCCATTTCTTTTTATCCTGATAAAGTGCCTCTACTTTTTCCTGTGTACTTGCATAAGAATCAAAATCTTTTAATACAAAGTACTGATCATTTTCCAGAAGCAGAGAATCATAAATCATATCAAACATCCCAGAAGTATTCGGGAAGAAACCATTAATTAATTGGTTTACGACCTGATGAATCCGGCGATCCAGCATATAATATTCTGATGAGTGATACCCTCCATGGGCATTGTAAACTTCCTCAGACGATAAACCAAAAGTAAAGATATGATCTTCTCCAACTCGTTCAAAAATCTCTACATTTGCTCCATCCATTGTACCGATGGTCAAGGCGCCATTCATCATAAATTTCATATTACCTGTTCCTGATGCTTCTTTACTTGCAGTGGATATTTGTTCACTCAATTCAGCAGCAGGGAATATTTCTTCAGCCAGGGATACCCGATAATTCTCAAGGAATACAACTTTTATATAATCCTTTGTATCCGGGTCGTTATTTACTTTATCCGCAACGGTATTAATGAGCTTAATAATCTTTTTAGCATAATAGTACCCAGGAGATGCTTTTGCGCCAAAAATAAATGTACGCGGATAAGGTTTGAAATTCGGCTCTTCCTTCATCCGATTATATAAGTACATAATGTGAAGAACATTTAATAATTGTCGTTTATAAGCATGCAAGCGTTTAACCTGGACATCAAAAATACTATCTGGATTAACATTTATTCCATTTTGTTCCTTAATGCGTTTAGCTAACTTGATCTTATTTTCAGTTTTTACTTTCATCAGCTTTTCTAAAAAGGAAGAATCTTTGCTAAACCGCTCCAGTTCCTTCATATAAGTTGGATCAATCTTCCACTTATCTCCGATTGATTCTGAAATTAAACGAGAAAGGCCTGGATTTGCTTTCATTAACCATCTGCGATGAGTAATTCCATTTGTTTTATTATTAAATTTCTCTGGATAAACCTGATAAAAATTATTCATTTCCCGTTTCTTAAGAATTTCGGTATGCAAATGGGCTACACCATTAACACTATGGCTGCCTGCAATAGCCAAATGAGCCATTTTAACTTGGTCATGAGCGATAATAGCCATTTCCTCTATTCTTTGCCACTCTCCCGGGTACATATCCCATAGTTGCTTACAAAATCGTTCATTAATCTCATTTACAATCATATATATTCTAGGTAATAACGGTTTAAATAACCGAATCGGCCATTTCTCCAACGCCTCAGAAAGTGTCGTATGATTCGTATAGGATATTGTTTTTGTGGTGATGTCCCATGCTTCGTCCCAAGATAATTTTTCTTCATCCAATAAAATCCTCATCAATTCTGGAATCGCCAGTACAGGATGAGTATCATTAATATGTATAGATACGTATTCGTGCAGTTTGCTCATAGGGATATTCTTTTTACGGTAAGTCTTTAAGATTGAGTGCAAACTCGCAGAGACGAGGAAATACTGTTGTTTTAAACGCAGTATTTTACCACTATCTTCTGTATCATCCGGATAAAGAAATTCTGATACCATTTCCGTCTCACGTTTGTAACGCATGATGTCACGTCGGTAAGGAGTCGGAGCAGGTTCAGCACTCCACAATCTAAGTCTATTGACTGTCTCATTATGATATCCAACAACTGGTATATCGTAGGGAACTGCCAGGATTGGTTCTGTGTCTACATGCCGAAAACATAGTCGATCTTCAGAATCTTTATAGGATTGAACTTCTCCCCAGAAAGGAACCATTACCGCTTGATCGGCCTTTCTAACTTCCCATACATGTCCATTTTGCAACCATTGTTCCGGATATTCAACTTGTACACCATCTATGATCTTCTGTTCAAATAAGCCATGTTTATAGCGAATCCCACATCCATGTCCTGGTAATTCAAGGGAAGCTATGGAATCCATAAAACAGGCAGCCAATCGGCCTAAACCGCCATTACCAAGAGCAGAATCTGGCTCAAGTGTTTCCAGTTCTGAAAAATCAATTCCTAAATCTCCCAGTCCTTCCTCCACTATTTCTTGTATCCCGAGATTTAAGACATTGCTTCCCATAATTCTTCCAAGTAAAAATTCGATTGATAAATAGTAAACTTGCTTAGTATTGGTACTTCTATATAGTTGATTGGTATTAATCCAATTCTTACTTATATATTCTCGAATCATAATGCCTAATGTATGATATTGTTCTTGTGGTGTTGATTCTGAAAATGTATTTCCATATGACATTTCCAGCTTAGATATGAAGGCTTCCTTAAACTGTTCTTTATTATCAAACATTCAATCAGATCCTCTCACTCAAGTCTTCATACAATAACTCATACTCTGCTGCTGAACGTGCCCAGCTGTAATCTTTCTTCATGGAGTTCATAACGATCTTTTTCCATTCAGAAGGATTTTGATAAAACGATAATGCCCGCTGTATTGTATAAAGCATGTCATGAGCGTTAAAGTTTGTAAATGAGAAACCATTGCCTTTACCAGTAAATTCATTATATGGCTGTACAGTATCTCGCAAACCACCAGTTTCCCTTACAATTGGTAATGTCCCATATCTCATCGCTATTAATTGGCTTAACCCACAAGGTTCAAATTTAGACGGCATAAGGAATAAATCAGCACCGGCATATATTTGATGGGCTAAATCCTCATCAAATCCTATATGGACTTTTAATTTATCCATATACCATTGGGACTCATGACCAAAGAAGTTCTCGAATTGTGGATCACCTGTTCCAAGCATAATCATTTGTACATCTTCCTGCATAATCTCATGTAATACAGCCCGAACCAAATCAAAGCCCTTTTGTGAGGTCAATCGTGAAACAACGGCAATCAAAGGCTTACTATCATCTACCGGCAAATTAAAATATTCTTGTAGAAAACGTTTATTCTCTTTCTTGCCTTCCAAATGATTGACTGAAAACTCTCCGGCAATTGCATCATCTTTTTCTGGATTATATAAATCATAGTCAATACCATTTATGATTCCATAAAGATCTGCATCCCGGATCTGTAATATTTCATTCAAACGTTCACCATAGTAGTCTGTTTTAATTTCCTCTTTATATGTAGGACTTACAGTAGTAATTACATCCGCATAAACAAGTGCTGATTTCATAAAATTGATGTTTCCGTCAAATTCTAAATGATTAAAATAATCATAGTGAATACCCAGAACATCACCAAGAAAGCTCTTCTCGTATACCCCTTGGAATTGTAGGTTATGAATCGTAAATATATTTTTAATATTAGATAATTTCGTATTTTGGTGCTGGGTTTTTAAAAGAAAAGGAATCATGCCTGTATGCCAATCATGTGTATGGATAATATCCGGTAAAAATGGGATATGATATAACGCTTCAACAGCCGCTTTGCAGAAATAAGCAAAACGTTCACCATCATCAAACTGCTCATAGAGTTTTGAACGGTGGAAATAGTATTCATTATCCATAAAGTAATATGTAACACCATCATATTCGACTTCAAAAATACCGCAATACTGTCTTCTCCAGCTTAACTGAACTTCAAATTCTGCAATTTTTTTAGCCTTATCAAAAAAATGAGAAGGTATCGTTCCATACTTAGGAAGCAACACTCTTACCTCATGGCCTAATTTTTTTAGTTCTTTTGGAAGAGAGCCGGCCACATCAGCCAGCCCTCCAGATTTAGCAAAAGGTACACATTCAGATACTACAAATAAAACATTCACGAATTCATCAACGCTCCTTGTTTAACACCTTTTTGGATGACAATCGGTTGAAATGGCGATCCAATAAGAACTGTACCATCTGCTATTTCTACATCTTTATCAAGGATAACATAATCTAATTTACAGTTCTTTCCAACTTTTGTTTTTTGCATGATAATGGAGTTTTTAATAGAAGTACCTTCATCTATATTCACTGCTCTGAATATGATGCTATTCTCCACTTCTCCTTTAATCATACAGCCGTTCGCAACCATCGATTGACTCACGTGAGACTGTTCACTGTATTTGGAAGGTGGCTCATCTTTAACTTTTGTATAAATAGGGCGTTCCTTCATAAACAGCTGATTCCAATTTTCTTCTTTAAGCAAATCTACGCTTGTTTGGAAATAGGCGTTAATAGAATCGATTTTTGCTAGATATCCATCATATTGATATACACAGATTGAAAAGTCTGAATAATGATCATCTACTACATCTTTTAAAGATGTATAACCAGTTTGTTTCCGCTCTTCGATTAATTGAACAAGCAATTCTTTTTTAAGAATAAACATTCCAAGAGCTTCCGTATCTTTTTTGATTTCCGTAATATCACATCTATTTTGCATATGATATTTAAGGACTGCGTTGAAATCAATATTGCACACGGTGTGACTGTTAGCGACAATCACATACTTCTGTTCGCTTCTTTCCAAATATGTCATATGGTAAGCAAAATGATCAAATGAATGAACCTCTCCATGTACCTCTTCTGTATGGGGCACAGGCAGGAAGAACAGGCCATCTCTTTTTCTGTTCAAATCCCAGTTCTTGCCCGTTCCCAAATGGTCCATTAATGACCTGAAATGTGACTGTGGATAAACAGCTACATTGGATAGACCTGAATTGACCATACTCGACAGGATAAAATCTATTAATCTGAAACGCCCAGCAATTGGTAACGCTGCAACATTCCTGCTATTTGTTAAAATGTCAAGGGATTCATAACTATTAGTAGCATCTATAATACCCAATAGTGATTTACTCATAATTTCAACGCCTTTCAATATATATCAAGATAATTTTATAACATTCTCTTCTGTTAATAACTCAGGATTAACTAATATTACATCCTCATCATCAATAGGCTTAATCACTTGGTTATCAGGTATAACCGCACCAGGTGGAATAATCGCTTTTTCAATATATACATTCTCACCGATAATAGCATCTGACATGATAACTGAGTCTTTTACATGGGCACCTTTACCGATTTGTGCTCCATAGAAGACAACGGACTTTTCTACTTTGCCTTCCACGATACATCCTTCGTTAATCAGTGATTCCTTCACATCCGCTTTATTAGATAAATACTGAGGAGGTCTGTTTGGATTAACAGAATAAATGCGCCATGAATAGTCATAAAGATTTAATTCACACTCTTCATCCAATAAATCCATATTGGCTTCCCAATAACTTTTCAGCGTACCTACATCCTTCCAATACCCTTCAAATGGATACGCATATACCTTTTTATTGTCATTTAACAGTAAAGGAATGATATCCTTACCAAAATCTCTTGATGATTCTTCATTTTCGGCATCTTTTATTAAATAGTCCTTTAGGACTTTACGATTGAAAATATAAATTCCCATAGATGCTAAGTTATTTTTAGGATTCTTAGGTTTTTCGTCGAATTCCATAACCGAATAATCTTCTCTGGTATTCATAATTCCAAATCTACTTGCTTCATCCCAAGGCACAGGGATAACGGAAATCGTTGCATCAGCACCCTTTTCTTCATGGAAGCTCAGCATCTTATCATAATCCATTTTATAAATGTGATCGCCGGAGAGTACAATTACATAATCAGGATCATATTGATCTATATAATTTAAATTTTGATAAACTGCACTTGCTGTCCCGGTATACCATCTCATTTCTTTTGAAGCGGAATATGGAGGTAAAACGGTGACTCCGCCATCTTTTAAATCAAGATCCCAGGCACTTCCATTTGAGAGATATGAATTTAGCAATAATGGTTGATATTGTGTTAATACCCCTACCGTATCTATTCCTGAGTTGGTACAGTTACTTAATGTAAAATCTATAATTCTATATTTACCACCAAATGGGACTGCTGGTTTTGCAATATCAGCTGTCAAAGCTTCAAGCCTTGTTCCTTGACCTCCCGCCAGTAGCATTGCGACGATTTTTTTCTTTGCCATTTTCAGTTAACTCCTTCCGTTTTTTTATGGGACGCAGTATAGTAATTCCAAATGGAGGAACCTTTATCTTTATGTGATATGGTCTGCCATGAAAAGAACCTTCTTCTGCGATGATTGTCTTCTTATTAACATGATTGCTTCCGCCATATTGGAGAGCGTCGCTATTAATGACCTCTTTATATTCCTGTTTATCAGGTACTCCAACTTTATATTCTTCGTACGAAATATTTTTAAAATTACACAACACAATTAATGGATTACCTTCTCTATCTCGGCGAATAAATGAGAAAATGGATTGGTCGGTGTTATGGACATCGATCCACTCAAATCCTTCAGGTTCATCATCCAACTCATATAAAGGTTTTGACCGTTTATAAAACTTCACTAAATCTTTAAAGAAAGTATTTAATGTTTGATGAGAATCATAATTTAGTAGATGCCAGTCAACCTGCTCCTTATCCTTCCATTCTGAAAACATTCCCAGCTCCCCACCCATGAATATCAATTTTTTCCCTGGATGGGTTGTCATAAATCCCATAAGTAATTTCAACTGAGAAAATTTTTCTTCGTAGCTTCCTGGCATTTTATCAAGAAGAGATTTTTTACCGTGAACCACTTCATCATGTGATAAAGGCAAAATAAAGCGTTCCGTATAAGCATACATTAAGGAGAATGTTACTTTATTATGGAGATCTTTTCGGGAATGCTGATCTGCTTCCATATACTCTAAAATGTCGTTCATCCAACCCATATTCCACTTATATGTAAATCCTAAACCTCCCTCACTATCCGGTTTAGTTACGTCGGGCCAATCAGTTGAGTCTTCAGCCATCATGAGTACAGTAGGATCTGATTCTTTAACTACTCGGTTAAGTTTTTGTAAAAATTTTATAGCATATGTATTCACTTCACCACTATATGTATTTGGCCAATATATAATATTAGCGACCGCATCTACTCTAAAACCATCTATGTGAAAATAGTTCATCCAATACCTTGCATTGGATATTAAAAAGCTATGAACTTCAGGTTTACCCAAGTCAAAATTAGCTGTACCCCATACTGGATTTTCTCTATGTTTCTGGTCAGAATATTCATAAACTGGTAATCCATCAAACATAAATAAACCGTGAGCATCTTTGCAATAATGCCCAGGAACCCAATCAAGCAATACACCTATATTATGCTGGTGACATTGATCAATGAAATATTTCAAATCTTCTGGTCTTCCATACCGGCTGGTTGGGGAATAATACCCTGTACTCTGATACCCCCATGAACCATCATATGGATGTTCCGTAAGTGGCATCAACTCTATATGTGTAAAGCCTTGTTCAACTACATAAGGGATAAGTTCATCAGCAAGGTCTCGGTATGTATAATATTCTTCTATCCTGCATTCCTCGCTTGGGATAGATTCTTTCCCTTCTTGAATATGTTTTCTCCATGTTCCTGAGTGAATCTCATAAATGAACATCGGACTATCTTCTTGATTTTTTCTTATTTTCTTCTTGAGCCAAGAAGCATCGCCCCATTTATATGAATCATCCAAAGGATAGACAACAGAAGCTGTATTTGGCCTTATTTCTGAATAAAAAGCATATGGATCGCTCTTTAATAGAATTTCTCCTGAGGCAGCTTCAATTTCATATTTATAAATAGAGCCCTCCAGGTTTTCATCTATTAAAATAGACCAGATTCCCTGTTCAGAAATCTTTTCAAAATCATATCCTTTCCCCTTCCAATTATTAAAAGAACCCACCAAGCGTATCTGACGGGCATTTGGTGCATATACCGTAAACCTTGTATGTACCTGGTCATTTATCCTAATTAAATGAGCGCCGAATAGTTTATATGCATCATAAAGAGAACCCTCATGAAACAAATGAACCTGATAGTCTGTCGGGATAGCTATAGGCATATTATCACCCTTTCTGGAATTTTCTCAATATACTAATTAAACTACTTATTCTGTCACTAAAGCAAATGCAATAATTGTCAAATTAACTTATATTAATTCTTTACACCATAATTTGTAATTAGTAAAAGAAATTAACAGTCATTAGTATAATATATCCAATATAATGCATTTGGAAACTTATATACTATTATTTTATATAAATATTTATTCCAAAAAACTAAATGATCATAAAACGTTCTCATATAGTCACAAGCTATAAGGGAAGATATGATTGAAAACATGGTTTTACAGAATACATGAAGGAACATTTGTTTATTATAGTATTCATATATAATAAACCTTAATATTCTAATAATTCAAGACCCAGAAGTAAACTTAGAACATATGGCATATATTTGAGATATACTAAATTTTCATTAATCATA
This sequence comes from Bacillus sp. z33, assembly GCF_058313615.1. Taxonomy (NCBI): domain Bacteria; kingdom Bacillati; phylum Bacillota; class Bacilli; order Caryophanales; family Bacillaceae; genus Bacillus; species Bacillus sp. z33. The sequence continues at coordinate 1,459,336 of NZ_JBZFQN010000001.1, forward strand.
TATCTAATATAAAGAGCACTGGTAAACAGAAATGGGTTAATTCACGGATATGATTGTAAAAATCGATTGGGGGATATAAGGAATAGTTTATTCTTTATAGGAGGTAATTATTCTTCAAGGTGTTTTTGAATATGAAAAGCGAAAAGCCTTTGTCACTACTTTCCATTCTCTCATAACATAGATGATTCAAGCAAGGTATAAAAAAACCATGTACTAATTTGTACATGGTTTTTTTTAATGACCCCTACGGGATTCGAACCCGTGTTACCGCCGTGAAAGGGCGGTGTCTTAACCGCTTGACCAAGGGGCCATATGGCGGAGAAGGAGGGATTTGAACCCTCGCGCCGGTTACCCGACCTACACCCTTAGCAGGGGCGCCTCTTCAGCCTCTTGAGTACTTCCCCATATATGGCTCCGCAGGTAGGATTCGAACCTACGACCGCTCGGTTAACAGCCGAGTGCTCTACCACTGAGCTACTACGGAATAATGGTATATGGGCCTAAATGGACTCGAACCATCGACCTCACGCTTATCAGGCGTGCGCTCTAACCAGCTGAGCTATAGGCCCGAAATTTAATTTGGAGCGGGTGAAGGGAATCGAACCCTCATCATCAGCTTGGAAGGCTGAGGTTTTACCACTAAACTACACCCGCATCTATGGGGCGGCTGATGGGAATCGAACCCACGAATGTCGGAACCACAATCCGATGCGTTAACCACTTCGCCACAACCGCCGTACGTTATTTTTTTAAAAGATGGTGGCTCAGGACGGAATCGAACCGCCGACACAAGGATTTTCAGTCCTTTGCTCTACCGACTGAGCTACTGAGCCGTTTTGTATCTTTTGAATTTCTATGATGTTGCTCAAAACTTAATCGATGAGCTAACATTTTATAAAATGGCGGTCCGGACGGGACTCGAACCCGCGACCTCCTGCGTGACAGGCAGGCATTCTAACCAACTGAACTACCGGACCATTACTATTGCGGGGACAGGATTTGAACCTGTGACCTTCGGGTTATGAGCCCGACGAGCTACCAGACTGCTCCACCCCGCGACAATGATAATTTGTTTCATATATCTAATGTTAATGATATATATATGGCGGAGGAAGAGGGATTCGAACCCCCGCGCGGTTTAACCCGCCTCCCGGTTTTCAAGACCGGTCCCTTCAGCCAGACTTGGGTATTCCTCCATATATTGTGGTGGACCTTGTAGGACTCGAACCTACGACCGGACGGTTATGAGCCGTCTGCTCTAACCAGCTGAGCTAAAGGTCCTATTTGGTAGCGGCGGAGGGGATCGAACCCCCGACCTTACGGGTATGAACCGTACGCTCTAGCCAGCTGAGCTACACCGCCAAATATTGAATCCTATTTTAAATTTAGAATGGTGGAGCCTAGCGGGATCGAACCGCTGACCTCCTGCGTGCAAAGCAGGCGCTCTCCCAGCTGAGCTAAGGCCCCATATTTTTGAAATGGTCGGGAAGACAGGATTCGAACCTGCGACCCCTTGGTCCCAAACCAAGTGCTCTACCAAGCTGAGCTACTTCCCGCAAAAAATGGCGCGCCCGAGAGGAGTCGAACCCCTAACCTTTTGATCCGTAGTCAAACGCTCTATCCAATTGAGCTACGGGCGCATTCTTGCAAAAAACTAGTGCCGAGGGCCGGTCTCGAACCGGCACGGTAGTCACCTACCGCAGGATTTTAAGTCCTGTGCGTCTGCCAATTCCGCCACCCCGGCATATAACTTGGCATTGGAGCGGAAGACGGGATTCGAACCCGCGACCCCCACCTTGGCAAGGTGATGTTCTACCACTGAACTACTTCCGCGATATAAAGTGCGGGTGAAGGGACTTGAACCCCCACGCCGTAAGGCGCCAGATCCTAAGTCTGGTGCGTCTGCCAATTCCGCCACACCCGCATATTGTAAATGGTGAGCCATGAAGGACTCGAACCTTCGACCCTCTGATTAAAAGTCAGATGCTCTACCGACTGAGCTAATGGCTCGTACTGATGGTGCCGGCAAGAGGACTTGAACCCCCAACCTACTGATTACAAGTCAGTTGCTCTACCAATTGAGCTACACCGGCGTAAAATTTCAAATCATTCTATTGAGAGACTTGATTATTATAACTTATATACCTTGTAATTTCACCAATTATTTTGGTGAATATTTAATTTGTAATGGTGGAGGATGACGGGATCGAACCGCCGACCCTCTGCTTGTAAGGCAGATGCTCTCCCAGCTGAGCTAATCCTCCATTTATTATTGCCTGGCGACGTCCTACTCTCACAGGGACTCGCGTCCCAACTACCATCGGCGCTGAAGAGCTTAACTTCCGTGTTCGGAATGGGAACGGGTGTGACCTCTTCGCCATCGTCACCAGACGATTTTGTCAGCGACATTTATTATTATAATCGCGTTTCTGACATTTTTCAAGAGTTTTTTTAAAGAAATTTCATCTTTTTTATTCTCTCAAAACTGGATAATGTAATTTGGGCAAGTTGCGTGTTGAATCATTTGGTTAAGTCCTCGAACGATTAGTATCCGTCAGCTCCATGTGTCACCACACTTCCACCTCGGACCTATCAACCTGATCATCTTTC